>CAVTFL010000045.1:0-214727 GCA_963733925.1 uncultured Alphaproteobacteria bacterium | reverse complement strand
CCCTACATGATCACTGTCCATGGGACGGACAACTGCAATTTGCTTGTCGCGGCCAAAGGGAATACCGATCGATCTTCTTGCTCTCTGCACTCATGTCCAGTTGTCTGAAGGACACGTCGCCACTCTCACGGAGGCGGAGCGCACACATATCCTGTCCCGAAATGAGGGCATAACTACGTGTGGCTTGCGGGTTATCAGGTTTTCTTGTTGTGACCCTTATCACGACCATACCTCGCCGCCGGATCACTTAATCTGGCTCGGTATGATTGGGATGGCCGATCCGGTGCGCCCTGACATCAAGGCCGCGTTGCGAGACTTCCAAGAAGCAGGCATTCGCACGGTGATGGTGACCGGTGATCAAGCTGGAACCGCTGCGGCGATTGCTCGTGAAACGCGGACTTCGCCGACGACGCGCGCCATCGATGGCTTCACGTTCTTTCAACGGGTGCGGAGGAAATCGCTAAAACCGCAGGCCAATATGACGTATTCTCGCGTGTTAGTCCCGGAAACAAATTAGATATTGTTCAAGCGCTGCAAAAGGGCAGTCTCGCCGTGGGCCTGACCGGCGATGGCACCAATGATGCGCCTGCTATGCGGGCGGCTGACATCGGCATTGCTATGGGACAGCATGGACCCCGGGCCGCACGCGAGATCGCTGATGTAGTATCTCGCCGAAGATGAGCTTCATTGCCGGATGGTTGTCGCCGTGCAGTTCAGGGTCGCATGATTTATGCCAACATGCGCAAAGCCGATCCACTTCCTCGTCAGCACCAACAGCAGCGAGGTATTTGTCACCATCGGGGCTGCGGCATGCAGCCTAGGCCACCCCCTGGATGAAGCTCATCATTCTTATGGCTTAATCTGGTGACTGACGTCGCGATTGCTTATTCGTTAGGATTTGAGCCTGTTGAATACGACGTGATGCTGCGCCCGCCGCGTCCACGCGACGAAAACATTGTCCGACGGAACGACTATCCTCGGCTGGCGCTCAAGAGCGGTCTGTTCAGCATCAGCGCCCTGTCTGCTCATCTCTATGGCATGGCACGCTACACGGGAGGCGGTATAGCGTTTTCCACCTCATCGGAGCGCAGTTGCTCGACGGCCTTAGTTCGCGGTCGGAGACCCATGCCCCGTGGTCCCTGCCTGAGAACCGAGCGCTCACCCTCGCAATCCTCGGCACGGCTGCGCTTCAAGGCTTGGTCAGTGTGATGCCGTTCTCCCGTCGCCTGTTGGGATTAGCGGCGTTCAGTTTGTTGGACCTCGGCGTGATCGCGGCTGGCTCGGCATTGCCGTTCGTAATTATTGAAACAATGATAAAGCCAAATACTGCGGGGTCATCTGTCCCGCCCTCATGATTAGGTTGATAGCGGTCGCGGTTGCCGCATACACCTCAACGAACATCGACGACCTCTTGTTGCTTTGCGCTTTCTGTGCCCATCCTTGTCGATGGCTGCCTTAAATCCGCGTCTATCCGGCGCCGGGTCAAAAAAGTGCCGCAAATTATAGCGACGCCGAGTGGCTCCGTAGCTTCTTGCCCGAAGCCATTCTTTTCCGGGCTATCGAACCGATGGGGGCAAGACGGCTGAGCGGCAGACCACTGTCAAGGCCGTCAGCCGCCGTAGGCGGGGGCCGAAGGCCCGCCTTTACAGTGGTCTGCCGCTCAGCCAGCAATCGGCGGCAAGGATTGATTGAGTGGCCGCACGCCACTTCAGGTACAATTTGAGTGTTATTGGGTTGATGGCCATGTCATCACAAGCCGACGCATGCACATCCGGCTGCGTATCGAGCCTTTCCTGCCGGTTATTTCTTTGCGGCCGTTGTCACCAACAGTGCAGTTGTATGACGGCGATAAAGAGATGAGTAGATCGCAATTGTATTTTGTGGTCCGGATTGTGCACTGGAGGTCAGGCGCCGCAACCAGCGGGAAGCGCGCCGCCGATACCAGGCGACCGACCGCGGGCGCCGGATGCATGTCGATCGTAGCCGCGAATATCGCACCCAAGGCCGCGGCGTGACGGTCCGGGTCCGATGCCCAGCCGACAGCCCGAAATGGACCGCGCCGCCGCAACGGCAGCGCAACCGCCCGCCGTGATCGCCGCCGGGCGCGTCATTGCTTGCTGCCGTTGCGGCAATCCGGTCTCCGACAGGGTGCGCCTATCGCCAATACGTCGACCCCACCGCTCGCCCCCGAAGGCCCTAACTGCCTTCTCGGAGATCGATACGCGCCGTTTATGTGGGATTCCCACCGCCGCTAACACCCATCCTGCATATTAGACCAGACAGATCGTCGCTGGACAGTTCATCGGCATCGGGTTTTTGGTCGTTGCGAGTTTCGTCGCCTGGCACTTCTGCAGTCAGCGGGGTGTTTGCCGTCCTCATGAGGTGCGCGAGAGGGGTGTATGCGTCCGGAGCACGTTGCCGCTCGACAGCGGCCCGCCGTCCGATTTCTGGGGCATAGCCGCCTGTCAGGCTCGTGTTGCCGCCTGGGAGGCTGCCGTCGCCCCACTCTCCTCTTGTGCGGCCCGGACACGGGCATGGCGTTCCGGTCGTCTGCAACGAGCCCAGCGTCCCGTGCTGGTGCTGCAATAGCATGCAGGCCGGCCGGCGATGGACCGCTCGTGTCGAGCGAGGCCGAAGAGCGAAGCAGCACCAAGTGAACCAAAACTATTCCGGTCATCTGGAAACGCCGACACGTGTGGTGTTCGACATTGAAAGCTCGCAGTGAGGCGGGTGGCAGCCACTGATCCCTCGCCGATCCTGCCAACCAAGCCGCTGCCGCTCTGCGTCCGGAGTGCGTTTCCGGACCAAAGATGAACGATCGGCTGCGATCCGGCTGTTCGCTTGGTCGGCTTGGCATCCGCAACAGTCACGGCGGTGGCGCTCGAGGCGATCGTGTTGTTGGCGCTGCTGAGGCACGATCACCCGGCTGGCGGACGGATCTCTGCGACCTTCCACCTTTCCCTGTGAGGAGATCCTCCTGTCAAAACCTGGGGCGGTCTGGTGACAGTTGTGACGGCCGGGAAGCCGTTGGTTCGGGCTCCGTGAGCTAGCCCGTCTGCGTCCGCATTTCCGGCGGTGGCGAGCGCGTGCCCGTCCGTCCGCATTTCCGGTGGTGCCCGAAGCGTGCCTGTCCGTCCGCACTCCGGTGGTGCCCAGAGCGTTCCTGTCGGTCCGCACTCCGGTGGTGCCGGGAGGGCTGACCGCGCGAACGCTCTCGATCGCGCCGCCGACATTCTCCACGGCATCGCAGGCCCCGCGCTTCACACTCCCTACTTGTTGCGGGTTTCCAGCCCGCGCCAGCCTGATGGAACGTGAACGGTCCGTCGAAGATGTGGAGTCGCCACGTCGATGCGGCGGTTCAGTAACATTATCACCTGAAGTGCATCATTTCTTCATTCTGCGGACGGCAGTGATCATGGCACCGCGCCGCGCCATCACAACCCGAGTGCCATGGTGGCCGATGTTAGCAGAAGTGGCGCAGATTGATCATCGCATAGGCCAATGATTTGAAGGCGTAATGCAATTCGCTGAGGCGTTCGAACCGGAGCAGCAAGTGGCGGAATTTGTCCTCCCAGCCAAACACACGCTCAATGGTGTTGAACCGTTCCTTGAAGATCGCCGCATCGAAAAATGGTTTGCGGCCACGTTTGGTGGATTGCCGGTTTCTCGGATTGGGGTTGATGTTCGGCACCATACCGCGATTAAAAATCGCCTTCCGGTTACGCGAGCAATCGTAAACGCCATCCAGGCTCACGATCGTGCCGCGAAGATCGAGCGCAATGGAACCCGCGATCCGCGTCACCTCAGGTAAAGCGTCCCGGAGGAGGGGCAATTCACTCAGATTGCCGGGCGCCGAAATGAACGGCGCGATCACATTGCAATTCCGATCACAAAAGGCGACCACCTTGTCGCCTTTGATTTTCTTGTGCCCGTTGAAGCCGATATTGTCACCACCCCTCTTCGCCGCTGTGGTCGTGCCGTCGCCGTGGATGATCGAGACGTCAAGGAGCTCCGCCTGATGGAGCGTCAACACCGAGCCCTCGAAGATCGCATTGAAACAGCCATCCGACACCCAACGGCGAAACGTCCTCCAGATACGGACGTGGTGGATCTCCCGGCGCCCGGTCGCGTCCTTTTCGATGGGCAGTTCCTTCCATTGGCAACCGAGGTACAGTAGTTTCAGTATGTAATTGAAGAGGGCATGAAGGGACAATTTAGCCGCTGGCCCGCGCCTTCCAACGGTCAGGTGTGGCAAGATAAATTCCTCGAACTGCTCAAGGCTCAGTTCCGTCGGAATCTCCCGCCAGCACGCACGTTTCGCCATTTTCGCCCCCCAAAAAGGGGAGCGTGTCTGAATCAGGCGTTGAGCCAGAATTCAGCGATTCCAACACCCTACCGGTGGATCAGACTTGGCCGAAAACCCGCAACGAGTAGCAAACAAGGCATGGGTATCGCTTGTCTGCCCGACTTCGCCATAAGCCGGCAACTTCGTGAGGGCGTATTCGTCGCCGTGCTAGACGACTACGCTGAGCCCTTAGATGGCGCAGGGAGACGCGGCATGACCCAGCCGACCGACGACGAACTGATCGCCCTCTGCGACCGCCTGGTGCAGCTCCGAACCTACGAAGTCGCCCGGATCGCCGCGATGGACGATGCCGAGATAGACGATGCCGAGATAGACGATGGCCCGCCGGAAGAGACGGACGCCGAATGGAACGCGCTGGCTCAGCAAATACGCCAGATTGACCGGCCACTCAGCTTACCTTGAGGTTTTCTATGCCATGGCTCGCTGTGTCGTCCGCCACTCCGGCAAAACCCCAGACGGTGAAATCGTCATGATTGACCTTGCCGAGTGGATGGCGATCCAAGTCTCAGAATTCATGGCGGAGGGAGAGGTAGCATGAACAGCCCCTTCTCAATCCTCGACATTGGCGACCGGATCAACAGCATCGGCGTCGCATACGACGAGTTAGACGAGACGCAGCCTGCGGGACCGTGAATTTGATCCTGTACGACAGACACGAAACCAAAATGAGAAATCCTGCTCGACGAAACGATGGCGCTCCAGCACCTTGTATACCCTAACTATTTAGAAGTCCGGAATCCCGCTGCTTTGCGAATCAGTTTCGCCGCAATTCTAGTCATTGCATGATCCGCGCCGGCTTCCTTGACCCTGAAACGCGTAGCAACCTGATTGACCTGGGTCGCGATGGTTCCGTGGCTCACCGGCTGGCCCGGCGCGCCAACGCGCTGGTTATATTGGATGATGGCATGAGCTGCGACGAAGTCGCGAAGGTCCTGCTGTTGGACGACGACACCGTGCGCACCTGGCATCGGCTGTATGAGGACGAGGGCATCGAAGGCTTGGTGAGTTTCGACTATGATGGCAGGACGTGCCGCTTGAGCGATGCGCAGCAGGCCAAGCTGAAGACCTGGATCGCCGAGACGCTGCCTCGGACAACCCGCGAAGTTGGTGCCTGGATCGAGACCGAGTGCGGTATCTCCTATGAGAGCCGGTCGGGGCTGATCGCGCTGCTGCACCGGCTGGGCATGGAGCATCGCAAGCCGAAAGCGGTGTCGTCCAAGCTGGACCCTGACAAGCAGGCGGCCTTTATCAAGACTTCGCAAAATATCCTGAACCACATTGGTGATGATGAAGCGGTGCTGTTTGGCGATGCGGTGCATCCGACGCACGCGGTGCGGCCGGTCGGATGCTGGGCGCCGAAAGACACGCCGGTTGCGGTGGAACAGACCAGCGGGCGGGGAGAGCCTGAACATTCACGGTGCGATTGATCTCGAGACCGGCAGAACCCGTATGATGAGGCGGCAACGGTGAATGCGCTTCAGCATGGTGATGTTGCTGCGGGCGATCGAGGCGATGTATCCAGGCAAGCGGTTGATCCATCTGTTCGTGGACAATGTTCGCTACACCACGCCAAGCTGGTGCAGGCTTGGTTGTCGCGATCGGGGTGCCGGATCAAGCTCCACTTCATCCCCGCCTACTGCCATCTGGATCCCGCTCGAGCGGCTATGGGGCCTGATGCACAAGCATGTCACCCACAATCGATGTCATACGACATTCGTCGACTTCAAAGCGGCGATCCTAACGTTCTTGCGCGAGGAGGTGCCCAGAAAATGGGACATCTATTGTGATCAGGTAACGGATAACTTCCATATTATCTCGGCCAAGGATTTTCGGGTTCTGACCTGAGCGCGGTATAATCGTGTCTCGCCCCAAGACTCTGGCCGAAGCGGCCGTTCAGCTCGCCATCCTGTTTCACGATATCTTTTCTGTCCAATACAGATAACGTTCAGGAACTGCAGGCCAGCATCGAAAAGATCAAGCGCTTTACAGCCGGTGCCATTCGCGTAGTGGCAACCGACGCCGGGATAGACGTATCTCAATTCGCTCCTCCATGCTTATAGGCTGATGGAGGCGGTCTGCCCCGAGCAGCCGGACAACCAGGGCCAAGTAGTCGACCAGGCAGAGCGCGTGAGGTGGTAAGCGATAAGGCTCCGATAAGGATCGCGAACCTCTGATTTGACTTAGACCACAACAGAAGCTTCCATCACCGTCGGGCTGGCACCGTCAGTCCGCTCATGTATTAGGGTCAGGATTAGGCGCACCCTTCGATGACCCAGGGTGCGCCATATTTTTGCCTACGGAGCGGGACACTTCGTCGCAATCGCCAGGCTTGAATTGACAGTAATAATACTTCGGATCTTCAATTGTCCCCGTGCCGGCTGTGGTTTCGCCCACGGGCGCTAAACGCACGGATAGGCGCGCCCGATTGGCCTTGGGTGCGCCTGTTTTTTCATTCAGCGGCGGTCGGCCAAGCGAGTGTCCATCGCCTGAAGCCCGGCTTCCATGTGGACGATCATGTCCTCTAGCGTCTTCCTGGCCCCAGCCTCACGCAGGACCGCCAAGAGATCTCGACACCGACTGATGCGGACAAGCAGATCGATGCGTTCAGCGTCGGAAGTGAGGGGATGAACCTGCATAAGCGCCGAGGTAGCGACAAGGCTATCTCGGCACCCTTCCGGCGGCGTTAATAGCGTGTAATCCCGCCGATCCCCTTAAGGTGACGCATCAGGTCCTCGACCGTCTTCCTCGCGGCCGGGTCACGCAGGACCGGCAGGAAATCTCGACACCGTGCGATTTAGTAGATAAGCTTCGAAGCGCTTAGCATCAGCAACCTGAGGCTTCCCTAATCCCATCCTTATGCAGGAGGAAGCTCAGATCTCCACCACCTCAGGTGGGTCCGACGGCTGATGCTCCGATCGCACCAGACCGATCGGCAGTTGGGCATGCAGGCCTGCCAGCGTGTTGACACCAGCACGTACAGGGTGGGGGCGTCAGTCACGAAACGTGCTATCAGTTCGCCTGTCAATGCCGGTTGAAATCTCCCCAGAAGTGCCGGTTGAAAATTCCCCACTTCGTTGCGTGGTCGGTTTGTGTTGACGTTTATAGCGCTTGCCTGTTCATGTGGGATGTCAGTCCCGTCCAAAGCCCTTTGGAAGGTCAACGCCCTGTAGCTGCTCCACCATGTCACGAAGCGCCAGCACGTCATCGAGGTGCTGCGCCGTGGCGCTGTCCGACACTCCGGTAGGCATGTTGTCCCGCCACGCCTGGTACCCGTCGAGGATGCCCAGAAGGGTATCTACCGCATCGTTCCACTGCTTGGCCTTACTGCGTCTGTCCGCCGGCCGGCGATAGCGCACGACGACGGGCTTCTCGCTGGCTTTGCGCCGCTCGCGGTAGCGTGCCGCCCGCTCCGCGTCCGATAATGCCATCCCCCATCCTCCGTGACGTCACGGTGTGCAGTGTGGCCCCGACCGAAGCAGGGACAAGGGGCTGTCTTCGCCTCGCCCTGCGTCAAGCCTACCGGCGTGCTCGCAGCCGTCAAAGGTGGGTGCTCGCCATGCTCGCCCGCAAAGGGGCGGGCTGCGCGTGGCTCCGCTCCCGCCGCGTGAAGAACGCGGCGCTTTTGACCGCCGCTGCGCGCGCCAGTGCCTGCCGTTGGCAGGTCGGGACGAAGGAACAGGCTCCCCAGATCGAACCAAGGAACTGGGGCTTTTACTCTTGCCAATTCCTCTACGATTAAAGAACGAAAGGCGCTCTGCAGTTTCGACCGTCTCTGGCGGATTAAACAAAAAACGGCTCAGGAATGAGGGGTTTTCGGGGGGCGTCCACGTCGGCGCGGCGCGTCGGCTGTCGCGTTGGCGTGCTGAGGCGGGCGCAGGCTTTCTGGGACCAGGTCGGCATGTTGGCGCAGGCGATAGCTGGCGCCCTCGATGTGGACGACCACGGCGTGGTGAAGCAGCCGGTCGAGCAACGCGGTTGCGACCACCGGATCGCCGAAAACCTTCCCCCACTCGGCAAAACCGCGATTGGAGGTCAGGATCATGGCGCCGCGCTCGTAGCGCGCATTGACCAACTGGAAGAACAGATTGCCAGCACCGGCGCCGACGCTCAGGTAGCCGATCTCATCAATGATCAGCAAAGATGAACGGCACAGAAAGCGGATCCGTTCGCGCAGGCGGCCCTCGCGCTCGGCGCGGGCCAGGCTGTCGATGATATCGGCGAGCGGGGAGAAGTAGACGCTGCGCCCGGCCCGTACCGCTTCGACGCCGAGGGCGATCGCAAGATGCGACTCTTTCCGGTACCGGACTGGCCGATGAAGTGAACCACCTCGTGGCGATCGATGAAGTCGAGCGCAGCCAGCGCCATAACCCGGCTGCGCTCGAGCGATGGTTGGAACGAGAAATCAAACCCCGACAGCGTCTTGATCGGCGTCAGCCGTGCCATCTGCAGCGCCGCCTTGATGCGACGGCTTTCACGGATGGTGAGTTCCTCGGCCAGCAGCGTCTCGATGGCCTCGATCGCGGTGGCCTGGCCGCGCTCGAGCTGCTGGACGACATGATCCAGCGCCTCCAGTGCCCGTGGCATGCGCAGGCTGACCAAGTGCGTGCGGATCCGCTCGATCGGTGCGGCGGGCGGCAGATGATCTCTCATGCCGCGGCACCGTTGGCGGCAAGACGTTTGCCGACGGCATCATAAAACGCCAGTGACCGCTGCGCGACGACGTCGCCGGTACGCGCGACAGCGGATCGCTCGTCGCGCGTGGTCTGACTGTTGGCCGGTGGCGGCAGCGTCCGGTGACCGGCGATGATGCGACGCTGACCGCGCCCGTCCAGCACAGGATGAATGGCAATGACGGCGCCATCCTCGAGAATGCGAACCTCGTTGGCGGTGCTGTGTACTTCGACTGTCCGCTGACGCGTGCTGTTCGGCACGCTGTAGAGATTGCCGTCGATCGAGACCATGCCGTCACGGGTGATGCGTCGCTCGAGCCGCAAGACGGCCTGGAATGTCCCGACAGTCAGCGGCTGAAGTGCCGGGCGCTCCTCGGCGAAATGTTCGGCGACAACCCGCCTGGTCGTAGCGTGGGTGCGCACATTGGCAACCTGGTCGAGCCATTGGCGGAACTGCGCGTTGAGATCATCGAGGTTGCGAAAGCTCCGGCCAAGGAAGAAGTCCTCGCGGATGTAGCGGAACGGGCGCTCGACCTTGCCCTTCGTCTTGGCCCGAAACGCCTTGCACGCCTTCGGCAGGTAGCTGTAGTGGCTGGCGAACGCGAGCAGCGTGCGATTGTAGATAATGTGGCTGGCGTCGGGATCCTCGCGCTGGAACACCGTGCGCATCCGGTCGTAGAGGATCTGCTCCGGCACGCCGCCCAGCGCCTCGAATGCCGCGGTGTGACAGCGTAGCAGCGTCTGCATATCCTGATGCAGCACGAAGCGGCCCCACAGCATGCGGCTGTGGCCCAGCACAAGCGAGAACAGCCAAATGATCCGCTCGACGCCGGGCTCATCGGTGAAAACCGTGCGGAAATGCGCGAAATCCACCTGCGCCTGACGGCCGGGCGGGGTCTCGAAGCGGACCTCGAACGACGACACTTCAACCGGCCTGATCTCACGCAGCAGATCGGTCAGGATCGTGTAACCACCGCTGTAACCGAGATCGCGCAGTTCGCGATGCAGCCGACGGCCGGTCAACTGCGGAAACCCCGCCAGCCGCTGGCGCAGATAGGGCTCGAACGCCTGCAGCTGCGATATCCGCGGTTGGCGTGGACCGTAGGCCGGCGGCTCCAGCCCTTGGGCGATGTATCGACGCACCGTCTTGCGATCGAGTTCCACTCGGCGCGCGATGGCCGAAACGCTGACACCTTGGCGATGCAGTTCAAGGATCATGACGATCTCCCCAAGTCGGACCAACGACGCATCCCCCAAAGCCGAAAAGGGGACATCATCGCTCATCAGCGCCGGCTGCTCGCCAGGGTCCTAAGGCTCACGCCATCAGCCAAACTGGGGAATTTTCAACCGGCACAAGTGGGGATTATTCGGCCGGCACTCACACCGCACCCGACTTGCCGCCGAAGCCCGGAGTTCATGCGACCTTCGCGCGCGACCATGAATACAAACGTCATGGCACATTGAGCCTGCTGGCCGGGATCGATCTGCTGACCGGCAAGGTGCATGCCTGTGTCGAGGAACGCCATCGGTCGCGGGAATACCTCAGCTTCCTCAAGCGGCTCGATGCAGCCTATCCGACCGATACGGCGATAAAACTGATCCTCGACAACCATTCGGCCCACATCTCGAAAGAGACGAATGCTTGGCTCGCCACGCAGCCCGAGGGCCGCTTCTCCTTCGTGTTTACCCCGAAGCACGCGTCATGGCTCAATCTGGTGGAAGGCTTCTTCTCGAAGATGGCGCGCTCGATGCTCCGCCACATTCGCGTCGCATCGAAGGCCGAACTCAAGGCACGCATCCTCGCCTATCTCGATGATATCAACGCCGACCCTGTGGTTCACACCTGGACCTACAAGATCGGCGAGGCCGCGTGATAGGAGTAGTTTCATGGAAACGCTGTACCAGGCTACTTGCCCGTCAGCGCCTCTTGCCGGGGGACGGCAATCCCTGCTGGCACTGCGTCAGCGGGACCGTATCGGTGCCGATATAACGTTGCACCATCCGACCGTATGGGTTCGTCGGGTTCCCGCTGCTGTCCGTCAGATTGTTTGGTGTGTCGGACCCGACCTCAGCGTTGGCATACCAGACGAACGAGGCGAGGCCCCCCATGGTGCCTTTATGAGCGACGTTGATCAGCGCTTCGACTGTGGCATACCCATTTGGAGCTAGCCCCTCCGTCATCGACGGCCCTGATTCTCCGATGATGACTGGCACCTTGCCGTCGGCGCTTTGGATCGTCTGCGCAGCTGCAATCATGGCATTGATATTGTCGGTTATTGACATCGGATCCGTATTAAAGTCATTCTGGTATGGATATATATGCACATCCCAAACCACGTTCTTCATAGTGGCGTAGTAAGAGGGGTCGAGCGCCTTTTGCAAGTTCCAGGATCTGCTGCCTGATGCTTCAAGCATGATCGGGTTGTTATTGCCTGTGCCCCGCACAGCGTCGTAGGTCGCGCGCTGCCATGCCGATAGCGATCCACCCTTGCTCGGCGGCTCATTGTAGGTTCCGAACCAGACATAGGGGTTAGTCTTGAAATGAGCTGCCATGGCGGCGTACCATGCGCTCTCGGCGGCCAGCTGTGCGCCCGTGTAGACCGAACCTTCTGCGCCTCCTCCGTCCGGATGGTCCTCGAACTCCACAACCACCCCCAGCGAGGTGAGATGGTTGACGACGGGATCATATGTGTCGGGCTCGTTTAAGGGCCGTGTAATATACCGGAGAAAGTTCAATCCCTTGAACGTGGCCTTGATCGCAGCACCATTATTTGTGGCTGCCACGCTGTGGGCATAAATATTTAGGCCGCGGACGATATATGGGCCGTTTGGCCCGGTGATTGCGCCATTCGCGACCCGGAAATCGCTGCCGGTCGAACCCACAGCCGGGCATGACCCAGGGCCCTCCGCGGCGAGGACGGCAGCGGTCGCAGCGAGAACTGGTGTCGGCGAGGCCGACTGGGTTCTCACGCTTGGCGGGGCGCTGGAGTTGGGCCAGTACTGATTGATCGACCGCACGACCGCCGGATTGGTTTCGCCATGATGAACGTGATCGCCGCTGCCCAGCGTGCCATACCGGTCGTCGTACCGGATTCTGTCCTGACCTCCATCGATTATCTCAAATTCCGCGATGTCCGCTTCAATCCAGTTACCGAGATCGTTGCCTTGCATATTCTGGATGTCGTTGGCCCAAAACGCTCCGCCGCCGGAGTTAGCGTCCTGTGGAAACGGCTTGGTCGCTTGAAAACAGCCGCCCCCTCCAAAAGGTTCAGTGCATGATAGTTGGGCACCCTCGCCATCGCTGTTGCCCAGGATGTCGACGCTTTCGTCGGCATTCTGTGTGCTGTTCACGGTTGGTGAATGGGTGCCGAGGAAGTCGAACTTCCGCCAGTTGCTGCCGACCGTCACCGCCGACCCGGGTGTCTGGTGCCTGACCGCGGCAGCCGCCGATGGCACGTCACATGTGCCTGACGCGCTCGCTGCGGATGCGGGCGTAACCGCAGTGATTGCGCTGCACATGATGGTCGACGCCAGCCATAACTTTCGCATTTACATGACCCTTTTCTTCTGTTTGACGGCAAAATTGGTAAGAGTGGCAAAAGACGGGGCATTTATGTTAAGTGGCTCTTCGTTGTGATTTCTCCCCCCAACAATCCCGGAAAACCGCCATTCGACTTTTCGCCGTCACTCATGCTGCCACTTGGCGGACCATCTCGTGGCGGCGCCAGAACAGCGGACGCCGGCAGCGGCGCCCGCCTGCCTTTGGAGATGACGATTGCCTCATCTGGCCGTCTGCGGCTCACATGGCGACAGCGGATCGCTGCTGCTCGCTGACGTTCGGGTGCGCGAGCCATTCGACAATAGTCTGTGTGCTGATGGAAGTGCCTTGGGTGCGCGCCAAACGGTGTCGGCGCCGCCGCGGAGGCGTCGGGACATTGATCGCCACATAGCGTCGTCCAGAGGCCGAGCCATACCTTCTTGCCTTTACGCCCCAGGTTTTTCGATCTAGTCGGCTCGGCCCATGTTGCCACCGGAGCCTCGACGGACGTGTTGCTGGATAGCGGCCGTCAGTGTCTTGCCCTCGGTGATCGAGAGACCAAGGTCCTTGACCCCTCCGTTTGCTTCTCAAATACCGCCACAGCCGCGGCATTAGCCACCGCTCCCGGCGGTGATCTCAAAAAGGACCTTCACCCGCAGGCGCGCTTTCCGCATAGTGGAGGAGTGGAGAGCTCGCGGGGTCCGGCACGTGGCTTCGTTACTGGCACCCATTTATGAGCCGGTAAGGAACCACGGTTTGCACTTCGGAAGTCGTTAAACATACCGGGCCATGGCCCCCTCCAAACGCGTCGCCGCCATCCTCGTGCGCCAAGGCGTGGGCTTCGCACAACGCAAAACTGTTTTTCAACCTGCCCAGGGAGCGCGCCGGGCTGCGGGCAACCCTATAACACGAGGCAATGTCGATTGGCTGACGTCGAGCAAGTCCTTCACCTCCGGGACGGCCGCACCTAGCTCTTGCCGCAGGCACTGCTGGAGAGATCAGCGCCAGGGCTTCCGAGCTCTGCAGCTTCGTGTTGAGAATGTCCCCGATCTGCAGCGCTTCCTCGGCCACGAGAGCGTCGCCACACGATGCGCCTCTATGCCGAGAAAAGGCTGCCACGCTGTAATGCAATTCGATCAGTTGACTGACCCGATCGCTCGCCCGTCGATCTGAGGCATCCGGCAAACGGACGTGGCAGCTCGTCGCCGCCGACTTGCTCGCACAGCCATCGGCGCAGTGTGTTACCATTGCGGTGGGTGAGATCGTGGTGCTGGCCATCGTGAAGACGGGCCTTGACTTCCCGTCCCGAAAATGGCCGACCCTACGCTTGTTCCCGAGACTTGATCCGCTTGAAAGCATCCTTCAGCCGTCAACGTGTATCCCGGTCGAGCACGAGCGTTCCGTCCTTCAGCATCCTTCAGCGCGACTTGCTGGAGAATCTAGACTATTTTGTCCGAGTCCTCAAGCGCATCGCGCGAGAACCAAACCTCTCGCGCGGTACAGGCCATGACATTGTTCGGACCTCCACAATCCTGAGGGTGGGCAGGCGTGGCGTCCCCCGGTGCAGCCGGGACGGCTCTCCAGCACGTCCGGCTCCAGCCGATCTTTCGATCTGAATCTCATGGCGGCCATGGAATGTTCAGCTGAAGGCCGGATCCTTTCGTAGATCGTCCAGATCGTCCGCATCCGGGTAGCTCAGCCACATGCATGGCAAAGATGCGGGCATGCAGGATCTCGGGCGTCGTGTGAGTGATCCGCGCCGGAATGCGGTGGTCGCGGATGACCGGGGCCATCGTTCCCACCAGGCCAAGCCCTTGGTCGGCACCCGCCAGAAGGAGAATGCCGTTGTCGGAAGCAAATAATACCAACCGACTCATGAATTGACCGTTTTGGCCCAATCGCGTGTAGCGATCGACCGGATGCGCTCGAGTGCCGCGATCAGCCTGTTCCATGCGATGCCGAGCCGGCAGAAATCATTTTAGAGCCAACGCATCCGTCGGTTGGTATTCATGGCAGATCCTGCGCGAGCGTCGAGGCCGGCGTCATTGCCCAATCTCTGCGTGATTCCAGTCGTTTGCATCCGCGAACCCCTGCTATGCGATGAACCAGATGGGTTTGTTGAGTTGGGAGGGTAAGCAGCCTTGGCTGCCGACAGAAGATGTTGAGCCGGCGTCCATCTCAACGATGTGATCCATGTGCTATTGCTATGGTATGCGGGCTCGGTCATATCGTCCGCGTGGCAACCACGCAGCTACGGGGTGGCGGCAGCGAAGTTATTGCCCGAGCCAAGGTTCAGCCTTACGCCGAACGTTGAAGCTTAAGGCGGGGTGGCCCCTACCGTCAGGTATCGTGGTGAAAACAGACAGAAGATTCTATCATAATGCTTACCGGAAAGAAAGTCATCGTCGGTACTGCCAGCGTACAATGCCGAGAAGACGCTGCGTCAAACCGTCGCTGAAATTCCCATGGATATCGTCGATGATATCATATTGACTGACGATGCGAGTAAAGACGACACTTTCGCGCTTGCCCGGGAATTGGGACTTCATGCAATCCGGCACGATCGCAATCGAGGATACGGCGGCAATCAAAAGACCTGCTATACCGCCGCGCTTGCGCGGGGTGCCGACATCGTCGTGATGCTGCATCCGGATTACCAGTACACGCCAAGGCTCGTCTCGGCGATGGCTTCAATGATCTCATCCGAACAGTTTGATGTGGTGCTTGCGTCACGCATTCTGGGGCGCGGGGCGTTGTCCGGCGGGATGCCCTTTTACAAGTATGTGGCAAACCGCTTTCTCACTTTGACGCAAAACATACTGGTCGGCCAAAAGCTTTCTGAGTATCACTCAGGCTATCGAGCATGGAGTCGCACTGTGCTGCAGCGCCTGCCGCTTCTGAATTGCTCGGATGATTTTGTTTTCGACAACCAAATGCTTGCTCAAGCAATCTCCAATGGCTTCCGGATTGGGGAGATATCCTGTCCTACGAAGTACTTCCCCGAAGCCTCCTCTATCAACTTCAGTCGCAGTGTGGTTTACGGGCTGGGTGTGTTGAAAACCTCGGTGGATTTTCGCTTGCATCGTTTGGGGCTAGCTCACCCGTCTATTTTCGCGGACGAGCCGGAAGCATATCTGGAGGCGAGGTTGGCCAGAGAACTATCTTCGGCTGCAGCGTCGTGAGTAATCAGTTTGGAGCCCTCCGCGCGCTAATCGGCTGCGGTTTAGGGGCAATTTTGTTGGCCGCCGCGATTGGTTCCCAATTCACAGGGACCTCGGCTATGAGCCAGATTGAAGGGCTGCTGCGAAGCGTTCAGAGTGTGGGTGCGAGCGGTGTGGTGGCCGTCATCTTGATCCAAATCCTGATTGCGATGAGCGGCGTATTGCCTGCTTCTTTGATCGGAATCGGGAGCGGCCTAGTATATGGCGTTTCATTGGGATTTGGAATTGCCACTCTTAGCACGATGGCTGGAGCGATTGTTGCTTTTTGGCTCAGTCGCTCTCTCCTTCGTCCTATCATCGCCGGCCTAATAGAGCGCCGCAGCAGGCTTCGAGATTTCGACTCTATGCTGGCGCGGGACGGCTGGCGATTTGTCTTCCTATTACGGCTGTCGCCGATCATGCCATTCGCCGTCACAAGCTATGCGTTAGGCATTTCGTCGATAGGCTTTCGTCACTATTTGATCGGATGTTTGGCCTCCTTGCCGTCGCTGTTGGGTTATGTGTTTATAGGGTCCTTGGCCACAACTGGGGTTGAGGCTATCTCGCATGGGTCAAGTCCGCTCAAGTGGGCGCTCGTCGGTTTGGGTATTGTCGCCACGGCAATCGTCACTTGGCGTATAGGGAAGATCGCCGCCTTAGCCGGCTTTGCGCGACCATACCCTACATGAGTAACTAACCGGTGTCGCCGACATCGTGTGAGCGGGCGCTTGTTGCCATCCCTAGAATTTCATCAATCAGACCGAGCCGGCAGACGGAGCGACCTGGTGCTGTTGCTGTTTGACTGGAGTTTGAGATCGACATGACGCACCTCGGATCGGGGATCTCTCGCCGAGGTGTCGCGTTCCCGCACGTACCCGCGCGCACAGTGGTTGCGGTGTTTCTCTTGCTTCTGATCTTGAAGGCGCTAATCGCGTTTGCCTTGATTCCAGCATTGACCCAAGTCCTGGGGGAGAATTACAAATCAAACCTTTTCCCCGACGATTATAATTTGATTGCCGACAATCTGATCAATGGGCATGGTTATCGCGTGTATGCTGACACTTCGGAGACGATGCTCCGGTCTCCTGGTTTCGTATTAGTGCTTGCCGGAATTTTTGCGCTGTGGGGCCAGACTCTGCTGACGGTGCAGATCGTCCAATACCTGATGTCGGCAGTGACCGCAGCTATTGTCTATTTTATTTCACAACGTCTTTTTGGGGTTAGGCTCGTGTCGTTACTAGCAGTCTTTCTTTTTCTATTTCATCCGGTTTCGATGCTGTCGGACACCCGCGCTGGGACTGACACTACCTTGACGCTGTGTCTGACGACAACGATATGGCTACTGCTCAGAGCAATCGACAGTCAGCGTTGGTGGGATTATGTACTATCTGGCCTGGCACTTGGATATACGATGCTCGTAAAGGCAACGGTCGCGTTAATATTTCCGGCCCTCTTTTTGTTTCTCATATGGCCCTTTAAGATGCGCCGTCCGTTTTGGCTTACGTCCCGTCGTTTTGTGCTGGCTGCCATCACAGCAGCACTGGTGATGACGCCGTGGGTCGTGAGGAATTTTGAGATTTCAGGACGATTTGTCCCTTCGATGACAGTTACTGGCCTTGCCATATTTCAAGGCGAGGAGGCGGAAAGGAACGCTGGCAATGGGGAGGATAGCAAGGACCTTCTTGATGACGCGGGAATGGAGCAGCTGCGTATTGGGCACGAAATGGGACTTCGGATGCGGGAGGACTTTTTCCCGCAATTCTATCGCGTTCAGGATGAGATATTATTTTACGATGAGCTGGCCCGCCAAGGTTGGACCCAATATATGAAACATCCGGCTCTGCTAGCGCGTACCGTTGTTCACAACTGCTGGGCCTTCTGGTTCCAGGGCCGGACATATAAGGCAACGCTTATCAACATTATCGTTATGCTACCTTTTATGCTTATCTTTCTTTGTGGAGCGGTGATTGCGGTCCGGAGAGAGCGGCGGAGTTGGATTCTTGTGATTTCCGTTGTTATGTATGTTCTGCCCCATTTGGTAATAATTGCAGTCGCAAGATACTCTGCAGCTGTCGTACCGTTGATGTGCGTGTTGGCGGCCTGTATCCTGTTCCTGCCGGCGTTGCGGCATCTGATGTTTCGAGATGCCGCGCGAGCTTAGATACTGGAAGGGATATCCGAATGGCCAGCGCCAGTCTCTACAAGCCTTCCTCGAGGGCGCTGCGGGCATCTCTATTCGTCGGCGTTCCAGCGCGAGGTGGTGCGCATGCTAGCCTGCCTCCACTTGCGTTTGCGCTTACTTTGCTGGCGGTGATCGCGTCGTTCACTATCTCGGGCAACACGCTAACCGTCCTAGGGACCCACTACGCAGAACCAGGGGGAAATCCGCTCCTCAAAATTCACCCTTCCACCTACCTCGCCGTTATGGCAGCGATAGCGTCGTTGGTCTCTGGGTCGGCCCAAGGTCGAGGGCTTGGATATGTTTTCGGTAAAGCGCCACCGCTATTTTTCTTCCTCGGCTTCACGATATTTTGTATGGCTTTCGCGGTGGTCAATGTCGGGATCACCGGCGCGGGCCTGTACGTTGATAACTACCTGTCGGCAGGTGCCCTCGCTACCGCAATGTTTAGCGCAAATGGGCGGCAAAGACGGGTCCTTGCGCAAGTAATATTAATCCTGTGTGCAATCAACGTCCTGATTTCTCTCGCTGAGTATGTGCACCAGGAGCATTTTATTCCTTTGGAGATGGACGGAAAGGCCGTGACTTTTGACGCCGCGAGTGACGAGTTTCGACCGGCCGCTCTTTACACCCATCCATTGACCGGAGCAATGGCAACCGCTTTTGGATTATTTCTCGTTATCGAAACGAAAAAGCCGTTTGGGATGCGTGCAATCTTTATTGGCATCTTTGCAATTGGGCTTCTTGGTTTTGGTGGTCGGGCGGCGTTGGGTGTTACGATCGGACTGCTTGCGGTGCGGGTGACTATCACTTTTGCGCGGGACTTCCTCAATGGCCGGATCAACGCCCGCCTGTTGGGAACAATCCTCATGGCGGTGTGCCTTTTGGGTCCCCTAGCGACTTACTTGTTAAACGAGACACCGGTAGGCGAACGAATAGCTGCGCGCGCGTATTATGATGAAAGTGCCGAGGTGAGGTCTGATCAGTGGCAAGTTCTTAGTAAGGTAAACCCCCAGCAGGCTTTGTATGGAACCCCAGCCGCTGATCTGGAGCAAATCTATGAGCAAGTTGGGCTCACAGGTGTCGAGAATCCTCTTATCCTGATATTTTTGAATTTGGGTATTATCGGATCGCCGATTTTGGTCCTCGGTTTGGTCATTTATTTCTTATACCTGCGGCAGGCCTACCCTGGCAGCGGATGGTTGCTCCTTGCAGCTGCCTTCATCTTCTTCAGCAGCAATTCCATTGGCGTCAAGAGCCCGGATCTCTTTATGATGACCGCGTGCGCGGTTACGATGGGGGGCCAACTTGAAGGTCGGTCGGCCGGGATAAGTCGGTTCCGAAAGCAATTCCTCTCGCTGCGTCCACAATCAATGCGGCTTAGGCGTGACGTTAGCGTAGGGATGGAGATCATGTCCCTGCGTGAGGCTGATCGACGCCTCTCTCCTCATGTTGTGAAGAGGCCTGGGCCGCTTCCCACACCCCCTACCCCAACGCCACCTAGGCCGACGTCAGCCGACACCCCGACGCCGCCCTCGTGGCCGCTAGCGACCATGCTCACGCCGACGAGCGGCGGCTCGATCGTCGACGCCGAGGGCAACGTTTGGACTTTGACCGCGACGGGTAGCGTTGAGGAGAACGGCGCGGCCGTTTTCGGCAGCGACTGGACCGTCGCGCTGACCTACTCCAACAACATCATTTGGCGCAAGGAGGCCGCCAGCTCGCAATGGTACAGCTACAGTAACGGGATTTGGACAGGGCCGGTTGCCTCCCCCCCGTCCGTTGCGCCGTAACCTGGCCCCGACACCCACGCCGGCGGCACCGCGCACCGACGCCGGGCTCACGCCGACGAGCGGCCGCTCAATCGTCGAAAACCACCCAGCACTACGGATATTGTCCAGCGTTTCGGCTCTGTGTTCAGGAAGGTTGAATGCGGGACAGTGGCCGCCTCCGGTCAGGGGCGGCCGCATCGCCATCGCGACGAGGGATGGAGCGGGTGAGGCCAGTCCTGGAAGACAACATAGGCGGTGATAATACGCAGATGCTCGAAGAAGCGGTGTGCGAGGCCGCGGCGGCTCGCCAAGCGATGACGCCGCGTAAGCGGCGGTGCGGAACGCGAAGGCCAGCAGATTGATGATGATAAGAACAAGGTTTTGTTGCCGTGTCCAAAGTTGTGTCCAAGTTGTATCCGTTGGTCGTCGCCCTCGTTCTCGATCTTCCAGCGAGCGCGGGCGCAGGCAGCCAGTTCGGCGACGACCGACCCGGACCATTGCGGCACCCAACGACACGATCCCCCGCTGGGTCGATGATCAGGCAACTGAAAGGCTTGCCGCCCGGCAGGCGACCGCGTCCTGGCTGATCTACGACCGCTAGGAGCCACCGCCTCACAGATCGGTGTCGCCAACGTCTACGCGTCTTCTCCGGCGCACGAGCCGACGATGTTCAGGCTCTCCCCTATTCGACCACATCCGCACCAGGTTGAGTTGGATCTCAGGGGACCGGTTCATACCGGCTCCCGGCCCACGCCGGGTACAGGAAGCGTGGTGCGCAACAGCGTCCGCAAAGCGCAAACGCTACCTAAAAGTAGCGACGGCCAAATGCTAGATCATCCTGAGCGGTGGCTGATCATCGGGCAATTAATCGGATTTACCAGATTGAGGATTGGATTTTGATGCAACATGTCTCATTTTCCCCTCGATAGGGCCTTCTAGGATAAGATGAGCACTGCGCTGGTCAGGAGGTGGTGTTTCGATGAATATTCTGCATCAATTTACGAATTACGACGACCCGAATTCGTTTGGGTCAAGGATGCGGCGACGGCGCGGTGTCATGTTGCGCGCTCTGATCGAACAGTGTTTTGCGGCAAAGGGAGCGGTGCGTCTTCTAGATATGGGAGGCGAGATCGCGTACTGGAATATTTTTAGGTACCCGAGTATTTGATGGCGCACCGCGTCTCCATTACATTGGTTAACCTGTCGGAGGAAAACCTCCAGCATAACCCCAACCCTGCATTATTTACCAATGTTATAGGAGATTGCTGCGAGCTGACTTTTGACGATGGTTCATTCGATATTGCCCACTCAAATTCGGTCATCGAGCATCTGGGCAGTTGGGAAAAAATGTCAAAATTTGCCGCCGAGACTCGACGATTGGCTCGCCACTACTACGTCCAAACACCTGCGTTCTGGTTTCCGATTGAGCCACACTTTGGGATTCCGATTTTCCATTGGCTTCCCGAACCCACTCGTGTATCCCTAGTGCGACGACGAGCCATCGGCAAGGGCCTTCGTGCTGAAAACTTAGATGCCGCAATGGCGCTAATCAATTATTACCGGTTGCTGGACAAAGCGCAGTTTACCCACCTCTTCTCTGATGCGAAACTCGTGCAGGAGAAATTCCTCGGGCTCACCAAATCTTTCGTGTCTATCAGGTAGTGACTATCTGGGCGCACAGTGAAACCTACTACTTAGCCTATTTATATCAGCCTTGAGCCCTCGTCTCTCCCCAGTCGCAAACTGCCGCCGCGAAGGATCTCGACTTGGAGCACGGTCCCCCCGAGCCGATTTCAAGAGGGAGTCGCGCATTACGGAAACGACAATTTGCCGCGGACGTGGAGTGGTTCGTGCGAACCTTGTCTGACCGAGCCCGTTAGGCGGACAGTCCAATGGGAACAGATTCAGACGGTCCATTTTGAACGCCGATCCGCAGCCGGTGTAGCGTGACTTCAGGCGGACAGTTGAACCGCACATCGACGATGCACGACCCAGCCCCAGCTGACGTGTAGCCAGCCATATCCTGATAGCGCCACGGTCCGCGCGTGAAGCTGCGTGGGATGTCGGAGTCCGTCAGCACAGCGACACCGCCGGGCAGACAAATCTGTCCCCCATGGGTGTGGCCACACAGCATCAGGTTGAATGCCGCATGTGCGGCGTGACGGTAGACTTCGGGCGTGTGGGACAGCAGGACGGAAATCGCTTGGCTCGGAATATCGTGTGCAGCGCGGTCGAAGTTTTCCAGCCGGTAGAAATGCGCGTCATCGATACCGGCAAGATAGATGGCATCACCCTCCCGCTCGATCCGCACGCATTCGTTCAGGAGCATCCGGTAGCCTATCGTCTCCATCGCAGAAACCATTCGAATGCTGTCGTGATTGCCGAGTATCGCATACACCGGACTATTGATGTGGGGGCGTAGCCGCCTGAGCTCAGTAAGTGTCGGATCGAGCGGCCCAAAGGTTCGTGCCCGGTAGTCTCCAGTGAAGACGCAAAGGTCGTATCGCAGATTTTGGATGCGCTTCTGTAGAGCGTCGGTGAAGGTTGAGTTGATGTCGAGGTGCAGGTCGGAGATTTGCAGGACGGTATAACTGTCGAAGGCGCTGGGCAGCCCGGCGATGGGCACTTCGTTTTCGCGCAACTCGATGGTCAGCGCGTTGCGTTGGCCGCGCCGATATAGGCCAAATACCCACAGGCTCGCCCGGATCAGCGCATGCGCCGAGCACCAGTTCTGGAGATGGAATAAGTGGGTGCCTCGCCGGAAGACGCTTGCTTCGTAGTCACACTCCAACCCCAGCCGCTGCCTGACGTGCAGATGCCCGAGCCGCGTCTCCAACGCCGAGAGAGCGGCCTTCTCGGCGGTGGTTAGTTCCGGCCACTTCACGAAGATCTCTTGGGAGCTTCCGGCCGTAGGGCGCAGCACGCTCGCGCTAGCCCTGCACCCGCGAGGGCATTTTTATGCAAATCCTCGTTGCCAATCACAGCGTAACACTGCCAGACGATGAAGGCCCGTGTCCATCCAATTCGACTATGAAATACAACCCTGTGCAAAATCAGAGGATGTCGCCCGCCGGACCCTGCGATTGACCCCTGGCCAGCCACGCCCCGCCCGCGAGATCGCCGCGCCCATTGCTCCCACGCGCCGCGATCCTCGGAAGCTTGTCCTTTTCCTTCACCGCGACAGCCCCCGATTGTGGTGGAGGCGCGGCTGTCGCTGAAGTTGCTGACGATGCGCCCCTGGATGGGTTCGGGGCCTTTGGGGGCGCGGAAGTGGCAAGGCTGTTTCTGCTGGAAACGGTTGATCAACCGTAACGGGGTGGATTTGCCCGCCCCGGACCGGCCGATGATTCCCACCATTCACGTCGGCGATCGTCATGCAGACGCGGGTCACCGCGGGAGTTTCGCCATGAACCTGATCGCCACAGCCCAGCGTGCAATACCGTCGTCGTACAGGATTCTGTACTGACTATTTGTCGCCGAAGCGTCGGGTGAGATCAACGAGTTGAAGCAAAGGATCGTGCTGTTCCCCGTCGGTGCCGCCCGGGAGCACCCCTCGTGTCGGGACATCAGGAATCTAGCAGCCGGACGGTGTTGGGCGTACGATGGTTTCAGAACTCTCGCTCGGTATAGCGTTCACGGCGCAACGCGTGCGAAAAGTAATGACAAAACATTACGTAATATCTTCTAATCGACTACTACAGTGACATAAGATTACTTATCAAAATCTGATTATAAACAAATCGATACGCACATATATAAAACATAGGGCAATCGTCGATATATAGCCATATTGGTTGCAATATACGTTGTTAAATGGCGATATTAACTGCATTAGTTCAGATGATGTCGATATTTAGTTCGGTATGTTACGATGGAATAGTCCGAAATATATAAATCGTATCGGATTTTTATTGAAAAACTTCACTGTCCCGTGAAAAGCTCCGGTCATTCGATCAACTTCCTGGGAGCTCGACCACAATGAGCAGCACCACAACTACCCCGACCTCCGACGAACTTACACCATCCTCCGGTGGTATTCTGACGGATGCCGCTGGGAACAAGTGGACCCTCACGTCAGCGGGGGTGGTCGAAGAAAACGGCACGCCCGTCCCTGACGGTTCTGGCACCTCAGCCTTCGCGATCGTCGGCAACCTGTATTACGGGCAGGATGCGACAAGTCAGAATTGGCTCACCTACTCGCCAACAACCCAATCCTGGACGAGTTCGGCTGCCCCCGTTCTGGTACCGACGCCCGCACCGACACCTATCCCCACGCCGTCGTCGTCGCCTACGGCCGGAAACTGGATCACGCAGACCATCGACGGCCAGCAATACGAAGTGTTACTGCCCGCGAACTATAGCTCTTCGCAACAATATGCCACGATCCTGTATCTACATCCTCTCGATGCCGGTGCTGACCCCACCTCGCTCACAGCTGAGGTAAACACCTGGTTCAATTCAACGGATTTCCGGACGAACTATCCGGCGATCATTGTCATGCCGCTGCTTAACCAGACTGCCGATACCTCCGGGGGAACCATTAACTTCGGTGGTGTGACCGGTGACACGCCGGGAACGCAGTTCGTGCTCGATGCTCTCAAGCAGGTGCAAACTCGGTACTCGGTCGATCGGAGCCGGATCTACGTGACTGGGGCTTCGATGGGTGGCCAGGGCACTGACCAGTTGATGTTTGATCACGGCCCCAACTCGACAACTCCAATCTTTGCCGCCGGCTACTCCATGGCCGGGATGATGGTCAACGAAACGCCGCAGCAGTTCGTGGCCGACATCGGGAGTGCTCCGATGGAGGCTGTGCATGGCACTGCCGATACCGTCAACCCGCCCGGCTGGGATCAGGCTGTGGCAGCGATCGATCCGAACTTCCATCTGACCCAGATCCAGGGCGCGGGCCATGACGTTTGGGACCCTCAGTCCGGTATCGCCGGATATTCGAGCGAGAGCAACTGGTCCTGGCTCTTCCAACAACACATGCCCGGGACGTCAAGTTCAAAGCCCATCCCAACACCCACTCCGAGCCCTAGCCCTACCATCAACGAACTCACACCTAACTCCGGCGCTACTCTGACGGATGCAAATGGAAATAAGTGGACCCTAACGGCGGCTGGTGTGGTCGATGAAAACGGCACGCCCGTCCCTGACGGTTCTGGCACCTCAGCCTTCGCGATCGTCGGCAACGTGTATTACGGGCAGGATGCGACCAGTACCGGCTTGGTACACCTACTCACCAACAAGCCAATCCTGGTCCAGCTCGGCCGCTCCTGTCTTGACACCGACACCGACCCCCGCCCCCCCAACCCCAACCCCAACCCCAACTCCTGCACCTAAAGAAATAACACCTGCCTCCGGTGGTACTCTTACCAATTCGAGCGGGAACAAGTGGACTCTTACATCGGCTGGTGTGGTCGATGAAAACGGCACGCCCGTCTCTGACGGTTCTGGCACCTCAGCCTTCGCAATCGTCGGCAACGTGTATTACGGGCAGGATGCGACCAGTACCGGCTTGGTACACCTACTCACCAACAAGCCAATCCTGGTCCAGCTCGGCCGCTCCTGTCTTGACACCGACACCGACCCCCGCCCCCCCAACCCCAACTCCTGCACCTAAAGAAATAACACCTGCCTCCGGTGGTACTCTTACCGATCCGAGCGGGAACAAGTGGACTCTTACATCGGCTGGTGTGGTCGATGAAAACGGCACGCCCGTCCCTGACGGTTCTGGCACCTCAGCCTTCGCGATCATCGGCAACGTGTATTACGGGCAGGATGCGACCAGTACAGCTTGGTACACCTACTCACCAACAAGCCAATCCTGGTCCAGCTCGGTCGCTCCGACCCTTACATCCACATCCACGCCAACTCCGACACCCGCACCAACAACTGGCACCCGCGACCCATCTCAAACGCCGTTCGCCTCGAACAGCATCTTCAACCTGCCGCTCGGTTCTGGGGCGCAATGGACCTATAATGCCCAGCTTGCCAACACCAATGTCGTGGTCAATACATCGGGCAATTACAACGAGCCCATCTACACCAGCACGGCCTCAGATCCGCTGGTGACAGTGTAAAACAATGGTTCCGCTCAAGGTGCCGCACCGGAGACTTACCAAGTTCACATCCCGGTGGGTGCCGAACCATCACAGCCTACTCCGGGCGACAACATTATCACGATCGACGACACTTCAACTCACACTTGGTATTCGTTCGGCGAGTTCAGCTATACGTCGGCCACGACCGCGGTGGCCGGACAGGGTTCGGCGGAGTCCGACTATGGCTCCGGCACTCGCCTTCGACAACTCCAACCAGGACGAAGGCGTCGGCACCCTGCGCGAGAGCGATCTACAGGCGGGCACGATCGACCACATGCTGCGGATCAATCTGCCTGACGATATGCTGTTGTCGGTCTCGTCCAACTCCAGCCAACTCGCGGCCAACGCGTGGCCCCAGACGGCGGAAGACGGCTTTGGCCCGTCCGCCTACACGGGCACCGTTCCATACGGCGTGACGATGGGCATCCCTGCGGCTTCCGTCGAACCTTCGGACGTGAAGGCCAACGCCGGCGCCAATATGCTATGGCAGGCGCTACGGGACCATGGTGCGATGATCCGTGACTCTGGAGGTTCCGGCAACGATGTGACGTTCCAGACCGATCAGAACGTCAATCCGAACGATCCCCTGATCCAGGGCATGCAGCAGTACGGGTCCGAGATTATGGCGCAGGTTGAGATCCTCGCCAACCAGGGACCGAACAGCATCAACGGTGGCGGAACACCGATCGTGCCGCTCGATCCACCGCCGAGCGATGCGCCGAACAATACAGTCGCTGTTGCTCAGGTTTCCGCCGCCACTACGTCAAACAGTTCGATGCTATTCCTTGGGGGTTCGGGGGCCTCCGGCACCTCGTCAGGCGGGGCCGACGCGAGCAGCGGGCAAACTTATGTGGTCCCCGCTGCGGGACACGGGGCGGAAAGCTTCACCAGCAACATCCTGGCTATGGGGGACACGCTGGACCTCTCAACAGCACTGGCGGCCACTAACTGGAACGGATCGGCCTCCACCCTGTCCAACTATCTGAAGGTGACCAACTCGGCGCAGGGTGCGACACTGTCGATCTCGGCCACCTCCGGCGGTTCGGGTGTGGTGATCGCGACCATCGATGGCGCGACCACCGCGAGTCTAGCCAGCCTGCTGGCCCACTCGACCACCTGATCGGGCGGCTGACGTGGAAGCGCCGCCGGGGAAGACCTTGGCGGCGCGCCATGGCGAGTTCGGAGTTGGCGACAGTGCCACGTCGTCAAACACACGTAATCATATGACAAGGTGCGTTTGCGAATCCAATTGCAATGGCACGTATGTTTTGTGTAACGAGCGAATCCCCGACTATGGCTGCATCCACGTATCGGGAAGACTTCCGAACCTCACCTCGCCATGATACTATATTCGAAACTTGAAAAAAAATGAGAACGTTACTGATCATCGGTTTTGCCTTGGTTTACATAGGTGGTGCCGTAATATGCGTAATATACAACCTACAGTGACTCGTTTGTCTCGTGCTTAGAAAACCAAGCTGCCTCGTGCCGCCCGCGTGGGGCCGGGGACGATGTAATCCCGTGCTCAGTCGCTGCCGCTGCCCATGCACTCAGTTCTCGAAATCGTCGCCGCGCCGAAGCCGTGGCTGCGACCTCAACATCGGTAAGGGAGGCTCGCAGGATGATCCCGTGGTCGCTTCAATTCGCGGCGTTCCCGGTGGTGATCAGCGCCTCCCTGAAGGCATTACCTTTTGTCGCCTCCGGCAACCGAGAGCACGCATTAGGAGGGTCTAACTCTCGTTGCGCGGCGTAAGCGATTGCACGGTTTGGAGGAAGTGCTCGATGCCATGCGTCAGGCTGGGCCGCCAGTCGAGCACGAGGAACGCGCTGCCATTTTCTGTCATGGCGGTGCGGGCAAAGCCCGCTGGCGAACTACCATGGGGTCACGACACAGCCAGTGAGCGAAGAGAACGGCCACGGATCCCGAGAAGGTCGAATGCACTGGATCTCAAGCTCTTGCAACTCGCCTGAACAAAAATAGCGCGGCGCCTACCCCTCCAGTGGACGCTTCACGTTATGCCGTGGGATCAGCAGCGTGTCGCGGTCGCCACAGCCATGCGGATTCGGCAATACCGGCGCCCGCGGTGGAGGTCGAGGCACAGCAGGGGCGGTGGCGGCGGGTAAAAAATAGGCCTACCGCCGAAGCTCACTCTTAACCAGCTGAAGCGATCACGCGCCGCGGCGAATTCGTCCAGCGTGCCTGGAAGCCCTGCCGCCTGATCCGCAGGCCGATGCGCGTATCGCCGCGTTCCTTTTCCCGAATGATCGGCCGAGGTCGGGGTCTTAGCTCGCTGACGGTCTTTCACTCCAGCCGTCATGTATGGGCACGGCGGGGCGCCGACAAGCCAACCCTGACGTCGGCGATCGTGAACCAGATTTTGGTTGCGGCTCATCGCACCACGACACGCGCCGTGCTCGTTGTGATGAAACCATCGCCTGCGTCAGTGCGGAGAGCAGCCCCGCAATGATTGCGGCAACTATCGCCGGGATGGCCAGCACTGCGACGACAAACCACTTCACCACGAAGGCAACATGGGGGCGGGGCTTTTTCATGGGAAGATCCCGGTGTGTAAAACGCACAATAGAACAAGTGCTAACTTACTGTGGAAATAACATATTCGTTATTTACACCACTGTGATATGGCAGGCAGATCGGGCCTCCACCATAACTCAGCGAAAATGCCTTGTCCCCCGTGTGGTCAGTATCGGATTCGAACGAAATCACCGTGAGGCATAAAAAGTCATCGCCACAAACGCCACCCCCTCGAACGTTCAGCCTGCTGATGAGTGTCAACAAAGAGTACAAGGGGGAAGTAATTAATGCTTCTCAAGATGTGGATTTTTGCTCTTGTGCTTGCCGTGGCGGTGGCGCCTTTGCCATTGCTAGCCGCCGCTCCTGGTGCTGCCGCCGGCGGTTTAGGCACCGGGTCTGACACCGCCGGAACGGCTGCTTCGAACGCCAGCACACCGTCAGGGAAGATGGACCCCGCCGGAGCGCGGCCTTCCTCCGAGGCAAGCGAACACACGGCATCCAAAAGCACGTCCCAGGTTCCAGCAAACAAGTAAAGGCCGACGGGACCGGGGCAGGCGCACCATGGCCCACCGGTGCGCCTGTTCCGTCTTAAATCACGTGCCCGAGGACGACACCGCAGCCGGAGGCGGATCATGCGGTCAAATTACGCGCGTTCAATCCATGTCACGAACGCGGCAGACGCCTTGCCTGGATGAACTTTTCCTATCGCCACGCGCGTTGTTATCCCACCCGCGCTCCTTCGGATCGGCGGCGATGGTGCGCAACGCCTCCGACGCTGCCCGGAATAGGATGTCGTACACCACGGTCTGGTTCTGGAACGCGATGACCTCGATCTCCGCCGGGACGGTGAACACCACATGGAAATACGCACCTCGAGTAGTTCCGCCTGGCGGTCTTCCAGCCACTGGGCTCGTGCGACCTGGGCATGCCGCTGCACCTCGGATAGCATGCGGTGGGCGGTAATCGAAGCGATCTGGTGCGCGGTGCATCCACCTTCGGCAAGCCGCCGCGCCGCTGACTTGCGCAACCCGTGAGGGCTTCGGCCAGCCGGAAGACCCGCAGCCTCAACGCATCCCTTGAACCGCATATAAAAGCCGTTGGGTGTCAATGGCATTCCGGCCTGCGTCACAAGGAACTTTAGGCGGTCGGTTTCTGTCGCGATGGGCGCAGCCAGTTCGGGACGCAGCGGAATGAACAAGCGCGATTTGGTCTTCACCTGCCGAACTTCCATGACGCCATCCTTGACGTGCTGACGGCCCATGCGGACGACATCGCTGCGACCCTGGCAGGTTAGAGCAGAAGGGACGGGGCGAACCTAGGGGGCGAGCCTAGGGCGCGTGCCAGCCGGCCAGCGTGCCTCATAGGTCGCGATATCTTCCTCACTCCAAGTTTCCGCGCCTTCGCCAACCTCTTTCAGCCGGTCAACGCCTTGCGTCGGATCGTCCGGGCAGACGCCCTCCCGTAGCGCGTGCTTCATCAGCGCCAGGAGCGTGTGCAGTAGGTGGTTGCTAGCGGCGGGTGTTTCGGCCTTCGCATCCAACATCCGGCGAATGTGGGTGGACTGCATCATGGAAACGGACTTGTCGCCATGCTTTCGAGAGAGGTCGTCAATGATGCGGCGATAGAAAGCCTGGGTGGATGGTCCAAGCTGCTTGAACTTCGCACCGCTGACGTGGCTGCGAGTAAGCCCTTCGAAACTGCCTGCCGCAACGCGGGCAACCTTTGGAGCCGGCCCTGTCGCGGCTAAAGCGGTCTGGTAGGCTAGGAGAAAGCCAGGGTCCTTTTCATCGGGCAATGCAATCGGCTTCTGACCCTTGCGGCGCAGATGTAGCCGGACGCGGCCATGCCTGTCCTGGAACTTTTGTATGAAGCGCAGCCGAGCGATCACGTTTCATCCCATGGGTTGGCATCGGATGGTGGGGCCGTCCCGGCTCGGCGAGCAAGCCACTGATCCAAGTCCTTACGCTGCCCACGCCTCGTTTCGAGGCTGCCTACATCTCCGATGTGTGATCCAACTCACTGAAATGGGAAGCCCCAGAGGTCAGGCAAGAGCTAGGAGCAACCCCACCGGCGCGCTACACTCTCTTTTTTTCGACAGTAGCGGGGTCAGTGAGACATGCATGCTTTTAAGTGGTCGATCGCACTGATCCTGGTCGGCACCCTTGCGATCCCCCAGGCTGCTGACGCCCGAGGCGGCGGAGGGGGTGTAGGCGGCGGTTTCCACGGCGCCAGTCACGGCGCCTTTCACTCAGGTAATGGCTTCCGACATCCAGGCTTCGTCCGCAATCAGCAAGTGGCTAGGTTCGCCGATCGTTGGTCCTTCCAAAATCGGCGGTTGGCCGACAACTCACAGAACGGCTCCCCGACATGGTGGGGTGGTGGTTGGGGCTGGGGTTACGACTGGCCCAATTACGGATACGGATACGGCTACCAGCCTGCCCAGGTCGCGCCCTCGCAACCCCAGGTCATCGTGATCCGCTCAGACGGCGACGGTCGTGTAACGACGACAGTGCCGGCGGCAGATGACTATGGTTACATTACCGGCTGCCACGCGATCCCCAACGGCTACCACTGTGATACAGCGACGAAGACGGCTGAAAAATAATCCTCGGCCAGAATGGTCCGCGCCCGGCAAAAGCATCGGCGCGCCTCCACTGCGGCCGGTCGCTCACAGAGAACTATCCAGAGGATCTCGCGTCCGTGCGAGACACTCAAATCGCCAACTCGCCTTAGAGGCTGACCCGGAATGCATGCCGAACGGTCTTCCGGGTCATTTCAATGCATTGGCCCGAGGCTGCTTGGTTCGCTCTCGTCGGCCAAAAAAATGTTGCGTGATTTCAGTCGCTTCGATTCTCTCGTGTTTGCGAAGACAACGAGGAGTCATACTCATGGCCTGGACTGAAATCACGCGCCCCAAGTATCAGCGTGACGAGTTGCGCTATGCAAGCGATACCACCGATGAAGAGTGGGCATTGATCGAGCCGCATATCCCGCCGCCGGCGTCCTGCGGGCGAACGCGCGAGACCAGCATGCCCGAGGTGGTCAATGCTATCTTCTACATTGCCCAGACCGGCTGCCAGTGGCGCCTGCTGCCCAAAAATCTCCCGCCGTACACGACGGTGCAGCGGTATTTCTACGCCTGGCGAGACAGCAGCGTTTGGCAGACCATCAACCATGTGCTGCTGATGGAGGTGCGCGAAGCCGCCGGCCGCAAGGCAAGTCCGACCGCCGGGGTGATCGACAGCCAGTCGGTCAAGACCACCGCGTCCGGTGGTCCGCGCGGTTATGCGGCCGAAAAGATGATCAAGGGCCGCAAGCGCCATATCCTGACCGACACCATCGGCCTGCCGGTGGGGATGATCGTCCATCCGGCGAACGTGCAGGACCGCGACGGCGCCCCGGACCTGCTGGCAAGTGTGAGCAACTTGTATCCCTGGCTGCGTCATGTCTTCGCCGACGGAGGCTATGCCGCCGACATGCTGAAGGGGGCGCTCGAAGGCCTCGGCAACTGGACCATCGAGATCGTCAAGCGCTCCGACGCGGCCAAGGGCTTCATTCTGCTGCCGCGCCGTTGGGTGGTAGAGCGCACCATTGCCTGGCTCAACCGCAATCGCCGCCTGGCAAAGGATGTAGAGGCAACCATCGAGAGCTCGGTGACTTGGCTCTACATCGCCAGCGTCAAGCTGATGTCGCGCCGTCTGGCAGCCGTTTGAGGCACCTGAGATGGCACAATCTCCTTTGGTTCCCAATGCCATCGTGTTGCAACAGCGATTCGAGTCAAACTCTGAGACGATCCCCCTCTAATCCCACGCGACCGGTTCGCGTGCTACCTCGACCGTCCCATTCCCTCGCAGGCGCACCACGTTGACCGTCTTCGCCAGGTCCGGCGATCCCGAGTAAAAGGCCGGCACCGTGGTCCCGGCGCCCACGGCGGCGGCGCGGTTCCAGTGCCCAAGCGCCAGATAATCGGCCCGCGTGGCCTCGATCTCAGCATTGCTGATGAGCCATGACGGACGTAGCGGCACGGCGCCATCATCCTCGTAATGACCATGTGCCAACGCCACGTGCCACCGAGCCGTCCGGGGCCGAGGGTCGCGGAGCGGCACCATGTTGCCGTAGTCCACATGCGCATGCCCCCAAACCTCCAGATCGTGTTCGGGAAAATGCACTGTCATGTCATGTGTCATGCCCAGGATATGGACATTCGACAGCGTGTTCAGGCCACCCCGCCGCCAGACCGAATCCGGGGTCACCGGGTCATGATTCCCCGGCAATACGATCACCGGCAGCCCGGCGCCGCTCAGCAACGCCACACATTGCGCGACGATGGCCGGCGACTGGCGGTTGTTGTCGAAGATATCGCCAACCAGCAGCACGTAGTCCGCGCCGTGCGCTTTTGCGGAATTCAATACCACCCGCAACCCGGTGGTGCCATCCTCGCCATACGGACCCTGATGCGGATCGTCATCGACGTGAAGGTCGGAACTGTGCACGAGCACGATGTCTGCAGCCAAGATCGTCAGTCCATCCATTTTGCCGTGGCACATCAGACCGGGCGATCCCCGGTCCGTCAACCGCCATTGGCCCGAACCGGCACCTTGGGCTACGATCCCCGCAACCATAACCGTGAGGAATCAGACATCATGATCGATCTGCACTACTGGCCGACGCCGAACGGCAAGAAGGTTACGATCTTGTTGGAAGAGGCAGGAATTCCCTACAACATAGTCCCGGTGAACATCGGCAGGGGCGACCAGTTCACGCCTGCGTTCCTGAAGATGAACCCCAACCACCGCATGCCGGTGATGGTGGACACGATGCCGGCGGGTGGGGGCGAACCGATCGTCATTTTCGAATCAGGCGCCATCATGCTGTATCTCGCCGAGAAGGTCGGGCGTTTCTATCCGCAAGACCTCCGCGGCAAATACGCGGTGACGGAATGGCTGATCTGGCAGATGGCCAACCAGGGGCCCAAGCTGGGGGAATGCGGCCACTTCCGCCGGCTCGGCGAAAAGCAGGGCGATCAGTCATACGCCGTGCGCCGCTTCACCGACGAGGCAAACCGCCTGTACGGTGTTCTGAACAACCGACTCTACGCAAGTAGGTATCTTGCCGGCAACGAATATACGATTGCCGACATGATCAGCTATCCGTGGACAGTCAACTGGAAAGGCCAGGGCCAGGACATCGAGGAATTCAAATACGTGAAGCGGTGGCAGGAAGAACTAGCCGCACGCCCGGCGGTGCAACGCGGCATGGCGGCGGGGGTCGACCTCTCGGAGGACATCACAAAACTGTCGCCGGAGGAACAGGAACGGCGGGCGAAGATCATGTACAACCAACGCGCCCGACCAGTGCCGGTGGGATAAACACCGCCCGATGTCCCCGCAGTGCCGCTTGGCGTTCCCCTCCACATCAGGCCGGGGATGCGCGAGGACGTAACGACGACAGTATACTGTTAACTCAAGGACTCCCCGATGGCCGAACTGGAATGCTTCTTCGACTGCTCCAGCCCCTGGACCTATTTCGCTTTCGAGTCTCTGTTGCGAATGCAGGACGAGATCGGCGTGACGATTCGATGGCGGCCCTTCCTCGTCGGCGGCGTGTTCAACGCTGTCAATCAAAGCGTCTATAACTCCCGCGATGCACCTGTGCCGGCAAAATCATCCTACAATAGAAAGGATCAGTTGGACTGGGCGCGCTACCTTGGCCTGCCGGTGCTTTACCGTCCCGCGGTGTTTCCAGTTAACAGCGTGAAAGCGATGCGTGCGTGCATCGTGCTGGAGCCCGAGGGGAAGCTCGTTCCGTTCGCCCGCGCGGTGTTCAAGGCCTACTGGTCCGACGACAAGGACATCTCGCAAGTCCCCGTCCTGACGGAAATCTGTCGGGCTCAGGATATCGACGCCGCAAAACTCCTTGCCGCCATTGAGCAGCAACCGGTCAAGGACGCGTTGCGGGCCAATACGCAAGAAGCCATTGACCGCGGCAGCTTCGGGTCGCCAACCATTTTCGTCGGTGGCGACGACATGTATTTTGGCAACGATCGGATGCCGCTGATCAAGGATGCGGTGCTGCGCCGGCGCCGGTAGACGGACCGGCCGCCTGGCGGAGGTGGGCTCGTCTGAACTCCAGAGGTGGCTGACGCCAAACCATGATCATCATCCACTCGGTTTAGATTACGCAAAGAAGACCCCCTTCCCAGCCGGACGAAGGTTTCCGCATGCTCAGCGACAGTCTCGGCAGGCCGAACGTGTATGGCTGCTCACTTCGGGCTCGCGGCAGGTTCACCGAGCGTTTCGATGCCGGGGATTCGCGAAGTGCGAAGTCACTTCTTGCCGAACGGGGATAGTCGCAGCAGCGTCGGCCGATCGAGCGTTCTATAAGCCTCAAATGCAGCGCGTCTGGATCGGTCTCGGATCACTTGCCGGCCTCGGGGCCGTGGCGATGGCGGCATTCGCTGCACACGGCATCGACAATCCCTCGGTCCTGCACATCGTGAGCAGCGGCGTGCAAATGCAAGGCTGGCACGCACTGGCTCTGGTCGGGGTCGGGCTGTGGGCGCCACGCGGCGGCCGGCTGGCGGATGCGGCGGGCGCGGCCTTCGCCGTTGGGTTGGTGCTGTTCTGCGGCGCGCTTTACTCGCTGGCTCTGACCGGCGTGTCCTGGGGCTTGCTGGCACCTACGGGCGGCATCTTGCTGATGGCCGGCTGGCTGCTGATGGGGGCGTCCGCGCTGCGCCCGCGATGATCGGCTCCGCGTATCTCGCGCCGGAGGGGTTCGAGACCGAACTGGCCACCGAACTGGCGCGCCGCGCGGTCGCGATCAACGGCTGGCACGGGCGTTTGATCCTTTCACCCGACAAGCCGGTGCAGGCCGCCTGGGCGCTGGATATGTGGACCGACCCGCGGGAGATCGAGGTCCCTACGATCAAAGGCGCCGCCGATGCGCTGCGAGCGATGCAACGCAACTGGGGCGCCTATGGAGCGGCCCATCATCGCCGTATGGCGTTGATTCAAGAGCGGTTGCCGCCGGTGAAAGCGCGTTCGCTGACGTTTCCGCGCTCGGCGCCCGAGTCACATCTGGGGGCCTGGACCTTGCTGACGCCCGACCGGCTGCTGGCCAGCCCGGTCAAGTCCAGCCCGTTCATCAATGGCGAATGCCGGTTCGTCGAGGACCACGTCGGCCCGCCGAGCCGCGCGTATCTGAAACTGTGGGAGGCGTTGGTGCGGTTTGGGCGTTGGCCCGTGGCGGGCGAGCAATGCCTCGACCTTGGTGCCTCACCGGGCGGATGGACCTGGGCTCTGGCCAAGCTCGGCGCTGATGTGACGGCGGTTGACAAGGCGCCTCTCGACCCGGCTGTCGTGGCGATGCCGGGGGTGAGCCAGCGGGTGGACAGCGCGTTTGCCCTGCCGCCGGAGCCGGTGGACTGGCTGTTCAGCGACGTCATCGCCTATCCGGACCGCCTGCTGACCTTGGTCCGCCGCTGGATCGATGCCGGGGCGACCCGGTATGTCGTCTGCACGATCAAGTTCCAGGGGGCGACCGACCACGCGGCGGCCGAGGCCTTCGCTGCCATTCCAGGCAGCCAGGTCATCCACCTGTTCCACAACAAGCACGAGCTGACCTTCCTATGGGGTGCTTGCTGATTGGTGCTGGCTTCGGCTAGATGCGGCCGGAATGCGGGTTGGGGACAAAGCATGGCGGTCAACAAGGTTTTCCCGGATGCGAAGGCGGCCCTGACGGACCTGCTGCACGACGGCATGACGATCATGTCGGGCGGGTTCGGGCTGTGCGGCATCCCCTCCGCGCTGATTGATGCCATCCGCGACAGCGGGGTGAAAAACCTGACAATCATCTCCAACAATGCCGGCATCGATGACGTGGGGCTCGGTTTGCTGCTGCACACGCGGCAGGTGCGGAAGATGATCAGTTCATACGTCGGCGAGAACGCAACGTTCGCTAAGCAATATCTGGCCGGTGAGCTGGAGATTGAGTTCAATCCGCAAGGCACCCTTGCTGAACGAATTCGGGCGGGTGGGGCCGGTATCCCGGCGTTCTTCACGGCAACCGGCGCGGGTACGCAGATTGCCGAGGGCAAGCCGCAGCAGGAATTCGACGGGCGCCTGTTTGTGCAGGAGCGCGGGCTGCGTGCCGACCTGTCCATCATACACGCCTGGAAGGCCGACACCGAGGGCAATCTGGTGTATCGAAAGACCGCCCGGAACTTCAATCCGATCATGGCGACTGCGGGAGAGGCGGTTGTGGCCGAGGTCGAGCACCTAGTGGCACCGGGGCAGCTCGACCCGGATCACATCATCACCCCCGGCATCTTCGTCAAACGTATCGTCAAGCTGGATTCGGTGGACAAACGGATCGAGCAACGCACTGTGCGCAAGCGCGGATAGATCATGTGTGATCGCATGATTTACGCGCTTCGGACGTTTCGCCCAGCGCGATCAGGTTCAAAGGGAGGCAACGATGGCCTGGAACTCGTGACCAGATGGCTGCCCGGGCGGCCAAGGAACTGCATGACGGCTTCTACGTGAATCTTGGTATCGGCATCCCGACGCTGGTGGCCAATCACGTCCCTGAGGGGATGTCGATCCAGTTGCACTCGGAAAACGGTATGCTCGGCATGGGCGCGTTTCCATTTGAGGGCGAGGAAGACGCGGACCTGATCAACGCCGGCAAGCAGACGGTGACGGAACTGCCGACTACCAGTTTCTTCGACAGCGCCTCCAGCTTCGCGATGGTGCGCGGCGGGCATATCGATATTTCGATCCTAGGTGCCTTGCAGGTGGCCGAGAACGGCGACCTAGCGAACTGGATGATCCCCGGCAAGATGGTGAAGGGGATGGGCGGCGCGATGGACCTGGTCGCCGGCGTGCGGCGGGTGGTGGTGCTGATGGAGCACACCGCAGGCGGCAAGTCGAAGCTGCTGAGGCGCTGCACCCTGCCGCTGACCGGGGCCGGTGTAGTGGATCTGGTCATTACCGATCTGGGCGTGTTCTCGGTGGCGGCAAAAGGCCACGACGACGGGCTGACGCTGCTGGAGATGGCACCCGGGGTGACGCTGGGTGAGATACACGAGAAGACTGAGGCACCATTCTCCGTGGCGGGGCATTTGGAAGTCACAGTCTGACCTGGGCTGGGGGTGGCTTTGCGCGGTGGCGTCATCACTGTCGGCAGGGTTCAGGTCGATCCAATTCGGTTGTTTATATCAGGCGGGGTGGCGGGCCCCCAGCGGCCACTATTACGGCCTGGTCGGACGGCGTGGGCGCCGGACTAGCGGATCGTGTCGGCCATAGGATATGATGACCTCACGATCCCCCGAGCGCATTTCATACATTCTGTGATACTGCTGCACCGAAAGCATTGGGAGAAAACGTCCATGCAATCGCGGCGATTTTTCATGGGGACTACTGCAGCGTTTTCGGTAACCCCCATTCTGAACCATGCTTCCGGCGCACCAATCAATCCGGACGAGCTGACTGCCTTATTCCGCGACCTGCCCGGCCAGGTCGCAATCCGGATCCTGGCCCCGGCGGCGCCCGGTAAGCCGGCGCTCGATGTCGCCATCAACGCCGACACGCGTATGTTCGTCGGCAGCGCTATCAAGACGTTCATTCTAGGCGAGGCTTTGCGCAAGGCAGACGGGCCGGACGTGGTGAGGACGATCAGTCAAACCCAGCTTACGTTGGACGCGAGGGTGTGGTCCGTCGACAGCCAAACGTTCAACCCGCCCAACTTGATCGGAATGGTGTCCCAGCGGACAGCGCTGGAGGCAATGATCCTTCACAGCGACAACACCGCCACCGACATGAGCATCAAGCACGTGGGTCCGGACGCTGTGAGGGCCTTCATCGCCTCGGCGGGCCTTCGGCAAACCGCTGTTCCGCAAAGCACGCGGAGCTTTTTCGGCTACCTCCTGGGTGTGAAGGACTACGAAACCTTTACCTGGGCGCAACTCGAGGCAGCAGCTTCAGCGCCCATCGTCAATCCGCCGCTGAATGATGTCCAGACGCTGGCATCAACGGCGGATGATTTTGTTTCGTACTATTCTCGCGCGCTGCAGGGCGCTTTCTTCACCCATAGCGAGACGTTGAGCGAATTCAGGCGCATCCTGTCACTCGGCGACGCGATCTGGCTTGTGCCGTTGCCGCTGGGTGTCAGCGCCTTTGTCAAGGGCGGCAGCATCGACGTGCCGGGCTTTCATTGCGTTTGCGTGCCAGGTGGGATGTTCTTCGACCAACGCTGGGTTTATTTCGCGCTGATCCTCAACTGGGAGGACAAGGCGGAAACTGATCCCAAAACAGTCGCCGCGTTCGCCGGCGCGGCGAGCCGGGCGCTGACGCTCATTGTCAACGCACTGGCCGCGTGAACGCCTTCAATTGATGAGGTTATAGAACTTCGCCGCATTCTCGCAGGTGATCTTGTGCACCTGCTCCGCCGTCAGGTCGCGGAACTGTTGTTCGATATACTTGTCCGAACTCAGGCCAAATGCCGTCCGTGTGCGGGTAGTCGGAACCCCACATCAGCGTATCTTCAGTCATTAGATTGTTGGTGTTCAGCAACTTCGGCCCAATCGGATCGAACTGGAACGTCGCCTTGCATTGGCGCTGCCAATACTCGGATGGTTTCAGCTTCATCAGGTCGCGGAACCGGTCCTCGAACTCGAAGTCCATGCGGTCGAGCGCATAGGGGATCCAACCGATGCCGCTTTCGCCGAAGGAAACCCGCAGACGAGGATAGCGCTCGAACACCCCCGCGCCCATCATCGCCGCCAGAATATGGATCAACCCCATCTGGAAAGCCGACACGCCGGTGAACATGGCGGCTCGTCGCACCTGGCCTGATGTCATCTCCCGGGCCCGCGGCGGGGTCGTGGGAAAAGTGTGGAAATGCAGCGGCAGTTGCACGTCGCTGACTGCTTGCCATAGCGGCTCCCAGCACGGGTGCCACATCGGCTCCATGTCCCAGGAACAAGACAGTTCCAGCCCGCGCAGGCCTAGTTTCGCGGTGCGATAGACCTCGGCGGCGGCGTATTCGACGTTGCCGTAAGGAAGGCAGGCCAAGCCGATGTGGCGATCCGGATAGTGGCTGCAGAAATCTTTCAGCCAGTCGTTGTAGATCCTGAACATCTCGGTTGCCGCCTCGTTGTCCTGCATCTTCGATGCGGATCCGAGGATGCCGAAGATGACCTCGGCGTCGACGCCATCGCGGTCCATCTCCTTGATGCGAAGATGCGGATCGCTGGGACGTTGGATGCCTTTCTTGCCATCCTCGAACATGCCGGTCTTGGCCATGATGTCGACGCGCTTGTTCTGGCCGGGGACCAACTTCGCACCGCTTGGCCCGACGCCGTTCAACAGGCCGAAGTTGGCGCCGCTTTTGGTCACCCACTGGGGGCCGTCGGGGCCATCGGTCACGTAGGGCATGCGGTCGCGCAGCTCGTTGGACGCCTCGGACACGAACAGTTCGGGGGGCATCCAAGGCATGTCGAGGTGACAGTCCGCGGAAATCCGTTTGTACTGCATTTGGTTCCTCCTGGCTGTTTCCGGTGTGACGGTCGGCGCTTGCCTGTGATGCTATACTCTGGTGGCCGTAGCACCAAATCCCGCGGCGGGGCGCGGCCGGTATTGAGGAACAACTTTCGCATTGGCTACCCGAATCCGGGTGTCTTTACGGACAATGCCACGTTGCGAAGATGCTCGGTTCAGTTCGCGGGTGAGGGGGCTCGCTATGGTTCTGCTGCAAGCCCACCATTGATGGCCCCTGGGGTTCGGGGCAGACTGCGATCGACTTGAACATTAGTGGGATCGCCGGCGGTGATCGCGGCGTGCCGACCGCCCGCCAGCCGAGGAAGCGCGATGACTTCGAATGGTCTCATACCACTAGCCTTGCTCGGCGTGGCCCTTGTCATGTTAGCCTTTGCTCCGCGACCGGCCGCCGCCGAGGCGCCCGATCCCAAATCTAGTGATGGACAACTCATGGCTCCGTATGGCGACGTCATCCGATCTCTGCGTCAACGCAATGGCGCACCTTGCTGTTCGGAAAGCGACTGCCGGCCCGCCCAATATCGGACCAATGTTGCAGGCAATTACGAAGTCTTTATCAGCAAGCTCAGGAAGGACGGCTCCGGTTGGGAGAACGGCCCCGACCAATGGGTCGAAGTCCCCGCTGAACGTGTGACTCCGCCGGCTAGGCGTCCTTCGATACCATTTGGAATTGCGTGCTGGAGATCCGGATACTTGTTTCTGAGCGGGGGGTTCTCCTGCTTCACGCCAGGAACCGGCACGTAAGCAGAAATACTTACCTCTTCTGTCCGAAACTCTCGCGTCGACCTCACGGAAACACTGCATCAGGTATTTACCAGCACATTCTCCGGCCGTGCAGGGATTTCGCCGCGCTCCACGCGCAGCACCTGCCTTGTCAGCATCTCGTGCGTGGGCGCTTTCAACCCGACCTGAGCCCCTTCGCTGGCGATGAAGCCGTTCATGAATTCGATCTCGGTACGGCGGCCTTTTTCCATGTCCTGCGCCATCGAAGGACGCTGGTAGTCGCTGCGTTCCGCCTGCCCAGCACCGCCTTCGGTCATCAGACGTTCGATCGCCGCATAAGACGCCGCGTCTCCCTCCATTGCTCTGGCCAGCATCTCATACGGCAGCGCACCGACTTTTCCCAATTTGTAGCCCAGCTTCTGGCCGACCCGAACCGCCTCGCCACCCAGCTGGATGCAAATGCGGCGCACCGCCGCGTGCCCGTCGCGCGCGTTGCCGCCCATGCCGGTCGCAGCCGACACCCCATTCCGCATCCCGTTCACGCACAGCTTCGTCCAGCGCTCCCCCCAAAGGTTGTCGGTCGCCTTAGAGGCGTCCACGCTGGCCATGATATCCGCGATCTCCTCCGACCGCCGGGTGATCTTGCCGCTCGGTTCACCAACGTAGAACGATGTGATATCGGGCCGTTTCGCGTAGCCTCGGCGGATGTGACCAGGCTGATACAGATCGACGCCGACACCGCCGGTCACGATGCACCCTAGCGTGCGTCCCCAGCCGACCACTTCAGCGACCCGCTCCTCGTTGATACAGTTTTGCATCGAAACGACACAGCCGGAGGCTGACAAATACTGTCGGATCAGCGTTGTTGCCCACACCGTGTCATATGCTTTCACCGCAACGAACACGACGTCGATCGGCTGCTGCTTCGCCAGGCTCTGTACTTCGGTGATATGCATGGCGTTGACCTTCACCGACAGGCGCTCCTCGGGCGTCATCCCGGAGATCTGCAGCCCCTGCGCCTTCATGGCGTCCACATGCTCCGGCCATGGGTCGATCAGAGTGACGTCGTGGCCTGCCGCCGTCATGTGAGCACCGGCGTAGCCGCCGACCGCTCCGGCGCCCATGATCGCGATACGCTTTGCCATCGTCTCGTTTCCCTGGCCTTTGGTGTAAGCGCATGATGTCAGGCGCTTGGATATTCATGCGCCCGGAAGCCGCGCGGCGTCGCGCTTCGACAGCCGGGCTCCGCCCCATCGCCGGGCGAACGCTTGGACGAAACGCTGGTCAGCGCGATCATGCTTCAGGCGCGCATCTCTTTGCCGGTCTCCCGCATCAGGATGGCGGTGTGGGCGCCGGTCACCGCTGCATGATAGGCGACAGCGCGAGGCGACATGTCAGCCTCGGGACGCTCTTCGGGCTCGAAATGACCATAGGTATCGATGCCGCGCACCAGCGTGGCATGGTCATGGGAGCCGGCGATCTGTCGTACCGTCGTTGGGATGTAGCGGATGGCGAAACCGATGCGCCTCAGGTCAGATGGATTGGGATCGGAGCCATGGATGAGCCGCACGTGGTGCAGAGACATCTCGCCGGCGGTCAACGGCAGCATCACCGCCTGACGCTCATCGACATCGACCATCACCTCCTGCCCTCGGCTGAGCAGGTTTTCCGGCCGGAAGGTGTCCCGGTGGGGTATCTGATCCAGCCTGTGTGTGCGCGGAATGACGCGCATCGCGCCGTTGGCCGGGGTACTGTCGGTCAGCGCCACCCAGGCCGTTACGACATCTGTGGGATCCAGACCCCAGTAGGTGGAATCCTGGTGCCACGAGACAAACCCCGGATCGCGCGGTTCCTTGATGAAGAACGACGAGCCCCAACACAGGATATTGGGTCCGATGACGTCCTCGACGGCATCCAGTATGGCCGGATGGCGCACGAGGTCGTTCAGCCAGGTGAACAGCAGATGCGATTTGTGGCGCAGCTTACCTGCCAGGATGCCGGCGCCGGCCTCGAACGCTTCCAACCTTGCGCGCAGGGCATCGGCCTCCGAGCGCCGCATCACATGAATTGGTGCGTAGTAACCCTGTTCCTGATACTGGCGAAGCGCGGCCCCGGTGAGCATCTTCATCGATTTCCTCCATCGGGAGCGAACATGAGAAACGGTGCGGATGAATGTCAACCCGGCGGCCGCTGACGCGGTCATTGTGATCTTTGGCGCCGCGGTCCGGCGGGATGGCAAACCGAGCCAAACCTTGCGGCACCGGGTTGGAGCGGCGACGCGGTTCGCCAAGCGGTTCGCTCGGCCCCTGTTCATTCCTACCGGGGGCCAGGGCCGCTTCGGCGACGCGGAGGCCACGGTGATGGCGCGCCTGCTCAGCGACGCCGGGTTTCCGGACGCCTCCATTTTGAAAGAGGAAACCGGCACCGACACGCTGTCATCCGTGCGCGCCGTCGCCCGGCTGGTGCGCGGCCACGCGCCGGTTTACGCCTGCACCAGCGCGTACCACCTGCCGCGATGCCTTGTTCTGCTAAGGCTCGCCGGGATCGCAGCGCGCCCATGCCCGCCACCGCCCGTCCCCGCGGCAACGGGCCGGTGGCTCCGTTGGTACTGGCGCCTGCGCGAGACTCCAGCGCTGCCCTATGATGCGCTCCTCATGCTCTGGCTGCGGGCCATGGGCCGGGTTTAGGGCCTGGGAGGCAAAACAGACCCCGGAGCAAAACCGCGCCGCCGAGATGTAGTCGCCAGCACACTTCCAGAAATGCGCTGGTCTTTGTTTCGTGAGCAGTTTCGCTGGGGTGGCTTCGCAATTCGGGTCAGGCTGTTATTGCTTGGGTTAGCGCTCGTGTTCGTCGGTGTCGGTTTCGACCTCGATGTCGCCGCCGATGACATCGGCATCGTCCTCCAGGTCGTCGGCGGCTTCCAGGACGTCTTCTTCCTCGACGTCCTCCACGCCTTCGACCTCCACATCCACGTCCTCCGGCGCGGGCGTCACCTTCTTCGGACGCTTATCCTCTGCCACGTTGCCGCCGGTGCGGCGCGGACGGGGCTGCTCGACTGGCTGTTCCGTGCCGCATTTGGGGCAGACGGCGGGGGACTTGGTCAGGTCATAGAAGCGGGTGCCGCACGCCACGCAGACCCGCTTGGTTCCGAGTTCAGGCTTAGCCATGAGAATATAGTGCCCTTCGTGAACGATCCTTGGGCTTGAACGAGAGCGCGCGCCCATGCCACCACGGCGGGGGACCTGTCAAATGGCTATTCGCTTTTCGAGTCTGTTTGTTTGTGTCTGAACGCCGGGGATGTCCCCCATCCCGATCATGCTCGGGCGGTATCCGCTGCGCCTGAACTCCGTTAACAAGCCGGCCATCCTCGCACTCACCGGACCGACCCATGGACCCAACCGCCCCCCGCCCGCTGATCGCAGGCAAACCGCCGGCCCCGCTGAGCGGCCGGATCGCCATACCGGGCGACAAGTCGATCAGTCATCGTGCCCTGATGTTCGGCGCGCTGGCCATCGGCGAGACCCGCATCGCCGGCCTGCTGACCGGCGAGGACGTGGTGCGAACCGCCGCCGCCATGCGCGCACTGGGCGCCGAGGTCGCGCATGACGCCGACGGCGTGTGGCGGGTCGCCGGGCGCGGCATCGGCGGACTGACGGAACCCGCCGATGTGCTGGACATGGGCAACTCCGGCACAGCCGCCCGGCTGCTATGCGGTATCTTGGCCAGCCATCCGCTGTTCGCGGTGATGACCGGCGATGCGAGCTTGCGGGGTCGTCCGATGCGCCGGGTGATCGACCCGCTGACCGCCACCGGCGCGCGTTTTTCTTCACGAGAAGGCGGTCGCCTGCCGCTGGCGATCGTAGGTGCCCGAGACGCCTTGCCGCTTGGAATATCGCGTGCCGGTCCCCTCGGCGCAGGTGAAATCGGCGGTGTTGCTGGCCGGGCTGAACGCGCCTGGCATCACGCGGGTCGAGGAACCGGAGGCGACCCGCGATCACAGCGAGAACATGCTGCGTCACTTCGGGGCCGTCGTCCGAGTGGACATGCATGGCGGCGGGCGCGTCATCGAGCTGCAAGGCCAGCCGGAGCTGCAGGCCGCCGATGTCCTGGTGCCGGGCGATCCCTCCTCGGCGGCGTTTCCGCTGGTCGCCGCCCTGCTAGTTTCGGGCAGTACGGTCTCCATGCCCGGCGTCGGGCTCAATCCGCTGCGCACCGGCCTGATGCTGTGTCTGGAGGAAATGGGCGCCATAATCGTTGTGCAGAACCGCCGGATCGAGGGCGGTGAGCCGGTCGGTGATCTGGATATCACCGGCGGTCCGTTGCGGGCGGTCGACGTGCCCGCCGAACGGGCGCCCAGGATGATCGACGAATATCCGATCCTGGCCGTAGCTGCGGCCTGTGCCGTCGGCACCACGCGGCTGCGCGGGTTGAAAGAGTTGCGAGTCAAGGAAAGCGATCGCCTGGCCGCGACCGCGGCCCTGCTGTCGGTCAACGGAGTCCAGGTGGAGATCGAGGGCGACGACCTGATCGTCCACGGCACCGGAGCGCCTCCGGCCGGCGGCGGCGTGGTCGAAACCCACATGGACCACCGCATCGCAATGTCGGCGCTGGTGCTGGGGCTCGCCAGCAAGTCCCCGGTCACCGTGGATGACGCCGGCTTTATCGACACCAGCTTTCCGGGCTTTGTCGATCTGATGAACGGTCTCGGCGCCAGCATTCGGCCAGTGGCGTGATGACGAAACCGATCATTGCCATCGACGGGCCGGCAGCGGCCGGCAAAGGCACGCTTGCCCGGCGTTTAGCCGCCGAGCTGGGGTTGCCTTACCTCGATACCGGGTTGCTCTACCGAGCGGTAGGGCGGCTGGTGCTGGATACGGGCGGCGATCCTGGTGATGCGGCGGCGGCAGAAAGCGCGGCGCGGACGTTGCGGCCGGCGGACCTGGACCGTGCCGACCTGCGCGGGCCGCAGGCCGATGCCGCCGCGGCCTCGGTTGCTTCCATTGGCGGCGTTCGAGCGGCACTGCTGGCATTTCAGCGTAATTTCGCGGCCCGGGAGGGGGCGGTGCTGGACGGACGCGACATCGGCACGGTGATATTTCCTGACGCCGCGGCGAAACTGTTCGTCACCGCAAGCCTGGCGGAGCGTGCCCGCCGCCGGTGGCTGGAACTCCGAACCAAGGGTCTGGACGCCGACATCGTTACGGTCGAGGAAGACATGCGCCAGCGCGACGCAAAGGATGCCGCTCGAGCAGCCGCCCCATTGCGGGCGGCGGATGATGCATACCTGCTGGACACCACCGACATGGATGCTGAGGCGGCTTTCCGCGTGGCTCTTGTTTTCATACGCAGGCAGATCGATGTTGGTAGATTGGGTGTCGCCCAGTAATGGGTAGCGCCAGGTGACGCCAGGCACTACAAGCTTGCGGTGGTCCCGAGGGAAATGATGGCAGATTCTCCAACCAGGCTCTCGACAACGTCGACGCCCACGAACGCGGTCGACCACGTTGTCGTGCGGCTGCGGTTGATCGGCCAGATGGAAGCTTGGACGATCCGCAGTGAGAGCGTACTGCCGGCCGGACGCAAGACGCGAGCCCTCCTCGCGAGTATCGCTTTGGCGGCCCCGCGGCCGGTGTTGCGCGGCCGTCTGGCCGAACAGCTCTGGAGCCGCCGCCCCGAGGAGCAGGCTCGGGCGTCGTTGCGACAGGAAATCCACCGCCTGTTGGATGCGCTGTCGCCGGCGGAAACCGACATCCTGATGATCACGCGCGACCATCTGACGTTGCGGCCGGGGGCGGTGTGGATCGACGTCGAGGAAGTGATGCGGGCAACCGCCGCGCAACCCGCATCGCTGGCATTGCTGGACGGCGATCTGCTGGAGGACCTGGACGGTATCGATCCGAATTTCGATGCGTGGTTGAACACCGAACGCGAAAGCCTGCGCGACCGAGCCCGCGGCATCGCCGAGTCGATGCTGAAGGACGATCTGGAGCCGGACGCGGCGATTGCATCCGCGCAACGTCTGCTGACAATCGACCGCTCGCACGAGGGGGCTTGGCGCGCCTTGATGAAGGCGCATGCGGCACGGGGTGAACGAGGCCTGGCGGTGCAGGCCTACGACCGATGCCGGGCTGTGCTGGCGGATATGCTGGATGCGGCACCGTCGATTGAGACCCAGAAGCTGTTGAACGAAATCCGGGGCCCGTCGCATAGCCGGCTGCCGCTGCGGCCGCCGCAGCCGGTGGAGGCCGTGGCTCCCCCGCCCGCCATCCTGGCGCCGGCACCGCCGGCGGAGGAGGTGCCGCCGGCCTCGCGGAAGCGCGAGAGTTCGGTGACGCGCGGGGGCGCCCGTATCGGCGTGATGCCGTTCCGGCTGGTCGGTATGCCCGACGAAGACGCGCATCTGGCACCCGGACTGGCGGACGAGATCACCAACGCGCTGTCGCGTTTCCGCTGGATGTTCATCGTGTCGGCAAATTCGCTGGGGCGGTTCGCGGCGGATAACCGGGATGAGGCCGCGATCAGGCGGGAATTCGGGCTCGACTTCCTGCTCGACGGATCCGTGCAGCGGGCCGGCAGCAAAATCCGCATCAGCCTGCGGCTGCTGGACCTGCGCGCCAACAACCAGATCGTCTGGGCGCGGCGGTTCGATCGGGAAACCAACGACCTGCTGTCGCTACAGGACGAAATCGCCGCCGAGGTGGTAGCGCAGATCGACCCGGAAATTCTATTGATCGAGGCCAAGCGCAGCAGCAGCCGGGGCCAGATCGACGCCACCGCCTACGACTATATGCTCCGGTCGATCCCGCTGATCGGGCGGATGGAACACGAGGCCTTCGAGCAGGCGGGTGAATATCTGGCGCAGGCAATCGCGCTCGAGCCGGATTACGCCGCTGGCTATGCGTGGTATGCTTACTGGCACATCTTCTACGTCGGCCAGGGCTGGGCTGAGTGCCCCAAGGTCATGATGGAACGGGCCGGCGAGTTGGCGGAACGAGCCATCGTGCTCGATCCGTACGACGCCCGCGGCCTTTCCATCAGCGGCCATGTCAGAGCGTTCCTGCATCGCGAGTTGCAGGAGGCGAAGGTGCTGCATGAGCGGGCGTTGACGCTCAACCCGAATCTGGCGATGGCTTGGGCGCTTTCGGCTGTCACCTATGCCTACGCCGGCGATCCAGAGGAGGCGGAACGGCGCAACAACCGCTATAAACAGCTGTCGCCGATTGACCCGCACGCGTTTTTCTTCGACGCGTTCTTCGTGCTGATCCACCTCATGAAGCATGAGTATGAAGCCGCGGTGGAGGTCGGGCGCTCGGTCAGCCAGCTCAATCCGGCATTTACGGCGGGGTACAAGCCGTTTCTGGCGGCCCTCGGTCATCTGCATCGTGATCAGGAAGCCGCGACGATCCGCCGCCGTTTGCTGGCGCTGGAGCCTGATTTCACTATCGAACGGTTCCTGGAAACCAATCCGATGGAGCGGGAAAGCGACAGGTTGCATTACGCCGAAGGCCTGCGCTTGGCGGGCATTCGCGAATCTGAGCCGCGGGCGGCGAACGCCCCGATCGCGCTTCGGCCGGGGGTGGGGTAGGGCCCGCGGTTGCTGAAGCGGCCGCATCATTGACGCGGCGCGAACGTTCGCTTGCAGCCTCGTAGTTGCCACAACTCTGGGACGATCGAGCAGGCGACAATAAGTGGCGCGGGGCGCGCAACGAGATGGTATCGACCGCCCGGTGCCGCGATAGCGTTTCGTCACGCCAGCCAGCTCCACGTCGAAGCGGTGATATCCACTATCCGACCCTTAAGACCGGTTCAGCCTGACCGAGCAAGGCCGGACATGGTCCATGTTGTTAATCAGTCGCATCGTTCGCGCACTGGCACGGCCGCGCTCATTCGGCGACGGCGCGGGAGGGCTCGAAGAGTGGATCGGGCTGCCCCCGGGCCACGATCGCAGACAAATCGGAAGCGCCCTTGCTCTCGCGGCACCGCATGAGCGGCATGATGCGGGTGCCAAACTGCTCCATGCCAATGACGAAATCGTCGAAGGTCAGCATCACGCCGCGCACCCCGGGGATCTCGGCCAATTCGTCGAGCATGCGAGCCACAGTGGCGTAGGAGCCGACGAGGACGCCCTGGTTGGTGGGCAGCTTGTCGGTGCCGAGCAGGGAGCGCCGGTTCGGTTGCGCATAGATGTCGGTGCTTGGGTCGTCGCGTGCCTGCTCGTCCCGATAGGCCAGGGCTTCGAGGTCGGCGCCGGCCTTGTAGTGCTCCCACTTAGCGTTGGCGGCTGCATCGGTTTCGTCTGCGATGATCATGGTCAGGACCAGGGCGCCGCAGTCGCGGCCGGTTTCCTGGGTCGCTTTCACCAGGCGGGCGACGCTGGGGGCTATGGCGGTTGGGGCGTTGTAGCCGAAGCTGGCGCAGAAATTGTAATCGGCATGCTGCGCCGCGTAGCGGGTGCCGGCGTCGCTCTGCGCAGCGCAGATGATGGGGATTTTCGCCGTCGGCATTGGCAGGCAGCGGCAATCGTCCATCTGGAAGAAGTCGCCCTTGAAGTCGGATCTTCCCGAACTCCAAAGCTCTTTCATAATCGTGACGTATTCCGCACAATAATCGTAGCGGCGTTTGTAGTGCTCGGAACCTGGCCACGTGCCCATCTGGGTGTATTCTCGGCGCTGCCAGCCGGAGATGATGTTCACTCCAAACCGGCCGTGGGAGATGCTATCGATCGTGACGGCCATACGGGCCGCGATCGGCGGCGGCACGGTCAGCACCGCGCAGGTCGCAAACAGCTTGATCCGCGTAGTCGCCGCCGCCAGTCCGGCCATCAGGGTGAAGGATTCGAGGTTGTAGTCCCAGAATTGCGAGGGGCCGCCAAACCCATGCAGCTTGATCATTGAAAGGGCGAAATCGAAGCCGAACTGTTCTGCCTTGTCGACGATCGTCTTGTTGAGGTCGTAGGTCGGCTTGTATTGCGGGGAGGTGGTGGAAATCAGCCAGCCGTTGTTGCCAATGGGGATGAAAACACCGAGCTGCATGCGGAAGTCTCCAGGGGTATTATTCGTTTCGGCGGCGATTCCCGTCGATCGAGAACGGTAGCCCCAACCGATCGACGCTGCAATGCAGCATGGTTAGTATTCGGGCATGCGGGTTTTCTGGCGTTGTTGACGCCTATTTTTTAGGCTGTATGGCGAACAAATTGGCATTTTGTCACCCTGTCAAGCGCCTCCACGGACCATACCGGTCGTGCTACAAAACGGAGATATTCAGAAGAGGCGACCACGAATGACCATCCTCATCGTCGGCGCAGGCATCGCCGGACTGACGGCCGCCCTCAGCCTGCATCAGATCGGGGTGGATTGCCGCGTATTCGAAACGGTTCCGGTGCCACAGCCGCTGGGTGTGGGCATCAACGTGTTGCCGCACGCGGTCCGGGAACTGACCGAGCTTGGGTTGGCGGACGCGCTGGCCGAGACGGGCATTCCGACTGCCGAACTCGTCTACTACTCCAAGCACGGCCAACGCATCTGGTCGGAAGCCCGGGGTCGCGAGGCGGGCTACAACTGGCCGCAGTTCTCGATCCATCGCGGGCTGTTGCAACAGGTACTTCTGGAGGCCGCGCGCGATCGGCTGGGTGCGCATAACATCCTGACCGGCCACCACCTGGCCGGCTGGGAAGAAACCGCAACGCAGGTCATTGCCCACTTTATCGACAAACGCTCCGGGACCAGGCTGCCAGACCAAACGGGCGACCTGCTGCTTGGTGCCGATGGCATCCATTCCGTGGTACGACAGACTCTGTACCCGGATGAGGGGCCGCCACTCTGGAACGGCGCTATCCTGTGGCGTGGCATGTCGCGGGCGACGTCGTTCCTGACCGGGCGCAGCATGATCATGGCTGGGCATGAGTTTCAGAAGTTCGTTGCGTATCCGATCGCTCCGGTGACGGCCACTTCGGGCGGGGCGGTGATCAACTGGATCGCCGAACGCAAATTTCGGCCGGACCATTCCTGGCGGCGCGAGGATTGGAACCGCGTCGGCGCTGTGGCCGACTTCCTGCCATGGTTCGCCGGCTGGCGGTTCGATTGGCTGGACGTGCCGGGTTTGATCCGGGCCGCGGACGCCTGCTTTGAATATCCAATGGTCGATCGCGACCCGGTGGAGCGCTGGACGTTCGGGCGTGTCACGCTAATGGGGGACGCGGCGCATCCGATGTACCCGATTGGATCGAACGGTGCGTCGCAGGGTATTCTGGATGCTCGAGTTCTGGCGCGTGAGGTCCTGCGGGCCGGAGCAACCCGGGGGCACTGCTGGGATATGAGTCGGAGCGGCGGCCGGCGACGGCAAGAATCGTGGTCGCCAACCGGGCGAATGGGCCGGAGCAAGTGATGCAATTGGTCGAGCAACGCGCGCCGGGCGGCTTCGCCCAAATCGAGGACGTGCTGACAACCGAGGAACTGAATGGGACGGCGACTGGATATAAGCGGGTCGCGGGGTTTGACCGGGACGAACTAAACGCTCGGGGGCCAATCATTCAGCCGGCTTAAGCTGATCGAACCAAGGTCCCCGACGAGATACGGCGAACGCCGCCTAATTCGATGTGCTGCCGCATCGAGACGGTTCCGGCGATCTGACACCTTATGTCCTGAGATGTTTGACCTAGTCCCTGATTTCAATGATACTGCAACGATGAATTGTTATTTGAGCGTGAGATCGAATATGCGCAAAACAGCGCTGCCTGTCCAGGAAAATCAGAGAATGCCCGACACGACGCCTCCTGGGTGGTTGAGGCGTCGCGAAAAATTGGTCGGAGTTCAGACTGCTCGCGGGGTCGCGGCTGTTATGGTCGTCTTGTACCACGCCACGCGCGGCCTTTCGCTGCCACAATACCTGGGTTACATCCCATTCGGCAATATCCTTGGATTTGGCCATGCGGGCGTGGATTTCTTCTTTGTGCTGAGCGGATTCATAGTTATGCACGCTCACACCGAGGATGTTGGGAGGCCGGAGCGGCTATACCGATACATGTGGCGCCGGATTACGCGTATCTATCCGATTTACTGGGTAGTTACTGTAATTGAGGCGGCCCGAGCGCTTTTTTCTTCAGATTTTGCTGTCAGGCTGGCCCCTTCGCATATCATCCATTCCGTCCTGTTGCTGCCTGAACCTCTAGAGCCGCTGGTCAGTGTGGGTTGGACACTTCGGTCAGAGATGCTTTTCTATGTTGTCTTTGCACTGGCCATTCTCAACCGACGTTGTTGTCGGCCACTTGGTGCTATGGCGCTGTCGCTGATATTGATCGGGCTGGTTGCCGCGCCGACGGATCCCTGGACAGGCTTGCTGGTTTCCAGCTTCAACATCCAATTCCTAATGGGAATCGCCGTGGCGAAGTTTCTGGCTCACCGGCGCCCACCCTGTCCCACCGCGCTGATCGTTGGAGGCGCCCTGTTCTTCCTGGCGGTTGGGATGATGGAGGTGCATGGGATCGTTCCGCTGAATGGGCTGATCGGCAGACTACTGTATGGCGGTGCGTCGATGGCGATATTGTTGGGGCTGGTCGACGCGGAGCGCGGTAAAATCATCCGTTTCAGTCCCTTCGGCGTCCTGATGGGAAATGCATCGTACGCGCTTTATCTTATCCATCTGACCGTCATCCCGCTGGCGATACGCGTGGGTGCCCGCGTTGGGATGCTGGCTGCACTTCCCACCGGCGCCACGGTCGCGGCACTGGCTGTCCTCTCCATTGGCGTGGCAATCGCGCTGCACGCTTGGGTCGAGGTGCCGCTAACGACTCTCATTCGTCGCCGGACTTCGCCTCGGGGGTTCGGACCTGGCCGGGCGGATCCCAGGCGGATTGATCGCGCAGACGGGTCGGCAGCCGGCATCCCGAGCTTCCAAGCCGGACCATCCGAGCATCTTTAACCAGTCACTAACGCGTCGATGTGTCAGCTCTTACCCTCATCGCGTCGATGGCGGTTGCGACTTCTCTGGTCCGTCAGCGGAGCGGATCGACAAGCTGCGCGCCATCGATCACACCGCACTCCGACCGTCCTGGGACGCCGATCGCCGCCTGACGACAGGCCGGCAGGCTTCCCTCCGCCTCGGACAGCGTTGACCCAGGCCGGATGATGACAGGGATCACGCTCTGTCGCATGGTGGCGCGGTCCATTTGAAGGAGGAAACCGATGGGTATGCTTGACGGGAAAGTCGCGGTCGTCACCGGGGCCGGCGGCGGGATCGGGCGGGCGACGGCGATTGCCCTGGCGGCGAACGGTGCCCAGGTTGTGGTCAACGACGTCGGTGCGACGGTGACCGGGGAGGGCAAGGATGTTGGCCCGGCCCAACGCGTCGTGCAGGAAATCGAGCAGGCAAACGGCAAGGGCCGTGCGGTGGCCAACGGCGGGAGCGTCGCGAGCTGGGAAGACGCCCAGCGCATGGTGCAGGACGCGATCGACCATTTCGGCCGCATCGACATCGTGGTGAACAATGCCGGCATCCTGCGCGACCGCATGTTCCACTACATGTCGATCGAGGAGTGGGACGCGGTGATCAAGGTGCATCTGTACGGGGCATTCTACGTGTCGCGTGCCGCGATTCCGCACTTCCGCAAGCAAGAGAGTGGGAATTACACGCATATCACGTCGACGTCCGGTCTGATCGGCTCGGTGGGGCAGGTAAATTACGGCGCGGCGAAGATGGGCATCGCGGGGCTGTCGCGAAACATCGCGATGGATATGCAACGGTATAATGTGCGGTCGAACTGTATCGGCCCACACGCGTTCAGCCGCATGATCGAAACCGTGCCAGGGCAGACCGAGGAGCAGCTACAGGCCCGCGCAGCGAAAACTCGTCCGGACCACATCGCACAATTGATCGCATTCCTAGGCACTGATGCCGCGGCCGGAGTGTCCGGTCAGATCTTCGGCGTGCGCGGGAACGAGGTGTATTTGTACAACCAGCCTCGGCCGATCCGGATCATGGCGCGCCCGGATGGGTGGACTTCGGAGAATCTGGCGGAACATTGGCTGCCGGCGGTAAAGAACAGCTTCACACCGCTGGAACGTACGCGCGACGTTTATCCTTGGGATCCGGTCTGATCCCGTTTTGCGTCATAACCGTTCCGCGCGGAGCCGTGGCGGCCGGGTCAGCAATGACCCGATGCCCGGGTGACGGAACGTCGCGGTACGCCCGGCCCACCGTCGCGCTCCCATTCTGGTTCGTCCGGAGATGACACAAGAGACGAGCGTAAGGTTGGTCGAACCAACGAGAACGCCGACACCAAGGACCACGACCTGATGCCCTGCACCCTCCGCGGCGCCGATATTGTGGTGCGGACGCTCGAACGCGCCGGCCAAACGGACATCTTTACGCTGTCCGGCAACCACATCATGTCGCTGTTCGATGCCGCGATCGGGACAAAACTCTCGTTGATGCATGTCCGTCATGAGGCGGCGGCCGTGCATATGGCCGATGCGTATGGACGTCTGACGGGACGCCCCGGCATCGCCTGGGTCACTGGCGGCCCCGGCCACGCCAACGCCGTGGGCGCGCTGTTCACTGCTCTGGGGCAAGAAACTCCGATGGTGCTGCTATCTGGGCATACCGAGACCGATCAGCTTGGGCGCGGGGGATTCCAAGAACTACGGCAGGTGGACATGGCTTCTCCGGTCTGCAAAGCGGCCTGGATGGCAACAGATACCGCCACGGTTGGCACGGATATCGCCAAGGCGATCCGTCTCGCGACGTCCGGCCGTTCTGGTCCCGTGAACCTTAGCCTGCCATCGGACATCCTGGACGCGACGGTGACCGAAGACACCGTCGCGTGGCCGAATGCCGGCGATTTCACGGCGCCGCCGGTGCTGCTGACCGACGCGGCCGCCGATGCGGTCGTTGCGTTGCTGGCGACGGCGAAGCGGCCGTTGGTGATCGGTGCGCCGGCGCTGGCGACCCGGAAGGGACGCGATCTGCTCCGTCGGATCGAGGCGACCCTGGGGATTCCCACCTGCCTCAGCGAGGGGCCGCGCGGCTTCAATGACGCCAGCCTGGGCGCTTACGTCGATGTCGCCAAGCGCGCCGACATGGTCGTACTGCTGGGCAAGGCGCTCGATTTCACCTTGAAATTCGGCGGTGCGCCGTTCGCCGCGGATTGCCGTTTCATTTCCATCGATCCGGACGGGGCCTTGCTGGCGCGAGCGGCCCGCGACAAGGGAGAGATGCTGGCGTTCGGCTGCGCGGCCGATACCTATCCGGCGGGGGAGGCGCTGCTTCGCCGCGGCGCCGGGCGGATCGCCGGCGTGCCGGGGTGGCTGGCGGATGCCCGCGACTGCTTTGACGACCGACCTGCCTCATGGGCGAGTCTGGTCTCCGCGACCCCCGGCAAATTGCATCCGGCCGAGGTTTTCCGGACGCTGCAGCCTTATCTGGCGCGCGACCCGGATAGCGTATTGATCTGTGACGGTGGGGAGTTCGCGCAGTGGGGACAAAGCATGCTGCGCAACGACCGGCGCATGATCAATGGCGTGGCCGGGTCGATAGGGTCGTCTTTGCCAATGGCCTCCGGCGCGCGGGTCGTCGAAACGACCGCGCCGATCTTCTCGGTGCTCGGCGATGGAACGTTCGGCTTCCATATGTCGGAGATCGAAACGGCGGTGCGGCTCAATCTGCCCTATGTTGCTATCGTCGGCACGGATGCGCGGTGGAATGCCGAATACAACCTGCAGGTCCGTGACTATGGCGCGAACCGCACACATGGCTGCGAGCTGAATCCGACCCGCTACGACCTGGTGGCAACCGCGCTCGGCGGCCACGGCGAGCTGGTGCGAAGCGCCGCGGAACTGCCGGGGGCGATAGACCGTTCGATTGCTAGCGGGAAACCGGCTGTGGTCAACGTCATGATCGAAAGCATCCCCTCGCCGGTCGTACGGCGAGGCTAATTTAACACAAAGGCGTAATTATCCTGGCCGGAGGCTCTCAGCCACGGGATCGTGTAGTCCTGCCACCTGGGTCAAGACTGTATTCTGGCCCGTAGCGCGTGAGGAGAAGTGTGACATGAAAAAGCTCGCCGTTGCCGCCGCAATTCTGGTGAGCACGTCATTGTCCGGGACGGCGGCCCCGTTCTGCCTGGCACTCAACGGGACGGCGCCGCAATGCATGTACGTGGATGGCAACGAGTGCCAACGTGACGCGGCTCGGCAGAATGGCGCCTGCGTCCCCAATCCCGCCAACTGGACGACCCCTTCCAGCAGGGTGGGCGAATACTGCATGATCCTGCCGATCGGCCTTACGCACTGTGGGTATGCCGATGGCATCGCCTGTTCGCAGGACGCACTGAAGCAGCACGGCGTCTGCACAAAGAGCGCCGGCACGCTGCCGCAGCAGGTTCCGGACCCATACGTTCCGAACGCGGGGCGATAAGGCCGGGGATCTCGATCAGGTCGCGCGATGGCGCGCATGATTTGCTGATGTCGATTAATTAACAACCGGCCGCGACGCTGACCGTGCCTCAATGCCGAGCGAGGCGGCGGGCGGTGCGGAGAAGCATCTGGCGGTCCTCGGGATCGCATTCGCGATAGAGACGCAGCAGAGCCAGTTCGTCGCCTTGGCGGGCCTCTCCGGCCGCGCGTTTGTCGTTGCCGTACATCAGGTATTCGACGTTGACCTCCAGCACGTCGGCAATGCGGGACAAGTTGCCGGTGATTTGGCCGGTGCGGCCGGTTTCCCATTGCGCGACGGCACTGCGGGAAACTCCGACCTGATCCGCCAGGTCGTCCTGCGTCAGGCCGCGCTCCCGACGGGTAGCGCGGATCCGTGTTCCGATGTCTTGGGGTGTGCTCATGGACGTTAGAATAACTCACATCCGCTGACATCGCCAGCCAAATCGAAATTCGGTCCGTGTGACGCGCAGCAGCCTCGTCCCCTGATGATTGCCCCAGGCGAACGGCGGGAATGAGGTGCAAGCCGATTTCCCTGGCAAGGGAATTTTTCCTGTTCACGAGCGTTATTTTCATTGACGGTTACCGTCAGTTTATCTAACTAACGGAAAGTTCTCTTATTGTTCGAAAACGGAGCCGTCGATGCCTAGGAAACTGATCTGGACCGAAGGCCAGGATAGTCAAATCCGGCGCCTCCGCACCGAGGGCGCAAGCTGGGACGTCATCGCCCTTGCGCTTGGCCTGGCGCGCTGGACCGTTATCGAGCGTGCCCGAGTGATCGGCGTGGAACGAGCCCCCGTCAACGCCGTCGCGGTCCTGGATGAGGCCGACCGTCTACCGCTGCCCGCCGGCCACGCGGACAGTTGGGACGCGATCAATCGCGGCACCAGCCTGGAAAACACGCCCTTCCAGACCCCGGACACCGTCCCCTGAGCGCTGGCCGACCGCTTTTTCACGTTGATGAGTGAGGACCTTATGATGACTAGCCCACACGCCACCAAAGCCACGACCTTGACGGCACCGAGGCCGGCAACCCGCCCGCTGATGACCAATGGGTATCAGATTGACGCCGACTACGTCATATATCGGCTGGAGGAAGCGGGCGCGACGCTGCTCGCCTTGCCGAATACTGGCTGGTCAACCCGGTTGCGGTCATCCTCGCTGGAAATCGTGCGCACGGCGCTGGAAGCGTACGGCTGGAGCGAGGCGCGTATCCGGCCCCCGGTTCCATCGGCGGAGAGAATAACCCGCATGGATGAGGCGATGAGCTGGATCCCGCTAATCCCACTGGATCGCTATGTGCTGCGGCGCGTGGTGGGGGCGCGAAGTCTCGTGCATCCCGTCACCGACCGGCATTTGTTTCCCTGGCGCCGGCTCGGCAAAGCGCTTGGTTCGGACCACAAGGCAATCCAGCGCTGGCACGCTCAGGGGATCGGGATGATCGTCGCGGCCTTGTTGGCGCCCTGACCCGGCCACGAAACAACGCCTGCTCCGTCATGACCTTGCGAACGGCCGGGGTTGGTTCCGGCCGGCCATCGGGTCGCCGGGACCTCGGAGCATTCCATGAACAAAACCTTTGGTGCCAGCGCGTCTGATCATTTCATGATGCTGCCGCGTCAAGTAGGCAGCCCGATCAATTCGGGGGTCCGCTGGGGATTGAGCGTCATGTTCGCCTCAGGCAAAGAAACCTCGACGGCGGATGACATATGTCCGGACGCGGGTGCTAGTGTCACTGTGAACACATCCGCCGCCTCCATGTATCGGTCGTCGAACGCGACAACCGCAAGTTGTACCTTCCCGCTCGCCGTCATCGGCACCGTTCCATAGAAGGCGTCCGTCGCGGCATTGAAACGTAGCCATGACGTAACGTTGGGGCCGGCGTTCTCATACGCTACGAACGTCATCTTCAGGCCCAGGGCATCGGTGAAGGTGTTCGACGGTAGCATGAGGTTCACCGCCTGTCCGTCGATCCACGTCTGGTTCGGGGTTTGCGCAGTGACGCTGATTCCCGGCCTGACGGCAGGTGCAGCCGGTTGAATGCTGGCGGTGAAGGTCTCGGACGAGGAAAGCCCGCTGCTGTCGGTCGCGGTCACGGTGATGCCGAGGTTCTCGGCCGTGGATGGCGCGGTTCCGGTGAATGCCCCCGTGGCGGCGCTGAACGTTAGCCAGGATGGCAGCGCCTGTCCGTTGGACTGGGTCGCGGCATAGGTCAGTCTGTCGCCCTGCGGATCGGTGAATGTGTCTGTACGCAATACCAGGGAAATCGCCATACCCTCGGTCCAAGCCTGGTTCGGCGTCGCCGTCGTCAGCACCGGTGTGCCCAGAATGGTGGCCGAGAACGCATCGGTCGCCGACAAGCCGCTGGTATCCGAAGCTGTCACCACGATGCTGAGGGTCTGCGCCGTCGTGGGCGCAGTCCCAGTGAATGTCTCCGTGGCGGCGTTGAACGTGAGCCAGGATGGCAGCGCCTGTCCGCTCGCCAAAGCCGCACGATAGGTCAGATTCTGGCCTTGCGGGTCGGTGAACGCCCCGGCGGGCAGCGTCAGCGAGACAGATTTCCCGCCCAGCCAGGTTTGGGTCGCGATTTGCGAAGCTAAAACAGGCGGGGATGGCAACTCCTGGGCGGACGTGACGGCGGCCACCGCCAGCGACGTCCAATCGCCCCAGTAACTGCCATTGTAGGCCCGAACCTCCAGCGTATCGCTGGTGGCTGTGGATCCGGCCAACAGAGACAGCGCCGACAGGGACGCGGCGGTCAGCGCCGACGCGGCCGAATGGTCCGCATAATCGACGCCGCTCAAGACCAGCATCTCGCCGGTCGAGGTATCGTAGGCCTGCCATTCCGTAATCGCCTTGCTGGCGGGATCGGTGGCGGTAAACAACGAACTCAGTGACTGAGTCGCATTGCATGCGAGACTTTCGGCGGTGACTTTGGCGCTGACAATCGGGGTATCCAGTTCATAGATCACCACCGAACTTGCCTGGACCCCTGCCCATTCCTGCGAAGCGGCATGTGGCGCGGCGACAATAATATCGCTGCTGGAGCCGTCATTCGCCGAATTCTGGATTTGCCCGGCGCCGTTTACGTAGGTGGCATTGTCCACCAGCATGGCGGTGCTGCCGGAACCAGAGACGCAGGTGGTGACGTGACCGCCGCCCCCAGGGGTGCCGATGGCAACGATCTCTCCCGCCGTCACCATTGACTGCCAGTTGCCGCTTTGGCCAGCGGGGCCGTTGAACGCGACGATCCATTCGCCGTTCTCCTGGCCCAATTGATCGATCAGCGTGCTCTGCACCGGCAGAGACGCGCCCGCTTCGGCGGCGATCGTGCTCGCGAGAACCCAACAGCCGCTCATGTTCCAGGCTTGCCCGACGAAGCTTTCCGAGGTCGCCGCGATCGAATCCGGAGTGGCCTGGGTGGGCAAGGTGCCGGTGAAGTTGGGCTGGGTGACGATGGTGGCGCTGCCGAGGTACCCGGCGGCGTAGCCTGGATCATTGCGTAGGGGTTGCTCGAGTAAGCTTTGGCCAGGCTCAGGTTGTTGGTGCCGAACAGCGAAAGGTCGGTCACCTCCCCGGCACTGCCCGAGGAGTTGTAGGTCAACTGGTCGAGGTAGCCATATGTACTGTTGTAATAACGACCGTTCGGCTCAAGGGTGAACACGATTCCGGCCCCGCGCCCATCGCCGCCGATCGCGCTGAGGTTCAAGGTCTGGCCGTTACCGAAAAAATTGCCGGTCACACCGGTCCCACCCGCGGTATACTCAGCGCGGTCGAGGGCAGTAAGCACGAGATAGGTTGGGTTGGGGCTCGTGGCGGTCACCGTAAAGATTTGGGAAAGGCCGATCGACACCGCGGTCGGATCGACGAACGCGCTCTGCAGGTCAATAATCGCGATTTAATCCCTGCCTTCCGGGTCGGAAATGGGGCGCGCCATCAGCCTACGCTGGGCACATGCGTCCATCAGGCGCGCGCGCCCGGGAGACATTCGACCAGATTATCGATCCGGCTAAAATACTAAATATGCAGATAGATGCTGACTAACCGCTATCAGCAACATTATAGATAATAATTCGATACATTTTGTTCCGAAACATCACGAGGGTGCCGGTCGTGCCGTTTGAGATGTATCAAGGCGGATTACCCGACATCGTGGTTCATCGCCGGGTTGTTGGAGCAACGTGCGAAGCCGCGGCGCGACCGGCTGGTCACGAACCTGAAGGACCGCTCATCATGCCGGACATGCCACTGTTGTCCCGCCCCTCGGCGCAGGACGACCCTCTGCACCTGACCACGTCGGCTGACCTCGATCGCCAGATCCATGTATTGCAAAGCCGCTTCACGGGCGGACGCTCGCCCAGCACGGTGGGCCTGGCCTGGCTCGACTGGATGGCCCATGCGGCGAACACGCCGTTCCAGGCTGCCTCCTGGAGAAACTCAGCGCTCGCCCAATGGCAGCGCTTGCTGGGCACCGCGTTGGGCGGCCCACCCGCCATCCCGGCGCCGCCGGAGGATCATCGTTTTCAGGGTGCGGCGTGGCAGCGGCGTCCTTACAGCCTGCTGGCCCAGGCCCTGCTCCTGGGCGAAGAATGGTGGGACGGTGTCATCAACAGCCAAGGTGGAGTTTCCGAACCAAACCGACGCATCGTCTCCTTCACCGTCCGACAGTTGCTCGACATGTTGTCGCCGTCAAATGTCCCCTGGCTGAATCCGGAGGTGATCGAAGCCATCCAAAAGACACGCGGCCGCAACCTGATCGCCGGCCTGGAGAATTTCCTTCAGGACAGCGTGGGAGCCGCCCCGAGCGGCTTCAAGGTGGGCAAGACTTCTCGCCGTGACGCCTGGCAAGGTCGTCTTCCGCAATGAACTGATCGAGTTGATCCAGTATGCGCCAACAACCGCGAAGGTCGCAGCCGAACCGGTGCTGATCATTTCGGCGTGGATTATGAAATACTATATCCTGGACCTGTCGCCGGAAAATTCGATGATCCGCTGGCTGGTCGGCGAAGGGCATACAGTGTTCGCGATTTCCTGGCGCAATCCGGGCGCCGATATGAGCGAGACATCACTCGACGACTACCGGGTGAAAGGCGTTATGGCAGCGATCCAGGCGATCGAGGCGATTTGTGGCAAGGTGCCGATTCATGCCGCTGGTTACTGTCTCGGCGGCACGTTGCTGACGATCACCGCCGCCACTATGGCTCGGAATGATGACAGCCGTCTGGCCAGCCTGTCGTTGTTCGCGGCGCAGACCGATTTCTCCGAGGCCGGAGAACTGGATCTGTTCATTACTGAGGATCAACTGGATTTCCTCAGCGACGTGATGCGGACACAGGGCTTTCTCAGCAGCGAGCAGATGGGCGGAGCGTTCGCGATGCTGCAGGCGAACGATCTGGTCTGGGCGCATGCGATCCGTGCGTACATGTTGGGTCAGCGCGACCATCCAAATGATTTGATGGCGTGGAACGCCGACGGGACCCGTATGCCGGCACGTATGCACGTAGAGTATCTACGGTCGCTGTTTCTGCACAATGACCTTGCCGAGGGCCGTTTCAAGGTGGACGGGCACCCGCTCGCACTCGATGACATCAAGCTGCCGATGTTTGTCGTGGGGACTGAACGCGACCACATCGCACCCTGGCATTCGGTGTTCAAACTGCACCTGCTGAACGATGGAGACCTGACGTTTGTACTGACGTCGGGCGGACACAACGCTGGTATTGTCAGTGAGCCGGGCCATCTGCGGCGACATTTCCGAATGCGCCTGCGCGCCCGTGGCGAACACACTCTGGGCCCTGATGACTGGGAAGCAAGCACGTTGCCTCAGGCCGGGTCTTGGTGGCTCGCCTGGAACAAGTGGCTCAGCGAAAGATCCGGTGGGACTGTCGATCCGCCACCCACGGGGGCGCCAGGGTTCATGCCGCTGTGTGATGCGCCTGGGACCTATGTGCTGGAAAAATGACGATCGGCGGTCGCACGGGCGAGAAAGGATGCGACACCTATCGGGGCGGCCTCCTCGTCATGTGTGTATCAGTCCCTTCCCGGAGCGATGAACGCCCACGGAGCGGCTTCTGCCGCGATATCGGTCATGACCTCGATCAATGTCGGTGTGCTGGCCTTGATTGCCTCCGACAATGCGTCGCGCAGACCAGAGGCATTGGTCACCCGCCAGCCGTGCACGCCGAAGCTGCGTGCATAGGCAACGAAATCCGGGTTGCGCAGGCGGGAACCGGAGTCACGGCCCTCGAACAGCCGATGCTGATCGCGCAAGACATTGCCGTAGGCCGAGTTGTTGAAAACGATGGTGATCAGATTGATGCCGAACTGCATCGCCGTCGCCAGCTCCGCGCCGCCAAACAGGAAGCCGCCGTCGCCGTTCAGCGATACCACAGGCCGGTCGGGCATCGCCACTTTCACTCCGAGGGCGGTGGGAAAGCCGGCACCAAGGGTTCCGGAGAAACCCGAGGTGATCAAACTCCGCGGCGTGTGAATCGGGAAACCAAACCAGGAGACATATCCGGCCTGAGTCATTTCGTCGCAAATGATACCATTCTCCGGCAATACCTCACGGATCGCCTGCAGAAATGACATTTGCGGTTGCACCCGTTGGATGTCTGCCTGCGTGTCGGCCTTGGCACGGGCAATCGCCGCGGCCCGCTCCGTGTCGTTGCGGACGGCGACGATGTTGGTGAGCGCCCGCGCGGCGTCGGCGATGTCGGCGACGATGCCGATATCGACTTTCAGACGCGACATCTCGGCGGGATCGATGTCGATTCGGGCGATTTTCAAGCCGGCTGGCGGCTTGCCCCAGCGAAGGGTCGGAACCTCCAGCCGCGTTCCGAAGGCGATCAGCAGATCGGTCTCCGGCCAGAGCCGATAGCCGGATGCGATGGTGAGACCGAGCGGATGGCGGTCATCCACGACGCCTCGGCCGGAGCGGAAAGAAACGACGGGCGCGCCAATTCGCTCGGCCAGCGCCTGGATTTCCGGCGCGGCATGCAGCGCGCCGCCGCCCACCCACAGCATCGGGGCCTTGGCCGCATTCAACAGCTTCGCCAGCGCGTCGATTTTTTCCGGATCGGGCACCGGGTTGGGATGCAAGGGAAGCGGATCCTGCGGAGTGATCTCGGCGGTGGCGGGGAACTGGTCCCATGGCATCTCCAGCGCGACCGGACCGCGGCGGCCGGACAGCATCTCCTGGAACGCGCGCGCGACGAGATACGGCGCCTGTGACGGATGATCAATCCGCTCGGCCCATTTCACCAGGGTCCGCAGGGTGGCGAGTTGGTCCGGCAGTTCGTGCAACTGACCGCGACGGCGGCCGATCATCATGCTGGGCACCTGGCCGGTGAGGCACAGAACCGGCGCGTTGACGCCCCACGCCGTAGCAAGGGCCGCGGTGGTGTTGAGCACGCCGGGGCCCGGCACGACGGCATACGCAGCGGGCCGGCCGGTGGCGCAGGCGTAACCGAGCGCCATGTAGGCGGTGGTCTGTTCGTGGCGCGCATTGATGAGGCGGAGGCGGTTGGAAGACCGAGCGAATGCGTCGAACAGCCCGTAGGTCTGAACACCGGGTAGGCCGAACACCGTATCGATGCCGTGCCGCAACAGGGTATCGACGATGGCTTCTCCGCCGGTCATCCGAGACATGGCCTGATCCTCAAATTTTATCGCGGGACGTTGGCATGGCGCGCATGGGCTGGGAAGAGCGGCCGATCGCACGGCGTGGCGGGGCATTCTGGCGACGCGCGCTGCCGATTCAATCGAGACAGGCTACAGAAACGAAATCGGGTCCACATCCACATCCACTCGGGCATTCCCCGGCACCCGGACGGACGCCAGCCAGGACCGCAGGATCGGCTGGACCGGCACATCCCGGCGCACCTTCAGCAGCAGCCGTCGCCGGTGCCGGCCGCGCAACAGAGCCATCGGGGCCGGGGCCGGTCCCAGCACGACGATCCCATTGCCGCGCGGTGCCGTCCACCCGAGATCGCGGGCCACGGTATCCGCCATGATGGCGGTATCCGCACTGACGATCAGCGCGGCCAGACGACCGTAGGGCGGCCATTCGCCGTCGCGGCGGCTCTCCGCCTCGCTGGCCATGAAGGCGTCCAGATCGCCTCGCAGCAGCGCCTGCATGACCGGGTGATCGGGGATGAAGGTCTGCAACATCACCCGTCCCGGTGCCTCCGCACGCCCGGCCCGGCCCGCGACCTGGTGCAGCAACTGCACCGTGCGCTCGGCGGCGCGCAGTTCGCCGCCCGCCAGGCCCAGATCGGCATCGACGACACCGACGAACGTCAGATGCGGGAAATGCCAACCCTTGGCGACGAGTTGGGTGCCGATGATCAGATCGACCTCGCGGTTCTCGATCGCATGGGCGGCGGCGGCGGCGGCGTGCGGGCCGGAAATGGTGTCGCTCGCCATGATCAAGCGGCGCGCGTCGGGGAAGACTTGCGCGGCTTCCTCGGTGATACGCTCGATGCCGGGGCCGACGGGGGTCAGGCTGTCCTTGGCAGCACACGCAGGACACTCCGCCGGGATCGGGATGGTGTGGCCGCAATGGTGGCACAAAAGCTGGCTGCGCGTGCGGTGCTCCACCAGCCAGGCGGTGCAGTTGGGGCACTGCATCCGATGCCCGCAGTGGCGACACAGCGTCAGCGGCGCATACCCCCGCCGGTTCAGGAACAGCATCGCCTGTTCGCCGCGTATGAGCGTCTGGTTGATGGCCTCGATCAGCGGGGGAGCCAGGAAACGGCCTCGTTCGGACGGGGTTTCACGCAGATCGATCAGATCGATTTTTGGCATGGATGCGCCGGCATGCCGGCTGGTCAGGCGCTGGTGGGCGTAGCGGCCAGCTTCGACGTTTGCCACGGTTTCCAGGCTCGGCGTCGCGGAGACCAGGATGGCCGGGCATTCGCACAGGCGAGCGCGGACCACCGCCATGTCGCGGGCGTTGTAGACGACACCGTCCTGCTGCTTGAACGCGGCTTCGTGCTCCTCATCCACCACCACCAGCCCAAGATCGGGGAACGGCAGAAACAGGGCAGACCGAGCGCCGACGACAACGGGGGCGGAGCCGCCGGCTACGGCAGCCCAGGTGATTTTTCGGACGCGCGACGCCAGATCAGAATGCCACACCGCGGGCGCGACGCCGAAGCGACGTTCGAAGCGCTCGATCCACTGCGAGGAGAGCGCGATTTCCGGCAGCATGACCAGGGCCTGGCGGCCCGCGCGCAGGCACGCGGCGACGGCTTCCAGATAGACCTCGGTCTTGCCGGAACCGGTGACGCCATCCAGCAATGTGACCGAGAAGGCGCGGCCGGCGACCGACTTGCGCAAGATGGCGGCGACCTCTCGCTGTTGCGGTGACAATTCCGGGCCCTGGTGGTCTGGGTCAGGGAGCTGAAACGGCGCGTCCGGGGGGGCGACTGTAGCGACGATCAAACCGGACTCGGTCATGCCGCGTAATACCGCCGAGCTGACCCCGGTTTCACGAAACAGCTCGGCGGCCAGCCGTGGTTCCTGACGAGCCAGGGCATCCAGCACACGCTGCCGGGGTGGGGTGATCCGCACCGTGGGCAGCGGATCGGCCCGCCGGTATCGCATGACAGGGCGGGTGAACGCAGTGGTGACGACGCGGAGGGCCATTGCCATGACCTCGCCGGGTGGAGACAGCGTGTAGGCCGCGATCCAGTCGATGAAGCGGCGCAACGGCTCGCGCATCGGCGGGGTGTCCAGGATGCCAACCACTGATTTGAGCTTGTGCGCCGGCACGGCGTCATCGGCCGGTGTGTCCCATACGACGCCAACTTCTTCGCGGCGATTCAACGGAACCAGCACGATATCCCCGGGTGTTGGGTGGAGATCCGGCGGCACTCGGTAGTCGAACGGGCCTGCGAACGGATAGGGCAGCAACACCGGGATCCGGCGCTGTTGCTCCAGGCCGAGCGTTGGGTAGTGTGGTGACAAGCTATGGAACCGGCGTCATCGCGATCAACTCAAGTCCTTAGCCGCAAAACGGAGGGTTGGCATAAAATTCTTCGTCGACATCTGGGTCTGGCAGAGATCCAGGCGCTCGTCAGCGGCGAACGGCCAGACCGCACACTGCTGAACCCTTGTTGATCGCGTGGTCTGTGACATCGTCTCCGTCGGTCAACGCCGAGATCGCTGGCACCGAGATCCCCGGCACCGAGACGATCAGCTCGGGGTGAGGCCAGGGGTGGGATGAACCGTGGGGTGTGGCGCCACCAAGCCCGCCAAGCCACCTTTCGGTAGTTGCGATAGGTGGGCGTTCGAAGAGTTCGCGGGGCCGCCATCGGTATCCAGCGGTTCAGGCGATTCGGACGACGTTGGTCAGGCCACCACCGGGCGGCTCGGAGGTGCCCAAAACGACGCGATTGCGTCCCTCTTTCTTTGCGCGGTACAGGGCGGCGTCGGCCTCCGCCAATATGTCGGTGACGGTGCATGCTTCTCCCGAACGCGCGGCGATACCCACACTCACTGTCGCACCGACGCGCTGTCCCTCGACGAACAAGGCTGTTCTCTGGAACGCATCGCGAATGCGGTTCGCGATGGCGACTGCCGCCTGACTATCGATTCCAAGAGCGAGCACCACAAATTCTTCACCGCCGATCCTGGCTCCGAGATCGACGGGTCGCAACACCGCCACCAGAACTTCGGCGAAGGTGCGCAGTACCCGATCCCCCATCGCGTGTCCAAATGTGTCGTTGATCTGCTTGAACCGGTCGAGGTCGAATGCGAGCAGTGAAACCGGTTGCCCATCGCGGCCCTGCCGGTCGAGCATCCGCTGGGACCGATCCATGAACGCCCTGCGGTTGGACAGTCCTGTCAGTGGGTCGGTCAGGGCCTCGGCGATATATTTCTTTTCGGTGCGGTTATTCAGCATCATCGTCAGAAACAATGACACGGCAAGCGCGTAGACGAGGCCAATGAACTGGACGGCGCCAAGCCAGCCAGGCGTTGCCACGGGAATAAAATCGGTTGCCAATGCAAATTGCCCGGCAAGCATGAATAGTGCGATCGCATATAAGATTACGATGCCGATGAGCGGAATTCGTCCGCGGAGTTCCTCGCCACGCTCGAACAGGAGCTCGAGCGCCGCCGCGGCGTAGAAGCCCGCCGAGGTCGCAACGCCAAGGGCCGCGGCAAGGTGCTCGGACGCAAACACGCCGCTGCCTATCAAGAGTGCCATCCAAGCGGCTACCGCGCCGGCCACTCGATAGCGATCGATTGATCCGCGGCTGAAAACGCGCGCCGCGACGAATGAAAACGGCGCGCTCAGATCGAGTAGCAGCGGGGCGGCGATATTCGACACGAAAAATGGCAGGACAGCGTGAAGTCCCACCAGGATGATGCCGGTTCCAAGCCCGCAATGTCCAACCGCCCACCAGAATGCGGACCATGCCCTGCGGTTTTGCCACCAATACGCAAGCAGAAAGATGCCACTGAAAACTGTGGCAATGCCGCCGGCAAGCGAAATGGTCGCGACGTCAAGGGTCATCGAGGCTCCGCAGGGCGTCCTGTCGAAGTCTAATGAAGCACGATCGTATTAACAAATGCTGAATAGGCCGAGTGGACCGCGAAATTATTGGTAGTCTCGAATGCGATTTTTTCCGGCGAGGTGTCCGTTATTTTGGATTTTTCCTCCCGACCGTGTCCTACAGGGCGCTTGTGCCAACCGATGGCGAAACTAACTCTTGTCGCCGCAAGCCCGCAAGGGGCGGACGCGGCCACTCCTGGCCTCAGAGATCAGGTCCGGAATAAGAACAATTAAAGCTTTTGTTGCACAGGGGAAAGTCGGCGACGATGTTGCCTTCGATCACCGCCTCCAGAAGCGGCCACTGGAACCAGGAGGGGTCGCGCAGATGGCAACGTTCGATGACACCATTGGCGATGCGCACCCAGACCAACACGTCGCCCCGGAATCCCTCGACGATGGCCATGCCTTCGGCCGCCTCCGCTGGCGCTTCCGTCGTTGCCTCGATAGGGCCGCTGGGCAAGCCGGCCCAAAGCTGATCCAGAAGGGACAGGCTCTCGTTGATCTCTTTCAATCTGATCCAAATGCGGGCGTTGACGTCGCCGTCCGACAGCACGGGCACTGTAAATGTCAGCTTGTCGTAAGGCGGATAGGACAGGTCACGACGAGCATCGAAATCCCGCCCCGACGCTCGGCCGACATACCCGCCCGCAGCAAACCGCTTCGCCAGTTCTGGACGCAGAATGCCGGTGGTGACGGTGCGGTCCTGCAAGGACGGCGTCTGGTCGTAGAGCTTTGTCAGGCGAGGCATCGCCCCTCTTACCGTGGAGACGAGGGCCCGCAGTTGGGCCACCTGAGCCACCCCCAGGTCCGCAGTTACTCCTCCCGGCACGATCCGATCCATCATCAGGCGATGCCCGAAACAAACGGCCGAGGCCCGCAGTATCCTTTCGCGCAGCACCGCGCAGTGCGCGAGCATGATGCTGAAGGCGGCATCGTTACAGATCGCACCGAAATCGCCGATGTGGTTGGCGAGACGTTCCAACTCCGCCATCACCGCCCGCAACCATACCGCGCGGGGGGGTGGCTCGACGCCGATGGCGCTTTCGACGGCTCGCGCGAAGGCAAAGGCATACGCCACCGTGCTGTCGCCGGAGATGCGTCCGGCCAACTGGGCGGCCCGTGACAGTGGGGCGCCTGACATCAGCAGGTCGATCCCTTTGTGGGCGTAGCCGAGACGTTCCTCCATCCGGACGACGGTTTCGCCATCGCAGCTGAAGCGGAAATGCCCAGGTTCGATAATGCCGGCGTGGACGGGCCCGACGAGAATTTGGTGGAGAGCGCCCCCTTCGGCCGTCAGGAAGGGGTAGGGCTCGGCCTTTTCCTCCGTCCAGTGGCCGTGGTCGAGCCAGGGCCGCGTATCGGTCAAGCCCTCGGGTTGCAGCCCGAACAGGTCGCGGATGGCGCGGTCCAGCCTGACCGCAGGCGGGTGGTGCGCGCCCACGGATGGATACCGGTTGTCGGGACAAGGGAGGCTGAGCACCGCGACCTCTTGCTCGTCGAGCACGGCCATCAGTACGCCGCCTGGCTCGCCCCACAGGCTGAGCAACGTCAGGCTACCCTCGGCCAGCCGATCCACGGCTTGCCGCCAGGCTGCTTGTTCTACCTCGACCCGAGGCCGGAATTGATACGGGTCACCAGATCGGCCATTCGGAACGGTCCGCCAATTTCGGCGGAGGCTGGTCGTTACGACCGATGTGGTCAAGCCTTTCTGGCACTTGAATGGTTCTCGCACTTTAAAAGGCGCTCTCGGCAAGCCTCCCGGTCCGCGGGCAATGTATGAAGCAAGGGGACTGGCTAAGCGCGCCTGAATGCTGGACGGTGGACGAGGTATCGAACCGGTCATCCCGCGTTCGACGGCGGCACGTACTTCGCTGAGGCCAACGTGGCGCCGCTGGGTTCAGGGGGTCGCCGAACCAGCAACGCGACGCCGCGCTACGGTCCCTCCAACGTTCACGTTTACGCTCACCCCGAAGCCCTCACCGAGGAAGTAGCGATCCCTGCTCTCTTTCGGGATGGTTGATGGTTCAGGCGTCTGAGGCCGCTGACCCTGCTGTCGGAGATTTTTACACTGTCATTTTCTGCGACTTCGGATAGCGGGACCCACATCGCCTCGCAAAAGGGGTTTAAAATGACCTAAATCGTGTGATGCGCTATGCTCTGATATGTTGTCTGCAGGGCGCGAAATGACTTTCCTCAAAACGTCCGTGTCGGAGATCTTTACACGTCAGCCGATTTTGTTGGGTCGGTAGAGCAGCTCCACCCCGTCGGATATTTGATATCACGCGGCGCCTGCGTGAATCACGATAATGTGTAGATTAGATTAGCGGAAGGAATTCGGCACTTCGGTGGTCGGCTATCAATCTGCGCGCTGCATGAAAGATAGATGGTCACTCGTTTCTTTCACCTGCTACGAATGTTCCGATAACACAATATTGTGAACTCACTGACCGATTTTGCTTTCCTTTTGCTGTCGGCACAATACTTGCGTCGCTCTCAATGGCTCATCAAAGGCCGTCAAAGAGGAGATATGAAATGAAGTACTCTCTACTCGGAACTGCAGCGGGGGTCGTGTTGCTCTCCGCAGCTGTAGCCCATGCCACACCAACGGTGACGGTGATGGGCACCTACAGCTTCAGCTACACCGCTACGGAGGGCAACGCCCCAACCATCACCGATGTGTTGCACAGTCCGTTTACGGAAAATCTCGCTTTGGCGACTCCCACCGCCGTTACGAACTTCATCTCGGTAGCCCCTTCAAGCTATTGTGGCTCCTGCGACTACAACCCGCAACATTCTGACTTCGACACGGCAACGGGCACCATCACCGCCACGTTCCACTTTACAGAACCGTCCGGTATCGTTGGAACGGCCACCGACACTGGAGTGTACACCGCCGACTACTGGACTGGCACTGACTTGGTCGTTTGGAACAGCGCCAAAGACCCTATCGTGGTCAACTTTACCGACGGCGCACAAATGGACGTCACGTTGGGCAACGCCTACGACTGGACGATCTATCCCACGATTACTTTCGACCTCGTTAGGGACCCAACCACGGCAGTGCCCGAGCCGGCGACCATTGTTTTGTTTGGAGCAGGTCTGTTCGGCCTTGGGGTCGTTCGCAGCAAGCACGCTGTCTGAGCGGGACCAAAAACCGTCAGGACACATGTCTGACGGTTATCGGCCTCCACAGATATTTGACCATGATTGTTGATTACCGCTCGACGGCTCATGGTCTGTAGGGCTGCTGCTTCGTGTCCTTTGCGCCCCCGCGGCGGAGGGCAGCCCTATCCCGTGTTTGAACGACCCGAGGTCCTTAAATCTTCGTCGCCAGCAATTCACTCAGGTGCCCGTCGAGTTGACTGAGCACGCTCGGATCGGCGCCGAACAGAGCGAGATGCCCATCGACGGTCTGGATCGGGCGGAACTCGGCATCTGGGATGAGCCGCCATTCGGCCTGACAATCCGCTGGCGGAAAGAACATGTCCGATGACATTGGCATGACGAAGGTCTTAGCCTTGATGCGCCCCAAGGCGGCCCGAAGATCCCCACCAGTGTGACGACTGACGTCGCCGCGCTGCCACTTCCAGGCCTGGCACAACAGGTCGTTTGGATCCATGACACTGAAGTAGGCAGACATGAAATTGACGATGAAGTCGTCAAGGGCCGAAAAGCCCAACGTTTTGTGGCGATTTTGCTGGAAGAATTCCGTGCTCCAGCCCATCACAGCCCACATCTTGGCGTGGCGCAACAAACCTTCTCTTACGTCTGCAGACGATTTGTAGAAGCCCTTGTTGAAACCCGGGTCGGAGGTGATCGCGTCGACCAGCGTCTCGGTGAACAGGAAATCATGGATGGTGTTCCTCGCGGTGCCGGCGATCGGTGCCGCGCGTTTCACCATGTCGGGGTAGCGCACCGCCCATTCGTAGGTCTGTTGGGCGCCCATGGAGCCGCCGACCACTAGCGCGAGGCTCTTGAGACCAAACTTTTCCGTAACCAATTTGTGCTGCGCACGGACGTCGTCACCAATACGCACATGCGGAAAATTCGCCATTCCACCTGGCGGCGGCGTGTTGTGTGGGGAGGCGGAAAGGCCGTTGCCGATCTGGTTGATGACGATGATAAAATACTTGCCGGGGTCCAGCGCACGGCCGCTGCCGATATAAACCTGCTCCATGATCTTGTTGGTGCCGGAATACCAGGTGGGAATCAGGATGGCATTATCGCCGGCCGCATTCAGTGAACCGAACGTCGCATAGGCGAGCTTGCAGCTGCGGATTGTGCCGCCCTCCTCCAGATCCAGATTGCCGATGTCGTGCAGCTCGTAAGGGCCATGCAGGTCCTGCGAGTAGTAACTGTTCTCGATCATTTTCCGCCCCGTTTATGTTTGATTGCGGCTTGACCGAGTGGGTCGCAACCCACCCAGCCTGGCTTTCCAGTGGCTTATGCGAGTTCAAATCCCTCGTAGCCTTTGGCCGCGATTTCGTCGCACTTCCGCCGGTAGCCACCGACACCTTCCGGGCCAAGGTAGGGCAAGAAGGCGCGGGGTTTGCCTTCGATATTGGCACTCATGTACCAGGAGTTGGTCTTGGTCATCAGCGTCGCGCCGACGACCTCATTGACATGCGCCCCCCATTCCTTCTGGGCCTCAAGTTTCGCTTCAATCACCGTCTTGCCGGTTTCGCGCATGTTGTCGATGCATTCGGTCACCCACTCCACGTGCTGCTCGATCGCAACCGGCATGTTCGTCAGCACCGACGGACTTTGCGGGCCCGTGATCGTGAACAGGTTGGGAAAGCCGACAACCGAAATCCCGAGATAGGTGTGCGGGCCATCCCGCCATTCCTCGTCCAGGGTGCGATCGCCGCGGCCTTTCAGGTTCAAGGCCTTCAGCGGACCGGTCATGGCATCGAAACCGGTGGCGAACACGATGATATCGAATGCGTATTCCCTGCCTCCCGCTCGTATGCCGTTCTCGGTTATTTCCTCGATGGCGCCGTCAGCCTTGGCATCGACGAGCAGCACATTGTCCTTGTTGAAAGTCTCGAAGTAGTTGGTGTCCAGAGGCTGGCGCTTGGTGCCGTAGGCGTAGCCCTTGGGGATCAGTTTCTCAGCTACAACCGGGTCTTTCACGGTGTTGCGAATCTTGCGCTTGAGATAGTCGGCAATGAGATCATTGGCCTCCTGATTGAAGAACATGTCATGGTAGTTCGCCAGCCAGAAGGCGAAGCCGCCGGCATCCCACATCTTATCGAATTCTCTTTCGCGCTCCTCCGGAGTGGTTTCCAGCACCGACTTCGGGATGAAGTAATGCTCCTGGCCAAAGAACGACTCCCGGATGCGCTTCACTACGCCGTCATAGTCCGCCTTGCGTGCCTTGATGACGTCCGGGTCCACCTTGCCGTTGCGCGCGGGTACACAATAGTTGGGCGTGCGCTGGAATACAGTGAGCTGCTTGGCCTGTTGCGCGATCTCGGGGATGGCCTGCACTGCTGTCGCCCCGGTGCCGACCACCGCAACGCGCTTGCCGGTGAAGTCGACGCCCGTGTGGGGGAAGCGGCTGGTGTGGTACCACTTGCCCTTGAACCTATCCAGGCCCTTGAACTGCGGCATGTTCGTGGTCGAGAGCGTTCCCACGGCGGTAATAAGATAACGCGTGGTAACCGTTTCGCCCTTGTCGGTGTGCACGGTCCACAGATTGGTTGCCTCGTCAAACTCTCCGCCCGTGACGCGGGTGTTGAACTGCATGTCCCGTTTCAGGTCATGACGTTTGGCTACATGCTCAAGATACCGCAGGATCTCGGGCTGCTCGGGATAGCGTTCGGACCATTCCCATTCCTGGAGCAACTGCTTGTCCCAGGTGAAGCAATAGATGTAGGCATCGGAATCGCAGCGCGCACCAGGATAGCGGTTCCAGTACCAGGTCCCCCCGACGGTGTCGCCGGCTTCGAAAACCCGCGCTTTCAGCCCCAGTTTGTCGCGTAGCGACTTCAACATGTGAATGCCCGAAAAGCCGGCCCCAATGACGACGGCATCAAAATCTGGCGTTGGATTGGGCATTTCTTCCTCCCGTTTCTATTTCGTTATCAAGACTATATTTCAGCGTCTCCCGGACGTCGCAAGGCGCTCGATGCGGTTATTTCGCCGCGATCGAGGCAGTTCGGCTCTTGGAACAGGCCTGACCGCAAGCCGATCACGAACGCCGGGAAGGAGCAGGATATATCGCTGAAAACTGACACGAACAACCCTGCGCGTGGTTCTGTCAGTAGCAGACGATATGTCCGAAGGCGGCCGTGTCATGGCAATCCACCGCCCGACGCTAGAGCATTTCCGCTCTGAGTGGAGCTGCTCTAGCTGTGGAATCGCGAGCAATTTCATCAGCCTGAGGTCGCTTCGCGATTAGAGTCAGCTGATATTGCTCTAGCCGCGGCGACGATCAGATCAGATTGCGCGGTTTGGATGAGCAACGGCACCATCTCGCCTCGATCATTCGCCGGAACGCCGGGTCCACCGCGCGCAGATCGACGAGGTCTACCTTAATTGTCAGGTCGGATTCCGACAGCGCTTCCTTCAATCGGCCAAGCATGTCCAAATCCAACCTCTCGTGGACCCAAAAGAGCCAGATCAAGATCCGAATAGCGCCGCGCCCTGCGCCCGTTACGCGCGAACCGAAAACCCAGACGCTCGTGCCGAACGGCAGACAGGTGTGGAGAACGGGAAGCAGAATCGCCAAATCCTCATGCGGCCTGTCGATCGTCGGGCTCATACCGGTCGCGACCGCAACTGGTCGCGCAGATACTCTGCCTCGGCCAGAAACGCGGGAATGACCTCCGCCACCTGCCGCGCAGTGTCGGCCTGATAGGTGTGGCTGGTTCGCGCTCGCAGGTCTCGATAACGATGCCAAGCCGGCCAGTCCCCCAAGAGCAAGCCTTGCTCGTTGGCAGTCCGAATGAGGTCCTGAAACGCCATTCGGTCCACTTCTTCCAGAGAAGCGGCGGTCCGCTGGATGCCGCTTCAGCGTGCGGTGGCAGAATTCGTGGGTAGACTCGAACCGCTGGATCAGCCCATCACGCAGCTGCTCGTCCGAGGGTTCGCGTTGATGGCGCTCCAACCCCTCGCGCAGCCGTCCGACGGCATTGGCGAAGGGGGTGATGTCGAGGGGCATCCATGCGCGCGCCTACTCCGCCGCGATCTTCTCCTGCTCTGCCGCTGCCTTCAGTTCCGCCGCCTTGGCCTCCACAAGTTCGACGATGTGATCCACCATCAATGCACCATCAATGGTGTGATCCGTCCTCCCGCTGCGATAGATCATGTGCCGTCCGTTCCCGCCGCCGGTGACGCCGAGGTCTGTCATCAGCGCTTCACCCGGCCCGTTCACCACGCAGCCGATGATCGACAACGTCAACGGCGTCTCGATATGCCCCAGCCGGTCCTCCAGCGTGCGCACTGTCTGGATCACGTCATACCCCTGGCGGGCGCAGGACGGGCAGGAGATCACCTTCACCCCGCGGTGCCGGATTCCCAGCGTCTTCAACATATCCCAGCCGACGCGCACCTCTTCCTCCGGCTCGTCGGACAGCGAGACTCGCAAGGTATCTCCGATCCCCGCCCATAGTAGCGACCCCAGCCCGATTGACGATTTCACCGTCCCCATGCGCCGCCCGCCGGCCTCGGTAATACCGATATGCAGCGGATGGTCGCACACCTCCGCCAGTTGCTGGTACGCGGCAACCGCGAGGAAAACGTCTGACGCCTTCACGCTGATCTTGAAGTCATGAAAATCGTGCTGCTGGAGGATATCGGCATGGTACAGCGCACTCTCCACCAGCGCCTCCGGGTTCGGCTCGCCGTATTTCTCCAGCAGATGTTTCTCCAGCGACCCTGCATTGACCCCGATGCGCATCGAGCACCCATGATCCCGCGCCGCCTTGATCACCTCGCGCACCCGCTCGTCGCTGCCGATATTGCCCGGATTGATTCGCAGACACGCGGCCCCGTTCGCGGCGGCCTCCAGGGCGCGCCGGTAATGGAAATGAATATCAGCGACGATCGGAACGTCCACCTGGCGCACGATATCCTTTAGCGCCAGAGCGCTTTCCTGATCCGGGCAGGAGACACGGACAATATCTACCCCCGCGGCCTCCGCCCGCTTGATCTGCGCCACCGTGGCGGCGACATCGTGCGTCAGGGTGTTGGTCATGGTCTGCACCGTGATCGGAGCGCCGTCGCCGACCGGGACTTTGCCGACGTAGACGCGTCGGGACTTGCGCCGGATGATTTCCTGGTAAGGGCGATAGCTCATCCAAATCTCCTTCATCGCGACGCTTGAGAGGCGTACGCCTGCCGGCGCCAGGGTCTCAGCTGCGCGGGGCCTCGCCCTAGTATGGGGCGCCGAGCCGCGATCCGCTACTGCCGAGGGCGTGCCAATGCAAGCGGCGACAGCGCGGCGGCGGCCGGCGGGTCGGATCGATCGACGCTGTGATATCGCAGGCACACCGAGCGAACGGTCAGGCAAGGACCCCCTGTTCACGTGCCCATGTTGCCACGGACCCACGCAGCCCACCGCCACCTCCACGCCGGATCGCCGCCAGCACCGACCGGAACGAGGCCAAATCGACCTGCGAAAACATTGCCTTGATCGGAAGAATGCCACTTGCCGGCATCGACAACGTCGTGATGCCAAGGGCCGCGAGGACCAACGCCTCCAGCGGCCGGGATGCTGCTTCGCCGCACAGTGAGACAGGAATGCCAGCCGCGCCCGCTGCATCAACAAGTTGTCCGAGCATATCCAGCACCGGCAGCGAAAGGAAGTCGTATCGATCGTACAACGCGGGCGTCCCGCGATCCGCGGCAAACAGAAACTGCAATAAATCGTTCGACCCAACGGAGATAAAATCAGCCTCCTTCAGCAACTGGGGCAATTGCCACATCAGCGCGGGGACCTCCAGCATCGTGCCGATCCGCAGCGCGCCGGGGGATGGGCGCACGCGTTTCGCTTCAGCCAGCATCAGCGCCTTGGCCGCGCGGAATTCCGCTACCGTGGCGACCATCGGGAACATGACCGATAACTCGCGGCCACCGGCGGCCAGCAGCAAGGCACGCAACTGCCGCCGCAGCAGCGCTGGTCGGTCGAGGCCGACCCGCAGCGACCGCCAGCCCATCGCTGGATTTTCCTCCCCGGAGACAGTGCCGGGCAGCAGCTTGTCGGCTCCCAGGTCCAGCGTGCGGAACACCACTGGTTTGTCGCCGGCCTCATCCATCACCCGGGCGTAGATCGCTGCCTGCTCAGCCACATCCGCGACCGAACCGCGCGCCAGCATGGCGATCTCGGTGCGGAACAGTCCGATTCCATCCGCGCCAGTTCGCTCCAGTTGCGGCATTTCCATGCTCAGGCCGACATTCAGCATCAACTTGAGCGCAATGCCATCAGCAGTGGCGGCGGCACGGCAGCGCCATTTTCCCAGTTCGGCGAATTTCGCATTGCGGGCTTCCTGCGCGCGAAGATAGGCGCGCTGCACCTCCGCTTCGGGGCGCAGGATAAACTGGCCTTCATCAGCATCGACCACGGCCTCGTCGCCCTGTTCGGCGCAATCCAGCATCCCGCGCAGGCCGCCCAGCGCCGGGATGCCCAACGCGCGCGCCAGAATGGCGGCGTGGCCGGACGGACTGGCTTCCTCGACCGCTACGCCTGCGATCCCGCGGGCATGCCAATCCAGCAGTTCGGCCGGACCCAGCCGCCGCGCCAGCAGAATTGCGCCCTCCGGCACGGGAGCCCTTGGGACTTCGCCGGTCAATGTCGTTAGCAGCCGGTTGGCCAGATCCTCCATGTCGGCGAGGCGCTCGCGCAGATAGGCGTCGCTGATCCGGCGCATTCGATCATGCAACTCGCTGGCGACGCGCTGCACCGCGGCCTCGGCCGTCAGGCCGCCGCGGATCACGTCCCCGACCCGGCGCAACCAGCCGGCGTCCGAGGCAACCAGGCGGTAAGCCTCCAGCACCTCGCGTGAGGCGCTCACCTCGGCGGAGCGGCCGTTCTGCGGGACCTCCGCGAACAGATCGTCCAGGCCCCGCTGCATGCGGTCCATTGCCTTTTCCAGCCGATGCTGCTCGACCTCCGGATCATCGGCCAGCAACGTGACGACCGGACGCGCCGCCCGCAGCAGCACGATCTGGCCGACGGCGATGCCGCCCATCAGCGACGTGCCAGCGAACAGGCGGGGCACGGTCGCGCCGACCCCCTCGGGCGAGCTGTCTGTCGCGCCGCTGCCGGAGAGCATCTCTGCCAGCAGCATGGCGACGGTTTCCAGGTCGTCGACCTCCGGATCGGAGAAATGCCTTGGAGTCCGGTTCTGGACTACCAGTACGCCCAACGTGCGGCCGGAGCGGCGCACCGGCACGGCAATCATCGAGGCGAACGGTTCCTCGTCGGTTTCCGGGCGGTAAGCAAAGGCGGGATGGTTCTGTGCGTCCGGCAGGTTCATCACCGAACCCGTGGCAGCACAAAGGCCCGCAATCCCTTCGCCGACCCGAAGCCGGGTAACGCCGATCGCCCGGGGGTTCAGTCCTTGGGTTGCCGACAGCTCAAGAATGTCACCAGGTCGTTGGACGTAGACCGAACAGACCTCGCTGACCATTTCGGACGCGACAAGCTCGACCAGCTCAGATAGCGGTGCTGAGCCATGGGCGCGGAGGTTCCGCAGCCGCGAGAGAAGCCGCCGAGGACCGGTCATTCGCCGTGGGCAGGTGATATCGATGTGTCGGTCATTCCGGTATCGCCCTCCTTCCGGCTAGGGCCGACCAATAGTGGGACGGCATGGCTGACACATGGCAAGCGCGGGGGGATGGATCAAGGAATGTCAGACCTTGTTCGGGTTTTCACGGCCCCGTCTGCTTAAGCACGCACAGCGCGAGGAGGTCTTTAGCAATATAAAATGTAAATTTTACCGATGAGTTTCAATCGGAATCCGAACAGAACGCGAATAGTGCCTGCGAGACGTGGGTTACCCGGCGGAAACAGAACACATGGCCGGCGTCTCGACAGTCGGATGGCCCGTCGTGGGTGTATTTTGATTGCCGAGAGGCGGATCCCACCCGCGGCAATGATGAAGAGGATCACCGGCCACAAATGCGACCATCAATTGCCAGAATGACGGGCGACCCGAGCCTTGAGCCTGTCAGGCTGCCTCACTCCTTGCCGCGAGCGCACCCACCGCCTGGCCAATCAGCTCCTGGATGATCTCGACCACCGGCTGAATGCTGGTGACCATACCGACAGACTGCCCAGCCATCACCGATCCGGTTTCGATATCGCCCTCGATCACCGCCCGCCGCAACGCCCCGGCCCAGAACCGCTCGATCAGCAACTGCGCCTCTTCCTTCGTCACCTCGCCCGCCAGAAACTTGTCCCGCGTCTCTACCTGGTGCTGGATGAATTTCTTGGTCCCGTCGTTCACCAGCCCTCGAACCGGAATGACCGGCAGCCGAGGGTCAAGTTCAACCGACGGCATCGCGTCCCGAGCATTCGCGTGAACGAAAAATTTCTTGAACCTGGGGTGCGCGATCAACTCCTCCGACGCCGCGAACCGCGAGCCCAGCTGCGCGCCGGATGCTCCCATCTCAAGATACGCCAGGATCGCCTCGCCCCGTCCGATCCCGCCTGCCACGAACACCGGCACGTCACGCAGATGCGGCAGGATTTCTTGCGCGAGCACGTTCAGTGAGACTGGTCCGATGTGGCCGCCGGCCTCCGACCCCTCGATGACAATGGCGTCAGCGCCCGAACGAACCAACCGTTTCGCCAGTGACAGCGCCGGTGCGAAGGCTATCAGTTTGGCCCCCCCATCTTTTACGGCACGTATCGCAGGACCTGGCGGAATCCCACCTGCCAGCACGATATGCCCGACCTTGGCCTCCAGCGTGACCCGGATCAGCTCACTCAACTCCGGGTGCATCGTGATCAGGTTCACCCCGAACGGGTTATTTGTCAGCGCTTGAGCACCCGCGATCTGCTCAGCCAACTGAGCCGGATTCATCGCGCCACAGGCGATGACCCCGAAACCACCCGCGTTGGAAATGGCCGCAACCAAATTCTTCTCGCTGACCCAGGTCATTGCCCCGCCGAGAATGGCGTAGCGGCACCCCAGGAACGCAGTCCCTCGCGACCACAACCGGTCTAGCCGAACATTGGCAGCCTCCAGGATCTCAGGTTGCATCGAGACCGTAGGCGCTATGCAGCGCACGCACCGCAAGTTCGGTGTATTCGGCGGCGATCAGCACGCTGACCTTGATCTCACTGGTGGAAATGACCTGGATGTTGATCGCCTTGTCCGCCAGTGCGCTGAACATCGTATTGGCGACGCCGGCATGACTGCGCATTCCCACCCCGACGACACTGACTTTGGCGACGTCCGGGTCTTCCAGCAGTTCTGCCCAGTTGATCTGGGTTTTGACACTCGTCAACGCGGCTCGGGCGCGCGGCAGGTCTGCCTTGCCGACCGTGAACGTCATATCGGTGGTGCCGTCCGCCGAGACGTTCTGCACGATCATGTCCACGTTGGTGTTCTGCTCCGCCAGCGCACCGAAGATGGCGGCGGCAATACCGGGACGGTCCGGTACCCGGCGCACCGTGATCTTTGCCTCGTCGCGCGAGTAGGCAATTCCGGCCACAGTCTCTTTTTCCACGATCTCATCCTCATCCACCACCAGGGTCCCGCTGTCCTCACCCGGGAACGCGTCGGTGAAGCTCGACAGCACCCGAACCCGGACCCCTTCGTTCATTGCCAGTTCCACGCTGCGCGTCTGCAACACCTTGGCGCCGACGGAAGCGAGCTCCAGCATCTCCTCATACGCGATTTTCGCCAGCTTGCGCGCTTTCGGTACGATGCGCGGATCGGTTGTATAGACGCCGTCCACATCCGTATAGATGTCGCACCGATCGGCCTTCAGCGCGGCGGCCAGAGCCACGGCCGAGGTATCGGATCCGCCGCGCCCCAGGGTGGTAATCCGATTGTCCAGAGCAATGCCCTGAAATCCAGAGACGACGGCGACCTGCCCGATCCCCATACGCCGGATCAGTTCCGTGCCCTCGATGGACTGGATGCGGGCCTTGCCGTGAGCGGTGTCGGTGCGGATCGGAACTTGCCACCCTTGCCACGAACGGGCGTCGATGCCGTTCTCCTGCAGGCAGATCGCCAATAGCCCGGAGGTCACCTGTTCGCCGGTGGCGACCACCGAAGTCATACTCGCGTGCGTCATGTAGCGGCGACAGATCGGTGCACCACTTGACCAACTGGTTGGTGACGCCAGCCATAGCGGAGACAACAACGGCAACCTGGTTGCCGTTGTCGATCTCATGCTTGACGCGCTGAGCGACCTTGCGGATGCGGTCGAGGTCGGCGACGGAGGTGCCGCCGAATTTCATTACGATACGGGCCATGAAAGGGAATCGATTGCCATATTTCTGGGTGGGCGCACACATACTGGCGTGCGGCGGGGGGAGCAACAATCATGAGTAGCGGCACGGTTTCCGCGACAGAGGTCGAAAAATTTGATCGGCTGGCATCGCGCTGGTGGGACCCGAACGGCCCGATGAAGCCGTTGCACCAGATGAACCCGACGCGGATCGGCTGGATTGAGGGCCGGCTGCTCGGGCCGACCCGCATCCTGGATGTCGGTTGTGGGGCCGGCCTCGCCGCCGAAGCCCTGGCTCGGCACGGCCACGATGTCCTGGGAATTGACGCGGCCGGTGACGCGATCGATGCGGCCCGCGCGCATGTCGCGGGGCGGGGGCTGACGCTGACTTACCGATCGTGTCTGGCCGAGGATCTGGTAGCAGAGCGAGCGCGCTTCCCGGTGGTCACCTGCCTGGAGGTAATCGAGCATGTACCCGACCCAGCCGGTTTTGTTCGCGTCCTCGCCGCACTGCTCGAACCCGGTGGCCTGCTGATACTGTCCACGTTGAACCGGACGCGGCGATCGTGGCTCACCGCGAAAGTGCGGCGCGGAGTACGTGCTGCGGATGTTGCCAGTCGGCACACATGACTGGAAGGCGTTCATCACCCCAGCCGAGCTGGCCTCCCTACTGCGAGCGGCCGGTCTGCGGGTCGGCGCCACGACCGGGTTGGTGGCCGATCCTTTGACCGCGCAGTGGCGGACCGGGCGGGATATGGCAGTCAACTATATGATGGTGGGGATTCGTTAGAGCCGGATCGCGCTAATCGAGTTGTTCCTCGACCGTCAATCCTCGGATCACGCCCCGAGTTGGCAGGCCAGAGCTGGACCATCTCAACCTGCACTGTCAGCCGGTACTGGTTTGGAAGGCGCTGGTTGCGAATCGTCGGTCTGCCGAAGATAGGCCTCGATCGCATCTATAGCCGTTTGGTCGAACGGTCGGTTTGTTATGCAGCATTGCTCCGTCGTCTCCCGATGCGCTGACATCAGCGCGACGAGGGCGGTCACCCCAAGTGAGCGGACGATTGTCATCCTGCGGCTCCAGATGGGGTTCAGTGGAGTGCGGGCGGTAACCGGGCTTCCCGGCTATCGTCCGTTATCTGGTCGTCGCTGGGAAACCGGCGCCTCGACAGGAGCAGCCGAGCCTTCGCGAAAAGCGCGCTGAGGCCTTCGAGGGGACCTAGTGCCAATTCGGCTCCCTGTGCCGACAATAGCGTCGTCCGCAGGACGTTTTCCGCCATATCGCTGTCGCCAGCCTGCGTGAGACTGACCGCCAGGAGCAGGTGTTTCTCGTCGTCGGACAACCGCGGACAACCCGGGCAACGGATATCGACGGGACGCCTGACCGCGTACGCAACGATCGACATCAGCCCATTGATCGAGAAGGTGACGTCGGCAGCTCCGACGGTTTCGAGGTCCGGGGCGAGACGTGAGACCGGGTCCTCGTCCTCGCGAAAGGAGACGCACCACCATCGGATCGCGACAAGGAGGATAAACTCTGCCTTGTCCAGATCCGCCGTCGAAATCTGGATACGGCGTCGGGGGCAGGGGGAAGGCGATGATCTGGCCCATGGGCGACCTCCTGGATACCCACGTAGTTTGGCTTATATGAGAATGCGTCGCAATAGCAAATATGGCTTCGCACTTTCGGACCGGACGCCACCAATGGCATTTGCGTCGCTCGGGTAACTGGGCGACCTTGATGCCGTTTCCTCCTCATCGACGGCGGGCCATGCCACTCATCTACCTGATCGCCGGCGAGCAAAGCGGCGATGTCCTCGGCGCCCGACTGATGCAGGCCATCCGCGCCCGGCGCCCCGATGTAAGCTTCGCGGGTGTGGGCGGCAGCGCCATGGCGGGGCAGGGCCTCACCAGCCTGTTTTCCATCCACCCTTTGGCGCGGATGGGATTGCTGGAAGTGCTGCCGAAGATCTTCGAGCTTAGAGCGCTGCTGAAGCAGACTGTCGCCGATGTCGAGGCCTGCCGCCCCGATATCCTTGTCACGATAAACTCTCCCGGCTTCACCTTGCGCGTGCTGAGAGCCCTTCGGCCCACGACCCTGAAGCGCGCGCATTACGTCGCCCCCCAGGTCTGGGCGTGGCGGGAGAACCGGGCGAAGCATTTCCCCGGCCTATGGGACGAACTGCTCTGCCTGTTGCCTTTCGAGCCAGCGTTCTTTGGCCGCCACGGCCTGAGCGCAACGTTCGTCGGTCATCCCGTGCTGGAAAGCGGTGCCGATACCGGCGACGCCGTCCGTTTCCGCTCGCGTCACAGCATCCCGCCGGACGCGAAGGTCCTGACGGTCATGCCCGGCAGCCGGCTCACCGAAGTCTCCCGCCTGTTGCCCATTCTGGAGGCCACCATCCGCCGCTTACCGGAGCCAGTGGTACCAGTGATACCACTGGCCGGCGCGGTGGAGGCGGTAGTACGCGACCGAACATTTTCCTGGCCGATCCAACCGATCCTGGTCGCGGACCCAGCTGAAAAACATGACGCGTTCGCAGCGTCTTCGGCGGCGCTGACCAAGTCGGGGACGTCTACGCTGGAGCTGGCGCTGGCGAAGGTGCCGATGCTGGTGACGTATCGGCTCAATCCGCTATCGCACCAGGTCGCCAAACGCGTGATCAAGATTAAATATGCCTCGATCATAAACTTGCTGCTGGATCGGCCGGTGGTACCAGAGCTGCTGCAATACAACAGCCGCCCGGATCGGCTGGCGGCGGAATTGCACCGCTTGCTGACGGACCCCTACGCGGCGGCTGAGCAGCGAGATGGTTGCGCCGAGGCCCTGGCGATGCTTCGCCCCCCGTCCGGGACGCCATCGGAGTGCGCGGCGGAGGTCGTGATTTCGATGCTTAAAAGTAATAATAATGCGGGAACTTCCCGAGCGCGCGACGCACGCGATCAAATAAAGCGATAGCGTGCTTTCGTCCGGCCTGGTCAGTGCTCTCGAGTAGGAGCTGCAATCGAAGTCAATGTCTCGCCGGTCTCTCTCCGACCGGTAGAGGACTTAAACTACAACCGTCCGGCCGGACACAGGTAGCCAGTTGAGCCCGAGGCAATCGCCGAGGCTGGGCGTCCCCTGAATGGCCGAGCGTGCGGTGAGCAACGAGTTGATCAACGCCACCAGAAATCGCAGGCACTGCGGAACAATTCGGAGATCCGATCGAGCCTTTTCAGCAATCTGAACTCGACCGAATGCAAGATGATGCCGAGCGCGGTCACATGGACCAGGGGTTCAACCCTTGAGCCCTGCCTCCCGCTCCGCGTAGCGGCCGAGCACGGTGAAGTCGAGGTCCCGCTCACCCTGAGCGATCGCCGCAAGAAAGCGGTTGTAGACGATCGAGGCGAACGGCAGCGGCACTGCCAGCTCCTCGCCCGCGCGTAACATCAGGCGCGTGTCCTTCTCCCCGATCGTCACTTTCGCGCCGGGCGGGTCGAAGCGGCCCTCGACGATCAGCTTGCCATAGTTCTTGTGCACCGGGGCACTGAAGAAGCTGTTGGTGAGCACTTCGAGCACCGCAGCTCGGTTGATGCCGCCCTTGCCGGCGAGTGCGAACACCTCGCCCAGCTGTTCTATCGTCGAGTAAATCAGGAAATTGGTGCAGAGCTTGAGCAGGTTCGCCTGCTGCGGTTGCTCGCCGATGATGAACACGCGTTGCCCGATCGCGTCGAGTACGGGACGGATACGCGTGAGCACGGCGGCCGGGCCGGCGGCCATGACATAGAGCTCGCCAGCGGCCGCGGCTGGTGGGCGGCCGAGCACTGTTGCCGCGACATGAACCTGCCCGCGCTCCGCATGTAGCGCCGTCAGGCGCTCGGCGAGCGCGATCGAGAGCGTGCCCATCGCCATATGGACCGCCCCGCTCGGCAGCCCGGCAGCGAGGCCATCCGGCGCAAGGACGAGTTCCTCGGTCGTCTCGTCGTCAGCAAGCATCGTGATCGCGATCTCGGCCGCCGACGCCGCCTGGGCTGGGCTCGCTGCCACCCTGACGCCCCGCTCGACGAGCGCACGCGCCTTCTCGGCCGTCCGGTTGTAGACCGTGAGTTCGTGACCTGCGTCCACCAGCCGCTGGGCGATCGGGGCGCCCATGGCGCCCAATCCAATGACAGCAATTCGCATCGAGATGCTCCCTTCCTAGGCTATCAGGTCGCGCAGTTTGAACGCCTGCGGATTCGGCGCCAAGAGTGCGAATATCAAGAAATTTCGTGCGCAGAACGGACACCTCTCGTTAGGAGCACGAATAGACCGGGGAGCGAACTATGGCGTCTCGCCCGGCGTCAATTGCTTCCCGGTGGGCTTCGGTGCATGGTCTGGCACCGACGGACACGAGGCCGCGGAAAGCCTTTCTTGCCGCCGCGGTTACCAGCACGCAGAGTGAATTTCCCGCCGTCTTCTTCGATCTCGATCTCTGGAACTCGCACAACCTGTTGGGGTTGGAACCTGCGACATCATTTCCCGTTGACAGAATCGGGTGTTGTATGACGATGGTAAATAAAAAGGACAAACGCCATGATTTGGGGCTTGGTCTTTGTGGCGATCGCTTTGGCGCCCTTATCGGTCGCACATGCGATAGAGCTGGACGGTGTAGCGATGCCAGACACGCGGGTAGCGGATGGAACTCAGATGCGGCTGAATGGCATCGGGCTCCGTACCTTCTCCATGCTTGGCATCAGGGTCTATGTGGCGGGTCTGTATTTGGAACGGCGAAGCGCTGACCCCGACACGATCCTGCATTCGCCCGAAAGGAAGCTACTCGATATCCGGTTTCTCCGCGATGTCGACGCCGCAGATGCGCGAAAGGCGTGGCGAGACGGCTTCGAACAGAACTGCAAGACGCCATGCTCTCTTGATCCTCGCGGAGTACAGCAGTTTCTGGCGGCGGTCCCCGCCATTCACAAAGGGGATGAGACCGAGCTGCTATTCACGTCTAAGGGCGTTGACGTGACATACAATGGGCGCCCCATAGGCGATATCGCCGACCCTCATTTCGCTGAGGTAATGCTCGCCACTTTCATCGGCCCTGAGCCTCCAACGCCTCGGTTAAAGCGCGAACTGCTGGGCAGCCTGAACTGATCATACGCTTCTCCAGCCCGAGGCTGGCGCGCTTGGTCTGGTAACCTTCATATCGGACAGGCAACGACGCGGCGGGTCCGAATGCAAACGTGCCTGGCGCACACGCCGACCAGCGAAATTCTTCTCACCGTCACGCAGGGTGTACCACGTGCCGGGAGCGGGTTCGTGATGGGGCTGAACATCTCTCGGTCTTCTTGTGTAGCCGCGGCATTCGCTGGTTGAGTTGCCCAATAGAGGCGGTGTGTCCGCACGCCTTGGAGCGATAGTGCTTCAGCCAGCCCGACGAGTCTCGCACGCGACACGTCATGGCGAACTTAAAACTCATCCATGACCACCAGGATTGGTTGTGGCCCGGCCTCGCGCCAATATTCCAGATGTCGTAGCAGGAACCATCGACCCGCCGGCCCGATCCGCGCTAACACCGCGCGTATGAACCCCTCCGATCTTTACGCGTGCGTGCGCGTAACCGTAGTGACCGCCCTGAAAGCGGTTCTCCAGCAGACACTTGAGGCGTCCGTCGAGGCTAGGGTCACCGTTGCGCCCACCGCGGGATCCGGCGCATGGCGACATGGTCACAAACGCCGCGATGGTGGGGGCATCGTTTGCTAGGAAGCCCGTCAAGGATCTAGCCGCCGCCCTCGTTCAGCACCTTCAGGGTGCGCCCGATATCGCCCACGCCGAGGCCGCCGGCCCCGGTTTCGTCAACCTCCGCTTGCGACCAGACGCCTTTCGTGCCCTGCTTCCCGGCATCCTCGCCAACGGAGAAGTTCTACGGCGACGCCGCCACCGGCGCGGGCACAAAGGTCAACGTGGAGTATGTCTCCGCAAACCCCACGGGCCCCATGCATATTGGCCATTGCCGGGGCGCCGTCGTTGGTGACGCCCTCGCCAATCTGCTGACCAAGGCCGGCTACCACGTGACAAAAGAGTATTACATCAACGACGCCGGTGCCCAGGTCACCGCCCTGGCGTGGGCGGCATACTGGCGCTACCTCCAGGCCATAGGCTCGCCGATGACGGAGGAAACGTTTGCCGATGAAGTCCCCGGCGGCTTGCAATACAGAGGCGAATACCTGATCGGTGTGGGCCAAACGCTGGCGACTGAATACGGGGCCGCTCTGGCCACCCCAGACCTCGGCATCGCCTCTCCCGAACTCTGGCTCGATGCAGTTCGAAACCTCACCATCGACGCCATGATGACCGAAATTCGAGAAGACCTCCGCCTGCTCGGCGTCCAGCAAGACGTCTTCAGCTCGGAACGAAATCTGGTCGCTTCCGGCACCGTGGACGCCATCATCGAGAAACTTCACGCCGATGGCCTGATCTACGAGGGGGTACTGGAGCCTCCCAAGGGCAAAACCCCGGAGGACTGGGAACCGCGCCCGCAAACCCTGTTCCGCTCCACTGGGTTTGGCGACGACGTCGACCGGCCCCTCAGAAAATCCGACGGCAGCAACACCTACTTCGCCAACGACATCGCCTACCACGCCGACAAGATCGGCCGCGGTTACGACGTGCTTATTAACGTCCTTGGCGCCGATCACGGCGGCTACGTCTCCCGCATGAAGGCCGCCGTTCGCGCCCTTTCCCAGGATACTGTGAAGCTGGAGGCCGTGCTCTGTCAGATCGTCCGCATCGTAAAGGGTGGCCAACCGGTCCGGATGTCCAAGCGCGCCGGCACCTACATCACCCTGCGCGACCTCCTGGAGGAAGTCGGTAAGGACGCGGTCCGCTTCACCATGCTGACCCGCAAGGCCGACGCGCAGATGGAATTCGACCTTGACCAGGTCATTGCCACTACGCGCGAAAATCCTGTCTTCTACGTCCAATATGCCCACGCCCGCTGCCGCTCGGTGCTCCGCGCCGCGGCCGAGATGTTCCCCGACCAGACCATCACCGAGCAGGCGCTGGCGGCGATAAACGTTGATATACTGATCGGTGAGGCGGAACTGGTTCTGATGCGCCGCCTTGCACTCTGGCCCCGCACCGTCGAAGCCGCGGCAATTGCAAGGGAACCTCATAGAATTGCATTTTTTCTCTATGACTTGGCGGCCGACTTTCATATGCTATGGAACCGAGGCAAAGACGATACGACGCTTCGATTCCTTCAGCTCGATCAGCCGGCCGAGACGCGTGCGCGCCTCGCCCTGGTTGCAGCGACCGCAGTCGTTATCCGTTCCGGCCTCGCAGTGATGGGCGTCACGCCCGTCGAGGAAATGCGCTGACCTCCGAACCAGTCGGGGGTTTGCCTAGCAGGGAAGAGGATCGACGTGTCGGACGATTTAAGCATCCCAAATTCCGGTTACCGGGGCAACCGAGCCGGACGCTATGGCACAGGCCGGTTTCGCCACGGCATGGAGCCGAATACCCGCCGCTTGGTATTGTTCGCCGGAGGCGTGGGCGCGGTATTGGCCGCACTGATCGGCGCCTCGGCGCTGATGGGACGGCACAGCGGCGAGGTCCCGGTCGTGACCGCCGACTCTCGCCCCGTCCGGGAGAAGCCTGTGAATCCCGGTGGCCTGAAGGTCGACGGCGCAGAAAACGATGTCTTTTCGGCCAGCTCGGACACCAACGATGCGCGGTTGGGCGCGGCACCCGAGTCGCCTGACGCCAAGGCCTTTCGGGCTCCCGCGGCGCCCTCGGTACCGACTCCGAGTGCCGCCACCCTGGTTCCGGCTCCAAGTGCCGCGACAGCCTCGGCTCCGGCCGTCGAGGCTCCCGCCACCACGGCTGTGGAGGCTCCGCCCCCTCCTGCCCCTGTCCCCGCGGCTAAGCCGGCAGTCGTTGCGATGGCGCCACCCGCGCCAAAGCCCGCGCCGGCAAAACCCGTGGCGGCCGCGGTGGAAACTCATCCCGTGACGTCAAGTCACCAAGTAATGGTCCAGCTCGCCGCGCTGTCATCGGAGGACGCCGCCCGCGCCGCGTGGGCCCAGTTGGCGAAGAAAATGCCTGAACTGCTGAACGGTCGGCAGCCGAGCTATTCGCGGACCGAGCGGGATGGGCACACGTTCTGGCGGGTGCGGACCGCGGGGTTCGGCGATACGGTGCAAGCACGCACCTTCTGCGATCACGTCCGGGCCAAAGGCGCCGGGTGTTCGGTGGCCGATTTCTAGGCGCGTGCCAACCGCGTCGAAGTCACCGCTCGCGCGCGACCGGTTCGCGTCATGTCCGCGCCGGGGTCTGATACCAGCGGCCCGTTGGGCTGGCTGGCACGTGCGCGAGGTTTGTGGGGTGGCCGACCGCGAAATTAATAACAAACCGGCGGCTGTTGACCCGGCCACGGGGCGACATCTAGGGCCGCCGGGATGACGAAGCGACCAGTCCGGTCGCCGGCGACTGTGCCGCTCCTGGTGTTGCAACGGCCGTGCGGGGGGATTGACCGAGAGATCAGGCCCTCTGCTACCAAAGCGGCTGGCTCATGATGGCCGCTCAGCCCGGTGCAGCTATCGTCGGCGTCGCCGGCCCGACCTTGTTGCCCGAGGAAACGGCGCTTTTCCAGGCCTTCCCACCCGCCGGCGTCATCCTGTTCGGCCGCAACGTTCAGGACCCGGCGCAGTTGGCTGATCTGGTCGCCTCGATGCGCGCCCTACTTCCCCCGCTCGCCGACATTATGGTCGATCAGGAGGGCGGTCGCGTCGCCCGTCTCCGTCCGCCCCATTGGCGCGTGCATCCGCCTGCCGCGATCCTCGGCTCCCTGTTCGAGACCGATCCGGCGGCAGGGCTTCGCGCCGCGTGGCTGACCGGCGCTCTGATTGGTCTCGATTGCCGGGCCGCCGGGTTCACCATCGCTGCCACCCCGGTGCTGGATATTTCGGTCCCGGGCGCTCACGACGTCATCGGTGACCGAGCGTTGGCCCGGCATCCGGCGACTGTGGCTCGCTTGGGCCGGGCGGTGGCCAACGGCGTTCTTGCCGCGGGCGTCCTGCCGGTGGCCAAACACGCCCCGGGCCATGGCCGTGTCCGGGTCGACAGCCATCTTTTGCTTCCGAAGGTTGCGGAACAGGATCTGTCTACCGATATGCGACCTTTCGCATTGAACGCCGACCTGCCGTGGATGATGACTGCCCATATCGTATACGACGCGCTGGATCCGGCCCTCCCCGCCACATTATCGCCGGCGGTGATCGGAAGCATCATCCGGGGGCAGATCGGGTTTGAAGGAGTTTTGGTGACCGACGACCTTGCGATGAAGGCACTCTCTGGCGCTCCCGCCGACCTGGCTGTTCAGGCGCTGGCGGCGGGTTGCGACATCGCCCTGTATTGCAGCGGAGATTTCGCCCTGACAGAGGCGTTGCTGAGGCGCTGCCCGCCGCTCACTCCGTCCGCAGACCGACGGCTGAGCGCCGGCCGGGCGGTCGCGGCGAGCCGGCGTCTAATACTGGATCCGACACGCCTCGCGGACGAGCGGGAACGGTTGCTCGCGTGAACGCCTTCCTGCTCGATCTGGCGCTCGCGGTCATCCCGGTGGTTTTGGCAATCACCCTGCATGAGGCCGCGCACGGCTATGCGGCCCTGGCGTTGGGCGACACCACGGCGAGGGACGCCGGCCGCCTGTCGCTCAATCCGCTCAAGCATATCGACCGAGTCGGCACAATCATCCTGCCAGGCTTCCTGCTGATCAGCCAGTTGCTGTTGCCGCCGCATAAAATCTTCTTCATGTTCGGCTGGGCCAAGCCGGTGCCGGTAGGGGCCTGGAAATTCCGCAACCCCAGGCGCGGCATGGCGGTCGTGGCCACCGCCGGACCGCTGATGAATTTCTTTCTTGCCTGGCTGGCCGCGCTGGTCATCCCGACGACCGACTTTCCGACCGGCATACAGGTAATCGTCCAGCAGTTCCTGATCTATTTCATGCTGTCCAATATCGTGCTGGGCCTGTTCAACCTGTTGCCGATCCCGCCGCTGGACGGAGGTCGGATCGCGGTCGGTCTCCTGCCGCTCCAACTGGCCCGGATCTGGGCGCGACTCGAGAGAGCCGGCATCCTGATCGTGCTGCTGGTGGTCTTCATCCTGCCCCGGCTGATCGGGTTCGACCCGGTGGAGAGGCTCTCGGACATGTCCTGCCGTGGGCGTTCCGGACAATGTTCTGGCTCGCCGGGCGTAACGTCGATGGGATGGATGGAAATTTCATCTGACATCTGCGCGGCCGCGCCCGGGGAGCATTCGGAAAATCTCGTCCTCAGGCTGGAGGGCTTCGAGGGGCCGATGGACCTGCTGCTCGACCTCGCACGGGCCCAAAAGGTCGATCTGGCAAAGATTTCGATCCTCTCGCTGGTCGACCAGTATCTGGCGGTGATCGAGGGTGCGCGACGGGTCCGCCTGGAACTGGCCGCTGATTGGCTAGTGATGGCGGCGTGGCTGACATGGCTGAAATCCCGCCTGCTGGTGCCCGCGATTGCCGACGACGACCTGGAAACCGGCGAAATGGCGGCCGAGGCGCTTGCTGCGCGCCTGCGGGAGATGAACGTCATCCGCACGGTGGCCGCCTGGCTTTCAGCGCGCCCGGTGCTCGGGCAGGACGTGTTCGCGCGCGGCGCTCCGGAAAGTCACCACGAATATGACCGTTCGCGCATCGTAATCGAGGCAGGCCCATTCGTTCGCGCTTATCTCGATGCCGTCCGGCGCGGCGCGAAAAGCGCGCACTATGCACCTCGGCCTCTGACTCTGTGGACCGTGCAGGACGCACTTCGCAGGTTAAGCGATCTGGTCGGCAGCGTGCCGGATTGGACTACGCTGGAGCAGTTTCTACCCGACCACATGGACGGCCCCACGGAGCGCCGGGCCGCGCTGTCCAGCACGCTACTGGCCAGCCTGGAGATGGCCCGCGGCGGCACCGTTCGGCTGCGGCAGGAGGAAGCGTTCGGACCCATCCTGGTTCGCCGGGGCAATGCTGATGTAAACTCGGGCCCATGAGCGACCATCCTGAACCACGGGCCGCGCGCTCGGCAACCGAGGAGGCCGGTCCGGAACGTCGCAACCGGAGGTCTTGGCACCGGCAGACCCGGTACCCGAGGATCAGGCACCCGAAGACATGGCGCCGGAAGACCGGGCGACTGAAGCCTTGGCACCTGAGTGCGTGGTGCCTGAACAACGTGTAGCCGAAGAAACCCAGCGGACTTCCTTACGAGAACCAGACGAGGATTTACTTCGCCTGGCCGAGGCCTTGGTCTTCGCCAGCGCCGAACCGGTCACGCCGCGCGGGCTGGCTCGCGTGCTGGCGGATGACATCGATGCCGACGCGGTGCTCGCGGCGCTTCGCACCCGTTACGCGGGACGCGGCGTCGAACTGGTCGATGCCGGCAACGGGGTGATGTTCCGGACCGCTGTAGACCTGGCGCCAAGGTTGCGGAAGGTGATCGAATCTCCGCGCCGGCTGCCTCGGGTGGCTATGGAGACCCTGGCGATCGTCGCCTACCACCAGCCGGTCACGCGGCCGGAGATCGAGCATATCCGCGGCACCGCCCTGTCACAGCAGACTCTCGATGCGCTGCTGGAGTTGAACCTGATCGCGCCGAAAGGACGTCGGGAAACTCCGGGCCGGCCGACGCTTTGGGGCACGACACCCGAGTTTCTGGCGCATTTCGGTCTGAAGGATATTCGCGAACTGCCCCGGCGAGAGGATCTGTTGCTGGAAACCGGGCCGCCCAAGGCGACACCGGAGGTGCTGCCGCCGGACTTGCAATCGCCGCCAGAGTAGGAGAGCGGCTGGCCCGAGCCGGGACGCCCGCACCGGTAGACGCCGAAATGCAATTGGTTCAAAACGTTATCAGGCCCGATCGGTCGTCGGTATTCATGTAGAATATTTAAGACAGAATCACTGGCCTATCACACCTATGGTCTGTTATGTTGCATCGCACCATTAGGGAAGAACGTCCTTCGCCCCGTGATCGGCTCGCGCCGGCATTTTCGAAGGAACGTGAACAATGAACCCCTCCAACAACACATATGTAATCTCCGATACTCAGCAGACCTCTCGCCCATTCGGCGTGTGGGTGTCCATGTGGTATCATCGCCTGCGGGCCTCATGGCTGCAAAGGCGTGCGGTGGCAAGACAGATGCGGGAGCTCTATCGGAGCAGCGATCGCGAACTGTGGGATATGGGCCTAAGCCGCTCGGATCTGCGGGAAATCGCTAAAGGCACCTACCGCCGGGCAAATTGAGGAAACAGGCCCTGCCCGCCATCTAGACTGCGGGTAGGGCACCGCCTCCACGCGCCGCCGATGAGCGAAGGATGGCGATCGGACTGGGAGCGTGATCGCGCTGCAGGCTCAGAAGTCCGCTCCGAAGCTGAGTTCGCGGCGAGTGAGCGCGTTCAGAAGCGCTTCGTAACGGAGATAGGCGCGTTCGGAATAATGCTGAGCACCCCGCCAGGCAGGTGCGATCGGAGCGCGCAATTCGTTGCGGAGGATGTCGGTCAGTAGCGCGTCCCGCAGCGCAGGCACCCGGGAATCGTCGGGTGTGCTGTCAATTTCCAGCCGACCACGTTCGGTAGAATAATCATAGAATTCCAGCTCGATATTCGCTGGATTGATTTGGGTCGTGCCTTGAACCCAATTGGCGTAAACTCCGAACTTGCTCTCGGCGGTGCGGATGCCGATGATGTGGGTGGGGCAGCCGTTGAAATTATATATCTTCGGCACCTGCTCGTCATCGACCAACAGCACATACGGTCGCCCAGCCGCCTGGGACGAGCGCAGCATCGAAATCATGTCGTGGCGTCGAGCGTAGGGCTCGATCAGATCGCCACTGATCCAACGACGCGTGCCTTGGTTGCCCAGGCTGACCAGTAGCCCCATCATGTCGACGGAGGACGTCAGAGCCTCGCGCACAATGTCGATGTCGCCGGTGAAATGGCCGGTTCCGTCCGCGACAATCAGCGGGACGTGGTAAGCCTCATTGTAAACGCTGCCGACCTTGCCGGAGACAAACCCGTGCGCGCCGGCGTAGTCTCCGTGATCGGAGCAAAACACTATGACCGTGTTGGCAGCGATCTCCCGCGGCAATGCGTCAACCACGCTGCCGATGTGCTGATCCACGATGGTCATCGCCTGTGTGTAAGAGTCGAGGCCACGCTGCCAGTAACTGTACGGCGCGGCAGCTATCCCGAGAGTGGTCGAGTTCGGGTAAGCCGAAATTTCTATGCCGGTCTGGGCCGGATCGTCCGCCACCGCGCCCCAGACAGCGCCTTGAAAAACGCGTGCGAAAGTCTGGGTAGATGGTTTGCTCGCTTTGATATTTGCCGCCGGTTCCCAGTTCGGCGGCACCTCCGGATAGCCATACGAAGGCGGCGACTTGAGAGGATTTTCCTCCCACCGGACCACAGGCGGATAATATTGTCCTTTATAATTCGAATAATTCGAGAACGGCGCCAGGTCTTGACCAGAGAAGGCGGCGTTGAACGTTTCGAACTCCGTTCCGGCCCAGAAAAACTCGTGATCATGCGGATTGACGAACGAAACGGTTAGGCACCACGGCTGGTCAGAGGTGCTGCGAATGCTTAGCCAGTCCACCGCCTGATCGGCAATGTCCGCGTCATTGAGAAATCCGTTGCCATGGTCGCCGACGGTGCCCTGCAGGTTCGCTCCGGTAGGATCGTAATAGGTGAGCCCGTCGAAACCATACGCCTCAAGCCGCTTCTCTTCTGGCGGCGGGATCGAGACGTGCCATTTTCCAATATAGGGAGTGAGGTACCCTGCGTCTCGCAGCAGTTTTCCATAGGTGGGGTATACGCGGTTCAGCTCCGGTGAGATCGAGACATTGGTGAAGGGTCCTGCCTTGATTGTTTGGGTCAACCAGCTTTGTTGGCTGTAAAGCCCGGTGATCAGCACGCCCCGTGCAGGAGTACATGCGGTTGCGGCCGTGTAGTGATTCGCGAACTTTACGCCACGTTGCCACAGCGCGTAAGTGTTTGGCATGTATTTAGCCAGAAATTCGGGAACGGCCGCCTTCCCTCGACTGATCCCAGCCGGGAACATGCTGGGGAAACGCAACTCGTCGACCTTGATAAACAGGATGTTGGGCTTTGGAATATCGCCAGACTTGGCCGAAGTAGAATTGCTTGGCGCGTACGCTACTCGGCTCAATGACTTTTGGTCAACCATTCCTCTCCCCCGACATTTTCCCGTGTTGGCGATCCTAATATCTCTGCCGGGGCCGCCAGGCAACACAGCGGATCATCAGGTGCTTTCGCAGGCGTCCCACGCGTTTTCCGGGAGAATTGAGGGGGATTTTCTGTGCTCTCGCTATCTTGAAGGGCCAGACTTCACCTCCCACATCGCTGAGCTCGGCCTTCGCCCTATTGTTCAACGAGGCGGTCAAATGATGAAGTTTTCGGGTCCGTCGGTGCTTCGGCCAGGGCCGTGGCCTCCCTTCTGACCTGTGGGATTGGCTTCGGTCCAAGTGGCGGAACCGGCACGGGTCCGGATCGAACGCGTCAGACAGGGACCCGGTCGGCGGTACCTGGACAGCTTGGCGTCCCGCGACGATAAAGACCCAAATCCAGGCCGCTGCTGAATTGGTATGGTTACTTATAAGCAGTAAATGTGGCGCCGAGACGGCACATCCTGGCGTCACGGAATTCTTCAGATCTATCAGGCCAAGTGCGGGTGTCGCCACATCAGGGTGGGAAAATCGATAGCGGGCTCATTGGCGATCCAGCAGAATTCGCGCATTCTGCCGCGAAACAGGGAGAAATGTGGTGATTCCGACGCTCGATATCGATCCGTTCTGCCAAGCGTTCTTCGACGACCCGTATCCGGCGCATGCGGCGATGCGCGAGGCAGCGCCGGTGGTCTATCTGCCGGCTCACGATATTTACGCGGTGGCGCGGTATGAGGACGTCCGTGCGATGCTGCTGGACTGGGGCAGTTACACTAGCGCCAGGGGTGTCGGCATGTCCGACTTCGCGAAGGAAAAGCCATGGCGGCTGCCCAGCCTGCTGCTAGAGACCGATCCGCCGCTGCATGACCGCACTCGGGCGCTCATGGACAAGGTGCTTTCCCCGGCGGCCGTGCGGGGCCTGCGCGAGGCGTTCGCGGTGGCGGCCGAGACGCTGATCGACGATTTACTGGTTCGAGATTCGTTCGATGCGGTGCGCGATCTGGCCGAAGCGTACCCGCTGACCGTCTTCCCCGACGCCGTCGGCATGCCGGCCGAGAATCGTCGATTTCTCCTGCCATATGGCAACATGGTGTTCAACAGCTTCGGTCCACGCAACGCGCTCTTCGACGCGGCCGTGGTGGACGCCGAACCGGTTCTGGCCTGGGTGCAGGCGCAATCGCGGCGCGAGGCCTTGTCGCCGACCGGGTTTGGAGCGGTAATCCATGCGGCGACCGATACCGGTGAGTTCTCGGTGGCCGAGGCGGAGGTGCTGGTACGCTCGTTGCTAACCGCGGGTGTAGACACGACGGTCAATGGGTTGTGCGCCGCAATGTATTGCCTGGCTCGGTTTCCGTCGGCGTTCGAGCAGTTGCGGGCGGACCCATCATTGGCGCGGGCGGCATTCGAGGAGGCGGTCCGGTTGGAAAGCCCGGTGCAGACGTTCTTTCGCACGACCACGCGAGACGTGATCATTGGTGAAGAAACGATTCCTGAAGGCCGCAAGGTGCTGATGTTTCTGGGTGCGGCAAACCGGGATCCCGCGCGGTGGGACCGGCCGGATGAGTACGACATCACCCGCCGCAACGCCGGCCATGTCGGGTTCGGCACCGGCATTCATGGCTGCGTCGGGGCTGTTCTGGCTCGATTGGAGGGCGAACTGGTGCTGGGCGCGTTGGCGCGGAAGGTAGGCTCCATCGAGATCGTGGGAGCCCCGAAACGGCGCTATAACAATACGTTGCGAGGTATGGCGAGCCTGCCGGTGCGGATGCTGCCAGGGTAAGGAAGATCGGGGCGACTGCCCCGAACCCCGCCAAGGGCCGGCGGCCCTTGGAACCCCGGTATAAGGGGATGTGGGGAGAGAGGGGCCACTCGGACCCTGCAACGTGGTCGCCCCCTCTCTCCCACATCCCTAAATTATCGGGATCAAAGGGTGCGTCGCACCCTTTGTGGGTCCAGGGCGGAGCCCTGGCCTTGCCTACTCTGGCAAAGCCAGCCGCACCGACACGGGGCAATGGTCAGACAGCCGGTCTTTCCAGACTTGATCCGTCTCTCGATACGTCAGCACGCGCAACGTGTCCGGTTGCATCCAACTCGCGGCTGCACCGCCGGCGAGGACGTGGTCGATGAAATTCTCTCCGCCCCAGCACGGAGAGCTGCGCCCCTCGGTTGCCCGGACCAGCGGCGCGGCCCGGCGCAGGCTGGCTAGAAACGCATCGGTACCGTCCATCCAGCGATTGAAGTCGCCCAGGATAATGAAGGGAACCGCCTCCGTCTTTCTTTCGGCAATCCACTCGGTTAAGGGTTCGATCTGATCTTTCAATTCCTGGCAAGTTCGGCTTCTGGCCTTTGCCAGTGGCAAATCGCGGCAGCCTTTCTTGAGATGCACCGCCAATACGCGAAGATCTGATCCGCCCAGATGCAGGGTGATATCGGCGCCGCTACGAAGATGGTTCGCGCCCAAGGCGGTGACGTCCGGATTGATATCGTAGTGCAGCCCTCGGTGGACGACGATGCCAACTCGCTGCATCACGTGGTCGTGGGTCATGTGTATCGAGTATTCTTCGCGCGGAAAGACTTTCGATGCGGCAGCAAATCCGTCGACCTCTTCAACCGCGATGACGTCGGCATTGAGCTCATGGGCATACTGGGCCAAGCGAGCGAAGTCTTCATCCGAGCGTGTCGTTACGTCGGAGGGTAGTCCGGGTTCACCCGACTGACGGGTCGTCAACCAGTCCAGGTTCCAGGTGGCAACCTTTAGGTCCGCGGCGAGTGCGCGAAGTGGCAACAATAAGACAAGCAGCGTCATCAGGCACTGCATGGCGGATGCACATCGGCTGCTTGTCTTGGCTTTGCTTCGCCAGTTGCGCGCTACGTTCGGCGATCGACAAGATGCCCACGATAGCGGTCGGGAGGGATCGCCAAACTTACTTAAGGTTCCTGACCACCAGGCTCTCATGAACGCGATCTTTCGTGAACGGGATCGTGTTCATGATGGATTGCAACGGTTAAAGCCAGTTCTGAATGCGAACGAACGGCGTCCTACGCTGCCACCGGTGGGATCTCTGCCCTGGCCGATTCCAGGCACGCCTCTACAGCCTCGCGCAGGGAGCTGGTGTAGATATCCGCGCCCACGGCGGCGCGCAGCCTGTCGTCGGTCAGAATTGCCTGTTCGGCCGGCCACAGGCCAACGAGCAACCGAGCGTTGGGGAGGCGCTGACGGAGGCGGCGCAGGAGATAGCGGAGGTGAGAAGGGGTGCCGCCGATCTCCAGATAGCAGAGGCAGACCATCGCCACGCCATCGCCTTCCAACGTGCTGATGCGAAGGCGGGAAGCGGCCTCGTGCGGCAGGACGCGGGCTGTCAGGCCACTCTTGTGCAGCAATTGGGCCAACATGCTGGCGGCGGGTTCGTCCAGCGGGCCCCGGCCGGCGATGCACAGCACCGGTGCCGGGCCGCGCCAGGCCGGCGATAAAGCCTCTGCCACAACTTTCCCTGGGGCGGGGTGCCTGGGCACGTCCTGTTCGCTGCGGGAGGGGGCGGTCGCAGCGCCCTCGGCGGCGTCCTTGGGGTCCGGTTCGCGGTCGTCGTGTTCGTCGAGGTCGTCGATCAGATCCTGCATTGAATCCTTGATCTTCTCCAGTTGCGCCTCGGTCAGCACACCGCGGGCGGCGTCGTTGGCGGCAAGTTGCAGGCCTTTAAGCGCGACCTCGTCGTAGTAGGAGGACAGCGGCCGGTCGCGAAGCAGGACCTCGGCCTGGTCGCGAGCCTCGTCGGGGTCGCCGGCGAGCATGCGCTGGTAGAAGCTCTCGACGGGGGTCAGAGCCGGACGGTCGCCGAGAATGACGTCCAGGAACTCCAGTCGCTCGACGTGGCGGCCGAGAACGACGAGGCACAGCGTCAGGGGCGTCGAGAGGATCAGGCCGATCGGGCCCCATAGCCAGGTCCAGAACGTCGCGGAGACAACGACGGAGAACGGGGACAGGCCCGTGCTGCGGCCGTACAGCAGCGGCTCGACGACCTGGCCCATGATCGCCTCGGTGCCAGCGTACAAGCCCGCGGTCCACAGCAGCATGGTCCAGTCGGGACTGACCGCGGCGGCTAGCGCTAGGGGCAGGATCGCGGCCAGCGGGGCGCCGATATACGGCACGAAGCGCAGCAGCAAACCAACGATTCCCCACAGCAGCGGGGACGGGACACCGATCAGGAACAGGCCGGTGCCGGTGATGACGCCGAACGCCGTGTTGATTCCAAGCTGGGTCAGGAAGTAGCGCGATAGCCGGCGGGCGGCGTCGTTCATCGCTGCGGTGGTGCGGTGGAGGTCGGACGAGCCGAACAGCCGGATCAGGCGGTCGCGCAAATCCTCCCGCTGCAGCAGCACGAAGATAGCGACGATCAGCTACGATGGCGGTGGTGGCGAGTGGATCGACGATCGGGGTAACGATCCGTTCGGCGAGTTGCATAGGCGTTGGGTCAGGCTGGTGGACCTCCACTTGCATCGGTTTGGGTTCACCGGATGGCGCGGGCTTAGGCTCGGGGCCGGCCGCCGGCGCCGCGGTTGTGTCCAGGCGACGCATCACCAGGTTCATCTGTCTGGTGGTGAAGCTCTGGACGAGTGTCGACCTTGTCGACGGATCGTACTGGCGTATTTCGGCACCTCCTGCGCCAGGTCGGCGATCTGCGTGCCGATCAGGCCGCCAACGGCCACGATGATGCCGAGGGCGAGTATCACGGCGACCAGCACCGACAAGACACGGCCCAGGTGGATCCGGCGCAGCAGGTTGACGATCGGCGCCAGCAGGAACGACAGCAGCACCGCCAGGGTAATAGGGATCAGGACGGTGCGGCCGAGGTAGAGGCCGGCCACGACGACCACCGCAACGGCGAGGGTCAGCAGCCCGGACAGGCCGGGCGTTTCCGCCGGCGCCACCACGGTCGGGCGCCGCTCGATCGGCCGGGCATCTTCGGGCATGCGTTCCGCCTCATACATAACGAGTCCGTTAACGCATTATTTGGGGATGCGTTCGGATCACATTGTAAACAGCCTGGGATGCAAAATGTCGCGGGCGCGTTTGCCGGCGGAGAGTTCGGTCGCGTTTATGATGGCGAGGCGGAAGCCGCCTGGCGGCATGGAGTGGTGCGCCGGATCGCGGTCCTCATGGAAAGAGATCTGCACGCTGGAAACGCCGTCGATCCGGCGGGCCGCGTCGATATCCGGTTGCGGCGGGTGGCGGTAGGCCGGACCGTGCGGGCCGAACAGAACGACGCTGTAGCCGTCCTTCCGGTTCGAAATCATCGAACACCCATTCGCCGTTCGGCATAAAGGCGGACCAGGGCCTCCACCCAGCCTGGACCATAAAGATCGGGCCACTGGTCGGCGAAGCGCAGATGCGCCTCGATGATGCGGCTGCCGATCGTTTCGAAATTCACCATCCCGGTGTAGCCGGCGAGATGCCTGCGGGCCCAGCCGCCGCACCAGTCCTCGATTTCCGGCATCGCTCGGCGTGGATGTGCCAATAGTCGAAGGTGCCGCCAGGAGCCGTGGCGCCTGTCGCGTGGCGCCACCAGACGGCGTTGCCATCGACGATAGCGGCGTCGGTGCTGACATGGGCACCGGTCAGCAGCGTGCACCAGAAATGGCCGGGGCTGAGCGAAGCACGGTATGTTTCGATGTCCGGGATCGGCAGGCTGCCGGCGCCCATGCTGCGCAGGTTCATCATCGGCTTGGAGAACACCGGGAAGCGCGGCGGGATCACGCCGTGCGGGGCCGCGTCCAGCCCTTGCGATAACGCCACCGCCAGCTTGTCGTAGATCCAGCGGTGGGCCGGGTACAGCGTCCAGGCCTCCCAGTCCTTGGTCGGAATGATCACGTCGTCCGGGCACGCCACGTGTTCGAAGAATTGCACGCGCCACGGGTCGGTCTGGTAGATCGGCATGGTGCCCTTCGTGGGTTCAGATGAAAGGATCGGGTTGGTGGGGCCTGATCGGCTCACCTTTGCCGTGTTCGCACGGCTGACCTAAACGCTGGTGCGCAGGTGGCCGGGACACGCCCCGCCATGACGGCAAGTGCAACGGTAACGTGAAGCCACGAGAGTAAAGCCAAGAGGCCATGTCGGAGAAAATAAGGCTCAGCTTGGAACCGGCGCGTTTGGGTGCAGCAGGTTTTCGTTGCGCAGATCGGACCACAGGCTGGGCGGGATTTTCATTGTGAACAGCGGCAGGTTCTCGTTGAATTCCGCGGCGTTGCGGGGGCCGGGAATGACGGCGGCGACCACCGGATGCGCAAGCGGGAATTGCAGCGCGGCGGCCGGCAGCGGGACGTTGTGCGACTTGCAGACGGCGGCGATCTTTTGGACGCGTGCGACGATGTCGGGCGGGGCGGTGTCGTAGTTCCAGGTGTCTCGGCCCGCCAGGATGCCGGAGTTCAGCGGGCCGCCGATCACCAGCGAGGTGCCGCGTGACTGCACAGCGGGATCAGGTCGTCCAGCGGCGCCTGCTCCAGCAAGCGTGTAGCGGCCGGCGAGCAGGAAGGCGTCCCAGTCGCCGAAGCCCAGCGCATCGATCAGCACCTGGCTTTTCGTTCACGCCGATGCCGATGGCGCTGACGACGCCGGTGCGGCGAAGTTCCTCCAGTGCCTTGTAGCCGCTGTCGCGCAGTTGTTTCAAATAGGTTTGCGTTCAGTTCGGGTCCGTGCTGGTAAACGCCGATGTCGTGGACATAAAGAATGTCGATGCGGGCCAGGCCGAGCCGCTGATAGCTGTCCTCGACCGATCGCATGATGCCGTCATAGCCGTAGTCGTAGACCACCTTGAACGGCATCGGCGACAGGCGGCCGTCACGGCGAGGGGGTGCTATCGGTCTTTGGCCGTAACAAGCGGCCGACCTTGGTGGACAGCACCCAGTCGTCCCGGTTCTTGTCGCGCAAGGCGTCGCCGACGCGGTGTTCGGCGGCGCCGACGCCGTAGAATGGGGCGGTATCGACATAGCGCACGCCGGCGTCCCAGGCGGCGGTGACAATCGCCTGGCCCTCGGCCTGAGTAATTGGGATGCGGCTGCCGCCCATAGTGGCGGTGCCGAGGCCCAGGGCGGTGACCTGAAGCTTGGTGCGGCCGATCTGGCGTTTTTCCCACATGGGACGTCTCCTCCTGCTGTCACGGAGAACAGTGGGTGGCTTCGGCGGCGCTTGCAACGGGTCCCCGTTGTCGCACCGAACGTCAGGCGGAGTATCTGATAGCTCGTGGTGCCACGGCACGAGTTTCCGAGGTTGACGCTATTGATCAGCTGTCCCGAGCACAGGAACCTGGTACTGCAATATTGCGCGGTCCCTTGTGACCAAAGCAAGGCGCTCCACCAACGCCTGGCTGATCAGCATCCGGTCGAACGGGTCATTATGCAGCCGAGGCAACCGCGCAACCGCTATCCCATGGCTAGGCAGGATCGGTAGAATGTCACACCCCATGCCTTCGATCGCGGTATCGAAACGACCGAGCGGAAAATTGAGCCGGCCCAGCCCTTGTTTAATCGCAATCTCCCAGGGCGTAACAGCACTGACCAGTATCTGATTCTCGGCCGAGGCAATGGCACCCCGAATATGCGGTTCAAGCCGTGACGGCTCGGCGACCGCGCAAACGAAAACATGCGTGTCCAGCAGCAGGTTCAGGGGTTATGACGCTCAAATGCCTGAAGGATATCGGCGGGAAGCGGATCGTCGAAATCATCTGCGATCCAGACCTGACCTGCCAGCAGACCCAATTCACGCGGCTTGGTCCGCTTGGCCAGCAGCACCAGGCGAGCCAAAGGGCGCCCCGCTTTGGCGATAACGATCTCCTCACCGGCGGCCGCGCGTTCGACCAGGGACGACAAATTCGTCTTCGCCTCATTGAGGTTGACGGAGTCCACATCGAGGCCCTTGACCAAGGTTGGTCAACATAAGCGATCAGGCCACCGGAAACAAGCGGCTACTCCACGGTAACCGACTTCGCGAGGTTGCGAGGCTGATCCACATCGGTCCCCTTCAGCACCGCGACCTGATAGGCCAGCAGCTGTACCGGGATCGCGTACAGGATCGGTGCCACGAACGGATCGACGGGTGGCAGCACGACTGTCTCGACCGCGATCCCGCTTAGCTTCGCAGCCCCTGCTGCGTCGCTGAAGACAATCACCTGTCCGCCCCGCGCGGCCGCTTCCTGTAGGTTGGAGGCCGTCTTCTCGAACAGCGGTCCGGATGGAGCGATGGCGATCACCGGCACCGCCGGATCGATCAATGCGATCGGGCCGTGCTTCATCTCGCCGGCTGCATACCCTTCAGCGTGGATGTAGCTGATCTCCTTGAGCTTCAGCGCGCCTTCCAGCGCGATCGGGAAGCAGTTGCCGCGACCGAGGAACAGCACGTCGCGGGCCTTGGACACCCGCAGTGCAATCGACTGTATCGCCTGCTCATGGTCGAGTATTTCCGCCGCGCGGCTGGGGACTTCCAGCAGAGCCGCCGTCATCCTGGCTTCCTCGTCGGCGCTGATTGAGCCGGTTGCGCGGCCAGCCGCAAGCGCCAGACAGGCCAGCACCGAAAGCTGAGCGGTGAACGCTTTTGTGCTGGCAACCCCGATTTCCGGCCCCGCCACGGTTTCCAGGACCGCGTCGCTCTCCCGAGCCATGGTGCTTTCGGGAACGTTGAGGATCGAAAGGATTTGTTGGTGCTGCTCGCGCATGTAGCGTAGCGCGGCCAGCGTATCCGCAGTTTCCCCCGACTGCGACACCAGCAGTCCAAGGCCGCCTTTCGACATCGGCGGCGTGCGGTAGCGGAACTCGCTGGCGACATCGCCGTCGGTCGGGATGCGTGCGATCGCCTCGAACCACCAGCGGCCGACGAGCCCGGCGTAGAACGCGCTGCCGCAAGCGCTCATGGTGATCCGCGACACCTTGCGAAAATCGATCCCCAGGTCCGGCAACGCCACGGCCCGGCTGCCGGGGCTGACCATCTGGTGCAGCGTGTCGCCGATCACCGCCGGGTGCTCGTGTAGCTCCTTCTCCATGAAATGGCGGAAATTGCCCTTGCCGATGGCGGCGCCGGTCAGCCGGGTGAGCTTGATCTCACGCTCGACCTGATTGCCGTTGGCGTCGAAGAACTTGGCACCCTGTCGGTCCACCACGGTCCAGTCGCCGTCGCGCAGGTACGCGATCCGGCGGGTCAGGGGCGCCAGCGCCAGTGCGTCGGAGCCGACGAACATCTCGTCATCGCCGAAGCCGATGGCGAGTGGGGCGCCGTGCTGGGCGCCGACGATCAACTCCGGATGGCCGGCGAAGATCATGGCGAGGGCGTAGGCGCCTTCCAGCCGCCGCAGCGCCGCTCCGGCGGCTTCGATAGGCTGCATGCCGCGTTTCAGGTGCAGATCGACGAGTTGGGCGACGGTCTCGGTATCCGTTTCGGTGCTGAACTCCTGACCTTCGGCTTCCAGTTCGGCACGGAGTTCGGCGTGGTTCTCGATGATCCCGTTATGCACCAGCGACACCCGAGCGGTGCCGTGCGGGTGGGCGTTGCTTTCGGTGGGGGCACCGTGAGTGGCCCAGCGGGTGTGGCCGATGCCGATGGTGCCGGGCAGCGCAGCGCGGTCGAGCGAGGTCGCCAGATTGCCCAGCTTGCCCTCGGCCCGGCGGCGGTCGATGTGGCCGTTCACCAGCGTCGCGATACCTGCGCTGTCATAACCGCGGTATTCCAGCCGTCGTAGGGCCTCCAGGATGATGGGCGCAGCGGGACGGGCGCCGATGACTCCGACGATGCCACACATTCAATTCTTTCCTTTCTTACCCGCTGCCCGCATCAGATCCCTGTGCCGCTGCGCCGCTGCCCGCATCGATGGCGCCCGTCCCGGCTTTTGCACCTGCCGCCCGCGCGCCACTGCCAGAGCGTCCGGTTCCACATCCTCGGTGATCACACTTCCCGCAGCGAGGATCGCGCCGTCGCCGACCGTGACCGGGGCGACCAGCGCCACGTCCGAGCCCACGAAAACACCCGCGCCGATCGATGGTGCGGTGCTTGTTTGTGCCATCATAGTTACAAGTTATCGTACCGGCACCAATATTGGTGCCGGTGCCGACCGAACTGTCGCCGATATAACTCAGGTGGTTGGCCTTCACCCCGGACGCCAGGTCCGAGGCCTTGATCTCCACGAAGTTGCCGACGTGAACATCGGCTTCCAGTTTCGCCCCGGGACGCAGGCGGGCGAATGGGCCGATGATGCTACCAGGACCGATGTCGGCGCCCTCGATATGGCTGAACGCGCGGATTGTGACGTTGCTCGCGACCGTCACGCCGGGTCCGAAGAACACGTTCGGCTCGATCGTGACGTCCGGCGAGAGGCGTGTATCGGCGGACAGGAAGACCGAGGAGGGATCGATCATCGTCACCCCCGCCTCCATCGCCGTCCCACGCATCCAGCCCTGCAGCACGGCCTCGGCGCGCGCCAACTCGTCACGCGCGTTGACCCCCGCCAACTCCTCGGCCGGTGCCTCAACCGCCGAAACCCGCCTGCCGTCCGCTCGTGCCAAGGCGACGACGTCGGTGAGATAATATTCGCCCTTCGCGTTGTCGTTGCGCACCGCCTGCAACCAGCCGCGCATATCGGACGCGCCACCGCACAGTACCCCTGCGTTGCAAAGGGTTTCTTTACGTTCACAGGGCGAGGCGTCGGCATACTCAACAATGCGCTCCACCAGACCCACCGCTGCCGATAATCACTCGGCCATAGCGCCCCGGGTCGGCTGGCCGGAACGCGAGCAGCGACAGGCCGTGCGGTGTGTGGCCGTCGAGCAGACGTCGCAGCGTGGCGGTGCGGATCAGCGGATTGTCGGCGTACAGGATCGCGACCTGACCGTCGCCAAAGTGCTCGATCGCCTGCATCGCCGCGTGGGCCGTGCCCAGACGTTCCTGCTGCACAACACAAAGATGCGGCTCCGCTTCTTTCCGTACCGCATCCATATCGGGCCCCAGAACGACAACGATCCGATCGAACACCGGCTCACAGCTTGCAAGCAGGTGACGCAGCATCGTCCGCCCGGCAAGGCGGTGAAGCGTCTTCGGAAGCGACGATTTCATTCGTGTACCAAGGCCGGCAGCGAGAATAATGGCGGTTGCTTGCATGCGCGGCCCTTGCTTCACTCGGTCGTCTTGCCGTAGCGGCAACGGTGGAGGAATGTCAAAGGCCACCGTTATGCTATTGGTTCAATTCACGTTTCGGAGTGCAACATAGTGGCGCGGACACTGTTGCTTGATCTGGATGGCACTCTGGTGGACACCCTGCCCGATCTGGCGGCGGCTTTGAACCGGCTGATGCGCACGCGCAGCCTTCCGGATCTGTCCAACCAACAGGTCGCCGCCATGATCGGCGACGGGGTCGCCGTGCTGGTCGCACGTGCCTTCGCCGCACATGATCGACAGCCCGACGAGACCGCGGTTGCCGATATGTCGGCCGACTATACCGCCAACGTCGCGGTCGAGAGCAAAGCCTATCCCCAGGTGCTGCCGGTGTTGACCGGACTGGCACAACAAGGCTGGAACCTCGCGGTCTGCACCAACAAACCCGAACAAGCCTCCCGACGCTTGCTTCAGGCGGTGGGACTGCTGCCGCTGTTGTGCGCGATCGGCGGTGGCGACAGTTTTTCGACGCGCAAACCCGACCCGGCACACCTGCTTGCGACCCTCGCGCAGGCGGGTGGTCATGCCGATGCAGCCGTGATGCTCGGCGATCATCGCAACGACGTGCGTGCGGCGCGAGACGCAGGGATACCAAGCATTTTCGCCGCCTGGGGATATGGGGCGATCGGGATGGCGGATGGCAGCGCGTGCATAGCTCGCACCATCGCCGAGGCGGCGGTGATGGCCAATCGCTTGCTGCCGAAAGCTTGCTGACGGACACCTGCTCCCGGAGGGGCCGGTCATACGCAAATCCGCTTGCCGAGCTTCGGGCTAGGATCAATGCGCGTTCTGGCACGTCTCGTGTCGCTTTATCAGCAAATCGGTGCGGCGGTCATCGCAGCCTATCGCACGCGATAACGGGAACGCTCGGGCCGACATCACGGAAACGAAATTTCATCTTTGCGTGAAACCGAATCGCCCGCCGGCAATTTCGTCTCAAATACATTGGCAAGCCGAACGGCGGTGGTGGACACAATGACAGGAGAGGGCGTGCCTGGGACGAACCGGTCATTGGACCAGCAGCCTGATACCTCGGCATTTACCTCTGCTGGCGGCGAAATGGCCGCTCTCATCGCCGCCGCCGACTGGACCAACACGGTCCTGGGACCGCGGGACACATGGTCGCAGAGTCTCAAGACGATCCTGCGCATCCTGGTGACCTCGCGGTATGCGATGTGGATGGGCTGGGGTCCGGATCTGACGTTCTTCTACAACGACGCCTATGCTCCGACGCTTGGCGTCAAGCACTCCAAGGCGCTTGGACAGCCGGCAAGCCAGGTCTGGGCGGAGATCTGGAAGGATATCGGACCGCGGGCCGAAACCGTGATGCAAACCGGGGCGGCGACCTGGGACGAAGGGTTGTTGCTATTCCTGGAGCGCAGTGGCTATCCAGAGGAAACGTATCACACATTCTCCTACAGCCCGTTGCCGGACGACGACGGGACCGTCGCCGGCATGTTGTGCGTCGTGACCGAGGAGACCCAGCGGGTGATCGGCGAACGCCGCCTCGATACGCTACGGGACCTCGGGAGCGCGCTCGGGGCTGTCCGGTCTGAGCCCGAAGTCAGGACAGCGGTCGCCCACTCTCTGGCGCGCAACGACAAGGACCTGCCGTTCACCCTGATCTACCTGGAGGATGCCGAAACCGGACGCCTCTTGCGCGTCGCGCAGACGGGCGGGATCGACGGCGTCGCGGCGCCTGACGCGGTCAAACGGCCTGAGGACTGGCCGTTTCCGGCAGCCTCGGTGATGTCGGGATCCGAAAACGCCCTGATCCTCGATGTCAGTGGGTTGCCCGGTCTGGCCAACGGGGCATGGGACGAGCCGCCACGACAGGCCGTGATCGTGCCGATCGCGCAGCAAGGGCAGGCCAGGCCGGCGGGAGTTTTCATTGCCGGCCTCAATCCGTACCGCACCTACGACGACGACTATGCCGGGTTCGTTGAATTGGTCGCCGCCCAGATCGCGTCCGGTCTTGGCGCGGCGCGGGCCTACGAGGCAGAGCGTCGCCGCGCGGAAGCGCTGTCGGAAATCGACCAGGCGAAAACCGCGTTCTTCTCCAACGTCAGCCACGAATTCCGCACCCCGCTCACGCTGATGCTGGGTCCGCTTGAGGAGGAAATCTCCACCCTGGCGATAGCGAAACCGGATGCCGCGGAGCGGCTGTCGGTGGTCCATCGCAACGGATTGCGCCTGCTCCGGCTGGTTAACACCCTGTTGGATTTTTCCCGGATCGAGGCCGGTCGGGTCCAGGCCCGCTTCCAGCCCACCGAACTCGGTGCCTACACAGAGGAACTTGCGAGCAATTTCCGCTCCGCCTGCGATCGCGCCGGGCTGCGGCTGGAAACCAGATGCCTCCCGCTGGGTCAGCCGGTTTACGTCGATACCGAGATGTGGGAGCGCATCGTCCTGAACCTGGTCTCGAACGCCTTCAAGTATACTCTGGCCGGCGGGATCACCATCGCGCTGCAAGCCTCACCGGACGGGCAGGCGGCCGTGTTGACCGTGCGCGACACCGGCATTGGCATTCCCGAGGCCGAACTGTCGTATATCTTTGACAGGTTCCACCGCATCGAGGGTCAACGCGGCCGAACTCTCGAAGGCACCGGCATCGGTCTGGCCCTGGTCAGTGAACTCGTTCGCCTGCATGGTGGCTCGATTGCGGTGGACAGCCATGTTGACAGCGGCACGACGCTGACGGTTCGGATACCTTTCGGCGTGGCCCATTTACCCGCCGATCGGATAACCGAGACCGCCGGTCGCAGCACTCCGGAAGGGATCGCCACCGCAACCTTCGTTGAAGAGGCCCTGCGTTGGTTGCCGGAGGATGGTGCGCCCCAGAACACGGACATGTTGGACACCTCCAACATGCTCGCGTCGCTGGGCGCGGACCATGGCACGAACGAGCATGGACGACGGCGGATCCTGCTCGCCGATGACAACGCCGACATGCGCGACTATGTCGTGCGGCTGCTGCGGCCTCGATACGAGGTCGAGGCGGTGGGCGATGGCCAGGCGGCGCTGCTCGCTGCGCGGGCGAATACACCGGACCTGATCTTGTCCGACGTAATGATGCCGCGCATGGACGGGTTTGGCCTGCTGGCCGGCATCCGGGCCGACCGCAATCTGCGGGACCTGCCGGTGGTTCTACTGTCCGCCCGGGCCGGCGAGGAGGCCCGCCTCGAAGGGCTGGACGCCGGGGCCGACGACTACCTGGTGAAGCCATTCTCGGCGCGCGAACTGCTGGCCCGCGTCCGTTCAAACTTTGAACTGGCGCGTCTGCGCAAGGAGGCCCGCGATGCGCTCCGGCTCGCCAATGAGAGGCTGGAACAACGCGTTGCGGAGGAGATGGCGCAACGTGCGCGAGCCGAGGAATCGCTGCGCCAGTCACAGAAGATGGAGGCTATCGGGCATCTGACCGGCGGCGTCGCGCATGATTTCAATAATCTACTCACTGTGATCGGCGGCGGCGTCGAAACCCTGCAACGCATGCTGGCAACCGCGCCGCTCGGCGGCAACGACGCGAGGGTCAAACGGGCGTTGGGGATGATCGCGCAGGGCGCGAATCGGGCTGCCACCCTGACCCACCGGCTGCTGGCGTTCGCGCGCCGGCAAACGCTGGACCCGCGGCCGCTGGATGCCAACAAGCTGGTGTCCGGAATGTCGGAGCTGCTGCGGCGCACCCTCGGGGAATCCGTGGCATTGGAAACCGTCCTCGCCGGAGGGCTGTGGCGAACCGCCGCCGACGCCAACCAGTTGGAGAACGCACTGCTGAACCTTGCGGTGAATGCCCGCGACGCCATGCCCGAAGGCGGCAAGCTGACCATCGAGACCGCGAATGCTCACCTGGACGAGGCCTATGCGGCCGCCCATGACGATGTCGCCGCCGGACAGTACGTAATGATCGCAGTCAGCGATACCGGCACCGGGATGGATCAACACACTCTCGAACGCGTATTCGAGCCGTTCTTTACCACCAAGGACATTGGGCAGGGCACCGGCCTTGGCCTCAGCCAGGTCTATGGCTTCATCAAGCAATCGAACGGCCACGTGAAGCTGTACAGCGAAGAAGGGCAGGGGACCGTCGTTAAGTTGTATCTGCCGCGCCTGCTGACCAACCGGCCGGACGACAAGACGAAAACGGAGGATGCGCGGGTCCCGGACGGCCATGGCGAAACCATTCTGGTCGTGGAGGATGAACCGGCCGTGCGGGAGCACTCCGTCGCCTCGCTGCGTGAGCTTGGGTACCGCGTGCTCTCGGCCAGCGATGCGCATGCGGCGTTGCGGGTGTTGGCGCGGGAGACCGAGATCGAGGTGCTGTTCACCGATGTCGGACTGCCAGGGGGGATGACCGGGCGCCAGTTGGCAGAGGCCGCGCGGATGCTGCGCCCAGAACTAAAGGTGGTCTACACGACCGGCTACGCTCGCAATGCCATCGTGCATGGCGGCGTGCTGGACCCGGGGACCGAACTGCTGCCGAAGCCGTTCAGTTATGCCGCGTTGGCAGCGAAAATCAGGACGGTGCTGGATAGTTGACGACTGCTGTCACGGCTCCTCGGCCACCGACAGCAGCAGGGCCTCCAGGCTGCTCGACTGGATGCGTGCGTTCAGCGCAGTGGTGGCGTGCGCGAAGCCGGCTGGTCCCAGGTTGGAGTTCAGCGCGACGCCGCGCATGGCGCTGGCAAGCGCCTCCGGATCGTTTGGGGGGACCAGCAGACCGGTCTGGTTGTGACGGATCGCCTCGGCGATGCCGCCCTGGTCCGACCCGATGACCGGGCAGGCTTGCGCCATGGCCTCGGGGATGACGCTGGGCAGGCCCTCGGCATCGCCGTCGGCTGCGATGATGCTGGGCACGACCAGGGAGACGGCTTGACCCATGCGCGTGCGCACGGCGTCGGCCGGTAGCCAGCCGGTCAGGGTGATGCCGGGGATTTCCCGCGCCAGGGTTTCCAGGATCGGCCGCAGCGGGCCGTCGCCGACGCAGATGAGCGGGGTTTGATCGCCCTGCGCGCGCAGTCGACGCATGGCGTCCGCGAGAACGGCGATGCCTTTCTTCTCCACGAACCGGCCGACAAACAGATGGGCGGTCGGATTGCGGGCCGGAGGGTGGTCTGGAACCTCGACACCGATCGGCAGCACGATCAATTTCCCCGCCGGCACGCCTCTGGCCGCGGCGATATCCGCCACGGCGGCGGACACACAGACAAACCGTGAGGTTGCCCCGAGCATCGCCGGCCAGCGCTGAGCCAGGACGGTGCCGCGCCAGTTCTTGCGTTTGCTGACGTCGCCGCCATGGAGGGTGACGACGAGGCGCAATCCGAGGGCCTGGGTGATCGGCAAGGCAACGGCGCCGCCGCGGGCGAACTGCGCATGAAGGACGGGTGCAACCGGCGGAAGGCCCGGCACCCGCCCAAATGACCGGAACAGTAACCGATGGAGGGGACCGAGCGGGCCGTTGCCTCCGAGGCGCAGAATTTGATCTCCGACCTGCCGAGCGTCTGGCAGCAGGGTCCGGCCGACCCAGATCGGGCTGAAGGCGGGTGAAGCCGATGTACTGGCGGCGGAGGAAGCCGATCTCGGAGGCAACGCCGATGCGGTCTCGGTAGACGAGGAAGGGCTGGGTGGCTTGCATCCGCGTTCGCGCGTGTGACAGGTCCGGACCACGTTGGCAAGAATTCTGGGCCGCATCACTGTGCGGGCAGAGAAAAATCGAAGGAGGATTCGCCATGCCCATCGTCACGCTCGATACCGCGCTGTATCGCATCGAACTCCCCGTGCCGCTGTCGGACTCCACCCACGGCACGATGACGCATTTCGAGTTGGTGACGGTGCGGCTGCGCGACAGCGACGGGGCGGAGGGCGTGGGCTACACCTACACCACTGGGGCCGGCGGCGCGGCGGTGCACGCTCTGATCGACCAAGGTCTCCGGCCGGTGCTGCTGGGTGCCGATGCGGATGAGATCGAGGCGCTGTGGACCCGGATGTGGTGGAAGCTGCACTACGGTGGGCGAGGCGGGTCGGTCAGCCTGGCAGTCTCGGCCTGCGACATCGCGCTGCACGACCTGAAGGCCCGGCGGCTGGCTGTGCCGCTGTGGCGGATGCTGGGCGGGTTCGACCCCAAGGTGCCCTGCTATGCGGGCGGGATCGACCTGGAGTTCACCTTGGAGGCCCTGCTGAAGCAGACCGACGGCAACCTCGCCAAGGGCTTCCGCGCGATCAAGATGAAGGTCGGTCGACCGCGCCTTTCGGAGGATCAGGCCAGGGTGCGGGCCATGCGCAAGCATCTTGGGGACGATTTCCCGCTGATGGCAGATGCCAACATGCGCTGGACCGTGGACCAGTCGATCGCCGCAGCCCGGGCGTTCCGGGACAGTAACCTGACCTGGTTGGAGGAACCAACGATCCCCGACGACATCGCCGGCCATGCCCGTATCGTCCGTGAGGGCGGGGTGCCGATTGCGACCGGCGAAAACCTGCATACGCTGCACGAGTTCACCCAGATGATCTCGGCCGGCGGAGTGACGTTTCCGGAGCCGGACGTGACCAATTGCGGCGGTGTGACGGTGTTCATGAAGGTCGCGCATCTGGCGGAAGCTTTCAATCTGCCGCTGACCTCGCATGGGGCGCATGATCTGACGGTACATCTGCTGGCGGCGGTGCCGAACCGGTCATATCTGGAGGTGCATGGCTTCGGCCTGGACCGATATATCAAGCAGCCGATTTCGATCGCCGAGGGGAACGCGCTGGCGCCCGACCGCCCAGGACATGGTGTCGCGTTCGATTGGACGGCTTTGGAAACCGTATTGGTTGCCGGCGACAGGATGACCCAGCAGCCCCAGTAACATCGCCCCCGAAGGCAACGAACGTTCAGCAACGCCCTGACGCGCGTCTCGGACCTGGCACCACCCCGCTCCCGGCCCCGGCGGTTGACCCATTTCCCCACCGGCCGATAGTTGCGCTGGAACTGCCCAGGGGATCGTCAATGAGGGGACTTTCAGGCCGCCGCGTCCTGCTGACCGGCGGGGCAAGCGGGATCGGCCGCGCCACCGCTATCCGCTTGGCCGAGGAAGGTTGCCGCGTCGGTATCCTCGATATCGACGCCGACGGCGCTGCTCGCACGTCGGAACTCTGCAACGGCAAAGCATGGACCGCGGCGACTGACATTAGCGACCGCATCGCCGTCGAGGCCGCCGTCACCCGGTTTGAGCAGGACGTCGGACCAATCGATTTCCTCGCCAATATCGCCGGCTGGGACGTGATGCGCTTTTTCCTCGAGACCGATCCGGAATTGTGGGACAAGATCATCCACATCAATTTGTATGGACCCTTGCATCTACACCATGTTGTGCTGCCGGGCATGGTCCGGCGCCGGTTCGGCCGCGTGGTCAACGTGTCCTCTGACGCCGGCCGGGTCGGATCGTCAGGCGAGGCGGTCTATTCGCGCCTGCAAAGGCGGCATCATCGCCTTCACCAAGACAATGGCGCGCGAAATGGCCCGCAACGGCATAACCCTGAACGTCCTCTGCCCGGGCCCGACCGATACGCCGCTGTTCGAGCGCCTTCACCTCCGGCCCCCCAACAGCGGCAAAATCGGCGAGGCGCTGGCTCGGGCCGTGCCGCTGAAGCGCATCGGGCAGCCCGAAGACTATCCCGGACGATCGCTTTTCTGCTGTCCGACGACGCGGCCTACATCACCGGCCAGACGATCAGCGTCTCCGGCGGCCTGACTATGGTCTGACAGCGAGACAAACACATGAATGACCGAGATGAAATCGAAGGATACGAGGTCCTCGGCCTGGGGCTCTACTTCGAGGACCTGCCCATCGGCCGCAAATTCCGCACCATCGGCCGGACCTTGACCGAAGCCGATCTTGTCGCCTTCATCGGCGTGACCGGCCTGACTGAAGTGTTGTTCTCCAACACCGAATTCCTACGCACGAGAGCGATATCACGCAGCGGGTTGTTCCGGGCTGCGATGGTGTATTCCTTCGCCGAGGGTCTGCTGATTCACGCCACGATGCAGCATACCGGCTTTGCGTTCCTGAACATGGAACTCACGTAAAGGCGCCAACCTTTGCCGGCGATACAATCCATGTGGAGTGCGAGGTCGCGGAAAGCCGGCGCAGCGCCAGCCGGCCGAACCGTGGACTGGTGCGAACATTCAATCGCGTTAAAAAACAAGATGGATCAGTGGTCGTCACCTACAACCCGTTGCGTATGGTAAAGGCGCGGAATGACCGCGACTAAGTTTCCATCAAACGACTGTTGACTGCGTTCAGTCAAGGTATGGAAGAGCTAGACAACCGGCGCACTCTTGCCGGCCCATATATCAGTAAACCCGCTCCTTTGGAGGTATCGAGGCAACCTCGTTTGAAAGTGGCTGCAAATGGACCGGCCTGTAATCGAGCCGGACGCGTCCGTCGTCGTCCAGCCAAGAAAGCGTGTGCTTGAGCCACTCCTCGTCGTCTCGTTGCGGGAAGTCTTCTCGCGCATGCGCGCCGCGGCTTTCCGTTCGCCCGATAGCGGCGTGAAGACTGACGCTCGCCTGTGCGAGCATGTTGTTGAGTTCTAGCGTTTCAGCGAGATCCGTGTTGAAGATCATCGAGCGATCAGTGATACCGAGATCGTCACGCATCATTACGACCGCGCCATCGAGCGCGTTCAAACCCTCCTCGAGCAGCGGGCCGTCGCGGAAGACGGCGCAATGACGCTGCATGGTCTGCTGCATGGTCAGGCGGATCGTCGCAGGCTCGATCCCGCCCTTCGACCACCTGATCCGGTCCATCCGGGCGATCGCGCGGTCGGTTGCTTCCTCGGGAAGGGTAGCGTGGCGCTCGCCAGGCCGCAGGGTCTCCGCCACCCGGAACGCGGCGGCCCGCCCAAACACGATGATGTCCAGGAGCGAGTTCGAGCCAAGCCGGTTTGCGCCATGAACCGAGACGCACGCTGCTTCGCCGATGGCCATCAAGCCGGTGACGACCGCTTCGGGATCGCCGTCACGCAGCGTAACGACCTCGCCATGCAGATTGGTCGGCACGCCGCCCATGTTGTAGTGCACGGTCGGCAGCACCGGGATTGGTTCGCGCGTCACATCGACGCCAGCGAAGATCTTGGCGGTCTCGCTGATCCCAGGTAGCCGGTGATGCAGCAGGTCGGCTCCGAGATGCTCCAGATGGAGCAGCATGTGGTCCTTGTGCGGCCCGCAGCCCCGACCTTCGTTGATCTCGATCGTCATCGAGCGGGAGACGACATCCCGACCCGCCAGATCTTTAGCGCTCGGTGCGTAGCGCTCCATGAATCGCTCGCCCGCGGAATTGGTGAGATATCCACCCTCGCCACGCGCACCCTCGGTGATCAGGCAGCCGGAGCCGTAAATGCCGGTTGGGTGAAACTGGGTGAACTCCATGTCCTCAAGCGGTACCCCGGCCGCAAGGCCATGGCGTTGCCGTCGCCGGTGCAGGTATGGGCGGCCGTGCAGGAGAAATACACCCGTCCGTAACCGCCGGTTGCCAGGACGGTGCGATGGGCGCGGAAGCGGTGCATCGTCCCGTCCTCCAGGTTCCAGGCGACCATTCCGCGGCAGGCGCCGTCTTCGTCCATCAGCAAATCGAGCGCGAAATACTCGATGAAGAACTCGGTATTATGCTTGAGGCACTGCTGATAGAGCGTGTGTAGGATGGCATGGCCGGTGCGGTCGGCCGCCGCGCAGGTTCGCTGCGCCATCTCCTTCCCATAATCAAGTGTCTGGCCGCCAAAGGGACGCTGATAGATCCGCCCGTCGTCGGTACGGGAGAACGGGACGCCGTAATGTTCCAGCTCCAGCACCGCGGGCACTGCCTGCGCGGCACATATACTCGATGGCGTCCTGGTCGCCGAGCCAGTCGGAACCTTTGACTGTGTCGTACATGTGGAAACGCCAATTGTCGCCGTCGCCCATATTTCCGAGCGACGCTGCCATCCCGCCTTGCGCGGCCACCGTATGGCTGCGCGTCGGGAACACTTTTGTCACGCAAGCGGTCCGCAATCCGGAGGACGCCATTCCCAGGGCGGCTCGCAGTCCGGCACCACCGGCACCAACGATCACGACGTCATAGCTATGCTCAATGATTTCGTAGGCCCGGGTCATGGTGTTCGTCCCTTCTCCGCGATATTCCCTATCAGTGGCCGGCGCTCTGCCCACCGTCAACATGCAGGATCTCGCCGGTCACGAAGGGCGCCGAATTCGAGATAGAGGATGGCGTCGACGATGTCAGAGATCTCGCCCATGTGGCCGAGCGGATGAAGGCTGTCGAGTTGCGCATGGGTCTCTACGGGATGCATCGGCGACTTGATGACACCGGGCGCGACCGCGTTCACCCGGATACCGCGCCTCGCATATTCGATCGCGAGCGATTTGGTCGCCGCATTCAGGCCGCCCTTCGTCAGCGACGCGAGCACCGAGGGCATGCCGGAATTCGCGTGGTCGACCAGGCTCGTGGTGATCTGAACGACGTGGCCGCTGCCCTGCTTCTCCATCTCGGCGATGGCAAGCTGCGTGATGTGGAAGAAGCCGGCGATGTTGACGCCTAGGATGGCGGCGAAGTCGGCCTCGGTGTATTGGGTGAACGGCTTGGCGATGAAGATGCCGGCGTTGTTCACCAGTGTGTCGATGCGCCCGAACCGGGCCATGCCTTCGGAGATCACTCGCTCGGCCGTCTTTCGGTCGGCGATGTCGCCGGGCACCGCGAGGATGTTGTCGTCCTTCGACGGCCTGATCGAACGGGCGGTTGCGACCACGCGGTAGTCGCGATCGCGATAGGCCTTGACGAGTGCCGCGCCGATGCCTTGCGACGCACCGGTGATGACTGCAACTTTCATTGGGGTATTCATGACAGACTTCCTTTGTTCCCTTGCTGGTGATGACGGACTGCCGTCGGCCGGCTGGCTGGTTCTGCGATTGGCTCGGCCGCGGCCAGGCCTCCTCTCAGGCCAATTGCCCCACGAGATGAAGGACGGTTACCACTGGCGTCCCGATGTCCCGCGACAACACAGGGTGTACCACGCCCGCTAATATGATCTTGGAAGATCAACCTGGACGTGTCGGATTCTGCGAATTCTCCAGAGGCGGTGCGCGGGCCTCCCGCTCTAAATCAACTGCGACTGAACAGCAAGCCGGCGTGCACAACCCGGGTCTCGACAGCTCGGTTGGCTATCAGGCCCTCCCGCTAGACGTGCATTGAACCGGCGTATGGCCACACGTCTGTTATGGCTGCGGCCCGGAAGTGCCGGGGCGGCTCAGGGTAGGGTCGGTCGGATAGGGGCGATTTGACGGATCGGCGCGCTGGAACCTCATTCCCGCGATGCGAAGCTCATGCAAATCGAGACTGAAGGGTGTTGTTTTAACGACGCAAAACAAAGTGGCTTCGTGGTCCTTCATCGTCCTCCGTGGGTAACCCTAACTTGCTTGCCGCACACCCAGCATTCAAACCGTGGAACCAGGCGGAAACTCCGGCTTGCGCTTCTCCTGATGCGACGCCAGGCCTTCCTTCACCTCGGGCCCGGTGAAGCCCAGAAACTCCAGCGCCGAGCGACGCATCGAACGTCGGACCCGCCTGGCGCAGCCAGTTGTTGAGCGCGTATTTGGTGAAGCGGATGGCGCTCTGCGCGCCCTCGGCGAGCCGCGTCGCGATCTCGACCGCCTTGGCATCGAGTTCCGCGTCCTCGACCGCGAGGCTGATCGAGGCCGATCCGCTCCGCCTCCGCGCCGAGCACCTCCTCGCACAGCAGCAGATAATACTTCGCCTTGGCCATGCCGCACAGCAGCGGCCAGATGATCGCGGCGTGATCGCCGGCGGCGACGCCCAGCCGCGTATGACCGTCGATGATGCGGCAGTCTTTGGTCGCGATCGAAACGTCCGCCAGTATGCCGCAGACGAGCCCGGCGCCGACCGCGACGCCGCGCATCGCGCTCACCACTGGCTTCGAGCAATTGATCACGTTGTAAACGATCTCCCGCGCTTCCTTCCACTGCGCGGGTCCGCGCAGCGAAATCGTCGATGATTCTCTGGATCATGCCGAAATCGCCGCCGGCCGAGAACACCTTGCCGGCGCCGGTGATGATCGCCGCATTGACCGTCGGGTCGCGGTCGATGTCGCGCCAGATATCGGCCAGTTCGCCGTGCATCGCGTCGTCGGCCGTGTTCATGCGGCCATTGTCCATGGTGATGCGCAGCACCTTGGGGTGCGGCCGGTCGAAGCGCAGGCGGGTGTAGCGGGCGTAGGGGTCGCTCATGGTGTGTGTCTCGATGTGTCGGCCACGTAGTGGCCACCGCATCGGCAAACCGGTCAAGAGGCGGCGATTGCGCTGCGGCCGGCGGTTCGTAACCCGCATACCGCTCGCGATTGCTGGCAACGCTGTGATCGTGGCCCAAGGATGGCGCTGCGATGCCCGAAAAGGGACGTCTGAACGTCAAGCCACCGTCGCGGCCTGCAGCCGTTCCGACTCCGCTTCCGCCAAGCGCTGCACCGCCGGATAATCGATTTTGCCTGTGCCCAGCAGCGGCAACTTATCGACGCACCATCACGTCGCGCGGCACCATGATCTCGGCGATGCCGCGTTCCCGCGCGGCCGCGAGCAGCGCCCGGGCTTCGGCATCTCGGCTGCGTCGTCACCAGCAGCAGCTTCTCGCCCTTGCGCGCATCCGGCACCGCGACACCGCGTGCGCCGCATCCGGCCAGACCGCTGTCGCCAAGGCCTCGGCCGCGGCCAGCGACACCATCTCGCCGCCGATCTTGGCAAACCGTTTGGCCCGGCCCTTGATCGTCACGAAGCCGTCTCCGTCGATCGTAACGATGTCGCCGGTGTCGTACCACCCATCCGGCGGAGGCTGCAGCACGCCCGGCGCCTCGGCCCGCAGATAGCCCAGCATCACGTTCGGGCCGCGCACCAACAGGCGGCCGCCTTCCTCGATGCCGGGCACCGGTTCCAGCCGAGCCTCGATCCCCGGCAGCAGCCGGCCGACCGAGCCCTCCCTGGGTGCGCCCATGTGTTCAGCGCCAGCACGGGAGCGGTCTCGGTCACGCCATAGCCCTCGAAGATCGGCTTCTTGAAATGCGCCATGTAGGCGGCGCGCGTTTCCGGCCGCACGCTTCCGCCCCGGCGAAAATGTAGCGCAGCGACTGGAAATCCATCGGGTTGCCCTTGCGGGCATAGCCGGCAAGAAACTGTCGGTGCCGAACATGATGGTCGACTGCTCGGCGTAGACCATTTCGGGCACGATCTTGTAATGCAGCGGCGACGGATACAGGAACGTCGCGCACGCCATACATCAGCGGCAGCAGCGTGCGCGATCATGCCGAACGCATGGAACATCGGCAGCGCATTGAACACCTTGTCGACCGGGTTGAAGTCGACGACCGACGGCACCTGCGCGCAGTTGGCCAGCAGCGCGCGATGGCTGTGCACCACGCCCTTCGGCGCGCCCTCGGACCCGGAGGTGAACAGCACCAGCGCGCGGCGACGCCGGCATCCCGCCGGCGCCCGGCAGGCGACCGGCACGCCGCGCGGCGAGCATCCCGCGCACCTTGTCCGCAGCCCGATCGAGGCCCGCACGTCCTCCAGGTAGACCACACGAACCTTCGCGCCGACCGCCTCCACCAGCCGGTCCAGCTTGCCCTTCTGCACGGCGCGGCGGGACGTCAGGATCGTTCCGATGCCGGCGGCCATGCAGCAGGCCAGCATGCCGTCGGCGCCGGCGGTGAAGTTCATCATCGCGGGCACGCGCGCCTGCGATTGCAGCGCGAAAAAAGTCACCACCGTGCCCACCGCATTCGGCAGCATGACGCCGACATGCTCGCCCGGACGCGTAAACGCGGCCAGTTTCCGGCCCAGCACCACGCTGGCGAGGATCAGCCGGCGTAGGTCAGTTCGCGTCAGCGTGGTGCCGCCGGTTTCGTTCGGAACGATATCGGCGACGACCGGCAGCCCCTGTCATACAGTCGCTGCGCGTCCAGCAGCGCCGCGAACAGGCTGTGACGGAGTCGCTCCGGGCGGAACGCGGCGTCGACCATGATGTCCTGCACGATGCGGCCCAGCGCCGCTCGGCGGGCCGGCCGACCAATGCGGTCGGCACGGTCGAGCCGCACCGGCGGCAGCACCGTCAGGCTCACGCGCGGGAACCAGCGCAGCGGCAGCTTGCCCTGCATCCGCGACGTCTTGTGGAACTGCAAACCCGTCGATCCGGACCGGGACGATCGCGGCCTCGGCCTTGTCGGCGATCATGCCCGGGACCGTCATAGATTTTCATCAGCGCACCGGTCAGGGTGATGCGCCCCTCCGGGAAGATGGCCAGACGCCGCCCCTCGCGCACCGCCTTCACCATCGCCCTGATCGCCATCGGGTTGCTCGGATCCACCGGGAAGATGTCGAGCACGTATTTCAGGAACCAGAAGCGGCGCGCCTGCTCGGTATCGATCGCGAAGACCAGGTCCCCAGGCAGGAATGCCGCGACCAGGCAGCCATCGAGAAACGACAGATGGTTGATGACCAGGATCGATCGTTCGCCGGCCAGCGGCAGATTCTCCAGCCCCTCGACACGCGCTGCGTGGAACAGTGCGGAAATACCACTGGAACAGTGCGCGGAAGACACTTTGCGGCAGCAGGCGGACGATCCACAGGGCGACCGCGAAGTTGGCCACCGCGGCGATCTGCAGCACGCGCGGCGCCGCCACGCCGGCCGCTGAGAACCCGGCGACGAAGCCAGCCCCCAGCACCATCATCGCCGCATTGACGATGTTGTTCGCGGCGATCATGCGCGCGCGGTGGGACGGCTCCGACCGCTCCTGCACGATGGCATAGAGCGGCACCGAATAGAGGCCGCCGCAGATCGCCAGCAGCAGCAGATCGGCCAGCATCCGCCAGCCGGTGGGCGAGCCCAGGACCGCGGCGACCGTCGTCAGATGCAGGCCGCCCGCGCCGATCACCGTCGACGCGAAATCCCAGGTGAACAGCGTGATGCCGAACGCGGCGAACGGCACGTAGCGGGCGCTGACCTCGCCGTGCAGCAGACGGGCGCACAGCATCGACCCGATGCCGACCCCGACCGCGAACATCGTCAGCAGCAGGGTCACCACATGGCCGTCCGCGCCCAGCGTGTCCTGGGCGACGGTGGGAAATTCCGACGAGCAGCGTGGCGCCGATCGCCCAGAACCAGCTCAGGCCGAGGATCGACAGCCAGACCGGGCGGTTGGCGGCCGCCTGGCGGGTCACGGCGACCGTCTCGCGCAAGATGTTCCAGCCGATGCGCAAGGTTCGGTCGGCCGCCGGCGCCGTGGGGATGCCGAACGCGGCGGCCAGGCCGAGCAGCGAGACGCCGAGGCCGGCCCCGCCGACGATGGCCGGCCCGGCGTCCAGCAGCACCAGCGCACCGCCCGCCACGGTTCCGGCCAGGATGGCGAGGAAGGTCGAGGCCTCGATCAGGCCGTTGCCCGCGACGAGTTCGTCGTCGCGCAGATGGTCCGGCAGGATGCCGTATTTCAGCGGCCCGAACATCGTCGCCTGCACGCCGAGGCCGAACAGGACGGCCAGCAGGCCGGGCATGCTGCTGGCGAGGAACGCGTAGGCGGCCAGGCCCATCAGCAGGACCTCCGCCGCCTTCACCACCCGGATCAGCCGCGATTTGTCGAAGCGGTCCGCGAGTTGGCCGGCGGTCGCGGACAACAGGGCGTAGGGAGCGATGAACAGCGCCCCGGCCAGCGCGGCGAGGCCGGCGCCGCCCGCACCCAGCTTGAAGATGGCCAGCACGACCATCGCGTTCTTCACCAGGTTGTCGTTGAACGCGCCGCAGGTCTGGGTCAGGCACAGCGGGCCCAGGCGGCGGGAAAACAGCAGAGCATTCATGACATGATCCTGGGGCAAAGCGCGATCTCATTGGTCAGGTCAGCAAGTCCGGCGGTTTAACGGCGGAAGAGCTGGAACGTTGCGATCATGCTCTAGAGCATCATCAGGCTGAGCGGAATGTGCCAAGCGCGTGAATGACGCGATCACCGGGCCGGTCACTTGACCCAGCCATCCGGTTTGCATCCACCAAGGCCCCCGCTGGCCCCGATTTCTGACCAGCGTGCCCTGCTTATCACGGCGGTTTCGCGGCCTCCCCCGCGGCATCCGACCCCGGTTGGTGCTCGTTGCCCGTGATGTCCAGTGGCCCGAATGGCAGCACCCCGTCCTCAGTCGGAAGATCCGCCGTGCTCCAGCCCCCGCCCAGCGCGCGAACCAAGCCCACCGACGCCTGAAGACGACTGACCTGGATCTGAGTCTGAACGGTGCGGGCCGTCAGTTCCGTCTCTTGTGCCACCACGACATCGAGATAATTGGTCAGGCCGCCGACATAGAGCTGCATCGCAATGCTCTGGGCCGTGCGAGCCTCGGCGACTGCCTCGGCCTGCTGTCGTGCCTGGGTCCGCAGATGCACAGTCAGGGCCAGGCCGTCCTCCACTTCCTGGAATGCCGACAGCACCGTTGCGCGGTAGTTGTCCCGTGCTTGCGCGTATTGCGACCAGCTCCGCTGCAGCGCCGCCCGGCGCAGGCCACCCTCGAAGAGGGGCAGCACGGCGCCGGCCCCGACCGACCAGAGGCTGTTAGGCAGGCTCAGGAGATTGAACCCATTATCCTGGAACCCGGCAGCCGCGCTGAGGGTGATGTTCGGGTAGAAGGCGGCGCGCGAAACACCAATCGAGGCATTCGCGGCGGCCATCTGCCGCTCGGCGCTGGCTACGTCCGGCCGGCGCTGCAGCAGAGCCGACGGCACGCCTACCGGCACGGGCGGCGGCACCAGTCGCGACCGGTCGTCCTCAGGGATCGAGAAGCTGCTCGGATTAGTGCCGATCAGAACCGCGATCGCGTGCTGCAGAACCGCACGGTTGGCAAGAACGCCGCTCTGCAGCGCCTGCGTCGAGGCCAACTGACTTCGCGAGCGTGCAACATCGAGGGCCGAGGCGATGCTGCCCTGCAAGCGCTCCTTCGTGATCTTGACCGCCTTCTCGTAATTCGCGATCGATGCTCGATAGATCGCCGCCTGGCCGTCCAATCCACGCAGTGCGATGAAGTCGTTTGCAAGCTCGGCCTGCAGGCTTAACCGAGCGGTCGCCAGCGTTGCGGCGCTGGATTGGGCGAGCTGCTTCTGGGCCCGCGTGCGGTTGCGGATCTGGCTCCAGAAGTCGGGCTCCCAAGACGCTGTGGCTTGGATAACGTTGCTGGCCTCTACAGTCTGAAATGTGCTGTGGGGGTTATGAAACAGCCGATACTGCGACTCCTTGTTGTCGGACATCAACCCGCTAGCAGTCAATTGCGGGAACAGGCCGGAGCGCGCCTCCGCGGCAAGATCACGGGCCTGGGTGTATTGTTCGGCAAGCGCAGCCAGATCTGGATTTTCCGCCGTCAGTTGCCGTTCGAGCTGGTTCAGCAACGGGTCTTCGAACCGCTCCCACCACGGCCCGCGCAGCATGGTGTCCAGCGGCTGGGCGAGCTTGAAAGGTTTGGACCCCTGGTAGTCGGCCGGCAGGACATACTGTGGTGGCTCATACTTCGGGGCAAGGTCGCAGGCGCAAAGGCTGGTCAAGACCGCCACGAGGGGTGCAGCGAGGGCGCGGCCGGTGAGACGCCTCGCGCGGCGCGGCCCAGGAGTAGCGCCCGTCACCGCATAGGTCCGACGCCCGGCTTCGACTCCTCCTGGGGCCTGGCAGCCGGATCCGCGCTGGTGGTCGTGGATGCGTCGGTGACAGAGGGCTCCGTGCCCACGGCCGGCTGCGCCGCGTGCACCCGGGACGCGCCAGGTATGATTGGCCCCGACGGGGGCTCGGGCAGCGGTGATACGGTCGTATTGCCTCGACCTGGCTGATAGCCAGGGACCGGTTGCACGACCTTGACCTGCTGCCCCTCGAGCAGACCCAGGGAGGGGCTGCCGACGACCTTGTCGGTTGCCTTCAACCCAGAAACGATCTGAACGTCGGTATTGAGGTTATGCCCCAGCACGACGTCTTGCAGGTGGACCCGATTCTGATCGTCCACCATCGCCACCTGCATTCCCTGGGACCGAAACAACAGTGCCTGTTCCGGGAGAATCAATATGTTCGGGTCGCTTGGGAACGTAAAATGCACACTCACGTAGGACCCCGGCCACAACTCGCGCTTGGCGTTGTCCACCGTCAGTTCCGTGACGACCGTGCGCGTCGCTGTGGAGACCGAATTGGCCGTGGTCAGAACCTGCGCCGGGATCGGCTTGTCCGGGTCCTGCGGCAGCGTCAGTGTCGCGGTCAGGCCCGGTTTCAGGACCTCGGAATACTCCTGCGGCACGGACACGAAGATCCGCATGGCGTGAATGTCCGCCACCTCGAACAGTGGCGCCGCGCCACGAACTGTCGCGTCACCGCCGGCGGCATTGACGTAGTCACCCACATTGGTATGCCGAGCGGTTACCACCCCGTCGAACGGTGCTGTCAGTTGCTTGAACGCTATTAAAGCCTGGTAGCGTGCGACGTCTTGCTCGGACGCGGCGACTTGCGCCTTCTGCTCGGCCGCTTCCGCCGTCTTTATGTCCACATCCTGCTGTGACACCGCCTGCGTCCCAGACAGCGCCGCATAGCGTTTGGCCGTGATCTCGGCCAGCTTGTAGCGCGCCTCCACTACGGCAAGGCTCGCCTTGGAAGCCGCGAATTGCGCATCCAGGCTGGGGGTATCGACGGTCGCAAGGACGTCGCCCGACTTTACTTGCGCACCGTAGTCCTTGTACCAGTGGGACACGTATCCGTTCACCTGAGCGTAGATCGGCGCCGCGTACCAGGCGTCCATGTTGCCCGGCAAGGTCAGCGTGCGCTCCGATGGGCCCGGTTTGGGTGATACTAGCTGGACCCGGGGTAGCGCAGCATCCTCCGCTGTCTGTTTTAAGGTAGATACGGTTTCGCTACGGGACCAGATGCCGTAACCGGCAAGTCCGCCGGCGACGATTACCCCGATGAGCAGCCACAATCCGCCACGATACCGGTGCGCCGCCTTCGCCGCCGTGTCGATCATGCGGGTTCTCCCTCGTGGGGCGGCTCCTGCTTGCTTGATTTGCCGCCATGCAGGATGGCGAAGACGCAGGGCACGAACAGCAAGGTCGTGACAGTCGCGACAAGCAGGCCGCCGATCACCGCGCGACCGAGCGGGGCATTCTGCGTGTTGCTGAACGACATCGGCACCATGCCGACGATCATCGCCAGGGCCGTCATCAGAACCGGCCGGATCCGCGCGAACCCCGCCTCGATCGCTGCTGCCGTCGGATTGCCGAACTCCAGCAGATGATCACGTGCAAAGGCCACCACCAGGATGGTGTTTGCCGTCGCCGTCCCCATACACATGATCGCCCCGGTCAGCGCCGGGACCGACAGCGTTGTGTGTGTCAGGAACAGGATCCAGGAAATTCCGCCCAGGGCCGCCGGCAGGGCGGTGATGATGATGAACGGGTCGAGCCACGATTGGAAGTTGACGACGATCACCAGGTAGATCAGCACGATCGACAGCGCCAGGCCGGCAAGCAGCTGGGCGTACGCGGAATGCATCGTCGTCGACTGGCCATTGATCGTGACCGTGGCCCCGTGGGGCAGAGTGGATTCCATGTCCTTGATGATTTGCGCGACCTCGTTGCTGACCGCGCCGAGATCGCGTCCCTCCACATTGGCGTAGATGTCGATCACCGGCAGGATCGCGTAATGTGAAACCAGCCCCGGCGTACCTTTCTGCGTGAGGACGGAAAGACCGCCCACGATTTGCGGCTGAGCATTGGTCGGATTTCCGTCACCCTTGTCGACGGTAATGTTTTCAAGGTCGTTGACACTGGTGAGCTGATCCTGCGGTGTCTGGATGTTGACCAGGTGCGAGATGCCACTCGATACATCCAGCCAGTAGGTCGGTGCGACCTGACCGCTTCCCGACAAAACGGCGAGGGTGTTGTCGGCGATATCCGACTCTGTCAGGCCCGTTCCCAAGGCGAAGGTGCGCCGCGACGAGAGCAACAGAGTTGGCTGGCCCATGACTTGCTGGATGCGTACGTCGGCGATGCCGGCAATCCGCTTCAATCGCGCCGTCAGTTTCGTGGCATAGGCGAAATTGGTGTCGAGATCACGACCGCTGACCTGAACGTCGATCGGCGAGGGCAGGCCAAAGTTCAGGATCTTCGCCGTAATATCGCCCGGCAGGAATGTGAAATCCGTACCGGGGAAGCGCTCGGTCAGGCCGGTACGCAGGGTCCGGCGATAGCGATCGACTGGTGCGGCCTGGTTGTCGAGCGAGATCGTAATGTCGCAGTCCTGGCTGCCCACCGTGCCGGTATTGCTATAGGCTTGGTTGATTCCACTAACGGGCAGGCCGCAGTTTATCAGGGTACCCACCACGTGGCCGGACAACAGGTCACGGATCTGCTGCTCCACCAGCACGGCAATCTTGCCCGCCTCCTCGATCCGCGTGCCGATCGGTGCGCGCATGTGCAGATCAATCTCCCCCGACTTGATGCTGGGGAAGAAATCCTGACCGACAAAGAGCAATAGCAGAAGTGACGCCAGCGCCCCGCAAAGATACAAGGCTATGAACAACTTGGCGCGTGCCGCGAGCCCCTCGAGGATAGCGCGGTAGCGCTCGCGGAACCGCTCGAAGCGGGCCTCGAATCCCCCCTGGAAACGCGCGAAGAAGCCTGGGTGCTTGGGCGCCGGCATTCTCTGTGCTGCCACCTGGCCACGTAACAGCCAGGCGGCCATGGTCGGCGTCAGCGTGCGCGACAAAATGAACGAGGCAATCATCGCGAAGATGATCGCCTCGGCAAGAGGCAAGAACAGATAGCCCGCGACCCCGCCGAGTTGCAGCAGCGGCAACCAGACGATGCAAATGCAGAGCGTGGACACGAATGTTGGCACAACGATCTGATTTGCTGCATCGATGATCGCGCGCTCCAAGTCTTTATGGTTACCGTCTGGGCCCGCCTCCTCCAGGTGAGTGTTAATGTTCTCGATCATCACGGTGGCATCATCGACGAGGATGCCGACGGCAAGGGCAAGGCCGCCCAGCGTCATGACGTTGATCGTCTGGCCGAGCCAGGACAGGACGAGGATCGAGCTTAGGATCGAAAGAGGAATGGAGGTGGCGACGATCAAGGTCGAGCGCCAACTACCGACAAACAGCAGGACGGTGATACCAGCGAGGAATGCGGCGGTGACCATCTCCTGCACCACGTCCTCGATCGAGGCGCGCACGAAGCTCGAGGCATCGTTAAGCGGGGTAATCGTTACCCCGGCCGGCAGCGTCTTGAGCAACCCGGGAAGCTTGGCCCGCACCCCGGCAACGACGGCCAGCGTGGAGGCATCGCCGCTTTTGAGAATTTGCAGCAGAATGGACTGCTGTCCTTTCACCAGCACGATGTTCTGCTGAGGCGGACCGCCGCGATGGACGTAGGCCACGTCGCGCAGATAGACCACCGCGTTGCCGACCTGCTTGATCGGCAGGTTATTGAAGCTGTCGATGGCAATGGGCGTCGCATTGGTCGCGACCAGGAAATCGATCGGACCGATCTTCTGATCGCCGGCCGGCAGCACGATGTTCTGGGTCCCCAAGGCGTGCCCCACATCGGTGGCAGACAGACCGTGCTCCAGCAATTTGGTCTGATCGAGGTCGACCTCGACGTCCGCCTGGGTGCCCCCATAGGGTGCCGGTATTGCAACACCCGGCACCGACACCAGGGCAGGCCGGATCAGGTTGGACGCCAGGTTGTAGATGTCGGAGGGCGTCATATTTTCTGCGGCGATCTGCAAGTCGAGCACCGGGACCGACGACGCGTCGAACACAAGGATATTTGGGGGCGTGATTCCGGCCGGAAGCTGCTTGATCACAGTCTGCGAGGTGGCCGTGACCTGCGCCTGCGCCGCTGCCACGTCGGTTCCGGGCTGGAAGAAGATCTTGACGATACCGCTGCCGTAAAGCGACTGGCTCTCAATATGCTCGATGTTACCGACCGTCGTGGTCAGGGCGCGCTCGTAGTAATAGACGACGCGGCCCGACATGTCCGAGGGCATCAGTCCATTATAGCTCCAGACTGCCGCTACGACCGGGATCTTGATGGGAGGGAAGATGTCGGTCGGGGTCTTGAACACTGACATCGCGCCGAACAATAAAATCAGGATCGCGAGTACAACGAACGTATAGGGCCGCTTCAGAGCGGTGACGACTATGGCGTTCATCTCGGCCTCGCGGCCTGTCTTTCGATGCCCTGCGCGTGCATTCGGTTCGATCCCATCGCGACTTTAGGGCTCCGATGAAGCCGCGCCGTTGGCAATGTGGATGACGCTGCGAGTGTTCCATGACGCCGGTAATCCTTGCAAGGGTGAAAACCGGCGCTGAAGATTGGCCCACGATCATTCAACCAAAGAGATAGACTTTTTCGGGCCGCCTCAGTTCGGCTCAAATGGTCCATGGCCCCGATGACGGCGCCGGCAAGCCGCCTGACGTTTCATCGTACCGGCGATGTCGCAGCGCCCGCAGACCCATTTGCGTGACGCTTTTTGCGGGAAGCGTAGCCCACGGAGGGCGAGCGTCAGGAGCTTTTCAGCTTGGATGTAGGTGCCCGTCTTCCTCGATCGAGCGAAGCGATTCCGCCAGTGTCAGTCCGTGAAAAAGGGGCCACCATTGACCGGTGTGCCGCATCCAGTAGATGTCGAACCGATCAGGGCCCATATGGTCGAGACGAGTGAACGGTGCGTCGAATTCCGCGCCCGCATTTCCTTCCATGCCCGAACGGAAGCGCTGGATGAAGCGATAACGTCCGGCCCTCCACTCACCCCGGATATCGATCGGGTAGTTGAATTGGGTGGGTCTGATCTCAGGCAGAAATCGCGGCTTCAGAACCGTCGCGATGAAGGTTTCGCAAGCCGCAATGATCGCCTGTTGCTCGGTGGGACCTGGCCGCGCCGGGCGTGGCGTGGCCGGTGCCCATATTTTGTGGGGTTTTTTAACCATTCTTTTGCGGTTAGCCTCCCATCTCCGGTAACGGTATGAACTCACGCTCGTCGCCGGCGACGGTGCTGAAACGGCCGGCTTTCCAGTCTGCCTTGGCTTGTTCGATCCGCTCGCGCGACGAGGAGACGAAATTCCAGAAGATGTGACGCGGCCCGTCCATCACCGCGCCGCCCAGCAGCAGCAGTCGAGCGCCGTTGGGCCCGGCATGCAGGGCGAGGCCATCGCTGCGACGAAACAGCAGCATCCGGCCAGCCTCGAACGGCACCCCAGCCACCTCGATCGTGCCTTGCACGACGTAGACGCCGCGTTCCTCGTGGTGATCCGGCAGCGGGAGGGCCGCCCCCGCCTTCAGCGTCGCGTCGGCGTAGAACAGCGCCCCATGTGTCGCGACCGGAGACCGCAAGCCCCAGCCATCGCCGGCAATCAGGCGCAACCGGACGCCGCCGTCCTCCAGGACAGGCAGCGAGCCGGCGGCATGGTGGGCGAAAGCCGGTGACGTTTCCTCGATCGGCTTCGGCAGCGCCACCCAGGACTGGATCCCGAACAGGCTGTTGCGGTGGGTCCGAAGGTTTGCGTCGGTGCGTTCCGAGTGGGCGATGCCGCGGCCGGCAGTCATCCAGTTCACATCGCCGGGGACGATGGGAAGCTGGGTGCCCAGGCTGTCGCGGTGCAGGATCGAGCCCTCGAACAGGTAGGTGACGGTGGCCAGGCCGATGTGAGGGTGTGGCCGCACATCCAGACCTTTGCCGGTCAGGAACTCGCCGGGTCCCATCTGATCGAAAAAGATGAACGGCCCGATCATCTGCTTCTCTTTGGCCGGCAACGCACGGCGGACCTCGAAGCCACCGACGTCGTGGGCTCGAGGCAGAATGACGGTTTCGATGTTATCCGGGCGCGAGGGCTGGGTTTGGCTCATAACGTTCGCCTTCCTCTGATCCGGCGCATACTGGATCACACGCGCGCAGCGACGGCTAGTGGTCCGATCCCGACAGAAGCACCCTAAGCGGTCGGGTGAATTGGCCCACAAATCAACGGCTAGTGGTTCTAATCGGACGGCACTATCCGTCTGATTTGAACCACTAGCGGTGAGGCGCTGGTCAGTTTAAGTGCCGGTTTGCGGTCCGCATCCGTGGGCTGGATTGCGTCTCACAAGGTCGATTTACCCACTCAAACCTGCCCGGTCAGATCGGATCGATTCGATCAAGCCGTCTCATAAAATCAATTGGATCGATCTGCGCCGAAGGGCTATGCGTTGCGCCGCCAAAAACGCGACATACGATCGGAGGAGAATATGGACGACGAGAACAAGTGTCCGGTCATGCACGGGACCGACCAAAACGCTGTCGTTTTGGAAATGTCGAACCAGCTCTGGTGGCCGAATCAGCTCAACCTGAGGATTCTCCACCAGAACCCGCCGCAGAGCGATCCTATGGGCGAGGCGTTCAACTACGCCGAGGAGTTTAAGAGCTCTCGACCTGGAGGCTGTGAAGCAGGACATCTTCGCACTGATGACGAAGTCGCAGGAATGGTGGCCGGCGGACTACGGCCACTATGGGCCGCTCTTCATTCGGATGGCGTGGCACAGCGCAGGCACGTACCGCATCGGCGACGGCCGCGGTGGCGGAGGTTCCGGCTCGCAGCGCTTCGCGCCGCTCAATAGCTGGCCCGACAACGTGAGCCTCGACAAGGCGCGCCGGTTGCTGTGGCCGGTCAAGCAGAAATACGGGCGGAAACTCTCCTGGGCCGACCTGATGATCCTCGCCGGTAACTGTGCCCTGGAGTTGATGGGTTTCAAGACGTTTGGTTTCGGCGGCGGCCGCGAGGACATCTGGGAACCGGAAGAGGACATCAACTGGGGGTCTGAAAACACCTGGCTTGGCAACAAGCGCTACAGCGGCGACCGGCAGTTGGACAAACCCCTCGGCGCGGTTCAAATGGGACTGATCTACGTCAATCCCGAGGGTCCGGACGGCAACCCCGATCCGGTCGCGGCGGCGCGAGACATCCGCGAGACGTTCGCTCGCATGGCGATGGACGACGAGGAGACGGTCGCCCTGATTGCCGGCGGACACACGTTCGGCAAAACCCATGGCGCTGCCGATCCTGAACAACACGTCGGCCCTGAGCCCGAGGGCGCCCCCATCGAGGAGCAAGGCCTCGGCTGGAAGAACAGCTTCGGTACCGGCAAGGGGGACGCCACGATCACCAGCGGGCTGGAGGGCGCATGGACCACCAACCCGACAAAGTGGGACAACAATTTCTTCGACAACCTGTTCGGCTACGACTGGGAATTGACGAAGAGCCCGGCCGGTGCGTCACAGTGGACCCCCAAGGATCCGGCCGCAGCCGAATACCGTGCCGGATGCTCACAATCCGTCAAAGCGGCACGCGCCGATGATGTTGACGACGGACCTCGCGTTGCGACTTGACCCGATCTACGCGCCGATCTCGAAGCGCTTCCACGAGAACCCGCAGGAATTCGCGGACGCCTTTGCAAAGGCCTGGTACAAGCTGACGCATCGCGACATGGGGCCTTACACCCGCTGCCTCGGCGCGCTGGCGCCCAAGGAGCCGCAACTGTGGCAAGACCCCGTCCCACCGGTCGACCATCCCTTGATCGGAGAGCAGGACATCGCCCACCTCAAGGGCAAAATCCTCGCGTCCGGCCTGTCCATTTCCCAACTCGTCTCGACTGCCTGGGCATCGGCGTCAACGTTCCGCGGCACCGACAAGCGCGGTGGGGCAAACGGCGCGCGTATTCGCCTCACGCCGCAGAAATACTGGGAGGTCAACCAGCCGGCCGGGCTGCCGAAGATCCTGGAGACGCTGGAATCGATCCAGACCTCATTCAACAGTTCGCAGTCCGGCGGGAAGAAGGTTTCGCTCGCCGACCTGATCGTTCTGGGCGGGAGCGCCGCGGTCGAGGAAGCCGCGAAGAAAGCCGGGCACGCTGTCCAGGTTCCCTTTGCGCCGGGGCGCACGGACGCGTCGCAGGAGCAGACCGACGTGCAGTCGTTTGCTGTATTGGAACCGACCGCGGACGGGTTCCGTAACTACCTCCGGGCCGGACTCGAGCGTCCGCCGGAGAAGCTCCTGCTCGATCGGGCGCATCTGCTGACGCTTACCGCTCCTGAAATGACGGTGCTCCTCGGCGGCCTGCGTGCCCTCAACGCAAACTTCGGGCAGAGCCAATTCGGTGTCTTCACTAAACGGCCCGGGACGTTGACAAATGACTTCTTTGTCAACCTGCTCGACATGGATCTTGCTTGGCAGCCGTCCGCCACATCCGAAGGGGCTTACGAGGGGCGTAGTCGGGCGACAGGTGAGCTTAAGTGGACCGGTACCCGCGTCGATCTGATTTTCGGTTCGAACTCTCAGCTCCGAGCCCTGGCGGAAGTCTATGCATGTGACGACTTCGGGCAGGCGTTTGTGGATGACTTTGTCCGTGCATGGACCAAGGTGATGAATCTCGATCGCTTCGATCTGGCCTGATCACGGCGGGGTCTTCAGGGGCTTCCGCAGCGCGCCCGCGACGGAGCACGCTGGTAAAGCGGAATGATTTTGCCTCCCCGATACGGTGACGATCGGGGAGGCAGGAAAGCTTTTTGTCCGCCCGTTGACACGACCGAGGCGAGCCCGCTGGCGAGGCGCGATAACCGTTAGCGATAAATGCAACGGCTATTGCGCCCCGATGCTGTACGCGTTGGAAGACGAGTTCGTGAGCCAGCTCAGGGACAGTCACGAGCGAGCCTCGATCATCAAGCCGATGCGTTAGTCGATGTACACCAGCGGTACGCCTATGTAATTCGCCCCACCGTCACTGAAATTGAGCTGGGCAGTCGAACCGCCGCCGCGCGCATATACGTAGAATGATGCAGTTACTCTGAGGTAGGCCTGATCGACGCCCAATAGGTCCGAATAGTACATGGTGCGCCAGCCGTCGAACCGATCGTTGACGTTGATGTTCTGGCTATCTAAATCGAACACATTAGAGCTGCCGGTCGCTTTGTAGTTGTACTGGTATCCTACCGCTGACAGATCCATGCGGACATGCGCTTCCTTGGAGTCCCAAAATCCGTCATCCGAATATAGGATGTAAAATCCATGGAACGGTACCCAAATGGTGTGGCCGTAATTGCGGTCCACGGGGGCTTTGTAGGTGAACCACCAGTCCATATACACGGTGAATGAGCCGGCGCCGGTACCGAAAAGGCCCGACCCGGCGCCGGATGCGGAGTCCGACAGATCGATGTTACCCGGATTGTAGCCTTGCCAATAAACGCTGCCGTCGGATCCGTGCAACGTACCGTAATAGGGAGTGAACCGGCCTAGGGAGCTCGCTGCCACCTGGTGACCATCGGCCAGACCTGGATGGACAGCGGTTTGGTCGTCCGTCATGACGACCGAGGCGGCAAGCCTCTTCTTGATGTGCTCGACGTGTGATTTTGTGGCCGCACTTGCTTCGTCGTGCATCTTGTCCAAGCGGTCCAGAGTTCGAAACGAGCTCGGTGGGCAGAGTTTTCCTTAGCGACGCAATTCTGGCCTGGCCGCGCGTTTCTAGATCCTTGACATGATCCGCTTGGGACTTCTGCAATCGCACGACTTCTTCTCGCCGGGCTGTGACAAGTTGTTTCAGAACCTCATCTGATTCCTTAAACGCCTTTGTCTCAGGTGTTCTTGTCATCGTTCTCTCCTGTTCTAAGTCATGTTGTGAGGTAATCTCGGCTGGATGGGTATCAGAACTTCAAGGGTCCCCGCCATGGGTCAGCCTACCCTTTTCTTGATATTTCTTGGCGCAGAGGCGCTATTTGCGCAGGCTCAGGGTCGAACATTTCGCAATGTGCAGGCGCCCGATTAATTTGCCACGGCCGCAAGGTCAGATTGCAACTGGGGGAAATTGAAGCCTGGCGCGAAGTCGGGATCCTCGGCCTCCGGCGGCAGAATGGCGTAGGCTTCGTCAACGCACTCGTCCCACCAAGACCAAGTGGCCTGCTGAGTGTTTCCCCACGTAAGTACGGTCAATTCAGCCTGATCGTACGCAACGGCAAAGACGGCATGGCCGTCAGTGGTCAGCGGGCCTGGCGTCCAGGGTTGATGATTGTCGAACTGCTGAGCGCAGTTTTGCTGCACCTGAAATCCAATATAGACGCCGCCAAAGATTTGAATGGCCTGTTGAACATGCGTGTGGTTTTTGGGATCGATACTGGCATACGCCATAATCCGGTCGCCTGCCACGCGGTGTTGGCGCCAATAGTTCAGCACATCAAGCTCGTAGAGGCCGGAATCGATACCACCCGTAAGATGCATGTAGAGTTTGATCACGGCCTGTGTGGTCATGATATCTATCGTGCCCAGCAGCCCACGATAGGTCGTGACTGCATGCGCCAGGGCAGCGATAGTGCAGTCGCCGTAGGTATCGTTGCCGTCCATAGGGAACAACACGGTTGGATCTGATATCTCGAGCGCTGCGTAAACGCGCGATAGCGAGTTCACCGAGCGAAGTGGTTCTGCGAGTTCATTGCTTAAGTAGTTCTTTAACCGTAAGGTACGATAGTCGACCTTTGGGGGACGTTTTCCAAAGCGATAGTTCGGCATTCGACGAATCCTCTTGCCTCGTGTTAAGTAACCCCAGCGGGGAAAGATCGCCCGTGATTGGGTGGTGGCGGACAGTTGTTATAAGTAACTGACAGCCCCACAGCACTTGATGTTTCGCATGCATTGGCCAGATAGACCGCGCCATCTGGGCCTTCTGCACTTTTGGCAGCTCATTTATGGCGGTCGGTTCACCAGACCTGCCGTGACTCCGGCCGAGCAATGTCGACGGTGATATGTCACCGACTTCATTACTTTCTGTCGCGGACCCGTTGCATTGGCTCTGATCAATTTTGTTGATCTGCTCTGGAAGATATTTGCCGGAATGGGCTGCGTCTATAGGTACCAGGTACCGTGACGAACTTGCGCATAGCGTGAATGAACGCTTCGCGCTTAAATACCGGGAGAGAGGCAGGTCCAGCATGTCGAGCCGTGTCATCGCCTGGATTGCAGGCCGAGGCCAGTCAGGTCAGTTACGTGGGGCAGCCAATGTTACCCTGATCGTGTGCGCCTACATTCTGGCGTACAGCACCCTCGACCGGCTCAGCCTTCTACAGGAGATTCCCAGTGTCCGCTTCACGCTGTGGAACCCGCCTCCGGCGTGCAGCCTGGTGCTTCTGTTGACCAAGGGTCTGCGCTATGCACCGGCACTGTTTGTTGCCGGTGGACTTACGGACAGGCTCATCGATGGCTTTCCACTGGGACTAGGTGCCACATTCGTTACCGAGTTTGTCATCACTCTGGGCTATTTTGTCATCGCGGCCTCACTCCGCCGAGCTTCCTGTGACGGGCGTAACTTTGATGGGGTCGGTGCCGTCATCTTGCTACTGGGAATTTTAGGCGTCGGCGTTTTCGGGATAGCGGGGTTGGTCGGTATGATTCTCGTCGCGATGCGGGAGCTACCGTCGGATCAACTATTCGCGACAGGTACAGCACTTCTGGATTGGCGACTTCACCGGCCTCGTGGGACTTCTTCCGGCCCTGATGACGGCCCCGGTGGCTTGGAGGCGATGGAAGGACCTGCCATCGAGATCCCGACTAGTGGATCTGGCCGCATTCGCCGTTGGCCTCACCCTGGCGTTATGGACGATCTTCGGCGTCGCGACGGCTAAGGAGCATCAATTCTTCTATCTGCTCCTTTTGCCTGTGGTCTGGATCAGCGTCCGGCACGGATTGCCATGGTGCTCAATGGCAGTCCTTGCAGAGCAGTTTGCCCTAATTTCGGTTGTTACGGTAGTTGGCTACTCTACCACCGATTTTCTTATGTTTCAGGTGCTGTCGCTGGTCATTGCGATGACCGGGCTGATGCTTGGCGCGGTGGTGACAGAGCGCCAGCATGCGGAAATGCACCTTCGCTATCAACAGGCAGAGCTGGAGAGAATGACGCGGCTTACCACCGCAGGAGCGCTCGGCTCCGCCATAGCGCATGAAGTAAGCCAGCCTCTCGCGACGATCGCAACTTACGCACACGCGTGCCGCCGCCTACTCAAGCTGCAGTCGGAGATGCTTGCTCCAACGTTGGAGAAGCTTGAAAGGGAGGCACTTCGGGCAGGTGAAATCATTGATAGGCTACGGGACTTCTTGTCTAAAGGCGAGGCACGGTTCCTCCCTCTCGATCTGGTGGAACTGGCGCGCAGAATTGCGGCTGCGCTAGCCGAGGAAGCATATCTGCGGGGGGTGGTCATCTCCGTCGATGCGCAGTTCGTCCCCAGGGTCTCTGCGGATCGCATTCAGATGGAACAGGTCTTCGTCAATTTGGTCCGTAACGGGATCGATGCTGCGGCTGAGGGGCCTGGCAATGAGAAGCGCGTCAGAGTCCTAATCCGATCATTGCCCGGGTGCTGTGCAGATCGAGGTTGAAGACAGCGGCCGAGGCGTCCTGCCCGATATCGCGGAACGCCTATTCGAGCCCTTTGAAGACGAGCAAGCCGCGCGGCATGGGCCTTGGCCTTCTCCTCTGTCGTCGGTTGATCGAGGGCCATGGCGGGCGGCTTTGGTGGGATCAAACATTTCTCAAGGGCGCGCGATTTGTGATTTAAATACCCTGCGAGGACGAAATCGCGTGAACGACGACCTCCCGGTGTGCGTTGTCGAGGACGACGCGGCTATGTTGGATGCCCTGGCTTTGCTGCTGCAAAGCGGAGGCTTCGGGGTCCAAGCCTTCGCGAGCGCGGAGGCGTTTCTGAAAGAGATCAAGCCCGCGGAATCGGTCTGCCTCCTTACGGATCTGTGCCTGCCCAACATGGACGGCCTCACGCTGTATCGACATCTCGTTTCGCTCGGTAATGAGCCCGCGGCGGTCATGATCACCGGCCATGGCGACATCCCAATGGCGGTGGCGGCACTGAAGGAGGGGGTTATGGACTTCGTCGAGAAGCCATTCGATCCAGAAATCCTGCTGGACAGTGTCCGTGCCGCATCCCAACGCGCTGTGATGAACAGGCATCGCCATGCGATCGCGATGGACATCGAAAGCCGCTTCAGGACGCTTACGGCAAGGGAAAAAGAAATCATTGATCTTCTTGTGCAAGGGCATCCGAATAAGGTGATCGCGGCAACATTAGGCATCAGTCCCCGCACCGCCGAGCACCACCGTGCGCATGCAATGGAGAAACTGGGCGTGCGGACGTTGTCGCAGCTTATCAAGGTGGCGCTGCGCTTGCCGGATGATTGATCTTTGCACCCTGCTGCCTCGGCCCGACGATATTTGTCCGATAAATGTCAAATTGACTTCACGCAAGAAGCAGTCCTCACGGGCATCGCGGGGTCGGCGATCGTTTACACGCTCAACCTCATCCCCTACCCTCAAAGGCCATCAAGCGAAGGCAAAAGCACCATCCCCATGGATCGTCCTGCCTCGGAGTTTCTTCACGGCGCCATCGACTGCGACATCCATCCAGCCGTCCCGAACACGCGCGTGCTGCTGCCGTACTTCGACGACTATTGGCGGGAGCACGTTCTGCGTCGCGGCCTGGAGCGGGAGAACTTCGAGCCCAGCAGCTACCCGGCCAACGCCCCGATCAATGGCCGCCCCGACTGGCGCCTGCCGTCCGGGCCGCCTGGCAGCAGCCTGGAAGCGATGCAGGCTCATTTGCTGGACCGGCTACGGCCCAGCCGGGCGATCTGCAATGTGATCCACGGCGCCCAGGTCTTGTTCAGCGAGGACCTGTCGGCGGCGTTCTGCCGCGCCATCAACAACTGGATCAGCGCGGAATGGCTGGATCGCGACGATCGGCTGCGAGCCTCCATCGTAGTGCCGCCGCACAGTGCAGACCTCGCGGCCGAGGAGATCGAGCGCCTTGCCCCGGACCATCGGTTCGTCCAGGTCCTGCTGCTGTCGATGACCGAACTCCCGCTCGGACGACGGCAGAACTGGCCGATCTACAAGGCTGCCGAGAAGCACGGCCTGCCGATCGGCATCCATGCCGGCAGCAGCTTTCGCCATCCGCCGAGCGCCCTGGGCTGGCCGTCGTATTACCTTGAAGACTACGTCTCCCACTCACAGGGTTTTGCCGCCGCCGCTGAACAGCCTGGTCACCGAGGGCGTGTTCGTGAAATTCCCCGGGCTAAAGGTCGTGCTGATCGAGTTCGGGGTGACCTGGTTGCCGGCTTCACTGTGGCGGCTCGACAAGACGTGGCGCGGTGTGCGGGCCGAAACACCGTGGCTGGAACAGCTTCCGACCGAGACCGTGCGAAACCATGTCAGCCTGACGCTGCAGCCGTTTGACGCGCCGCCAACCGAAGCACAACTACAAACGTTCATGGAACAGCTTGGCTCCGACCGGATGCTGTTGTTTTCGTCCGACTATCCGCACTGGCACTTCGACGGCGACGAGGCGCTTGCCCGCCGGCCTGTCTGCGGAATTGGTCCAAAAGATCTGCGTCGAGAACCCGCTGGAAACCTATCCCTCGCCTGAAGGAGACATCCTGATGAACATGACCGTCCTGGATCGCAAACCCGACCCGAGGCCCAACGGAGCCACTTGGGTTTCGTCGACTGCGACGTGCATCCCCAAGTCAAAGGACCGAACGATTTCGACCCGTTCCTCTCGAAGCGCTGGCTGGAGCACAAGCAGACGATTGGCGGCCGTTCACGTCAGGGGCTGGCAAAACTGCCGATGTATCCGCGGATGTCTCCGGGATCGGGGATGCGGATGGATAGCTGGCCCAAGAGCGGCGGGCTGCCGGGGTCGGACCTGCCGATGATGCAGGAGCAGTTGCTGGACCTGTTCGACGTAGCCTACGGATTGCTCGCGCCACTGGTCGGGGGCGCCGGCGGGGAGCGGAACATCGAGTTCGGCGCGGCGATGGCGACCGCGGTCAACGAGTGGCAAATCGCCCATTGGTGCGATCCCGACCCCAGACTGCTCGGTGCAATCCAGGTCAATATCGAGGACACCGAAACAGCGATCGCGGAAATTGAGAAACGTGCCGGCGACCGCCGTTTCGCTCAAGTAAACATCCCGCCGCGTGGATTGGAGCCGCTGGGACGCCGCCGCTATTGGCCGATCCTGGAGGCGTGTGCGGCGAACGGGTTCCCGGTCTCGCTGCATCTGGGCGGAACCAGTGGTCACGCCTCGACCGGCGGTGGCTGGCCATCCTTCTACCACGAGGAACATCCGTCCTATGTGCAAACGATGCAGACCTTGGTGACCAGCCTGGTCTGCGAGGGCGTCTTCGAGCAGATGCCGAACCTGAAAATCGTGCTCGTTGAAGGCGGTTTCGCTTGGCTGCCCGCGTTGTGCTGGCGGTTGGACAAACATTGGAAGCGCCTGAAGGCCGAGGTGCCGCATCTGACGCGATCGCCTTCGGAGTATGTGCATGAGCATTTCTGGGTGACGACCCAGCCGATCGAGGAACCGGAGCGGCCGAAGGATATGCTGTCCATCCTCGAATGGATCGGGCCGGATCGGGTGATGTTCTCGACCGACTATCCGCACTGGGATCAGGACGATCCGCGCTACGCCTTCAAGATACCACTGCCTGACGACTGGAAGCGGAAAATCTACCGGGACAACGCGCTCGCTTTGTATAACCTCAACTGACGCATGAGCCGCCACGTCGTCGCCAAGGTGCATGAGTTCCCCACCGGCGGCCGCAAGATCGTTACGGTCAACGGCCGGGAGATCGGTATCTTCAAGGTTGGCGACGCCTTCTACGGGTTGATCAATCGCTGCCCGCATCAGGGCGCACCGTTGTGCCGCGGCGAAATCGTCAGCCGCCTGGTTGCCCCGAGCCCGGGGGATTACCGGCTCTGACACGAACCGGTGAGATGATCCGCTGCCCGTGGCATTGCTGGGAATTCGACATCCGCACCGGCCAGTCGTTATGTGACCCGAACAGTGTCCAGGCCCGAGCTTTCGATGTAGCGGTCGAGCCAGGAAAGGCGCTTGTCGAGGGCCCGTTCGTTGCCGAGTCGGTGGAGGTAACAGTCGAGGACAGCTACGTGGTCGTCACGATGTAGCGACTCGGCTTGCTGATCGCGATCAGTTGCCCCCTCGCTACTGTCTGTCCACACCGAAGAACGCTATAGCAACGACTTGGCGTGCTGCAGTACTTGGTCGCAGACCTTTTGCGTGATTTGGTCCTTGATGCCGCCACCACCCAGACCGTAGCTCTGACCATTGCCGGTTTGCAGCATCCCCCGGCTTCCTTCCTGGAAACCGCTGTCGTTTGTGCCTTTGCCGGACCCTGTCACCTTGCTCATAAGCGAGTCCTTAACCGAGGATGCTCCGCCGCCGCCGAGGTATTTGTTTTTGATACAATACTGTAGCACCCCGGCAACATTACTTGGGGCGGCCTGGCCCATCGATGGCATTCCTCCCGCGCCGCCGAGCCCCCCGAGCATGCTGCCGCTACTGCCGCTTTTTTCGGAGCCCACTGCGCCTTTCAACTGGTCCATAAACTGCGCCCGTGCCGGACGGTCCGCAAGCAGCGAAATCCCCAGAACGAGGAAAGTCACGATCACGGAGGACAAACCGCGTGGAAATCTGCTCATGTATATTATCCTTCTGAAGATCTATCACATTAGGTCTTATGGAAAGTCTCGGTTGCTTTTATTGAACACCTGCAAGGACCGCTCCTTCCCGTTTGCTGCACTAATCCGCCAGCCCTCGGTCACGTCGCCGCTGTCACGCGGCGTTTTTGATCCCCAGAATTGCCGTCGCGTTGCCGCCCAGGATCGCCGCCTGCACCTCGTCCCCGAGTTCCCCCACGGCCGCCCGGTGCACTTTCGGGCTGTTCCATTCGGCAGAATCCAGGTCCGTGTTAGCGACAGGGGGCGGAAAAAATGGATGATCGGTCCCAAACATAATTCTGTCCGCGCCTACCAGTGAGATCAGCAGCGCCAAGGTCGGCGCCTGATACCCGATCGCGTCAAAGTACAAATTGCGAAGGTAAGAACTCGGCTCATGCTGCAACCGAACCGGCGAATGCGCATCGGCGGCTATGCAGGCATCGAGTCGGGCGGCGAGGTATGGCAGCACGCCGCCAGCATGGGCGACCATCACCCGCAACCCGGGAAACCGGTCAAACGCTCCGCCGACGATTAGGCGCGTGACCGCGGCGGTGGTTTCGAACGGGAAGCCAAGCGCAAGCGGCATTGCGTGTCCGTATCCTGTCAATGCTTCATTACCCAGACCGTAGTGGGGATGCACGAAGATCATCAGACCGTGCCGCTCCGCCGCTTCCCACATGCGGTCCAACGTCGGATCGTCCAGACCTTTTCCGGCGCCGGTTGTTCCGATGATCGCACCACGCAGGTGCGGCAGCTGGGCAATCCGGCCAAGCTCTTCAGCCCCGGCCTCCGGCTCACGCGCTGGCAGCAGGCCGAAGCCGAACAGGCGTCCGGCGCTCCGAGTGCACAAAGCCTCCACGTCCTCGTTGACGTCAGTGGCGACGCGGCTGGCGTCAGGTAGAAAATCCAGCCAGGGATTGGCCGGGCTGACCACGGAAACGGCGATCCCGTGCCGGTCCATGAATGCGACCTTGCGCGCGCCGTCCCAGTATTCGCTCCCGATAGGCCGGCCAGCCGAGGTGCTGCTGTCCGCGTCCTCGCCCGGTAGGATCAACATTCGATCCTGGCCATCGCGGGTGATGATTCGAGGAACCGTTTCGCGCGCCCGCAGCAGGGAAACATATCGGCTCGGATAGACGTGCGAATGCACATCAATGGTGACCGCAACGGTCGGGTCCTTCACTGCTTGCTCGCCTCCGTCGGTTCCACGCGGCTCTGGTTCTCGTTCCGATAAAATATCGATCCCAGGTATGTCTCCGAACACACATCAGGGATTTGTCCGGCCAAAACACGTGTCCCTGTCATGACGGGGCACAGACGAGGACATCGGGTCATGGATCCGTCAGCCAGCCCTTGCTCAACGCGAAGCGGATGACCTCGACCCGGTTGCGGAAGCCCAGCTTCTCCATCGCGCGCGCTTTGTATGTGTCGACGGATTTGACGCCGATATGCAAGGTGTTGGCGATGGACTTGTTGCTGTGACCGACGGCTGTGAGGCGAAGCACGTCGATCTCCCGCGGGCTGAGGTCGGGTGTCGCGTTCACGTCCCGGTCGGGATGCTGACGGGGCGCCGGCCTGCCGACCGCCCGTCCGGCAATCGCCGGGTCCAGATAGATGCCTCCTGCCGCCACCGAGTGAATGGCACGCCGCAACTCCTCTGTTGCCGACCGCTTCAGGACATAGCCTGCGACACCAAGATCCAGTAGCTGGCGCAAATAGGCTGCGTCTTCATGCACGGTCAGGATCAGCACGCGGCATTGCGGGCAGGCCTGTAGAAGTCGGGCGGCAACCTCGATGCCGTTCAGCCCGGGCATCGACAGATCCAGCACCGCAACATCGGGCTGTAGCTCGATGGCGTGTCGGAGCGCGTTCGGTCCGTCCCGGGCCTCGCCCACCAGTTCGAGCCCTTCGTCCGAGGAAAGAAAGGCCTTGATGCCGTCCAGCACAAGCGGATGGTCATCGGCCAAAAACACCCGCAGCGGTGTCGCCGGTTGCTCGATCATCGCTGTCATAACGGAATTCGAATAAAAAGGGTGGTTCCTCTACCGATCGCCGATTCGACCTCGAGCGATCCGTTCAGCAGGGAGAGACGCTCCCGAATGCCCAGCAAGCCGAGCCGCTTGGCGGGAGATGCATCGACGCTGGCGTCCGAGGTGCTGAAGCCACGGCCGTCATCGTCGACGATCATCGTGACGAGCGCGTCGGTTGCCCCCAGAACCACGCCGACCCGTGTCGCCTCGGCGTGACGCACGACATTTGTTAGTGCCTCCTGCAGAACCCGGTAGAGAGTCGTTTCGACATCGGGGGAAAGGCGTTTATTTCCCAGCGTAAGATGCAGATCGAACTGAATCGTGGAGCGATCGCTCCAGGCCTCCAGAAGATTTTTTACGGCCGTCTGAATGGGAAGATCGTCCAACGCAGTGGGCCGGATTTCCCAGGCTAGCCGGTTGATATCGCGCCCAAACTCGACGGCGAGGGTTTTCAGCGCGGTCAAACGCTGCTGAAAGTCGGCAGTGCCCAGATTAGCGCGGCCGATTCCTTCCAGACCAAGTTGCAGGAGCGTCAGCGACTGACCCAGCGTATCGTGCAATTCGCGCGCGATCCGCAGACGCTCGGCCTCCTGATCCGAAACCGTTCGGCGTAAGACCTGCGATAGTTCCGCCTCTGCGACCGCGCGCCGCTCGGTTTCCTGCTGCAGTGCCTCGGCTGTCGCTTGCAACTCCTCCAGCCGCGCATCCAGTTCCAATGCCATTGTCTCTTGTTGCTGCCGTGCTGCCTCCTGTTCTCGGGACGTCTGATCGATGCGCCGAAGTACAACCTCGAGCAGCGACAGGCGCAGGCGGCGCGCCGCCCGTAACTCGACGGGGACCCAGCCGGAGGAATGCAGCCGCACCGTCTCCTGCCACGCGGCGAAGCTACTGCGGGGCGTCAGGGAGGTGCCGACTGATCTCACTTCGGCGAATTCTTCTCGGCCGCTGGCCCAGGAGACCGTGTGGTTGATCTCGGGACGAAACCAAAAGACATAATCACGCGGCGTCCTTGACACGGAAAGTGCCAGCAGACCCGAGGCGATTTCAGGGAAGTCCCGAGCCGGCGGAAACCGTGCAGGAAGGCAGTCGGTGTGGAATATGCCGGATTTCACTGTTGCGTTCAGCCAGTTCACCAGCGCCTCGACCTGATCGAGGGCTGGTGTCGTACCAATCGCACTGAAGCGGCCGTCAACCCAAAGTCCGGCGCCATTGGCCGCAATCAAGTCCAACAGGTTTGGGTGGCCGTGGATTAATCCGTCGGCCAGATCCGGCTTCAGGCTCATCCGCTCCACGAGTTCCTCGTGGATGCGTGTCGTATGCAACTGGGCCTCAAGCTCGGCCTCGATGAGCTTCATTTCGAGGTGAGAGGACGCCATCTCAGCAAATAGTTCGAGGACATCGCGGAGACGGTGAGGCACACAGCGCGGCGCTTTGTGATGACAGACGATCAAGCCCCAAAGCCGACCGTGCAGAATCACCGACAACACGAGCGATGCGACAATGCCCATATTTGCAAGGTATTGCCTATCCCTGGAGGAAATGCTTCGAAGAACGCTGTGACCGAGATCGAGTTGGCGGCCGTCCCAGCTATAGATTTTGGCCGGGGCATGGCGTGCGTCCGGGGCGTGTACCGGCTCCAGTTTGCCAGGAAGGACGCCCGCGCTTTTTCGGGGACATCAGCGGCCGGAAAATTAAAACCGAGGAAAGAATCAATGTCCTGATTGCGGCGGGCCTCACCGACCGCTTCGCCACTGTCATCGGGCGCGAAGCGACAGACGACAACGTGATCAAAACCCGTCACATCACAAACTTCGGTCGCGATCGCGTTGTAGAACTCCAACAGCGAACGCGGCTCCTGCACATGCCTAATCATGCTTTGGACCAGCCCTATCGCATCGTCGACAAGCATGTGCCGCGTCTCGAACTCCAGCACCAGCAGGCCGCTACTCAGATGCGCGATGACGTCGGCAGTTCCCAGGTCGATCGCCATGTCGAAGGCCCAGACGGGGCGAACCATCGAGCGGCCTGAGTGGAGCAGGCGTTGCAATCGTCGGAGATCGGCCGGTGGTAAAAAATCCGCTGCCGCGGCGCCCAGCAGTGCCGTCGGCGGTACGGCCAAAAATTGCACGGTATCGCCACCTGCATGGACGATGCGCAGATCGTCCGGATCAAGCGCAAGCAGGGCGCCGTGTGGTTGAATTGATCCAGGAATGAAGGGTGGCTCCTGGCCATCGGGCAAACCAGCGGTACCGACGTCGATAGTCTGGTCACCTGATGGAGCTTGCATGAGATGCTTCCTTAACCCGCCTGTCGCTGACCGCGGCGCCCCCTGCTTGCACGACCTTATAACAACGATGTCCGCCTGACCACCGACAGGAAGCGACTGCTGCAGGGCGTAAAAACACCGAGCCGCTGGTTCCCGGAGCAGCTCTCGCGCCAGCGGTGTCAGGGAAATGACTGACAGATAGTGTGGCACGACAGGCAACACACTGACCTGGCACGGCCAGACCGGTCTGGAATGACCACCCGCTGGCTGGTAGCTTTACAAAACTTAAGGTGGGGACCGAGCCTTGATCATTGATCCAGATCAATCTAAGAGGACCGCGGCCATGAAAAGATTCGTTGCCCGCCACAACATTTTCCATTTCGAAGAGTTGCTGGGCAAAGAAACCGACCCCAAAGAGAGGCGCATCCTCGAGGTTATGCTCCGTGAAGAGCGGGGGCGGCTAGCGGCGGCCGAGGGGCGTGCGATCACATGCTCGGGCTCTCGTTCTGCTTCAGACATAGATCGTGTGACCTGCTGACGGCTTTGCTGCGGAGATCGCGCGCGACTTGTCGCAGCGCACGCTGACGCAGGACCCAGGGGACGGAGGGTCACGCCGGTTGACAGCATTCGAGCGGCCCGGCAAAGCGGACGAATAAGCCAAAAATTGCTGGAGACGTTCATGCCAATCCGTCGCAGGACCTTGCTCACAGGGGCCGCCGTGTTGGCGCTGCCCGCAATCCGCCGCGCCGGGGCAGCCTCCACGATCAAGATCGGCGTGCTGTCCGATATGTCGGGGCAATACGCCGAAGCTTCGGGACCAGGCGACTTCCTGGCGGCTCAAATGGCCGTGGAAGATTTTATGCAATCGCACCCCAGCTTGGCCGTTCAGGTGATCCAAGGCGACATGCTGTTGAAGCCGGACGTCGGAGCATCGATTGCCAGAGGCTGGTACGACCAGGATGGCGTGGATGCGATCTTCGATATCCCGCAATCGGCGGTGGCAATCGCCGTGGGTCAGGTCGCACGGGAAAAAGATAAAGTGGTCGTCTTCACCTCCGCCGGCATTCCGGACCTGACCGGTAAATACTGCACGCCAAACCAGATCCAGTGGACCTACGACCTGTGGAGCAATGCCAACGCCATCACCCGTGGCTTGGTCGAAGCCGGCGGCGACAGTTGGTTCTTTATCAAGCCTGACTACATCTCAGGCCACACCATGGCGAAGAATACAGCCGACATCGTCGAGCAGCTTGGCGGCAAGGTCGCTGGCATGGCCGCCTACCCCTTTCCCGGCACTACGGATTTTTCTGCCTATATCGTGCAGGCACAAGCCAGCAAAGCGAAGGTGCTGTGCCTCGCCAATGCGGGTGATGACACCGCCAATTGTATCAAACAGGCGCACGAGTTCGGACTGCCCCAGTCAGGCGTGAAGATCGCGGCCCTGGTCTATCAGGACTACATTAGTCGCTCGGTCGGGCTGGAGCTGGCGCAAGGGATCATCGGCGCGATGCCGTTCTATTGGGACATGAACGACGATACGCGCGCTTTTGCCAGCCGGTTCACCCCGCGCTATCACAATGCCCGGCCGAACTACTATCACGCCGGTTCCTACTCCGCCGTGACCCACTACCTGAAGGCAGTGGTGGCGATGGGACCGGACAAAGCGAAGGCCAGCGGCCGCGCGGTGGTGGAGCAGATGAAAGCTTTGCCGGTGGCCGATCCGTTGTATGGAACCGGCGTGGTGCGGGCCGACGGCAAGTTCATCCATGCCAACCGGGTTTGGGAGACGAAAACTCCCGCTGAGTTGAAGGGCGAATGGGACCAGTTCAAACTGTTGGCGACGATACCGCAGGACAACGCGTTCCAGTCGATGGCAACACTCGGCTGCGCCTTCGTGAAGACCTGACACTACGCAGCGCCCAGGCGCTGCTTGCCGCCGATCTCATTCCGCCGGCCGCGTTACCCGGACTCGAAGCGACCGAGGCACGTTACGCTGTCGCCATTTCTCCCAGCATGCGGGCCTTGATCGCGACTCCCGACGACCCGATCGGGCTTCAGTTCATTCCTGACGCGGCCGAATTGGTGACCGCGCCACAGGAAAGCGCAGACCCTATCGGCGACGATGCGCTGTCTCCGGTCAAGGGCGTGGTGCATCGCTATCCGGATCGGGCACTGCTGAAGCCGCTGCTGATCTGTCCGGTGTATTGCCGGTTCTGCTTCCGGCGTGAGCATGTCGGTCCAGACGGTGGGCTGCTGACGGATGCCGAGCTGGAAGCGGCTTACGCGTGGTTCGCCGCGCATCCCGAGGTGACCGAGATCATTCTAACTGGGGGTGACCCGTTGATGCTTTCGGCGCGGCGGCTGCGCACAATTGTCGCGACATTGTCAGCGATGTCGCATGTCCAGACGATCCGGATCCACTCACGTGTGCCGGTGGCGGAGCCGGAACGGCTGACGGACAACCTGGCCGCGGCCATGGAGACGCATCGGTCGATGTGGATGGTGGTTCATGCCAACCATGCGCGCGAGTTCACGCCGGCGGCCGGTGCGGCGCTCCGGCGGGTGCGGGCGTTGGGGATTCCGGTCCTGGGTCAGTCGGTGTTGCTGCGGGGCGTCAACGACAGTCCGGCCGCGCTGGAGGCGCTGTTCCGAGCGATGATCGCACAGCGGGTAAAGCCGTATTATCTGCACCAGTTGGATCCGGCGCTAGGGACCGCTCGGTTTCATGTCCCAATCGAGGAGGGACGCGCATTGCTGGAGGGATTGCGCGGCCGGGTAACCGGGTTGGCGTGGCCCACCTACGTTCTAGACATCCCCGGCGGATACGGGAAGGTGCCGATCGGGCCGGATTACCGGCAGGTGGATGGCTCGGTTCGCGATGTCCGGGGAGGGATCCACCCCGCCTAGCTTCCGGGGACTTCGGCGGTCGCGAACGCATTGCCGGCGGTTGCCGTGTGGGTTACCGTTGGTTGCGCTGATCGGCTGTGCGTGGATCACGGGTAGGCGGCCGTTTCACTGAGGGCCGCCTACCCGGCTCGCGTCAAAGCCTCAGAAACATATAACAATAAAATTGGGTCGCCCGTCGCTGGCCAAACGGGCGAGTATGGGGAGGCCTCGTCATGCTCGAACTTCTCGATCAGCAACAAAAGCTGACCGCGAACCAGTGGAAAATCGCCTTCGCTGCTACCGTCGGCGACATGCTCGATTTCTTCGACTTTTTCTTGATTGGGTTTGTGCTGGCCTTCATTGTCGGGGACTGGCATCTGACCTACGGACAATCGGGGATGATCCTTCTCGCCTCCGGCATCAGCGCCCCCTTCGGTTCCTTGTTCTGGGGCTGGATGGCGGACAAGATCGGGCGCCGCAAGGTCATGATCGCCACCGTGCTCAATTTTTCCCTCGCCACCGGGGCGATGGCCGTGACCCCCGACGGCGCATGGGTCTACCTCTTCATCTGCCGCCTTCTGGTCGGCCTAGGGGTGACCGGGCTCTACTCGGTCGACATCACGATCGTGCAGGAGTTCGTCCCCGCACGTAAGCGCGGCTGGCTGACCGGGCTGACCACGACGATGCTGCCCGTCGGCGTACTCCTGGGTGCACTTCTGGGGGCCTATGCGACTCCCTTCATTGGCTGGCGTGGGCTGTTTGCGATCGGCCTGCTGCCCGCGGCCCTAACACTCTACATCCGCGCATGGGTCCCGGAATCGCCGCATTGGTTGATGCGCGTGGGGCGGGTCGAGGAGGCACGCCGCTCGGTGGCCTGGGCATTACAGATTGATCCCGAGTCGATCCCGCTGCCCGCCGAACTGCCTCCAGTCGAGCACACACGTTGGACCGAACTGTTCAAGTATCCGCGAAGTATCATCGCCGGATGCCTCACCGGCCTTACTCAGACCGGCGGGGTAGCCCTCGCCTTGTGGATGGTGACGCTGTTCGTGATAGTGCTGCAGATCTCGCCGCCCAAGGCATCGCAGCTCGTGATCTGGATCAGCCTGGCGGCAGTGGCTGGCCGCTTCTATTGCTCTTGGATCTCCGACTCGATGGGCAGGCGCGCCTCGGGCGTGTTGAGCTGCCTGATAGCGGGGTTATTCATGTCGCTCGCCGGCTACCTGCACAACGTATTCGTCGGCGGCGTATCGATGTTTTTTGTGATGATCCTGCTGCAGAGCTTCTTTGGCAGCGGCAACTACTCGATAGTCGGTCCATATATGGGCGAGTTGTGGCCAGCGCGGCTGCGCGGCAGCGGCATGGGCCTAGTCTACGGGGTCGGCAACCTGGGCAAATTCATCGGGCCAGCCGGGCTGGCAGTCATAGCCGGATCGTCGAACTACGTGGCACCGAAGGCGACGCTCGACGCGCTTGTCCCGGCCTTCAACTATTTTGCCTTCTGGTATGTGCTCGGCGCGATTGCTTTCTGGTTCATCGGCTTCGAGACACGCGGCCGCTCGTTCGAGGAGATCGACGCGGCGCTGTCCACCCACCCGGCCTCGCCAGGAAGGGCGGCGGTGGCTCGAATTTTTCAGTGGCCGGGAGGCCGTTAGAGCAATATCAGCCTGGCTCGGAGCGCGAAGCGCCTTCAGGCTGATGAAATTGCTCGCGAAATAGAGCCTAGGGCGTTTCCAGCCAGAGTGGAAACGCCCTAGTGGTCCGATCCCGACAGAAGCATCCCATGCCGTCGGGTGAATCGGCCCACAAAATCATAGGCTAGTGGTTCAAAACGGACGGCACTATCCGTCTGATTTGAACCACTAGCGTCCGTTTCTCGGTTTTTCAACTGGTCGCGTGTTCGATCTACAGCCAGGGTGCCCAGGTGAAGCTAATGTGACAAGGCTGGCAGCGACGAACATTTCTGCCGCCAACTGGGAATATGAATGGCTCCCTGTGCGTCCATTGGGTCGCAGATGCTGGTCAAGGATCAGTTTGCGATTTTGGGAGGACCACTCTTATGAAGCTTGTCGATAGAAGTCTCGCACTCGCTGCGGTCACCGCGATCGCGGTCTCAACCGTCACGGCGGTTCGCGCCGACGATCGGCCAAATACCTATGTCGTTACCAATCTCGTCTCTGATTTACCGAATACGGCCGCAGTGCAGGACCCGAACCTGAAGAACCCCTGGGGGGTCGCGTTTACTCCGGCCGCGAGCCCGTTCTGGATCGCCGATAACGCCTCGGGGCTGTCAACACTTTATGACGGCAACGGCACAATCGTGCCCCTCGTTGTCACCATCCCCTGCCCACCGATGCCAGGGCAGGGGTCGAGTTGCCCGCAAGGCTCTGCGCCCAACGGTCTGGTGTGGAACCCGACTACGAGCGTCAGCACGGCCTTCCTGGTCCCTGGCACACAGCTGCCCGCTGCGTTTATCTTCAGTACCGAGGACGGGACGATATCCGCCTGGGCCGGAGGCCTCACCCCGCCTGACAACGCGGTCCTTGCCGTCGACAATTCCGTCACACCTAACCCCACGCTGGGCGCCGTTTACAAGGGTCTCGCAGTCGGCACCAACGTCAATGGCGTCTTCCTGTTTGCCACCAATTTCCGCGCCGGAACCGTTGAGGTGTACGCTCCCGCCCCCGCCGGCAGCACCTCTGGCCGTTATGTCCCCGTAACCACGGACGGCGGCTTCGTCGATCCGGACATCCCCGCTGGATATGCTCCGTTTGGTATCCAGAACATCGACGGCAGTCTGTTCGTGACCTATGCGGTGCAGAATGCGCAAAAGCACGACGATGTTGCCGGCAGCGGCAACGGTTTTGTCGATGTATTCGACACCGACGGCCATCTGCTTCAACATTTTGCCGCACACGGAGCGCTGAATTCCCCATGGGGCGTCGCACGGGCGTCGTTCGCATTTGGGCGGTTCAGCGGCGACATCCTAGTCGGCAATTTCGGCAACGGCTGGATCAACGCATTCGGTTCCAACGGGAAATTCCTCGGTCCACTCAGGGACATGGACGGCAAGCCGATTGCTATCGACGGGCTGTGGACCGTGACCCTGGGCGGCGGCGCGAAATCGAGCTCCGACACGCTCTACTTCACCGCCGGTCCTAATGGCGAAACCGACGGTCTGTTCGGGACGATCACCCCAGCCAGCGAATGATCACTGAAACAGCCTGCGAAAGCTGAGTTCCCGGGCATTGTTACATTAACCGCGCTTGCGCAGCCCGGGGGCCAAGCGCGACAAGGCGACGGCCTCCGGCGACGACTTCGCGGTGGCCTTTGGCAACGGGCGCGACCTGCGAATTGCGCAGGCCGCATGCTTTTCTAACCCCGGGCTGCTCGTTGCGCTCCGTGTATGCTGGAAGCCGCCTGGATCGCCGGCAGCTCGGCTTCACTCCATCCAACGCAACGGACCAATCAGCCCGGCCCGATCGTTCAGCCCGTTGGAAAATTGCACTTGGTGTTGAGCGGATGCAGCACGTCGGCGGGTGACGCAGTGCTGACCAGCTTGTACAAATCCCACTCGCCTTTACTTTCTGCCGGGGTCTTCACCTGGAATAAATACGCCGGAAACTCGCCGCGGCCGTCGATGCGCACCCGACCCGGACCGAATGCGTCGTCATCCGTTGGCAGGGACTTCATCTTTGCCACAACCGCGCGTCCGCTCTTTTTTGCCTCGGCTCCGCCCATCGCCGCGACCGCCTTCAGGTAATGGATCGTCGAGCCGTAGGAGCTGGCGTGAGCCTGATTCGGATAGTTGTTCTGCTTGGTCCGGGCGAGCAGCTTTTTGGTGAAGTTTCGCGTCCGGTCGTTCAGATCCCAGTAGAACGTCTCGGTTGTCAGCAATCCGCCGCAGATCTGGGGCCCGAGCGAGTGCGGATTCTGAATGAACATCAGAAGCGGAGCGAGCTTCATCGTCTTGTTCAGGCCGAATTCCGCCGCCTGCTTGATGCAATTCTCGGAGTCCAGTCCGGCATTCGCGAAGCCCACCACGGTGGCACCGCTGGACTGGGCCTGAGCCAGATAGGATGAGAAATCAGTGGTATCCGGAAATGGATAGCGGGAGGCACCCTTGACCTCGCCGCCGCCGTTCTTGACCACCTCGGCGGTCAGGTTTTCCAGCGACTGGCCGAACGCGTAGTTCGCGGTGATGAAATACCAGGACTTGAAGCCCTGTTTCATCAGAGACCCACCGGTTGAATGGGCGTTCTCGTAAGTATCGAAGCTCCAGACGATGCTGTTGGGGCTGCACTGCTCGTCGGTCAGCGCGGACACTGTCGCCGACGCGTTGAGCATCAGCTTGTCCTTCTCCTTCGCGACCTGCGCGACGGCCAGCGCGACCGAGGACGTCGGCACGTCCGCGGCGATGTCTACGTCGCCGTCGAACCACTGGCGCGCGATTGAGACCGCGACGTCCGGCTTGTTTTGGTGATCGGCGCTGATGACCTCCACGTCACAGTCGAGATGGGACTTCATCTCATCGACCGCGAGTTGCGTGGCCGCCAGAGACGTCGGGCCGGTATTGTCACGGTACGTGCCGGACATATCGGTCATCACGCCGATCTTCAGTTTGGGGCGGGCCTGCGCGCGCAGGCGAGTCATCGGCGCCAGCGATAACGCGGCAGCGCCCCCGATAAGGGTGCGTCGTGTCGAAATCATCTTGTTGCTCTCTCCCTGGTGCCTACGGTTCGCCGGAGGCCATGTTCGGTCCAAAATGGCCCGGATGCGTCTTTATCGCTCAATTCCCCGGATATTCTCAAGGGGTGGAGCGGCACATCCGGGTCGCCCTACCGTCCGGTAGGGGACGACGACGGCGGTCGGGGCTGTGGCATACTATTCGCGGCGCCTCGGCGTCGCCGAATGTCGGAGGCCGGTCATATTCCGGCGTAGCTCGTGCAGCCGAGTTGACGAGAATTCTGGTATTTCAGTGGAAAGTCCGATGCTTCCGTCGTCGACGAATTGCAGCGGCCTCGGAGGCAATACACAACGCGAGGTCAAGCTCAGCCTTCGAGTTGGCGTGAACGATCACCGCCACGCGGCCATCTTTATAGCCCGTCGCGCAATACCAGCCACAATCCTGGTAACGCTCGACGCTGTCGGCCGAACGCAACTTAACGATGGTAGCGTCGGTGAGACGCTCGATGGGGAGAGCTGAGTCAGTGAACAGCATGGACGCATCTCCGTGAAGTCGTTGCGCGTCTTCAGATTACCCGCCAACGTTTAAGAGAACGTTAAAGCGGACAGACCACCGCTATAGCCCATTCCCACAGGTCAAGTCTTGTAAGCTCAAGGCACTGAATGCGGTGGCCGGACAGCAGTTTGGCCACGGCTCGGGCATGATCGCGGCGCGCGACGCGGTCTCATCCGTCGCGTCCTACTGTAGGCACGAATAATTCAAGACTTCGAGTCGGGGCGGATGGCGCCGCGCCGTGCACGTTCCGCTCAGCGCGGTCATACTCTAAAATCGGCCATATGGAATGGGACGCCCCCGCAATCATCCTGGAGGCCCGCCCCTACGGCGAGGGTGATGCCGTAACGACTGTCATGACCGAGGCGCACGGCCTTCATCGAGGTCTGGCTCGGGGGGGTGCGTCGCGTGGTAAGTCCGGAACCTGGCAGATCGGCAACATGGTCCAGGTGCAATGGACCGCGCGCCTGTCCGACCAGCTTGGCAGCTTCACGGGCGAGTTGATCCACGCCGGCGCGGCGCACGCGATGGAGCAGGCACTCCCGCTCGCCATGCTGACCGCGAGCTGTGCTGTCGCCGAGGGCGCCCTGCCGGAACGCGAGCCGCAGCCGCGTATCTTCGAGGGTCTGCTGCACCTGATACCGCGGCTGCCTCTTGGCGAGTTGGTCCTGACAGACCTCATCCAATGGGAAATGATCGTCCTCGCTGACCTTGGCTACGGCCTTGACATCTCAAGGTGTGCCGTCACGGGACGAACGGATGGTTTAGCCTTCGTTTCTCCGAAAACCGGCCGGGCGGTCACACGCGAAGGGGCTGGCGAGTGGGCCGCCCGCCTGCTGCCGCTGCCTGGCTTTCTGGCCGGATCGCCGTCCCCGCCGCACCCGATCGCATGGCGCGACGGATTACGCTTGACCGGGCATTTCCTGGCGCGCGATGCGTTTGGCCACCAGCATCGTCCTCTGCCGCAAGCCCGGGCGATGTTATACGACCGAGTTGCTGCCATGACCCAGAAAAAGGACGACGTGACCAAAAATGCCGGATGATCTGATCGGCCTCATCCAGGAAACCCACCTGAAGGACGCGCTGTCCGAGCGGTATCTCGCGTACGCGTTGTCGACTATCATGTCGCGCTCGCTCCCGGATGTCCGCGACGGGCTGAAGCCGGTGCACCGGCGGCTGATTTACGCCATGCATCAACTGCGGCTGGACCCGACCGCCGGCTTCAAGAAATGCGCCCGCGTCGTCGGCGATGTGATGGGCAAATACCACCCGCACGGCGACGCCTCGATCTACGACGCGATGGTGCGTATGGCGCAGGATTTTGCCGCGCGCTACCCGCTGGTCGAGGGCCAGGGCAATTTTGGCAACATAGACGGCGATAACCCCGCCGCCATGCGGTATACCGAGGCGCGGCTGACGCTCGTCGCCCAGGCGATGCTGGCCGGCATCGATGAGGATGCCGTCGATTTCCGCCCAACCTACGACGGCGAAGAGTCCGAACCGATCGTCCTGCCGGGCGCCTTCCCGAACCTGCTGGCAAACGGCGCGGCGGGCATCGCGGTGGGCATGGCCACATCGATCCCGCCGCACAATGCAGGGGAAATCTGCGCCGCCGCGATCCACCTGATCCAGCATCCGCAGGCGACCACCGCCGACCTGCTGCGCCACATGCCCGGTCCCGATTTCCCTACCGGGGGCGTATTGGTGGAGGACGCGTCGGCCATCCTCAGCCGCTTACGAAACCGGCCGCGGCGGCTTTCGCCTGCGCGCCAAGTGGGAGGTCGAGAAAGGCAAGCACGGCACCTGGTCGATCGTTGTCACCGAAATCCCCTACCAGGTGCAGAAATCCAAGCTGATCGAGCAGGTCGCTCAACTCATGGAGGACAAGAAACTCCCTCTGCTGGGCGACATCCGCGACGAGAGCAGCGACACCATTCGTCTTGTGCTGGAACCCAAGACGCGTGGTGCGGAACCCGAAGTGCTGATGGAGACGGTGTTCCGGGCGACGGCGCTGGAAACGCGGTTCCCGCTGAACATGAACGTGCTGGATGCGACCCGCACGCCGCGGGTGATGCCGCTGCCGGAGGTGCTGCGCTGCTGGCTGGATCATCGGCATGAGGTGCTGGTCCGCCGCTCCAACCATCGTCTCGCCGCGATCGAGCGCCGGCTGGAGGTGCTGGACGGGTATCTGCTGGTCTACCTGAACCTCGACGAGGTGATCCGCATCATCCGCGAGGAAGAGCAACCCAAACCTCGGCTGATCGACCGTTTCAGCCTGACCGATGTGCAGGCCGAGGCGATTTTGAACATGCGCCTGCGCAGCCTCCGCAAGCTGGAGGAAATGGAGATCCGCAAGGAGCACAAATCCCTGACGAAGGAACTCAAGGACCTGCGTACGCTGCTGAGCAGCGACAAGCTGCGCTGGGTGCGAATCACCGAGGAACTCGAGGACACACGGAAGAAGTTCGGGTCCGGCGCGTTGGGCGACCGCCGGACGGAACTGGGTGTGGCGCCCGCTGTGGTCGAGGTAAATACGGATGCCTTCGTGGAACGCGAACCGATCACGGTCATCCTGTCGGAAAAGGGCTGGATCAGGGCGATCAAAGGGTCGGTGGCCGAGCCGGGGGAGCTGAAATTCAAAGAGGGCGACAAGCTGCGCCTCCTGTTGCCGTGTCAGACCACGGACCGGCTCACTTTGCTGGCGACCAACGGCAAGGCCTTCACGTTGAAGGCCGCCGACCTGCCCCGCGGCCGTGGCGACGGCCAGCCGGTGCGGCTGCTGGCGGAGTTGACGAATGAGGACGAAATCGCCGCGCTGTTCGTGGCCGTGGAGGGGGCGAAGGTACCTGGTCGCCTCCAACACCGGCCGCGGCTTCGTCGTTCCCGCCGGCGAACTGTCGGCAGAGAAGCGAACCGGCAAGCAGGTGCTGAACCTTAAACCGAACGAGGAGGCGGCGCTGTGCGTGCCCGCCGATGGCGATCATGTCGCCATCATCGGCGAGAACCGCCGCCTCCTGGTGTTCCCGCTGGATCAGGTGCCCGAGATGGCCCGCGGTTCCGGGGTCATCCTGCAACGCTATAAGGATGGCGGTCTCTCGGATGCGAAGGTTTTTCATCGCGCCGACGGGCTGACGTGGAAGCTGGGCGACCGCGTTCGGACCGAGACCGATCTGCGTCCCTGGCTGGCGGAACGGGGTACGGCGGGACGCTTGCCGCCGAACGGGTTCCCGAAATCGCCGAAGTTCGGGAGTTAGTCCATACCACAGCATGCACAGATGTCATCTCGGATGCGGATACTCCTCACTGCGCTGTCCGACCTGCGGCGAGTACAAGCCTACTGCATCGTCTGCTGCGTGGATTTGTGGCGAAAAAATGGGGGTTCAACGCAAACGACAGTGGTAGTGGAAAGACCGCATAGTCTCACCACGAAGGCACGAAGCACACGGAGGATGGTGGCGAACGTCGGATCCCGCGAAGACGTCTCGATTTCGGAAATCGGCCGCTGACCTGATGCGGTGTTTGTGTGGAAATGATCCTTCTGGATGCCGGCTGCGATGTGGCCACGGGGACTCAGAACACCGGCGATTGGACAGGGTGGGATCACGGAAGCAAGTGTGCCGGATCGAGATCCCTCGACTTCATCCAACCCCGGCAGCAAGATTCGGGGAGTTTGGAGGTCCGGGCCGGAATTGAACCGGCATCCGCGGATTTGCAGTCCGATGCATCACCACTCTGCCACCGGACCCCCGACCGCAGGACGGCGTATATGGTTCGGGGCAGGCGTTGCGGTCAAGAGTGAAGTCGGACCATGGCGATGCCGCCTCAGTGGCATCAATCTGGCGCCGCTGCCGTACGTCAACTAGGCCCACACCCAGTTTAGGTAGACCACCATTTGTTACGCCCGCCGAGCAGCAGGAACAGATGTACCGCGCTCCAGAGCACCCAGGGCCCTGCTGCCGTCCATGCGCAGTCATCCGAAAAATCCGCAACGGGGAGCGCGAACTGCTCTTGCGCCAGCCCTGACCAAGCCCAATCGCAATGCGTAGAGGTCAAGTCAATCCTCGCCTTTGCGAAACGGCGAGTCCTCCGCAAGCGCCGCCATTTCCGCCTCGATACCGGCGCGCTCGTCCACCAGGAAATTTGCCACCGCCCGACGGAGGCCGGTGTGAGTGATCCAATGGGCTGAATAGGTGGGCTGCGGCATGTACCCGCGCTGGATCTTGTGGCGCCCTTGCGCACCGGCCTCGACTCGCTTCAGACCATGCTCGATGGCCCAATCAATGGCGCGGTAATAGCAAAGTTCGAAGTGCAGGAACGGCCAATCGCCGCGGCAGCCCCAGTTGCGGCCATACAGTGCCTCATCTCCGGCCAGGTTCAACGCTCCGGCCACCGGCTTGCCGCCGTTTTCGGCAAACATCAGAACGACCTTGTCTCCCAGGCGCTCCCCCAGCAGCGAGAAGAACGAGCGTGTCAGATAAGCAGACCCCCATTTCCGGTCCACGGTGGAGCGATAGAACGCGTAAAACGCGTCCCAGTGCCGCTCGGTGATGTCGGCACCCGACAGCGTGTGGAAGGTCAGCCCTGAGGCATTGGCATCGCGCCGCTCGCGGCGCAGGACCTTGCGTTTGCGGGACGAAAGCGCGCCCAAAAACTCTTCGAAGTTGCCATAGCCCTCGTTCTCCCAATGAAACTGCATGCCGAGGCGCTGCAGCCAGCCCGCTTCGCCGAGACCCGTCCATTCATCCTCCGTGCAGAAGGTGACATGGACCGAGGACAGGCCATGCGACTGGCACGCTTGTTCGAGCGCATTGGCCATGATCGCGACCGGGATGCCGGCGCCGGGGCGGCGCAGCAACCGGGGGCCGGGCACGGGGCTGAACGGAGCGGCGGCTTGCAGTTTTGGGTAGTAGTTCTCGCCGATTCGCTCGAGCGCGTTGGCCCAGCCGTGGTCGAAGACATACTCGCCGTAGCTGTGTGACTTCACATACATCGGCGCGGCGCCGACGATCTCGCCGCACTCGCGGCGCAGCACCGCGTGCTGCGGCAACCAGCCGGTGCGGGCATTGGCCGATCCGCTGTCCTCCATCGCGCTGAGGAAGGCGTGGCTGACGAAGGGATTGCCGCCTCCGGCACAGGCGTCCCAATCGGTGGCAGCGATCTCCGCGATGCGGGCATGGAGCGTGAGGGTCAGTGTGGCCGAGCCATCCGGCATGCGTGGCAGCCTATTCGATTTCAAATAGTCCCTCCACCTCGACGGCAGCGTCGGCGGGGAGGGATGGGACGCCGATGGTGGTGCGAGCGTGCCGGCCGGCCTCGCCGAACACCGCCACGGCGAGATCGGATGCGCCGTTCATCACCAGTGCGTGCTGGTTGAACTCGGAGGGGGCAGCGATGAAGCCCCCGAGGCGGACGACACGCTTCACCCGATCCAGATCGCCGCCGCAGGCCGCTTTCAGGTGGACAAGGACATTGATGAAGCAAAGGCGCGCGGCTTCCTTCGCCTGCTCGACCGAGACGCCCCAACTGACTTTGCCGGTGATCGCGATCTTGCCGTCGATCGCCGGAACCTGGCCGGAGACGACAACCAGATTGCCGGCTCACGACGTAGGGCACGTAGTTCGCGATCGGCGGCATCGGCCGCGGCAAGGAGATGCCGAGTTCAGCCAGCTTCGCCTCGATCTGACCCGCCATGGGCTGCTCCTTCGTGAAGGTATCGAGCGTAACCTATGACCGCGCGGTTCTAAAGAGGTCAGTCGAGTGCCAGGACCGCGAACGTCGCGAGCCAGTGTTCCCCCATGTACTCCCCACTGACATGTGGCAGGCTGGCATCGATATGCGCTTGCGCGGTGCGGCGCACAGCGTCTGGATCAGGGGTGAATTCAGCCAGGGCGCGCCAGCACCAGGCTCGGCTCAGGTTCACTCCGTCGAGATGCGCGATTTTTCCATCACTTCGGTCGCTGACCATGGCGGGCGTGAACAATGTCGCCGGCAGCGATTGACCCAACCGAGGTAGGAACGCGTCGAACCACCGACGGAACTCAGGCGCGGGGAGAGCAGCGCGCATGCACTCGGCTTCGATCAGCGCGGGTGACAGGAACTCGTCGCCGCCCGGCTCCCACGCCTGGCAGTCGGCGTCGCCCGAGTACCACCGCCGGGCGGAATCGGTCAGCAATGCGCGTAGTGTCCCGTCTTGGTAATCGAGGCTTAGCCGCACCGCAAAGGCTGTGTTGGAGTGAACGCCCGCCCGGACGGGGTGTGTAGCGAGCGGCAGGTACGCCCTGAACCGCTCGGCGAAGATACCGGCCAGCGGCGCAACGGCTGCCGACCACGCGTGGCCCTCCGATGTTTCGTGCAGCGCCAGTTCCGCGGCGAGTTTGAGCAGCCAGGCCCAGCCGTAGGGACGCTCGAATCCAAGCGTGGCGGGGCGAGCCAGGTAGGCGCACTCGCCGGCGATGCGGTTAGGGACAAGGTGTTCATCAAACAAGGCGCGGATTGGCCCCGCGTTCGGGATGGTAGGAAAGCGGCGGTAGAGGTGCGCCAGCATCCAGTAGCCATGAACGCAGGAATGCCAGTCAAAGCTGCCGTAAAACACCGGGTGGAGCTCGCGGGGGCTACGCGAATCGTCGGAAGTCGTCAGTACGTGATCCAGTTTGTTGGGGAACTCTCGGGTGACATGCCCCAAGGCAATGGCGGCGAATCGGTCCGCAAGTTCGGGTGTCAACGGGGGAAAGGCCAACATGAGGACGATGTTTCCCAACAGAGTGAGCGCGGCGAGCACTTGTACGCGGAGATGACATCGCGCTGGGCAGTTTTGGCAAGGCGCGGTCGCAGATCATCGCGCGGGCCGCCTGGTTGCTTCCAGTTGCCATCGATGAGGCGTCATATTTACTTCGTGATGCGCTTGTGCATCCCCGCCTCTTGGAATGCTGCCATTCGCGATCAACTCCGCGATCGGACACGCTTCGCGTGCGCCAAGCGATCTGAGAAAATGCCCGGATCGCAAGACACACGCGTGAACGAAACACTGTCTATTTAGACGTGCCCCCGAAAAGGCGAGGGACGATCATCCTCCTAAGGTTGGGCCGCCAGTCGCTTCCCGCCCGGTCCAATCAGCCCGGGATGCGGTGCCTTGAAGCGATACACGGTGCCGCTGACCGCGCCCTCCATGTAGATATATTGGTTATCCTGGCCACCGAAGGCGAAGTTGGTGGCTGACAAATCGCCGTTCGGCAGCGGCACGTAGCCGAGAATAATGCCGCGTGGGTCGTATTCGATGATCCCGCCGATCCCACACGCCGCCCACAAGTCTCCATGCACATCGTAATGGATGCCGTCGGGGCCACCATTACCAGGATTGTAGCTTCCGGCCGTCGCGAAAAAGAACGTCGTGTGCGACGGATCCTTGACGCACAGAGTGCAAGCCGGATTCGGGCCGGTCTGGAACGAGTAATAGAGCATCCGGTTGGCGGCATAGTCGGCGACCGCGAGCGTGGCATCATTCGGCGAGACGGCGATGCCGTTCGGGAATTGTCCAGTCGAAATGATCCGCCGGAGGATACCCTGTGTGGAGAATTGATAGACGGCACCTGCCTCGTCTAGAGAATCAGGTCCCGGTCCCGTGCCCCACGGATCGGTGAAGTAAAGATTTCCCTCCGCATCGAAATCAAGGTCATTCGGGCCCTTGAAGAGTTGGTTCCGGTAGGCGGCGACCAGCGAGCTCAATTTCTTTGTCTGTGGGTCATAGACCATGATGCCAAGATGGCGGGTGGTCAGATAGAGTTTGCCGTCATGCCACCTTGTACCTTGCGGTTCGCACTTGAACCCGAGTTCCTCCGGTGGGTCGCAGTTGAACCCTGGAACGAGCTTACCTTCCGGTGTCAGGTAGGAAACCCACCCGGACCCGATGGCGACGAACCAGAAATTTCCCCCCTCGTCGAAGGCTCCGCCTTCCAGGAACTTGCCCTGCGGTTGGTCGTGGATGTCGGCGAACAGCGAAACTGGTCCGATGCCGGGCGGCGGCGGCGGTAATCCCCACGGTTGGATGTGTTCGCCAGAAGGCGTTCCCTCCATTGCCGCGCTCCCTGGCGCTGGAGTCTGTGCTAATGCCGGGTCGGCCGCAAGCAGCCCGGACAACGCAAATGAAAGGACGTAAGCCACCTTCGTTAACTTCGATGTCATATTGATTCCTCCCGAGACATCTGTGCCGTGCTTAGTTTGTCTGCACCGCACTTCACATGCGCAGAGCATTAGCGATCGCATTGGGGGGTAGGTCAATCGGCTGTCGAGGAAGCGGTTTGTCTGTGCGATGCTGGCTTACCCTAGGTAAAGTTGGATTCCGAGCACTTCGCTGCTCTCAGTTTCGTCATTTGGTTACTCATAATTAATCAACTGGCAAAAATCCTCGACCTGAGTTGGGAGACCCCGGGCGCAAAAGACAGATGCGGTGAATTTATGCCGCTGGCCGGTCATACCGTCGACAAGCGGCTGTGCCGTCGGTTGAAAGCCCACTCATGGTCGGCGTAGGCTGATCATCCACGGTTTTGGCCGAACTGGAGCCACAACCCGTGGGCTACGACGACCTAAGACGTCCCAGGCAGGTATCCCCGACAAACGAACTCGCAGGTTTAATCCTCGGTCAATCGATGCGGAGTCACAAATGAAGCGTGTTTCGCCGCCGGCGCAAAGCCTCGACAGATCAACGTCCGGGTCCTACGGCCCCTTCCCAAAGTAGAATTGGTTTAGCAGCTCGTAGCGGGCGAGACGGGGATCCAGTCCGGCGCTCGACTGTTCGTCGAGTCGCATCACTGTGGCGTTCGAACTCAGTGTAAGCCGGCCAGTCCGGAAGGCCTGGCCCGTTCGGGTTCCCGCTCTTGGCGAAGTTCACCCAGTACGACGAGGCGATCTCCGCCATGCGCCGATCCTCCGGCCGCCAGGGCCAGTTGCGGACCTTGAGGTTGTCGAAGACGTAGACGATTTCCGCCGTGTGGAACGCGCCTGCCAGCGGTGTCTTCGATAACTCCGGCGCAGGCGGGGTGAGTTCGAACAGGTAGCGGTAGGTGGGCGCTTTTCCGGTCCTGGCCTGCAGCTCATTCCATAGCCAGGTTGGGTAGGCGATAAGTTGATCCCCGAACAGCAACGCGAAGGACGACTTCGTCTCCTCCGGTGTGCCGACTGGATATAGCTTCCGCACCGCGTCGGCGGTATCGCCGAAGAGCTGGCGCAGCTGCTCGGTATAGCTCTCAGGCGTCGCCTGCTGTGCCCGGCCGGTAAACAGGGTCCCCTCATCCGAGGTCGAGCCCGCGAGCAGCGGCACGTCGGTTTGCTGGCCCTTGGCAAAGATCTCCACCGCACTCACCGGCAGCACTTGCCCGTCGATGATCGGGCCCCTGGACATGCGGGGGATATCCGGGTTCTTGGCCAGCACGTCCAGCAGAGCCTCGGCCGGTTTCTCGCGCAATTCGGCAATGGAGTGGGCCGACAGGAGGTCAGCGAATTTCACCCCGGCCTGCTCCGCCTTGGCCAGGGGTGCCAGGGCGTAAGGAGATTTGTTCGGAAACAGCATCGCGCCGCTTTCGCCAATGACGCGCTGGAACAGACCATGGGCGAGAGGCGAGGCCATCAATGCACTGACAGAGATGGACCCGGCGGAATTCGCCGAACACCGTTGTCTGGCCGGGATCACCGCCAAAGGCCGCGATGTTGCGTTTCACCCATCCGAGCGCGGCGATCTGGTCCAGCAGCCCGTAATTGCCGGACGCATGATCCTTGCTTTCGGCTGTCAGATCAGGATGAGACAGGAAGCCGAACACATCCAGGCGATAGTTCACCGTGACGACGATCACCCCCTTCTTGGCCAGATTGGCGCCGTTATACCAAGGCTCGGATCCTGACCCGATCTTGAAGCCGCCGCCGTAGATCCAGACCATGACCGGTAGCCGGTCATCGAACGACTTCGCCGGAGTCCAGACGTTCAAGTACAAGCAATCCTCGCCCATGAGCGGGTTGACCGGATCGACCTCGTTAGGCTGCCCGGTCTGCATGCATTTCGGCCCGAACTGGTCGGCGCTGCGCTCACCTTCCCACGGCATCACCGCCTGGGGCGCACGCCAGCGCAGTTCGCGAATCGGTGGGGCAGCAAAGGGGATCCCTTTGAAGCTACGAACCCCGGCGGAGTCGGGCTGCACATTTGCAATCATCCCGCCTTCCACCCGTCGCGCCTCGGCGGCTGCATCGGAGGCGCCGCCAGTCAGTGCCGCGGCGGTGAGGACACCCAGCGCCAAAACGACCCGCAGTCTCGCGGTCGGGTATGGCCGCCTCAGTGTCACCGGCGCGATCGGTACACGCTGACGGATACGCTCGGAGCTCGCATCGTCGTCAACGGCGCGCCGGTTATCGCGGGAACTTGCCTGAACCCATCGTTGCCAATCGTTGCCGATAGCCCAGCGAGGATTGCCCCCATTCCCGCGCTGCTCGCAACCGCTCCGAGGTCGCTCGGCGTTCGGAGTATGTCGGCCCTGATTTCGTCCACCCTTCGTTACCTTCCGTCTGGTCTTTTTTTGTGTCTCATCGATGCCGGCAGGCATCCCCGCCTGGGGCGAACAACGAAGGGAGCGTCGACAGTCGGCGTGAAACTGTCAACGGTGCGATCGGCGGAGCTTTGAATTCACCTCCCCCACATCGGCTATCAACGCCGAGCCTTATCGCAGGCTGAAATGTCGGAGCTATTCGCGCCCTTCGCCCGAACCGGCCAATCTGCTTTCGGCCAGCAGCGATAGCTGCATATAGCGATTCTCTCACTGCCACCCCTTTGTCGCCGAGCCAGGCCGCATTGCCTCGCTGACCAACTAATCTTTGCTCCAATCGGTCAGAATTTCATGAGCCGGCATCATGCCACCACAAACGTATCGGCGAAGGCGTCCAGGCACCCATTCGCGGGCTGACGTCAGCGCCAGCCGAGAGCGGGTGCCACGTGCTTGAGAATTGCCTCGATAACATGCGTATTATAGGCGACACCGAGCTGATTCGGGACCGTGAGGAGCAGCGTGTCGGCCTCGGCGATGGCCTCGTCCCTCCCGAGTTGCTTGACCAGGACGTCCGGCTCAGCGGCATAGCTGCGACCGAAGATGGCCCGTGTCTTCTCGTCGATGAACCCCACTTGGTCCTCTTCCTCGCCTCCGCGTCCGAAGTAGGTGCGATCGCGATCGTCAACCAGCGCGAAGATGCTGCGGCTGACAGAAACCCGCGGCTCGCGCGCATGGCCAGCTTCCTTCCAAGCGGCCCGGAAGGCCCGAATCTGAGCGGCCTGCTGGACATGAAAGGGCTCTCCGGTCTCGTCGTCCTTGAGGGTCGAGCTTTGCAGGTTCACCCCGAGCTTCGCCGCCCAAACCGCCGTGGCGTTGGAGCCGGCCCCCCACCAGATCCGGTTCCGCAGGCCCTCTGGATGGGGCTCGACGCGCAGCAAGCCTGGTGGATTGGGGAACATCGGCTGCGGGTTGGGCTGCGCGAACCCTTCGCCGCGCAGCAGGTCCAGGAACACTTCCGCGTGGCGCCGGCCCATGTCGGCGCCACTCTGGCCCTCGGCCGGGCGGTAACCGAAATACCGCCACCCATCGATTACCTGCTCGGGCGAGCCCCGGCTGATCCCCAGTTGCAGCCGCCCGCCGGCAATGAGGTCGGCCGCGCCTACGTCCTCGACCATATAGAGTGGGTTTTCGTAGCGCATGTCGATCACCGCCGTGCCGATCTCGATGCGGCTGGTCTTCGCACCGACCGCCGCCAGGAGCGGGAAGGGCGAGGCAAGCTGGCGCGCGAAGTGATGAACGCGGAAATAAGCCCCGTCCGCGCCCAGCGCCTCGGCCGCGACCGCCAGGTCGATGGATTGCAAGAGCGCGTCGGCCGCAGAGCGCGTCTGCGATTGCGGCGAGGGCGTCCAGTGCCCGAACGAAAGGAACCCGATCTTTTTCATGCCCACCCAGCCTATACCAATATCAGCCTCACCCGAAGTGCAGGACCCCTTCAGGCTAATGAAATTCCTGCGCGAATGGGCCCATGCACCGCCGTTCGAGAGTTCCGCCGCACGCCCCGCGGCGCTGCTCCCTTGGATCACTGATTATAACGCAACCGTCCGCACTCTGCGGCAGCAAATCGCCACTGAGATCGCCGCGCTAATCGCGAGCGCTGCAATCACACCACCCGACACATCCGATGCCGAGTCTTGCTTCGGCGGGACGGACGGGGTCAAGCCTCGCGCAGCGACCGCCGCGGGCGGCTGGGGCTTGTCGCCGCCCGTCACGCCGCAAGCACAATCAGACATCGGATGGGACAACCTCCTGGCAACCACAGGATCCGAGTCAACGGGAACCTGCGTGCTTGGATTCTCACTGCTGGGAGGATGAGTAAGCTGCTGGAGGTCAGCCACATAAGCTGGCATCCGTTGCTTCGACGTGGCGAGCGCTGGCCGAACACCCCAGGGGTTGCTTCGACCTCCTGCATCGTGCTGGCGGCCCAATCGGGTCAATGCGCCCCAATGTTTACACAGTCGCGACGCCAGAGCTGCCGAGCTTCCGCCCCTTACTGCGCCTTGCCGAAGTAGAATTCGTTGAGCACCTGATATCGGGCGAGGTTGGGATCCGGCCCGGCGCCGGACTGTTCAGCAAGCCGCATCACTGTGCCGTTTGGCCCAGTGTAAGCCGGCCAGTCCGGCAAGCCTGGTCCGTTCGGGTTCCCGCTCTTGGCGAAGTTCACCCAGTAGGCCGAGGCAATCTCCGCCATACGCCGATCCTCCGGCCGCCAGGGCCAGTCGCGGACCTGGAGATTGTCGAAGACGTACACGATCTCTGCGGAGTGAAATGCGCCCGCGGCTGCCAGGGGCGTTAGCGATAGCGCGGGCGCGGGGGGGCGCAGCTCGAACAGGTAGCGGTAGGTGGGCGCCCTTCCGGTCGTGGCCTGCCACCCGTTCCAGAGCCAGGTCGGGTAGCCGATGAGTTGGTCCCCGAGCAGTGCGGCGAAGGACGCCTTCACCTGGTCCGGTGTGCCGCTCGGATATATCTTCAGCACCGAGTTCGGCGGCATCGCCAAAGAACGCGCGGACCTGCTGGGTGAAGCTCTCTGGTGTCGGAGTTGGTCCCCTGGCGGCGAACAAGGTCCCCTCATCCGCGTTCGACCCCGCCAGCAGCGGCACATCGGTTTGTTGCCCTTTCGCGAAGATCTCCGCCGCAGTTACCGGCAGCACGTGGCCGTCGATGATCGGACCCCTGGACATGCGTGGGACGTCCGGGTTCTTGGCCACGGCCTCCAGCAGTTCATCCGCCGGCTTCTTGCGCAGTTCGGCGATGGAGTGGGCGGACAGGATGTCAGCGAATTTCACTCCGGATTGTTCCGCCTTGGCCAGAGGCGCGAAGGCAAAAGGAGATTTGCCAGGATACAGCATTGCGCCGCTCTCGCCGATGGCGCGCTGGAACAGCCCGCGACCCAGCGGCGAGGCCATCAATGCACTGACCGAGAGCGACCCGGCGGATTTACCAAATATGGTGACCTGCCCAGGGTCTCCGCCGAATGCGGCGATATTGCGCTTGACCCAACCGAGGGCCGCCATTTGATCCATCAGCCCGTAGTTGCCGGAGGAATGATCGTTGCTTTCGGCCGTGAGCTCGGGATGGGAGAGGAAGCCGAACACGTCTACACGGTAGTTCAGCGTGACGACGATCACCCCTTTTTTGGCCAGATTCGTGCCGTCGTACCAGGGCTCAGATCCGGCGCCGACATTGAAGCTGCCGCCGTAGATCCAGACCATGACGGGCAGACGGTCATCTGCCGACTTTGCCGGGGTCCAGACGTTCAGGTAAAGGCAATCCTCGCTCATGCGCGGGTTGAGCGGGTCGATGTTGCCAAGCCGTGCGGTCTGCATGCATTTGGGCTCGAACTGATTGGCGCTCCGCTCATCTCGCCACGGCTTCACCGGCTGCGGTGCCCGCCAGCGCAGTGCGCCAATCGGCGGGGCGGCAAACGGGATGCCCTTGAAACTGCGAACCCCGGCGGAGTTGGGCTGCACATCGGTGATCATCCCGCCCTCCACCTGGCGCGCCTCGGCGGTCGCCTCCTGCGCCGCGCCGGCCAGCGAGACGGCGCCGAAAACGGCGAGGGCCAATGCGATCCGCAAACTGGCGATGAGGTTCTTCCGTTTGCCGGTCGCGGGCACGCCCCCACAGTCGCGCCGCAGGGCAGGATCGTCGCGAACGGCATCTCTGCTGCCCTCCGCCCTTGCCTCAACCAACGTTGGGCGACGATCACCGGCAGCGGCTTCGCGACCCTTGCCGGCCCACCCAGGGCCCCCGCCACCGGCTCCAGGGTTGCCCGGCATCCCGCCTGAATATGGGGTCGGCCCGGAGTCGTCCGCCATCGTCGCATCCTTCATGATTCAGTCCTGATGCCCGGTCCACGCGGCAACAACGTTGCTATGGCAGCGCCGGCGGGCGGAGTTGACCGGTCAACAGGACGCGCGTGGACCGATGCCAGGAAGGCGCAGCTCTTACGCCCCGCATTTTGCAGCACAAGTTGCCGGGTCGCGTCGTCAAAAAGCCCTTCGCGTCCAACGCAAAACGCCAGTCAGTCTGCGAGGGCGTCACATTCGGGGGGCCGCGACGCTTATTTGGCGTGCTTACGCGGTTGAAGCCATGACGGCTACGCGGCCTTGATGCCTGAAATGTATCTACCGACCTCGCTACGGAGTTGCTCGGCCTGCCGCGACAATTGTCCCGCCTCTTCCAGCACCTGACCGGCCGCTGCCCCCGTTTGGTTGGCGCCCCGGCTGACACCGACGATGTTGGAGGAAACTTCCTGAGTGCCGGCGGAGGCCTGCTGGACGTTGCGGGCAATCTCCTGCGTGGCAGAACCTTGCTGTTCCACCGCGGCGGCAATGGAAGCGGCGATGTCGCTGATCTCGCCGATGGTTGTGCCGATCCCTCGGATGGATTCCACCGCCGCCTTGGTCGCGAGCTGTATCTGGGTGATCTGACGGGCGATGTCGTCGGTCGCCCGAGCGGTCTGGGTTGCCAGGCTCTTGACCTCAGAAGCGACCACGGCGAAACCCTTGCCGGCATCGCCCGCCCTCGCGGCTTCGATCGTCGCGTTTAGGGCCAACAGGTTGGTCTGTCCCGCGATATTGCTGATCAGCCCTACGACCTCGCCGATCTTCTGCGCACCCCCGGCTAACGCCTGCACGACGTCATCAGTGCGCTTTGCGTCCTCTCGGGCGTTGCCCGCGACCTTCGCGGACTGGGCTACCTGGCGGGAAATTTCTGCGATCGAGGACGCCAACTCCTCGGCCGCCGCGGCAACCGTCTGGACGTTTGCGCTGGCTTGTTCTGCCGCCGCGGCAACGGTGGTTGCCTGCCCCGTGGTCTCGCCGGCGACGCTGGCCATAGATTGCGCCGTAGCCTGCAGTTCCGATGCCGACGACGAGACTTGGCCGACGAGTTCTCCAGCCTTCGCATCGAACGCTTGTGTCAGAGCATCGATCTTCAGCGCCCGTTGCTGCTTTGCGGTGTGCTCCGCCTCCTGCTGCGCTCTCGCGCGTGCGGCCTCAACCCCGTTTGTTTTGAATACATTGACAGCGTTCGCCATCTCGCCCAACTCGTCGGCGCGTAAGGTGCCGGGCACCTCGGTGCCCCAATCGCCGTCAGCCAGGCGGGTCATCGCTTTGGTCAGCAGACGGATCGGTCCGGATAGGTTGCCAATGATCCTATGCGCAAGCAGTACGCATGTCGCCAAGGCAACGATCATAACACCAAGCATGAAGAGTTTGGTCGATTGATAGATAGCAGCCCCTTGATCGGCCGCCTTCCTACCTTCGGCCATGTTGAAATTAAGATCGTTCTCGAGCGCCGATGCGGCGGCTGTATACGAAGTTGTGTTCTCTTCGCGGAGCAGATCACGCGGATTGGCTTTGCTGTCGCCGAGGTATTTGCGTTCGGTCTGTTTATGGTCGGTCCACGCGGAATCGAACGCGTGCATGAACCTTTCATCCTCGGTCCCCAGTGTGATCAGCGGCTCATAGGCCGTGCGCAATCGCTCGACCGCCTGAAGGCGCTGATCCAGTTCGGTCATCGCTTGCTGACGTTCAGTGTCCTCAGCGGCCAAAATGCAACGGAGCTCATAAACTCGCAGATCTCGCAGCGCGCTGAGCAGTTGACCCTGGAGGCCTGTGCTGGGCAGCCAATTATCCCGGACGTCGGCGGCGTCATCGTTGACTGCCGACAGGCGATTGATCGCGGTCAAGTTGATCCCAAGAATAAGGCAAAAAACCAAACCAAAGGCGCCGAGGACTTTCCCGCGAACCGTGAGGTTTGTGAACATGGATGCTGCCGACATACAATGGTCCCTGCGAGGCTGCCGCCGTGAAAGGAACTCAGCCTTCTGGCTGCCGAGCGCGAACTTAGGCGATACTTGTTACTAAAAGGTAAATACGATCCCAGCTCACGCATTTAGGTCTGATGCTTGGGCGAGCTACGCCAGCACACAGTCATAGCCATTCTCCCCGGGCAGCGTGTTGCGGGGACGACGGGACGGCATGATTGAGGCCTGCCCACTGATTAGCGCTGGCCAGACGCCAGCGGAGTTGCTTCGATTTTCTCTTGAATGATCCTGACGGCCATCCGGTTGAGTTGATGCGACCGGGACGTCTGCTCAGCAAAGCGGGTAGCGCTGCGCGGATCGACGAGCAGGTGCAGCGCGACATAGGCAAGCGGCACGACGCTCCAAGGATCGAGGCCCACCGGCGTCAGCTCCTCCCGGCCGCCCGCATAGGGGCCGTCGCCGTGCCAGAGATGCCAAGCCTCCGCGGCCAGCGCGGACCGCGAGCCACCCCGCAAGGCGCAGCCGAGCAGTCCCTGTGCACTCATATGGGTGCGCGTTCCCGGGCGGGACGCCGGAACCTCGTCGGGCGTTTCGCCCAGGGACACCGCGAGCAGAAGTCCGGCAAGATCGACGCCGGAAAAGAGCGCGTTCACAGGCTCGACGAGCCGTGGATTGCAGTCGATATACAGCGGCAGGTTTCGTGATTCGTCCAGAAGGTAGTCAACGGACAATGCACCGTGCCAGTTGAGCCGTTCGCCGATTTGCGCGAGATGCGCCCGGACCTGCGGCCTGCTGACGCTCTCCTTGACCGTGTCGCCGCCGCCGGCGCCCTGGGCGATTTGCCGATAGGCATGGGCGCCAACCAGATGCCCGTGACAGAAGACGGCTTGTGCCCGTTCCAGGTAACCGCCTTCCAGGGCCTGAACAATGACCTCGTCTCCGAACGCCCCGTCGTTTTCGAACGCGGCGGTCACGTGGTCGAGGTCGCCGGGCTTCCGGACGAAGCGGACGCCGCGGCTCGCCGTGCCAATGCCGGTCTTTACGACCGCGGGAAAGATCGTTGTCCGACGCAACGCCGCTGCGGACGCAACGATTTCCGCGTGTGGCTGCGGCAATCGCAACTCTGTCAGCAGCCGGGAGAAACTGGCCTTACCATGGGCCGCGACGTAATCCTCGAAGGCGGGCAGGGCGATCCCGGTCAGTGGCACGAGGCGGCCCGCCACCTTGGCGAGGAGATATCCTTGCTCATGGGTCGGCAGCAGAACATCGAACTTGTCGCCGGCGAGCAAGTCCAACAGGAAGTCGAGATAGCCCATTGGGTCGTGGCCAAGGCCCGGACACCGATGAAAGCGCCGCACGAAGCGCGAGAAACGCCCGATGCAGATCGGAGCAGGGTCACAAACTTCGATTTCATGTCCGGCGAGTTCCGAGTGTTGTAATCGCCTGACGCGCAGACAGGCTGGATCCCTCCGAGAGCAGAATTCGGCGACGGCGCGGATTGGCCTGTCCTGGGCTATGCATTTGGCTGTCCTGCGTGGCCTGTCGCTGGGCACCCAATAACTGCGGCGACATGATTAGCAATTGCCACTTACATGGGCCAGTAGTATTGAGCGAATGCGATAGAATGCGACGTGAGCATAATTATAAGAAAGGGAGGATGGGATCACCATGACTCAGCTCGACACGGAACTGTTGCGAAAGATCGCGCTCCCGGTTCCGGGATCCAAAGGAGCATCTCAGGCCAGCATCATCGCGGCCGTCGGCCCGTTATTGTCAGCAACACTGGCCTCATACGACATGATCGCACCGTTGCGCGCCGCACATTTCCTTGCGCAGTGCTATCACGAATCAGACAATTTCTGTACGACGATCGAGTACGGCGATGCGGCGCGCTTTGCGCGCCTGTATGACAACAGGGCCGACCTCGGCAATGGCCCAGGCGACGGAGCGTTGTTCTGTGGTCGCGGCTTGATCCAACTGACCGGCCGCAGAAATTATACGCAGATGGCCGAGATTCTCGGATTGCCACTCGTTGAGAAACCAGAACTCGCCGCCGAGCCCGCGAATGCACTTCGTATCGCGTGCGAATTCTGGAAGTCTCGCTCGCTGAACGCTCTAGCCGATCAGGATGACGAGGTGGCCGTCACCTGGCGGGTGAACGGCGGCTTCATTGGACTTGCCGAGCGGCGGAAGAGCTTGATCCGAACCAAGAACGCGCTCGGCCTCACCGGCAACCTTACCGCTGCGCAGCGTCCGGTCCTACGACAAGGCGACAAGGGCGCAAGCGTCGCCAGTCTGCAGTTCCGCTTGCACGGGAAGGGACTTCTGCCCGAGACGAGCCCAATTGACGGCGACTTCGGTCCTGCTACCGCAGGGGCGGTACGTGCGCTTCAGGGGAAGACGGGCGTTGATGCCGATGGTATCGTCAAGCCGGCATTGTGGAAGGCACTCGAGGTTTAGAAGCAGCCGCCCATTTGCTGGGACCGCTATCACAGTGAGACCTGCTGCGACAACCGCGCGACCACTCAGGCGTCGGAGATAAACGGTTCTGCTGGTCGCCGCGATGAGGTGGCAGTCCGGTCACTGCGAGGTATCTGATCGCCTATGGTTCTGACCCGTTCTCTCGTTCTGTTCGTCCTGATTACGGTCCCAGCGGCCGCGGATTGCGGTCACCCTGTGGAAATACGCTTTTCTCCGGGCTCATCCTCGACAGATGTGGAAGGTGCCCTCGCTCGCGGCGATCGTGACTGCTTTACCCTTCGAGCGCGGGCAGGCCAGAAGCTGGAGCTGACGCAGCCGGAGCCCGTCGACGATAACATCGCCTTTCAACTTTACGCCCCGCCCTGGACCGTCCGTCGCGGAGGAGAGGGATGGGCAGCCGCGGGCCACGCTCTCCCTGGTGCGGGAGAGACGGACGATGCAGCGCAGTTTTCCGGCGGGCTGCCGCTCGGCGGACAGTATTTGATCGTTGTTGGCACGACCCGTGGCAGCGGCATCTATCGGCTCCACATCGCGATTCACTGAAAACAACGGAGTGGCGTAGATCGGAGTGAGATACGATCAGCCATCGCATCATCAATCATTGGCCCATGTGTGACCTGCAGCTGCAGACCGGGTCTCATTGTCCGGCCTCGCACCACGGCGAGGCGCCGATAAGGACCGACTTAGGCAACCGCGGCCTTCACTGCCGTCCAAAGCACATCGAAAGCAGCGTTAATGGCATTCTCTACAATGATTGCTTCATCCTGTTTAACCTCTATGCTTAACATAGTTAGCGTCTTTCTTTGATCATTGAGTAACTCGCTGGCTTCTTCCTCTGTCAACTCGCCCGCGGCAAGTTGGGCCTCAATCCTCGTAGCCTTCCGAAGTACCGAAGTGAGATCCGACGCGAAATCATGCTGAATATTCGGCCACGTTCCTGCCGCCGCACCCTTCGCAGCGTTCAACATAGCTGTGGCGACGTTTGCGGCGTCCATGGACGTCTCTCCTCAGTTCAGGGCCTTCTTGTCGGTCTCAGTTCGAATGACAATGCCAATCTGCTGATCCACAGTTTCCTGCTTGTCGTCGAGGTAGGCGATGGAAAGGTGGCCCGTACGCCTATGAGTTGCTTCCACTTCCCGCACAACCCCAGCCAGCGTGGTGGTTTGATCGATCATCGGCTGGTTGTTGGTGTGCGTCTGCGCCTGTGTCACCAACCGGCTCAGGTCCACGTTGATCTTGTTGTACGAGGCCTTGTTTGCATCGTACGTCACGCTTGTCCCATTCGGCGGATTTCGTAACGTTTGGATCAAGGTGTCGAAGTCGGTCTGGACAGTGACGGCGTCATTGACAAACTGATCGTCGTACGGAGCAACCAGGTTGATGTGGCAGGCCGCCAGTGTCAGCACCAAGGCGACGACATTGCAGCGGCGCAGCAGTTGCAAGACCAGTCTTGGCACCGTTAGCTGCTCGCCATCATCTTATTGCTTTGTCCTGAAGCGTTTCCCGCTTAAATCTTACCACCGAGACCCGAATCCGCCGCAATAGCAAGTACGTGACAATGGCATTTTGGCCTTCCCACGGAAGTTATATCGGAGCCCAGAGCAAACAGACTGTCCACCAACATTTCATTTCGCGCTGAAGCAAGCTCAATCCGGAGCGAACGACAAAGTTGCGACATGGTACGGTCGGACGGATGGATCCCGGTCGAAATCCTCAAATCGCGGCACTTCCCGAGATCACGCGCGAAGCGGATCATTCGGTTGTAAGCCCTTCGGGCGAACGCCCAAGCGATGGACTGGCGCGACCCTGCCATCGGATCTCTTCTCATTCGACGAAACCACATGACGTGGCTTGTGGCTTCGGCGATGATGCGCCGTCGCAGTCATCCGCCGGAGAGCCGCACTGCCCCGTCCAACTGGTCCGAAGCGACGCCGCCGTCTCGCACTGCTGTTGCGCGCGATCCTTTACGCGCTGCGCGGAGGCTTTCTTGTTCGGCCGCTGGTCATCGCGCTGGTCCTCGGCGCGGTGGGAATGCTGTTCTCGGAATGCGAGGAGGTGTATCCGGCGCTGGATGCCTGGGTACCGCACGTGCTGTTTCCCTCGCACGCGGATCCGCAGGTTGCCCAGGTAATTCTGGGCGGCATCGCCGCGTCGATCATGACAGTCGTGTCGATCGTCTTCGCGATTCTGCTGATGACGATCACGCTGGCCTCGATGCAGTTCTCGCCGCGCATTCTGGTGAGCTTCGTCCGCGATCGCACGACGCAGTGGACCCTCGGTATCTTTCTCGGCACGTTCAGCTACTGCATGGCCGCCCTGCCGGCGGCGCGGGCACTGCCGGTTCCGTTCAGCCCGGTCGCGACCGTGGCCGGCGCAATGCTCCTGGCGCTGCTATGTGTCGGCTGGCTGATCTTCTTCATCCATCACATCAGCCAGGCGATCAGCGTCAACCATATCGTCGACCGGATCGCCGGCGAGACCGAGCGAGTGATCGACGAACTGATGCCGTATCCGCGCAGCAGGATGTCGCGCGCCGTAGCGCTGGAGCCGCACTGGGCGGGACCCTCCTCCACGGTCGCTTGCCCGGCCTCGGGCTATATTCGCTTTGTCGACGCGGCACGGCTGGTGACGGTGGCGAAGGCCGCTCGGATACGGGTGCGGGTGACGCGCCGCGTCGGCCATTTCGTGCCGGAAGGGGTGCCGCTGTTGATCGTGAACCGGGCCGACCGGCTCGATGCTGAGGTTCAGGCGGCCTTGCTGGCGACTTTCGACATCGGCCCTGCGCGCACCTTGCAACAAGATGTCGAGTTCGGTGTCATCCAGATCGTCGACATCGGCCTCAGGGCAATCTCACCCGCGGTGAATGATCCGAGCACGGCGATCACCTGTCTCGATCAGTTGGGCCGCATCATGATCCGCTGGATAAGCCGTGACCCGCCGGCCGGCACGCTGTTCGATCCTCCGCATGTGCACCGGGTAACGATGCCGTGGATCGATCTCGACGGATTGCTGGATACGGCCTTCGAGCAAATCCGCCACTATGCCGAGAGCGACCTGCCGGTGACCCTGCGGCTGTTGCGCACGCTGCAGGACATTGCGGTGACGACGGACGACCCGGTGATTCGTGCGCGGCTGCTGATGCGTGCAGACCGGGTGATGGAGGGTTCCCGCGGTCGGCTTGATGAAGCCGCGTTGGCCCGGCTGAGCGATCGGTTGGCGCGCCTGCGTTTGATCGTAGAACAGCCGATTGACCGGGTAGGCCCAGGGCGAGGCCTCGCATGACCAAGGGCTGAGTTCCATGTCGAACTATCGCATTTTCGCGGATCAGAGCCCGGGACTCACAGCGGACCATCCGAATGGGTGTCAGCGGTGGGTCCCCCTTCAGGAAAGGCCTGGGCCTTGACCTGTCTTTCCGCGGGGCTGATTGGGTAAAATCATCCGCCATGGCCTTCCCGGAGCAAGCGACGTGAATATGGACTTACCTGCCGCCGCCAGACCCGCGCCGATCCCGCAGCCCGAACCCGACATGACGCCCGAGCGCCTGTTCGAACGTGCCATAGCCCTGCGCAACCTGTTGCGGGAGCAGCAGGACGAAGCGGATGAGCGCGGCGCCTACTCGCCTGAGATCCACGAGGCATTCCTGAAGGCGGGGTTCTACCGGATCACGCAGCCCCGGCTGTTCGGCGGCTATGAGTTCGAGCTCGGAACCGCCTACCGGGTGATCGTCGAGATCTCGCGCGGCCACCCCGGCGCCGGGTGGTGCCTGTCGCTCGGATGCTCGCATGCCTATGTTGTCGGCTCGCACTGGCCGGAGCGGGCGCAGCGGGAACTGTTCAGTGCCGATGGGCATTTCATCGCGCCGCACCGGCCGGCCCCGATGGGCACGTTAAAGCCCGCGGACGCCGGTTATATCCTGAACGGGCAGTGGGATTACTGCTCCGGTATACCGTATGCGACTCACTTGTTGTGCGGCGCGATGCTTGACGGAACGGGGAGTGCGCGACAGGTCGTTGTGCCTCGGGCGGCGTTCGAGGTGCTCGACGACTGGGGCGGCGACCGCACCTTGGGCATGCGCGCCAGCGGTTCCAACAGCGCTCGGGTGCGCGATGCCTTCGTTCCCGAACACATGGTGGTCGTGCTGGACTGGCTGGGCGCTCGACCAGACGGGATGGAAGAAGGAACGCCGGGTACCCGGCTGCACGGAAACCCGATGTATCTCGGCCGCATGATGGGTCCGTATCATTGTTCGCTCGTGTCGGTAGTGGTGGGCGCGGCCTGGGCTGCGCTGGACGAATTCGAGACGCTGATGCTGCGCAACCGTTCGATCGCTGATCCGAGCCTGTTGTGGGCGGATCATCCGGACTACCTGCGACCGTTCGGCCTGGCGTTGGCAATGACCGAGGCGGCGGAAACGATCCTGTTCGGGGTCGCGGATCGGTATATGAAGCTTTGCCGGAGATGGGAGCGCGACCGCACGCCGATCAGCGTCGAGGATAACTTGCGGCTGTGGGGGTTGGCGCAGCAGGCGGGCGGTCTGGCGCGGCAGGCGGTGGAGTTGCTGTTGCAAAATTCGCTGTCGGCACCGACGAAAAAGGGCAGCAAGCTGGCTCGCTACTTCGCGGATGTGACGATGTACAACTCTCACATCTCGGCGCTGCAGCACAATCATGCGACTTACGTGGCGCGGGCGCATTTCGGCCGGCCGACCGGGTTCCGAGGACTGTAGCGCCTCCGCGAACGCGACGCGCCAAGGACCAAATGTTGTCCTAATACAACACATCCGACACATTGACAACGCCACAACTTCGGTTTTAGTTGGTGTCCGACGGCAAAGGGGAGGATGCGCGCCGCATGCCGAAGTTGACCGATTACACGACATATGCCGACGCCCAGCGCCAGTTCTCGACCGCTCGTCTTTGGGAGCTGTTTGACGGGAACCGCGAAGTCTTGAACATCGGGCATGAATGCGTCGATCGTTACGCCAACCCAGGTCGCGTGGCATTGCGTGTCGCACGTGCGGATGGAACGGATGAAACGATCACCTTTGTGGAACTGGCAGCTTTGTCGTCCCGGTTCGCGCATTGGCTGGATGCCGAAGGGGTAAAGCCCGGCGACCGCGTCGCCATCATGCTGGAGCCGTCTTTGACATTCTACACGGCGCTGTTCGGTGCGATGAAACGCGGCGCCGTGGCCGTGCCGTTGTTCACTTTGTTCGGTACCGAGGGGGTCCGCCTGCGGACTCGTGACTGCATGCCGTCCCTGCTTTTGACCACGCCGGAAAAAATGGCTGCGCTTGCTGCGCTGGACGGCCCGCGTATCGTCGCCGCAGACGATGCATTCATGACCGCGCTGGCCGGCTTTCCGGATCGGTATGAACCGCGGACGGCGGCGGCGGACATGGCGATCTTCCAGTATACCTCCGGCACCACGCGTGAACTGCCGGACGCCATCAGGCACACGCACCGCGCCGTGGTCGTGGTGATGAACGCGGCGCTTTACGGCACCGGACTGCGGCCCGGCGACCGGTTCTTCTGTCCGTCCTCGCCCGCCTGGGGTCACGGACTGTGGCACGGCACGCTGGCGCCGTTGGCATTGGGCATCGAGACTGGCGCCTACGCCGGCAAGTTCGAGGCCGAACGTCTGCTGAAGGCGCTGCAGGACTACGGTTCTACCAATTTGTCGGCGGCGGCCACGCACTACCGGATGATGAGGAACACCGGCGCGATCGGATCTTATCGCACGGACCTGCGCAAGCTCTCGTTCACCGGAGAACCGATCGACCAGGAAACGGCTTCCTACATTCAAGCGGCCTTCGGGGTGCCGCTGTGCAGTATGTACGGAACGACCGAGGTCGGCGTGGTTCTCGCCAATTACCCCGGGGCCCCGGACTTTGTGGTCAAACCAGGATCGCTCGGCCGGCCGGTTCCCGGCGTTGACGTCCAAGTGCAGCGGCCGGACGGATCGCAGTGTGAGCCGGACGAGATCGGCGAGATCAAGGTGCGCCGCCACGATGCATGGTTTCCAACTAAGGATCGCGGGCGGATCGATGCGGGCGGCTATTTCTACCATGCGGGGCGCGCCGACGACGTCATCATCTCAGCCGGCTGGACCATGAGCGCTGTAGAAATCGAGGATGCATTGGTGGCGCATCCGGGTGTTACGACGGCGGCGGTGATCGGCGTGCCCGATGCCCTGCGAGGGCTTGTGGTGAAGGCCTTCGTCGTGCCGGCATCCGGCTACGCATCCGATCACGCCGCTGTTGCCGACATTCAGCGTTTCGTGCGCGAGCGGCTCAGTCAGCACGAATATCCGCGTCTCATCAGCTTCGTTGCCGAGCTGCCGCGGACACCGGCCGGAAAGATCAATCGCAAGGCCCTGCGCGATCAGGAAGCCGCCTCGCTCAACCAGACGGAGCAAGCATGAACCCCAAATCCACACGGCACTTTCCGAAGATCACCGATAAGGCGCTCGACGCGCTGCGGGAGCGGAAGAACGTGCGGATCGAGAATACTCTCGAGCCGTGGTGTCATGAGGCAACGCGTGACAATATCCGTCATTACGCGCATGGCATAGGCGATGATAATCCGCTGTGGTGCGATCCGGTTTACGCGTCGAGGTCGCGTTTTGGTGGCATCGTGGCGCTGCCAAGTTTCCTGTTCGCCACCAGTCGAATCGTGTCGGGATACGTCGGTGGCATTCCCGGCGTGCATGCGATGTGGGCCGGGGCGGACTGGGCGTGGCACCAACCGGTGTTGCGCAATCAGGAGATCAGCACGGAAGCGTGGCTGAAGGATCTGATCGAACACGATACAAAATTTGCCGGACGAGCGGTTCAACAGATCTACCACGTCAACTTCTTCAATCCCGATGGCGACCTGGTTGCGGAGGCCGATAGCTGGTGTTTCCGCACGGACCGCGACCAGGCTCGCGAGCAAGGCACAAAATACACCGAAGTCCGTGCGCGGCCGCCGCGGGTCTATAGCCAGGACGACCTGCAACGTCTCTACCAGCACTATGAAACCGAGGTCATTCGTGGGTCCACGCCTCGATACTGGGAGGACGTTACGGTTGGCGACGCACTTCCCACGATGGCGAAGGGGCCGATGACCGTTACCGGCTTCATCGCGTTCGCGCAGGGCTGGGGTGGGCTCTATATCCGCGCCAACAAGCTGGCGTGGCGGCAGGTAAGCAACCACCCGGGTCTTGGGATCGCGAATCGTTTTGGGATCCCGGACTGCCCTGAGCGTGTGCACTGGGAACCGGAGTTCGCTTTGATGGTCGGTGCGCCGGGTGCGTACGACTATGGTCCCGAGCGTTGCTCCTGGCTGACGCACCATCTGACGAACTGGATGGGCGACGATGGCTTTCTGCGCCGCGCCTCCTGCAAGATCCGCCGGCACAATCCGGAAGGCGACCTGCTGTTCATCGACGGAAAAGTGGTCCGCAAGTTCATCGAGGAGGGCCGGCATCTGGTCGAGATCGAACAGTCCGCGTGCAACCAGGACGGTGAATTGTCGGTGCTGGGCTCAGGAGTTGTGGAGTTACCAATCCGGCACGGTTGATATGGGGGCATTATGAACGGCCCTCCGGGAATATCAACACCGATGGCCGATCCGAACGACCCGAAAGCCCCGGACAAAAGGCCAGCGCGCATCAGGCAGGTTCCAGCTTTGTCGCGCGGCATTGCGATACTGCGTCTGCTGGGACGCAGTGACGAGCCAATGGGGGTCCACGCAATCGCCCGGGCGCTCGACCTGGTGCCAAGTACGTGCCTGCATATTCTGCGGGTATTGGCCGACGAACATCTGGTCGCGGTCGATCCCGCAACAAAAAAGTACGTCGTCGCGGCCGGGTTGGTGTCGTTGGCGCGGTCGGCATTGCGCCAACACACTTTCCCGGCTTCGGTGCAGTCCGCACTGGACGAACTTGCGGAAACCTACCGGGCGACGGCGATCGCGGTGGAGGCGAGCGGGCTGGACCACATGGTTGTCGTCGCCCTGGCGCGCTCTGATTCACCGTTGCGGGTGCACGTGGACATTGGCAGCCACTTTCCAGCCCTGATCAGCGCTACGGGCCGCTGCGTCGCGGCGTTCGGCAACTATCCGATGGCCGAGATCGACGCACGCTTTGCCAAATTGCGCTGGGACGTTCCGCCAACCCTCGCAGCATGGCACACAGAAGTGCGGGCGGCCCGCCAGGCGGGCTATGCGATCGACGACGGACAATATATTCGCGGCGTGAGTATCGTCGCAGCGCCAGTTCGTATGCCCAACAAAACCATCAATGCGCTGGTCGTCGTTGGTGTCAGCGAGCAGATGCGTCGCTCGGGGTTGACGCAGATCGGCGAGGATTTGCGCACCCGAGCGGCCCGCGTCTCGCAGGCGTTCGGTTGAGCGCGGCTACGTCGTCCGGTTTGACGCTCCCCAGTTATCCTCCAGATTGCGGATCAGGGCCTGGCTGAAATGGCACACCGCTTGTTCCCGAGCATAGACGGCACAGTAACGACGAAACACGTCCAGTGGCTCGACGCCAACGCGAAACGCCCGGCGATTGCCGATCGCGCCCACCGCACCCGCACTGGTCAGCATTGCCACGGTGCGTTCGATGGCGGTGTCCATCTCTAACGGCGGAACGATCTCGTCGCAGATCAGCCGGCCCTCGGGACTGTCACACTGCAGGCGCCGTTCGGCCTGGATCAACTGCCGCGCGAGACGATCGCCGGTGAACCGAGGCAGCCTCAGGTTCGCGGCGCCGGGGATGATCCCTTCCTTGCGGGCCGGCAACGTCATGAACGCATCTTCGGCCGCCAGGACGTAGTCCATCGTCAGAAGAATTTGACAGTGCCCGCCGATGGCGAATCCCTCGACCGCTGCGATCCACGGCTTCTCGACGCCTGCTCCGTTCACATCGTCGGGCAGCATCTCCGGCGTGGCGACCCCGCGCAGGTATTTGTGCACGAAGCCGAGTTCGCGTTGCAGATACCAAAGATACGGGATCGTTCCGTGATACAGGTGCGTCAGATTGATGCCGGCTCCGAAGATGCGGCGTCCGGCATACTTGGCGTGCTCCACCGGTTGCCCGCGCAGCACTGCAATTTCCGTTCCCTGGTCCAGCGTTGCCACATCGACGCCGATCTCCATGGCATCGATCGTTCCCTGATCCTCAGCGTTCAGATAGCGCGGATTGCTGCTCAGCAGATGCGCCGCGCGGCCGTGCCGCTCGACCCTCACCGGCCCAAGATCAACAAACCCCTGTGCCGCCAGAGCCGCCAGCGCCGCTGTTGTCTCCGGCCGAGGCAACAGCATCGCGTGGCACAGATGCGTGCCGCAGCGCGGATTAGCCAGAATATGCGACAGCAGCAGGCTCTGTTCGACTTCCAGACATTCCTTGTCCTTCAGCGCACGACCACCCTCCGCGACGAGCTGTTCCTGACTGGGCACCAGGCCCGGATAGGCTTCGGCGGCCTCACGGACCAGGTCTTCGACGCGCATGAACCTGGTCAGCCCGTCGGTCAAAGTGTGATAGACCGCCTCGACATTCTCGCGCAGGAAGCGGTCGCGCGCCGGGCGATCGGTGAACGTCGGGTGCATGGGCGTCAATCCTTCGGCCGCAGATCGAGGACTCGCTTCGCCTTGCCTTGCGAGCGTTCAAGCGTCCCCGGCTCGACCACCCGCACTTTCGTCGTAATGCCCGCGAACGATTTGATCAGATGTTCCGCATGCCGTTCGAGGGCCGCCATGTCCGTGCCGCTCAGCTTACCGGCCAGGGCCGAGCGGGTTTCGACGACCACGTCCAGCTCGTCCAAACTGCCGGGACGACGCAATTCCAGCAGATAGTGCGGCGCGAGCCGGTCTTCCTTCGCCAGAACCGCCTCGATATTGGACGGAAACACGTTGACGCCGCGGATAATCAGCATGTCGTCGCTGCGGCCGCTGATACGCTCGATCCGCCGCATTGCGCGCGTTGCCGGTGGCAGCAACCTCGTAAGGTCGCGCGTACGGTAGCGGATGACCGGCATGCCTTCCTTGGTGAGCGTGGTCAGGACGAGTTCGCCAGGGTCCCCGTCGGGAACCGGCACGCCGGTGCTGGGATCTATGATCTCGGGAAAGAAATGGTCTTCCCAAAGTGTCAGTGCGCCTTTCGAATCGGCGCATTCCTGCGCGATACCCGGGCCCATGACTTCCGACAGCCCGTAGATGTCCAGCGCCCGCAGCCCCATGCGGCGTTCAATTTCGCCACGCATCCCTTCGCCCCACGGTTCGGCGCCGAAAATCCCAAGCCGTAGGCTGCAGGTTGACGCGTCGATCCCCTGCCGGTCGAATTCGTCAGCGATGGCGAGCATGTACGACGGCGTCACCATGATGATATCGGGTTTGAAGTCGTCGATGATTTGCACCTGCCGTTCGGTGAATCCGCCGCTGGCCGGAATGACCGCCGCCCCAAGGTGTTCCCCACCGTAATGAGCCCCCAGGCCGCCGGTGAACAAACCGTAGCCATACGCGATATGAATCTTGTCCGATGCAAGTCCCCCTGCCACGCGGATCGATCGCGCCATCAGCAGCGACCAGGTATCGATATCGTTCTTCGTATAGCCGACGACGGTCGGCTTACCGGTGGTACCGCTGGAGGCATGGATGCGAACGATCTGCTCCATTGGCACCGCGAACATGCCGAACGGGTAATTTTGCCGCAGGTCTTCCTTGGTCGTCAGCGGAAACTTCGAAATATCTTCCAGTCGCTGAAGATCATCCGGATGCACATCGGCCTCATCGAAGCGGGCCCGGTAATGGGGAACGCGCTTATACGCATGGCGAACCGCGTCCCGCAGCCGAACAAGCTGCAATGCCTGCAGTTCGTCGGCCCTGGCGTGCTCGACCTGTTCGACTTGGCCCACGACGCTCTCCCTGGCTACCCGCGCGCGTTCTCGAAACGGCTCGGATCAGAACCGAGGATCGTGCGCCGCGGCAGGGGCGTCAACCGACCCGGTTCCGGTCATGGCACGTCGCGTCACAATCCGAACAGCGCCTTCGCGTTCCCGCCGGCGATCGCGGCCCGATCCGCATCGGTGAACGATGCCACAGATGCGATGTGTCCGATCGGATCGTATTCCCCCATGTCATAAGGATAGTCCGTTCCGAGCAGAATCTTGTCCACTCCGAACAGTTCTACCAATGCTTCCAACTGGTGAGGGGTAAAAACAATCGTATCGAGGTAGATCTTCTTCAAATAGAAACTCGGCGCCTTAGGCAACGTCCCGTGCGCGTCGGTGCGGGCGCCCCAGGCGTGATCGATCCGCCCCGAATAAGCCGGCAGATACCCGCCGCCATGCGAAGCGATGATCTTCAGGCTGGGATACCGCTCCAGCACCCCATCGAAGATCAGATGATGCAGCGCCATGGTGGTGTCCAGCGGGTTGCCGATGACGTTACTGAAGTAGAATCGGCCGAACCGCCTAGGTTCGGTGAAACCGCTGGGGTGAATGAACACCACTGCGCCCAAAGCCTCGGCCTTGGCCCAGAATGGCTCGAACGATGGGTCGGCCAGTTCCAGGTCGCCGACATGGGCCAGCACCTCGACGCCCTTGAGGCCCAACGTCTTCATTGCGTATTCCAATTCCACCGCTGCCGCCTCACCGCCGGCCTGCAGCGGTACAGACCCTATGGCGGCAGGAATACGTTCAGGCATCCGCGCCGCGATGGTCGCTACGCCCTCGTTAACCATCCGCGCCGCCTCAATGCCGATCTCGGCCGGCACGTCGTAATAGCACTGCGCCGGGGCCGGGCTGATCACCTGCGCATCCACCCCCATCGCGTCGAAGTCGCGCATCCGCAGCGCCAAATCGACAAGATTCAGCGTGCGGTCATCGTCTTGCTGACGGCTCAAGATGCGAGTTTCTTCGGCATAGACGGCTACCCTCGGATCGGGGGTCTGGTGCGGACGCACGCGGGTAGCCGCGGCGGGAACCAGGACATGAGAATGCACGTCGACCGTAAGGCCGAGTGGCCGGATTTCGCGTCCGGGCCGGCCATGCGTACGGGCGGCCGTCAGATCGTATCGATTGCTGGGTTCACCCATCAGATTTGCTTCCTGCCTCCTGCCTGCACTGAACGAATCGTGCGAAGCAATCACCTGTGATCACGCCCACGTGAGTATCGTTTTGAGAGCCCTGGCTATTTTTAGGTGATCCCGTAGCTTCGCCCGTTCTCGGTACAGGATTCCGCGCAATCATGGCCAAACCCCCAGCATCCCGCCTTCCGGCGATCCTGTCGGAATCGGCAACACATATCATCGCCGATTGGCTTGCCAAACTGGGCGTGTCGCCGGATGCGAGACTGGCGACGGCGGAGCTGGAAAGCCAGTGCGACAGCATAGTCAAAAGACTGGCCCAGGCGTGCCGCGACGGCAATGTCACCGACATCGACGCGGCCTCGTTCGCTCCGCTGCGAGAAATTCTCGCAGACCTGTCGCGAACCCGGGCCCTTGCTGGATTTTCACCCACAGAAACCGCGACGTTTATCCTGTCGCTGAAACAGCCGGTGTTTGCCCGTTTGCGCACTATTCTGGGTGCCGATGCGGAACGGCTGGCGACCGAGATGCTGACGACCAGCGAACTGATCGATGCCCTCGGTCTGTTCATGATGGAAACCTTCCAGCGGGCGCGAGAGGAAGTGATTATCCGCCAGCAGACGGAAATCGCCGAACTTTCGACGCCGGTCGTGAAGCTGTGGCAGGGCGTTTTGGCGCTGCCACTGATTGGCACGCTGGATTCCGCCCGTACCCAGGTGGTAATGGAGAATCTGCTGGAAAGCATCGTTCGATACGAAGCGGATATCGCAATCATCGACATCACCGGTGTTCCGACCGTCGATACGCTGGTCGCGCAGCATCTTCTCAAGACGGTCGCCGCCGCGCGCCTGATGGGTGCGGACTGCATCATCAGCGGCATCAGGCCGCAAATTGCTCAGACGATGGTACATCTGGGCGTCGAATTGAATGTCGTTTCCAAGGCCAGCCTGGCGGATGCCTTCGCCCTCGCGCTGCGCCGGCTGGGCAAGGCGGTGGTCAACCAGCGGCGCAGCGCTGCTCCGGCCGAGGCGGGGTGAAGCGCAGCCTATGGACCGCATTCCCATTCTGAAGCTGGGAGAGGCGCTGCTCGTCACTATCCAGGTCGACATGCACGACCGCCTCGCCATGGCACTCGAGGAAGATCTGACCACACGGATCGTCGAGCATGGCGCCAAGGGTGTACTGATCGATATCTCGTCGCTGGAGATCGTCGATAGTTTCATCGGCCGCACTTTGGCCAACATTGCCATGATCGCCAAGGTTCTTGACGCCGACACCGTGGTTGTTGGCATGCGCCCCGCCGTCGCCATCACGCTGGTGGAACTTGGCCTGTCGCTTCCCGGCGTGCGTACCGCGCTGAACGCGGAACGTGGCATGGCCATGATCATGAACCGGATCGACGATACCGGCCCGATTCTACCGGACGAGGAAGAGGGTGGCCGCTAGTATAGTGCCGATTCGCACCGGCGAGGACGTGGTGCGGGTCCGTCAGGAAGTGCGCCGCCTTGCGATCGAGGCGGGGCTGGGCCTGGTCGATCAGACCAAGATAGTCACCGCCGCCAGCGAACTTGCCCGCAACACGCTCGACTATGGCAAGGGTGGCAACGCCACTATGGACATCGTGCAGATTGGCGCGCGGCGCGGCGTCAGGATCGTTTTCGAGGATCAGGGGCCAGGCATCATAGACATCGAGTTGGCGCTGAAAGACGGCTATACCAGCGGGAAAGGCATGGGGCTCGGCCTAGGAGGTGCCCGGCGGTTGTGCAACGAGTTCGCCATCGTGTCCGAGCCCGGAAAGGGCACCAAAGTCACGGTCGCGCGTTGGAAATAGCGGCATGGAAGTGATCGCCGTCCGCGACCCGACCGACGTCGCCAATGCCCGCCGGCGCATCGGCGGTCTGGCCGCTCGGCTTGGCTACAATGAAACCAACACCGGGCGGGTCGCCATTGTGGTGACCGAACTGGCCCAGAACCTGCTTCGTCACGGCGGTGGCGGCGAGATCCTGGCCGGGGCCGATCCGGAACGGACGGCCGGGATTGAGATCATGGCATTGGATCGCGGATCCGGAATGGTCGACGTTGCAGCCTGCCTGCGCGATGGTTACTCCACCGGCGGCACGAGCGGCAACGGGCTGGGTGCGGTCCAGCGGTTGGCCGATCAGATGCTGTTTCATTCGATACCGCAAAAGGGCACCGCTGTGCTCGTGCGCATGGGCGGGAAAGCCGGCCCCGGCATCATGCCAAATACCGCCGCCCTTTGTGTGCCCAAAACGGGAGAAACCATTTGCGGCGACACGGCCGCGATCGTCAGCCGGCCGGATGGCACGTTCGGGGTGTTGCTGGCGGACGGCCTTGGGCACGGCCCACAAGCCGCTACGGCCTCCGCCGAGGCCGCCCGGTTGTTCCGCAAACATGCCGCCGCCAGCCCCGCGGCGATCCTCGCCACCTTGCATGCTGGCCTGCGCTCAACGCGCGGCGCGGCCGTTGCGGTGGCGTCGATCGATCCTGCCGCCAGGCAGGTCACCTACAGCGGTATCGGCAATATCGCAGGCTTCATCTGCGACACCGGGGGGGTGCGCCGTATGGTGTCGCATAGCGGTACTGCCGGCCACACCGCTGGCCGGTTGCAAGACTTCCGCTATCCGATCCACAGCCGGCCCGTTCTCGTGATGTATTCCGATGGCTTGGCCACGTCCTGGTCACCGGAAAGTCACCCGGGATTGTTTGCTTTGGACCCGCTTTTGATCGCTGGCGTGCTGTATCGTGACCATGCGCGCGGCCGGGACGATGCGTCCGTGGTCGTGTGGAAAGGCTGAAACGATGGAATGGCCGCTGCTGACCGTTGCCCTGACCCAGCCTGAGGACATTGTCGTGGCACGCCATCGTGCTCGGCAGGTGGCCGCCTTGGCCGGACTGGACACGTCCAGTCAGACGCGGTTGGCGGCCTCGGTTTCTGAGATTGCGCGAAACGCGCTCACCTATGCCGGTGGCGGCCGGGTCGCCTTTACGGTCAGCCGCTCGACCCCGGTGGCATTGTGCGTCCGCGTCACCGATCGCGGCCCGGGCATTCCCGATCTTGATGCGGTGCTGGAAGGCCGAGCCGCCGGCCGGGGCATTGCCAGCGCCCGCCGTCTGGTGGACGATTTCACCGTTACCAGCGGACCGCGTGGCACCACCGTGACCCTGTCGCGGCGCCTGCCGGAGGGCACTGTTCTCTCCTCGGCCGATGTTACCCGCATCGTCGGCGCGCTGGGAACTGACCTGGCCCCGAGCCCTGCCGCCGAATTGCAGACCCAGAACACTGAACTGATTGCCAGCCTGACTGAGTTGCGCACTCGCCAGGATGAACTGGTACGGCTGAATATCGAACTGGAGGATACCAACCGCGGCGTCGTCGCGCTGTATGCCGAGCTGGATGAGCGGGCGGAGCAGTTACGTCAGGCCAGCGAGCTGAAATCACGCTTCCTGTCCAATATGAGCCATGAATTCCGCACCCCGTTAAACTCGATCCTGGCGCTGTCGCGGCTGCTGATGGACCGCACCGACGGGCCATTGACGGCGGAGCAGGAACGCCAGGTCACCTATATCCGCCGATCGGCCGAAAGCCTGACGGAGCTGGTGAACGACCTGCTGGACCTGGCCAAGGTGGAAGCCGGCAAGCTGGAGATCCGGCCGCGCTATTTCGCTATCAGTGAACTGTTCGGCGCGTTGCGGGGCGTGATGAAGCCGTTGCAGCAGAACGATGCGGTGGACCTGATCTTCGAGGAAGCCGCCGATTGCCCGCCGATGTTCACTGATGAGGCCAAGGTCGCCCAAATTCTGCGGAACCTGATCTCCAACGCGCTGAAGTTCACCGAGTGCGGGGAAGTTCGCGTATCCGCGGCGTTCGACGCCGAAACACGGCAATGCCGCCTGGAGGTCGCCGACACCGGGATCGGCATTGCGCCCGAGGACCACGAGGTGGTGTTCCAGGAATTCTCCCAGGTCTCCAATACGCTGCAGTTCCGAGCCAAGGGTACCGGTCTCGGTCTGCCGCTCTCGCGCCGCCTTGCTGAGCTTCTTGGCGGCACGCTGACGTTGCGCAGCACGCCCGGCGCCGGATCGGTGTTCACGTTGTGTCTTCCGTTGTCGCTGAAAGCGTCATCTTCAGCTGCTCCTGCTGTCGTGTCCCAACCCGGTCAGCCGCGCGGCGTTCTATTGATCGATGACGAAGAGACATCCCGCTATGTGTTGCGACAGATGCTCGCCGGATGCGGGCCGCTGCGGATTCAGGAAGCCGAGACAGGTGCCGACGGCCTGCGGCTGGTGCGGGCCTGGCGGCCGGATGTGGTGCTGCTGGACCTCCGCTTGCCCGATATCGACGGGTTCGACGTGATGGACCGCCTGTCTGGTGACTCTGTCACCGCTGAAATTCCGGTGATCGTCTGTACGTCATCGGTTCTGACGCAGCAGCAGCGAGACCGGCTGAATCACGCCCGGGCTATCTTGTCTAAGGCGACCCTGACCCGCGAGGTCATGCAGGGGGCGCTGAGTGATATCTGGCTGACGGACCTCCCGGCCGAGCCGCAGGAGCCGTCCACATGAACATGATGCCGACAGCCCGGACACGCCCGCTGATCCTGAACGTCGATGACGATGCGGCGAACCGCTACGTCAAAACCCGCTCGCTGCTGCTGGGCGAGATGGAGGTAATCGAGGCTGAAACCGGCACTGCCGCACTCGCCCTGATCGCCGAGCGGCAACCGCTGCTGGTGTTGTTGGATGTGAACTTGCCCGATCTGGGCGGATTGGAGGTCTGTCGGCGGATCAAGGCCGACTGGCCGGACATCGTCGTCATCCAGATTTCCGCCACAGCCACCTCGACGGCCGAGAAAGTCATCGGGCTGGAAAGCGGGGCGGATTGCTACCTGACGACGCCGGTCGAGCCGATGGAATTAATTGCCGTCACGCGGGCGATGCTACGGTTGCGCCACGCGGAAGCCGAGGCGCAAGAGTCCAGCGAACGTTATCGCATGATTGTCGAGAGCGCGGTTGATTACGCCATCTTTACGTGCGGGCTGGATGGCCGGATCACCAGTTGGAACTCCGGCGCGCAGGCGATCCTGGGCCATCTGCCCGAGGACATTATCGGCGAGCCTTGCGCCCGTATCTTCATGGCGGAGGATATCATCGCGGATGTTCCCGGCGCCGAGATGCGGGCTGCGTACCAGGGTGCCAGCGTGCGAGCCGAACGCTGGCACCGCCGCCACGATGGCGCCCGTATCTGGTCCAGCGGCCGGATGGTGGCGTTACGCGACCGGCGCGGCGACGTAGCGGGGTTCCTGAAAATTCTATACGACCGCTCGGTCGAGAAAGAGGCGCGCGATGCTTTGGAGGCTCTGAACGCAGAGCTCGAGGATCGGGTTGCCGAACGCACTCGCGATTTGGCGGAGGCCAACGAAAGGCTGCGGACCGAGATTGTCGAACGCGAACGGGTCAGCGAGCAGATCCGCCAGTTGCAGAAGATGGAGGCGCTGGGTCAGCTTACCGGCGGTATCGCGCACGATTTCAACAATCTGCTGACGGCGATCATGGGCGGCCTCGAGGTGACCCGTCGCCGCATCGAGGATCCCAGGAGCCTCCGGCTGATCGACAGCTCCATCAGCGCGGCGCAGCGGGGTGCGAAACTGATCGCTCAATTGATGGCATTCGCCCGCAAACAGAACCTCCAGGTGGAGTATCTGCCGCTGAACGCGTTGGTACAGGACATGAAGGAATTGCTGGAACGAAGCGTCGGGGCGGAGATTCGTCTGACCTTCGATCTGACGCTCGACGCGTGGCCGGTCATGGCCGATGCCAATCAGGTGCAGACGGCGCTGCTGAACCTTGCGATCAACGCGCGCGACGCAATGCCGGGGGGTGGGACGTTGCGGATCGCCACCGGCAATCTTTGTCTCGCCAACAGCGAAGCGGACCTTTCGGCCGGAGGATATGCCGTGCTCTCGGTCCAGGACACCGGCACGGGTATGCCGGAGGACGTGCAAGCACGATTGTTCGAGCCGTTCTTCACGACCAAGGAGGTCGGCAAGGGGACCGGGCTGGGACTGGCGCAGGTTTACGGGTTTGTGCGCCAGTCAGGGGGCACCGTGCGCGTGCATAGCGTGGTCGGCGAGGGGACCACGTTCACCATTCTGCTGCCGCGGGCAGAGCTTGGCGCCGTGGAGGCGTCCGATGCTCAGGGCGCCACCGTAAACTAATACCTGCGGCCCTTGAGAGTGACCCGTAGTAAATGCGCAACAAGATGTTCAGACTGCAATTCGGCGAGCCTTCTCTCGGCCTTCTACGGCAAAAGCAACCATAACGGACATAGGTTCACTCAGGACGCAATGAAGTGCAGATTCAGGGCCGCGACGCTCGTCGCGCTGCCGTAGAGTGCAATAGCATCAATGCTGCCGGTCGCGGCATCCTGGATTTGCAGCAGCATCGGATTGTCGGCGGACGCTGCGATCACCTGGTTGGTGTCCGCCATCGCGGGACCGAAACTGATCACGCGCTGCGTGCTCCGGTGAACCGCATCCGGACTGCCCGGATCGAGCTTCGCCAACCGCTTGCGGCTCTACCAATCCGATCGGTGACCATGGCGTTGATCACCTGCCGCAGCATCTCGCAGCTGAGGCGGCGGCACATCCAGACTCGACAGCCAGCCCGGCAGCGACCTGCCGGGCCTTCGGTCTATGGCATGTCGTAGCCGCGTACGCAGACGATGGTCTTGTCCGCCTGCTCCGGCTTCTCATGAGTAAAGCCGAGATTGGTGGTGCAGATCGTGCCCTTGTACCAGGCAATGCTAGTGTTGTCGTCCAGCGGTGCCGTCTTTTTGTTGGCGACCAGCGCTCGCTTGCTTCCATCCGGTGACAATACCCAAAGCTCGCTGCGTATGATTTCCGATACGTAGATGTTAGCTTTGTCATCGAACGCAATGCCGTCGAACGGCGAATAGCCGCGCGCCACGACCGTGGCTTTACCGGCCGTGCCGTCGGCCTTGATTGGCACCTTCACCAGCATCGGGTCGCCGTCGGTGACGGCATAGATGCTCTTGCCGTCGGGCGCGATGGCAAGGTCATTGACGCCCAGCGGGAAGCCGGAATAGGGCTGTGGCGACCAGTTCAGCAACGGGTCGGCCGACCATAGGTCGACCTTCTTGCCGTCGGGCGAAATCTTCCAGATGCCGGCATAGGTCAAGTCGGTCATGTAAACGTTGCCCTGCTCGTCGATATCGACGTCGTCGGGAAAGCAGAACGGCCAACCGTCTGCCTTGGTGGCAAGCGCCGTCACCTTCTTGGTGGCCAACTCGATCTTGTACACGCCCGAGGCGGTCACCTTGGCGTCGCGGCAGGCGGCATGGAACTGGTCGCCCAGGTTGCTCGCCTCGTACATCCGCGAATCCTGCTTGTAGGCAACGAAAAGGTTACCTTTATTATCAAGCTCTACACCGACGGTGGCGCCAGGGGACGTGTTGCTGTCCGACGGGATCGTGGCAATCAGCTCCTGTTGGCCATCGGGCCTCACCTTCAAGATCTTGCCGGTGTGGATCAGCGACGTGTAGTAGTTGCCGTCCTTGTCAACGGTCAGCCCCTCGGGCGTGTCGTCGAACTTGGACAGCACCCAGGCTTTGTACTGGGCATGCGCTGCACCGGTCGTGCTCAGCACACCCACGGCTAGGAACAGAGCCAAAGCTCGCATGGTACCCTCCCTTCGATTACCCCGGCCCATCGCCAGACCGGGCGTCCTGTGTTCTTCAGTAGGGCTATTGTGCGCAGGTTTAGCGTGGCGACAAGTCGGCGGCCATCACGGCCATCCTATGGGCGCTTCCAATTGAATGTGAGCGAGATTACCGCCCGGGCACGCTTGTCGTCGGGGTCAATAAAGTAGTCGACGATCGCCCATTCTCCTGTTCCCGAAATGCCGGCGAACTTTCCTATGTCCCCGACGAGCTCGGTTGTGCCAGTCTCACCACCCTCGACTCTCTTTCCTTCCCAGACTTCGAAAGTTTGGTCACCATCCCTGTCGGCGATGACACCGCCGCCACCATCGACCCGCTCATTGCCAGCGACCTCGGCTCCCATGCTTACAGATGGCGAAGTTATTAAACATCAACCGCCGGCGTTGTTGCGCATAACACCGGCATTCTCATAATTGTCGATCGACCGATCTCCGAGCTTTAGGCTGCTGCTAGGCGACGTTATCACCTGAGCGGTCGTCATCTTTCTGTGCCTGATTTCGGCATGTACGCAGCTGAACCGGCAGCGGCAGCAGCAAGATCGTTATAAGAGTCGGCAATTCACGAGGTATAGGTCCGTCCCCTTTTTTCTTTGGCGTTACTTCGATCGCGAGCTGATCCCCGCGGGATCGGTTCCGATGCCATAGCCACGGAATGCAAGAACGGCACTCATCCCGTCACCGACCCCTCGGCGCGCGTGGTAAATCTCACGTCAGGTGGTCGCTCCGGAGCGCCTCGGTCTACACGGAAGTATGGATTTCAAGCGAGTTCGGCCTTCCGATGTGGGTCACGTCGCAAGCTGCTCGTACACACTGGCGATGGGGCGACAGTTCCTGGCAAGAGTACGGAGGTGCATCGCGAACCAGGCGATTGAGTTCCGCGTTTTCGTAGCACTGCTCTTTGCTTGGCGCCACACCGCTGAAGCTATGACCATCATCGTTCATATAGCAATGGTCTTCCATTCCGGCGAACCGGTGCGAAGCTTCGTGGACGAGCGTTCTTGCCGCTCGGTCGGGATCTTCGTTCATGCTTTTAACAAAGTAACCCATGTCGATTTTTATGTCGCTATAATATTTTATCCCAATCGACGAGCGCTGCATTATTAAAGCTTCCCGGCCCAACGCGGACTTATCTTCTTGACGTTTATACCACCTGACACCCCCACGCTGGTCGTAATGTGGCGTCGAGAGTTGTGAAAGCTTGATCGTGATCGGCGCATTGAAACCACGTGCTATCGCACGGAATACCGCTGCTACCTCCGTGCAAACCTCATCCGTCATGGTTCCGTCGGTCCTAAAGCACTGCGTGATCGCAAGTTTTACCTTGGAGTTTGCGAGCGCATCAGGTTTTCCAAGGATGGCAAGTGCCAGCGAGCACATCTGTTTTGCTTCTCTGAAAACATCACCTAAATCCTTTTTAATTTTATCGCCACTCCCTAGGGATATCAGTTTGGTCTTCTCATCGGAAAGATTGAAATTGCCCTTGTCCTCAATTTTGATTTGAATTTTATTATCCGTATCATCGGTGGAGCGATATTTTGATCGCCCAGCGTCTCGCGTAAATTGTCCCACCTGCTCTCTCCTTCGTCTGTGACCATATTTCCGCTAACGCCGCGGCTTGGCGCTGTGACCGAGGTTACATTTACCCCATTCAGTGCGGTCATCGCAGAGTGCACCTCAGCCGGGATCAGTGCCGTAAATCGAAACGATGCTTCGGAACTGACTGCCAATCAGGCACTGAAAGGTGCATAATACATTGCGGCAGTCAGTCCCCTTCGACGTCGCCGAAGCCCGGGTCTGACTGTTTCGCCCTCGTTCGAACACCCGAGTGGTTGTTGCCGGACAAGCGGCCCTCTCCCTACCAGGTCGGCAATTCGGGCGCATGCGGTTTGAGGCGGTATCCGAAAACTTAAGGGAAGTGACAGAGGTCACAATAATTTTCGAGAACAAGTCTAAATATGTTCGGAAGGGGCCTTAAACCGCAATCCGTCCATAATCGTGGCTAATATTCTGTAACGGCATGGAGTAGAACAATGACAACGCTTGATACGACAGCGAACCTGACGGCCAACTTATCAGTGAAATTCCATTCGGCGCGTGGTATGAAACAAGAAGAACGAGACACTATCAAAAAGTGTCTCAAAAAGGCGAACGAAGCTGTTGCGATGACCGTTGATGTAATTGCAGGAACCAAGTCTTCGTCTATAAAAGGTGCAGCTCTCTTCGCTCACTTCAGAGTATCATCTGCAACGGCGCCAACGCTGGCAACCATCACCACAAATTTTAATTCTATTCGGGCTGGGCTAAACGGGCCTTTGAATATTTCTGACGTTTACCAGCGGAATGGGGTTGGAACCCTCGGATACGTGGACACAATAACGCCGCTGGCCGGCCCAGCCAGGAAACGAAGCATCCATCTCGAATTTAACCTTCTTAAAGATGCGCTACGGCCGGTGGCCTCTATGACTATAATACACGAGGCATCTCACAAATTCGCAAATACGGCGGATAACGCATATGCGTACCAAGCTAGCTACAATCAGCTTTCAGCCCTGCAGGCTGCTAATAATGCGGACTCTGTACGCGTATTTTGCCTGGAGCATTTATCTGGGGAAAGTTGTCACGTCTACTGACGCGCTTTCCCAAGCCTTCCGGCGGCTCCACCTCGGCATTCTCTAGCGCCACAACCACGCAGACGCCCCTGGAGTCCGTGAACCGTAAATCAATAATATATCTGAGGCCCCCGCCGGGACAGTCAAGCATCCCTGGCGGTTCGGGACATGAAAGCGACTAGCCGCACGTGCACGGCAGGCACCCGGTGGTGTCCCGAAGCCCGCAAAGCGAAAACCGAATTGGCGGCGCCCAAGCCTCCATAATCAAGCCGATGCCTGTGACCGCTACCCTCCTAACCGTTCACGCTGACATCGGTCAGCCGCCGGTACTCATCCATCGCATACCGGTCCGTCATCCCCGCCACATAATCCCCAACGATGGTCGCGGAACGCTGCATCCCGCCCCCCCCAGCCCGTGCCCGCCAGTCGTCCGGCAGCAGCGAGGGATCCGCGTGCAGCAGCCGATACAATTCCTCCGTCAACCGTCTCGCCTTCGCGGACATCCGGTTGACCCGCCAGTGGCGATACATCCGGGTGAACAGGAAATCCTTGATCGCCTGGTTGGCGTCCGCCATCGCCGAACCGAAGCTGATCACCCGCTGCTTGCTCCGGCGGATCGCATCCGGACCGCCCGGATCAAGCTTCGCCAACCGCTTGCGACTTTCACCAATCAAGTCGGTGACCATCGCGTTGATGACCCGCCGCAGCATCTCATGCCGCAGCCGAGGCGGCGGCACATCCAGACTCGACATCCGGGCAGCAGCCAGCGCTTCCCCGACAACCGGCAGGTGCTTCAGATCATCGACGGCGAACAGCCGCGCCCGCAGCCCGTCGTCAAGATCATGCGAGTGGTAGGCCACATCGTCGGCGATGGCCGCGACCTGCGCCTCGGCACTGGGCTGGGTATGCAGATCCAGCTTATGTCGATCATTGTAGTCAGCGATATAGGCCGCCGGACTGCGCAACGGGCCGTTGTGCTTGACCAGCCCCTCCAGCGTCTCCCACGTCAGATTCAACCCGTCCCACCCGGCATAGCGGCTTTCCAGCAGGGTCACGATCCGCAGACTTTGTGCGTTGTGATCGAACCCCCCGAACGGTTTCATGACGATATTGAGTGCGTCCTCCCCGGCATGGCCGAACGGCGGATGTCCCAGATCATGGGCCAGCGCCAGCGCCTCCGTCAGGTCCTCGTCCAGTCCCAAAGCGCGAGAAATAGACCGCGCGACCTGAGCCACCTCGATGCTGTGGGTCAGCCGTGTGCGATAGAAATCACCCTCGTGGTTGACGAAAACCTGTGTCTTATATTGCAGCTTTCGAAACGCCGAACTGTGGATGATGCGGTCGCGGTCGCGCTGCCAGGGCGATCGCGTTTCTGACTCGGGTTCGTGATGCAGCCGCCCGCGCGCCGTGGCGGCGGAGACGGCGTAAGCAGCCAGCTGGGCGCGCGCATACATAGCCCCGCCGATACACCCTGCTCAGTTGCGCTTCAATCGCCGGAAACGCTTCAAATTCGCTTCGGAAGCGCCTATCTTATGCATCATGGAACAGTTCGCCGTTACCGATCGAGCCGCCGCCCGGATCGCTGAAATCGTCGCCGAGACGCAGCCGGACCCCGAAACCGCCTTCCGCGTGGCCGTATTGGCCGGGGGATGCAGTGGTTTGCAGTATCGTTTCGAGCTGGACCCGCAGACCCAGCCCGACGACCTGATCATTAAGCGCGGTCCAGCCCGCGTGGTCGTCGACGCCGTCAGCCTCGACCTGCTGACTGGCTCGGAACTTGACTACACCGATGAGCTGATGGGCAGCCACTTCGCGGTACGCAATCCGAACGCGAAATCCGCCTGCGGCTGTGGAACGAGCTTCTCGCTCGACTGAACACTCCGGACGGCAGGGCCCCGTACTTTTTGGGCGGCGACACTGCACGCCGTCGATCCTGGGGGCCAAACGACCCGAAAGCCTTGCCTTTCGGTGGGCAAAATCGGCTTTGCTTCTAGCCACCATCGCACGGCCTCCGGGCATCTATTGCCGTACGAACCCCCCGAAGACCAAGTGTCACGCGCCTGCCGCCGCTGAAACCCTCCGACGGCCATGGCGTACGGCTTGCTAGGATCGGCCGGTCACCACAAAGTCCCGCCCGCATGACCGAGACCACCGCCACCGTCTCGCCGGTCACCAATACCGGCGCCGCCCGCTGGACGCAGCTCGGGCTTGGATTGGTCTGCATGATGGCGATCTCCAGTCCGCAATATGTCTGGACCGTGTTCACCAAGCCGCTGGGTGCCGCGCTGAGCGTCTCACCGGCGTCATTGCAGGTAACCTTCTCACTGCTCATTGTTCTTCAGACGTTCTTCTCGCCATTCCAGGGATGGCTGGTGGACAAATTCGGCCCAAAACTGCTCATCGGTGTCGGCGGCGTCTTATCCGGCCTCTCCTGGGTGTTGGCCTCGTACGCGTCATCGCTGACGACTCTCTATCTGACCTACGGGCTGATCGGCGGCCTTGGCACCGGCATCGTCTACGTCGGCGTGGTCGGCCAGGTCGTCGGCTGGTTCCCGGATCGCCGAGGATTCGCCGCAGGCATCGTCGCCGCCGGCTATGGCATGGGCGCGATCGTCACGACCTTCCCAATCATCAACTCGCTGACGGCGGTCGGCTACCAGATGACGTTGCTCCAGTTCGGCGCCCTGTTCGGGGTGATCGGGCTGCTCGCCGCGCTTGGGCTGAGGCCGCCGCCGGCGTCCGGCGCCGCAACCGCCGATGCGCCGGGCGTAACCACCGGCACAATGCTGCGCTCGCCTATTTTCTGGCTGATGTTCCTGATGATGACGCTGATGTCCACCTCCGGCTTGATGGTCACCTCGCAGATGGCCGCGTTCGCCGGAGATTTCGGAATCACCAAAGCGACGGTCTGGGGTCTGGCGGCGCTGCCCCTCGCGCTGACCATCGACCGCTTCACCAACGGCCTGACCCGGCCCTTCTTCGGCTGGGTCTCCGATCAGATCGGCCGCGAGAACACGATGTGCCTCGCCTTCGGACTGGAAGCCGTCGCAATGGCCCTCTGGTTGGCGGCGCGCACCGATCCGCTGTTGTTCGTTCTGCTGTCCGGCGTCGTGTTCTTCGGCTGGGGAGAGATCTTCTCGCTGTTCCCCGCCACCCTGACGGACACTTTCGGCACCCGCTATGCGACCCGCAACTATGGATGTCTCTACATCGCGCAAGGCATCGGGGCGATCTTCGGCGGCCCAATGGCCTCGCTGCTACACGACGCGACGGGGACCTGGACCACGGTGTTCGCCGTGGCGATCGCGGCCGATTTGCTGACAGCGATCCTGGCCATCGCCGCGCTGAAGCCGCTTCGACTGCGCGCCCAGCGAACGACGTAGAACCCGGGTTGAATTTGCCGCGCCGGCGGCACCCCGTGATGCAGGCGAAGCCCGCCCTGGCGAAATGGAGTTGGATGACGCCCAGATTCGCGATCAAAATCTGTCACCTGTGCCAATACCTGCATCTGTGCCAATAATCGCGCCTATCGGTGAAGGAGCGAGGGAACATGGCTGCAGAACTCGGCATTACCCGCAAAGGGGAAAGCATTAACAACGTTGTTTGGAACATATTGGGCCAGACCTACAGACCCGTGCAATTGTCGGCGTCATCGTTCGCCTTCGACACGCTGTTCCCGCCCGGCACCTTTGTCCCGCCCCACTTCCATCCCGACCAGGACGAATTCATCCGCGTGCTGGAAGGCGATTTCGATCTATGGCTCGAAGGCGAGGACCAAAAGGCCACCGCGGGCGACCTCATCCGCCTCCCGATGGGCTCCAAACACGGCATCTTCAACAAGAGCAACGCCAACACACGGGCGTTGTTCTGGGTCGCCCCATCGCAGCGATTGTATGACCTGTTCGTGAAAATCGACAACGTAGCCGACCCGACCGAAGTCGTAAGGATCGCGGCCGAACACAACATCCATTTCTTGCCGCCGCCGGGCTAATCCGTGGCGATCCTGATCGCCGGTGGCGGCATCGGCGGGCTGACTCTCGCCCTGATGCTGCATCAAAAGGGCATCGACTGTCAGGTGCTGGAGGCCGCCGCTGCGACGAAGCCCCTTGGTGTCGGCATCAATGCCCTGCCGCACTCGATCCGTGAACTCGCGGCCCTGGATCTGCTGCCCCGTCTGGACGCGATCGGCATAAGGACGCGTCAACTCACCTATGCCAACCATCTCGGCCAACCCATCTGGTCGGAGCCGCGAGGGCTGCACGCCGGCCATGACGTGCCGCAATTCTCCATTCACCGCGGCCGGCTGCACGCCATGCTGTGGCAGGCCGCGAGGGAACGTCTCGGCACAGCAGCACTAAGCCCCGATCGGCGGCTGATCGGCTATACCCAACACGCCGACCATGTGGAAGCCACGTTTCAGGAGGCCGGCGGCACGCGGGAGGTCCTGACTGGGGAGGCGTTGATCGGTGCCGACGGCATCCACTCGACCCTGCGCGCCAGCCTGCATCCGGACGATCCCGGCATCAGCTGGAACGGCATCCAGATGTGGCGCGGTGCCGTCGACTGGCCAGCGTTCGACGGCGGCGACAGCATGGTGATCGCCGGCGACGCCGTCGCCAAACTGGTCCTTTACCCGATCGGCCCCGGAGCGACCGAAAACACCCGCCTGACGAACTGGGTCATCTACGCCCGCGTCGCCGAACCCGGCACGCCTCCGCCCGCTCGGGAGAACTGGTCCCGTCTCGGGCAATACGACGCCTTCCGCCATCTGGCCGAGAGGCTCCATCTGCCCTTCATCGACATCAGCCAACTGATCCAGTCAACCGCCGAGATCTTCGAGTATCCGATGTGTGACCGCGACCCGCTCCCCTGGTGGACGCAGGCACGCGTGACGCTGCTCGGCGATGCGGCGCACCCGATGTATCCGGTGGGATCGAACGGCGCCTCCCAGGCGATCCTCGACGCACGTTGCCTGTGCGATCTGCTGGCAAAACATTCTGCGCCCGAGGCACTGCTTGCCTATGAAGCGGATCGCCTCCCCGCCACGGCGGCCGTGGTAGCGTCAAACCGAGTGGGCGGCCCCGAACGCGTTATCGACCTGGTCGCCAATCGCGCTCCGGACGGTTTCGCTCAGATCGAGGATATCGCCACCGAAGCTGAACTAGCGGGCATCGTGCGTGGTTACGCGCAACTGGCCGGGTTCAGCGTCCAGCGCTGACGCATCCGCCCCCCACGTCGGTCAGAGTCTCGCTGCTGTGAAGTCCAAAGAGGTGGTCCGCTCTTGACGGTGAGGGCACTTCGGATAATTTAACCGATAGGTTATTTATCCATTTGGTTCAAAATGCCGAAGCTCGACCCGCTCAGCGCGACACTCAGCGCCTTGTCCGACCCAACCCGTCGCGCGATTCTGGCCCACCTGACCCAAGGCGAGACCTCGGTGACGGAACTGGCGCGGCCGTTCGCAATGAGTATGCCCGCGATCTCCAAGCACCTGAAGGTGCTCGAAAGTGCCGGTCTGATCGCACGGGGCCGATCGGCCCAATCCCGCCCATGCCGGCTGAGGACCGACCGGATGAAGGACGTTGCCGACTGGCTCGAAACCTACCGCCACTTCTGGGAGCAAAGCTTCGACCGGTTGGAACATTACCTGCAGCAAGTCCAGGCTGGAGGCAGCGATGTCAGCCAGTGAGCAGACCGATCGACCAGCCCTGATTCTGACCCGCGTTTTCGCCGCACCCAGGCCGCTGGTCTTTCGCGCCTGGATCGAACCTGAACGCGCGGCCCTCTGGTGGGGTCCGCAGGGCTTCGAAATCCTCTCCTGCCACATGGATGTGCGTCCCGGCGGTTCCTGGAGGATGTCGCTGCGGGGCCCCTCCGGCGCGATCCAAATCAAACAAGGGGTCTATCGCGAGATCGTGCCGCCGGAGCGGCTGGTCTTCACGTGGCGATGGCTCGATCCCGCCGGGGTGCCTGCTCATGAAACGATCGTGACCATATCATTCGAAGAGCAAAGCAGCGGCACGAAACTGACATTGCACCAGGCCGTCTTCGAGACGGCGGAAATCCGCGACGGACACTATGCCGGATGGTCAGGTTGCATGGATCGCTTCGCCGAATACCTCGCAATTCTATAACCGAAAGGAGGAAATACCAATGCCAATCCATCAAGTCGTTTCACAGGACGATTGGACTCGCGCCCGGGTCCGGCTGCTGGAGCGCGAAAAGCAGCTGACCCGCCTGCGTGACGAACTGGCGGCCGAGCGCCGGTCCCTGCCGTGGGTCGAGGTGACCAAGCAGTACCAGTTCCAGGGACCGGACGGCACAGAAACACTTGCCGATCTGTTCGGTGGCCGCAGCCAGCTTGTCGTCAAGCATTTCATGTTTGGCCCGGATTGGACTGACGGCTGTGTTGGCTGCTCCTTCCATGCCGACCATATGGATGGAGCCAACATGCACCTGACGCAGCACGACGTCACATTGCTGGCAGTCTCGCGCGCACCGTTGGAGAAGATCAATGTCTTCAAGCAACGGATGGGCTGGCGCTTCAAATGGGTCTCCTCGTTCGGGAGTGACTTCAACTATGACTTCCATGTATCGTTCACCCAGCAGCAGATGGCGACTGGCCGCGGTTACTACAACTACGACATCAGACCGATCAACAGCGAGGAGCTGTCCGGCCTGAGCGTATTCTACAAGGATCCGGAGGGCCGTGTCTTCCACACCTACTCCTCTTACGCGCGCGGCAACGAGATCCATCTTGGTGCATACAATTATCTAGACCTCGTGCCGAACGGACGGAACGAAACCGGTCCGAACTTCGCCCTCACGGACTGGGTTCGTCATCATGACCGGTATGGCGATGGTGCTCGGGTCGATGCCAGGGGTCGCGTTGTAGAGGCCGGCGCGGGCGACGATTGCTGTCACTGATCCGCCCGTCCGGTTCACCAGGTCGCGGGCTCACGCTTAAAGCGGCCCGGAGGAGTAGCGTTGACCCGTCCAAGTATCACGCGATGGCGAGTTCGACGCTGACCGTCGTCCCGACCGTCGCCTGCAGGAGGCTTCTGCCCCCGGCGCCACCGGACCGCCGGGGTACAATTGCATCTAAGGAGCGGGGCCATCAGGGGCAGCGGCCCATTCGTAAACTCAGCAAAACAGAATCGTGGGCCCAGTGCAATCTCCAGCCTGTCTCGAGTTCGCGAAGCGACCCCAGGCTGATGAAATTGCTCGCGAAACAACCTCTGCAGCATTTCCACTCAAAGTGAAAATGCTATAGCCTACCTGACCCCGGTCTCAGGCTTCCCCCGAATGGAGCGCGGAATCAACCGCCAAGCAGACTTTTGGCACTGTCCTGATAAATGCCGTCGATCAGCTTTTGTGCCTCAGCGTCAGAGGTTCCCTTGGCCTGATACGTGCTGTGCCAATTCAGAGCCGAACCTTTGCCGTCGGGAAGCACGCTCAGCGTGGAACGGTAGTTGGAGACGGGCAACGGACCTGAAACGATCGAGTAGGTGTAGCTGTGCTTCGCTTCGTCCCAGTTGTCCAGGCTCTCGACGACCTCGCCACCGCCCTTCAGCGAGACCGTCCGCTGCTTGCCATCCGCGCTGATGACGCAATCGGAAACCGCGGGGATCCATGATTTGATCCCGCAGAAGTCGCCGATCTTTTTCCACACAGCATCGGGCGCCATGGACGACTTTACAGTCACGTTGGACTCGAGTGCGAAAGCCGACGCCGTCGAGGCGATGAGCGCAGCCGCTGCGGCGACCGGTAAGATGGATCGTGGCACTGTGTTTCCCCCAGTTGGAGCCGGCATTCTTCGATGTGCACGGCTCTGCCGATCCTGCTCTCGTTTTTGCCGCTGAGCAAGATTCGACAGTTTGGGCTTTGGCCATCGGCAAGTCTATGATTCCATCAGACGCCTGGAGAGCACGTCATGCCCGTCAATCCCGCCGATAGCCCGATCCTCGGAACGCTCTACGGCAGCGACGCCATGCGCGCGGTATTCGATGAGACCGCCTATTTCCAGCGCATGCTGGACGTGGAAGCGGCGCTCGCCCGGGTCCAAGGCCGCATGGGAATCATCCCGGCGGACGCAGCCGAGGCGATCATCGCTGCCGCCAACATCAAAAATCTGCGCACGGAGGACCTCGCCGCAAGCGCCCGCAACGTTGGCTATCCGGTCGTTGGCCTCGTCGCAGGCCTGTCCAAAGCAGCCGGGCCCGCCGGCGGTTGGACCCATTGGGGCGCCACGACGCAGGACATCATGGACACCGCAACGGTCCTGCAGGTCCGCCAGGGGCTCGACCTGATCGAAACCGAGCTCAAGGCGATTCTGACGGCACTGGCAGCGCAGGCAGCCCAGCACCGGCATACCGTGATGGCCGGACGCACCCATCTGCAACAAGCTCTGCCGGTGACCTTCGGCCTGAAATGCGCCGTCTGGGCCATGCCGTTTCTCGCCCACAAGGAACGCCTCAAGCAGCTTCGGCCACGCGTGCAGGTCGTCGAGTTCGCCGGCGCCGCCGGTACCTTGGCCTCGCTCGGCGACCAAGGCATTTCGGTAATGGAGGCGCTGGCAACCGAACTCGGACTGGGCGCGCCGTTCGCCCCCTGGCATGTCTGCCGCGACGCGCTGGCCGAAACAGTCGCTTTCCTCGGCCTGACCTGCGGGTCTTTGGCGAAAATCGCCACCGACATCATCCTGCTGGCTCAGACGGAGGTCGGTGAGGTCGCGGAACCCTATATCGCCGGCCGTGGCCAATCGTCGACGATGCCGCAGAAGCGCAATCCGATCGCCTCGGAATACATTCTGGCCGCCGCCCGCATGGTGCAAGGACTGGTCCCGGTGATGCAGGGCGCGATGGCGCAGGACCACGAGCGGGCGACCGGGCCGTGGCAGACGGAAGCCCTGGCGCTGCCGCAAGCCTTCGTCCTGACCCATGGCGCGCTGCTGCACACCCGAGCCATCGCCGAGGGCTTAGTCGTCGATGCCGACCGGATGCGCGCCAACCTCGACATCACCCACGGCCTGATCGTTTCGGAAGCAGTGATGATGGGCCTCGCCCCCGTGATCGGACGCGGCGAAGCGCACCACGTCGTCAAATATGCCTGCGACGTCGCGCTGACCAAGAAGATTTCGCTGGCCGAAGCGCTCGAACGCGACCCGGTCGTTGCGTCCCGGCTAGACCGCGCCGCGATCGAAAGGCTGATAGACCCGGCCAACTATCTCGGCTGCACGCAAGGCTTCATCGACCGGGTCATCGCGGCCGTCGGGTGAGCTACGGTCAACCATCTCGACGCACGGAGACTGGTATTCGAAGCTGCTACCCCTGTCAGCTCTCGGTCGGACCCCAACCCAGGAACGTAAAATCGCGGGTTGGGGATCGGGACGTCAATAGTTAGTTCGCCACCGGCCCGCGGCCGACCCACCCTTGATGAAATCCGGGACAGCGACGGGTTTCGGCCGGTCGCAAGGTCTATTTTCTTCCCAGAAGGTGGGTCGGAGTTGGCTCTAGCCTATGGGCTCCAGGCCGTAGCACCCGACGGCTGGGTTGTAGTATCCGGGATACTGGTAGCAGACGCCGGGGCTCGGGTAGGTGTAGCCGAGGAAGACCCCGCCGCGCCCGAACCTGGGCACGCGGCCATACATGAGGTGGTTGCCGCCGCTGAAGGCTCTGGCGTCCAGGCCGATCCCGCCGCCTAGGTCGTGCCGACCGCCAGCGAAGCCATCTCCTGGTCCTACGTGCCCCCCAACGTCGAAGCCCCGCTCAGCGGCAAAGTGCCCCGCGTCAAAGGCGTGACCCCCAAAGACTGGTTCGGCGCCCAGCCTGTGTTCACCACCAAAGCCACCAACGTGACCACCAAAATGGCCAGCGCCACCAGCAAAGCCGCCGACGTGGCCACCAAAGCCGCCTCCGCCGTGTCCTGCTGCCATCGCCGCCGCTGGAGCGAACGCCAGACCCAGCGCAACCGTCGCCATCGACGCGACATATCCTAACCTCTTCATCTCAGACCTCCTGGAGGCTCCTGCCTCCACAAACTAACCATGCGTCCGGTCGGGCGCGCGGCCATCATCCGGGCGGGGCTCCAGCCACCGCCAGTCGGCTGATCGGCCAGTGCGAGCCCCAGCGCGACCGCCGCCGCCGAGGCAATAACCACCCTACTCACCGGGGCCTCTGCCTCCGCGAAGTGCCCATGCCTCGTATTCCGAGCGCCCATCCTCACGCCACCAGATCTTCAGGCCGATCGCGGTGGCTGCAATGCCAAGGGCGGCTGCCAGCCACAGATACCAGGTCATTTCGAATACCTCTCGATCCAGGTTCTGGCGATTTCGACCGCCTCGTCGGGCGTCAGCCAGGACCACATTACGTTGCGTGCTCGTAGCGCCACCCAGGTGGTCCCACCGACATGACGTTCTTCAACCGCAATGGGTGATGGATTGGACATGTCAGCGGGCCAGGTAGGCTAAGCTGTCCGGAGTTGAGTCCGGCGTTGATCCGACACAGATGCCAGGCTGGCAGAACGCGGTTGCGCCGGGGCTAATGTTGTAGCCGCTGCTGCAGGCAGACACAGCGAGGCCGAGCAGGACGATCGCCCAGACCCTTGTGGGAACCTTGTGGGACATTCGACTAATCTCCTATAAGACGCACTTACAGCCGACGTGATCGGACACTGTGCTGCCTGCGGCGTGTGCGGGTGGCGCCGATGCCAGCGCCAACACAAAAGCTACAATCAGCCCCAGCGTCGCTGTGAACGCCGGGCCTGATATACCTACTCATGGTCTATTCCTGTTTCGGTGGTCTCAGCCCTGCCAGCCGCTGCTCGGCAGAAGCCCATTAGTCATCAGCCCATCCGGACGCATCGGGTAGGACGGAATATCCGAGGGGTTGGCCTGCTGCGCTGCTCCGCTGGGGACCTGGGCTGCGGGAGCCGCGGCTTTGGCTTCCGGCAAGAGTGTCGTCATAGTCGAGCCGGATAGTACCGCGACGGTCGCCGCGGCAAGAAACGTCGTCCTCATTATGACCTCCTAACTGGTCGTTTCAGAACGGTTAAATCGCCATGTCGGAGGGACTGCGCGAGGCGCTAGAGAGGGCTCGACGGTGACTGCCCCAAGATGGGTAGCCCGCGCCAGACAGCAAACCGGCTGGAGGCGTAGTTGCCATGTGATATACGAATTGCGCCATGTTATCGGCGCATGTGAGGGAGGGATTAGGCTTGGCAAAGAAAGGAAATTAAAGATCTAGCCACGTTTGACCACCCCAGCCACGACTTTCATCACGGGCTGCGGGGCGGCACTTCAATAATTACAAGGCGTGGGATCAGCCTGGCCTCGTCACCCCTCAGATGATGGCTCTCACCACTGTCCAGATGGCTGAGCCAAGCATCAGCAGCGCACCGGCTACGATCCCGATGGCTTGAACCGGATGCTTATCAGATGCGGTCAGGCGCACGAAAACCTTCACCAAAATATTCAAACTGGGGCGTGACCGCTTGCCGCCTCAGATGATGCGCCGCTGTCGTTCCCGCGAGCCGGCGGTGGCGCGGTAACCGCACTGTCGGTCATCTGTCCCCACTCCCACCCTTAAGACTGGTTCAATGTTGTGACGCCCTAGAAACGGGTCCGCTAAGCCGATCGACACGGGCTAAACGTTCGCCCAAACAAGCAACAAATGTCACGATCTCGCCGCCGACACCAGCGCGCGAGCCTTCGCGCCAACGATCTCCGCCGTGTCTCCAGGCTTGTAAATCGCCGACCCGATGCCGAACCCGGCGGCGCCGGCCGCTCGCCACGCCCCCATGTTGGACGCGTCGATCCCACCCACCGGCAACACCATCGTCCCCGCAGGCAACACCGCCCGCATCGCCCTCAGCATCGCCGGACTAGCACCCTCGGCGGGGAACAACTTCAGCGCATCCGCCCCAGCATCGAGCATGGCAAATGCCTCCGCCGGAGTGAAAAACCCCGGCACCGCAATCAGCCCGTTCCGTTTCGCCGCCCGCACCACAACCGCATCGGCATGCGGCGTCACGATCAGCCTGCCACCCGCCACCGCGATTTCGCCCACCTGGTCCGCGGTCATCACCGTCCCCGCACCAATCAGCAGCCGCGCCCCGAATTCGCGACTGAGTGCGGCGATGCTGATCATCGGGTCCGGCGAATTCAACGGCACCTCGACGATTGCAACCCCAGCTTCCTCCAGTGCCGCGGTCACGCCACCGGCTTCGCCGGGCCGGATACCTCGCAAGATCGCAACAAGATCACAGCGCGCCAGATAAGCACCCAGATCGTTACTCACTCCCATCGAGCGTGTTCCGCGATCAACGCCATCCCACGCGCCGCCGCCTCCCCGTCGTGGCGTTCGGCGTAGCCGCCACATGCAGTGATCGCCTTGGAATAAAGCGCGGTCAGGTCTGACGCACCGATGACTTGCACCACCGCTCCGCCGGCCTGACCCAGTGCCGCCCGCACCTCATGTCCGATCAGGATGCCGGACAGATAGGCCGGAGCTTCCGATTCCGTCAGGCGATCCGCCAGCACCAGAGCGCGCACGCCGAACAGGTGGTGCAGCAGCCCCCCAGGCTGGGCCGACCGGGCCAGGCCGGCATCGAACGGGGCGCCGTCCGAGGGGCCGTCGCGCATCATCCGGCTCAGAATGGTATGGCTGCGCAGGACGCCAAACGCCTCCCCGGTCATGTGGGTGGTAAACTCGACGATCCGGCCGGCCTCGACGCGCGCCCATTTCGAGTGTGTCCCCGGCAGACAGGCAATGCCGCCATCGCGCAACAGCGGCACCACGCCCATGATCTGAGTTTCTTCACCGCGCATCACTTCCGCGACGCCCGATTCATCGACCCCGGACAGGCCGGGGACAAGTTTCACCCGAGCCCAGTCGAATCCGATATCGACCAGCGCCCCAGCCAGTTCAGCGGCGCCAGCCGGGCAGGGGAGATAGGGCGCTTCTTTCCAGCCTTGACGGCTGCCGATCATGCCGGACAACAGGACCCGGTCTTCCCCAGCTGCCAGCCAAGGACCGATTTCTTCACGCAACGTGTCGCCGAACCGTCCATCGGGCACGTTCACGATGCCTTTCAGCGCCGCTCGGCGTTCGCGGATCGCGCCGTCACGTCCCATGCGGAACGCTCGAAAGCTGGTCGTACCCCAATCGATCCCGATCATCCATTGTCCTCCCGGCACCGTCTCGCCCGCCCGGATGGTATAACATCAGTTGACCCGTGGCGGCACATTGCGCACACGGAAGTCATACCATCTTTCCGGAGTCGCCCACGATGGCGGAAGCCCTGACCACGGACGCCATTAAGGTGCCGCATGGATTTTTCACACGGCGTGGCGGGGTGTCCTGTGGCGCCTATGCAAGCCTGAACTGCAGCCTCTCGGGCCACGACGACCGCGATAAAGTCATGGAAAACCGCGCGCGTGTCGCGCGATCACTCGGCCTCGACCCCGGCCGCCTGCTCGGTTTGACCCAGGTGCATGGCACTCATGTGGTGACCGCGACTGAGCCCTGGCTACCAGGGCGAGGCGAGAAAGCCGACGCCATGGTCACCAACCGCCCCGGTCTCGCGCTGGGCATCGTCACCGCCGATTGTGCCCCCGTCCTGTTCGCCGACTCGGGCGGCGCCATCGTCGGCGCGACGCATGCCGGCTGGCGAGGTGCCGTCGCGGGTGTCCTCGAGGCAACGATCGCCGCCATGACCGCTCTGGGCTCCGAGGCCGGGCGGATCACCGCCGTCGTCGGCCCTTGCATCGGTCAGGCGTCCTACGAGGTCGGATCCGACCTCCGCGACGCGGTCCTCACTCGCTCCCCGGCCGACCTGACATTTTTCGTTGCTGGACGGCGGGAAGACCGATGGCAGTTCGACCTGTCGGGATATTGCGCCGCCCGGTTGCGCGCGGTCGGCGTTGGCCGCGTCGTCGTCACCGGGGTCGATACTCTGATCGAGGAAGACCGCTTCTTCAGTCATCGCAGGCGCACGCTGGCCGAAAGGAACGGCACCAGCAGCGGGCCGATCGGCCATCAGATCTCGGTTATCAGCCCAGCGTGATCGCAGCGCCGGAAAATGATCTCATGAAGCCCCTTCCGGAGCCCGTCGGCATCTGCTTCAAGCCACCGGATGATCGCTCGTTTTGGCCGGCTGGCTCGGTTTCTTTGTCTCGTCCCGTTGCTCACCACGTTGGCCGCATGCGGCGACCTGCCGGAGCCGTTCCTGGGCAATCCGGGCGCGACCGCCCGCCGGCTGGCGCAGCCGCTGACCCCGTTGCTGGCGGTGCCGCCCGGCAGCGATACGCTGCTACCTGATGCCGCGAATAAGGAACTGGCCAGCCAGATCGCGACCGCGCTACAGGCGTCCGAGGTGCCGGCGATGGTTCGAGCGCCGGAAAAAACCGATTGGCGCCTGATCACCCGGGCGGTGCGTGATGGCGATTACGTCACGCCCCTGTTCAGCGTGCAGGACCCGCAGGGGAAAGAGGAGGGCAGCGCGCAAGGCGAGAAAGTGCCGCTGCGTGCTTGGGCCGATGCGTCGGACCCGCTGCTGGCCCAGGTCGCCGCCGAGGCCGCGCCGCGCATCGGCGCGGTCCTCACCAGCATCCGGGTCGCGCACGACAAGGCTGATCCGGGCAGCCTGTATAACCGCGCGGCCAAAGTGCTGGTGGCTGATGTAACGGGTGCGCCCGGCGACGGAGATAGCACCTTGACGCAACAGATGCGCTCCAGACTGGCGCTGTTAGGACCCGTGGTGCTGACCACGCCGGCGGGCGCTGACTTCGTTGTGCAGGGTGAGGTGAAGGTCGTGCCCATCCCCAAGGGCCAGGAGCGGGTGGAGATCCAATGGATCGTCAAGACCGGCTCGGGCAGCGAGCGGGGTCGCGTCGTGCAGTTGAATGAAATCCCCGCCGGGACGCTGAACCATTACTGGGGCGATGTTGCGGTCGTGGTTGCCACCGAGGCCTCCAACGGCATTAACGACGTCCTCCGGCGCCAAGCCGGCCACGATCCCAACGAAACACGACAGTCGGCCAAATAGGCGTGCACCCGCCTTGTCGCCAAGGAGCAAACCGCTCCTCGTCCCGACGCGTCCGCCCCTGCAAGCCCCTACTATCGCTTCCCTGTAACCTACCAGTGAACCACTCACCATCGTAATGAACGTTCTGTTCAACCGGCTGATTACGCGTCGTCGTTCGACCCAGCGCGGTCGCGCTCAAAAGTGGCTCCAGCCCCTCTTTGTCAGAGCGAGAGGCTTCCCGCTGGCACGACGCACCATGACCTCGGGCGGTCCGGAATAGAAGTGTCCGACCCGCGTGATAGGGATGCCGGCACGTCCGGCTTCCTGTCGCAGCGCGTCGGAATGGGCGGGCGGCACGGCGAGCAGAAGCTCGTAGTCGTCACCTCCGGTCAGGCACGTGACCAACCAGTCCGGCCCGGCCGCTTGGGCAGCCTCCGACAGTGGCACATTCGCGGAGAGCAACTGCGCCGCCAGCCCACTCGCCCGGCAGATATGTCCGAGGTCCTGAACCAAACCGTCCGACACATCCATCCCCGCCGAGGCAATGCCGGCCAATTGCATCCCCACGCGTGGCTGCGGCAGACGATAGCGGTCCAGAAGAAATCCAGTCGGATCGATCAGCCGCCCCTGCGCCACCGCCAAGCCCAGTGCGCCGTCGCCGATCGAGCCGGTGACCCAGATCTCATCCCCGGCCTGGGCGCCCGACCGATGCACCGTGGTGTCCGGCGCTATATGCCCGATCATCGTCAACGACAGCGAAATCGGACCCGGCGTCGAGGTCGTGTCGCCACCCAGCAACGTCACCCCGTAGGTCGCCTGGTCTTGGGCCAGGCCGGCGGCAAATCCGCCGAACCAGCCATCCGGGGTCTCCTTCGGCGCGGATACCGTCATAAGGTAGCCCAAGGGCACCCCGCCCTTCGCTGCGAGGTCGGACAGGTTCACCCGAAGCAGCTTGCGGCCAACCAGCTCTGACGGATCATCCGGAAGAAAGTGGACGCCGGCGACCATCGCGTCCGCCGTCAATACCAACTGTCGCCCCGGTGGCGGCGTCAGCACGGCGGCGTCGTCCTGTAGATCCATCGCACCCGGCCCAGCCAACGGCCGGAAGTGGCGCGCAATCAGGGAGAACTCGGCCGGAAGGACCATACGTAACCCTCGCCAGTGATTGGCCGTTCAACAGCTGGCCTTCAGGGTGATGAGCCAGGTCGGCGTGGTGCCGAGGGGGCTATTTGATCCCGCGCCAGGGGGAAGGCAACCGGTCCCCGCCGATGGCAAGCATGGCGGTTGTTCGGTTGGGGCGTCATCAAGGCATCTCCTCCCGAGCCGGCCGGAAATCAACCATACCGATCGCAACCAAATGCCGCTATTGAACCGCGACCTGTGTCCTCAATCAGCGTGCGGATCGGCCTGTCACATGATGTCATTCCGTCGCGCGACGTCATTCCCCATCGTCAAAACACCATCGGCCGTATCGCGCGGTGGCGCACCGGCCGCACGCGCCGTGGTGCGTTGACCGAGGCATCATGCCGCCGCGCGGCGACCGCGGCATTGCGGCGTCGCGCGCTGAACGTCGCATGGCCGGCGGCCGTGTTCGGCCTATGCGTCGTGCTGCTCGCGCCGCTGCTGATCGTCGACGTTCCACCCCTGCTGGACTATCCGAACCATCTGGCGCGCGTATTCGTGCTGGCATCGCTTCCGCGAGACCCGACTCTGGCGCGGTTTTACACAGCCCATTGGTCGATCATCCCCAACCTGTCGCTCGACTTGGCGGGGCCGCCATTGCTGCACATCTTGCCCGTCCACGTCGTCGGCCGCCTCCTGATCGCGGCTGCGGTCCTTCTGCCAACGGTCGGCACCGTCGCCTATAATGCCGCCCTCGGTGGACGATGGTGGGCGCTCGCTGTCGGCCTCGTCGTCTACAATAGTTGCCTCCTCGGCGGCTTCCTGAATTTCCAGATCAGTATCGGCGTGGCGCTGCTGCTGGCCGCCGCATGGCTGCGCTGGCGTGAACACCGTCCCGCCTGGACCATTGCGCTCGCGATATCGGGTGCCCCTGTCCTGTTCGCGTGCCATCTGATGGGTCTGCTGTTCTTCGCCCTGCTGATCGGCGGCGCTGAACTGTTTCAAGTGTCCCGCGACCGAAACAGCGTCCTGCGCCGCGCCGCCGTCCTGGTCATGGTCTTCGCGGCGCCCGCCGTCCTGTATGCGCTCTCCCCGCTGCAACAACTTGGCGGCGATGCCGAGTTCCTGCCGCTCGGTGCAAAGCTGCTGCAGCTTGCAGGGACGTTCGCCAACTATAACTGGCCGCTCGACGTGACGACCGCCGCGGTCGCCTTCGTTCTCCCCGCAACATGTCTGCTGTTGCGACGAGGCCGCGCACCAGGCCCCAGCGCCGTCGCCACGGCGCTGTTGCTGATCGTGTTTCTCGTCGCGCCGTTTGCGTGGAAGGACACCTTTGCCCTCGATACCCGCTTCGCCATCATGCTGGGCTTCATGGCGTTCGCCGGATTCGTGCCCACGCGCTGGCCGTCGGGCTTTCGCCGAGTCGCCGTCGCCGGGCTGGTACTGCTGTTCGCCGCGCGTATGACGCTGCTGATGACGGCCTGGGCAGCACGCGTGACTGACCTCACCGACGTGCGGGCGGTTCTGGCGCCAGTCCAGCCAGGACAGGCGGTATATGTCGCCGAAGCGGGCCTGCAAGAGGCCCCTGCCTACTGGGCCACCAATCCGCGCTGGCGGCTGTTATCCAACGGCTCCCGGACCGATGAGCATCTGGGCGCGCTCGCCTTGATCGAACACCGAGCCTACTGGCCGTTCGAGTTTGACAACGAGTCACAGCAACCCCTGGAAACGCGAGAGCCCTATCGAGCACTCGCGGAGCGGGTAGGCCGCCTGCCGGACCGCGCCGAGGCAGCCGTCGCCGACGTCTGCGGCTTTGATTATGTTTTGCTAGTCGATGCAGACGCGGTGCCCGGCCTGCCCGCGGAGCGCTTCCGGCTGCTGGCCCGATCCGGGTTCGCCGCCCTCTACGCCATTACCCAATGCAAACAGGATCCATGACTTACCGGCAGGACACCCCGTCTTTTCCGCGTTCCGGCAAAGGTACGCAGCATGGATCAGTTTCGTGTCTTCGTCTCAGCGGTGACCAGCGAGTTCGGCAGCGCGCGCGATACCCTGGCCAACGATCTGCAATCGCACGATCTGATCGTCCGCGTGCAGCGTAGCTTTCGCCATGACGACAACGCCGGAACCCTGCTGCACAAGCTGCGCAACTACATCGAAACCTGCGACGTGATCATCTTCCTCATCGGCGCCTGGCTCGGCCGCACCTCCGTGCCACGGCACCAAGCCACCGAGCAGGCACGAGAACCAGCGCCCCAGCCCTCACCCCCGACGCAATAACCTCTGCGATCTCATTACCTCCAAGAACTCTGCGCAAAAAGCCCAAGTCTACCCAAACGCCAGGCAGGCCCAATGTAGCGCCACTGCCCAAACGCTCCCGTAAATCAACAACCCGGCACTTCCGCCCAAGAAACGGCCACCGGTGGACATCACCGCGCCCGTGCTGGCGCCTCTGGGCTACTTCAGCCTCGATCCAAGCTAATCCGCACCGTCCGTGTCCGTCCAACGTCCGCATTATGCGCAGAGATCACCGAGATTTTCGAGATCGCAGAGAAGATCTTTTCGCCTTCGGCGCGTCGCCGGCCGCACCCGCCGTGCCAAGGCACCAAGCCGCCAGCGGGGGCGAGAATGTCCTCGCCTTCGGCGCCTCGCTCGGCCGCACCCTCCCTGTCACGGTTCTGTCAGTGTTCGCGCCAACAAGTATAATTGGATGTGCGGGACGGCGCCGATCCTTCATGCGGCCTGCAAAATGCTGAGCACCGTGAGGGAGCGGGAGAGGATGTGCAGTCGGCGGTCATTGGCGGGAATAAGTTGGTTGCGGTTTGATGGGCGGCGGAGGAAGTTTCGTAGTTCGTCGTAGCTTCGACAAAACCTTGCAGCGGATCGGCCGCTCTTGAACCCGCGCATTGGCTGGTATCGGCCCTTGATGCCGCGATGATCTTGCTCAATCCGATTGTTTAGGTAGCGATTTGTCCGATGGCGTACGTGTCCGCCGAGTTCGGTATCGATCGCTCTCGGGTAACTGTCGTGTCCGTCCGTCGTGACCCGGGCTGGCGTGATGCCGGTGACCGATTTGGCGGAGCGGAAGAACGCCCGCGCGGCCGCCATATCGCGTGTCCCGCTCAGCCTCACGTCCACCAACGTTCCCGATGTGTCGATGGCACGATAGAGGTAGCACCAGCGGCCTTGAACTTTGACGTAGGTTTCGTCAACGTACCAACTCCGGCCAACCTTACCGCGTCGCCGCCGCCGGCGCAGACTGTCGGCCAGCGCCGGCGTGAGCTTGGCTTCCCAGTCGCGGACCGCTTCGTAGCTGAACACGATGCCGCGGATCAGGAACATCTCAGCCAGATCACGCAGGCTCAGCTTGTAGCGCAAACGCCATAGCACAACGAGGGCGACGACGTCGGAAGGATACTGGGTTCGGTTCAGCAGGCTGGTGCTGCGTTCGTTGAATTGCTTGCCGCAGGCGTGGCAGCGGAACCGCCGGTAACCCTGGGCCGTGCGCTCAGGCCGCTCCGAAACGCCCGACGAGCCGCACTTCACACACCGCATCCCCCCGTCCCCCCTGCTGGAGGAGAATTCTATACCGAAGACCAATCTCGGCCGGCCACGCAAAATGGCGCGAACCCTGACGGAACCCAAGCTACGACGAACTACAAAACCTCCTCCGCCCCCCATCAAACCGCAACCAACTTATTCCCGCCAATGACCGCCGACTGCACATCCTCTCCCGCTCCCTCACGGTGCTCAGCATTTTGCAGGCCGCATGAAGGATCGGCGCCGTCCCGCACATCCAATTATACTTGTTGGCGCGAACACTGACAGAACCGGCC
>CAVTFL010000044.1:0-224747 GCA_963733925.1 uncultured Alphaproteobacteria bacterium | reverse complement strand
CCTGGTGGATTCGAACCACCGACCCACAGCTTAGAAGGCTGTTGCTCTATCCGACTGAGCTAAGGGCGCACTAGTGTTCATTCAGGGTCCGTCGCGCCTTCGGCACCACGGTGGCCACACCCAAACCAAGAGCGAGTGATCGAGCTTATACCCAGTTTAGCCGCATCCCCCAACCCTTCTGTCGACACCTTCTTCGGCCGATGTCCTACAAAGCGACGCCGTGGGCGTGCCACAGCGCCTGATGCACCCGGGTCCCTCGTGGGTCGTCTAACCGGCTACGGTCCCTTCTCGGAACCTGCGCAGATGACCGGGACCACCGCAGTCAAACTGATCTTAAGGCGTCGCTGAGCGCTCAGTAACAATTCGCACCGGTTCGATGATTGCGCCATCAGACTTGAATTGACCGATGTTGAGGGCGGGACAGAAATTGCCCTTCATACGGAAGGCTCAGGCGTATCCGCTCACAACGACAAGGTCGCGATGGCGGCTTTTTATTCCCCTCGATCCCTTGGTTTACGGTCCGCTCCAGTAATTTCTGCCCTGTTCGCAGGCGTCACTGTCGGCTACTATCGCTTCGGTGGGCTGGCGCTTCGGTGGGCTGGGCGAGCGGCTACGGAACTTCGCCGAAGGCCATAACGGGCAACGAGCACCACGGCTTTGACGAACCCACCAGAGGCCGATCCACTCTCCGGGAAGAGCCCGTTGTGGAACTGATGAGCGCTGTGGTTTGAATTCACAAGAGCTGCTGAAAGGAGGTCTCCATGATCGGAAAACTCAACCATGTGGCCATCGCCGTCCCTGACCTGGAGAAGGCAACCGCGATCTATCGCGACGTCCTGGGCGCCAAGGTATCCGCACCACTGCCCCAGCCCACTCACGGCGTCACCGTGGTATTCGTTGAACTGGCGAACACCAAGCTGGAGCTACTGTTGCCATTGGGCGACAAGAGCCCAATCAGTGGCTTTCTGGAGAAAAATCCGGCCGGCGGCATCCACCATATGTGCTTCGAAGTCGACAACATCCTCGCGGCTCGTGACACCCTCAAAGCGGAGGGACTGCGTGTGCTGGGGAGTGGAGAGCCGACCATCGGCGCGCACAACATGCCGGTGCTGTTCCTGCATCCCAAAGATCTCAACGGCTGTTTAGTGGAACTGCAGCAGATCTGAGCAGAGCCGAGCGCGCCGACTGGAAAGGATAGTCCAACCATGACGCCGAACGCCAAAGTGCTCGAAGACTTCAGAGAGAGGCAGGTCCGTATCCTGGCTGGCGGTGGCGCGGAAAAGGCCCGCGCCCGCCACGACCAAGGCCGGATGACGGCCCGCGAACGTCTTGCTGCATTGTTCCAGGAAGGCACCTTCCAAGAGATCGGCATGCATATCCGCAGCCAACATCAGGCGGGCGTTGCCAAGCAGCAAGAACTACCCGCGGACGGCGTGGTCGTCGGGACCGGGTATGTGGACGGTCGGCCGGTTGCCGCCTTCAGCCAGGACTTCACCGTGGCCGCCGGCACGCTCGGCAAGATGCACGCGACGAAGATCGTTCGCGCCATGCAGACCGCAGCACATACCGGCATGCCGGTCGTTGCTTTTAACGATTCGGGTGGTGCGCGCATCCAGGAAGCGGTGGACGCACTATCCGGCTACGGCCAGGTGTTCTACCACAATGTTCTCCTTTCGGGCGTAATACCGCAGATCGCGGTGATCTGCGGGCCATGCGCGGGTGGTGCCGCTTACTCACCAGCACTGATGGATTTCGTCATCATGACGAAGTCGCATGCCGAGATGTTCATCACCGGTCCCGAGGTTATCAAGGCGGTAACCGGCAAGACAGTCACGATGGACGAGGTCGGTAGTGCGTCGATGCATGCCACGGTCAGCGGCAACGTGCACTTCCTCGCCGAGGACGACCATCACGCGGTCAAACTCGTGCAGCGCCTGTTAAGCTTTCTGCCGAAGAACAATGCCGAGGAGCCGCCTCACCAGCGTACCGCCACAATCGACGAGACCCCGGACGAGACGATGACTGCGCTGATCCCCGAGGACAGTTCGCGGCCGATGGACACCCGGATTGTGATCACGCGGCTGGTCGATGACGGAAACTTCCTGGAGGTGCATGCGGGTTTCGCCGAGAATATCATCGTCGGCTTCGCGCGCATCGAGGGCTTGGTCGTCGGCGTCGTCGCCAACCAGCCGGCGGTACGGGCCGGGGCCCTTGACATCGACGCGTCGGACAAAGGGGCGCGATTTATCCGCTTCTGCAACGCCTTCAACATCGCTTTGGTCACGCTCGTGGACGTGCCGGGCTTTCTTCCGGGCATCGAGCAGGAACGCGGCGGCATTATCCGCCACGGGGCCAAGCTGCTGTTCGCCTATGCCGCCGCGACTGTTCCCAAAGTCACCGTGATCCTGCGCAAAGCCTATGGTGGCTCATATCTGGCGATGTGCAGTCAGGAGATGGGGGCCGATTTCGTCTTCGCCTGGCCATCCGCGGAAATCGCGGTGATGGGTGCTGAAGGGGCGGTCAACGTGCTCTTCAGAAGGGAGCTCAACGCAGCGCCTGATCGCCGTGCCAAGGCTGCGGAACTAGCGGCGGCGTATCGGGCGGAGTTCACCTCGCCTTATCTGTCGGCGGGTGCCGGCTATATCACCGACGTGATCGATCCAGCGACCACGCGGTGGACAGTCGCACTGGCGCTGCGCAAGCTGCAGAGCAAGCGCGAGGTGCGACCGCCGAAGAAGCACGGGAACATCCCACTGTGAGGCGACAGGATCGGGCAGGATCACGCGATGCATGAAAACATGATCGGCGGCGCGGTGCTCACGAATTGGCTGGCGATCCTTGGGATTATCAGCCTGATGTACTGGGGGTGGCGTATGATCGCCGCTTTTCAGCATCGCGGCAGCGGTGGTCAGAAGGCCGCCCCTATCGGCATGGTCCCCGCCCCCGCGCCGGCCCAGCCGGATCAAATGGATGCATCGAATGAGGATATCGCCGTGATCGCGGCGGCCGTCTACGCAATGCTCGGAACTCATCGCATCATACATGTCGAAGCCGCCGGCTCGAGCCGGGCGTGGGAGATAGAAGGCCGCTGGGCGCAACAAACCTCGCATACCCCGCGATAAGGCCTCAGTTCGAGGAGCAAAGCATGAAAAAGAACTTCCGGATCACTGTGGACGGCCGCAGCTATAACGTGGTCGTCGAGGATCTCGACGCGGGCGCGGATTCCACCCTTCTTGTCGCCACGCCGCCTGCTGCGGTCGCGCCTGCCACAGCTACAACTATCGCTGCCCCTGCCCGGCCAGCAGCTCCGGCTCCGGCTCGCACCGGCTCCATCGTCGCCCCGCTCGGCGGCGTGGTGGTATCGATCGAGGTGGCGCTCGGCCGCGACGTCGCGATCGGCGACAAGGTCGCCACCATCGAAGCGATGAAGATGAAGACTGACGTGCTTTCCAAGGTTGCCGGCAAGGTGTCGAGTATCGTCGCCAAGGCGAATGAGAGCGTAGAGACCGGGCAAGTGCTGATGACGGTGGGATAACGAGCTTTGCGTAGGCGGCAACGTCCCTATCGCAAGCGACACCTTCGCGGATCGCCGGCGCTTCCTTCGGCACCCCGCCCCCTTTCGGGAGGCTACAGTGGAAAAAGACACATTAACATTTGCGCTGCTCCTCAGCTTGATCGACTTCTTTCTTAGCATCGTGATGATATCGGGCATTGGCTTGGTCCTCTATCTGCTCCCCAAGCTGAATCGCCTCGGCGCGCTCGACGAGGAAAGCATGCGTCGCGGTCACTAATCGGCATAGCTGTTTGCGACGGGAACGAGCCGATCATGTTGGACCAATTTTTTTCCTTCCTGGGCGCGATGGGCGCTCAGACCGGCCTCGCGCAGATCTGGTGGGGCAATGTGCTGATGATCGCTGTCGGCATCGGGATGATCCTGCTGGCCATCATCAAGAAATACGAACCGCTTCTGCTGGTAGGCATCGGCTTTGCCTGCATCATCGCCAATGTCCCTGGTTCCGACCTTCTGCTTCCGGGCGGCTTGTTCCATTATGCCTACGAGGGCGTCCAACTGCTGATCCTGCCGCCGCTGATCTTCTTCGGTGTCGGCGCGATGACGGATTTCGGACCGATGATAGCCAATCCGAAACTCGTGATCTTAGGAGCGGCCGCGCATCTTGGCATCTTCGTGGCCTTGATCATCGCCAAGCTCTTGGGCTTCACCATTTACGAGGCCGGGGCCATCGGCATTATCGGTGGTGCCGACGGTCCCATGGCAATCTTTATGACGATAAAGCTGGCGCCCCATCTGCTGCCGCAGATCTCGGTGGCCGCCTATTCGTATATGGCGCTGATGCCGCTGATTCAGCCGCCGGTCATGAAGCTGCTTACCAGCAGGCGCGAGCGAATGATCCGCATGAAGCAGATGCGCGTTGTGACCCGCGTGGAGCGTATTGGGTTTCCGATCATCATTGGCATCCTTGTCAACCTGCTGCTGCCGCCGGTAGCCCCACTGATCACCATGCTCATGCTGGGCAATCTGTTCAAGGAAGTGCTCGTGACGGATCGCCTGGCCAAAACCGCGGCCAACGAGGTTATGAACATCGTCATTGTAATCCTCACCATCGCCATCGGATCGACGATGGGGGCGGATAAATTCCTTACCGTCAGCACCATTGAGATCCTTGCGCTCGGCCTGGTGGCCTTTATGGTCGGCACCGCCTCGGGGGTGATCGGCGCCAAGATCATGAACCTCTTTCTTGAGGAGAAGATCAACCCGTTGCTCGGTTCGGCCGGCATCGCCTCAGTGCCCATCGCCGCCCGTGTGGCCCATATGGTCGCGCTGGAGGACGATCCCGAGAATTTTCTGATCTATCACGCGATGGGCCCGAACCTCGCCGGCGTGTTCGGGACGGCCCTATCAGGCGGCATCATGCTCGCGCTGCTGAAGTAATTCCGCCACGGCCGGCAAATGATGACGGCGGTGGCCTTCCCGGGCAGGGAGAGATGGCGTGGTCAATCATTCAGCTCACCTTTTGTCTTGGATCAATGCGATCCGACTTCATTTGGAGAAGCTGTTGCGAACCGATAAGAATCAGACATAGAGAAGAAGGGAACGGGGACAATGGCAGGCGTGAACGCGTCGTCCGCGAACGAGCCGCACAGAGGGCCGCAAGACGGTCAATCGAGCCCCGGGGGGTTCATCGCCACCAAGGGAGGTTTCCGCTGGGTCGTGATCTTCCTTCTCTTTTACATAACCGTCGCAAACTATATCGATCGGTCAGCGATCGCCTACGCGATCGGCGGCATCAAGTCCGAACTGGGACTAGGATCGACCGAAATCGGGCTGATCCTCGGGGCATTCGGGCTGGGTTATGCGGTCACCACCTTCCTCGGCGGGATCGCGGTTGATCGGTGGGGCGCCCGCACGGTGCTTCTCGTTGCTGCTGTCTTGTGGACCGCCTCGATCGGTGTCACCGGATTTGCCGCCGGGTTCCTCACGCTCTATATCGCCCGGACTGTGCTGGGTGTGGCGGAGGGGCCCAACTTCCCGGCGCTGACCGGTGCGGTCGGTCACTGGCTCGCGCCACACGAGCGAGCCATCGCCCTTGGCAACACGCTTGCCGCCGTTCCGCTTGCGCTTGCCATCGGCGCGCCCGTTTCAACCCAGTTGATCCATATGTTCGGCTGGCGCGGCATGTTCTTCGCGTTGACCGTGCTGAGTGGGGTCTGGGTCCCGCTATGGCTCATTTTCTTCCGCGACCATCCCGCGCAGTCGACGTTCGTGGGTGATGCCGAGCTAAAGCATATCCGTGGCGGGGTCGAGGCGCATCGCGACCGCACCCCTGGGCACGTGCGCCACGGCTTCACCGACTGGCGCCTGCTGCTCACCAACCGGACGCTGCTGGCGAACTACTGGGCGTTCTTCGTGTTCGGTTACTTCCTGTTCTTCTTCATGACCTGGCTACCGAACTACCTGACCCAAACCTACCACCTGAACGTTCGTGAGGTCGGCCTGTTCGCCATCCTTCCATGGGCCTGTGCCGCCGTATTGCTGGTGGTACTAGGCTACCTATCCGACTATTTGCTGGTACGCACAGGCAAGTTGCGGCTTTCCCGCAGCATGCTGATCGGCGTTACCCAGCTTCTGGCGGCGCTCGCGGTGATTCCAATCGCCTATACCCACAGTCTACCGGTAGCGATCGGCTGTATTACCGTGGCTGTGGCCTTCAGCATGGGCGCCAACGCCTCATACTACGCGGTCAACGTCGACATCGTGCCGAATAGGGCTGCCACGGCACTTGGTATTATGGATACGGGATTCGCGATCTCTGGCTTCCTGGCTCCCGCGATTACCGGCTGGGTGGTCGGCGCGTTCGGATCGTTCGAGTACGCCTTCTTGCTGATGGCCGGGCTGGCGCTGTCCTCCGTGCTGGTAGTGCTCATCTTCCATCGTCCGGACGAGGACCGTGCTGATCTGCCGCAAGGCGATCACCCAGCGTTGCATGCGGCGGCAGACTAGGCTGAACACTTTGCGACAGGTCGTTTCATTGGGGGTCCGGGTCCCCAGTGAAACGACTTCAATCAAGGAGAGGCCCCGAAATCGCCCGTAATCTCCGATTCTATGCCTCTGGATTGCAACCGCCCGGACGTTGCAGCGGTGATCTGGGGAAGCTCGGCAACGGCTTGGCTGCCGCCACGGCCAAGGCGACGGCGCGACTGCACCTATTTTGCACAGATCTCAGTGCGCGGCGGGGGAGATAACGCAGACACCGCACCGGAGAACAGCGCGCTTACGATTTGTTCGGACGCCATGACGGGGGACAACGTCCCAGCGCGAACCTGTGCCGCAACACAGTCCGCCATCGTGCTGACCGTCGGATGTTGGTGCAGCATGTCGCGAATCTGCTGGTCGACGAGTGACCACATCCAGTTGACATCCTGTTCGCTGCGCCGGTTCTTCAGATAGCCGCGCTGCTTCTGCTCTGCGGTCCGATTCGAAATGACCTTCCAGATCTCTTCGAGGCCGGTGCCCTCCAGCGCGCTACAGGTAACGACCGGCGCCACCCCATGATCCGGGTCGGCCAATATGTGCATGGCATAGGCGTATTTGGATGCGGCCTGTCTAGCGGAAACAACGTTGTTTCCGTCGGCCTTGGTGACCGCGATCAGATCGGCCAGTTCAAGCAGACCGCGCTTGATCCCCTGCAACTCGTCGCCGGCTCCGGCCAGCATCAGAACCAAGAGGAAGTCGGTCATCTCGGTAACGGCCGCCTCAGATTGCCCGACCCCGACCGTCTCGATCAGGACGATGTCGTACCCCGCCGCCTCACACAGCAGCATGGTCTCGCGCGTCGCCCGCGCAATCCCGCCCAACATCCGGCCACTTGGTGAGGGCCGGATAAAGGCGTTGGGATCATTGCTGAGTTTGACCATACGGGTCTTGTCGCCGAGCAGGCTGCCGCCCGACCGAGCGCTGGATGGATCAATCGTCAAGACCGCCACGCGGTGCCCGCGAGCGGTCAGGAAGCAGCCGAAGGCCTCTATCAGCGCACTCTTGCCGGCGCCGGGCGACCCAGTCACGCCGATCCTGATGGATTTGGCCGCGTGCGGGAGTGCTCGAGCAATCAGTTCGCGCGCCAGTTCCCGGTGATCTGGCCGCGACAACTCGATCAGCGTGATGGCCCGCGAGAGAACCGCGCGGTCACACGAGAGGATGCCATTGCGGTAATCGTCCACCGTTAACCGCGGCGGCCGCGGCACTGCATCGCTATGGCGCCTCGGTCCCCAATGGCCGCTCATCCGCGCCCTCGTAGCTCAAGGTTCATGCCAACTGGTCAGCGGCCCGCGCGAGCAGCACGTCGAGAATCTTCGACGCGGAGTGGGAAATCACCGTCCCCGGGCCAAAAATAGCGTCGATACCGTTGGCGTAGAGCTCGTCATAGTCCTGTGGCGGGATAACGCCGCCCGCGATGACCAGGATGTCGTCGCGTCCGGCCACCACCAGGGCTCGCTTGAGTTCCGGAACCAGCGTGAGATGACCGCCGGCCAGCGAGCTGATGCCGATCACATGGACGTCGTTGTCCACCGCTTCGGAGGCGGCTTCCGTCGGTGTCTGGAACAATGGCCCGACATCGACGTCGAACCCGATGTCAGCAAAGCCCGAAGCGACGACCTGTTGGCCGCGATCGTGCCCATCTTGTCCCAGCTTGGCGATCAGGATGCGCGGCCGCCGCCCCTCGGACTGGACGAAAGCCTCGACCTTGGCACGGACCTGCTTGATGGCGTCCACCGTCTCCCCCACCTGCTTGGCATAAACCCCGGTCGTGAGTTGCGGCGTTGGCTGGAAGCGGCCAAAGACCTTTTCCAGCGCAAGGCTGATTTCGCCCACCGAGGCTTTCAGACGTGCCGCCTTGATCGACAGGTCGAGAAGATTGCCCCGCCCAGTGCGCCCGCACTCGGTCAACGCGTCCAACGCGGTATCCACGGCCGAACTGTCGCGCTGCTCCCGCAATGCCTTCAGACGCTTGATCTGGGCCTCGCGCACCGCCGTGTTGTCGATCTTCAGTATATTGATCGGGTCGTCCGTCGCAGGTTGGAACTTGTTCAGTCCGATGATGGTCTGCCGCCCGCTGTCAATCCGGGCCTGGGTCCGCGCAGCGGCGTCGGCGATGCGCATCTTCGGCAGGCCCGCCTCGATTGCCTTCGTCATCCCGCCTTGCGCCTCGCATTCAATGATATGGGCCCAAGCTTTGCGCGCTAACTCCATGGTCAGCGTTTCTACATAGTAGCTGCCGCCCCAAGGATCGATCACTGTGTCAGTGTCGGTCTCTCCCTGTAAAAACAGCTGCGTGTTCCGCGCGATGCTGGCGGAGAACTCGGTCGGCAGCCCGAGCGCCTCGTCCAGCGAATTGGTGTGCAGGCTTTGCGTTTGACCTTGTGTGGCAGCCATCGCCTCCACGCAGGTGCGGGTGACGTTGTTCCAGACGTCCTGCGCCGTCAGGCTCCAACCGCTGGTCTGGCTATGGGTCCGCAGCGACAGGCTCTTGGGGTTCTTCGGGTCGAACATCTTGACGATCTTCGCCCACAGCATACGGGCTGCCCGCATCTTGGCGACCTCCATCATGACGTTCTCGCTGATCGACCAGAAGAACGACAGACGCGGCGCGAAGTCGTCGATGGCCATTCCAGTCGCGACACCGGCCCGGAGGTATTCCAGGCCGTCCGCCAAAGTATACCCCAGCTCGAGATCCGCGCTCGCTCCAGCTTCCTGCATATGGTAGCCGGAGATGCTGATACTGTTGAATGCTGGCATGTGGTGGCTGGTGTAGCTGAATATGTCGCCGACGATCCGCATGCTGGGGGTTGGCGGATAGATGAAGGTGTTGCGGACCATGAACTCCTTCAGAATGTCGTTCTGGATGGTTCCCGAGAGCTTTTCTTGCGCAACCCCCTGTTCCTCCGCGGCTATGACATACATCGCCAGGATCGGTAGCACCGCGCCATTCATTGTCATTGATACGCTGATCCGATCGAGCGGCAGCCCGTCGAACAGGATGCGCATATCGAGAATGCTGTCGATCGCTACCCCGGCCATGCCCACGTCGCCCAGCACGCGAGGATTGTCGCTGTCGTAGCCGCGATGGGTCGGCAGGTCGAAGGCGACGCTGAGGCCCTTCTGACCGGCCGCCATGTTCTTCTTGTAGAACGCGTTGGAGGCCTCCGCAGTCGAAAAACCAGCATATTGGCGCACGGTCCAGGGCCGTGTCGCATACATCGATGCATAAGGGCCGCGCAGGAATGGCGCGAAGCCAGGATAGGTGTCGAGGTGCTCGAAGGCGGCAAGGTCGGCCGCCGTGTAAAGCGGTTTGACCGCGATGCCTTCCGCGGTTTGCCACGTCAGGTCATCGATCGGTTTGAGTGCGATGTGCTCCGCGTCGTCGCGCCACTGATGCAGGCTGGTTTTTTTCGGATCCTCCGCGAACGGCACTTTCGCGAAGTTGGGAATCTTGCTCATGACCGCGCCTCTTCCTCACGAAGGAGGGACCACAACGTCTCGACGACGTCGCACCGGACATAGATAAACCGATCGACGCCGACGGCGCGATAGGCGGCTTCCGACTGGCCCGGATTGCCGGCGAGCACAACGGTGACCGCGCCGGCGGCCTTCAGCTTCGGCACCAACTCCGTCACCGCGGTGGCATATCGTTTGTCAGTCGAACAGATCACGGCGATCCTTGCCTTGCTCGCGACAAAGCCAGCCACAGCCTCGTCGACATCGGACTTCGCTTCCCGCACCAGGACCTGGAAGCCGCCGGCCTCAAAGAAATCGGTTGCATAGGTTTTGCGTGCGACCTGCTCGGCTATACTGCCGATACCGGCGAGGAAGACACGCGGACGGTGGCCGTGCTTACTCGCGAATGCCTCTGCGGCATCCCGCAGTGCCTCGAAGGCGTCGTCGTAGGGATGCACCGAAAGCGGTGCCATCATCGTCGGCTGACTGTCTTGCGGCACCAGCCTCTCGGCGATCTGTCCGAGCGTGGCACCAGCTTGAGCCGCGGCGATCGCAGCCGTGGTGAGCAGGCCGCTCCCGGCGGGCACACTGGCCAAGGCGTCGAGCACCGCCGGGCGGCGATGCTGTTGTCGCCAGTTGGACAGGTTGTGCGCGGCCGCGCTCGCGAGCTGGCGGTAGTCCGGCTGCTCCTGTCCGGAGCCGTGCTCGGCCAGCGTCGGATGTTCGCTCACCCCGGTGACCACAACCTTTCGCGTGGCGATGTCCTTTTCGCGCGCTGCCTCGGTGGGCTTGATTTGCTCCGCCACCCAGCCATTGAGGACCGCCTTGATCATGCCGCCCTGTGCTTCGATCTGCTGGACGATCTCCCAGGCACGCCGGGCGACTTCGTTGGTATACCACTCGACGTACCAGGATCCCCCGATCGGATCGATCACCTGTGGCAGGTGGCATTCCTCGGCAAGAATAAGCTGTGTGTTGCGAGCATTCCGGCGACTGACCTCCGTCGGCAGCCCGGTCGGGGTGTCGAACGGCGTAGTGGTGATGATGTCGGCTCCCGCGACCGCGCCGGCATAGCAGGCGACGGTGTTGCGCAGGATGTTGAGCGATTGGTAGCGCGTGGTCAGTACGCGCCGGCCGGTCGAAACGCGTAAGGCCATCTTCTGGGCATGAGCGCTGCCGCCGCTGGCGTCGATGACTTCTGCCCAAAGTCGCCGGACCGCGCGGATCTTGGAGATCGCCAGGTAAAAACGGCATCCCAACCCGATGCTGAAAGTCATCTGCCTGGCCGCGGTTTCGACATCAAGTCCGGCATCAGTCAACGTTCGGAGATAGTCGATCCCCGTGGCGATAGTGAAGGCGACGTCGGCGACGGCTGTGGCACCTGCGTTATGGTAGGGCGTGGACGACACCTCGACCGCGGTCATGAGTGGTGCATGCTCCGCTGTCCATGCGGCCAAGTCTGCCATTTGCACCAATGCCGTTTGCAAAGGCACCGATAAATGGCCATCCGACGCGAGCGCCTTCAGAGGATCGGCGTTGAAGCCGCCGCGAAGTTCATTCAACGGAACGCCTGACTGCCTGGCGGAGGCGATATAGAGGCTGGCGGCCGGGAGAAAACCCGCACCGGCGTCGAAATGGAACCCGGCCATTCCAAGCTTCATGCCGTGAGCGAGACGACCCATGTCGGCGACTGACGAGATACTGACGCCATCACGACCGATCAGGTCAGCAGCGCGCGGATCATCGGCATCCAGGCCGTGCCTGACCGCCCCATCGAGCCGCAGATCAATCGAGGTCACGCCGCCGTTGAGATCCTCGAGGATCTGCGCGTTGGCAACGGCTGGATCCGGATGCGCGTGCGCCTGGCGGATGTCCCATCCGGCCAGGACATTGCCCAGCGGGTGCGCGCCGCGCACGAAGGGGGGGTAGCCTGGCAGTCCGGCCGGATCATTGGCTGTGGGAAATACCTCCTCTGTGTACAGCGCCTGCAGTTCGATCCCTTCATAGCTGTGGGAGATCATCCGTTTGGCGAATGGCACTCCTTTGAGATCTGCTTCCACTTCCCTTTGCCATGTCGCACGATCGATTGATGGGAAATCGGAGCCGAGTCGGAATTCCTTTGCGATTGCGACCATGGCGAACTCCTGGGGTTTGGCGGTGGCGCTGAGCCCAGGCGGTGATTTCGTGCCGCCCGTCGGATCGGCCCCACAACCTGTGCAAGCACCGCCCAATGAAGCGACGATACCGATCAAGATCCTGGCAGGGTAAACTCGGATTCTACGTAGCTGCACACTCGTGCCGGAAATTATGAAATGTTCTTTTCCAAAATGAAATCAACCCGCGGGTGAGAACTGTCGCCTTATGTTGTGCTGGTCCTTGCGGTCGCGGAGCATCTAGATCAACTAGGCGCGATCTCTAAACCGCGTGAAAGATGTCCGTTATCGAATGTCCTCGCATAGTGCGTAGAATTACTTTTTCTTCAACACAAGTCCCCGCGCTCCGTGCCGCAGTCATCCATGTTATGAGTCCGCCAACCCGACAGGCTGTCAAGAAGACCAGTGGAGTCCAGACACCGGCGCTGCTCGGCCCAAGTACACCAGAGGCAAAACAAAGTTTCGGCAATTCCGCTTGGCTCAAGACGCGCTCCCGGATCGTCGCGAAATCCAGGGAACGGGGTGACTGTCCGTCCATCGCGCGTCCCGGTCAACACAATTCGGCCGATGAATTCGCCGCTGCGGCTGCGGGCGGGTGGCCTCGTCGGGTGACGGGGAGGGCACTCATCCGAGGCCCCTCGGCCTTCGGGGTTTTCGGCCTGCGGTTAGCCGCATTCCGACGGACATAAAATCTTCATCCGACGGTGACCAGGTCATGCGCTACACACGATGCGACGGTGCCTGGATTGCAGAGCCGATCACCGCTAAGCCGGCCGCACGTGACCCGCGTCAGATGGCAGGCCACAAAACACAGCAGCGTCGCAACGAGGGCTATTTTAGACTACCGGTGAATATTGACACAATATTCATTTCTGTGAGCAACACCCCAAAACCACGTTAACTGTTTTTTCAGTCTTTCCTACGTAGGGTCCAATTCCCACTCAGCGTCATCGCCTGAACCGGTATATCCAACCGGTCCTAAGCGAGGAAGCCGGAGCCTTACGTGTAGCTGCCTGGTATCCCATGCAATGATGTTCCACACGATCGCGTTCATTCTCGGCTTCCTGCCAGTTTGCGTGATTGGTTTCTTCGCACTCGGTCGTTTCTGTAGCACTAGATGTGCGTTGGGCTGGCTTATGATGTGCAATTTGTTTTTCTACGCATGGTGGAACCCAGCGTACGTGCCGCTGCTGGTCACCTCAGTCGTGGGAAATTATGCGATCGCCTCGAAGTTGCGGCGCGCGGTCGCGACGCGCCGTGCCTGGCTGGCGACCGGGGTTGGAGCGAATTTAGCCCTGCTCGGGTGGTTCAAGTACGCCGATTTCCTGCTGCACATCGCGGTCCCGGCCGCGCCGGCACTGCACATTGTCCTGCCGTTGGCGATTAGCTTCTTCACCTTTCAGCAGATCATGTTTCTGGTGGATACCGCGCGCGCCGGCGAGGTGGGGCTTCCGTGCCTGCTGCCCTATTCTGCCTTCGTCACCTTTTTTCCCCACCTCATCGCCGGTCCGATCGTCCGGGCCGCCGACATCATCCCACAGCTCACCGCGTCCGGCGCAACGCGACCGTCCAACCAGAACCTCGCGGGCGGCATGCTGATATTCCTGCTGGGATTGGCCAAGAAACTCGTGCTGGCCGACATGTTCGGCGGCTTCGCGGATATTGGGTTTGCCGCCGCGGTCCACGGCGCCAGTTTGACCTTCTTCGAAGCCTGGTACGCGACCCTTGCCTACGCGCTGCAGGTTTACTTCGATTTCTCCGGTTATTCAGACATGGCCATCGGCCTCGCTCGGATGTTGAATGTCCGTTTCCCACTGAACTTCGACAGCCCGTACCAAGCGTCGAACATCGCCGATTTCTGGCGACGGTGGCACATCACCCTGGGGGCATTCCTACGCGACTATCTTTACATCCCGCTGGGCGGCAACCAGACCGGCCCGGTCACGCCAAACTGGCAACGTGATGGCGACCATGCTGCTTGCCGGCTTATGGCACGGGGCGGCGTGGAACTTTGTTCTTTGGGGTGGGCTGCATGGGCTCTTCCTTGTCGCCCACAAGCAATACCGCAGCTGGTTCTGCCCTCTCCCCGCGCGTCTTGCTCAGGCACTGACATTGATCGCCGTCGTCCTCGCGTGGGTGCCGTTCCGCGCTGAGTCCTTGACCAGCGCTGGGGCGATGCTGAAGGGCATGGCCGGTTGCAATGGCATCGCTCTACCGCGGATGATCGTCTCCGCCCTGCCGCCGATTGCCGCTGTGGTCGACCCCGTCTCGGTCATGCCGTTCCTCGGTGACGCCCGCACCCTGAGCTTCCCGGAAATCACTGCTTGCCTGCTGTTGGGTTGGCTGATCGTGCTGATCCTGCCAAACGTCCACCGCATGACTGAGCGAAGCCGTCACTGGAGCCTGACCGCCAGCTTCGCGCTCAGCGTACAGGCGCTGTTCTTCGCCCCCCATGTTGCGCCGTTCCTGTATTTCCAGTTCTGATGCGCCGTATCCTGCTCGCCTGCACTGCTTCGATCCTGCTGTACGGCGTCGCGTTCGGCTGCCTGTTGGACCGTCCGCTTACGCTGGGTGCGCTGCGCGCCCGGATCGAGGCAAACCTTGCGCTCGCGCAGTCGATCCACCGACCAAAGCTGGTCATCCTGGCAGGATCGAACGGCCCCTACTCGCATCGTTGCGAGACGATCTCGCATATCATCGGCTGGCCCTGCGTCAACGCTGGCGTCGCGGTCGGCATAGGCCTGGACTATTTGTTCACGCGCTGGAAGCCACGGCTACAACCAGGTGACATCGTCTATCTGCCGCTTGAGGAAGTGCAGTATTCGCGTCCTCGGGCTGTCAACGACCTGGGTCCCGACGCCGCGATAATGCTCCGGCATGACCGCGAGACGTTGGTCACTTTGCCGCTTCGCCGGCAGATCGCCGCGCTGTTCTCCTGGGACCTTCGCGCGGCGGTCATGAGCCTGGTCGAAACCGCGCTCGCCGATGACAACTTCAACGATCCGCGTGTCGCCGCCACCGGCGAATACAACGAATGGGGCGATCATATCGGCCACACCGCTGCGCTGGCCGCACTCAATCAGCCAGCGCTAGTGGCGATCACGCCATTTCATCCTACCGGCGCGCAAATCCGTTCCGGTTACGGTTCAGTTCTGGTTATCGCGTTCCTCGAGTGGGCGGAGGCACACGGCGTACGGGTGATCGGCGGTCTGCCGGTCGGCTTCATCGACTCGCCCCTCGGCGACGATGAATTGGAAGCGATCCGAGCGGTGTTTCGCAACCATGGCGCTGAGTTCCTGGAAACATCCGAGGGCGCCCGCTATCCCCGCAACGCCTTCTTTGACACGCCAGACCACCTGAACGAGACCGTGCAGATCAGCCATTCGGGGGCTGTGGCCCGAGGGTTGGCGCAGCTGACGGGCCTGGAAATGGTACGGTCGCGATGACGGGACCATGGCTCGCTGGCTTTTTTAAAACGCCTACGGGGCAGGCTTCTGACGCCGAGGCCGCACACGCAAGTCGCAGACCGACCGGTCGTCCAACAACCGCCGAAGTATGGCGTTTGGTGGACCGGCAGAATTGGTGCTCTTGGCCATTTGGCTGATATCCGCTCGTGCTCGAACCCGCGGCTCGCTTCGGAGAGCGGGCAATACCAAGACTTGCCGGTTCGGCTGGAGCAGGCCTTGGTAGCCCGCCCTGCGGCAACATCTGGCGGGCCGGTATTGGGTCGAAGCAGCGGTCTCGGTTTTTCGGGGACGATCCGCACCGTCCTTTTTGCTCTCTCGCGCATACAATTCGAGGTCGAACGACACGGACAACTCTGGTGGCGAGACGGGCGTGCCATTGAGCAATCATGACACCAGCAATCGGGCGAGCTATCACCCTCCCGGATCCGATCGACCGTCTTGGTTACGGTTCCGGACAAAAAAGACGAGACGACCGGGGGGCTGAAATCAGTAAAGATGCGTCCGTGCATTGAAACTGGGTGCACGCGACCGCATATCGCGCGGCGCAAAGGAGGTTCGCATGAACGAGACTGTTTTGGAACAACATTCATTTGGCGCCGAGGTCGGACGCCTGTTGGATCTGGTGGTCCACTCGCTCTATTCCGAGCGGGAGATATTTCTGCGGGAACTGGTGGCGAACGCGGCGGACGCGGTCGATCGCCGCCGGTTCGAGGCGCTGACCGATGCCAATCTCGCTCCTCCGGCCGATGCCAAAATCCGTATCGTGCCGGACAAGCAAGCCAGCACCCTGCTGATCTCCGACGACGGCATCGGCATGAGCCGGCAGGAAATGATCGACAACCTGGGCACCATCGCTCGCTCCGGCACCCGCGCCTTCGCTCAGAACCCTTGCAAGCGCGAAGCCGGAAGACCGGCCCAGCCTGATCGGGCAGTTCGGGGTCGGGTTTTACTCGGCCTTCATGGTGGCCGACCGGGTCGAGGTCACCTCGCGCAAGGCCGGCAGCGAGGAAGCCTTCACCTGGGCCTCGGAAGGCGCGGGTCAGTTCACCCTGGGCCCGGCAACCCGCGAACAGGCTGGCACCGATGTCGTGCTGCATATCAAGTCGGACGCGTCGGAGTATCTGGAGCCGGTGCGGCTGGAGACGGTGATCCGCAAATGGGCCGACCACATCACCCTGCCGATCACCGTGGCCCAGGACGGCAAGGACCAGCCGGCCAATGAGGGCACCGCGCTGTGGCGTAAGGCGAAGTCCGAGACCTCCGAACAGTCCTACAAGGAATTCTATCGCCACCTCGGGCACTTCTTCGACGATCCCTGGGCGACGCTGCACTGGCGAGCCGAAGGCACGCTTGAGTATTTTTGTCTGCTGTTCATCCCCGGCATGAAGCCGTTCGACCCGGTGGAAGGCGACCGGGACGCGCATGTCCGGCTGCATGTCCGCCGCATGTTCATTACCGACAAGGCCGATTGCTGCCGCACTGGCTGCGCTTCGTCAGCGGCGTGGTCGATACCGAGGACCTGCCGCTGAACGTCTCGCGCGAGATGCTGCAAACGACACCCGGTGCTCGCCCGCATCCGCAAGGCGCTGATCGGCCGGGTGATGTCGGAACTGAAGACGCGCGCCAAAGAAGCCGAGGACTACAACAAGTTCTTCGAAAATTTCGGCCCGATCCTGAAGGAAGGCGTCTGGGAGGATGCCGAATATCGCGCCGAGATCGCGCCGCTGCTGCGCTTCAAGTCCTCCACGCAGGAAGGCTGGACCTCCCTGCCCGACTACGTGTCGCGGATGCGCGGAAGGCCAGGACACGATCTACTATTTGTCCGGCGACCAGGCCGAGGCGCTGAAGACGTCGCCGCAGCTGGAAGGCTTCCGGGCGAAGGGCTGGGAAGTGCTGCTGATGTCCGATCCGATCGACTCGTTCTGGCCGGAACGGTTGGACAGTTTCGAGGGCAAGAAGCTGCGCAGCGTCACCCAGGCGGCCGAGGACCTGGGCAAGGGCGAGGACCAGCCGGATATCTCGCCGCTGCTGGCGGCGATGAAGACGGCGCTGGGGACCGGGTGGCCGACGTCCGCTCGACCGCTCGGCTGACCGACAGCGCGGTGGTGCTGGCGTCCAACAGCAGTCGGGCCGGACCTCGCGATGCAGCGGCTGATGCGTCGGGCCGGGCGGGCGATGATGCCGGCGAAACCGGTGCTGGAGGTCAATCCGCGGCACAAGCTGATCGAGGCGCTGTCGGCGAAGCTGGACGACACCACGCTGATCGCCGAGGCGGCGGAGACTCTGCTCGATCTGGCGCAGGTGCAGGAAGGCGACCTGCCCGCTGACGCCGCCGCCTTCGCTCGGCGGGTCACGACGCTGCTGGCGGGCAGCCTGGGCTAGTTTGTACGGCCTGGGAAGGCCTGGGCCGGGTGACAAATCCGGCCGATGGCTTATGTAGTTTCCTTCGTAACACGGTCGGCACCGCGCTGGACGTGACGAGGGCACGATTACAGGGTCATCGCCATGCTGGACCAGACCATTGATTGCATTGTTTTTTCGCCCGATGGGGCACGCCCGGTCCACGTCGTCCGGCCGGATGGCGTGGCGGCGTTCCTTGACACGCTGCCGTCCGGCCAGGCGGCATTCCTGCGTGACACCGGGTTTGGCGGCAAGTCCGGCGAACTCCGTTTCCTGCCCGGCGCGGATGGCGTCGCCGGCGCGGTTCTAGGGATCGGCGTCGATACATCTCCCGTTTGTATTCGGCAACCTTCCCTGCCAACTGCCGGAACATCGGCACGTGGCGCCTGATTGCCGGGCGACTATGACGAGCAGGTCGCAACGCTGGGCTATTGTCTGGGTGCTTATCGTTACGACCGCTTCCAGACCTCGGGACGCAAACCCGCGTCCCTGTATGTTCCCGCCGGGCATGAAACCAGCCTGTCGCAGGCGGCGGCGACCTGGATGGTGCGCGATCTGATCAATACCCCGGCGAACATCCTTGGGCCGGTCGAGCTGGCGGACTTCACGGTATCGTTGGCTGATCGCTACGGCGCTGCTCTGTAGTCTCCGCCGACGCGGTGCTGGAGGAGGCCTATCCGGCGATCGCGGCTGTCGGCCGCGGCTCCGCACGACCGCCTCGAGTCGTGACATTTCGCTGGCGCGGGAGTTCGGCCACCGATGGCTCACCGCTGCTGTCGCTGTGCGGCAAGGGCGTCTGTTTCGATACCGGCGGTTACGACCTGAAACCTTCGGCCGGCATGCTGCGGATGAAAAAGGACATGGGTGGCGCCGCCACCGTTCTCGGGCTGGCCCGCATCGTTATGGAGGCGGATCTGCCGATCCGGTTGGCTGTCCGGATCGGCTGCGTGGAGAATTCCGTGTCGGGAACAGCAATGCGTCCCTCCGACGTGATCGCCACGCGGTCCGGATTGACTGTCGAGATCGGCAATACCGACGCCGAGGGCCGGCTCGTGCTGTGCGATCTGCTGGATGAGGCGTCTGGACGAAAATCCATCTTTACTTGTGGATTGCGCAACCTTGACCGGTGCGGCGCGAGTCGCGCTCGGGCCCGATCTTCCTGCACTTTTCAGTAATGATGACGAGCTTGCCGACGCGCTCTTGCGATTTGGAAACATGGTTCATGACCCGCTTTGGCGGCTGCCGCTATGGTCTGGGTACGATGAATGGTTGAAAAGTCCGGTCGCTGACCTGAATAACGTTTCGTCTAAGCCTCTCGCCGGATCGATCGTGGCTGGTTTGTATTTACAACGTTTCGTCAAAGCCGGCACTCCTTGGATGCATATCGATCTTTACGCATGGAACGATCAGACGCGGCCTGGTCGGCCGGAAGGCGGCGAGGCAATGGCGATGCGCGCTCTTTTTGCCCTAGCTAAGCAACGGATTTTCGGCAAAATGAAGGTGTGGACGACCTGAGATCACATGTCTGTGTGATCTATCAACAATTAGTAAATCGTAATAAGGTTGACATCGATCCGGTTTTTGTTCTACGCTTCGAGGGAGTGGGGAAGTACGTTCGGCAACGCCAGCCCGAAGAAAGGACAATCGACGTGGCAGCTCCTCCTAACCCGGTCTCGGATGCCCAGGTCGGCCTCCTCCGCAATACCGTCGTGGCGCTGGTTCGTCGGGATGGCACCGATCTCTCTGCGCGACAACTGGGGGTCTTGCTGACCTGCTACCTGAATGACGGTCCCCACACAGTTCGCGGTCTCGCGGCAGAACTGAACGTATCGAAGCCGGCCATTACCCGTGCTCTGGATCGCCTGGGCGAACTGGATCTCGCCCGCCGCAAGGTCGATCCGCTGGATCGGCGCAGCGTCTTGGTCCAGCGCACGCCCAAAGGTTCGGCGTTTCTGCGTGATCTGCGATCGATTATGACGGAAGCTTCCGGCGGCGGCAAAAAGGCATCGAAGAAGGCCGCTTAATCCAAGTCATGAGGGAACGAACCCAGCGCAGTAGCGAAGGTAGCGAGGCTGTGCGTTCGACGGTTGGGTTGCCGGGATTGCGGCGGCGGAGCACGCTGCGGCTCATGACAATCCCGTCAAACCAGGCGCATGTACTTTCAGCGGATCCAAGTATCACTTGAACGTCGTATGTATGCTGGTATCCACGATGGCGCTGACGCTTCGACGAAATGAAACCTAAATCCGGCAGTTGGGACCTGCTGCCGTTAGCGGGGACATGACGAACCAGGAAGCATCGAGCCACAGCCGAAAAACCAGCCGTAAACACATGCAACCCCGTTGTGTGGACAAGAACTTTCCGCCATCGGATTCAAAACCTTGTCCATTTCGGTGCCGTCGTTGCGCGGCTCGGCGCTGCGCCACACTAGTAGGCTCGATGGCGACCCGTGCCTTGCGCTGTCCGCGACTCAGTCGATGGGAAAGTCGTTCGACATCGTTCTGACAACACGACGATTACGCCGTTGGTCGACGCTGGCGCTAGACTGCCTTCTTTCGTTGCGGGCCGACTTCGACGTGCCCTTGCCATCGCATCCATTCCAGCGACGGGGCGCATGTCTACGCCGGGTCGTCGATGGTGCAACCTGGGCATCGTGTGCTGGGGACGCCGCTGCCTCTCGACACAATCGAGGACGCGCTGCCGGTGCCGTCGTCGCGAGAGCGGCCCGAAAATCATCCCGCGCCTCGCGACCAGATCGAGAGCATCAATCAGTGGCGAGTCGGACCATCTGCAGCTCAATCCCTACCGGTCGCCGAGGCAAATTCCTAACCCTCGCGCCGTGTGAACCAGCGTATCGTCGGAGGCCGCCAACGGCGTCGGTTGGAATGCTGCGGTCAACGGCACATCGACGACGCGGCGGTGCTGCCAGGCAACGAGGCGGTCGAACCGCCCCTCGGCGATACAGTCCACGGCATGGACACCGAACGCTGAGGCGACCAGGCGGTCATTCCAGGTCGGCCCGCCGCCGCGCTGGACATGCCCGAGCACCGTGACCCGAGTCTCCGCCCTGGTAAGCTGGGCTAGTGCTTCGCCGATGACATGGCCGATGCCGCCATAGGTCAGACTGCCCGGCGCATTCTGGTGCCGCACGAGTTGGCCGGACTTATCACGCACCGCCTCGGCGACTACGACGATGGCAAAGTTGCGCGCGGCGACCTGCCGCACATCGTTAATATGCGCCGCGACGACGTTGATGTCGTAGGGGATCTCGGGTACCAGGATCACGTCCGCGCCGCCTGCAATTCCGGCCGACAGAGCGATATGGCCACTATCCCGCCCCATCACCTCAAGGACCATCACCCGATCATGGCTGGCCGCGGTAGGCTGCAACCGGTCGATAGCCTCGGTCGCCACCATGACCGCAGTGTTGTACCCGATGGAGTGCTCGGTGGCGCCCACGTCGTTGTCGATCGTCTTAGGAACGCCCACAAGCGGGATACCGCCCTGTTGGGCGAGGTGACGGAAAATCGCCATGCTGCCATCGCCGCCGATGACGATCAGAGCGTCGAGACCGAGCAATCGGACGCCCTCGATCACTTCCTCGGATCGGTCCTTAAGGCTGCCGTCCGGCATCGGATAGGCGAAAGGGTCGCCGCGATTGGTGGTTCCGAGGACGGTGCCGGCCATGCGAGCCATTGCCGGGCTGGCGCCCTGCAGGTCGAGCGGCTCGAAATCCACCGGACGGCGCAGCAAGCCTAGCGTACCCTGCCGGATGCCGAGGACGCGCCATCCGTAGCCCAGCACCGCGCGGCAAACCACGGCACGGATCACGGCGTTGAGTCCGGCGCAATCGCCGCCGCTTGTTAAAACGCCTATCGTCTTTGGTGGGGTCACCCGCGCGCCTTTGGCATGCCTCTAATTCCTTACGCGAGAATGGCACGTGGCGACGCATCCCGCCACTCATTTCCCACAAGCCTTCGCCCCGACTATTGCAGGCATCCCAGTCGTTGCGGCGAACGATGGCGACGCGGCCGGACCAAGCCGTGTTGACCCTGTATTACTTCGTCATGACCCTTATCGAAACAACCTCGTCACGCCACAATGGTGCAGGCGTCGTCTGATGTGGTGAGGCGATAGCGGCGGAAGCCAATCTGGCTACGAACGTTATCTACGTTTGCATATAGCAACAAGGTTGGCTTCGCAGCCGACCGGCCCAATTTTTCCTGAACAACTGAGGCAGCTGCCCGAAGAGCGGCTGTTCGGGTGTTGCTTAGCGTAATTCCCATTCTGACATAGCGTCTCGCGTCGAGCAAAGAGGGAGGAAGCCCTTAAGAATGGTTGAGCAGTACGTCGCGCGAGGGATGTTTCCCGACCGGTCTGAGAGATGAACGATCGCTTCAGAGTTTGCGATCGAACTGTCGGTCCAAACCAACAATACGATACCGGTCCGGTAATAAGGTTGGACGACTTCAACCCCGCCTCATCCTGTATTGCAGGTGGTCGATCGCGTCCGCGACATGCTCACATATTTCAGTGTTTGCCAGCATCGGTCTGCCCGTCCCCCTTTGGCATCGCCACGCACTCAGGACGGCCCCCTCAGCACCCGGGCCGGCTGACGCCAAGACATACCCGTATAGGCCATACGGCGCGAATTCGAGCGTCCAGGCCTTCACCTTGACATCCTACAGGCACGTACCAACCGATTTTGGCGTCGCACGGGCAGGTCACCCGGCATCACGGTCAGCACCCCAAGCCGGGGTTACCACACCACCCCGCGCGTGCGCCCCAGTGCTTGCACGGTGGCGCTGATCGGTGCCGTCGATACCGTCTCGGTGAAGCTCTTGCAGCAGCGGACCAAGGTGCCGCCGGTAATGCTTCCACCTTCCCACGGAGCTGGAATAGACCGGCTGCCGTACTTGCCAACGGCTGGCCGTCATCACCACCCGTTTCGTTTGATAGAATGTTAGACACGCCGGATCCCACTGCAGGCCGAGGAAGTCTATCAGCCGTCGGCTCTCATTCTCCAGGTTGACGACCAGAGACTCGTATTGAATTTCGAGAATTGGTATCGGCAGAACTGCGCGCCAGTGATCCATTAGGCGCTCGGTCTCCCGCGCGCGAAAACCACAGTCGGCCAGATTGTTGGTCCACACCAGCGGGTCGTCGCGGAAATGCTGGAAGTAGCACGACAAGCCCACGTCCCGCGGATCGCGATGGCAAACCACGACGCGGGCATTCGGAAACAGCACAGCGATCTGGCCAAGACACAGGATGTTATCCGGTTGCTTGTCGATGACCCGAACAGCGTCGCCGCCCAGTTCCTGAAGTCGTTCCACATAGGCCGTCGCTTCCCAGCGCACGGCCTGACGATCCCACGCGATGGGCAGGCAGTCGGTTTCCCGCCCGTCCAGCGCGCCCAGAATGCCGAACATCTCCATGCGCTCACCGGCGCCGAACACATGCTTGTGGCTGGCGGCGATCTGCTCCACCAAACTCGTGCCAGATCGTGGCATCCCAACGACGAAGACCGGCAGATCAGAAGCATCGCCCCATGCGGTTGTCATGGCGATTGTCCGAGCATCGATCGTTGCGATTTGCCGATCCACCAGCTTTCGAAACTTGGTCCGATCAAACCTGGCGCCCCGGGCGTTTCGATCGTCGTGGAGCAACCGGTTAGCCAGAGCGTAGGCCGTGAACGCGTCCTCGTAGGCGCCATGCCTGTCGCAGATCCGTCCCACCGTGAAGCCCGCCGCAACCCGGTCTCGTACCGGCCGAGATTGATCATCTAGCACCACTTGCGCCGAGGCTCTTGCCGCATCGTCGTCGCGGCTGCTACCGCCCAAGGCAACCAGGTCATGAAGCGCGCCTGTCGCCTGTGGATCGAGCGCGTGAGCGCTGCGATAGGCCTGGGCCGCCGCCCCGAAATGCCCGAGGGTATCCTCGCAATTACCCAACAGCAGCCAGAACCTTGAAATCCTGGGTTGTCTCGAGCGCGCGCTGGCATACAGCGGTAGCCGCGGCGATGTCACCGGTGTTCATCAAGGCAACGGCGATCCCGTATTGGACGCTCGGTTGACCGGGGGCTGCGGCGTCAACCTCTTGAAAGGCCGCCAACGCTTGTTGGAAACATTTGAGTTCGGCGAGCGACCCCGCGCACCCGAGCACCAATGCCGGATCGCCGGGTCGCAAGCCAAGCGCCGCCTGCCAGGCCGCCAGCGCCGATCCGTGATCCCTCCGCTCGGTCAGCGCCGCAGCCAAGGCGATCCACGTCTCGACCGACCCCGGCGCGATCTCGATCGCGTGCCGCAGCACCTCGACTGCCCCGGCAGTCTCCTGCCGCATCATCAGGGCTCGCCCGAGGTACAAACCCGCGTCCGCCACGCTCGAGTCCAGGGATAGTGCGTGACGGGCAGCCTTGGCCGCCGCCTCGGCATCGCCCGCGGCGCAACAGGCGCAGGCTAGACCCGCCAGCACCAGTGGGACATCTGGCCGCAAGGTCAGGGAGCGGGTGATCAGTGCGACCGCGTCAGCCGCCTCGCCGCAATCAACCCGCAGCAGCCCGAGCAAATGGAGAGCCGATGGCTCGTCGGGGTTGCGTCGCAGCAAGGCTCGATAAATTGCCTCGGCATAGTCGAGACGTCCTGCGCGGTGATGCGTCACCGCGATGGCAAGAGCCGTTGGCGGATCGGCGGCCAGGGAGTCCCAGTCGTCATCTCCTTCGGAGGGCACCAGCCCCGCCAACCCAGCGAGCAACGGTTTCAGGTGCCGTCGATAGTTGCACCACCGTCCAGCCGAGCTGGTGAACAGCGGTTGCCTTACCTGCCACACACTGGCCGTCTTCACCGCCCGTTCGGTCCGATGAAACGCCAAACAGGCTGGGTCCCAGTCCAATCCGAGGAACTCGATCAGACGCCGGCTCTCGTGTTCGAAATTCTGGACCAGATCCTCATATTGCAGTTCCAGAATGGACAATGGCAGCACAGCGCGCCAGTGCGACATCAACCGATCAAAGGCGCCGGTGCGCGCGGCGATGGAGAGAAGGTCGGTCGCCCACGGCAAATTGTCGTTGAAGGGCTGGAAGTAGCATGACAACCCCACATCGCGGTAATCGCGACGGCAAATCACGACGCGCGCGTGCGGGAACATCTTCGCGATGTGCCCGAGCCACAGGAAATTGTCGGGCATCTTGTCGATCACCCGCATCGCGTCCCCGCCCAGCTCGCGAAGCCTCCGCAAATACGTCTCCGCCTCGTAGGCAACGGCTGCGTCGCCGGGAACCGACGAGGGATCACCCGAGCCGGCGTCGAGCCGGGCGGCGATCAGGCGAATATCCTCGAGCTCACCGGCGCCAAAGACGCTTGGATGACTGCTGGCGATTTGCTCAACCAAGGACGTACCGGACCGTGGCATTCCCACCACGAAAACAGGCTTGTCGGAGGCGACACCCGCAATGGACTTCAAAAATAAAGGACTCGGGAACCGCGCGATCGTTGCTTCAATGTGATTTTCGAATTTGACCGCATCGAAAGGACGGCCAGTGGCCCGGTGCAACTCGTGCAACAGCCGATTGGCCGCGGCATAGTTGCCCCAGGCGGCGTCATAGTCGCCAGCACGATCAAGCAAATCGCCCAGAGCATAGCCCGCGGCAGTCCGCTCACGCGCATCCATGTGCGGGTCTTCCAAGATTTTCCGCAGCCGCTCGAGGTTTTGTTGAGCCTCCACCCCAAGCCCGATGGTGACCAGTCCGGCATGCGCCGCCGCGAGGTCGGGATTGATAGCGAGCGCCTTGCGGTAGCTGTCCCCGGCGTCGGCGAACTGGCCCAGCGCCGCCTTGCAATACCCGTCATGCAGCCAGAGTTCGGGGAGATCCGGCGCCAGGCGCAAGGCCTTGGCGCATGCCGTCGCAGCGCCCTCGACGTCGTTTGTAAGCCACAGCACCGTGACCAAGGCAAGCAGGGCCCGACCATCTTCAGGCGCCAGCTCAACCGCCTGTCGCACCCGGAGCAAGGCTTCCTCATGCCGACCGAGCTCGGCGAGCAGCCGACCGAGCTTTGCCAAACATTCGACGTCGTGTGGCCTGAGCCTGATTGCTTCCTCGAGTGCAGCGGCCGCGGTCGCATACTGTTTCAGCCGCATGCACGCCATGGCGAAATAGAGCAGAGCATCGCGAGAGTAGGGGGCCAGTTTGACTGCCCGCTCCAGAGCGGCCCGTGCACTCGTCGCGTCGTCCAGGTCCAGCCAAGCACTCCCCAGTAGGAACTGCGCCAATGGATCGTCTGGGTTCAACTCGGCTGCCAACTGTGCGGTTTCGGCCGAAGCGAGGAAATCGTGCGCCTCACGATACGAGCGGGACAGCTCCACCAGCAATACCGGATCGCTGGGCCGACCGGCGATCGCCCTACGGAGCAGGTCAATGGCCCGCGGCGCATCTCCCCGGGCCCTGGCCACCTGGCCGTGCCCACCCAAGGCGTCAAGGTTGTCTGGTTCGTGCTCCAAGACCGCGCGGTAGGCGGCTTCGGCAGCCTCCGTGAAGCCTGTCAGCAAATGGGCACGCGCACCGGCCAGGAGTTGCCGCTGCGACATTTCAGTACCCTCGAAGGGCACGAGACCAATCAGCCCTTCCAACAATGGTTGAATATGCCGGCGATAGTGCCGCCACCGACCGACCGACTTCGTGTACAGCGGTTGCCGCACCTGCCAGAGACTGGCTGTCTGCACGACACGGTCGGTAGCCTGAAAATTCATGCAGGCGTCATTCCAATCGAGCCCCAGGAATTCGATCAAGCGGCGGCTTTCGGCCTCCTGATCGCCGACAAGTGTCTCGTAGTCGACCTCCAGCATGCGAAGGGGAAGGACGGCACGCCAGTGGGCCGACATTCGCTCGACCTCGCAGGCCCGCGCAGCGCAATCCTCCAGGTCGGACGCCCAGGCCAGATCGTCCCGGAATGACTGGAAGAAGCAGGACAGGCACACATCACGCAGATCGCGGCGGCAAAAGATGATGCGGGCATTGGGAAACAGCACGGCGATATGGCCGAGCAGCATGATGTTGTCGGGCAGCTTGTCGACGACGCGGAGGGACGATCCGCCGAGCGCTTGCAAACGCGCGCGCTGCGCCTCGGCTTCGCGCCAGACCAGGGCGGGATCCCATTTCGCGGGAACCAGTCCCGCGGTTCCGGCCTCCAGCTTCCGCTCGATCGCGGCGACGTCTTTTCGCTCCCCCACGCCGTGAACGTCGGGATGGCTGGCCAGGATCTGCTCAACCAGGGTGGTTCCTGACCGTGGCATGCCAACGATGAAGACGGGGATCTCCGACGGATCGCCCCAACCCACCGTGGCTTTGAATGCGGCGGGGACGAACGCGGCCCTCAGTTGATCGATCCTGCCGTGGAACCGGTTCAGGTCGAACCCGCCCTGGCGGGCTGAGGCTGCGTTGCGCGCCAGCCGATTGGCGGTGGCATAGATCGGAAATGCCGCGTCGTAGTCACCGGCGGCGTCCAGTAAGGATCCTAGCGCGAACCCGGCCGCCAACCGCTCCATCTCCGGCCGGTCGGGATCCGCGAGAACTGCCTGCAGCCGGTTTCGCTCATTGTCGCCGTTCGTCAGCTTGCCGATCATAGCCAGGCAACTCAGGGCTTCCGACGATGCGGGGTCCAGCGCCAGAACACGGTGATAGCAGTGGGCGGCGGCGTCGAATCGTCCGAGCAGAGCCAGGTTGTCCCCCTGCTGCCGCCAGACCACTGCATTGTCCGGTGCGAGCTTGAGGGCTTCAGCAAGGGCGTCGACGGAACCATGAATCTCCTCGGCCCGCCGCAAGGCCAACCCGATCGCTGCGTGCGCGCATGGGTCGTTCGGTTTCAGCTCGACGGCGCGACGGCAATACCGCATGGCATCCGCATGCTGCTTCAATTCTGAAAGCACCATCCCAAGATTAAGCACCGTCTCATGGCGGTCGGGAGCCAGCCGGTTGGCCGCGCGATAGGCGGTCTCCGACGCGGGATAGTCCTTCAACCGATTGAGGGCGTGGCCGAGAAAGAGATTTGCATCGGGCAACTCAGGCGTCAGGGCGACCGCCCGGGTTGCCGCCAGCGCCGCTGCAGCGTTGTCTGCCAACGCAAGCAGGGCTCGCGCCAACTGCAGATGCGCTTCGGCGAGGTCCGGATGCAGGTCGATCGCCTGTTGTGCCGAGCGTTTTGCCGCCTCCGGATCGCCGACCGCGGATTGGACCCGCGCGAGGTTGATCAATGCTTCGGAAAACGTCGGGTCAATGGCGACCGCCCGGGACAAGACCGCGAGCGACTGCGTTACATCGCCGGAATCCTGCAGGATCACCCCTAGAAGATTGAGTGCATCCGCATCGTCAGGGTCATAAGCTAAAATCTTTCGATACAGCGATTCTGCCTCGGCAAGCCGGCCCGCTTCGTGGTGTGCCAGTCCGGCATCAAGATCGGACGCGGGATCGATTGCTGCGCTCATCCGGATCACCGTCACTTGTCAGTAGTTGGCTGCAGTTCTAGATGCTCCCGGCACGCAATTGGAACGACTGAGTAATCGATATCTCTGTTTCTTTGGTTGGTATTTCACGGCCGCGGGCCATCGCCGACGGCGGAGGATCCATGGAGCGTTAATCGTCTCGTTCTGGCCTCGACCGAGCTTTTTATTCCACCGACCGGGGCGAGGCGCTATCGCATGCTGGGCCAGCGTCTCCTGTGCCGCACACCGGCGACCCGACGGTGGTCCGGAATGCATTGAGGCGCTCAATGTGTGAACGAGACGGTGCCCGCGACCAACCTGGGAGGAGAAACCTGGATCGGCGGGACAATGGCGAACGGATCACAGAGATCCGCATTCCATTTCCCTTAAGATGGCAGGCGAAGGCGTCCTTATCCGGATCGCTTCCCGCTGGGGGTAACGTTTCGCCTGGCTCAGGCAGACGCTTTGCGACGGCGGAGCAGCCCCAGGCCAGCCAGACCGGTGCCCAGAACGGCCATTGTGGCGGGTTCCGGCGTTGGCGTCGGCGTCGGTGTCGGTATCGTCACCGCCGGCGTATAGGTGTAGTCGGCCGTGATGAGGGCCGCCCCGGTGTCGATGTACGTGGCTGAGCCGTTGCCGTTGCCGGAGCTGACCAGCACCTGGCCCAAATCACCCACCGTTGCGCTCCAAGCTGTCTCGAATGCCCCAAGGCCCGATGAGAAAGTGCGGGTAGCTGAAGTACCTCCCGGAAACGGAGCTGGATCCACTTGAGGCGCCGGCGCCCAGCGAACCATCGGTAAACGAGTTACTGGCGTCGATGAGGGTCTTCGATGTCAGGGTGGGCAGGATGTACTTTAGAGTATTCTGCAAATTGCCGGTGACATCCGTTGTCGATACACCATTGTTCTTAAGGTTCACGGAGCCCGTGACGGACTCCTGCACGGTAACCTCAACGCTGGTCAGCGTCCCCAAGGACGGATTAAACCCGGCAAAATTCAATGTCTTGGTGGGAGTGAACGAGGAATTGCTGGTCGTCGTGCCCCAGTTGGTCGGCGCGGAGTAACTCGCCGTCTGTGCGATCACAGCCGCAAATGATAGCGACGTGCTGGCTACGAGCGCGGTAGTTGCGGCGAGGGCGATACGATAGGGGTTCATCTGGTTTCTCCGTCACAACGAGTTGGCATGAGGTTCGTGATGCAGCCAGTGCAAGGTATATGCCACCTCACAATGAGTTGATTTGATTGGTTAAGGCATCAACGAAATTTGAGGAATGTAAAGGATCCTGACATCCGGCCCCTCGCAAGAGGGCCGTCGTGCGGTGTGGCGAACTCGGTGGCTGGCGGAACCTGAAGCGGCTTCCGGTGTGAAGGGCATTGCCATTCACCCCTGACGCTCGCCTGGAGGGACACCCGTCGCGGAGGAACGCCGGTTTCCCGTCGGCCGGGAACTGCCCTATATCCAAACCCGTGCCGAATCGCTCCGCCCTATGACCGACTACCTAACCCGCCTGAACACCGAACAGCGTGACGCCGTCGAGACCATCGATGGCCCTCTGCTGGTCCTTGCCGGCGCAGGCACGGGCAAGACCCGCGTGCTGACCACTCGCTTTGCCCACATCCTGCTGACTAGGCGCGCCTTCCCAAACCAGGTCCTAGCAGTGACCTTCACCAACAAGGCGGCGAGGGAGATGCGGGAACGTGTCTCCGCCATTCTCGGCGAGCCAGCGGAAGGCCTCTGGCTCGGCACGTTCCACGCCTTGTGCGCGCGGATGCTGCGCCGTCACGCGGAGCATGTCGGGCTGTCGTCCAACTTCTCCATCCTGGACACCGACGACCAGATGCGCCTGTTGAAACAGGTCATGGATGCCGAGCGGATCGACACCAAGCGATGGACGCCGGTCAGCTTGATGGGGGTAATCCAGCGCTGGAAGGATCGCGGTCTGACTCCCGGCAGGATTACGCCAAACGAGGACTCGGACTTCGCCAACGGCCGCGCTCAGACGCTGTATGCGGGGTATCAGGAACGCCTGCGCGCCCTGAACGCGGCGGATTTCGGCGACCTGATGCTACATATGACGGAAATACTGCGTACTCAACCGGACGTGCTGGCGGATTACCACCGCCGGTTCCGCTATATCCTGGTGGACGAGTATCAGGACACCAACCTCGTGCAGTATCTGTGGTTGCGCCTGCTCGCCCAGGGTCATCGCAACATCTGCTGCGTCGGCGATGACGACCAGTCGATCTACTCCTGGCGCGGTGCGGAGGTGGAAAACATTCTGCGCTTCGAGAAGGATTTCGAAGGCGCGCGAATTATCCGGCTGGAAGCCAACTATCGGTCAACAGCCTCGATCCTGGCAGCGGCATCCGGACTGATCGCGCACAACGAGGGACGGCTCGGCAAAACCCTGCGACCGGGGCGAGCAGATGCGCAAGGTGGGGAAAAAGTCACAGTCATTGAACTGTGGGATTCCGACGAGGAAGCCCGCATGGTCGCAGGCAGGATCGAGGAACTTCGCCGCGACGGGCACTCCCTCGCGGAGATCGCGGTATTGGTCCGCGCCGGTTTCCAGACGCGGGCGTTCGAGGAACGGCTGATCACCGTTGGTGTGCCGTATCGAGTAGTGGGCGGCCTGCGGTTCTATGAGCGGCAGGAGATCCGCGACGCCATAGCGTATATGCGCGCCACGGTGCAGCCGGCCGACGACCTTGCGTTCGAGCGGATCATCAACGTGCCTCGGCGCGGGGTTGGCGAATCCGCATTGCGAACATTGCATGAGGCATCTCGCACGTGGGGAGTCCCGCTACAAGCCGCCGCCGCACGGCTGGTCGAAGCCGGCAGCCTGAAGGGCAAGCTCAAGGAGGCAATCGGCGGATTGCTGCGCCAATTCGGGCACTGGGGAAAAATGCTGGAGGTCGACGGACACGTTGTGACCGTCGCCACGATGCTCGATGAGAGCGGCTACGTCGAGATGTGGAAGCAGGATAAATCTCGCCGAAGCGCCCGGCAGGCTCGAGAACCTTAAGGAACTCGTCCGCGCGCTGGCTGATTTTGAAGCGCTGACAGGGTTCCTGGACCACGTTGCGCTGGTCATGGAAAACGAGGAGCGGGGAGACACGGACAAGGTCAGCCTGATGACCTTGCACGGGGCCAAAGGACTGGAATTCGACACCGTGTTCCTGCCCGGGTGGGAGGAAGGCGTGTTCCCCAACCAACGCTCCATGGATGAAAGCGGGAACAAAGGGTTGGAGGAGGAACGCCGCCTCGCCTATGTCGGCCTGACCCGCGCCCGAAAGCGGGCGATCGTGAGCCACGCAGCCAACCGGCGGATCTACGCCAACTGGCAGGCCAGCATTCCCAGCAGGTTCTTGGAGGAATTGCCCGACGCGCATATTGAGCAGACCGGTGGATCGCGGGTGCAACGAGTCGCGGTAGCAACGTCATTTTCGGGCCAGTTCCCGTTGATTGCCCGCCCGCCTCGGGTGATCGACGTCTGGGAGCAGCCCAGCCGCCCCGCTCGGGCAGAGAAGATCCCGGTGGGCGCGCGAATATTCCACCAGAAATTCGGCTATGGCACGGTTCGGGCGGTCGACGAGGACAAGCTGGACGTACATTTCGAAACGTCCGGCGACAAGCGCGTGCTCGATCGCTTCGTCGAACGCGCCTGATGGCCAATCATCCAATTCCACTGGAGACTGTTGCCGTCAGCGTCGCGGAGGATGCGCTGGAGGCTTTCGAGGCCGCGCTGGCGAATGTGTGTCAGACCGTAGGGTTCTTTCGTAACCACGACACGGGCATCTGGCGGGTGGAGGGCGTCAAGCAGGTCGGCGTGAACGAGGATGAATTAGCCTCATCCCTTGCGGTCGCATCGATAGTGACGGGCGTGTCGCCGGTGCTGGAGCGATCTGCCACCGAGGCGGACGGCTGGCGCACGCGGACCTACGCATCGTTCCCCGAGCAATTCATCGGGACAGCGATTCGCGGTGCGAGGGACGCATCTGACCGGGCCGGAGACGCCAATCCGGATCACGCTAACCCTCGATGCGGGTTTGGCGTTCGGAACGGGCGAACACGGGTCCACCCGGGGTTGTCTGGTTGCGTTAGAGGCCGTAGCGCGACGGCGGCCCCGGCGAATTTTGGACATGGGAACTGGGTCGGGCATTCTGGCGATGGCGGCTGCTCGGCTACTGAAGCGCGAGGTTCTGGCGACGGATATCGAACCCTGGGCTGTGCGGGTTGCCGTAGAAAATACGGAACTGAACGGCGTGGCGCATCTGGTGACTGCACGGCTGGCCGACGGGTGGTGCGATCCATTCGTCCGCGTCCATGGCCCCTACGATCTGGTATTCGCCAATATCTTGGCGCGGCCATTGTGTCTGATGGCGCGCGATCTGGCGCTGAATTTGGCGCCTGGCGGGACGGCGATCCTCTCCGGTTTGCTGGCAAACCAGGCGCGCTGGGTGCTGTCGGCGCATCGTATGCAAGGCCTTCGGCTGGAGCGGATGCTGCCTCAAGGTCCGTGGACCACGATCGTTGTGCGGAAGGAGTATTGAGGGCTCCCGCCACCTGCGGATCTGGTCAGCACCGGGGCGGCTTCAGTATACCATTGGCTCCAGTCAATCAGGGGAGGAGCCCACATGGCCACTATCACGATCAAAGCCACCGATGGCAGTGGCAGCTTCGCCGCTTACGTGGTCGAACCGAAGACAAGACCCGCCGGCGTCGTCGTGCTGATCCAGGAGATTTTTGGTGTGAACCAGGCGATGCGCGATACCGCTGCCTGGGTCGCCGACCTCAATTTCATCGCGGTCTGCCCGGACCTGTTCTGGCGGATCGAACCAGGCATCGACCTCACCGACAAGTCCGATGCTGAGTGGAAGCGGGCATTCGAGCTGTTTCAAACCTTCGACCAGGTGAAGGGGATCGAGGACCTGAAGGCCACTGTCGCCGCGGCTCGTACACACACAGGTGCGAATGGAAGGGTGGCGACGATGGGCTACTGCCTGGGTGGCCGGCTGGCGTTCATGATGGCTGAACAGTCTGATGCGGACGTAAATATTTCGTACTACGGCGTCGGGTTGGATGGGTTGCTCGGCGATCTGAACAAGGTGACCAGGCCGCTGATTGTGCACATCGCCGATAAGGACGAATATTTCCCGGCCGAAGGGCGCGCCGCAGTTGTCGCGGCGGCGAAAGGACACAAACTCGTCGCCAGCTATGTCTATCCCCATGCGGACCACGCCTTTGCTCGAGTCAACGGCGTCCATTGGGATGGGCGTTCGGCGACGATCGCCAACGGCCGCAGTGCCGAGGCCCTGGTAGCCGCGCTCGGTTGATCGCGGCACACCTCGCGGCGGCGGGAATATTCACCGGTTTTCAGTCGGCCCTCAAATGCTCTAGACCATTGACGACCAATGGAGACGTCGCCGATGGATGGAACAACTAAGCCCCCCGAGCCAGTGGGCAAGGGGCTGGCGAAGACGGCGGGGGCCTTGGCTGGGATCAAGGTGATCGACCTGACCCGGGTTCTGGGCGGCCCGTATTGCACGATGATCCTATCCGACCACGGCGCGGAGGTGATCAAGATCGAGCCGCCGCAAGGTGATGAGGTCCGTGACTGGGGCCCTCCGTTCCACGAGGGCGACGCCAGCTACTTTATCGGCGTCAACCGCAATAAGCGGTCGATCGGCCTCGATCTGAGCAAGGCTGAGGGCAAGGCGGTGCTGCTTCGTTTGCTCCAGGACGCCGACGTGCTGATCGAGAACTTCAAACCCGGTGCGATGGAGAAATGGGGACTAGGCTATGAGGACGTGCTGTCGAAGCGCTTTCCGGGACTGATCCATTGTCGTGTGTCGGGCTTTGGCGGCGATGGGCCCCTGGGTGGGCTGCCCGGCTACGATGCCATCCTGCAGGCGATGACCGGGCTGATGAGCATCAACGGCGATAGCACCACTGGTCCGCTGCGGATGGGTTCAGCGCTGGTTGACATGGGAACCGGCCTGTATTCGGCGATCGGCATCCTGATGGCACTGCACGAGCGAGGACAGTCCGGTCGGGGCCAATATCTCGATATGGCGCTGTATGATTGCGGACTGGCGCTGCTGCACCCTCAGGCAGCGAACTTTTTCCTCAATGGCAAGCGGCCGACAGGCACCGGAAATCCGCATCCCAATCTCGTGCCGTATGATAAGTATCCGACGAAGACCTGCGAGATCTTCATTGCCAGCGGCAACAATGGACAGTTCCGGAAGCTTTGCGAGTTGATTGGGCGGCCGGAGATGGCGGACGACCCGCGCTTCGCCAATAACGGCGAACGAAATATCAATCGAGTTGCTCTGACGTTGGCTTTGGCGGCTGCCTTCGCCGAGCAGGATGGGATGGAACTGTCGTTGCGCCTGATCCGAGCGGGGGTGCCGGCTGGACCGGTGCTGCCGGTGGATGAGTCGACCGCGGCCCCGCACACGGCTCATCGGGAAATGGTCACCGAACTCGGGTGGTATAAAGGCATCGGGACGCCCATAAAATTCAGCCGCACCAAGGGCGGCACTCGTCGTCCGCCTCCGAAGTTCAACGAGCATGCGGTCGAGGTGCTGACCCAGCATGGCTACACCGACGCCGAAATCGACGCGTTACTAGGTGCGGGTGTGCTGCACACGCAGCGGCGGATCTAGCAGAGAACCGCACGCATCGTCGCCCCGGATGTGCGATTGCAATCGCTGAATCGTGCCGGATGTCGGGGTATCGCGCAGCTTGTCCCATTGCACGTTCTTTATGGCAGCCCCCAAAGCGGTGGAGCAAAATCCGCCCCAGCTTCGCCAATCGATCGGTGAGTCGTGGCGTGCGGCTGCCCGCGTGACATCGGTCCGCTGGATTAAAATTTAGGGAAAAGTAGCGCCACGGGACAATAGCGTGGCGAGGTCAATTTTGATCCTATCATCGCAATTAAATACTTGACCTCGCGGACACCCCGTTTTATTGGTGTCGCAACAGGGTCGTCCCCCGAGCCCTGTTTTTTGGTAGGCCGGCTTCGCGTATCTCCCCCCTCGGCGGGGCCGGCCATCGAACCTCTGATCTATCTGCGTGCAGCGATCAAGTAGCGCACAATCCAATCCAAACAGGCAACATAAACGTAACGATCAGACAGGTTGTGAGATAAGGCCTGGATACTTCAAACAGCCCTATGCCCCGATGTTGCCTCATCGTGGTAAGCGTCTCTCGTGCTGGCTCAGTATAGATATCCCGCATCGAAGCATCCGCCGGTTTTGCAATCCTCTCTCTGAGAACAGCTCTGGTAAAAAAAGAGCGCCGCGGGAGCGTACCCCCGCGGCCAAGTTCAGGGGAGGAAACGCTGCCTACATACCTCACGTTTTCGTCAGACAGCAACATCAATTTCAACAAATCGCGATCACACTTATCATACGATTACGCAACGCCTATCAGGATCACCGATCACAACTCCATCAATTCCATTGCATCACCGACCGAAAATTTTCCTCCGCTAATGACTTCGGCATGAACACCGAGTTCAACATGACCATACAACGAACGAAGTTCAGCGAGAGGATTGGCATCGCGCTCCCCGGTTTCGGGATTCACTTCGGTAGCGGGACAACGGATCGTCCCCTTCAGCACCTTCATCACCGCGCCGCCAACTTGAATTTCCCGTCCAATCCACTCGCGTTCGGCCCAGGCCGAGGCCCCGCTGAACCAGATATTGGCGCGAAAGCGACGCCGGTGCCGGCGGGCGCCGACCTTGGATTCGTAATCGCGCAGGCTGGCGAGATTATTCAGGCTCACCACCGGGGTCTTTTGGTCGCCGAATACATGGTTCGGAACGTGATGGAAGGTCGGACGGCCGCGTGCTTCGTCGCCCATATAGTCTGCCAGGAAGGAGGCGATGCGCTCCCGCCCCGCGGTGGTCATCGCATTCGCCTCGATCCCGCTACCGTCGGGTGCTCGGATCCGCAGCGTCTTGGACCCCGGATCGAATACGCTGAATAGCATTGCCGCCTTCGCGTGTTTCATTTGGCAGAGGAAATTCCACTTCGGCAGCCACGCCGGGTTCGCCGGATCAAAGCCAGAGTCGCCGTGTGCCAACGCGAAGGCTCGGTCCCAGGGGATTGCTCCGCCGGCCTTGACCTCAGCCTGCTCCAGGGCTTCAGCGGTGAGGCCTTTGACCGGGTAGCGGTAGAGATATTCGATTCGCATTGTTCACTCCCCCTTGAGCGATAGTCTGCCCCGCCCCATTTTGGGAAGCAAAGCCTGTTCGTGTCGCCTCCTCCGTAGGGGCATGAAAGGGCGGTCGCCTGATGAAAGGGACATCTTGATGGATATCCAGAAATTCACCGAACGCTGCCAGGGATTTCTCCAAGCGGCGAGTACGATCGCAATCCGCGAATTCCACCAGCGGATCACTGCCGAGCATCTGCTTAAGGCTCTGTTGGACGACGAAGAAGGCGCTGCGGCCGGCCTGATCAGGGCCGCGGGCGGGGATCCGAAAGCCGCCGCCGCCGCGAACGACGCAGAAGTGGCGCGTCAGCCAAAGGTGAGCGGCGGGGGAGCGGGGCAGCCTCAGCTAACACCAGAGTTGGTGCGCGTGTTGGACTCGGCACAACAATCGTCGACCCGAGCAGGCGATGAATATGTGGCGCAGGACCGCCTGCTGGTGGCGCTGGCGGAGTCTAATACACCGGCCGGGCGGGCGCTCAGGTCCGCGGGCGTCACCCCTCAGGCTTTGGAGAGGGCGGTGAATGACGTCCGCAAGGGGCGCAAGGTCACCAGCCCAAATGCAGAGTCCAATTTCGACGCACTAAAGAAGTATGCGCGCGACGTGACCGCGATTGCCCGGGAGGGAAAACTGGACCCGGTCATCGGCCGCGACGAGGAAATCCGCCGCACTATCCAGGTGCTGGCCCGTCGGACCAAGAACAACCCGGTGTTGATTGGCGAACCTGGGGTCGGTAAGACCGCCATCGTCGAGGGCCTGGCGCTGCGTATCGTCAACGGCGACGTGCCTGAGGCTCTGAAGGGCAAGCAGCTTCTGTCGCTGGATCTTGGCGCCATGGTCGCCGGGTCCAAGTATCGCGGTGAGTTTGAAGAGCGCCTAAAGGCCGTCCTGAAGGAAATCGAGGACGCTCAGGGTCAAGTGATCCTCTTCATCGACGAGATGCACACGCTTATCGGCGCTGGGCGCGCGGATGGCGCGATGGACGCGTCCAACCTGATCAAGCCCGAACTGGCGCGCGGAACGCTGCATTGCATCGGTGCGACGACGCTGAGCGAGTACCGCAAACATGTGGAGAAGGACGCGGCGCTGGCCCGCCGGTTCCAACCGGTGTTCGTTGGCGAACCGACGGTCGAGGATACGATCAGCATTTTGCGTGGCATTAAGGAGAAGTACGAACTCCATCACGGCGTACGCATCGCTGATGCGGCGCTGGTGGCAGCGGCGACGCTGTCTAAACGTTACATCACCGACCGGTTCCTGCCGGACAAGGCGATCGACCTGATCGATGAGGCGTCGAGCCGGTTGCGCATGCAGGTGGATTCAAAGCCTGAGGCGCTGGACGAACTTGACCGCCGCGTGATCCAACTGAAGATCGAGCGGGAGGCGCTGAAGAAGGAAACCGATCCAGCGTCGAAGGACCGGCTGGCCAAACTGGAGCATGAACTCGCCGACCTGGAAGACCGGTCAAACGCCCTGACCGCAGCCTGGAAGAGTGAGAAAGATCAGGTTCAGGAAACCCAGAAGCTCAAGGAGCGGTTGGATCAGGCACGATCCGAGGTCGAGGTGGCGCAGCGGCGCGGTGATCTCGGGCGGGCGTCGGAACTGATGTACGGCGTCATCCCGGATATCGAACGACAGCTCGCGCGGTCCTCCGACGGCAAACTAGTGAACGAGGCGGTCACCGAGGAAAGCATCGCGGCTGTCGTCTCGCGCTGGACCGGTGTGCCGGTGGACAAGATGCTGGAAGGCGAGCGGGCCAAGCTCATCCGGATGGAAGACGAACTGCGCAAGCGGGTGGTCGGCCAGGAGGAGGCGTTGAAGGCCGTCGCCGATGCCGTCCGCCGCGCTCGGGCCGGGCTGCAGGATCCGAACCGGCCGATCGGCAGTTTCTTGTTTCTTGGCCCCACCGGTGTCGGCAAAACCGAGCTGACCAAGGCGCTTGCGTCGTTTCTGTTCGATGACGACAAGGCGATGGTTCGTATCGACATGAGCGAGTTCATGGAGAAGCACTCGGTGTCCCGGTTGGTCGGCGCGCCACCCGGCTACGTCGGCTACGACGAGGGCGGGGTGCTGACCGAGGCGGTGCGTCGGCGGCCGTACCAGGTGATCCTGTTCGACGAGGTCGAGAAGGCGCATGAGGACGTATTCAACATCCTGCTGCAGGTTCTGGACGACGGGCGGCTGACGGATGGGCAGGGCCGGACGGTTGATTTCAAGAATACGATCATCGTGCTGACCTCCAATCTCGGCAGCGATGTGCTGGCACATCAGAAGGAAGGCGAGCCGACCGCCATGGTGCAGGGTGAAGTGATGCGCATCGTCCGCCAGCACTTCCGGCCCGAATTCCTCAACCGGCTGGACGAGATCGTGCTGTTCCGGCGCCTGCAGCGCAGTGACATGGCCGCGATCGTTGAGATCCAGTTGGCTGGGCTGCGCAAGTTGCTGGCCGACCGAAAAATCGGGCTGGAGATGGACCGGACCGCGCTCGACTGGCTCGCGGCCGAGGGCTATGACAGCACCTATGGTGCTCGGCCGCTGAAGCGGGTGATCCAGCGGTCGTTGCAGAACCCCCTGGCCGGGCTGATCCTGGAAGGTGGCATAAAGGAAGGCGACACGGTCCACGTTTCGGCCGGTCCCAATGGGCTGGCGATCAACGGGCGGTTGGCCGAGGCGGCTTGATGGGGGGCGTGGTCCACGGTGACGATCCCCTCCCGCTGGGCCCTTCCTCAAGATCGGCGAGGTGGGGGTATGGCGCGAGAAACGTGCTGACAGGGGACTTACGACCGAATACCTAGTCTTTCCGGCTGTCGCAATCGGCCGTCGACCGGCACACGCTTCCCCCAAGGGTGGAGAGGTTACGATTCTCAAAACTAACGAAATTGCCGGACCGATGCCGTTTCGACACAATCGTTAAAAAGCCCGATTCGGGCCACGTATTTCCGTGTGTTCGGGCATGGTCTTTGCTACATACGCAACCACACTCCTGATCGTGCGGCAAATGTCCGAAGCACTTGCGCCTCCGCTGCCAGCCAACGACGCTTACCCGCTGGACCTCGCGGCGCCCAGCTCGGAAGACTCTGTCTTTGAAGCGGCCGCGCCGAATGACATCCAGGACCTCGTGGATGCCCCCTGTCGAGCGCTAGAGATAGAGTATAAGAGCTGGCGCAACCTCGACCACGCGGAGGACCGGGCCGAACTCGCCCGCGACGTCGCCGCGCTGGCCAACAACGGCGGCGGCTTCGTCGTATTCGGTTTTAACGAGCATACACTCGCGCCGGACGATACGGACCCGTTTCGGACGAATTGCACCATCGAGCGTGTCCGTGCGATCGTGCAAACCTATCTCGATCCGCCGATACGCTGCGAGGTCGTTACGACCATGTCGGCGGCGGGCACGGTTCATTCTGTGATCCGTGTCGGCGGTCATGGCACTACGCCGGTTTGCATCCGTCAGGACGGACCGACGGTCGGTCATGAAAAGCTGATCGAGCGTGGCGCCTACTACGTGCGCAAACATGGGCCTCTCGGATCGGGACGCTGGCTGGGCGTGCCCATCCCGCACAGCGCCAGGATCGAGCTGTCGCAGGATTGGGCGCCATTGATCCGCCGCTGTGTCCGTCGCGACCGCGAGGCGCTTCTGAGTTTGCTGGACGCGTCGATCGACGGACGGTCGTCGGCGCCCGACACCGCTCAACGTGTCCAGACGTGGCATCGCGCCGCCCGCGCCGCGTTCCAGACCCTGGTCCCGCGCAGCCCGACCGCCGATCGGCTGGCTCGCTGCCACTACGTGTTGTCCTACGGTTTCGAGGTGGTCCGCCCGGAGATGCTCGAGCACGCGCAGCTGCCCGAACGGCTGCGCCGAACGGTGTTTGACGTACAGACGCAGTTCCGTTCCGGTTGGAACATGTTCGATCCCCCTTACCGGCGCGGCGTGCAGGCGCGGTTCGTTCTCGATCCGGCAAGTGGTGACGACGAGGTGGATTTCCTCGAAGCCGCTTGGCTACGTGCACGCAATCCCGACGCGATGGCGGATTTCTGGCGGGTATCACCGAGCGGTTACGCTACGATCGTTCGCCCCTATCCCGAAGACCAGGGACAGCTCGCCGCCTTGGCGGTTAGTCCGGAAACCTATCTCAGTCCATTCGCCGTCGCGCAGGAGGTTGGCGAATTGGTTTGCCACGCCCGCGCGTTCGCCCGGCTGTTCAACGGGGTGCGGCGGGTTGCGTTCCGCTGCGAGTGGTGGGGCCTGACAGGCCGCGAGCTGTTCGATCCGGACGGCCATTGGCCGCATCGCGGGCCAGCACTGAGCGACCGCTGCGTGGCGACATCGCAGGTGCCGATCGCTCGGTTGGCGCATGCCTGGCCGGAGGTCGTGGCGCAGCTCATCGCGCCGGTGGTGCGCGCGGTGGAACCTGACGTCGCGTTGGATGGCGACTGGGTGCGCCGGCAGGCGCCGCGATGGGCAACGCCACCGTAAGTCAGCGAATTTCGAAGAGCTGGCAAAGGGTCCCCGGTACGCCCGTTCAAGCCCCTGCCTGCCGCTCCAGGAAACAGGCGTCGCCGTAGGAGTGGAACCGGTAGCCCGCCGCCACCGCGTGGGCATAGGCCGCCAATATTTGCTCACGCCCGGAGAAGGCCGAGACCAACATCAGCAGGGTGGAGCGTGGCAGGTGGAAGTTGGTGACCAACCGGTCCACAGCTTTGAACCGGTACCCGGGCAGGACGAATAGTGACGTCTCGCCCGTGAATGGCTTGATCGTTCCATCGGGTTGGGCGGCGGTTTCCAATAGTCGCAGGCTGGTAGTGCCAACCGCAACTACGCGGCCGCCGCTGCGCCTCGCCCGGTTGATCGCATCCGCGATTTCGGCGGTCACTTCGCCGCGCTCGGCGTGCATTCGGTGCTCGGCGACACGATCCACCCGGACCGGCAGGAACGTGCCGACCCCAACATGCAGCGTGACAGTGACCCGGTGCACGCCGGCTGCTTCGAGGTCCGCGAGCAGACCCGGAGTAAAATGCAGGCCGGCAGTCGGAGCAGCGACAGCGCCCTGACGCCGGGCGAACACCGTCTGGTAATCCGCGGCATCCTGGGGCGTCGGGCCGCGGGGGCGATGGATATAAGGTGGCAAGGCCAGTGCGCCGGCTTGCTCGAACGCGTGCATCAGGGCGTCACCGCTAAGGCTGAAGGCCAGACCAATACTGCCGTCGTCGGTCTTGTCCACAACCAGAGCAGTCAGGGCTGGGGCATTATCGATCGTCAACGTGTCATGAGGTCGCAAACGGCGGCCGTTGCGGGCGACGGCATTCCAGACACCGTCGTCACGCGGCCGATCCAAGGTGATGCCGATCCGAGCCGCCCCGCGCGTGGCCTGGAGTTGCGCGGGGAAGACGCGGGTGTCGTTTGCCACCAGGATATCGTCTGGGCGCAGCAGCGACGGCAGGTCGCGGATCGTCAGGTCGGCAAGGCCGTCAGGGCGGATGTGCAGCATTCGCGCGGCGTCGCGCGGTCGAGCAGGTTCGTGCGCGATACGTTCGGCGGGCAGGTCGTAGTCGAAGTCGGCCAAGGTCAGATTGCAGGGGTCATGCCCACGATCCGGGTATGCTGCGATCGTCATGGCAGGCCGAGATCCCGGCCATCCAGGCGCTCGCCGTTTGGGGCGCGGATAGCCGGCATACCCCTCTGCCCCAGCGCAAAGGGTGCCTTGGCCCGGTCCTCGTGGCGAGAGCAAAGCGGACGCATCCGCGTCTTGTGACCGAGATTGGAAACTGGGCGGGCTAGGCGGAACGTCCCCGGCGCTTGAATCATACGATCAGACAAAGTTTCGCAAATGTCGCGAACTGGTGACTCATGAGACTAATAAGACGAAATCTCGATCAGGTTGCCGTCTGGATCGCGGCAATACACCGACGTCATCGGCCCGAGCGCGCCAGCCCTCTCAACCGGGCCCTGCAGGATCTGCACACCGTTGTCGTGGAGATGACCGATAACCTCATCCGGCGGCACGGCGGTGATGAAACACACATCGGCGGCCCCGGGATCGGCGCAGACGCCGGTCGGCCAGGAGCCAACATCGGCGTCGATCGGCCGCAGATTGATCTTCTGCCCGCCGAATTTCAGCGCAGTGCGCTGGCTCGCGCCGAACTCCTCGCGCTCCATTCCCAGCACGCGTTGATACCACGCGGCGCTGATCTCCACGCTCTTGCAGTTGATGACGATGTGGTCGATCCGGTCGATGGTGAACCGCATCAACCCAGACCGTCGTAGAAGTCGTTGCCCTTGTCGTCCATGACGATGAAGGCCGGGAAATTCTCGACCTCGATCCGCCAGATCGCTTCCATGCCGAGTTCGGGGAATTCCAGCACCTCTACCTTGCGGATGCAGTCCTGCGCCAGCCTCGCCGCCGGGCCGCCGACGCTGCCGAGGTAAAAGCCGCCATGCGCCCGGCAGGCGTCCTTGACGGCCTTCGACCGGTTGCCCTTCGCCAGCATCACCAGCGATCCGCCGGCGGCCTGGAACTCGGCGACATAGCTGTCCATGCGGCCGGCGGTGGTAGGGCCGAAGCTGCCGGTGGCCATGCCGGTCGGGGTCTTCGCCGGGCCGGCATAATAGACCGGGTGGTTCTTCAGGTAGTCGGGCAGCGGCAGCCCGTTATCCAGCCGTTCCTTCAGTTTGGCATGGGCGATGTCGCGCGCCACGACCATCGTGCCGGTCAGCGACAGCCGGGTCTTCACCGGATACCGGGTCAGTTCGGCGCGGATGTCCGCCATCGGCCGGTTCAGGTCGATCGCCACGGAGTCATCGCCGAGATGCGTGTCGGTCGTCTCCGGCAGATATTTCGCCGGATCGGTTTCGAGCTGCTCGAGGAACACGCCCTCGGGCGTGATCTTGGCCATGATCTGCCGGTCGGCGCTGCACGAGACGCCGATGCCGACCGGCAACGAGGCGCCGTGCCGCGGCAGCCGCACCACGCGGACGTCATGACAGAAGTATTTCCCGCCGAACTGCGCGCCGATGCCGATTTTTCGCGAAATCTCCAGGATCTGCTGTTCCAGTTCGAGATCGCGGAACGCATGGCCTGATCTTCTCGCCCTTGGTGGGCAGTCCATCCAGCCATTTCGTCGACGCCAGCTTCACCGTCTTCAGCGTCATTTCGGCCGAGGTGCCACCGATGACGATCGCCAGATGGTAAGGCGGGCAAGCCGAGGTCCCCAGCGTCTTCATCTTCGTTTCGAGAAACTTCGCCAATGTCGCCGGCGACAGGATCGCCCTGGTTTCCTGGAACAGAAACGTCTTGTTGGCACTGCCGCCGCCCTTGGCGACGAACATGAGGGAAAACTCGTCGGCGTGGTGCTCGCCCGGGGCGGCCATGATGTCGAACTGCACCGGCAGATTGTTGCCGGTGTTGACCTCCTCGATACATCGACAGCGGCGCCATCTGCGAATAGCGCAGATTGGTTTCGGTGTAAGTGCGATGCACGCCCCAGGACAGCGCCTCTTCCTCGTCTCCGTCGACCCAGACTCGCTGGCCCTTCTTGCCGAAGATGATCGCCGTGCCGGTGTCCTGGCACATCGGCAGCACGCCGCCCGCGGCGATGTTGGCATTCTTCAGCAGGTCCAGCGCCACGAACCGGTCGTTCGACGACGCCTCGGGGTCGTCCAGGATGGCGCGCAGCGAGGCCAGGTGCGCCGGGCGCAGCAGGTGCGAGACGTCGTGGAAGGCGCGGACCGCCAGTTCGCTGAGCGCTTCGGGAGCGATGCGCAGTACGGTCTTGCCTTCGACGGTGATGGTGCGCACGCCCTCGATCGGCAGCTTGCGCCAAGGTATGGTGCCTTCCGCCAGCGGGAACATCGGAGAATAGAGGAAGTCGGCCGGCCGCTGAGCGTCCACGATACGTCCTTTAGATCTTGCGGTGATCGGCGGCGGAACGCATCCAGGCTGACGACCTGGCCCGGTTCGGCGTCTTTCGTCAGCCGGCGGTTCCGGTGCCTCGGCGGGCGGCGGCAGGCGTGGGTTCGCCAGCCGGGGTTTCGGCTGCCTGGAAGCGCAGGCCGTAGCGGATGTGCGGGTCGGCGAACTCCACCACCGCGTCCAGCGGAATGACCAGTTTGGATGGCACACCGCCGAACGACAGACCCGACCTGGATCGCCTGGGTTTCCTGGTTGAAGGCGAGGTCCCAGAACTGGTGTTGCAGGACGATGGTCATCTCCTGCGGATACTGCGCGCGAACTCGCTGCGGGATTCCCACGCCGGGGTGATCGGTACGGAATGTGATATAGAAATGGTGGCCGCCGGGCAGCCCCTGCACCGCCACATGCTCGATCGCTTGCGCCACGACGTGCCGCAACGCCTGCTCAATCCATTTCTCATAAGGCAGCAGACTTTCCGGCCGCTGCTTCTGATCGTCTTCCATCAGTGCCCTCGCGCCTTTCGGCGCCACCCATAGCGCGTACGGGGTTGCGGGCAAAGAGGCTTGCTACGATCAGGTTAGATCTGGTCGTTACGACAGTCTCAGCCCTGACCGTACAGGCTCAGAATGGGGTCTGCCCGTTCGCAGGCTTCACACGCGTCGTATGTTCCGCGCAGCGCGATCCTGCGCTTTGTCGAAACTTATTTACTCCCCCGCCAACCGTGCGGACATCAGGGGCGCGGCCAGCCGCATCAGGCCGGAGACGTCGACAGTGGTGTCGATTGTCAGTAGGTTGCTCGCCAGCACCGCGGCGCGATCGGCACCCAACACCGCGTCGGTCAGCCCCGCGAATTTCGCGCGTAACTCGCTCTCCGACAGGAAATTGGTGGGTTCGCCCTTCGGCACGACAACTTTCTGCTCGAACGTGCGCCCGCGCGCCTCGATTGTGAGCTTGCCGGACATGTTCGTGGGGAATTCCGCCTCGATCTCGGGGTCGAATGCACATTCAACCCTCGGCAGCAGACTGCGCACGACGGGATCATTCAGCAGCCCGTAGCTATCCCACCCCATTGCCCCGGTCGCCAGCGCCGAGGAGATCACGAAAGGCCCGCTGAACTGGCCATCGACCACGTTCTGTGGGTTCGCCTTCTTCTCCGCCGGCTCTCCGATCAGCAGCATGCCCGACTTCGACAGACCCAGCCGCACGCGAGTGATCTCCGACGGCCTGATGTCATTGGCCGCTCGCAGCGCCAGCGCCGCGTCGATCCCGGCGTGCCCGTACCGGCAGGACGGATACGGCTTCACCGCCGTGTTCATCAGTTCCCACATTTCGCCCAAATTCTGCAAGGCCCGCTCCGGCGTAGGGTTCGGTGCATACGCCCGCATAAACCCGTGCTTGCCCTCCAGCGCCTCGGAAGCGCCCTTGAACCCTTCGCGGACCAGTGTGGCGGCCATCAATCCATTCAGGCCAGCCCAGCCGACCTGAAACCGCTTCGTCCAGGCCCCGTTGGCAAGGAATTGCAGGCTGCCCGCGGTCTGCGACAGCACGGTGCCGAGCGCGTTGGCGACACCGTCAGCGTCCAGATGGAAGACGCGCGCCGCCGCCGCTGCCGCCCCGAACGCGCCGCACGTCGCGGTCGGATGATAGCCACGATCGTAATGCTCCCCGGCCGGCAGCGCGAGAGCGACGCGGCAGGTTATCTCGTACCCCGCGATGATCGCCGCCAGCACATCCGCGCCCGTCGCTCCCACCATTTCGCCGGCCGCCAGCGCGGCGGGAATGACCGGCGCGCCCGGATGGAGCGACCCGGCGGCATGAGTATCGTCGAAGTCCAGCGAGTGAGCCAGCGCGCCATTCAGGAACGCTGCTCCAGCCGGCGTATAGCGCGCCGCATCGCCGAACACGCCGGAATTGCCCGCTGCCATTCCCATCGCTCTGGTCGCCGCCGAGAAACGACGGAGTGCTTTCAGCGTCGTGCCGGGCGCGGACGATGTTCCCGACGAGGTCGAGGAGCAGGAAGCGCGCGCGGTTGACAAGCTCGGGCGCCAGGGAGTCCAGGCGGATTTCGGCGGCGAACGCGGACAGGGCGGCGGTGACACCCATGGTTTCATTCCTCCAGGTTATTTTCGGGTATTCTGCCGGAAGAAGCGCCCGGAGTCCAAGCACGGACGGAAGAGCGGAACACCATGCGTTGCTTCGAACGGCAGCCGATCCAGGGACCTTGTCGCAAGGTATCTTTACCTGACCGAAATGGCAGCCGGATTGACCGTTTTTTTTCGATGCCTGCCAACATCGGTCGCGTGACGGGTAGAAGCGTCGGGTCGCGCTCGCGGACACGAGCTCAATGGAAAGGCCCTCGGACTCGGGCGCAGATTTGAGGTGGCCACATCAGGATCGGAGCGTAGAAACCTTACCGCGACGCCGCCACCGGGCCGGCGGCCATGCCCCGCACCAGCACCAGCCCTTGCTGTAACTGGTAATCTGTCGCCGGCTTTGCATGGTCGAGTTTTGGCCAGCCAACCGGCGGCAGTCTCGGGATCTGTTGGACCACTGCCGGCAGGTCGGCGGGCGGTGGTGGATTGGACTGCGGGGTGGCGTCGTTGGTCAGGATGTGCCGCAGATCAGCCTCACGCTCTGGTCCGAAATGCGGCGGTGGCGTGCGCGTCTCCTCCACCTCCACGTTCGGTGTTATGCCGACACCCTGGATTGATCGGCCGGAAGGTGTGTAGTATCGCGCCGTCGTCAGCCGGATCGCGCCATCACCTTGCAGCGGGAACAACGTCTGCACTGATCCCTTGCCGAACGACTGAACGCCCAGCACCAACGCGCGCCGGTTATCCTGCAACGCGCCGGCTACGATCTCGGACGCCGACGCCGTGCCATTGTTGGTAAGCACCACGATGGGCAGGGCGCCAGATATGTCGTGGCCCCGCTTGGCCGACCAGCTTTGGTTATCGTCCAAATGCCGGCCGCGCGTAGACACAATGCCGCCGCTGTCCAGAAAGTCGTTCGACACGGCGATCGCCTGGTCCAGAAGCCCCCCGGATCGTTGCGTAAATCGAGGATAAGCCCGCGCAACCGCCCGCCGGACCCGGCTCGCAGCGCCTTCATCGCCGCCCGCACGCCGTCATCGGTCTGCTCGGTGAACTCGCTGATGCGGATCACCCCGATGTCGCCCATCATCTCGCTTTTTACGTTATGAATGTGAATGATCTGCCGGATCAGCGTGAGTGTGATCGGCGAATCCAAACCCTCCCGCTTGAGGATCAGGCCCACCTTGGTGTTTGGTGGACCGCGCATCTCAGTAACCGCGTCGTTCAGGCTGACGCCCTCGATCGACTTGCCGTTCACCGCGGTGATCAGATCGCCCGGCCTGATCCCCGCCTCGGCCGCCGGCGTGCCGTCGATCGGGCTGATCACCTGCAGCATGCCGCCTTTATCGGTGAGCTCCAGCCCGATCCCGCCAAAGTGACCGGACGTCTCGCTTTCCATCTCCCGCCATTCCTGCTCGTTCATGTACGAGCTGTGCGGGTCGAGCCCAGTGAGCATGCCGTTCATCGCATTTTCGACCAGCGTCCGGCCCGACACAGGCTCGACATAGTCGGCCTCCACGCGCGCCAACACATTGCTGAAAAGCGACAGAATCGATAATTTTGCTGCGGGTCGGACCCTTCCGCCGCCGCCGGAGAGACGCCGAACAGCCGAACGTGGCTCCACCCTGGCCCTAGCGCGAGGCCTAAGGCAAAGCTGCTGCCCATCATCACGGCGGCGCCGATGCGTGTGATTTTCATCGAACCACCTTGCTGTGGGGTTTTGACCAATCCGAACGAAATCCGCAGCCATTATAAACACAAAGCCAAGCCATGGATTAATGTCTCACTTCTTACATCGCTGCCATGTGAATGCAACATGCCGCGATAGCCGACCCATTGCCTCCCTGGTAGAGTGATCCCCAGTATGCCGATCGAAGCCGTCATTAAAAGCGAGGAACAATCCATGGATCTGGGACTTCAGGGGAAGAAAGCCATCGTTTGCGCCGCCAGCAAAGGGCTAGGCAAAGCCTGTGCGATTGCCCTGGCGCGGGAAGGGGTAGAGTTAGTCATCACCGCTCGCACCGCCCCCACCCTGGAGGAAACCGCTGCTGAAATTCGCCACCTGACGGGCGCGAAAGTTACGGCCGTGGCCGGCGACATCACCACGGAGGTTGGACGTGCGGCGGCTCTCGCAGCATGTTCTGCACCAGATATCCTGATCAATAACAACGGCGGACCGCCGCGCGGCGATTTCCGGGAATGGGACCGCGCGATGTGGATTGCCGCGCTCGACGCCAACATGCTGGCGCCAATCTTCCTGATCAAGGCCGTAATCGATGGCATGATCGAGCGGCAGTTCGGCCGCATCGTCAACATCACTTCGGCGTCGGTGCTGTCGCCAATTCCCGAACTTGGTATGAGCAACGGTGCCCGGGCCGGCTTGACCGGATTCGTCGCCGGCCTGGCTCGGCAAGTGGCAAAGCATAATGTGGTGATCAACAACATTCTGCCAGGTCCGTTCCTGACCGACCGCTTGCGCGCCGGCTTCCAGGAGGCCGCGCGCAAGAGCAATCGGCCGGTGGACGAGATCGTGCAGGAGCGGCAGTCGCACACACCCCAGCCGGTCGCGCCGGCGACCCAGCGGAGTTCGGCGACGCCTGTGCGTTCCTTTGCTCGGCCAATATCTCCTTCCTTGTCGGGCAGAACTTGCTGCTCGACGGTGGGACGTTCAATTCGTCCAGCACATAATCCTCGAATGGTCGATGAGGCGACCGGCCTCGCCGACCCCACTCATGCGCACGTCAAATCTCTAAACTCGACCGGTACCAATACGGCTTCCTCCGACGAATGGAGGTTCCGTAATGCGTCGGCTGATCGAAGCGCTTATCATCCCACCCTTCCTGGCCACGACCGGTATCGCCGCGGAACCGCCGAAACCGCACAACGTACTACTGTTCGTGGCCGACGGATTGCGGCCAGGCATGATCAACGAGCAGACGGCGCCAACTATGGCGGCTCTGCTCAAGCGAGGCGTTACCTTTTCCAACACCCATTCTGTTTTCCCTACGCTCACCACGACCAACGCCGCGTCTATCGCGACCGGCCACATGCCTGGCGATACCGGGGATTTTGGCAACACGATATATACCGGGTTCGCGGTGCCGGGCGCTGGTGGCAGCGCGACACCCTTTTTGGAAAACGACAGCGTGCTCGGGGACCTCGATACCCATTTCGGCGGCAACTATCTGAACGAGGACTCCATCATCCGCGCCGCCGCCGCCGCCGGCCTCTCCACAGCCGCGATCGGCAAGCTCGGTTCCAGCCTGATCCTGGACCACACTGACCGTGCCGAGCGGCAAATGGTGATCGTCGACGACCAGACCGGACAGCCCGGCGGTCTCACCCTTACGCCCGAAATGCAAACCTCGTTCCGGGAGTTTGGCCTGGCCAATGCTGCGCCGTCTCGTGGAGACAATGGTCGGCCGGGCGATGCGACCAATCCGGGAACACGTATTGCCAATGTCGAACAGCAGAAATGGTTTGCCGATGTCGCCGCTTTGGCCACGCTGCCCACCTTCAAAGATCTGCACAAGCCGTTCGTGATGGTGTTCTGGTCCCGCGACCCGGATGGTACGCATCACAATCAGGGCGACTCGCTGATGCGGCTGATCCCCGGGATCAATGGGCCCACCTCTGTGGCGGCGATCCGCAATGCCGACGCCAACCTCACGAGACTGCTCGCGTCGCTCGATGAGCAGGGCCTCGCAGCCACCACCAACGTCATTTTGGCATCTGATCACGGTTTCTCAACAATCTCGAAGGAGAGCGCTACGAGTTATGCGGCCACGCGGTCTTACCCGACCGTACCTCCAGGGCTTCTACCCCCGGGCTTCGTCGCGATCGACCTTGCGCATCGCCTGCGTATGAGCCTGTTCGACCCGGACGCGACGGGCGATGCGAAGAACACCCCGGTTCCGGATGGCACTTTTCCGGCTCGCGGCAATGGGCTGATCGGGGACGCGGCCGCCCAACCGGAGGTCGTGGTCGCCGCCAACGGCGGCTCGGACCTGATCTATGTGAACAGTTCGGACAAGCTGATGGCTGCGCGCATCGTGCAACTCTTGTCGGAGCAGGACTATACCAGCGGCATCTTTGTCGATTCTCCGCTTCGGCTCAATTCCCGGCACGCTACCACTGTCGGCGGTGGCACTGGAAGGGTCCGCACTGACCCCGACGCCCGCCGTCGTGGTGAATTTTCGCAGTTTTTCCGTTGGTTGTGAGGATCCCACAGCCTGCGGCGTGGAGGTCGCCGACACCCCCTTGCAACAAGGTCAGGGCATGCACGGCAGCTTCAGCCGAGCGGATACGCGCAGTGTAATGGCGGCTGCCGGGCCGGATTTCCGGCCAGGTTACGACGACGCTGCGCCCGTCAGCACGGCCGATCTCGGAAAGACAATCGGAGCCTTGTTGGGCCTGAAAACGAAGGACAAGGGCAAACTGACCGGCCGCGTGATAACGGAGGCGTTGGTCAATGGGGCGGCCATTTCTGCCAAGGGAGGGGTGCTGAGGTCACCGCCGGATGATTTCGGGCGCATGACGGAGGTCAAATTCCAGACGATCGGCAGCACCCGCTATTTCGACGCCGCCGGGTATCGTGGCCGGACGCTTGGGCTGGACTGAATTTCAACGATTCTCTAGGCGAGCGCCAGGCACGTCGCCGAAACACCGGGGACAACGGCAATCCGGGGGCTTGATTCGCTTCGGAGGCGGGGAGCGCAGGCAGACTACACGAGAAGAATGACTTAGCTCGATGTAGCGCGGACAACCGCCGCCGCCAGGTCGTCTTGCCCGTCCTGTATCAGCCCCTCCACGACACCAGAAATATCAGCCGCAGGCCGGTTCTGGCTCATCTTCACCTTTCCCTCCAACCGCGCGATCGGCAGCGCGATGCCGACGATGCCTCGCAACATGCCCTGAACAAAGTCCTTCGGAGCGTCGGAAACAGCCCAGGGCCGGGCTCGCGCCTTCTCGTGCCGCCGGGTCAGCCGCGTTACCACTTCCAGCAATCGGGTTGGATCGTCGAACGCCTCCAGTGTCCCATAGGCGTGGATCGTGGCGTAGTTCCAAGTGGGAACGACCTTGCCGTGCTCCTGCTTCGCTGCGTAGTAAGATGGCGTGATATAGCCGTCAGGCCCCTGGAATATCACCAGCGTCTGCACGCTGGGGTCCGCCGACCGAGCATGTGGGTTGGCCTTCGCCAGATGTCCAATCAGAGTGCCATAGGGCGCAGGTTCGGGGTCCAGCATCAACGGCGCATGGCTTGCGATCAGCCCGTCAGCGGTCATCGACACCAACGTGGCGAGGCCGCTCGCGTGGATCAGGTCGTGCAGAACAGCGATGCGGTCTTCGGCGAAATGGGCGGGGACATACACGGCAGGCACCTCCAGGGGCTCAACAAAGTGGGCCGAAATCGGACGAAACGAAAGGATCGATTTCGCCCGAATCGTTCGGACCAATGCCAGCCGACCAGTGCGATCGCCCCCCAATAAACCACGCGATGCGCCCCCGTTGACGGAGAGGACCCCGCTGGTCGTTGCTGAGACCTTATGCCGCTTCCAGTTCAGTTGCTTTCTGCAATGCCGCGTCCAGCGTCTTCGTCCGCTGTTCGGGACCCATCTGGATGCCCTCCGCCACGATGAACGTCAGGTCCGTGACACCGATAAATCCGAAAACTGCCTGGAGATACAATTCCACATGCTCCGCGGCGGCGAACGGAGTGCCCTGACCATACAGGCCACCACGTGAGATCGCGACGATCACACGTTTCCCCCGCGCCAGTCCTTCCACCCCTTCGGCGCGGTACTGGAACGTCTTCCCCGGCACCAGAATGCGGTCGATCCAAGCCTTCAACTGACTCGGGATCGTGAAATTGTACATCGGCGCTCCGATCACGACGATGTCCGCCGCCAGGAACTCGTCAAGCGCAGCTTGGCTGGCGGCCCGCTCCTGCTGTACCGCCGTCGGCTCCGACGTCGCTCCGGCAGCGATTGGGTGGTCAGTCGGGAGGTTCGCCAACGTGAGGTGCGGCAGGTCAGCCACCGCCAGATCGCGATATCTCACATCTACGTCCGGCGCGGTCTGACGCAATCTCTCGACGGCCGCGCTCGCGACCGATCGGCTGGCGGAGTTTCCGCCGAGGATGCTTGAATCGATATGCAACAGCTTCATGACAGTCCTCTTTGGTATAAAGCAGTAACTGGCACTATATTCGTGACTGCCATCGCACCCCGCAAGGAGGCACAATTTTGATACCGGATTACCTGCCTGTGCCTGTCCCGGAGCACCCACATTTGCCGGCTGATTGCCGGAAGGTGAGTCGGATCCTGGCCCGCGTCGGCGACAAGTGGAGTGTTCTGGTCATCATGCTCCTCGGGACCGGCCCCCGGCGATTCAATGAAATCAAACGAATGGTAGGCGGCATCTCCCAGCGGATGCTAACCCTGACCCTCAAGGGGTTAGAGCGGGACGGCATGGTGACCCGCACCATGTTCCCAACCATTCCGCCACGGGTCGACTACGAGCTGACCGATCTCGGCCGCTCGCTCTCCGAACCCGTCCTCGCGCTCGGCCTATGGGCGCAGACCCACCTGGAGGAAATCGAAGCCGCCCGCACCCGCTTCGATCAACGCCGCGAAGCCTGAATTGAGCGCCGTTACAGTGCCCCGCCGCGCCGTCCCGCCATCGCCCCCAGCCGCAACCGGAGCGCGTTCAGTTTGATAAATCCCTGCGCATCGACCTGGTCATAAGCGCCCTGGTCGTCTTCAAACGTGACAACTCTCATCGAATACAGGCTATTCGGACTCTCCCGCCCGATGCAGGTGACGCTGCCCTTGTACAGCTTCAACCGCACTCGCCCCGTGACACTGTGCTGGCTAGTGTCGATCAACGCCTGCAACATGCGCCGCTCCGGGCTGAACCAGAAGCCGTTGTAGATCAACTCAGCATACCGAGGCATCAGGCTGTCCTTAAGGTGCGCCGCCTCGCGATCCAGGGTGATGCTCTCGATCCCCCGATGCGCCGCCAGCAGAATCGTGCCTCCCGGCGTCTCGTACACGCCTCGGGACTTCATGCCAACAAACCGGTTCTCCACCAGATCCAGCCGTCCGATCCCGTTCGCCTTTCCCAACTCATTGAGCCGCGTCAGGATTGCGGCAGGCGACAAGCTTACGCCATCGATCGCCACCGGATCCCCGCCAACGAAATCCATGCGAAATCGACCGTCGCCTTGTCCGGTGCGTCCTCCGGCCGGATGGTGCGCTGATAGACGATCTCGTCCGCCTCCTCGGCGGGATCCTCCAGGATCTTCCCCTCGGACGACGAGTGCAGCAGGTTCGCGTCGACGCTGAATGGTGCCTCACCGCGCTTATCCTTAGCGATCGGGATTTGGTGCTTCTCGGCGAACTCGATCAGCCGCGTGCGACTGGTCAGGTCCCATTCCCGCCACGGCGCAATGATCTTGATGTCCGGCTTGAGCGCGTAATACGACAATTCGAACCGCACCTGGTCGTTGCCCTTGCCGGTCGACCCATGCGCCACCGCGTCGGCGCCCACCTGTTCGGCGATCTCGATCTGCCGCTGCGCGATCAATGGACGCGCAATCGAGGTCCCCAGCAAGTATTGGCCCTCATACAGCGTATTCGCGCGAAACATCGGGAACACGAAGTCGCGGACGAATTCTTCGCGCAAGTCATCGACGAAGATTTCCTTTACCCCGAACATCTCGGCCTTCTGGCGCGCCGGCCCTAGTTCCTCGCCCTGCCCGAGGTCGGCGGTGAAGGTTACCACCTCGCAGCCATAGGTGGTCTGCAGCCAGCGCAGGATCACGCTGGTGTCCAATCCGCCCGAGTAGGCGAGAACGACCTTTTTGACATCCTTGACGGCCATGGCGGCGGATAACTCCGGACTTTCCGCGGCGGGAGTAGCCCCCACCGCTCCCGTCGCGCAAGCCCCACGCCCACGGCATAGACCTCCATCGGAAGCCTGAAATCGGGAGGTCTTAAGCAGTTATTAACGTTTGCCCGCGATCATCGACGGTATGCGATCGAGCTCCACCGCGTCCTCGACGAGGTCCTTTGTACCCAGCGTCCCCCATGCGCTCTGGCGTGGCCTACCTCCCACCCTCCGGCGGCGCCTCCTCGCCCAGGCTACCGGCTGGGTCGCCCCGAAACCCTCGCCGCCGACCGGCCCCGCCGCTGCCGGTGTCGCCATCGCCGGGGAGTTTTCCAGGGCCTCTGGCCTAGGCGAAGGAGCCCGCCTCATGGCGGCAGCGGCGCGGGGCCTGGGCGTGCCGGTCTGGACCATCGACCTACCGCCTCTGGTGGATGGGCGACCCGAAGTCGAGGCCGGCCTATCGACGATCCCGCCACCCGGCGTACCTCTGGTCCTGCACGTCAACGCACCGATGCTGCCGCTGGCCCTGCTGCGCCTGCCGGATGCCGTCACCCGAAGCCGCTCCATCATCGGCTATTGGGCGTGGGAGATGCCGGAATTCCCGCCGGAATGGCGGCCCGCCGCGGCGTGCGTCAATGAGGTCTGGGTGCCGTCCCGCTTCACCGCCGCCACGCTGCAGCCGCTGCTGCCCGGCCGCGTCAAGATCGTCCCTCCGCCTTTGGCTCTCGCGCCACCAGTTGCCTCAAAGGCAGGTCGAAGCGATTTCGGCTTACCGGATGACGCCGTCGTCGTGCTGGTGTCGTTCAATCTTGCGTCCTCCTTCGTCCGTAAGAACCCGTTCGCCGCCGTCGCCGCCTTCCGAGGTGCGTTCGGCGACCGGCCCGACCGGATTCTCCTCCTGAAGGTCAGCCATCCCGAACACGCACCCGCCGACTTCGCCCGCCTGAGTCAGATTGGCACGGGCGCCGAACATCCGGATCGACACCCGAACCCTGCCGCCGGGCGACTGTCATGCGCTGACTGCCTGCGCTGACATCGTCCTGTCGTTGCATCGCGGCGAGGGTTTTGGCCTGGTGATGGCAGAGGCCATGCTGCTCGGCAAACCCGTCATCGCCACTGGTTGGTCCGGCAACACCGACTTCATGGACACCACGAATGCTGCCCTTGTCCCCTATCGGCTAGCCCCGGCAAGGGACGACCGATCCGTGTACCGGGGACTCTGGGCGGAGCCGGACGTCGCCGAGGCCGCGTCTCTGCTACAGACCCTGGCGGACGATCCAACCGCTCGGGGAGCACTGGGAAAACGCGCCAGAGAAAGCGCTCTCGCCCGACTTGATGGAAAGCCCCTTATCGCGGCGCTGAAAGGCCTCGGATGAAGGTCCTGTCCTGCTCGCAGGACAACGAGCGTTTGCGAAACCTGGCGGGTCCCGATGTTGCCGCTGAAGACAAGTGCGTCGCCATGCCGAAGCCCCAACGACGGCTTGCCTACTGGCCATCCCTTGCTTGCCCGTGGCGTCCGGCGCGGCGTCGGCTCGGGATCGCTGGGCATTGCCAGCCCCGCCCCCGCGCAACATGATCTTGCGCAGCACGCAAGGATCGATCGACCGCCCATGCCCGTTCGCGCTGTCTGCTTCGATGTTGGGGAAACCCTGATCGACGAAACCCGCCATTGGCTTGAGTGGGCTGACTTCCTGGGTGTCCCGGCGTTCACTCTGTTCACTGCCATCGGCGTCACCATGGAGCGCGGGCATTCGCTGCGTCGCGTTTTCGAGATCTTCCGGCCCGACATGGACGTTGGCACCGCCCGCAGGCTGCGCGCCGAACAGGGCTGGCGCTATGACTTCATCGACTCCGGACCTGTATGCCGACGCGATCCCGTGTCTTACCGCTCTGCGCGAGCGCGGCTACAAGGTGCTGATCGCGGGCAACCAACCGATCGAGTCCGAGGCCGCCCTCGGACGGCTGGCTCTGCCGGCCGACCTGATCGCAAGCTCTGCCGGCTGGGGCGTGTCGAAGCCGGACCCGAAATTCTTCGCCAAGGTGGTCGAGACCGCCGACGAGGTGCCGAAGTCCATCGCTTATGTCGGCGACCGGCTCGACAATGATGTATTGCCGACCCTCTCCGCCGGCATGAAGGCGGTGTTCGTGCGGCGCGGCCCGTGGGGCTGGATGCATGCGGAACGTCCGGAAATCGAGCGAGCCCATCTCAGGCTCGAAAGCCTGCTGGACCTCCCTGACGCGTTAGCGCCGCTATGAGCAGCTACGATCCAGCGTCCGACGGATGGCGCCTACTGCCCAGCGCCCCATTGCCCGGTAGCCTTGGTGTGCCTTGGGCGAAGCGGGTCGATGGGCATTGGCGGTACGGCTTGCTGACCGATGGCGATCACGGCAACCCCAACGGCATCGTGCATGGCGGCGTGCTGATGGCGTTCGCCGATCACAGCTTGAGTTTCCTGGCCTGGGAAGCGGCGGGACGAGCACAATGCACGACGATCCAGCTCAACACGCACTTCCTCGATGCCATCCGTCTAGGGGAATTCATCGAACTTGCACGGAGAGATCACGCGGCGGACGCCGGGCCTTGTCTTCGTGCGAGGGGTGATCGGCGCGCGCGATCACAATCGTCTTCGGGAGGTTGGCGCGGTCGACGGAATCTGGCGGGTATTGCGGTCTCGCTGACCTTTCGCAAACCCGAACGGTACACTATCTGACCGTTCGGCAGCCAGGAAGGACGATCCATGGACATCAATGCCGATCCGTCCGGCGTCGAGCGCTCCCCTGACACTGGCGATCGATATCGGCGGCACCAAACTTAAAGCCGGACTGCTTGACCACCACGGCACGATGGTCGCCGGGCCCAACCGAGTCGAGACGCCGCCGCACCCGACCCCCGAATTGGTGGTTGATGCGTTGGTCGGTTTGGCGATGCCGCTTGGTCATTTCGATCGGGTTTCGGTGGGGTTTCCCGGTGTCGTGCGGAAAGGACAGGTGCTGACGGCGCCAAACCTAGGCACGTCGGAGTGGCGGCATTTCCCCCTGGCGGCCACACTGACGGATAGGCTCGGCAAGCCAACCCGCATGTTGAACGACGCCGAGGTGCAGGGGCTGGGCGTGATCAGCGGCAGTGGTCTGGAATGCGTGATCACCCTGGGCACCGGGATGGGTTTCGCCCTGTTCCAGGACGGTCGTCCCGCGCCGCATTTGGAACTGAGCCAGCACCCGATCCACAAAGGCAAGACTTACGACCGGTTCGTCGGGGCCGTTGCGCTCAAGGATGTCGGCCAGCACCGTTGGAACCGCCGGTTGCGCCGGGTGCTGGCTTGCATCACCACGCTGGTCGGGTTCGACATGCTCTACATCGGCGGCGGCAACGCCAAGCACTTGGATGTGGAGTTGGCGCCGAACATGCGGCTCGTTGGCAACGAGGCGGGGATCACAGGCGGCGTGCAACTGTGGAACAAGACGCTGGATTTGGTGTTTGCGACTGGAAGTTAGGGGCGCCCCCTCTGTATGCGGCTTCTGTCCGCCAGGTCCGGCGGCCAGGGGATGTGAGGCGGGATGAAACGAAATGGGGCCGGAGGCACGCTAAGTGGCTATCCGTACCGCCCTCTCTCGTCCCCGATCGGTGCGACTCAAGTGCCACCCCGTCCGGCGCTTCGCGGCACAGGTCTCCGATCCCGCCCCACCCATCCAACGGTGCCGTAGTGACGGCGACACCCTCACCCGCCAGGAGCTCGGCCGCCATCAGGCCGGCAGGACCGCCGCCGATCGCCCCGGCTGTTGAGCTCACGCCTGGGTCAGAAATGCTCTCACCTCACGCAGAAAGAAATCGAGCTGGTCGTGATGCACCCAGTGCCCCGCTTTCTCCACGCGCCAGGACGCGGGCGTTCTTGAAATACGCCAGCCGCCCGTCCTCGGCCGGGTTCGTCGCCCAGCTTTCCGTGCCGTAGACCAGCAGAGTCGGACACGTGATCGCCCCCCAAAGCTCGGCGATCGCCTCGCGAGTCATGTCGTAGGGCGGCCACAGCCGAACATAGTGGTCGAACTTCCAGCTATAGGTGCCGTCCTCGTTCTGGTTCACACCATACTGCGTCAGATGCCGCGCCTGCTCGGGCGTCAGGTGCTTGTTCTCCTCCTGCATGCGCGCGTAGGCCGCCTCGACCGTCGGGTAGCGGCGCGGCTGCCGGCCGGACAGGCCCCGCTGCGCATCGATCCAGTTGCGCATCCGTTCGGCGATCGGCTTGTTGTCGGACACGCCATCCTGCCCCGGACCCGGCCCGAGCCCCTCGATCGCGACAATGCGGCGCACGTTCTCAGGATAGATGCCGGTGTAGCGCAGCGCGATATTGCCCCCCAGCGAGTGGGCAATGATGGTCACCGGCGCCAGGTTCTGCTGATGGATCAGTTGCGCCAGGTCGTAGATGTAGTTGGCCATCGTGTAGTGGCCGGACGCCGACCAGGCGGAATCGCCATGCCCGCGCAGATCGGGCGCGATCACGTGGTAGTCCCGACGCAGATCGGCGGCGACCCAGTCCCAGTTGCGGCAATGATCGCGCCCGCCGTGCAGCAGGATCAGCGGCGGCGCATCGGGATTGCCCCAGTCCACGTAATGCAGCCGCAGACGTTGCGGAGAAATACACGCGCGACGTCGGGTCCAGATGCCGGCAACATGCGCGTCACCCGATCGGCGGCTTTTTCTTGTGCCAGCCCGTCGCCCGTTCATAAGCGGCGGCGACCCGCAACACCGTGGCATCGTCGAAATAGCGGCCGACGAACTGAACGGACAACGGCAGGCCGCCGCGCGACAGGCCAGCCATCATCGCCAGCGCCGGATGACCGGTCACGTTGAATGGCGTCCGCGCCTGACGGGGATAAGTGCGCGCGGTTTCCTCGGCGTCGTCCATGCGGCTGGAGGGGTCCATCGAGCTGGCGCACAGCAGCACGTCGTAGTCACGCAGCCGGTCCTCGACCGCGGCGATGACCTCGGCGCGGCGACGCTGGGCGCCGACATAATCGCCGGCGGTCATGAACGCGCCCGGCAGCAGGCGGCGGCGGGCGAGCTGGCCGTAATCGCCCGGACGTTCGCGCAGCCACGGGGCGTGGATGGACCAGGCCTCGCTGCACAGGATCACGCGGTTGATGCCGGCGAATTCGGTCAGCGTCGGCAGGGTCGACGGTGTGGACCTGGGCACCCTCGGCCTGCAGGACGCGGGCGACGTCCTCCAGCGCGGCGGCGACCTCCGGGTGGGCCGGCAGGTCGCGTTCATGGAAGTGGCGGACGAAGCCGATGCGGAGGTCGCGGACGCCTCGATCCAGCAGCCGACCGAAGCCGCGCGCCTGGGTGGCGGCGCTGCCTGGATCGGCCGGATCGTGGCCGGCGATAGCATCCAGCAGCAGCGCGTTGTCGGCGACCGTGCGGGTCAGCGGGCCGACGTGGTCCAGAGTGAAGGACAGCGGAAAGACGCCGCGCCGCGACACCAGGCCGTAGGTCGGCTTCAGGCCGACGATGCCGCAGGCGCTGGCGGGATTGCGGACCGATCCGCCGGTGTCGGTGCCCAGCGCCATCGGGAAACAGTCCCGCTGCGACGCCGGCGCCTGATCCCGACGACGACCCGCCGGGATGGTGCTCGCGGTTCCACGGGTTGCGCGCCGGCGGGAACGGCAGGTCGAAGCTGGGACCGCCGATGGCGAACTCATGCGTCGAGAGCTTGCCCATGATGACCGCGCCGGCCTGGCGCAGCTTCTGCGATGACGGCCGCATCCGCCTTGGCGACATTGTCGACCAGGATTTTCGAGTGGCACGTGGTCGGCAGCCCGGCGACGTCGATGATGTCCTTGATCGCCGACCGGCACGCCGTGCAGCGGGCCTCGGCTGCGTCCGGCGGCGATCTCGGCGTCGGCCTCGCGCCGCGGCTGCAGCGCGGCCTCCGCGTCCAGGCGGATGAACGCGTTCAGCTTCGGGTCGAGCGCCTCGATCCGTGCCAGCAGATCGCTGACCAGCTGCGACGCGGCGTCAGCGTCTTGGCGGCGTAGGCCTGGGCGATCTCGGTCGCCGACAGCCAGTGCGGCGCGGCTCACAGACCGATCCCGGCGCGCATCGGCGGCCACGGCTCGGCGCGGATCGGTCGGCACTTGCACCGCGCCGGCATTGTTCAGCGCCTGCTCCGCCGCGGCCTGCACGTCCTCGGGAAACAAGGCGAGCGCCTTGTCCAGGCCGGCGGCCTGCGCCAGGGCGATGATGATAGGATCCATGGCATCACTCCGCGATCATTGTGCGGTGCGATCATGCGTCCTGCCGCAGCGATCGTGCAGGCGGTGCGAACGCGGCGAACGAGCCAGTCGACATTGGCGTCGCGGCCGTGCTGGCGGATGAAAAAAAGGCGGTACGGCCGGGGGAATTGGCCGCACCGCCAAAGGTGGTCGCGCAATAATGCGCGCGACTTCGGGGAGGAAACAGGACACCGCCGCAGCGGCGCCGCCACTGTATGTAAGACGCAAAATATTAACGAAAGGTTAACAAGATTCGTGTCAGAACCAAATTTTTTCACGATCCTCGTTATTTCTTCAACCGGAGGTAGCGGATTCATGACCGCACCTCCCGCTCATCGGACTGAAAGTCCTGGAAATCGGCCACTATATCGCGGCGCCATTCTGCACCCGCATCCTGGCCGACCTGGGCGCCGAAGTGATCAAGCTGGAGCCGCCGGGCGGCGATCCGTTCCGCGGCTGGGGCGCGGCGAAGGACGGGCACTCGGTGTGGTTCAGCATCCATGGCCGCAACAAGCTCTCGATCGAACTGGATCTGAAGAAGGATCGCGACATCGTTCTGAAGCTGGCCGCCCGGGCCGACGTGCTGGTGGAGAACCTCCGCGCCGGCCAGTTGGAGCGGCTGCGGCATCGGTCCCGACGGACCTGCATGCGGTCAACCCGCGGCTGGTGATCGCCCGCATCTCCGGCTACGGCCAGGACGGGCCGTATAAGGACAAGCCCGCGTTCGGCGCGATCGGCGAGGCGATCGGCGGGCTGCGCCATCTCACCGGCCATCCCGGCGGCACCACGGACCTGCCGCCGCCGCGCTGCGGGATTTCGATCAGCGACGACCTGGCCGGGCTGTATGCGGCGATCGGCCTGCTGTCGGCGGTCTGGCAGCGCGACGCGATGGGCACCGGCAAAGGCCGCGTCGTCGACGTGAACCTCGTCGACAGCGTGTTCAGCCTGATGGAGGGCATGCTGCCGGAATACGCGCTGGACGGGCGGGTCCGACAGCCGGCCGGCGCGGCGCTGCCCACTGCCTCGCCGACCAACACCTATCCCTGCGCCGACGGCCGCTGGCTTTGCATCGCCGGCAACTCGGACCTGATTTTCGCGCCGCCTGATGGCGGCGATCGGCCGGCCGGAGCTGGCGGCCGACCCAGCCTATGCCACCAACGGGCTGCGCTGCGAGAACCGCGACGCCCTGGATGCGGCGATCGCCGCCTGGACCCGGACCCTGTCCGCGAAGGACGCCGAAGCGATCCTGGAGGAGGCCGAAGTGCCCTGCTCCCGCCTGTTCGACATCGCCGATTGCGCCGCCGATCCGCATTTCCGAGCGCGCCAGGCGGTGCAGGATGATCGACGACCCGCTGATCGGGCGCACCCTGCATCCCGGCCCGACGATCCGGCTGGACGGCGAACGGCCGGAGGACGTCGTGCGCTGGACCGGCCCCGCCGTCGGCGCGCACACCGACCATGTGCTCCACACCCTGCTTGGTTTGCCTCGAACTCCAGCCTGATCAGTGGTTTTGCGCGGTCCTCTTGTGGCGCTGAGCAGCGCGCTCGAACCTTATTCCGGTGCGGCGGTGGAAGGAAAGCGAGTGGTATTCCCACGGTCATGGCACGGGAATTTGGCAGAGTCTTGATGGTATAGAGACACGGCACGGTGACGGAAATGCCTCATGATCGTGTTCAGAACGAATAGATTTTGAAGCGGTTAATTAACGTTTTGTTTATAAACCCGCCTTACGTTGCCGCATCTCGATGATGAAGGCAACGCCGTGGATTACGCGAACTCTTCGTTTCTATCAGCTTGCGCGCTTCTTGCAACGATCAGCATTCACCCTGCCTTTGCTGACGATTTGTCGGCTCCGGCGCCGATTGCCGCGTCCCAAGGCCCTCAGCTTCATGTCCAGACCCAGGCCGCTGACAACGGCCCCTCCCCCATCACCTTGAGACTGCAATACACCGGTGAGGCAGCGGACAATGCGATAGGCGGCCTGCACAATGGCGCAACCTATATGAACAATGTTCTGGGCCAACTCCATATCAATACAGACAGAGCATTCGGCTGGACCGGCGGCAGCTTTGTCCTGGAAGGCTTTTATGAGAATGCCAACTCCCTGGACACGCAATATGTTGGCGCTGCGCAGGATCCCAGCGTTATCGACACATCAGGTGTCGCAATGTTTCGCTTGTATCAAGCCTACTACAAGCAGGACGTCGGCAACACCAACCTGCTCTTCGGCATCTATGATCTAGAGACCGAATTTGGCGCAACCAGGCCGATGGATATCTTCTTCAACGGCGCCTACGCCTGGACCACGACGCTTGATCAGTCCGGATTGAATGGGCCGTCGACCTACCCCAACACTTCACTGGCTTTACGTATTCGAGAGAAGTTCAACGCTGAATGGAGCGTTCAGGCCGCCGTTCTCGACGGCGTGCCCGACAGCCTCAGACATCCCAGCGCAAACTCGGTGAATCTTAACAGAACCGCGGGCGCCTTGTTGATCGCGGAAGTGGACTATGTACCCTCGCGAACGACAAAGATCTTGGCCGGCTACTGGGACTATACGGGCGAGTTCTCGTCGCTCAACCAAACCAACGCCGACGGAACGCAGCGTCAGGTATCCGGCAGTAGTGGGGGCTATATCGGCGGCGCGACAAGGCTCTACAGCCAAACCGCTCGCCGTGGACTAGATGGCTTCGTGAATATTGGTTTCGGCAGTTCGACGACGCAACAGATCGATCGTTCGTTGAATGTTGGGTTGTTGTACACGGTCTCGTGGACAGTCGCCCGTCTGACAAACTGGGAGTCGCCATTGGCATTGCGCGTGCCGGAAACCCCTACAAGCAAATGCAAATCGCGGCCGGTGCCAGTGTCGAGACTTATGAGACCAATTTCGAACTGACCTATCGTGCACCGATCAACAGCTGGCTCACGATACAGCCCGATATCCAATACTGGATCAACCCCGACATGGATCCAACGCTCAAGAACGATTTGCTGTTCCTGGTTCATTTTGAGATCAGTCATGTATTTGATTTCTAGTCGCATTCCCCATGGAATGGAAATATTGGACTTACTTCGACCAATTGACAGAAACGTCCGGAGCGAACGCTGCCGGAATGCTGATGTGCAGGCGAAATGGAGAGCTCCATGCGTACGCTAGCAGCCCTTCTGGCGGTGCTGACCTTAATTTCCTTCGCGACGATCGCCGAGGCACGAGGCGGGCGAACAACCGCGGCCAACTGCGAGGCAGGGAGCGACGATCCTGACTGTCCCGACGTCCCCGATTTAAAGAGCACACCATCCCCGCCGCCCAAGGCTCCGCCCCCGTCGCAGTCACCTCAGAAGTAGCCGAAACAAGCGACCGGCAGGCGTCATGCTCAGCAATAACCTACCCCGCTTTGTAATAGGCCGTGACGAATGGAACCGCTCAAGCAGTATTTAGATAGTGGCCGGCGACTTCTTCGATTCCGCCTGCGCACAAAGATTTTTCTAGGTTTTGGCGTACTCATCGGACTGCTGCTCGGAATTGCAGCGTTCGGAAGCTACGGTCTGTCGTTGGTCGGCGAGGAAATCGACTTGATGGACGGCATCGCCGGAAACGCGAACCGGCTGCAAGAGCTTGCGCTTCAGATGGAGATGATACGGCGCGGTCTTGCCGAATATCACATCGACGCGGACGAGAACTCACTGAAAGCGGTAACGGACGCCGAAACGCGTGCAGCCGAGCTATTGAAGCTGTCCGCGGAATATACCTTGTCGGAACAGCGGCGCACCACGTTCAACGGCGTCGCTGAGAAGCTTCGGGCGTTCGTGGCGAAACAGCAGCGCTTCGTTTCACTGCGGGGTATAGGCGTAGCGGGGCGCGATAAGCTCACCGCTATCGCCCAAGCGTTGGACGGTGGATCGGTCCAACTCGCGAATGCAGCCAGCTCCAGCGGCAGTTCGACAGATGCGAGCGCGGCTGTTTTGGCAATCCGAGTTGCGTTATTGGGGACCCAGAACAGCAGTTCGCGCTTCATGGCTTCGTTTGACCCCGCCTGGGTAGAGGCTTTCAAAAAGGATGCCGCAACCGCTGTCCAAGCGCTATCGATCCGGGACGGCCCGGCTTCGCCCGAGCTAAAGTCTGCGGTTTCGTCCCTTGTCTCACCACTGGATCTGTTCGTCGCGACCTTTGACAAGGCTTCTGCCGCCTTGCTCGAAGGCGAATTGATCTATGCCGACCAGATCAGGCCCGACTTGCATGACATGCAAGGCGTGACCACCAAGGCTCTGGAAAGGCTCATAACGGGGTTCAATTCAACCAGCCAGAAGGCCTACGCCATCTCCTCCGACACCCTGATGAAACAACTCGGCTTTTCGGCTGCTGCCACGCTGGTCGGCATGGTTCTCGCATTGCTCATCGCGCGGGCTATCATTCGCCCGGTCAACGGTATGACCGTCGCCATGACAAAACTCGCGACCGGCGATACGGAATCCGTCATTCCAGGCCGCGAGAGCAGGGACGAGATTGGTGAAATGGCTCGCGCAGTGGAAGTCTTCCGCCAACAGGCCATCGAAAATCGGGACCTCGCTGCGGCGCAAGAGCGAACGCAGGCCGCGAAAGCGCGACGGCAGGCTGCCATGGACTTGCATACCCAGGACTTCGGTAGTTCGGTCTCGGGCGTGATGGAAAGCTTCATGATGGCCGCCGCCTCAATGCGGCAGGCGGCAACGAATGTCACCGAGGGGGCTCGACAAACCCGCGCAAGTACCTCCAGCACAGTCGAAGGGGCTACATCCACCGCCCGCGACCTCAACGCCGTTGCTGCGGCGGCGGAAGAAATGGCCGTAAGCATCAACGAGATCAGCAAGCAGGTCGCCCACGTGACCGTCTCTGTCCAAGCTGCCGTAGATCGCGCGACGGAAACCGACGCCAAGGTAGCCGGGTTGTCCGTGGCTGCCGATAAGATTGGCGAAGTCGTGCGCATCATCTCGGACATAGCCGGTCAGACCAACCTGCTCGCGCTTAACGCCACGATCGAAGCCGCACGAGCGGGAGAAGCTGGCAAAGGTTTTGCTGTGGTCGCCGGAGAGGTAAAGGCGCTGGCGGCACAAACCGCCCGTGCCACCGATCAGATAGGCTCGCAGATCGTTGCTATCCGGGGCGCAACCGCGGAAGCGGTAACTGCGGTGCGGGAAGTCGGGGCGGCCATCAGCCAAGTTGAAGAAGTCGCCACCGCCATCGCAGCCGCGGTCGAGGAGCAAGCCGGCGCGAACTCAGGAAATCACCCACAGCGTGCAACAGGTCTCGGCTACCACATCGGCCGCTGCCGAGGCGATGCGCGAGGTGCTGTCGATTGTCGAGGATACGGATGCCAGTAGCGAGGCAGCATTAAAGGCCTCTGTGGAGGTTAGTCAGACTGCTGCGACGCTCCAGGCGGAAGTGACCGACTTTCTGACCGCGGTCTCACACGGCGACGACACCGAGCGGCGACTTTATGAACGAATTCCAGGCGGCGCCAGACGCGCGAAGTTGCAGATCCCCGGCAAACCCCTTGTCGAGGCACCGATTAAGGACATTTGTCGCGGCGGAGTAGCACTGCTCTATGATTGTGATGACAAGATCGGCAGCAGCGTGCAAATCACGCTGCCTGATGGTGGTTTGGTGAATGGACGGATTGCGCGCAACGGCCATGGCTCGCTTGGTGTTGCATTTCGTCAAGACGAGACTTCGCTGCTGATAATCGACCGGACCCTTGCACTTATAGGGGCGGACGAAAGCGCTCGCGCGGCCTAGTAGAGTGCCCGAATACCGTCAGTACCCAGACTTAACGCGGCGGTCTCGAACGCAAAGGGCGTCCATCGGGGGGTCACGATGCGCCAGGGAGGCTGTCAGGTTTGTCCGACCGGCCCCGAAACCCTGTCGCAACGACATAGAGTTCGCTTGATTCCTTGCGACTTGCCGGCGGCTTGGCGTGGCGGACACCGGCAAAATTCCGCTTCAACACGTCCAGGATCTGCTTCTCCGACCCACCCTGAAACACTTTCGCCACAAACGCACCGCCCGGCGAAAGCGCCTGGATGGCGAAATCCAAAGCCATCTCGGCCAGAGCCACGATCCGGATGTGATCTGTTGACGTATGCCCCGTCGTGTTAGGCGCCATATCCGACAGCACCAGATCAGCGTCCCCGCCCAACTCGGCGGTCAAGCGCGCGGGCATGTCCGGATCGGTGAAGTCGCCCTGGAGTATCGCCGCGCGATGGATCGGATCGATCGGCAGCAAGTCCAACGCCAGCACCGATGCCGCTCCGCGCTCCACCGCAACCTGCGTCCAGCCACCCGGCGCCGCCCCTAGGTCCAACACTCGAGCACCCTTTTGGATCAGATGAAACCTGTCATCCAGCTCCAGCAGCTTGAAAGCCGCACGCGACCGCCAGCCCTGTTGGCGGGCGGCTGTGACATAGGGATCGTTGAGCTGACGGGCCAGCCAGCGCGCCGACGCAGCGCTGCGCGTCTTAGCGGTCTTGACGCGAACCGACAGCCGTCGGGGGGGCGGCATAACCGGAGATTTTTTCATTAGCGGCAGCCGTCGCGGCGACGCCCTTGGCGTAGACGGTCAGCGCGCATGAGCCGCAGCAGCACACCCTCGCGCAGGCCGCGATCGGCGACGATGACATGCGGCGCCGGCCAAATGCGAGTGATCGCGGCAAACACCGCGCAGCCCGGCAAAACGAACTCGACCCGGTCGGGGCCGACACAGGGATGCAGCATAAGCCCTTCCCGCCCCAGCGCGCGCAGATAGGACAGCGCGTCGGCGGCTTCCTGACTGCAAAGCTCGATGCCGTCGACGGCCACGCGCCGGTAGCGGACCAGGTTCAACGCTACGCCCGCGAGCGTGGTGACAGTGCCGCTGGTACCGAGCAAGCGAACGCCGCCGTCGCGGATTTCGCGGGCGATACAGTGGACGCGTTCGAACGCATGAAGTCGCTCGACGACGTCGCACACCATCGCCTCGAACCCATCCGGCGTGAAACCGGCATCACCCCAACGCTCCGCCAGCGTCACCACGCCGACCGGCAGCGAGTTGTACCCAATCAACTGCGGCTGGCCGTTGGCCAAGCGGACCCAGGCGAGCTCCGTCGAGCCGCCGCCGATATCGAACAGCAGCGCCCGCCGCCCGTCGCAGGGCAGCAACGGCGTGCAGGATTCCAAAGCCAGCTCAGCTTCCTCGCGCGACGAAATAATTCCGAAATCGAAGCCGGTTTCTTGTTTCACGCGGCAGAGGAAGGCGGGGCCGTTGGCCGCCCGCCGGCAAGCCTCTGTAGCGATGGCACGAAGGCCGCGCACGGAACGGCGCGCAAGGCGGGCGGCACAAATCTGAAGGGCGCAGATCGTGCGGTCCATCGCTCCTTCGTTCAGCATGCCAGTGCTGTGCAGCCCCTCACCCAGCCGGACGATACGGGAGAAACTGTCCAGGACTCGGAACCCATCGCCCGAAGGCGTGCCAACCAGCATTCGGCAATTATTGGTGCCCAGATCCAACGCGGCAAATGCGGGCCCAAACGCCCGGCGTGCCTGATCCAGCCGCACCTCATTACACTGCGCGGCGCCGTCAAGCTCGGCAGGGGCCTGGACCAGCATCATCCTGGGATTGTCATCCGACTTAGACTGGGGAGCAAGCCCGGAATGCAAGCCCGATGCGCGCTGTCCGCTTTTTCATGACCTATCGCCCCGATGCCGATGCTCGAAGTGGCCTCGCGGCGGCGCCGGTCGAAGGCAACCAATGGAGCTCCGCATCCATGAACTCGATGGCTAGTCAGCCTCGTTCGGCGTTACCAGGAATGGCAGGGATGTGCTTGATCAGACCATGTGCGCGCGGAACTCCGGCAGATCACGTCAGTGCTTTTTGCCTCCGCCTCCACCTCCCGAAGCGGCGTGCACAGCGGGAGCCGCGTGTGCCATAAGCGCGGCTCCACCGGGGTGGAAACCAGCGACCGATGGTCCGGGGTGAATAAACCCCGCTCCAAAAGCATTAGGATGTGCCATTCCCGGCGCCGCTACGCCGGGACGAATGCCTGGTGCGGCCATGCCGGGACGCATGCCTGGTGCGGCCATGCCGGGATGCATTTCGCCAGGGTGGAATGCAGCCTCGCGGTGCATCGCCTCCCCACGGTGCATCGCCTCCTCATGACCATAGCCACGCAGTCCATGACCATATGGATGGAAATGCTCGAGATGCTGACGATAGCGGCCTGGAATGCCCCGCCAATGGTGCCAATGGTCGTAGTAACCCCATCCGAGATCGCCACCATAGGCAAAGAAAACCGTCTCGCCTTCGATCACGGCTGTTGGAACGCCGGCGACATAGGTGATGCCATCGACCCCGTCGTCGCCTCCGACGAAAGCGCAACAGGGAGGCGGCCCGACGACCGTCGCGCTGGCCATGATCATCTCTTGAGATTGGTTCAACCAGAAACCGCGGTGGTTGTTCAACGCCTCGAGTTGTTGCACCCGGTAGGCGTCGGGTGCGTCGGGTGCTACCCGTGCTGCCCCATTCACCAAAGCGGTCTTGGCGATATCCGTACCGTCGCCCAACAAGCATGTATAGTGACCTGGCAAGGTCTGCGGATCACACACCAAGCTGTCACCATGTTGAGTGATGTAGGTCTGCATCTGCTCGGCAAACGGGTTCCCAAGGCCTTGCACCCCATCCAACACGTAGGTTTGGCCGTCAGCCACTAAAGTTGCGGTGTTGGGAACAGTTGGATGCTTCACGGTCGCCGGGGGCGGTGGCAGGTTGGCCCATATGCCCCGCCGCGCAGTCTGTGCCGCGGCTTCCTGGTCGCGGTACGGCGCCGGTGCGTCGGGCTTGGCTCGCGCTGCACCGTTGACCAGCGCTACCTCAGCGACGTCGGTGCCATCGGGCTGCAGGCACACGAAATCGGCGCTCGACTGTGCCTGGCATGTCACGCGATTGCCGTGCGCGGTCAGAAATCCCTGCAGGCCCTCAGCCATCTCTCCCTTCACGCCCTCGACTCCATACAGTGCGACGGTCGTTGCGCCCGACACAAAGGTAGCGGTGTCGACCACGGTCGGATGGTCAAGGCTTACAGGCTCAAGTACGGTAATAATGTTTGGAATTTGCCCGCCATCCAGAGGATTCGACGGCGTCCGTGACTGTCCCGACCCGTCGGCTCCTGACGGGATGTTATCCTGGACGATATCTCGTGGGCTGGCGTCTGGTAGCGTAGACCGCGCCACTGGTGCGGCGGCAATCGGTACCGCCGGCACCACAGCTGTCGGCATGGCCGTCGATACGGCTGGCACCGCGACCGTCGATACGGGCGGCGCCGCAGCCGTCGGGGCCGGTGATGCCGCGGCGGTCGGGCTGGTGTGCCCATAGCGGGTGGTGCCGCAACCGTCGAGACGGGTGGTGCCGCGGCCGTCGGGGCGGGTGGTGCCGCAGCTGTCGGGACAGGGGGTGCCGCAACCGTCTGGGCGGGTAGTGCTGCGGCGATCGGGGCGCGTGGTGCCGCGGCCACCGGGACAGGTGGTGCGCCGGTCGTCGGCACGGGCGGCGCCGCAGCCAACGGTGAGCTCGGATCCGCGCTCACGCCCCCACCAGTAGTCTGGCCGATCGTCGCAGACGAGGCGGGGTTCGCCTCGGCATTTGCGCCGGCCGTCTGTCCTATCGCGGCCCCAACCGCAATGAAGCCCCACACTCCCAATGCGCACCCGCAGATCAGGGCGCCGCGTCGCCTGTCAACCAGGAGCACCGTCCCCATGGGTCTATCCTTCAGTATTCGAACGCCAGCTATTGTTTAGTGGGTGTCACCCATCCGCCAGCCGTCGCCGACGCGGGGGTTGCGACCGCCGTGCCGCTCGTCGGTGCCACCCATCCGGCCCCCGTAGCCACCACGGGTGTCGCAGCACCCGATCCGGTCGGCGCAACCCAGTTGCCCGAAGCTGAGGCGGTCGCTGAAGACGCGCCGGCGGGCGTCGATTGCAGCCTGGCCAGCAACGTCGGAGACGGGTTGCCGTCCGCCGGGAGGCCGCTGCCCTGCTCGAAAGCGGCAATTGCCGAGCGTGTTTTCTCCCCCATAAAGCCGTCGGCGCCGCCCCTAAGGTAGCCCAGCCTAATCAGCTCGCTTTGGGTTGATCGCACCATCGGGTCGGCCACGGCGCCTGGGCCCCGAACCGCGACATTTGGGGCGAAGCCCGGAACCTGCTCACCCTTTGCATACATACACTGCGAGAAGGCGTTGTCGTATTGCTGCTGAATGCTTGCCTGATCGTTCGCACTGTTTCCGGCGCCGAGCATCGTGCCTCCTCCGGCTCCCGCCGCAGCGCCGATCGCTGCACCGGCACCCGCATCCCCGGCGGCGCCACCGATCCCTGCGCCGAGCCCAGCACCCAGCACCGTGGTCAACAGAGCCGCGCCAACCGCACGCTGATTTGCGGCTTCGGCCTGACCATTGACCTGACCCGCCGCATAGGTCTTGCACCCGGCCTGGTCGCTTTGGAAGGTCTCGAAAGCCTTGCCTCGCCCTGGCATCACCTGGACAGTAGGGCCCAAAGGAGTTGCCGCACACCCGGCCAATATGGCCAGGGCACAAGCTGAAAGGGAGATACGTACAACGGTAGCGTGGCGAATATTCACCTATTTATCTCCCTATCGAGACACTTTACTTTTTGGTATTCTTCCGGGTTTGCTTCCCATGTGCAAGCAAAACCAATCGTCGAGGATCGGTGCTTGCTTGCACCGGAGCTGTCTATTGACTTGCAATTGGTCGCTTAAAATCCTGAAAATTCGTAATTATTTTATTCTGTGGAAGAGGTTCCTGATCTATTGAGGCGTTTCCGTGTTCGCCGGAATGTGATCATCTGGCGAACCGCGTCATTGGGCAGCGGTGGTGTCGCCCATTCGCCTCAGCGTGAAGATCTGTACACGCGCTGTTATCGACTGTTCGGCCACTGAAAGTCTTGCCACCATCGTCCGACCGCCCGCTCAGACCAAGCCAGTTGTAGCCGGGTGGCCTTGTCACCCATTTGACCGGCGCCATGGATAACTCGCCGCCATGCAGGTCGATTGATCCTTCGACTATGAACGCACCATGCGGCACGTCGGGGCTGGTCGGTTCCGGGCCGAAGCTGAGAATAGCATGCCGCCGGGGTTCGCCAACTTGCGGCAATACTTTCAATGTCACACGCGCCACTCGCCGGCCGCAGAAGTACGCGCCTTGATACGACGCCCCTGGAGAGGATGGACTTTGATTTGGCGGACTTTTGTATTCGGATACAATTGTTTTGCTTGATAACTGAGCGAGCCGGTTGCGCGCGAGGGGGGCGAACATTCCGGTAGGATATCGGTTGATATAGAGCCGCAGATCGGAGGGATCGCGACTGTCTTTGACTGAGTCCCACAACACCACCTCCGCATCGCGAACTCCGGCGGCTGGGGCAGGCCCCAAAGCGGGCGCAGGCGCCGGGTCAAGGAAGAACTCCCCTTCCAAGGCGGAACTTTCCCAAGGGATTTGGTGACCCGACGTGGCTTGACGCACATCGCGCCGCACCTCGGCGATTAACTGCCGCACCTCGATGCCCGGCGTCTCGATATGTCGCAACAGAGCGGCGGTGAAGGGGCTGTGAGGGCCATTTCCATCAGCTGCGACCTCACCGAGCGCGGTGGAGTAGACGATCAACGTGCCCGTCGTAGCCCGCTGGGGGGCCAAGCCGCCTCCGATGTCACCGGCACGGGAGTCACCCCCTAGAAACCGCCGGAACGGATTATTGCGGCACGCATCCAGAATCACGAGAGACACGCGTGCCTGTCCCTCGACCTGATCGATCACGTCGCTAAGGTCCAGCGCTTCGAAACGCAGGTCCCGTTCGGTCTGCAGGTCGGCTTGCACCGGAATAAGCCAGTTGCGGCCGTTAAGCTCCAGCGCATGACCGGCATAGAAAAACAGCGCGGCGTCAGCACCGCGAGCATGCTGGCCGAGACGTCGCACCGCGCCTTCGAATTGCTGGCGATCCGGATCCATGACTGTCTCGACTTCGAATCCAAGGTGCTTAAGCTTGGCCGCCACTTCCTGGGCGTCATTGAGCGTATTCGAGAGGTGTGCCGCATGCTGGTATGCACTGGCGCCTACCACGAGGGCGATCCGCGTTTCAGCCGCCCAGGCAGGCATGCCGTGGAGTAAGACGAAGCAAAACAGTGGAGCGATGTGCCGGATGATTGTCCGTTGTGCTCTCAGTCCATGAGTCGCTCCTCGCCGGAAGCGGCGAAGAGTTAAACGGACGACGCCGTCTCGGTCGATCGGTGACGATGAATTCACCCGTCTCTCGCGCAACCCTGAAACAGGAGCAAGCCGCCAAGCGATCATCACGTCCGCCTGGTCAGCCCAAGGAGAGGGATTTGTCCGCGGCCTGCCGGTGGTGGGATGGGGGCACGGGGTTCGCGGCCTCGATAAACGCATGATTCGCTTTGCAGGACGTTGACAAATCTCTCGAAGAGCAAGTCCTACAAGTAACACGCCGCCACGACAGCGAGCACGTGCGCGCAATGATGTGATCGCCAGGCACTGCGATGCTCACCTGGCTGCCGTCGGGTCGTCTACGCGCTTCAGGGTAAAGATCGTGCAGGCGCTGTTGTCGCTTATCCGCCCCTCGAAGGTCTGGCCACCGTCGTCCGAGGTGCCATTCAGACCGACCCAGGAGTAACCGGTCGGTTGGGAAACCCACCTGAGAGGCATGAACGACATCAATCCGCCCTGCAGGCCAATCGATCCCTCGACGATAAAAGCGCCATGCGGCACATCCGGGCTCGTCGGCTGCGGGCCAAAGCTGAACATCGCTCGCCGCCTTGGTTCATCCGCCTGAGAGAACACCTGCAGCGTCAGGCGCGCGACCTGCCGCCCGCAAAAGAACGCGCCCTGATATTCCGCTTCCACCGGCTCGTCCGAAAATGCCGGTTGGCTCACGCTGTTCCACCCGGCAGTATAGTCGGCATTGCCGCGGAGCCTGACGTTTATCGGAGCCAGGCGTCGCAACGCCGCTTCGCAACCCGACGTGAAATCACCCCGATTAGTCGTATCTGGCGCAGAGCAGGATCCTGGCTGCTGCGATCCGCTCTGGGCTTGCGCGGAGGCCGCGCCATCGCGAAATGGCCCCCGCAGACCGGCTAGCCAGACGTCCCAGTCGCGCCGGTCCTCCAGGCCAGCCGCAAAGTCCAGCGGCGGGGCTGCTTTGGGCGGCGCCGATGGAGGAATTCGATCAATCTGACGAGCACTGATCATGTTTATCCTGTGAACAGCGGTCGGCGTGTCATCGTCGAACACCGAGACATTCATCGAGCTCAAGTCGGCATGTGTCAGCCATTCGACGCGGCCGGGTGCGGTCTGCACCATCTTTCCGATCAAGGCGGGCGGTACACCCAGGGCAGCGGCGTCCTTCGCCATTCTCGCCGTCCCAGCGAGAGCAGCCTCGGTCTCCTCGCCGCCCTCGCTGGCGCTGTGCACCCCAACCAGCGCATCAGCGGCCGCCAGTCGTTTTGGCGAGGCGGCTAAAAGAAGAAAGCATGCCGAGACACATTTGCTGTTGGAGGGAATAACGACGACCAACTTGCGCGCGTGGATCAATTGCGCCAGCAGCTCACCCTCTACCACGTTGCCCCCTGGGCTATCTAGGGCCACAGCTGACAGCTGCGCCGGGGGAACGGCGGCCAGCGCCTGCTCCAAGCGCCCAATATCGCCCTTGACGATCGGTCCGCGTCCGTGAACGATAATCTCGGTTGCGGAAATCGACACCTGCTCGAATTGCAGCGCGATCGCTGGACACGCCACGAGCCACGAGCCGACGAGGCAGGCGAACCCGACTATACAGTTTGATCGCATCCCCAATCCCGTCGCCCTTGCAGGTCGTGGCGCCGCTACGTTAACGTCAGTCAAGGATGGCCGCCATCACGGTCGCGCGCATCCTCGGCGGTAAAAGGACCAAAGCCGTGCCGTCGGACGGGTCAAAGAGTGCAATTTATGGTTGGCGCTCCGGCGTCACGACCGCCAGTGGCCCGACATGGCTACGAACCCGGAGGCCGAAGCACCAACTGCGTTTGCGTGACCAGCGCGAGCGGCCGTCCTGTCTCGGCGGTAATCTTTGTTTGCCAGACCATGGTGCGTCGCCCTCGGTGAACCGGTATGGCCTCGCCGAGGATTTTGCTGCCAACCGGCGCCGGTGCCAGGAAATTGGTTTTTGATTCGATTGTCGTCGTACCCACGCCCTCATCGAGGTTGAGCAGCGTGGCGGCGGCGCCCAGCGTATCGGCGAAAGCCATAATCGCGCCGCCATGCAGGATCGCCGGCCGGGTACACAACTCCTCGCGCACGACAAGTTCCGCCGTCACGCACTCCGGCGTGGCGCTGGTGAACTGAATTCCGAGCAGTGTCGCGAAGGGCAGCGGTGATTGCCGCAGACGTTCGAGCGCGTCGATGACAGCCTCCTTGGGTCGTTCTCCTTGGTTTATCTCTTCGGATATGTCAATTCCCGTGATACGGTGGCTCTGAGTCAGCCGCCCGTCGGGGCGATCGTTGCGATTCGCAAGATAAAGTCAGGTCCCACTCACTTTGGCGGCGGTCGCCAACAGATGGCAGACCCTATCGCCCTGCCAACCGCTATGTTCGGCTTGTTACGGGGAGCCTGACGCCGGTTCAGAGTGAGAGACCCGCCAGCCACCGCCGCCCACGGTCTTGACCTCTCTGGCGGCGACGTGCGCCCGCCGCAGCAGGGTGCGGGCATCCTCGGCGCTGCCGGGCTGGCGGCTGGCGATACCGATGGAGAACGTCACCGCGTGACTGTCCGGCAAGTCCTGGAACATGCGAGCGGTGCACAGCGCTTCGGCGCGTTCCGCCGCCGTGAGGTGGTCCATTCCGTCGTGCCACACGGCGAACTCGTCTGCTCCCACACGCGCAACGATATCGCTAGGACGAACCATCGCGCGCAATCGGCTGGCCATACGGACCAGGACGCTGTCCCCTTGCTCCCGGCCCAACGCAGCGTTCACACCGCGCAGATCGTCGATATCGACGAGAAGGAGCGTGCCGACGCTCAGGTCCAGGTCGAGCCGATCGATATGCCGGTCGGACTCGTCGAGAAACCAGCGGCGGTTTGGCAGACCCGTCAGACGATCGATGCCGACCTGCCCCATACCCGCGCCGATGATGGTACGCAGCAGCATTGCCGCCGATGCGCCGAGATCATGGTCGGCCTCGGTCCAGGCGCGGTTTCGTGGGGCTCGCCAAAGCAGCAGCCCACCGGGACGGTTCGGCGGGAGCACCCACGGACAGGCAAGAATCGGACGCTGGTCCGAGCCGATGGTATGGGACGGGCCATCTGGGTTGCGGGTTAAGAGCGCCTGTCCGATACTGGTGGTCTCAGCACCCGCGACGCCCAGAGAATAGGCGGCGGGTGCGTCGGCCGCAGCCTGGCTCAGGTCAAGGACCGCGAGGCCTTCGAGATTGGCCGTCAAACGCAATTGCTCCAGCATCGAGACGATGGAGCCGTCGTAGTCGCCATTTAATGGCACTTCAGTTTCTCCGGACGGAAACACTGACCGCAGCCTAAGCTTGTTCGGTGCGGAATTGATAGGAAATTTCGGGAAGGGAATCAACGTCGGCGCGGATCGCGTGTAAACTGCTGCCAACCGAACACACGGAGGAAAACCATGCGCGCCGTTTGGTACGACCGGCAAGGACCAGCAGATGAAGTCATCGTCACGGGCGAACTGCCGACGCCTGAGCCCGCCGCCGGCCAGGTAAGGGTTCGGCTGGAAGCGTCAGGGGTGAACCCATCGGACACCTACCGTCGACGTGGCGCGGTCCCCGCAGAATATCCAAGGGTCATCCCGAACAGCGATGGAGCGGGGGTAATTGACAGAGTTGGCGACGGCGTGCCGGCTCGCTGGGACGGCAAGCGGGTCTGGTTATACAATGGCCAGCGCAACGGGCGCTGGATGGGCACGGCAGCGGAGTATATCGCCCTGGACGTGGATCTCGTCACCGAACTCCCGGACCATGTGTCGTTCGCGGAGGGCGCCACACTAGGGATTCCGTGCATGACAGCGCACGGCTGTGTATTCGCGGCCGGTTCGGTCCAAGGCAAGACGTTGCTGATCACCGGCGGGGCCGGCGCGGTTGGACACTATGCCGTGCAACTAGCAGCCTGGGCTGGGGCCGAGGTCATTGCCACCATCAGTTCACCGGACAAGGCGGATCGCGCCCGAGCGGGCGGAGCGGCACATGTCGTGAACTACCGCACCGAAAACGTCGCCGCCCGTGTCGCCGAGATTACCCGCGGCGCCGGTGTCGATCATGTCGTCGATGTCGATCTGGGCGGCAACCTCGCCGCGACACTGGGGTCGGTTGGTGAGAGCGGCAGCATCGCCTACTACGCGACAAATGGGGCGCTGAAGCCCGAGATCGATCTTCGGGGGCTGATGGCGAAGAACCTGACGGTGCGCGGCTTCGTGCTCCCGACAAGCCCACACCCGGCCCGGAAACGGGCGCAATCTGACATTGCGGCGTTCATTCGCACTCCCGGCCGGCTGTCGTCGGTCGCCGCTGAATTCACGCTCGATGAAACCGCCGCCGCGCATCGTTCCGTAGAAGCGGGCGGCAAGACCGGAACCGTTGTGGTCGCCTGCGCACGGTAGTTGTTAGACAAGATGTGACGTAGCAATGAGCGGAAGCGTGCCGCAAGTTTCCGAGCTTCTCGCTTCAACGCTGAGAGCGTGGACGGCTTGGCGATGAACTCCTTCGTTGGTTGGCCAACCATCATTCCTATGTGGATACAACACCGCAATCGCTGCCTGACCGTGAATGTGGGCAATCTCGTTTTGTCAAAAGATAGTGAGGAGGTGCTATACCTCAAAAATTGTAAGTTTTATGGCAAATAATTCGTTCCTTGGTAGTTTTTATTTATCACGAGCAGCCCACGGACCGCGCGGCGGACCGTCATCTCGAGTTGGGCTTCCTACGGCGGCGCCTGCCAGAGAAACGCCCGTATGTGCATTCCTCCAAACGCTGTCGGCGACAGCGAGGAAAATTGGGTCCCGCATCTTTAGTGGCATTTCTTGTTGTTTCTGTTATCTTATTTCCGACCGAGCCTTCTGGAATCAAACTTACCTTTCTTGCAAACGGACCGACATTGCGACGATCTCTGGTCGTCGTCCGTGACGACCAGAGAATGACACTTGTGCCGCCTCCCTCTTGGACATTGCCCTGCCAATGCTGCAGCCCGGAATTCGGGTAAAGACCGGGCCGGATGACCATCCCGATAGGGGCGCTTGATCTAAATCATGGACCGTCTCGCAATGCAGTGTAAAAAAAAATGAAAACTGGAGCGAAGCATCCAGGCGATGAGTAATCCGATACCGCCCCTGTCCTCGGCGACCGCGACGGTGGAACCGCTCGAACGCGAGACGGTGCATCATGTCGCTTGGCGGCTTGTACCGCTACTGATGCTGGGCTATTTCTGCGCCTACCTCGATCGGGTGAATGTCGGCTTCGCCGGGCTCACGATGAACAAGGCGCTCGGCTTCTCCGGCGCGGTGTTTGGTTTCGGTTCAGGGGTGTTCTTCGTCGGCTATTTTCTTGCCGAACTCCCCAGCAACCTGATCCTGGCGAAGGTCGGCGCCCGCCGTTGGATCGCGCGCATTCTGCTTACCTGGGGCATCATCTCCGGTCTGACTGCTTTTGTCTGGAACGACTGGAGTTTCTACGGCATCCGTTTCCTACTTGGCATCGCCGAGGCCGGGTTCTACCCGGGGATCGTGCTGTACCTGACATGGTGGTTCCCGTCCTACTACCGGTCGCGCATGATGGCATTCTTCCAGTCGGCCAGCGTGATCTCACTGATCATCGGACCGCCGGTATCAGCGTGGCTCTTGACGCTTGATGGGATGTTCGGCCTCCAAGGTTGGCAGTGGCTCTTTCTGATCGAGGCGCTGCCGCCGATCATTATGTGCTTCGTCACGTGGTTCTATTTGACCGATCACCCACGCGACGCACAGTGGCTGCGGCCGGAGCAACGTGACTGGCTGCAAAATCGTCTGAACGCGGAGCAAACGCAGCGCGAAGCGGTACACAGCTACGAACTGCGCGAGGCCTTGGTAAGTCCCCGTGTCTGGTTGCTGACACTGGTGTATTTCGGGCAGAACGTATCGAATTATGGACTGCTGATCTTCCTGCCCCAGATCGTCAAGTCATTTGGCATCTCGACGCAGATGACCGGCTTCGTCAGCGCATTGCCGTTCGTGTTTGCCGCGGTGGCGATGATCTATTGGGGCTTCCATTCGGATCGCACGGGCAACCGCATCATGCACGTCGCATCGGCCTGTCTGCTGTGCGCCGCCGGCTTGGCGGCCTGCATCTTCATCGGCACCGCCCATCCCGTCTGGATGACCGTGGCGTTGATCCTCGGGATCATGGGCCAGCAGTCGATTGCGCCAACCTTCTGGCCGCTGCCGACGGCGATGCTGTCGGGCATCGCGGCGGCCGGCGGCATCGCACTGATCAACTCGGTCGGCAATCTGGGTGGTTTTCTGGGGCCATACATGTTCGGACTGATCAAGGACGCGACCGGCGGCAGCGACCTACTGGCCCTACTGACGATTGCCGCGGCCCCAGTGGTCTCAGCAGTGGTGCTGGTGTCGCTAGGCCATGACCGGCGCCTCGAGCGGATTCCGTCGGAGCAGCAGCGTGCGTCGGGAGAATAAGGGCTACGCTGCGCGGCGACCGGCCAGCGCAGCGGGGAGTTGGGTGATGGCGTGGTCTATCAGCAGGGCGTCGGCGTCAGCCGTCAGGCCCTCGGCCAGCACTTGACGAGCAGCAGTGGTCGCGACGTCCGCAGCGGCGAGGCGGACGTCATCGACTGCAGCCTTCTCGGCAGCGGCGATGCGGTCGATCGCCATTTGCTCGCGGCGCTTGGCGGAGGCTTCCGCATCTGCCGCCGCTGCGGCCGCAAGCCGGTTGGCTTCCTTGCGCGCGCCCTCGATAAGGGCCTTGGCATCAGCCAGCGCATCCGCGCGCTGTTTTTCGGCGCTACGGAGCATCGACTCCGCTTCACGGCGCAGTCGCGACGCTTCCTCGAGTTCGGCCTTCACCGCCGCCGCCCGTGCATCCAACATACCTGCCAGAGCCTTCCAGAGCGTCTTCCCGAATAGTGCAAAGAACAGGATGAACGCGAGAACTACCCAGTTCCTGGGTTCAGCGAAGAAGCTTGGCTCGTGGCTCATCGTCGTCCGTTCCTGTCAAATACAGAGCGCAGGGCACGGGACGTTCCGCTCTCCGCGATCATGCTCTAGCCGATACCACGACCGGCCAGGGCCGACGCAACCGCACCATCCAACCGGCCGGCATCCGGTGCTTTCCCGGTCAATCGGGTCACCACGGTCGCAGCGGTTTCCGTCGCGACCTGCCGCAGTGCACTCATGGCCGAGGCACGCGCCTGGGCGATCTGCGCTTCCGCGTCCTGCAACTGCTTTTCCAAACGGGCATTCAGTACCTCGGCCTGGGCCGCGGCGGCCTTCTTGGCTTCCTCCAGCGAGGCGTTGATCGCTGCCTGGGATTCGGCGTGCGCCTTTGCGGTCGCCTCTTCGGCTTCCCTCATGCCGGCATCGGCGCTGGCCTTGGCGGCTCGGGCCTCATCCAAGTCCTTGGCGATTCTTGTCGCACGCTCCTCCAGCACCGACGCCACCATCGGCAAGCCCGTTCGCGAGAGAAGGACGTAGAGCACCACGAAGATGATTGCGCCCCAGACGACCTGACTGGTGGTGAGCGGGGTCTTGAAGTCCAGTTGGGGCATGCCCTCCGCGATCGAGGTGGCGGGCAGCATCAACAGGGCGACGAGGGTCGGTCCCGTGAGCGACAACAACCGGCCGAACAGCTTCATGGGCGATGCCGAGCGCGCCTGGGCGCGCCCGCCCTTTCAGACGAAGAGAATGATGAACGCGATAACCAGCGCATACAGCGCCACCGCTTCAGTTAGCGCGAACCCCAGGATGGCTAGGCCGAACACGCGGTCGCGGGCAGCCGGGTTACGTGCTACGCTGGTGACCAACGACCCGAAAATCTGCCCGATGCCAACGCCGACGCCCGCCAGGGCGATCACGGCAAGTCCGGCACCAATCATCTTGGCGGAATTAAGATCCATAGTCCGATTTCCTTTCGATCATCCGGTCGCGCGGGTCGACAAACCGACCCTGTTATTCAAACATTAGAAGTGGTGTCAGTGCAGGTGAACCGCGTCATGCAGATAGATGCATGTCAGCACCGCAAAAACATAGGCCTGCAGCACCGCGACCAGCAGCTCGAACCCGATCAGGACCGTATTGAGCCCGAGCGAAAGGGCCGCCGGGAGATAACCCAACCATCCAAGACCACCCAGCATGATAATGAAGGCACCGAAAACTTCCAGCATTACGTGCCCGGCCATCATGTTGGCAAAAAGACGAACCGACAGCGAGATGATGCGCGAGAGGTATGAGATCACCTCGATCACGACCAACAGCGGCGCCAGCGCTATAGGGATGCCCTGCGGCAGAAAATAGCTGAAGAAATGCAGCCCGTGTTCCTTGAGCGCAACCACTGTCACCAGGATGAACACCAGTAGCGACAGCGCCAATGTCACCATGATGTGGCTGGTGAAGGTGAAGAACAACGGGAACACCCCCAACAGGTTCCCGAACAGGATGAAGAAGAAAAGAGTGAATACGAACGGAAAGAATTTGCGCCCTTCCGGACCGATGTTATCGACACACATCGACATGATGGTCTCGTAGCTCAGCTCCGCCGCCGACTGCAGCCGGCCAGGCACCATCTCCCTGGGCTTCATACCGAGCCAGAGCAGGCCAAGAACCAGAAGGCCCGCGACGACCATCATCAAATTGGCTTGGGTAAAGTTCACCGAGGCGCCGATCGCGCCCAGGGCCGGATGAAGCTGGAATTGCCCCAGCGCGTCGATAGTGCTCGAACCTTCGGCCGCCACTCTGCCCGCTCCTACCCTCTGTCAGACCTCTTTGGAGCGAACAAGCGCCAAAGATTTGCCACGCCCGCCGCACCGCCCAGGGGGACGAACACGGCCGTCAGGATAGGGGTTGTGTGGAAAATCCGGTCCAGCCCGTAACCGATGGCGACTGCCACCACAAGGGCCGCAACCAATTCCACCCCAACCCGCGCGCCGATTCCCCACGGCGAGCCGCCGAGCCCCCCTTGATCGCTCAAGGAGTGCTCCCGCGGGGCGTCGAGACCCTGCTTGCTTCGGGCGGCCATCAGACGATCCTCAAATGAGGGGTCCGGGCCGCCGGTATCCTGGTTCATGCTCGCTCCTGGCCACATTACGTGCCGGAAAGCGGGGGTGTGCTACCGACGGGGGGGACGAGTGTCAAGAACGCTCGGGCGGTTTTCTGGCTGGAATGAAATATGCCGTGGCCGGTCGGCCACTGTAAACAGCGATGAACGGGCGACCCACGGAATGTCAGCCGTTTACGATGCTCGCAGCCGTTGCCCTTTCCTCGCTGATCACTTCGCGGTCCTTCTGCTCTGTTTCCTCCTGGTGTTGCCGTTCGAGTTGATGGGCGCTTTGGCAAACGGGCCGGATGCGGATCGTCCTGGTCTGCGCGACGCGGTCTATCATGTGAAAGCGGCGCTGGAGACGGTGTCGAGAATGAGGCGGCGTCGCCACAGGAGAAAGCCGACGCGAAGCACCTGCAAGGCACGCTGCATGGTGCGCTGCATGGTGCGGTGAAGTACCGCAGCGGTCTGGGTATGCTGAGCGCGGTGTGCCTCGGGTTTTGCACGATGGTCGGCTACAAGCGGAACCATTCCGAGCGTCAAGAGCCGGCGAAGGTGGGCGCGGTCGCAACACTTGCCGGCAAGCGCCCGAAGCTCGCCGGTCGTGTGGTCTGTCCGCGTGATCGGAGCGATGTGCCTATCCCGTCCCCGCCGCGCGGATCATGGGGGGGACATCGAAGCGTACCGTTCTGGCCGCGCGAATGCCCCAAGAGTTCGGACCTTATTCGGACTGGTATTAGTCGTTCCCCCCAAATAGGCATCGCCGCGGGTCAAAAAAAAATCAGTGTGCCTCCGCCCAAGTCTTTCCTACGCCCGTCTCTACCACCAGCGGCACTGACAGCGTCGCCGCGCTCTCCATGACACGGCGCGCCACTCCGGCCAGGGTGCCCGCCTCCTCTACAGGCGCTTCGAACAACAACTCGTCATGCACCTGCAGCAACAACCGCGACCGCAAGCCTTCCGCCCGCATTGACGCGGGGAGGCGAACCATTGCCCGTTTGATGACGTCAGCGGCGCCCCCCTGCAACGGCGCATTGATCGCCTGCCGCTCCGCATAGGCGCGTCGGGCTCCATTCTTGTCGGCAATGCCCGGCACCCAGCAGCGTCTTCCGAACGGCGACACCACGTAGCCTTTGATCCGCGCCTCTTCCTTCGTTCGTTCCATATAGTCTCGGATTCCGGGATAACGCTCGAAGTAACGACCGATGTATTCCCGCGCCTCGCCGGGCGTGATCCCAAGCTGGCGCGCCAGTCCGAAACCAGAAATTCCGTAGATAATCCCGAAGTTGATAGCCTTCGCTCGCCGCCGGGTCATCGGGTCCATCCCCGCCATCGGCACGCCGAACACCTCGCTGGCGGTGCGCGCGTGGATGTCCTCGCCGTTGGCGAAACTGTCCCTCAGCACCGGCAGGTCTGCAACGTGGGCTAACAGCCGCAGCTCGATCTGCGAGTAATCCGCGCTGAGCAGCACGTGCCCCGGTTCGGCGATGAACGCTCGGCGAATGCGGCTCCCTTCCTCCGTGCGGATCGGGATGTTCTGGAGGTTGGGATCATTGGATGACAGCCGCCCGGTCGAGGCGACAGCCATTGCGTATGAGGTATGAACGCGCGCCGGTTGCCGGGTTGATGTCATTCACCAGCGAATCGGCATAGGTGGACTTCAGTTTTGCCAGTTGCCGCCATTCCAGGATGCGGTTCGGCAATTCATGCCCCTGCTCCGCCAGAGTTTGCAGTACGGCGGAGTCGGTCCCATAGGCGCCGGTCTTCATCCGTTTGCCGCCAGGCAGTTTTTGTTCGTCGAACAGGACCTCACCCAACTGCTTCGGGCTGCCGACATTGAACGGATGGCCCGCAAGGCGATGGCAGTCCTGTTCCATCACCGCCATCCGCGACTCGAAATCGGCCGACATACGCCTTAGGTCGTCGGCATCGACCTTGATGCCGGCGTGTTCCATTTCGAGCAAGATCGGCGCCAGGCGGCGCTCCACCTGCTCGTACAATGCCAGGCCGCCGTTCAGTCGCAACCGGGGTCGCAACGCGTCCCACAGGCGGAGCACGACGTCGGCACTCTCGGCAGACTGGGCCGTCGCTCGATCAATCTGCACCTGCGCGTACGGCACGCGATTCCGACCCGTCCCGGTGACGTCGTCGAGGCTGATCGGGGTGTGACCGAGGTGAAGCCGCGACAACTCGTCTAAAGCGTGTCCATGGAGACCGCCTTCCTGGGCGTAGGAGATCAGCATGGTGTCATCGACCGCCGTCGGCATAGGGAACCCGGCGCGCGACAGCACCATCATATCGAACTTGGCGTCGTGAAATATTTTCAGCACTGACGGGTCGGCCAGCAGCGGCCCCAGCGCCTCGATGGCGTCGGCAGGTTTGATCTGCTCACCGAGGACTTCGTGCGCAAGCGGCACATAGCAGGCGCGCCCGAGCGCGGTGGCCAGGGAGACCCCGATCAGACGCGAGCGCATCACGTCGGGGCCGTCAGTTGCGGTATCCATCGCGACGCCGGCCGGAAGCCGCCGCTTCGGCAACCCAGAGGCGCAGAGCGTCGACAGTGGTGACGCTTTCGTACGGTCCGAAGCCAGATTCGGTTGGCGGCGGGGTCAGCCCGAGATCGGGCTGCAGGTTGGCCCTCGGTTTGACGTCGGCCTCAGGTACGCCCTCACCCTCAGGTTTGGCCCCGATATCGGATTTGGCGGACGCCGATTTGTCCAGGCCAAGCCGCGCGATCGTGCTGCGAAACCCTTGCTTCGTCAGCCACGCTACCAGCTTTGGGCGGTCGGGGTCGCGCAGGCCGAGTCTATCCACCGGCTGCGGCAGCGGCGTGTCCTCACGCAGCAGGACCAGTTCGCGAGAAATCCGCGCCTTGTCGGCGTGCTCGAGTAACATGTCCCGCCGCTTGGACGGTTTCATCGCCGGCGCGGCGGCCAGCAAGGTCTCCAGGTCGCCGAATTCGTTTATCAATTGCGCCGCGCCCTTCGGACCGATCCCCGGCACACCTGGGACGTTGTCGGTCGAATCGCCGATGAGCGCCTGGACCTCGACCATCTTGTCGGGGGTGACGCCGAATTTCTCCATCACCTCAGCCGGTCCGATGGGCTTTTGCTTGATCGGGTCCAGCATATCCACACCGGGCCGGATCAGCTGCATCAGATCCTTGTCGGAGGAGACGATAGTGACCTGGCCGCCAGCCTGCGTCGTGGCGACGCAATAGGCGGCGATGAGGTCATCCGCCTCCCAGTCCGGCAATTCAATCGCCGGAACGCCGAAGGCCTCGGTCGCCTCCCGCACTAGCGCGAATTGCGGGATCAGTTCGTCGGGTGGTGGGGGGCGATGCGCCTTGTAGGCGTCATACAGCCGGTTCCGAAACGTGACCCGGCCGGCGTCGAAGATGACCGCGATGTGGGTGCCGACATGCTCCTTCATCAGCTTCGCCAGCATGTTGGTGAAGCCGAACACCGCGTTAACCGGCGTCCCATCCGGCCGGGTCATCGGCGGCAGAGCATGGAACGCGCGGAAGATGAACCCTGATCCGTCGATCAGGATCAGATGCAGGTTCGCGGGCGCGACCTCCGGCTCAACCCGGATGTCCGCGGGGATGTCAATGCCCGCTGTCGTGACCCGCTCCCGGGTTCAGGACGTAGAGACGCGAGCAATAGGGGCACATGACCTGTTCACCAGGAATGTATAGAAACACCCTTGGGTGACCCAAAGCGCCGTCGCCACCGTCGCAAGCGACAGTGCGCGCATCCACATGGATGATCTCGGTCGGTGTCACCTGAGGTCCGGTCGTGGCGGAGGCAGGTGTCGAGGTGGCGCCTTCCGGCATGTTGATCCTTTGTCTGGTCTGGGACGCCGCACGATGATAGCGATGCGCGAAATGCTTTCAACCATGTTCACGTGAACAAGCACATAACCCATGTCCTACTGGCTCTGATGCTTCTGGGCGGCTGTGCCGCCGAGGTTGCGCGACCTGGGCCAATGATAGAAAGACCCACCGAAACCGCCGACAGTTTTGTCATGCCGGACGGCACACCATTGCCATACCGACAGTGGCTACCGGACAGCCCGCCCGACACCATCGTGCTGGCGTTGCATGGCATGAACGACAGCCGCGACGCCTGGGAGTATCCTGGGCCCGACTTCGCCAGCGCCGGGTTGGCCCTGTTCGCCCCCGATCTACGCGGCTTCGGCGCAACTCGCAGCCGTGGTGTGTGGCCCGGGACCGACGGTTTCACCACCGACATTCGTGTGATGGTTCGCTTGCTGCGCGGCCGTTATCCGCACACCAGGCTGATCCTGATGGCCGAGAGCATGGGGGCTGCCGCCCTGATGGTCCTAGCGACCCAACCCGATCCGCCGCCCGTGGATGGTTACGTGCTGATCGCACCAGCCGTGTGGGGACGGGCGGAGATGAACGTGCTGCTACGGGCCGCGTTGTGGATCGCTGATCATACCGTCCCTGGCCTGACCCTGACCGGCCGCGGCATCGTCAAGGTGACCGCTAGCGACAATCGGGCAGCGTTGATCCGCCTATCCAACGACCCCCTCACGATTCACGAGACGCGAGTCGACGCGATCACCGGTCTGGTCGATCTGATGAGCCAGGCCCTGGCTGCCGCCTCGCGTTTTCACGCACCGGCGTTGTTCCTCTACGGCGGTCATGACGAACTTGTACCTGCCAAGGCCACAGCGGCGACGTGGAGGGCGATGCCTGCCGGGCCGGTGCGGGCGTTCTACCCGAGCGGCTACCATCTGCTTCTGCGCGACAAAGACCGCGCCAAACCGATCGACGACATCCTGGCGTGGATCCGCCATCCCGACGCTCCGCTACCATCCGAAGCGGACCATGCGGCGGAGGCCTGGTTGGATCAACAGCCGCAGGAACGCTAGCCGACGTCGGCGTGTGCGAGCGCCCGCTTACGACACGCGGGGCGACGGATGGCCCGGACAATTCTGCCGGGCCGCGCGCGGGTTAGTACCCCAGCGGTTCCCCCTCCAACACCTGCCAGTGGCCGTCCTTCACCACGCACAGGAACGATTGGTTCGAACCCTGATGCTTGGTCGGACTGAACGAGATCACCGGGGAGCCGAAGATGTCGTGGTAGTCCTTGATCCCCTCCAGGCTGGCGACAAAGCTGTCGGGCGTCAGGTCCTTCCCCGCATTCTTCAAGGTCTGAACAACGACTTGCGCCCCGGTGTAGCCAATCTGGGCGGCGAAGTTCGGCTCCCTCCCGTATTGCTTACGATAATCGGCGGTGAATGCCTTCACCTCGGCTGACGTCCCGGTTTCCGCCACGAACAGCATCGGGGTCATCGAGTAGAACCCCTCGGTCGTTCCACCCGGCACGGAGGCGACCACATCGTCATAGCTCGCGGCCTGACCCATCATATCGACGTTCCAGCCGATCTTTCGTACGGATGAAATGATCTGCACGGAGTCGCGTACAATCGTGCCCAGGATGATCAGGTCACAGTTGGCGTCCCGCATCCGCGCGACCGAGGCGCTGAAATCGGTGTCTGTCGGTTTGTGCAGGGTTTCGGCGGCGAGGGTCATATTCTCGGCCTTCAACTGGTCATTGATGCCGGCCATGATGTCGCGGCCGAAATCAGTGTCCTGCGCCATCGTGCAGACCTGCTTCTTGTGACGCTGCTCGACGAAATACTTCAGACCTGCGCGCACCTGGTCATAGTAAGACGAGCCCAGGCCAAACTTCAGATGGTTAAGCGGCTCATACATCGACCGGGCCGATGTCAGCGGAAAGATGTTGGCGACCCCCTTGGCGATCTGGTCGGGCATCACAGCGTTGTTCATCGGCGTGCCATCGTTGGCGACCATGATGAAGACGCCGTCGCGGTTGATCAGTTTGTTGGCGGCCTGCACCGAGCGGGGAACCTGATATTGGTTGTCCTCGACAACGTATTTGATTTTGCGGCCGTTGATGCCTCCGGCGGCGTTGACCTCATCGAACACCATACGCCAGGAATTAGAATTGTTGACGCCCCACATCGCCGTCACACCGGACAGGTCGGTGTAGGAGCCAATGATAATCTCCGAGTCGGTCACGCCTCTTACCGGTTCGGCGGCCACAGCGGGGACCGCCAAAAGCAGTGCGGCCGAGGCGAACAAGGCTTTGATCATGTACGTTTCTCTCCCGTTTATAGATACAAGTGTCTTGCACGCAACGTTATGCATAAGCGTCTTGCAGCAAGGCTTGATAGCGTTCATCCACTTGGCCGGACCCGACCACGTTTTCGTCGACCCGCTGGATCGAGATGCCGAGACTTCGCGCCCAGTCCAACGCGGCTGGACCGACCGGCGTCCCGCCGATATACGCAAGGCGCAACCTGTTCAGGCCGAACTCGCGCCGTACCGCCCGTAGCACGAGAAGATCGGCCAATTGCCCTTTTGACCCGCCGAGGCGTCCGGCTCGCATAGCCCACTCGTACACCAGACGCTGTGTGGTGGTCGCCGCCTTCACCCGCGCCGTGGCGAGCGCTTGCAGATGTCCCCAGACCGCAGCATCAGCGCCGAGGATGGTCGGCTGAAGTTCCCGCAAGTTCTCGATGATGGTATCGGGGCCTTCAGGATAGTTGCTGATGCAGCCTGTCTCCAGCGCCAGATAAAGGCCCCAGACCCGCTCGGTGATGTCGGACAGTCGCAACATCACCAGGCGTTCATCATTCTGCCGTATCGGCAAGCGCGCGCGGGCGGCACTGACCATGTGCATCAGATCGCCGTGCGTCAGCGTCCGTCCCATATTGTCGTCACGCGGAAACTGTATCAGGGCCGGCTGGTTCGGTTCGATCGCCCGGACCACGGCGGACCAATCGGCGGACGTCTCCGTTCGGGTAAAATCAACCAGGCTGACGCAGCGAACGTCGACGAAATCGCGCAGTCCCTTCATGTCGAACACGACGATCCGAGACAGCGCCGGACAGCGATCACGAACCGCCAGGACCTTGTCGAGCTGCTCTTCATTCTCCACGAAGGCCAGCCTGGCTCCGCTGGACGAAAGCAGGTGGCAGAGGCGATCCGGCTCCTTGTCGGGGTCGATGGCGATACTGGCCGCGCCGCAGCCCAGGATCGCAAGGTCAGCGTAAACCGCCTCGGGGCGCGTTTCTGACAGGATCGCCACAACGTCGCCACGAGCGAAACCCAACGGCAGCAGGGCCATCCCTATCTCACGGACCTTGGCGTCAAGGTCAGACCAGGTCACGGTCTTCCAGATGCCGCGGTCCTTGGTCCGCAGGATCGTTTCGCTGCCATTGGAGGCGGTGCGCTGTGCCAAAAGTGTTGGAACGGAGGCAAGCGGCTGGTTCATCGTCAATTCCACAACCGTTTCTTTCTCCAGCGCCGCGTGCCGCGAGCACCAGCTTCCTTCTGGCCTAGGTAGAATTCCTTGATATCGGCGCGTTGCATCAGAGCCGCGCAGGTATCGGCCGCGACGATTCGGCCGACTTCCAGGACGTAGCCGAAATCAGCCGTCTGCAACGCGGTATGGGCGTTCTGTTCCACCAGCAGGATGGAAACATTCTGTTCGTGATTGATACGACGGATTATGCCGAAAATCTGCTGCACCAACAGCGGCGACAATCCCAGAGAAGGTTCATCCAGCAACAGCAACTTCGGCCGCCCCATCAGTGCTCGGCTGATGGCCAGCATCTGCTGCTCGCCGCCTGACAGCAGACCGGCGCGCTGGGATTCCCGTTCCTTCAGTCGAGGAAAGTAATCGAAGCAAAGTTCGATGTCGCTGGCGACCCCGGCCGAATCGCGGCGAGTGTAGGCGCCCATGGTGAGGTTTTCCCGGACCGTCAGAAACGGGAAAATCTCGCGCCCCTCCGGAACATGACAAATGCCCAGACGCATTACCTGATCGGGCGGCAGGCGAGCGATGTCGCGGCCCTCGAACATCACCTGACCCCGTTCCGGGTCCAAAATGCCCGAAATCGTCCGCAGGACACTGGTCTTTCCGGCGCCGTTCGCACCCAGAACGGTGACGATCTGGCCCTGATCGACATCGAGCGACACGCCGCGAATCGCTTGGATGGGGCCATAAAACGTTTCGATAGAGTTCACTCGCAGCAGCGCGTCGCTCATGCTGCGACCTCCCCGCCCAGATAGGCTTTCACCACTTCCGGGTGCGATTGCACCTCGTGCGGCGTCCCCATCGCGATGACCTTGCCGTAGTTCAGCGCCATCACCCGATCCGACACCTGGTTCACCAGCGACATGTCGTGCTCGACCATGATGACGGTGACGCCGAGGTCCTTCTTGATGTCCTCGATCCAGAATCCCATGCCCTCGGTCTCTTCGACGTTCAATCCGGAGGACGGCTCATCCAGCAGCAGCAACTTCGGTTCGATGCACAACGCGCGGCCCAGTTCCACGACCTTACGGACGCCATAGGGCAGGTTGGCGATCAGCGAATCGCGGTAACGCTGTAGCCCGAGGAAGGCGATCACGTCCTCGACCTTCTCCCGATGTGCCAGTTCGGCCTTGCGGACTGACGGCAGGAACGCCAGTTGCGAAACGAAACCGACCCGGGAATGGCAATGCCGGCCAATCAGCAGGTTCTGCAGTAGCGTCGCATTGGGGAAAAGTTCGATGTTTTGGAAGGTGCGGGCGATGCCCAACCCGGCAATGTGCCAGGGCGGGATGTGGGTGAATTCCTTGCCTTCCAGAATCAGCTTGCCGGAGGTTGAATTGTAGATACGGCTGATCAGGTTGAAGATGGTGGTCTTGCCGGCGCCGTTCGGACCGATGATGGAGAAGACCTCTCCTTCGCGCACGTCGAAGCTGACGGAATCCACCGCGCGGATTCCGCCGAACCGAACCGAGATATCGTCTGCCTGGAACAGGATCATCGCAGGCGCTCCGACTTCGCGTAGGATTTCTGCCGGCGAAATCCGGTCTGGCGCTTAAACGGGAACGCCTGAAACCAGGCCTTGGCCTTCAGCCACATGCCGTTCAGGCCGCCCGGCTGGAACAGGATAACCAGCACCAGCACCAGGCCGAACAGCGATGGCTCCAGCCCCGGCAGCCGGCCGATGCCGAACGGCAGGTCATCGCGCACCACGGCGATGAACTGCGGCAGCAGGCGGACGAACATCGCGCCCAGGATCGCGCCGCGTAGTGACCCCAGGCCACCGACGAAGACGATCGTTACAAACTGCACCGACAGCAGCACGTCGAACGCATCGGGAGCGAGATAGCGTACGTAATGCGCGAACAGTGCCCCGGCCAAACCGGTCATCCCGGCGCTGATAGCAAACGCCAGCGTCTTATACCGAGCGAGGTGAATGCCCATGCTCTGGGCGGAGACCTCGCTATCGCGGATCGCGACCATGGCCCGGCCAATTGGGGACCGTAGCAAATTCGCCGAAACCCACAGCACGAACACCAACACCGCCAGCGAGACGTAATAGATGCCAGTCGCGCCCTCGATCGGGAAGCCAAAGATCGTCGGCGTGGGCACCGCGAAGCCGTCGAAACCGCCGGTGACGGCGGTCCATTTCTGGAACACCGTGCCGACGATACTGCCGAACGCCAGGGTAGCGATCGCCAGGTACAACCCGCTCATGCGCAAGGTCGGGCGGCCGATCGCGGCACCGCACAGGGCGGTGAACAGCCCTGCGGCCGGCAGAGTAACAAGGAACGGCACGCCCTGAGCAAGCAGCACCGCGTTGACGTACGCGCCGATGCCGAGGAACGCGGAATGCCCCAGGCTGATCAGCCCGGTGTATCCCACCAGCAGCATCAGCCCGACGCCGGCGACGGCGAAGATGTAAACTGCGCCAAGCTCGCCGATGTAGAATTCTCCCAGCACCAGCGGGGCGATCAGCACCAGCACCGCCAGCAGACCGTACCAGAAACGGTCTCCATTATGCCGCCACAGCGCAATGTCCTGGCGATACTGGGTTCTGAACAAATAACGCATCGGTCAGACCCGCTTTCCCATGCGCTCGGCGAACAGACCCTGCGGCCGGATGAACAGCATCAGCAGCAGCACGACGTTGGACGTGACCTCCTGGAAGCCGGCCGGCAGGTCGTAACCGGCAAACTGCTCGACGATACCGACGATGACGCCGCCGATCAGCGATCCCGGAATGCTGCCGAAGCCGCCGATCACCGCCGCTGCGAACGCCTTGATGCCAAGGAAGCCCATGTTCACGTCGATCATGGACACCGGCGACAGCAGGATACCGGCCAGGCAGGCGACCCCCGCGCTGATTGCCCAGATCAGGGAGAAGATCGTGCGGACTGGAATGCCCATGTAATAAGCGGCAAGCTGGTTCTGCGAGGCGGCCTGCATGGCGACACCGACACGTGTTTTGCTGAAAAAGAGATACAGGACGCCACACAGCAGCACAGTGCCGACGATGATCGACAGATTGTCCTCGCCTAGCACCAAGCCGCCGAGATCAACCCTTTTGTTGGTGAATGGGGTGTTGAATCCGACGGAATCATAGCCCCAGGTGATTCCGGCGACAGCCCGGAAAATAAAGCCGAGTCCGAGCGTTAGCATCACCACGGCGAATTGTGGCTGACCGATGACTCGTCGGATGATCAGCGCGTCCAGGGCATAGCCGAAGGCGGCGGTGATCAGGATCGCCAACAGGCCGCCGAGCCAGTAGGGTAAGTGGAACTGGGCAATCAGGCTGAACGCGACAAAGCCACCGAGCATCATGACGTCGCCTTGGGCGAAGTTCACCATCTCGGTCGCCTTGTAAATCAGCACGAAGCCGAGGGCGATCAGCCCGTAAATGCAACCGGATGCCGCGCCGTTGACCACCAATTGCAAAATGCGCGCGGCGTCTTCCACTGCCCTGGGCCTCCTGCCCGTGGGCCAGCAGGCCCTTACTCGTCAGTAGGGGAAGATAGGGTGGGGTTTCGTGCGGCGTCAATCACGGGCTCGGCTGAGAGGCCCGACCCCCTGCCTTTTGCTTTAGAGGCGCGTTGTTTCAAGATAAGACTTTACCCTGCCTTTGGCCGCCAAGTTCCGATCAGACCAGCGCGCCCTACAAGCTGGGGTTGCGTTCCTTTTTGTCATCGGGCGGCGCGGGAGGGATGTAACAGCGCGTCCAGGGCGCGATCAATCTTGTCCAGGGAACCCGGTTCGGACGTGAACGCGACGGCCAGTTGGCCATCGCGGATCCCGATCGTCCGCGCCGAGACCGTGCCGGCCTGTCCGGGCAGTTCGACTTTCAGCTCAGTGCCCCGTGGCAACGCCCAGTCGCAGATCAGTGCGGCGCCGCCGCGTGATTTGTTACTGATCGCGAAACGTGCCGAAGGGCGGCCACCGGTCTGCAGGCCGACCGTGATGTTGTGTCCATCAGTACGTTCGTAGCGTCGCCGCTCACTCGTCTCGCGCACTGCGACGAGGAAACGATCCACCTCGGTCTGCAGGGTCTCCGCCACGTGGCCAATACCATCCGCACCCTTCAGTACCGGCGCGACTGGCACCACCAGCGCCGTCGGCAACCCTGACGACCTCTGCCATCGCGCCGGCGGTCTGCGCAGTGGCGGCGGATACTCCCTGGATGCTGCGGGCGAGTTCATCGGTGGTCGCAGTCTGCTGCGTCACCGCGGCAGAAATCGCGGCTGTCACCTCGCCCCATACCATCAATGGCGGCGGCGATTTCGCCCATCGCAGTGACCGCGTCGCCGGTCGAGACGCGCACGGTCTCAATTTGTTGCCCGATTTCCGCGGTAGCCCTTGCGGTCTGCGTGGCCAAAGCCTTGACCTCGCCGGCCACCACGGCGAAGCCCTTGCCGGCTTCACCTGCTCGCGCTGCCTCGATCGTGGCATTCAGCGCGAGCAGGTTTGTTTGGGCGGCGATCTCGCTGATAAGGTGGACAACATCCCCAATGCGCGCGGTGGCGTCGGCAAGACGCTGCATCGTGCCCTGGCTCGCGTCGGCTCGGTGCACTGCCTTGCGCGCCACCTCGGCCGCGGCCCCTACCTGGCCGACGATTGCGGCGACGCTGGTGCTCAACTCTTCCACGGCCGCCGCGACCGCTGTCAGGTCCCGGGCGGATTTCGCCGCGCCCTCGGAGGTGACCGCGGCATCAGCCTGCAACGCGGCGGCAGCTTCCGACATCGTCTGAGCAGCGTTCCGCATCCCATCGGCCGCGGTGGCGAGTGAGCCCATGATGCCGGTGATCGAGCTGGCGAAGTCGTGTGTATGATGCTCCATTGCCACGTGTCGGCGTTCTTTCGTGGCGTTCGCCTCCTCCTGCTCGACGGTGAAGCGTTCGGCGTCGATAGCATGCTGTTTGAATACTTGCACCGCGCGTGCCATGTCGCCGAGTTCGTCGAGCCGTCCGACGTGGGGAATGCGTTACGTCATCGTGCCGGCGGCCAACGTTCCCATGACGCCGAGTCAATACGCCGATCGGGCGGCCGATCACGCGCGTCACGACGACGGTTGCCGCGAGAGCCAGCGCGGCGGCTCCCAATGCGCACAGCAGAAAGACGCGGCGCGCACCCTCGATCGAGGCGAGCGCCCCGGCGTAGGTCGTCGTCCGGCTTTGGTCCGCCGCGGTTGCGAAGCCATCGAGGAGGACGCAGAGCTTGTCGAACTGGTCCTGAACGTTGCCCATAAGCAAGAGCGCCATGGCCGGGTCGACATTGATCATCTCGAGCACCTCTTTGGCAGCCTTTGCATAGGTCTCGACCTCCGTCGTGGTACGAGCCGCGTTGTCTCGCTCCAAGTTCATGGACAGCCTTGGCACGTGCGACAATGTCGGCCAGTGCCCTCACCTCGACCGCGGTATGCGCGGTCGCCTGCTCAACGTCGTTTGCATTGGCCAGAGACGTGATCTGGTATAACTGGGCGTGGACCCGGCTGACGTCGGCTCGAAGCATCACCGCATCGCCGAAACGAGCGAAGGCGATATCGTTCAAGTAGACGAAATCGTGGCGTAAGGTTGCGAACACTGCATAGCGCGCCAGTGGCCAGCCAGATAAGCCCGACGATCGCCAACGCCGGCGCCACGGTCAACTTCACTGCAAAACGAGATTATCGAACCATCGGCTCATGGACCCGCTCCGTCCAAGCGGTCACGAGCCAGACGCCTGGCGCGCCCTGTCATCGAGCCTGTCCCGACTCGTCCCGCCATTACTTATAGGTGCCGACTCCGACGAGATACTCACCGACCCGCACGACGTATGTGGCTTTCTGCTCAATCTTCTTGGTGATAGGATTTGGCCATTTGTACTCGACAAAACCCTGGTCCTTGACGGCAGACGAGTTCCCGGATCAGCGGTTTGCCATCGGTGTCCTTCAGATCGATCAGTTGCTTGCCTATAAGAGCGGCGTTCGCGCCGTGCGCCACGTTCAAGCCGGTGTTGTCATAGACCATCACGTAGAGGTCGCGGTCGTGGAATGCACCAGCCTTGTCATTGAAAACGGGAAACGCCTTGTCCGGTCCTTCCTGCCGTAGAAGGTCGGCAGCGCGTAGCGACATCGCCTTGGCCTCCTCCAACGTGCCGCGGTCGCCTGCATGTGCGAGAGAGCTTAATAGCAGACCCAGAAGGACAAAGGTCCGGAAGAGAAATTTCGACATGGGCTGGTGGATCCTGATGGAGTCTGGTCGCCCCCATGCTAGGCCCGCATCTATTAATAACCCGTAAATGCAAGCCGCTCTCCGAGCAGCGGGCTAATTAGCTCAGCGGCTCGGCACCCGTCCGACCAAGAAGGCGCCTCGGAACCGAGGAAACATCGGCACGGTAACGCAGACGCCATGGGGCGTCGGGCCGCCTGGATCAGAACAGCGACATCTGGTCGGGTGAGGCTTCCGTGGTGCCACGGGGAACGGTAAATCGGTCGCAGTCCAGTTGCGTCCGCACCTCGCCGAAGCCGAACTGTCGGGCGGCCCGGGCAAAGCGGCGCGTCAGCAGATCGGCATAGACGCCCTGACCAGTGAAGCGGTGGTGAAACCGCGGGTCGTTCAGGTTCCCGGATCGCGGGTCTGCCGGACCAAGCTCAGCACGTGCCGGGCCCGGTCGGGGAAGTGCGTATGCAGCCACTCCTCGAACATCTGGCGCAGTTCCAGCGGCAGGCGGAGCAGGACGTAGCCCGCGTGGCGGGCGCCGGCGCGGGCGGCCGCCTCGAGGATTTTCTCCATCTCGGCATCGTTGAGCGCCGGGACCATCGGCGCGGCCAGCACGCCCGCCGGCACACCGGCTCGTGTGAGTTCGGCGATAGCGTGCAGGCGGCGCGCCGGGGTCGCGGCGCGGGGCTCCATCACCCGGGCCAGACGCGGCGTCCAGCGTGGTGATGGAGATGTGGACACGCGCCAGGTTCCGCTTGGCCATCGATGACAGGATGTCGAGGTCGCGCAGCACGCCGGAGGACTTCGTCACGATCCCGACAGGATGGTTGTAACGATCCAGCACCTCCAGCACCGACCGGGTCAGCTTCAGCGTGCGCTCCACCGGCTGGTAGGGATCGGTGTTGGATCCGAGAGCCAGGGTTTTGGCGACGTAGCCGGGCTTGCGCAGTTCCTTCTCCAGAAGCTCCGCCACTTCGGGCTTGAAGATCGAGCTTGGTCTCGAAATCCAGGCCGGGCGAGTAACCGAGATAGGCGTGCGTCGGGCGCGCGTAGCAGTAGATGCAGCCGTGCTCGCAGCCGCGATACGGATTGACCGCGCGGTCGAAGCCTATGTCCGGAGACGTGTTCCAACTGATCGCCGAGCGCGTGTCGAGTCCCGGATCAGAGTGGTGTCGAGGCGCGGCAGATCGCCGACGTCGTGGGTCAGCGTGTCCCAGCCATCGTCGAACGGCGACGCGCCGTGGGCGTCGAAGCGGACCTGCGGATTGCTGACGGCGCCCCGTCCGGCGGCCTGGCGTGAGGGAAACCGCTCGGCTGGGCAGTCGTCGGGCAGGCCGGCGTTCTCCATGGCCGCGATGGCGTCCCGGTCGATCTGCGCTTCCATTGGCCCATTCCAGTTCTGTTCGTGCTCTGTTCGATGCACGAGATCCCATCGGCGCTTGAGTGTCAAGAACAGGATAAGAACATGGGTTTGTTCGCCTGGTCGTCAGGCTGAAATGATCGTACCTCCTGTTTGATCGCATGGTGACGTGCTCAAGACGGGCGCTCGGCGCACGCATGCTCACGACCGCAACTCGGGAACGCGAATGGGCTCTAGATGTAGCTGCTATGGACGTTCTGGGATTTTGCCGAGGCCGCTGGCGGATAGTTGCCCCGTTTCCGGGGTTCTGCGGTCGAGGCCGCCATAATCGCTTGACAACGGGCGCGCGCATCCTTTTTAGCGCCTTCGCTGCGTCCGATTCCATGGATAGACGTCCCTGGTTCAAGCGCCGGCCCACTGTAGGGGTGTAGCTCAATTGGCTAGAGCGCCGGTCTCCAAAACCGGAGGCTGGGGGTTCGAGACCCTCCACCCCTGCCAGCTTGCGGCTGCCGCAGGGACGACCGGCGACCATCAAAGGATTTGACGAACGTGGCTTTCCAACCGGCAAAATTCGTACGTGAAGTCAGAGCGGAAATCGGCCAGGGTGACCTGGCCGACCCGCAAGGAGACAATGGTGACGACAGGCCTGGTGTTCGCCATGGCCGCGGCCGCCGCACTCTTCTTCTTCGTCGTCGATCAGGTGATCGGCCTTGGGGTGCGCGCGTTGTTTAATGTGGGCATCTGAGAGGTTGCCAGGAAATGGCCAAGAACTGGTACGTCGTCCACGTTTACTCGGGGTTCGAGAAGAAGATCGCCCAGCAGATCACCGAGCAGGCCGCGCAGAAGGGTCTGGCGGATCAGTTCGAGGCCGTGCTCGTGCCGTCCGAGAACGTGGTCGAGGTCAAGCGCGGCCGGAAGATCAACAGCGAGCACAAGTTCTTCCCGGCTATGTGCTGGTGAAGATGGATCTGACTGACGACGCCTGGCATCTGGTGAAGAACACGCCGAAGGTGACCGGCTTCCTGGGCAGCAAGACCAGGCCGAGCCCGATCAGCGACGCCGAGGCCGACCGCATCCTGAAGCAGAACCAGGAAGGCGTGGACCGGCCACGTCCCGCGGTGCTGTTCGAGATCGGCGAGCAGGTGCGGGTGGCCGACGGGCCGTTCACCAGCTTCAACGGCACGGTCGAGGAAGTCGACGAGGAGAAGGGCCGCCTCAAGGTCAGCGTCTCGATCTTCGGCCGGTCAACGCCGGTGGAACTGGAATACTCGCAGGTGGAGAAGCTGTAAGGCGCTGCGCCGGCGTCACCCGGTTCGCTCGCTAAGTCCAGCGACCTTCGAGACGCGAGGAATCGCGCAAGGCGGGGTCACGTCGAAGCAGATCGAAGCGGCGGAGCTGGACGGCCAGTTGACCCGGCTGCGCGATGAACTGCAAGCCAAGAACTATTGGTGCATGAGCCGGGTTAGCAGGTTGATGATCCCGAGGCCAGGCGACGGCGAGCGACCCCTCGGTTTCCGACGCTGCGAGACCGGGCGGCGCTGACCCCGGCGAACCGGTGTTGGATATGCGAAGCTGACCCCGACCCTGCCGTCCAAAGCGAGCGGCTGGGACCCGGTGCGGCGCAGGCAATCGAGATACTGCTGTCGCTGCTGCGGCAGGGTCCTGACGTGGTCGATACCGACCTGAGCAAGTATTTCGGCACCAGCAAACACATCCTTGCGAAACGGCATGTCTGCCAAATCACTGGGGTGCAGGCGAGGGAGCCAGAGGCCGAAGCCGCCTTGCCGGTGCGCGTAGCGCAGCCCTTGAGGCCCTTGCCCGCACCCAGCACAATGGAGCAAGGGTCCGTCGGGTCAGAAGTAGGGTGCCGATTACGCTCGAGATGCCGAAAACATCGTGCGCGAGGTGAGGGCTGATTCCGCGACTGGCGGCTTGACGATGAGTGGCCCCGCCAATTTTTTCGCAGCCGATGGCACTTACGAGCCGTGAAGGTGAGACGCCGGCCCAGTCGTTTTGTACTGAAGGTCATTCATCAAATACCGTCTATACAACCTCCGGCTCTGCGAGACTCTGGGATTGTGTTCCCAAATTGCTGTACAGCGAAAGGCGAATGCAGAACATAATTATCGGTTCCAATTTTTTTGTTAGAAGGGGTCCACATTGTGGAAAGGATCGAGTATCGCAGCGTAGGTCGTCAGTGACGATACAATGCGACAACTCGATATGATCGACGATTATGGTAATCGTGCCCCAAAAGGAGGGCGATCTCTCGAATAGAACAACGAGATAGCGATATGCAAGTCCACCATCCTGCAATGTCGGTGCAGCGGCCCTTCTCTTGATGGTATCGATCGTCGCACCGAAAATTTTCGGTCTCCAATGCGCCTGCGCAATCTGCAACAACACTCGATCCGGGACTTCCGAGGCGGCGCCCCCGGTGCAGGTAGTCCGATGCCCGGGCTGAACAGTATAGAATCACCGTATTTTGCCGCCGCGCAGGCGCGATCCATTGCAATCGATTCGGTGACTGGCAACATCGGTGGGCAATCCAGCAATGGACTTGGACCACGATTTAACTCAAATAGCTGTGCCAGCGCCACGCTCGACCAGCCGTTGGCGGCACAAGTCCGCAAGTCAATCCAGAGTTCAAGGTTGCCACTCTGAATGGCGCAACCAATACGATCCCGTCGTTCCTCAGCCTTAACGGGACGATCCTCGAGGCGCGACGAACGCACGAAGATGGGACACCCGATGGGCATGTAGATCAGCTTTTCACGATCGCTGGGAGAACAGATGCTCAGGGATGTTCCATGGCGCAGCCAAATTTCGCGGCTCAGATAACTGCCAATAATGTCAGTTTCCGCACTCCGACCTCACTATTTGGGCTGGGGTTGGTTGAAGCGGTAGTCCGGCATCGGACTATGCCTCGGACATCGTGAACTTTGCAGCCTTCTCGCGCCTCAGCGCGCCGCCGACTCCCCTGCCGCCCACCACCAGCACCACGCTCGGGCAGCAGATCTTTCAGGCTATTGGATGCAGCGCCTGTCATACGATACAGCTCACAACCGGACTTTCGACAACGGCCGCACTGTCAAATCAGATTTTCGCACCGTATTCCGATTTCGCGGTCCATCACGTGGGAACGGGTCTGGCGGATGGGATCACCCAGGGGACGGCCGGTGGTGATGAGTTTGTACGGCACCTCTTATGGGTGCGGGAGAGCGGCTGTTCCTGTTGCACGATGGCCGAACCTGCGATTTGAACCAAGCCATCCTGTTGCATGCGAGCAGTGGGTCCGAGGCCAATATGGTGATCAGCAATTATCAGGCGTTGACCCCTGGTTCTGGACTGAACCCATTGGCATTTTTGCGGCCTCTGTAGTGTCGGCTATTGTCTGAGAACCGCCGGCATCAAGCTGGTGGCTCTGGCACTTGTTGGGATAATCGGTTACGAGTTGCGCTCTTATTCGGTAGGTGGAGCATCATCCAAATCTCCCCAAATACCTGCATTTGTCTGAAAACGGGATGATTTCGTCGTCGTTCACGATGAGACCGGATATCTGAGCGCAATTCTTGCGCGACCGCTATTCCAGTCCGAGCGGCGTCCGTTTCTCAACTCCGCAAAGATCGAACCAAGGCCGACTGACCGCCATCATTATGATTACCGAGAACGACAAGCGTCTCATCTTCTCTGGGGCACCCGGAGGCAAGCCGGTCGTCGTGACCGAAGGTGACCCTATTGGTTCTGATATTGTCCAATGGATCTCCACCAAGCGAGCCTCCCCCGTAGGAGCCGATGGCGTCAAGTACATCCAACCATCATTGCGACAAACCGGAGGATACCTCGGTGCCCAAGCCGCAACCCGCGACAGTAAGCCGACTACCGTGACCGAGCCACAAAGCCGAATGTTAAAACGTCACTGAGTGTGGAAGCCGGTTGCGTAACGCTTTGTTTGAGCACTGCCTACGCGCGCGCCAAGCGCTCGGTTCCGGCTGGCGTCTCCGCTCGGTCGGTCGGCACACGCCGAGCATATCCTATCGCTGGTTCGTTGGCGTTCCTTGACCGCGCACATTGCGCCCGCACCGCCGTTTCGCTATCTCACCCAGCCACTGAAGGGACACGCGATGGACGCCGAAACCACGATCCAGTCCGAAGCCGACAGTCACATCACAACCGTCGGCGAGACAGCGCGGGAGGCGTCCTCGCTGATGAAGGAGTTCGTGCGGGCCGCACGTATCCAGCTCCATATGGAAGCCACTGGCGCCGAGTTGCTCGAAATTCCGGCGGAGGTGTGCGAGCGGGTCGCCACGCAATACGAGAAGCATGACCGGGGGCGGGCATCGGCCGAGTGGCCCGCGTATCTTCGACAACTCGACGCGATCGATCCCGGCTACCGCGCCTAGCATCGCCCGCTGGCGAAACGTCCTGAGGTGCCTATGGCGTTCGTTTCAGATGACGAACCGTGGCCACGACACGACGCACGTTTATATGCGGTCGGACACCAGGCTCGTTGACGCGTCGGGTCCACCATGAGCACAGCCTGGATTCTGCGCACCGCTCGCCTTGTTCTGACCCCAGTCGGCGGCAGCGACCTCACCGACCTACGGGCGATCAAAGCTGATCCAGGAGTTTTCGCCGTGATGCGGGGAGGTGTGCGCAATTACGCCCAAACCAGCGAGGATTTGGCGAATGATGTCCTCGCCTGGGGCCGGAACGGCTTCGGCATCTGGGCGGTCCGCGAAGCAGGCCGGTTCGTCGGTATCGCCGGCTTGGAAGACCGAACGGACGGGCGAGGCGTGGCGTTGCGCTTCGCGCTGTGGCCAGAGGCCCAAGGGCGCGGCCTCGCCCGCGAGGCAGCCTATGCCGCTCTGCGTTTCGGCCATAGCCGGGCGGGCTTGGCGCGGATCATCGCGGTGGCGCGGGAGACTAATTTTGGGTCGCGTATAGTGCTGGGCGGAATCGGCATGCGGGCAGCCCAAACCTTCGTTCAGCTCGGTTCCACGATGATCCTCTATGAGAGTATCGGCACGGATTAGCTACGTCCGGCAGGCGTTCGGCCCGCGGTGGTCGCTCCCCTGCGATCGGCGCAGGATCTCGATCAGCGGGAGGATCGTATGTTCAAACTGACACCGATGGAGGCACCCGAGGCGACGGCGCCGAAAACCTTGGTCGCGTCGAAGAGATGACGGAAGAAGCACAATGGCGGGGAAGTCGACAAATTCCCGTAGTGTTCGCGGCGGCGATGAGTGCTCCGCCTGACCCACGACATCACCAATCACGGCCGTGATTCTCAGCGCAGATGTTGACGATACAAGTCGTTCGGCCGAAACGCATTACTACCCGCTCTGCGATATCTGGTTCTTCATCGCCGCGATAAGCGCGTCGACGCTACCATTATTGTGCGTCAGGTAGGACGCATAGTCCTGGCGCTGAGTCAGCCGAAGCGACGTGCCCTCGGCAACAACGTCGACGATCTTCGGAGTGTTCGCAGGATTAGCGATGATCCAATCGACTGCCGTCGGGGGGTTGTTCGGACGGATCACGGTCGTCGAAACCACCGCCTCCTCATCCTGCGGCCTGCTGCGTCCCATGGTGAACGTCACGCCTTGGTACTCACCTAACTTGGCCGTGATGTTGGTGACGAGGACCTCGTGGAATAGTGCCAAATATTGCTTCTGCTGCTCCGGTGTCGCCTGCTTCCAGTAACGCCCCAGGCAGAACCGGCCGATGCCCTCGACGTCGACGTCATTATTGATGATTTGGGTCATCTGAGCACGCTTGACGCTGGTTGAACCCGGGCCGTTGACGACCGCGACCAACCTGTCCCCCGTCGATTTGACGAAAGCCGCGGCTTTGTCAGCTGCATTTTGCGCCCGAACCGAGAGCGGCAAGAGGGCCGACACGGTGGCAAGAGTAAGGAAGTTCCGGCGATTGATCATAAAATGTCCGAGCTCCGGTGACGGGGTCGTTTAGTGCTCCGGCGCTTTCGCCGGCTGTGAGAACCAGTCGGGGACAGTGGTCCGATTGTCGTTCCGCAACTCCTCGATCTGAGCGCGACGGTGCTGTCGATACAGGCTGCGGAACGTTGCGTAAGGGTCAAGCGCCGTCTTTTTGATCTGATCGAGGGAGTCAAGAACACGCTCCCGAGCGTCGATCGCGTTTAGTCCCCATCGCGACCACTTGAACGCGGACCAGCCCGGTTTGTTCGGTCCCGTGCCGACCCACGTGAACGGATCCAGAGCGATACCCACGCCGAAACCCGCTGCGTCGCGCGGATCGGATGGACCAAGCACCGGTAGGAACAGAAATGGCCCCTCAGGCACGCCCCACAGCGCCAGGGTCATGCCGAAATCGGCGTCATGGTCTGGGTAGCCCCATTTGGTGGCCACGTCGAAAATACCCAATACGCCCGCCGTCGTATTGATCAGAAAGCGCATTGTCGTATCGCCGGCCCGGCGCGGCTTGCCTTCCAGGATATCGTTCGCGAGTTGCACCGGCGAGCCGATATTGGACAGCACATGATGCAAACCGTCTCGCACCGGGCCGGGCACCGCATACCGGTACGCGAGCGCGGCTGGACGCAGGATCACCGTGTCGAGGCCGTTGTTAATCGCGTAGAAAACCCGGTTGGTCGGTTCCAGCGGGTCGTTCGTCTGCTCATAATCGGCGAGGGCGTCGGGGTCGCTCGCCGGAGGTTTAGTGGCGCATCCGGACAGACTGAACACGAGCAGCGCCAAACAGGCCGCCAGCCGTGCTGCCCAGAAGAACGAGAGGCGGGAACTTGGGACAGATCGCATCAACTTCCTCGGGCAAGGTCCGGACACGGTTGATCGTCGCGCGCATCCAGGCTGAATTCAAATGGCGTGTCTGAATGGGATTGGAACACCCGGTGCTAAGCTTTCCGTGAATCACTCTGCGGTACGCCCATACCACGGTGTGGGCGGCTGGGGAAATCCCGAGACACGAGCCCTCAAGCTGGCTAGACTTTATTGCGGTTGAGCTTGAAATGAGGATGCGGCTTCTATGGACACGCCTACCGCCACCTTGCTGCGATGGCTGACTGGCCCACGCTTCAGTGCCCTGCCGATCAAGGCAGCCGATCACCCACCACCAAAATTGTCTTTCGAGTTCTCGCCGCCACGGACCGAAGCACTCGAACAGCAGCTTTGGACCTGCATCGAGCGCCTGGCGCCTCTCGCTCCGCGCTTTGTTTCGGTGACTTATGGCGCCGGCGGATCGACCCAGGCGCGTACCCATGCCACGGTGGCCCGGATCGCGCGCGAGGCAAAGCTCGTGCCGGCGGCGCACCTAACCTGCGTCGGGGCGACCCGCGAAGACGTGAACGCCGTCGCTCGGGGCTACTGGGATGCCGGCGTGCGCCATATCGTCGCATTGCGGGGCGACCCACCGCTAGGTTCGACCTACGAGCCGTATCCGGGCGGCTATCGCCATGCCTCCGAGCTCGTGGCAGGATTGAAGCAGGTCGCAAATTTTGAAATTTCCGTTGCAGCGTATCCCGAGGTGCATCCGGCGGCGGTGAACCCGGTGGCGGACCTGGAGAACCTGAAGCGGAAGCTGGACGCTGGGGCGACGCGGGCAATTACCCAGTATTTCTTCGATACCTCGACCTATTTGCGGTTCATCGATCTGTGTCTGGCGGCGGGAATCAAGGCGCCGATAGTGCCCGGCATCATGCCGGTGTCCAACTACGCGCAGATTGTGAAGTTTTCCGCGATGTGTGGCGCCAGTGTCCCGGAGTGGCTGGGACGGCTGTTCGAGGGGACAGAGAACGACCCCGAGACACGACGGATGGTGGGAATGGTGGTCGCGGCAGAGCAGGTGCGGCTACTACAGGCAAACGGCGTGGATGAATTCCACTTCTACACGCTGAACCGGCCGGATTTAACCTATGCGATCGCGCACGTGCTCGGGGTTCGCGCGCGCAACGAGTCCGCCGAGGCGGCCGCGGGCTCGGCTCGATGAAGAGTTCGGTTGCCTCATCCATGTGGCGGCTGTGGGAACCTGATGAGAATCAACCGCCCACGCATTCGAGAGACGGGGCGCGCCAGCGCGTGAGCGCACTGAGCGGTGGTTTGAGCAGCGCCCGACCTTCTCCTTCCAGTCGGCGCGAACGTTAACCGGCATACGGGCCGCGTTGGCGGAGGAGGCACGCGAAAGTGGACTCTGATACCGGTCGGCGAAAAGTCCGGTGAATTAGCCCTCCTCGACCGCCGTCACCTGCGGCGTAAAGAAATAGCCCCCGTATCGAACTGTCTTGATGAACGACGGGTCCTTCAGGTTGGTCTCGATCTTCCGGCGTAGCCGGCTGATCTGAACGTCAATGCTGCGGTCAAAAACGGCCGCAGCCCGCCCGTGCAGCAGATCAAGCAGATCGTCCCGCGATAGCACCTTGCGCGCATTCTGGCAGAAGATTGACAGGATGTTGAACTCCCCGCTCGTCAGGGACCGCGGCGTGCCCTCCGGGGTAAACAACTGACGGCGCGCCATATCGAGCCGCCAGCCCTCAAAAACCAATGTTTGCGGCGCTTGGGCCTGTGCGGCGGGGTCGACGCCGGAAGCACGTCGCATAACGGCGCGGACACGGGCAACGAGTTCCCGTGGGTTGAACGGCTTCGGCAGGTAGTCGTCGGCTCCAAGCTCCAGCCCGACAATCCGATCAGTATCGCTGTCGCGGCCGGTCACCATGATAATCGGAACCGTCGACTTTCCCCGGAGGCGGCGACAGATGCTCAGTCCGTCCTCCCCTGGCAGGCCAACATCCAGGATCACGCAATCGATCTTGCCGCCGGACATGACCCGGTCCAGGTCACGCCCGCTGCGCGCGGCGGCGACCTCGAAACCGTGATCTATCATGTAATCCGTCATCATTCGACAGATCTCGGGATCGTCCTCGACAACGGCTACGCGGGAAATTGCATCCATGGGCCACCTTTCGCAGCCGACATTGGCACCGCGAGGCGTTCACAAACAAGTGCAACCTGGGGTCGGAAACAAATTGATACGTTCGCATTTCAAAACGATAGCCGACGCGATGCCTTGGGTTCCCGCTCTAGCCGTCCGGCTACCGATCAGTATAATCCCTCCCGTCCAACCGGATCGTCGCGGTGCGGCGGTCGCAAAGGGGAGCGAACCATGAGTTTACGAGGTGCGGCCTACATCGCAGGGGCGTGGGAACATCCCACCCGCAAGGCGCCGGACAAGTCCATCGCCTTGCTTCACGCTGAATGTGCCAAGGGCGCATTGGCCGACGCGGGCCTGACCAAGGACGACGTGGATGGCTACTTCTGCGCCGGCGACGCGCCAGGGACCCTCGGTGCGCTCTCTATGGTCGACTATATGAACCTGAAGTGCCGACATGTGGATAGCACCGATGTCGGCGGTTCGTCATATCAGCTCGCGGTCGGCCACGCGCTCGAGTCGATCGCAGCCGGCCGCTGCAATGTCGCACTGATCACTTTGGCCGGGCGTCCGCGCAGCGAAGGACAGGCCACTGGCACCGCGCCCCGCGCCGGCAATCCGGCCACGCCAGAGATGCAGTTCGAGTTTCCTTACGGGCCGGTCACGGCGAATATGTACGGCATGTGCGCCCAGCGTCACATGCATGAATACGGTACCACCAGTGAGCAGCTCGCCTGGATCAAGGTCGCAGCATCGCACCACGCGCAGCACAACCCAAATGCCATGCTGCGCAATGTTGTGACCGTCGACGACGTGGTGAGTTCACCGATAGTCTCCACACCGCTTCACCGGCTGGATTGCTGCGTCATCAGTGACGGTGGCGGTGCCCTCGTCCTGACCAAGCCGGAGATCGCCAGGACCCTGAAGCGGCCATTGGTGAAGGTTATCGGGGTCGGTGAGGCGCCCAAGCACCAGGCCGGCGGCGAAATCGACCTCACCTACAGCGGCGCACGCTGGTCTGGACCGCCAGCCTGGGAGATGGCCGGGATCAAGCCGTCCGACATCAAGTACGCCTCGATCTATGACAGCTTCACCATCACCGTGCTGATGCAGTTGGAAGATCTCGGGTTCTGCGAGAAAGGAGAGGGCGGGAAATTCGTTTCTGACGGGAATCTGATCTCCGGCGTCGGCAAGCTGCCATTCAATACCGATGGCGGCGGATTGTGCTCCAACCACCCGGCCAACCGCGGCGGCATCACCAAAATCATCGAGGCGGTGCGTCAGCTTCGGGGCGAAGCCCACCCGAAAGTTCAAGTCGGCAACTGTGACCTCGCCATCGCGCACGGCACCGGGGGCCTGCTTGGCTCGCGTCACTGCGGCAGCACCGTGATCCTGGAACGGGAGTAATCGACATGGCGTTCGTAGCAAGAAAAATCCCGTTCGTCGGCACTCCCGACACCAACCCGGAAACCAAGCCGTTCTTCGACGGAACCGCGGCCGGCAAGCTGATGGTCCGCCGCTGCACAAGTTGCAAGAAGGTGCACTGGTATCCCCGCGAACTCTGTCCGTTCTGTTTCGGCGACTGCGCGTGGGAACAGGCGTCCGGCAAGGCAAAGATCTATAGCTTCAGCGTGATGGAGCGTGCCAGTCCGCCCTATGCGATGGCTTATGTAACGTTGGCGGAGGGACCTACTGCGCTGACCAATCTCGTCGATTGCGATTTTAACACGTTGAAAATCGGTCAGGACGTGAAAGTCACGTTCGTTCAGACCGAGGGCGAAGGTCCATCCCTGCCGTTCTTCACACCCGCCTGATCGGGTTCTGGCATCGGCGCCGGTCCTACTGGGCGGCGCCGGCGCGCCGGGATGACCTGGACCCCAAAGAAGACCGAAATCTGGATGCAGCGGGCCATCGTACCGGCGTACGATGCGGGATGCCGAGTTCAAGGGCGATCCACGGCCAGACGCCGGACAAACAGGCGGTCGACACCCCGACGCTCGCTCTCGAAACGGTTTCAAATCGTTGATTTAGTTCAGTCACCTACGGCCGGTCCGGATTCCAGCAACGGCACCGATAAAACCCCGCCACTTCGACCTGGGAAGCGCTCCACATCATCCCCCTGCTCGCAGAACCGCCAGGTCGCATCCCTCGTCAGCTTGCAATACCTGATCGGCAATCAGGCGATCCCATCCCCGCTTCGGCTTGACCGGAGGCGTCCACGACCGCCGTCGCCGGTTCAGTTCCGCCTCCGGGACCAACAAGTCCAGTGACCGGTCCCTTACCGATAGCCGGATCCGATCGCCGCTCTCCAACAGGCCCAACGGGCCTCCCGCCGCAGCCTCCGGCGTAATATGCAGCACGATCGTGCCGAACGCCGTCCCCGACATCCGGCAATCGCTCATGCGGACCATGTCCTTCACCCCCGCCCGAGCCAACCGAGACGGAATCGGCAGATACCCGGCCTCCGGCATCCCTGCCGGGGTCAGTGACCCGGCGTTCTTGAGGATCAAAAAATCGTCCGCCGCCACATCCAGGCTCGAGTCGTCGATCCGCTTCGCCAGATCCTCAAGCCCGTCAAACACCACCGCCCGTGCTTCTTGCTCGAACAACCCCGGCGTGGCCGCGCTCCGCTTCAATATTGCCCCCCGAGGCGCGAGGGATCCGAACAGCGCCACGATCCCCCCCACCGGCGACACAGGCTCCGACCGCGCTCGAATATATCGGCGATCCACAAACGCCGGCTCCGTCAGCCGCTCGGCCAGGGTCAAGCCGGTCACGTCGATCGGATCCATATGCAGCAGATCGCGCAATTCCCACAGCAGCGCCGGCATCCCACCCGCGGCATGGAAATCCTCCATATAGCCTTCACCAGTCGGCTTCAGATCGACCAGCACCGGCGTCGAATCCGACATCGCGTTCAGCGCATGCAGATCCACCCGCACCCCCAGCCGTCCGGCGATGGCGGTCAAATGGATCAGCGCATTCGTCGACCCGCCGAGCGCCAGTAGCACCCGCAATGCGTTCTCGACCGCATGGGCGGTCATGATCTGTGACGGCCTGATCGGGTTCTCGATCAGCCGCACCGCCAGCGCACCCGCTTCCTCGGCCGCTCTAAGCCGATCCGCATGCACGGCCGGGATCGACCCACAGCCCAGCGGTACCATCCCCAGCGTTTCGGCGAGACACGCCATCGTCGAGGCCGTCCCCATGACGCCGCACGTCCCAGCGGTCGTCGCCAACCGCCCCTCGATCAGCCCGATCCGCTCCTTGGTTACGGTCCCAGCCCGATACTGCGCCCAATACCGCCGGCAATCGGTGCACGCCGACAACCGCTCCCCCTGGAACGGAGTCGCCAGCATCGGTCCCGTCACCAACTGCACCGACGGCACATCCGCCGACGCCGCGGCCATCAACTGCGCCGGCACCGTCTTGTCGCAACCGCCGATCAACACCGCCGCATCCATCGGCTGAGCGGTCAGCATCGCCTCGGTATCAAGCGCCGCCAGGTTCCGGTAGTGCATGGACGTCGGAAACAGTGACGGCTCGCACAGCGACACCGTCGGGAACGGCATCGGCAGCCCACCGGCGCCCAGCACCCCGCGCTTCACGGCCTCAATCAGCTCCGGCACTGTGCGGTGGCAATTGTTGTACGCCGAACTGGTATCGACGATCCCCACCACCGGCCGGTCCAGCATCGCCTGCGAGTAGCCCATCGATTTCGCGAAGGACCGGCGTAGGTACAACGCAAAATCCTTATCACCATAGTTGGCCGCGTTGCGGGCCAACCCGCGCTTGGGGGCATGATCGGTCATCCAGCGATGCTAGTCCCGACAACGCCCAGGGTGAAGACGCCGTCCCATCCCGCCCCTGACGCCCCCCAGGCGCCCCCACCCTGAGCGCAATCGCAGAGCCGCAACGCCACCGTCTCGTGTGATGCCGGCCACGAACGCTTCCACCGGAGTCCCAGGGTTTTAAATACCAGCGCCCGAGTGCCTCCGTCGCCAAGCCAAGCCGCGCGCCCCCCAACGCTCGTACACCGCGCGCGATACGCAAACACCACCCGGCGGGCCGACGGCCTGCAGCCGAGACGCCACGATGACCCCATCGCCACGGAAATTCATTCCATCGGTGATGATGTCACCAAGATCGGCACCAACGCGGAACTACATCCTCTGATCGCCCGGCCAGCCATCGGCTTTCTGAGCCGTCCCCGATTGGATTGGCACCACGTTCGTCTATACACGAGCCGTCCGCCACCGATTACTTGCTTTCCATCGGCCGATGGCCACCTTGACTTTGGATCGTCTGTCGTTGGCCTGATACTTTTTACCAAAACATGCGCTGTTTTCAGCGATGCATAGGAGGTGACGGTCGCGCTTTGCGGGTGCAGCAGTGCCGCTTGGCACCGCGGGGCGCGCGGCGGCAAGATCACCGCCGCTTCAGGATGACGGTCGGCGACCGCGGTCGAAACGCCTTCCTGATGGTAGCATCAGCGGTGAGCCAGGACAGCAGCCGGTGACTTTGGGCGAGTTAGCGGGAAGATGGTCGCGCGGCTCCCCGCCCGACGCAGCCGCGTCCGTTCGAGGCGGGTCACATACACGTGAATTTGTATCCGTTACCGCGTAACTTTTCTGACCCGCTTTCCCGAAGCCGAATACAAAGCCGAAAAGCAACAACGTCGAGGTTTGGAGGAACCGGATCATGTTGCGGCGCAACGTGGACATGCCCCTTTCTTACAGGCATTCTCTGCCGGACCGCGTTGGCTTCTATCTTCATCTGTACTACCATGCGGCGGTTGCGCGGATCCCGCGCAACGGAGGTGGTTGCGTGCGATCGAAAGCAAGTTCCTTCATCAACATCGAAAGCGGGGACGTGGAGACATGATCAAGCTCACAGTCAATGGACAGGAGCGGAGCTGGGACGGCGATCCGTCGCTTCCGCTGCTTTGGTTTCTACGCGATGAGGTCGGCCTGACCGGCACGAAATACGGCTGTGGCAAAGCCCTGTGCGGCGCCTGCACAGTCCATGTGGAGGGCCAGGCCGCGCGTTCCTGTATCACCGCGATGTCGGACGTGGCAGGCCAGAAGGTCACCACGATCGAAGGCCTCGATCCACACGGCAATCATCCGGTTCAGAAAGCCTGGCGCGAGGTCAACGTTCCGCAATGCGGCTTCTGTCAGGCCGGGCAGATCATGCAGGCTTCGGCGCTGCTGCAGCAAAATCCGCACCCGTCACACGATGAAATCCGCGACACCATGGCGGGCAATATCTGCCGGTGCGGGTGCTACCAGCGAATCGAGACGGCGGTGCTTGTCGCCGCGACGGGGGCTTGAGCCATGCAACACATCATAGCTCCTCGGATCGAGAATGTTTCCCGCCGCGCGATGCTCCGCGGCATGGGAATCACCGCCGGCCTGGTGCTCGCCGCGCCGGTCCTGTCCCGCCGCGGAATGGCGGCGTATTCGACCGGTGCCGACAAGATGCCGCACGGCACGGTCAACGACCCGCGCGTCTTCGTGTCGATCGCGCCCGATGGAATGGTCACCATCATTGCGCACCGGTCGGAGATGGGCACGGGTTCGCGCACCAGCCTGCCGATGATCGTCGCGGACGAGCTTGAGGCCGATTGGGGCCGGGTGATTGTCAAGCAAGCGCCGGGCGACGAAGTGAAATATGGCAACCAGGATACGGACGGTTCGCGCAGCACCCGCCACTATCTGATCCCGATGCGCCAAGTCGGCGCCGCGGCACGCATGATGCTGGAAGCTGCTGCCGCCAAACGGTGGAACGTTGCCGTCGTCGAGGTGAAGGCGGTCAACCACGAGGTGGTCCATACGGCGAGCGGACGCAAGCTCGGCTATGGTGAGCTCGCGAACGACGCCGCGGCGCAGCCGGTGGTCGAGGCATCCAAGCTTCAGCTTAAGGACCCGAAGGATTTCCGCTACATCGGCAAGGGCAAGGTCAGCATCGTCGACCTGTTCAACATCACGACCGGCAAGGCGACCTATGGTGCCGACATACGTCTCCCCGGGATGAAATACGCGGTCATCGCGAGACCGCCGGTGGTCGGTGGCAAGCTCGTTTCGTTCGATGCGGGCGACGCCATGAAGGTCCCCGGTGTGGAGAAAGTGATCGAGGTCCAAGGCTGGCCCTGGCCCTCGAAGTTCCAACCGCTCGGCGGCGTGGCCGTCATCGCGCGCAATACCGGCGCCGCGATCATGGGACGCGACGCGCTGAAGGTGGTTTGGGATGACGGGGCAAATGCCAAATACAACTCCGTCAGCTATCGCGCAGAACTAGAAGACGCCGCGCGCAAACCGGGCGAAGTCGTGCGGAACAACGGTGACGCCGAAGGTGCCCTCAAGACTGCCGACAAGGTCGTGGTTGGCGAATACTACCTGCCCCACTTCGCCCATGTCAGCATGGAGCCGCCGGCCGCGGTGGCGAATGTCGCGGACGGCAAGGTCGAAGTTTGGGCGCCGGTGCAGAGCCCTGGCGGAACGCGCGAAGACCTCGCAAAGACACTCGGCATCGCGGACAAGGACGTTACGGTCAACGTGACACTGCTGGGCGGCGGTTTCGGAAGGAAGTCGAAGTGTGACTTCGTGCTTGAAGCGGCGCTCCTGTCCAAGACGCTCGGTGCGCCGGTCAAGGTGCAGTGGACACGCGAGGACGACATCCGCCACGACTTCCTCCACACAGTCTCGGCTGAACGGATCGAGGCCGGGCTGGACAAGGGAGGCAAAGTCATCGCGTGGCGTCACCGCAGCGTCGCACCCACGATCCTCTCGACCTTCGTCGCGGGCGCCAAACATCAGGCTCCGTTCGAGCTTGGTATGGGCCTCGTCGACATGCCGTTCGACATCCCCAACATTCGCTGTGAGAACCCGGAGGCGGCTGCTCACACGCGGATCGGCTGGTTCCGCTCGGTGTCGAACATTCCGCGTGCCTTCGCGGTGCAGACCATGGTCTCTGAGATCGCGCACCAGACCGGACGCGACCCCAAGGATATGCTGCTGGAGCTGATTGGACCGGCGCGCCTGGTCGACATCGGCCCCGGAGCGAAGGACCTGTGGGACTACGGCGAACCGCTGTCGAGCTACCCAATCGATGCCGGGCGACTGCGTGGCGTGGTCGAACTGGTCGCCGACAAAGGCGAGTGGAACCGGTCGGTGCCGAAAGGTCATGGGCTCGGCATCGCGGTGCATCGCAGCTTTGTCAGCTACGTTGCAACGATCGTCGAGGTCGCGGTGGACGACAAGGGCAAGCTGACCGTCCCACGCGTGGATACGGCGATCGACTGCGGTACGTATGTCAATCCGGAGCGGATACGCTCGCAGATTGAAGGTGCTGCCATCATGGGCCTTAGCCTTGCGAAGTATGGCGAGGTGACGTTCAAGGACGGCCGCGTGATGCAGGGAAATTACGACGATTTCGCGGTGGCGCGGATCGACGAGTCGCCCGTGATCACGAATGTCCACATCACAGCGTCGGGTCCTGACGTGCCACCGAGCGGTGTGGGCGAGCCCGGGGTTCCGCCGTTCGCGCCTGCGCTGTGCAACGCGATCTTCGCGGCGACCGGCAAGCGGATCAGAAACCTGCCGATCGGCAAGCAGCTTGAGTTCGACCTAGTAGGCTGCCCCCGACACTCGTCGCATCTCGCGACGAATGTCGGGGATTAGCGGACCACTGAAGATATCTTACTCGTGATCCGGATTGGGGTTCGTCCGGCGAACTTCGGATCCGGATCATTCGTTATGATCGCGCCACGTCCACGTTTGGCGCGGCTTAAACCAAAACCCCAGTCCGTTATGAGACGTTACCCTTAGGCACGATTGCGCTGAGCGAATCGTCCGATAACGGTCAAGGCAAATGATGGAGTGAACGTTATGAGGAAATCACCATTCGTATTTGGTGCCGGCGCGGCTCTGGCTTTTTCGCTTTGGACGGGCGGCGACCTGATGGCTCAGCAGAATACGGAAACAGCAAAGCCACCAATGACCGGCAGCACCAAACCGGATCCTGGCAAGCCGGCTATGGAGAAGTCATTGCCCTCGTCTGCGCCCGCCGCTACAACAACGCAGACCACCGGAGCGACCAATCAGAACAAGACGGTCAAATCCATGAATGACAAGGCAAAAGCGAACGTTGAGGCCGAAGGGAAATAACCATCAGCAAGTCGTGGGGGGAAAATAAAACATGTCGAGAAGCAAGTGTGCGGCGGCAATCGTCGCACTTATTTTAGGCGGTCCGGCTGCCGGACTGGCCGCCGACGAGGTGACACCGGACAGGCTGCTCAAGGCCAACTCTGATCCCGGGAATTGGCTCACGCACCACAGGGATTACTCTGCGCAACGGTTCTCACCGCTGAAGCAGATCAACAAGGATAACGTCAAGAACCTGCACGTCGCTTGGACGCTGCAGCTTGGCGGGATCGAAGGCGGCGGCATTTGGTCGCATGGCGGCCTTGAGGGCACACCGCTCGCCGCAGACGGTTTCCTTTACGTCACGGATGGCTGGGGATCCGTTACCAAAATCGACACCCGCGGCGGCGATCCCAAAGTGATTTGGTCGATGGATCCGAAGACCGATCATGACTGGGCCGGGGCAGTGGCGTGCTGCGGCGTTGACAATCGCGGCGTGGCGTTGGCCGGCAACCTGGTGCTGTCGCACTCACTTGATGGGCGCCTGATCGCGACGGACAAGGACAGCGGCAAGATCCTGTGGCAGCGTCAGGTGGCCGATCCCAACAAGGGCGAAGTAATTACCGTGGCGCCGCTGGTGGTGAAGAACCTGGTTATTTCAGGCACTTCCGGCGCCGAATACGGGATTCGCGGCTGGATCGCCGCCACCGACCTGACGACGCAAAAGGAAGTGTGGCGCACATATACCATCCCGGCGAAGGGCGAGGCCGGCAGCGAAACCTGGAAGGACAGCTACAATGCCGCGGCGATGGGCGGCGGGTCCACCTGGGTAACAGGCAGCTATGATCCCAAGAACAACACCTTGTTCTGGGGCGTCGGCAACCCCGGCCCCGACTGGGATCCAGAATATCGTCCTGGCGACAATCTCTATACTGATAGCACGTTGGCGCTGGACGTCGATACCGGCAAGATTAAGTGGCACTACCAGCACACGCCCAACGACGCGTTCGATTATGACAGCGTGGCCGAGAATGTTTTGGTCGATGCGCCGGTGCACGGACGGCCGATGAACCTAGTGCTGGAGGCTGATCGCAACGGGTTCGCCTACGCGATCGACCGGAACGACGGTTCGTTCGTCTGGGGTCTGCCGTTCGTCAAGAGGGTGAACTGGACCAAGGGGCTCGACGCTGAGACCGGCAAGCCCGTGGAGTATGATCCAAAGGCCGACATCCAGAAATACAATGCGGCCGTCACGCCAACACGGGAAAATCCCAAGACGCTGATTTGCCCCGGCAATATGGGTGGCAAGAACTGGCCGCCAACAGCCTACAATCCGGACCTGAAGCTTTGGTACATTCCGGTGATCGAAAGCTGCAACACGGTTACAGTCAAGGCTGAAGATCCGGAAAAGAAGGCCAAGCCGCGTGATGTGTGGATCGGAGGCGGACCGACTGAAACAGAGCGTATCACCGGCAGCGTCACCGCGATCGACGTTACGACTGGCAAGGAAGTCGGCAAGCATGAGACGCCGTACCCGATGTTGGGCGGCCTGCTGACGACGCCGGATCTGGTATTCTACGGCCAGCCGGACGGTAAGGTCGCGGCGTTAGATGCCAAGACCCTGCAGGAGTTGTGGAGCTTCAACACCGGTGGCGGTGTCAGCGCGCCACCAATGACGTTCACCGCCGATGGCAAGCAGTATGTTGCCATCTTGGTTGGCCAGGGCGGTGCCTGGGATAAGTGGTTTGTTGAGGCGACACCGGAACTGAAAGCGGTGCATCCCAGTTCTACGCTTTACGTGTTCTCGCTGAACTGAGCTTAAGCCTCCGGGCCGGACACTTGCTCCGGTCCGGATCGATCTCTGCCAGGAGATGACCACGCTGTGACCTTTGGCTTTTTACCCCAGCGCGCAGCGATTGGCGCGGCCGTCTCGCTATTGATCGCCGGAGCGGGAGGGGTGATGGCTCAGTCCGCATCTCCGGACGAGGGTATGCGTGTTTACAAATCGGCGAATTGCGTGGGCTGCCACAAGTGGTCCGGCAACGGCGGCGGCAGCTATGGCGGCGCCGCAGCAAATCTGCGCCAGACCCAGTTGAGCCTCAGGGAGATCGAGGAAACTATCCGTTGCGGGCGGCCGATGGCCGGCATGCCGCATTTTCAACCCGACGCCTATTCGGATGGCACGTGCTACGGTCTGAAGGAATCCGATCTGGCTGACGGCAAGATGCCACCGGGGACCAGTCATCCGCTACGTCCCGACGATATCAAGGCGGTCGCCGGGTATGTTGCGACGCAGATCAAGGGTAAGGGCGAGCCGACCTTTGCCCAGTGCCAGGCGTTCTTTGGCAGTGAGACCCGAGTCTGCGACATCTATGCGAAACAGAGCGAGGGCGGCAGCCAGGCCGCATCCGCATCGGAGTCCCCTGGGGCGGCTTCGCATCGGCATTTGCAGGTCGAGGCAGCGGGCGATGCCAATGCACCCGGGAACGGTGCTGGGAAATGATCCTTTGAGGACGCTTCGTGCCGCCATCGTCGCCGCTCTGTTGGTGTCCACCTGCGCCGCGGCCGCGCAAAATGATCTGCGGGACCTTAGTATTGGCATGCCGGTATCGGCGTTGCCGTCCAGCGGTTATGGGGGGTTCGCCTGCACGCTCGATCCGGCAAAGAAACTGACTGACTGGGCTGCGTATCAATCCTGCCCCGCCTCACCCGATGGCACTCGTGCGGTCAGCTTCCGTTATGGGGACGGCGGATCAGCGGGCGACGAAGGTGGCAAGACCGAGGTGGCGGGGCAACCAGTGGAACTTGCCCTTCTCATCGGCGACAAAGGGCGAGTGGCGGGGATCAAGATCGATACCGACCCTCATGCTCGGTTGTACCTGCGCAAGAAGGCGTTTCTCTTCGCGCTTCAGGTGCGGGCGCGTTACGGCGAGGATGGATGGACCTGCAGTCAGAAGTCGCCTACGCCGGAAGAACAGCCGGTCGGAGGGACGTTTTTCCACGAGCACTGTGAAAAGGTCACTGCGACACGTCACCTGGTGCTGGATCGTCAGTTGTTCCATGATCCTACCAAGGATCTGCGCGATTTCACTTCTGCCACGCAACTGACGATCCTGGGTGCCGGCTAGCCGCACGTGCCGGACCATTTTCAGCCTGACCCTTACGCGCCCGAGATGGCGCTGTCATGCGTGGCCGGACGTCGGTGGCCCCTCGCCGCCTCGCCCCGTCCACTCCCGCCACAGCAGCATAAGCGCGGCCATGATCGCCGGCCCCAGGAACAGGCCGAGCAGGCCCCAGGTCTCGACCCCGCCGAGGATACCGAGCAGGACCCACAGGAACGGCAGCCGCGTCGCGCTGCCGATCAGGGTTGGGCGGACGAAATGATCAGCCGCGAACGTTACCACCATTCCGAGCACGCCGATGATGATGGCGGATATCACTGATCCCTGCGTCAGCAGAATCAGCGCAGCGACCCCGAACACCAGCGGCGCGCCGAATGGCACCATGGCGGCGATGGCGGTGAACAGCCCGAACAGGGTGGGGTGCGGCACGCCGGCTGCCAGGTAGCCGATGCCAAGGATAAATCCCTCGCCCAGGCCGACCAGCACCAGCCCATCGACGGTCCCGTGCACGGAGGCGACCATCTGCCGGCCGACTCGCTCGCCGGCGGGACCGAAAGCGCGGGCACTGGCACGCAGCATTTGCGTACTCAGGCGGTCGCCGTCCTTGAACAGGAAGAACAGCGTCAGCAATGTAAAGCCGAACAGGACGACGCGGTGAGCGACCTCGGCACCCAGTTCGCGACCGTTCGAGACGAAGTTCGACTGGCGGGCCTTCTGCAGCAGTTCTGACGCCGAATCAGGGTTGGCAAGATTTTCGTTCCACCAGTTGGTCGCCTGCTGGCTGCCGACTGGGAGGTGACCGAGCCATTCGGGCGGGGGAATGCCGTCGGTTCGGGCTTTGTCGATGGTCTCGTAAATGCCGTGGACTTCCTTGCCGGCCTGGACTGCGACAAGCACCAGCGGGACGATGAACATCAGCCCGATGACCAAGGTGAACGCTGACGGCAGCAGAATGTTGTGCTTGCCGGGTCCGCCAGCGGCGGATGGCGCGCTGGTAGAGCGGCCAGACGGCGATGGCGAGGATGGCAGCCCAGATCAGCGCCGGCAGGTAGCGATACAGGGTCCACAAGCCCAGCACGGTCAACAGCAACGCGAGCACCGCCTTCGCCCCCTGCTGCAAGGGCGACGAACCGTCCTCGGCCAATGGGTCCCGCCCCACAGGATCCTGGCTCACAGGATGCGCCCGGGCGGATAGGGCGGCGGAGGACCGCCGCGGTTGGGTGGAGCAGCCGTCAGGCGTTGGGTCATCACAACAGCGGCGATGACCACCAGGGCCAACGCCGCCATCCAGCGGCTGAGCGGCGCTGGATAAATGCCGAACGGGTGCCAGGTCAGCATGAAGAACACTGCGGTCACCACGATCAGCGGCCAGAAGCCGTGATGGCCCCGCTGCGACGCCAGGACGCACAGGACGGCGAACACGACGTAGATGGCGAGCGCAAGGGCTCGCACGACGCCATAGGTCTGCGCGCCCAGTTGAGCAACGAGGGCGCGGAACGCGTCATCGATCGTGTCGATCAGGTCCCAGCAGGCGTCGATGAACCGGTCGGGTCCGACGACATACAGCGCCACGGCCAGCACGAAACCGCCGATCCAGATCATCAGCTACTTGCTCTCGCCGCATGTGCTCTCCTGCTGCGGGTCGTCTAGACTGGATGTTCTACGCGATAGCCGATAGTGGCGTTCCACGCGATGACCAAAAGTCGCGCTCCACGCGATGACCGGGTCACTGCCCGATCCGGGACGACAGCGATCGGGACCGCGCCTCTTGCACTTGTGGGGCGATCGGTGAAACTCCACCAGGATGCGGCGGCGACCGCGGCGGAGGAAACGCGTGTTGATGTGGGAGACGCCTGCCATGCCCGATGACGCCGCCCTCTCGTCCACCGATCTGCATTATCTGTCCATCACCGAGGCCGCCGAGCTGATCGGGCAGCGGCGTCTGTCGCCGGTAGAACTGACACAGGCGTATCTGGCCCGGATCGAGCGTTTTGACGCGCAGTTGAACGCGTATCTGCTGGTGACCGCAGACCGGGCGCTGGAGCAGGCGCGGCGGGCGGAGGCCGAGATCGCGGCGGGTCACTATCGCGGGCCGATGCATGGGATTCCGTTCGCGCTGAAGGACATCTACTGCACCGCCGGGATCCGAACGACCTGCCACTCCCGCACTCGGGCCGACTACGTGCCCGGCTTCGACGCGACGACGGTGGCAAAGCTGTATGAAGCCGGCGCGGTGCTTGCTGGGCAAGCTGTCGACGCACGAGTTCGCGCATGGCGGGCCGTCGTTCGACCTGCCCTGGCCGGCCGCTCGAAATCCCTGGAACCGCGAGCACTTCACCGGCGGGTCGTCGAGCGGATCGGGCGCCAGCGTGGCGGCCGGGCTGGCTCCGGGGTCGCTGGGGTCGGACACCGGCGGGTCGATCCGCAATCCGGCGGCGCTGTGCGGGCTGGTGGGGCTGAAGCCGACCTATGGGCTGGTGAGCCGGTCGGGGGTGTATACCAACAGTTTCAGCTACGACCACGCCGGGCCGATGACGTGGACGGTGGAGGACTGCGCGATCATGCTGCAGGCGATCGCCGGTCACGATCCGAAGGACCCGGCCAGCGCGGGACGACCTGTGCCGGATTATCGGGCCGAGTTGTCCGCTGGGGTGAAGGGGCTGCGGATCGGGGTGCTGCGGCACTTGTATGAGGACGATGTGCCGGTCCCCGCGTCTCTGAAAGCCGCGCTGGAGCAGGCCTACGACGTGCTGCGCGGGCTGGGGGCGACGATCGAGGATGCCCGGATCAGGCCGGCCTCCGACTATCACGCGGTGAAGATCACCGGCGCGGAGAGTGAACTGTTCGCCGTGCATGAACCGGTGCTGCGCGACCGGCTGAACGATTTCGGCGCCGATTTCCTGGGGCGGGCGCTGGGGGCGCTGTTGATCAGCGGGCCTGATTACGTGCAGGCGTCGCGGCAGCGGCGGGTGATGATCGCCGAGATGGCGCCGCTGTACGAGCGTTACGACGTGCTGCTGACGGCGGGGCCCGGTCCGGCGGCTCGGTTGGACGCTTGGCGAACGATCAATTTCTGGCAGCGGAATTCGGTGACGACGCCGTTCAACGTGACCGGCGGGCCGGCGCTGGTGCAGTGCATCGGGTTCACCGAGGACGGGCTGCCGCTGTCGATGCAGGTGGTCGGACGGCCGTTCGCCGATGCGATGGTGCTGCGGGTGGCGAAGGCGTACGAGGACGCGACGCCCTGGCGGCGACGCCGCCCGGCGCTGGAGGCCGGCGCGGCGCCCCTGCCCGCTCCGCCCGTGCCGCCGCCGGCGAAGGCGGAGATCAGCCGCATGCGGCGAGACGAGATCGCCATGATGTGCAAGCGGCGCGGGCTGACGGTGCCGGAGCAGCATTTCGAGCAGTTGTGCGCGACGGCGCCGTATGTGGAGGAGATGGTCGGGCATCTCGGCCGGTCCTGGGACTTTACGGATGAACCCGCGAGCGTGTTCCAGTTTGGGGGCTAGGCGGGCCAGGGGTCGATGAGCGTGATCGACAGGTCGTCGAAATGGCGGGTGTTGCGAGTGGCCAGTAGGGCGCTCGTTGCCGAATGATCCCGGCGATCATCGTGTCGCGCAATTCTCCGGACCGCCTGGCGCTACGGCGTTCTGCCGCGATTATGGCCGCCACTTTCGCGGCCGCGCCATCAAAGGCAGCTATTCGATCCTCTATTTTTCGGCGCTGACACGATCCAGCGCTTCGCGCAAGGCGGTCCGGCGGCGGCCAAGAGTCCAACCAGGGATACCTTTCTGGTCCGGGAGCTCTCGCATCAACTCGGAAACGACGTTGGTATCCAGGATGATCATTCGTCGAAGTTTCACTGCTGAAGGGTAGTCCCACGCATTTCCGGGATTTCCTCGCCCTCCCGCAATCCGATCCCTTGAGGAGAGCGGCAACCTCCGTCCCGAGGCCACCTGCGGCGCCTTGGTCGGGTGACCGCCTGGCGCAGGATCGCCGCACCTCCTCCTCCATGCTGCGCCCGTGTTCGGCGGCGAGGATGCGCAGCCGGGCTTTGACGTCATCGTCCAGATTGCGGACCAGAAGCTGTGCCATGATCGGTATCTGCGTTGCTATCGTTGATAGCATATAGGAAGCGGGATCGATTGCCACTAGGTTCGACACGCCACCCTTCGCACACGCCACCTGATCCGAGGAACCGGATGAAGTCTGCCCGTCTTGCCGTCGATATTGGCGGCACGTTCACCGATCTTGCGCTGGAGGCGGGCGGCAACGCGCACCACCGCCAAGGTGCTGACCACCCCAGTCGGCGCCCGAACGAGGCGTGATGGAGGGATTCCGCACCATCATCCAGGCGGCGGGCGTGGCAGCCGGGCGACATCGAACTGATCATCCACGGCACGACGCTGGCGACCAACGCGATGATCGAGCGCAAGGGCGCCCGCACCGCGCTGATCACCACCGAGGGTTTTCGCGACGTCATCGCGATGGGCAACGAAAGCCGTTACGATCAGTACGACCTGAACATCGTGCTGCCGGAGCCGCTGGTGCCGCGCTATCTGCGCCTGCCGGTGCCGGAACGGCTGGACAACACCGGCCAGGTACTGCTGCCGCTGGATGAGGCCGCGGTGCGGGCGCTGATCCCGGTGCTGCAGCAGGAAAAGGTCGAAAGCATCGCGGTCGGGCTGCTGCACGCCTTCGTCAATCCGGTGCATGAACGGCGCATCCAGGCAATCCTGCAGGACGCGCTGCCGGACGTACCGGTGTCGCTGTCGTCGGACGTTTCGCCGGAGATGCGCGAGTGGGAACGGTTTTCCACCACCGTCGCCAACGCCTACGTGCAGCCGATGATGGCGCGTTATCTGCGGCGTCTGGAGGCCGATCTGCACGCGGCCGGCGCGACCGCGCCGCTGTTCCTGATGATGTCCGGCGGCGGCCTGACCACGATCGAAACCGCGTGCCGTTTCCCGATCCGGCTGGTCGAAAGCGGCCCGGCCGGGGGTGCCATCTTCTCGGCCCACATCGCTCGGGAATGCGGGCTGAAAAACGTGCTGTCGTTCGACATGGGCGGCACGACGGCGAAGATCTGCCTGATCGACGACTACAAGCCGCAAACCGCCCGCACGTTCGAGGTCGCCCGGGTCGGCCGGTTCCGCAAAGGTTCGGGGCTGCCGCTGCGGATTCCGGTGATCGAGATGGTGGAGATCGGCGCCGGCGGCGGCTCGCTGGCGCATGTCGATACGATGGGACGGATCGGGGTCGGGCCGGAAAGCGCGGGCGCCGATCCGGGACCGGCGTGCTACGGACGTGGCGGCACCCATCCGGCGGTGACCGACGCCAATCTGTCGCTTGGCCGTTACGATCCCGGCCGTTTCGCCGGCGGGTCGATCAAGCTGGATGTCGGCGCGGCGCATGACGCGCTGCTGGCCGATGTCGGCGCGCAAGCTCGGGCTGACGGCGGAACTGGCGGCGCTCGGCGTGGTCGAGATGGTCGATGAGAACATGGCCAATGCGGCGCGCGTGCATGCGATCGAGTCCGGAAAGACCTATGAAGGCCGCACGCTGATCGCGTTCGGCGGCGGCGGGCCGGTGCATGCCTGCCGGGTGGCGGAGAAAATCGGCATCAGCCGCGTGCTGGTCCCCTCCGGGCGCCGGCGTCGGCAGCGCGATCGGGTTCCTGCGCGCGCCGGTCGGATATGAGGTTGTGCGCAGCCTGTATCAGCGGTTTTCCACCTTCGACGTGGCGGCGGTGAACGATCTGCTGGACGACATGCGGCAGGAAGCGGAGGCCGCGGTGGCCAAGGGCAGCTTTGGCGCGCCGACGGTGGAGACCCGCACCGCGTATATGCGCTATGTCGGACAGGGCCACGAAATCCCGGTGCCGCTGCCGAACCGGGTGCTGGGCGCGGAGGACATGGCGTTGATCCGGGCGCCGTTACGACGAGGAATACGCGCGGTTTTTCGATCGCCCGGTGCCGGGATCGGATGTCGAGATCATGAGCTACGCTGTCGTCGTTACGACTGTAACGGACGACGTCGCGGTCGCCGGCGCGAACGGATGCACCGTGTCCCCACCGAGGCGATGCCGGTTCGCACGCAACTGGTGCGCGATACGACCACCGGGGCCGTGTCGCCGATGGGGGATCTACGACCGCGCATCGCTGGTGCCGGATGCAACCATCGCGGGGCCGGCGATCGTGGCGGAGGATGAAACGTCCACGCTGATCGGGCCGGGCTGGACCGCGACGGTCAATGGACTGGGGTATATCGAGATGCGGTGCGACGGGGACTGAGCCGTTCGAACGGGACGGATTTGGGGCGATGAGTGCTTATCGGCGGTGCAGAGCTGATCTCCATTCGACGGGCCCCGGTTGAATTGCATCCCAGGCATGAACCGCTTAAAAGCGGAGCCGGCGCGGGTGTAGTTCAATGGTAGAACGGCAGCTTCCCAAGCTGCACACGAGGGTTCGATTCCCTTCACCCGCTCCACGCCTAAACACCTCCGCCCGAATGTTTCCAAATCACGCTGCGATTCGACACAAAATTGCCGCCCTGTAATTCGCTCCCGAAATTCCGGCTGCCCACGCCCACGCGATATGTCCCGTCCTACGCCGAGATCCTCCGCCTCAAGGGCTGGATGCCCTCGCTCAAGGGCGACCTTGAAGGTGCAGAACGGAACTATCCTGCCTCGCCCGATTGGGCCCGCCAGCAGGCGAAAATGTGGGAGCTGCGGACGGCAACCAGCCTCGCGCGGTTATGGCAGAGCCAAGACAAACGCGGAGACGCGTATGAGTTGCTTGTTCCGTTTTACGGTTGGTGCACCGAGGTTCGACACCAAGGATTTGCATGAGCGCGAAGTCTCTGGTCGCCGAACTCAGATAGCCTGCGATCTCCACCGCCGTTCCCTCCGGCTCGGTGATGCCTAAAGGCGGAGTATCCTTGAGTAGATCGGCGGTGTCCAGAAACAGAAAATCCGTAGCAGGACCGTGCTGGGATCCCGGCGGTGTAGCATCTGCGTCGCCGGGGTGATTGTTAGTAACGAGATATTTGTTACCTAGGTGGTGCTTACATAGTTCGGGGCAGATCAGGTCACCACCAGATCCGCCACCATGTCTGTCCCCTTGGTCTCCGGGCTAACCAGCAGGGCGATGATGAAGCTGGTTGCGCCCACGGCAGTGCCGACCATCATCGGGATAGCTAGGCCGAGATGCCAGCTGGTCGCGAAGTACGCCAGCACCGGCGCGCAAAATCCGCCCCAGATCGCGCCCTGATGATAGCAGAAGGCGGTCGCCGTCGCCCGAACCTCGGTCGGGAACCTCTCGTTCAAATAGGCCGGTATCTGGCCGAACATGCCGCCGCTCCCGGCCGCCCCTTGCAGCACAAAGGCCACGACGATCACGCGAAGTGCCGCTGAACAGGTAAAACGGCGCGAGCGGGATGGCGAACAGCGCCGGGATGATCATCGCCCAGCGCCGACCGAACCGGTCCGACATCCAGCCCCAACTGCTGCTGGCGAGGAATGCCAGCAGGTTGGCGAGGGCGATCGGCGTCGCGATCAGTGCCGGGCTGAGGTTTCAGATCGGTTATATGCGAGGCGAACAGCGAATTGTTCGAATAATAGGTGATGAAGGCGGATGCCATGAACCAGCATGCGGTCAGCGTGTTGCCACCCATGCCGCGCTTGAAGATGGCGAAACAGCGGGGTCCTGACCTCGCGGTTGGTGGCGCGCTGCAGGCGCCGGTTCTCAAGCCAGACCGGCGGCTCATTGACGTAGTAGCGGATGTAGATGAGCGACAGGGCGGGCAGGATGCCGAGCCACAGCATGCCGCGCCAGCCGATCGAGTTGTAGAGCAACCCATAGACGATGCTCGACAGCAGAAAGCCGAGATTGCCCGACGCTTGGAGGATGCCGCTCATCAAACCGCGCGAGCGCTGGGGCCAGTTCTCCATCACCAGCGCGGCGCCGACCGGCCATTCCGCGCCCATGCCGATGCCGAGCAGCGCGCGGAACAGCAGCAGAAACCAGAGGGTCGGGGAAAAGCCGGCGATGAAGTTGGCGAGCGAATACCAGGCGATCGAGATCATCAGCGGCGTCTTGCGCCCGACCCGATCGGCGAGCCAGCCGGCGCCGACGGCACCGACGAGCCGCATCCACAATGTGATTGTCAGCACGAACGCCACCGCGGCCAGCGGCACGTTAAACTCCTCGGCGATCGGCACCATGATCAGCAGAAAAACGGTGAAATCGAAGGCGTCCAAGGTCCAGCCCATCCAGGCCGCCCACCACGCGTACCATTGGTCTTGGTCGGTTCCTTCCACCATGGAATGGGTATTGCGGGCGCAGCGGCTATCGCCATGGCCTTCCCTCCCGTTCGGCTTCGGCTCCTTGTGAGAGCTCTGCAAGGACGGTTGAGCGGCTATGCAAGAAAATGTCTAGTCTTTTCCGACATCGCCGAGCTGCGCGATCCAGCGACTTTACACCAGCGGCTGGGGCGCCATCTCCCTAGACGGCCTTATCCCACCGCGAACGTCGGCGTTGGTCTCTGCCGCCGCTCAAGGATCAGCGTCTCCTTGTCCGGTCCGGTGCCGCCGCATCGCCTGGGGTGGTTTCACTTGATGTCGTTTCGTCGCCCGCCGATTTGTCGGTGGTCGTGAACAACGGCGTATCCATTGTTGAATCAGCCGATTGTGACCTCGCGACCTTGGGCAAGGGGATGTCTGGCGAGTTCCTGGAAGAAATTCGGCACGTCCGATGTCTGCGCGTCAGGTGAAGCCAAGCCGGGGGATGCCTGGAAGAAATCCGGCGTGTCGGAAGGCTGCGCCTCAGGTCTGGCGACAGTGGACAAGCCGGTGAAAGCGTTTGATTCCGCCTGCGGTTTCGCCGCCGTGGCTTTCTGCTGCGGCAATTCTGGGGCGGGCAGGACGGATTTTGGCATACCGTAGTCCTTGTCCAGTCCGAGCGGTGGCTGGGTCGTATAGAGATGTGAGGGGGGAATTTTGGGTTGCGCCCAGGCTGGCCCCGCGATCAATCCCGCCAAACCCGCCAGCATCCAGATAGGCCTCATGCAGCATCTCCCGGTTGGGCCTTACCTGACCCGAACCGGACAGCAATAAGCAAATCGTTCCTGCGTGATGGGCGTTGGAGGCGGTCGTGTGCGGCGCGCTAGGCTCTCGTTGACAGCAGCGGCCCGAGGACATCCTCGATCCCGGTGATGAGAATCTGCACGCCGATGCACAACAGAAGGAAGGCGGAGATCCGGGTGATCGTGCGGGTTCCGGTCGGTCCCATCATCTGGGTCAGCCGGTCGGCATATTGATAGGTGACCCAGATCGTCACGGCCATCGCCCCCGCCGCCGCGGTCATGCCAAGGAAGAACCAGCCGAGCCCGGAAAACAGCTTCGGGTGACCGGCCCCGAGCGCGACCGCCACAGATATCGTGCCGGGGCCGGTGGTGAGTGGAATTGTTAGCGGAAACAATGCAATGTCCTCCATCCCCTGGGTGGAGGCGGCCTGTTCCGGGTCCATGCCCTCGCGCTTCTCCGGCGCGTTCAGCAACCGCCAGCCGCTTAAGGCGACGACGAGGCCACCGGCGACCCGCAATGCGGCCAGGGTGATCCCAAAGAACGCCAGCACATAGGATCCGGCCCAGAGCGCACCCATCATCACGCCCATCGAGTTCAGTGCGACCAGCCTGGCCAGCGCGGCTCGTGCTTCGTGAGAGCGGCTGACGGTGATACTGCGAAAAATGAGTGCGCCGCTGATTGGGTTGATAATGGAGAACAGCGCCGGAAAACCGAGCAAGAAGGCGTGCACGGCTTCCGGCATGGTGGAGTTAGGCCAGGACGGGGCGTTTGCCGGCCCATGGCTGGATCGCTTCGAAGGCGGCCGAGGCCTGCAGGACGCCCAGGTCGTCGAAGCGCTTGCCGACGATCTGCAGGCCGACCGGCAGACCGTCGGCGGTAAAGCCACAGGGCACGCTGGCGGCGGGATTCCAGGACATGTTGAAGGGGTAGGAGAACTCGGCCCAGCTTACCCAGTCCCAATCGTGTGATGGCCAGTGATCGGGCATCAGCTTCTCGGCCGGGAACGCGGCCACAGAGACGGCGGGGGTCAACAAGAAGTCCCAGCCCTCGAACCAGCGGTGGATGTCGGCGACGTAGGACATCTTGCGCTCGCGGGCGGTCTGGTAATCGGCGACCGAGACGTTGGTGGCCGCCTTTATGCAGGCGACCAGACCTGGGTCCATTTGGGCTTCCCACGCTTCCAGTTGTGGCTTCAGTCGGGTCAGGTGCGCGGACCAGAAGAAGCGGATCAGCTCCGGGCCAGGGGCAGCCCAGGGGGTGGCGACATGCTCGACCGTGGCGCCGAGGTCGGTGAAACGCTGGACGGCGGCGTCGACCAGCTCTGCCACGTCGGGATCGACGCGGGCATGACCTAGGTCCGGGCTGTAGGCGATGCGCCTGCCTTTGATCCCCTCGTGCAAGCGGGTGCTATAAGCGGCTGGACCAGCTTCCAGCGAGGCGTAGTCGAGCGGATGTGGGCCGGCCATGACCTCCAGCATCAACGCGCTGTCGGCGACGGTGCGGGTCAGTGGGCCGTTGTGTGACGTTAGGTCGCCGGTGCTGACGGGGTAGTAGGGAACACGACCGAAACTAGGCTTGAGGCCGAACACGCCGCAATAATGCGCGGGCATACGGATCGAGCCAGCGCCATCACTTCCTTGGTGCAGCGGCCCGTATCCGGCGGCGGACGCGGCGGCGGCTCCAGCCGAGGAAGCACCAGCGTTATAGCCGTGTTTCCAAGGGTTGTTGGTAACGCCGGTCAGCGGGGATTGCGAGACGCCCTTCCAGCCGAACTCGGAGGTCGTGGTCTTGCCCAGAACGATGGCGCCTTCGTCCTTAAGGCGGGTCACCAGCGGCGCGTCCTCGGTCGGTTGGCTGTCCTTGTAGACCAAACTGCCCTGTTGGGTGGGCATATCCCGCGTGATGGTCAGGTCCTTGATGGTGACCGGCACGCCGTGGAGGCGACCGATCCGGTCTCCGGCCATCAGTTTCGCTTCGGCGGCGCGCGCGGCGTCCATCGCCTGGTCCGCGGCCAGATAGACGAACGCGTTGACCTTTGGCTCGAGGGCGGTAATCCGATCCAGCAGCGCGCTCATGGATTCGACAGGCGAGATCTGCCTGGTGCGGATCAACTCCGCGAGTTGCGTGGCCGGCAAGAAGCCAAGATCCTCGGAATTCATCCATCCACCCCTCTGGTTGCGCCTGCGATCATAGCCCGCCATATCGCGGCGGTCGTGGCCAAACACCATCGTGGTCAGGCGTGTCCCGGCCGTCGTGGCCCGATGGATAGTCGTGGCCGGCGCTTCGGCCATTTCTGCACGATTGGGTGGGATGTGGGGTCCGCACAACGCCCGGCCACGACCCTGAAGGCAGGGTCGGATCACAGGCACGGCTTGTATCGAACGCCCCTCAATACGTCGCTCGTCCACCCGAGATGTCGAATACCCCTCCGGTGGAGAAGCTGCATTCCTCGCTGGCCAGCCACAGGACCAGCGACGCAACCTCCTCGACCGTACCGAATTGGCCGATGGGGATTTTCGACAACATCCAGTCGATTTGCTGCTGGGTCATCTGCTCGAAAATCGGCGTCTTCACCACCGCGGGGGTCACGCAGTTTACGCGGATTTCAGTAGCCGCGAGTTCCTTCCCCAGCGACTTGGTCAGTCCGATCACTCCCGCCTTCGACGCAGAGTAGGCAGAGGCATTCGGATTGCCCTCCTTCCCGGCGATCGATGCGATGTTGACGATCCGGCCATAGCCGTTGCTCTGCATGAACGGAAGCACGGCGTGACAGCAGTAGAAAACGCCTTTCAGGTTGATGTCGATCACGCGATCCCATGCATCGACCGGATACTCCCAGGTCAGGTGATTGGGGCCGGTCACGCCAGCCGAGGTCACCAGAACATCGATTTTTCCGAGCGCAGCGAAGGTGGATTTGAGCGGCGCGGTGAATGGCCGCCGAGTCAGTCACGTCCACCGTCACGGTATGGGCGGCGCCTGAACGCGCGAGGCCAGCCTCGTCCCTATCCCAAAGGCTGAGCTCGGCGCCCTCGGCGGCGAGGCGACGAGCGATGCCTGCACCAATGCCAGAGACGCCACCTGTCACGATGGCGGCGCGTCCTGCGAAGCGTTTCGACATACGGGGCTCCCCTGCTTACGCCCGCAGTGAAGGACGCCGGGGCGACGGCGGCAAGATGCCACCGGTGACACCGCTGGGTGTTTCGAACCTCATTGTGCGGCCAGGCGACGACCGCTTATCGCAACAAAGCACCCAACCGACCCGGTCGACCCAGCGGTCAGCGTCAGGTGGATCGCGATTGGCGAGCGACGATCTGGGGATCCGGCGCCTTGCCCTGTGGCGCCGGACGATCCGAATGCATCCAAGCCAATTGCGCCGCGTCCGAAAATCCCGCGCTTCGTCGCTCATTGGGCACGAACTGCCCGCTCAAGTCGGAGGCGATAGATGACCATAGTTGTTATTGATTCGACACGTGATCACCGCACGCCGTACCGAGGCACCTGCCGAGCTGCCAGACCTCCGCAAACGCATCCGCATCGAGTTGGCGTTTGGCGGCGGCCAGCGCATCTTCATCGGTGTCACAGTCTACTTCCGTCGCGCTCGCAATGTGTCCGGCAGCATCCAGGAAGTAGATACGATAATTGGGCATCGCACGCTCCGACGCAAATAAACTATGGGGACAAGGTGCCCTCAGGCCGCCGCCGCTCTGCAGAATGCCGGCGGCGGCGATAGACTAAAGCAGATTGATTGCCGTCAGATAAATATAGTACGACAACTTTGTGACTATTCGCCTGAGTTGCTTATTTCGACGCGGGTCTTGGCGATTTTCTTTCCATGTTCAGAGGGTTCGTATATCTAACATCAGGTAATTACGTATGTATTGATAGAACACATACTTTGTGACGATGTCCTGCAGATCCGGGAGCGAGGCAGTGCCCCGGAGACTTCGGAGCCGGTCTCGGCGCGGGAGCGATAGGTCGCAACCCCATCTGGGGGTCTGCAAGCCACGTCGCGCTTTCTGGTAAGCCGGTTACAGGGCGGGTTTGGCGCTTCCGGTCGGTTTGAAAGGACGGCAGGACGAGACCGCCGGGAGATACGATGGCGATTTCGCGCCGACGCCTAATCCAAAAACCGCCCGCGACGCATGGCCGTGAGATTGAGGGATCGTATCTTCCGTAGTCTGGGCGCGCCCGGCCCCGTCAGACTGCCGTACGCGGATCTTCGACATCAACGGTCAGATGCTGCGTTGGCTGCGGGGTTGTCGTCATCACACACACGCCTTCCGGTGCGTCGAACTGATGCCACATGTTCTGGGGTACGATTACCATCATCCCATCTCTGAGCGCCACGGATTGCCGCCCCCCTTCGGTCATCATGTGCAGCGTCGCCGTACCCTCCAGAATGTGCACGATCTCATCTCCCTGGGGATGCCGTTCCCAAGCACTGGTGCCAGCGAACTTGCCCACGAACATCGCGCCGTCGCGGTACGGTGCCAAGCGTGCAAATGCTCCCTCGCGAGCGGCGTCCGGCGTCGTCGGCGTTCGCCCCTTGAGCATCGTCAGCCCGCCCATCTGGGCCTTGAGATCAACAACTGTGATCATTTTTCTCCTCTCGCCGCGTGGAAGGCGGAGCGTAGAACATTTTCACCCTGAGTGAAAATAACCGGCGTGGCGGATGAAGTTTCTGCATTCCTCGGGCGAGACACACCCGGTGATGGAACCGAGTGCCTTCAAGAGCGCATCGACTGAGCGTGGGGTTATCTTGCGCAGCAGCGACTAGAGCTTGGCGAAGACCGACTCGATCGGATTCAGATCGGGGCTGTAGGCTGGCAGAAATCGCCTACTAGCGCCGGCACTCACGATCGCCTGACGCAAAATCGGCGCCCGCGACCGGCAGCCAGAACGGCCACGCGGACGGTGCAATGTCCCAATTCCCCTCTCATGGCTCATGGCTCATGGCTCATGGCTGGCCCGTCGGTGGAAAGGGCGAAGTCAAACGCCACTATCGCGTGCGATATCATCACATTCAACGCCGCGATGCCTCGTAATCCGTCAAGGTCCCTGTAGCGACCGCCGTCCATCATGAAATCTTGCTGAGCTACCCGGGGTTGGGGACCATTTGAGGCACCTCCCTGTCAAGCCCGCGGGCGGGCCGGCAGGAAATTATCCTCCATTCTGGAATACAAACGACAGCGAACAACCTTTATGGCTTCCAGATCGGCGTGGATGGAAAATATTTGAGCTTAGCCACTTTTCGGGTGATGGGCAGATCGGGATCGGGCTCTTCGACAATAACGCCCAGCAGTCGACTAGGAGCGGCCTTGAAAAGGTAGTTACCCGCGAGCGCCGCGATAACCACGCTACTTTCGTCAGCGAAGCCGGCCTGCAGTTAAAATATCAAGTGATGGACGGGCTGGCGGTAAAGGCAGGCTACGAAGCGCGTGGCTCACCCGCGTTGCTTTGGCGCCCGGACAGATCCAGGAAACCCTTTCAACTGAGTTTGTGCATGCACTTGCAATCAAATTCGGGTCAAGTGTGCCTTTTTGGCGGATTTACTGCCGGACTGGAATATTTATTTTAGAAAAAGCTGCTGATCCGCGCCGCTGATGTCGTCCGCCGGGCGGAGTTTGGGCGGTGAGTGTATTTTCGTTGTCGCTGTGCTGTTGGCCGAACAGCGAAATCGCCCCGGCCGCATCTCTCTGAGTTTCTCATTGCCAGGCCAGGACCGGGTTAACCGGCTGCTCATCATTTTCGTCTAACCACAGGCCACAAATCTGAAGGCAGCGGTCCGATGTGCCGATCCAGACATGATTCGCCCCCAGCCTGCCCCGCGGTGCTCCGGTCACGACGATCGACATGCTGGTTCGAAAGGCCGTTGCGGCCGGTGGAACCGGAACGTTTCCGGGGCTTTTCGGGGGCCCGCGCTGGTTGACAGTCAAATCATCGCGGCACGGTTCGGCCTGACCGCCGTGCGATTTATCGTCGCTGGCGGCCGCGGCACCAATTATGCAAACGGATCCGCACAGGGGGTCTCCACCACGGCGGCAGACGCCTCCGTGCACGGGCTTTACGACAACGTGCCGATCGTCACCCAGATGTCCAATTACCTGGCCTCGGTGCACAACGTTGCCAATCCCAACGCGCTGTACATGATCAGCTACGGCGGCAACGACCTGATCTGGCTGCAGTTGCAAGGGCAGAACGTCGCCGCGCTGCCGTATCTGAGCATCCAGGCGCAAAGCCTGGTCGGCGGCATCACCAGCCTGCAGGCCGCCGGGGCCCGCACGATCGTGGTGCTCGATGTCTATGCCAAATCGAAGCTGGTTGACGCGGATGGAGGCCTGTCCCCGTCCAATTTGGCGGTCGTCAATCAGGCGACAGTCTATTCCGCAGAAGTCTGGTCCGGGCCGAAGGCGGCGGGCGTGAATTTCACTCCGATCGATATCGAAAACGCCCTGACCTATGCATCTCAGAATCCGGCTCGGTTTGGCTTCACCGCCGCCTCGGTGCTGACGTCGAACCCAGCCTGCGGGACCACGACAGGCCTAGTCTGCGCCCCTGCCGACCTCGTCGCGCCGAACGCGGAGCAGACCCATCTGTGGAGCGACCCAAACCACCTGACCACGGCCAGACAGACGATCGAGTCCGACCTGATGTACGACGTGATCACGGCACCGAGCCAGATCTCGCTGCTGGCAGAGACCGCGGTGCAGGGCGGCCTGGCGCGCATGGCCACCATCCAGGGTCAGATCGATCTCTCCGGGCAACCGCGCGGACCCAACGGCATCAACACTTGGGCCAGCGCCGGCGTCAGCAGCCTGAGCCTGAAGAATACGGCGAGTTTCCTAACAGAATCCGGCACGGCGTTCAACGGTACGGTCGGCACGGACTATCTTTTGCCGGACGGCGTTATCGTAGGCGCGGCGCTGACGGCGGGCGGGCAGACGCAGAACTTCTCGAGCGGCGGCCATTTCAATCCGGTGACGAGGCGCTCAGCCTGTACGCCGCTTACCGGACCCGGGCGGTATGGGGCAACGCGATCGCCAGCTATGGCCTGTTGCAAGACCACATCGCACGCCAGGTGCCACTGGGAATCTTCACGGACCAGAACAACGCCGACACCAGCGGCGAATCCTGGGGGCTGGGGTTGCGCGGCGGATACGACCTGCATTTCGGACCGTTCACCACAGGGCCGGTCGTCGGCATGGTGATGCAGCAGATCCGCATCAAAGGCTTCACCGAAACCGGCACCACCGGCATCACCGCGCTGTCCTTTGCCAGCCAGACGCGAAATCCGGCGATCACCCAGTTCGGATGGTGTGGGTTTGTGGATATCGGCAACTGGCAGCCATTTGCCGACGCGGGTGGAACCACGAATTAGGTGGCCAGAAACGGTCCATAACCGCGGCGCTCACCTCGATCGCCGCGCCCTCCTATATCACCCCCGCCGCTCCCATCGCCTCAGACTGGGCGAGCCTGTCGCTCGGTGTGTGTCCTATAACTCAAACAGCAGGTGATGCTGCGCGGCGGGATCCTGGCGGAGGTGTTCAGCCCTCAGGTGGTCGGTTACTGAGGCGCGTTGGGCGTGAATGTCGGTTTCTGACCCGGCAGACGGCTTGGCAAAAGCCTCCTGGCGCCCGGATCGAGGTTAGAACTTCTCCACCCATGGCCTCAGTTCAACTTCCCAGGTCCAAGCGCTCCGTGGCTGGTTTGCCACCTGCCAATACGTCTCCGCGATGGCGTCCGGGTCCAACGTGCTTTCGGGGCTGTCGTTCGGGTCGGGCCGGGTCCCGCTACGAATACCGCCATCGATTACGAAATGCGCGACGTGCACGCCTTTCGGCGACAGTTCCCGAGACATGCTGGATGCGAGGCCGCGCAGGGCGAATTTGCCCATCGCAAACGACGACGAGTTTGGATACCCCTTCACGCTGGCCGATGCTCCGGTCAGCAGGATCACCCCCGATCCGCGGGCAATCATGTGCCGTGCCGCCTGCTGGACTACCAAGAAACCGCCAAAGGCGCTGACCGAAATCGCCCGCGCGACCTCCTCCGGGATCAGGTCAGTCACTGGGCCGCGGGCTCGCGCGCTGGCGTTGTAGACGACGATGTCGGGCACGCCCTGCGTGGCGATCACCACCTCGAACAGGGCGGCGACCTCCTCGGGTTCGGTGGCCTCGCACGCAAAGGTGACTCCGGCGGTCTCCTCGGCCAGCTTCTGCAGCTTGTCGGGATTGCGCGAAGCCAGTGCGACCTGCAAGCCATTTTTGGCGAACAGCCGGGCCAGCGAGGCACTCAGGCCGGGCCCAACGCCGACGATCAATGCAGTTTTCATATTCATTTCAGCGTCCTCCGGAGATGGGTACGATGACGCCCGTAATATAGGACGCTTCGGGGGAAAGCAGCCAGAGGACGGCGGTGGCGACTTCGTCGGTGCTGCCAACGCGGCCCATGGGCACGCCGCCGACCAAACGTGTCAGCCGATCCGGCAGTCCTGCACGGGCGTGCAGATCGGTCTGAATGAGGCCGGGGCTGACCGCGTTCACACGGATCCCCCGCGCGGCCAGTTCTTTCGAGGCGCCGATTGTCAGACTGTCCAGTGCCCCCTTCGACGCGGCGTAATGGATCCACTCGCCCGCCCCACCGAGTTCGGCGGCGCGCGACGAAATATTTACGATCGCGCCCCCTACCCCGCCGCGATCGGTGGCCATGCGAGCGACTGCCTCGCGTATCATCAGGAACGGCGCGCGGACGTTGACCGCCAGGACGGTGTCCAATGTCTGCGTGGTCACGCTATCGATTTTGCCCATCGAGCCTGGCGTCCCGGCGTTGTTCACCAGCGCGGTGACCGCGCCCAGCGCTTCATCGACCGTCCGGTAAAGCGCCAGGATCGAGGCTTCGTCGGCCATCTCGGCGTGGACAGCAATGGCCTTTCCGCCAGCGGCAGCGATATCGGCCACCACCTTGTCCGCCAGCGCCTTGTTCGACTGGTAGGTCAGCGCCACCGCATAGCCGCGTGCTGCCGCCAGCCTGGCAATGGCCTCGCCGATCCCCTGGCTGCCGCCAGTAACAATCATGACCTGTTGCATTCGCCCCTCCACCGGTTTCCGAATATCATCGCATCACGGACGCAGGGGTCATGCAAATGCTCAATCCTGGCCTTCGATTGATCTTTGTCCTGGCTGGAACCGTGGGCTATCTCGGCCTCGCCGTGCTAGGCTGGGGCAGCTTCACCGCGTTCTTCTCTCATCCCCCATTGACCGCCGTTGCGGTGATACAGTGTGCTCTGGCGATCGTTGCGCTTTTCGCCGGCGGCAACCTGAGCCCAGGGGTGAAGGAAGACCGGGGCAACCGCTGGGTGCTCGCGGCTATCATCCTGCCTGCGCTCATCCAGGCGTACCTGCCGGCTTGGACCGACCGGCACGATGTTTGGTGCATCGACGGCGAGGCTTTGCGCTGGGCCGGGGTCTTGGTGTTCACAACCGGCGGTGTGCTTCGCATATGGCCGGTCTTCGTACTCGGCAAGCGGTTCAGTGGCCTGGTCGCCATCCAGGAAGGCCATACCTTGATGACCACAGGCATCTACCGCACGATTCGCAACCCCAGTTATCTCGGCCTGCTGCTCGGCGCCCTTGGCTGGAGCCTCGCGTTTCGCTCCTGGGCGGGGGTCATTCTGACGGCCGTTATGGTTCCACCGCTAGCGGTGCGAATGACGTCCGAAGAACGATTACTGCACGATCAGTTCGGCGCGGAGTACGACGCCTATCGCGCCCGCACCGCGCGGCTAATTCCTGGGCTCTATTAGAGTATCGCCCGCGACGTTCGCTGAAGCATAGCTGAACACCACCTCCCTGACACGTGAATCATACAGTCAAACAAAGACTTAGACCATTCCCCAGCCGGCACACTCAGGCTGAAAATGATCTGGCATTCCGCTTCCGTTGCCGTATCATGCCGTGGCCAGAAAAACCGGAGGTGACGTTCGTGCTCGGTCTGATGCAGTCCCAGGGACTGATGATTTCCTCGATCCTGACCCATGCCGCGCGGCATCATGGGTCGGGCGAGGTGGTGTCGCGTACGCACGAGAACACCACACACCGATACGCCTGGCGGGACGTCGAAGCGCGATCCCGCCGCCTCGTCCGAGTTCTGCAGAAGCTTGGAGTTGGGGCCAGCGACCGCGTCGGCACCCTGGCGTGGAACGGCTATCGTCATCTGGAAGTCTACTATGCGGCTCCGGGTATGCAGGCGATCTGCCACACCATCAATCCGCGCCTGCACGCGGACGACATCGCCTACATCATCAACCATGCCCAGGACAAAGTGCTGTTCGTGGATTCCAGTTTCGCCGCGCTGGTCACCGCGATCGCACCCAAAATCTCGGAACATGTGCATACAGTTATCATGATGGCAGCTCAGGAAAACATGCCAGAGGTGACGCTGGCGCCGGGCATGACGCTGGCCTGCTATGACCAACTCATAGACGCGGCGGACGACGATTTCGTGTGGCCGACATTCGACGAAAACACCGCGAGTGCGCTGTGCTACACGTCCGGCACAACCGGACGGCCAAAGGGGGTGCTCTATAGCCACCGCTCCACCTGGCTTCACGCCTATGCCACCTCGCTCCCCGACGTACTCTGCATCAAAGGCAGCAGCCGGGTGCTGCCGGTGGTGCCGATGTTCCATGTCAACGCCTGGGGCATGCCTTACGCCGCCGCACTGACCGGGGCCTCACTGGTTTTGCCCGGCCGGCATCTGGACGGCGCCAGCATGGCCAACCTGCTCAACATCGAACGGGTCACCTTCACCGCCGGCGTGCCAACCGTCTGGCTGGGTTTGCTGCAATACTTGCGGTCCAGCGGGGAATGCCTGGAGACCGTGGAGCGCATCATGACCGGCGGGTCCGCCGCGCCGCCATTGCTTATCGAAGCGTTCCGAGACGAGTACGGCGTGGCCGTGGAGCATGGCTGGGGGATGACAGAACTCAGTCCGGTCGGCACCTACAATGCCCCAAAGACGCCGCAACTGGCACTTTCGAAGGACGCAGCCGCTGCGCATATGCTGAAGCAAGGGCGCATTTTGCCCGGGATCGATATGAAGATTGTCGATGGCGACGGCAAGGAGCTGCCGTGGAACGGCGTCGCGTTCGGCGACCTGATGGTGAAAGGCCCGTGGATCGCCAGCGCCTACTATGGCGACAAGCCGAAAAGTGCGCTCGACAAGGATGGTTGGTTCGCGACCGGAGACGTCGCCACCATCGACACGGACGGGTTTATGGAGATCACCGACCGGTCCAAGGACGTGATCAAGTCCGGCGGCGAATGGATCAGTTCCATCATGCTGGAGAACATCGCCGTTTCCCATCCCGACGTCGCCGAGGCGGCAGTGATCGCCGCCACCCATCCGAAATGGGATGAGCGCCCGCTGCTGCTGGTGACGCCCGCGCTGGGGAAGACGGTTGATCCGGCCTCGGTGCTGGCCCTCTACGAGGGTAAGGTCGCTAAATGGTGGCTGCCGGATGACGTTGTCGTGGTGCCGGAATTGCCCCACACCGCCACCGGCAAGCTGCTGAAGACGAGTTTGCGGACGCGTTACAAAAATCACTACGCAAATCGGTCAAAGTGACCCGGCCCTACCGCGTGGATGGACGCGAAGCTTCTCGCCTGGGGTTTACGACGGAAGCCTTCCTGCCTGCCCCGCCTGTGGCTCTTCACCGACGATCGCCGCCTCCCCGATCCGCGTGCCTCTGTCGCTAACCTGCCGCGTGGGAGGGCCGGCGTGGTCCTGCGGCACGATCACGATCCGGATCGAGCAATGCTCGGCAGGGACCTGGCACAGATCTGCCGAGCGCGGCGGCTGGTGCTGGTTGTCGCGGGGGATGGCCGGCTGGCGGCAGCTTTGAAGGCTGGTGTTCACCTGCGCGGCGGATATCGGACAGGGGCCCTTCGTCCCGCCGGCACGGTCACCAGTTCCGCCCATTCGGTCCCTGATTTGAAGCGGGCGCAACGGGCAGGCGCGGACCTGATATTTCTGTCGCCGGCCTTCCCCACTGCCAGTCACGCCGGTGAGCCCGGCCTGGGCCCACTGCGCTGGGCCGCGAGCGCCCGCCGCGTTGGCACCCAACAGGGGATCGCCGCACTCGGCGGTGTGGACGGACACACGGTAAAGCGGCTACCATCCCAATTTTGCCGGGCGATTGGAGCAATTGGCGCACTAGCCATTCCGGACCCAGCGCGCCGTGGCGCAACATTCACATGACCCACACGCCCTTGTGAACAGAGGGATCGTCGGAACGCTTCGGCATCCTGCACGTTCACCAACGACGCGACGATTCGCTTCGTCTCCGAGTTGGGGTCGAAGCTCCCTCGACGGAGAACCCTGGGGGCCCGAGGCATTCGTGCCGAGTGCGAGGCGTGAGATTGTGGTTAGAGCATGATCGTGCCTAGCGGACCGTCCCTAGCGCGTGAATTATGCGATTAAACAAAGGGATAGAGGTACTTTCGCCCGGCCCAGTCAGGGTAAAAATGCTCTAGGTGCCGATGATGATACGGCTTCGCCGACTATCAAACACCGTGTTTTCAGTGAAATATCAGGGAGCCAGCTTGCAATTTCGAGCTTCGGGGGCTTCCGTGCGCACCCACATGCTTGTTGATATCCCTCGAGACGTCGGGATCGCGGCCGAGGCGGTGCCCCCTACTCGCACCGCCGCTCAATTGGTTGGGTCCGAGAATCTGCGGGCCGATTTCAGCGAAATAAAATTGCCGAGACGGTTCGGGGGCATGGGTGCGGCATTCGCTGCGTTACCGATCCCCGGCATTGCGATCGTCGTCCGCTCATGAACCATGGGTTCTCCCTGTATCGGTGGTTCAGAAATGTCTCCATCACCCGTAAACTGTACTTCACAGTCGGGATCATGGCGCTGTTGATCGGCGTGGAGCTTTTCGTCTTGTTCTTCTCCTTGAGCACACTTTCCTCCTTGCGAGCTTATGTCGGCGGTGAAGGTCTGTGGTCCAAAGCACAGAAAGATGCGGTCTTTCATTTATACAAGTACGGCACTTCACGCAGTGAAGACGATTACAAGCTCTTTGAGCAATTTATGCGGGTCCCGATTGGCGACGCGAAAACTCGAGATGTGCTGCTGATGAAAAATGACCGGAATATGGATCTGGCGCGCGAAGGTTTCTTGGAGGGACGCAATCATCCTGCCGATATTGACGGGATGATAAGCTTATTTGTTCGTTTCGGCAATGTATATTATATCAGCAAGGCGATAACGATTTGGGGCGATGGGCAGGAAGTTGCAATGCAACTCCTCCCGCTGGCGCACCGATTGCGTGATGAGATACATTCTCCCAATCCGTCCCAGGACAGGATCCGCGAGCTTCTTGCTTCGATTGATACGACAAACCAGAATCTCACGGTGTTCGAGGATGCGTTTTCGTACACCCTTGGTGAGGGCTCCCGCTGGCTCGAAAAAGTGGTATTAAGACTACTGTTTGCCACCGCACTCACGGTTGAAGCCACAGGCTTGTTGCTTGTGATATCGGTAAGCAGGGGTATTCAAAAGGGACTTGCAGAGATAATTCGAGCGGCCAGATTATTTTCGACGGGCGAATTGTCTACGCGCGCCAAAGTTTTATCGGGCGACGAAATTGGCGTGGTTGCCAATTCATTCAATGCAATGGCCGACACTCTGCAGGTCCGGATGAAACAACTTGCCGAGCTGAACCAGGATCTTGGACATGAGATCGCTGAACGCGAGCGCGCCCAGGAGGTCTTGCGCCAGACGAATGAGACCCTGGAACTTCGCGTAACTGAGCGGGCGACCACCCTCACGCATCTTATGGACGCTCTGCGCAACGAGGCTGCAGACCGCGAACGAGCCGAGGCGGCGCTCCGCCAGAGCCAGAAAATGGATGCGATTGGCCAGCTAACGGGCGGCATAGCACACGATTTCAATAACATGCTTGCCGCCATCTCCGGCAACCTCGAGATGATGAGCCGGCGCGCCGCGGAGGGACGCACGAACGAGCTCCAGCGCTACATCGAAGCCGCACTGACCTCGACGGCTCGGGCGGCAACTTTGAGCCATCGTCTGCTCGCTTTCTCCCGCCGTCAGACCCCAGACCGAAAGTCGACCGACATCAATCGGGTGGTTCTTGGCATGGAGGAGCTGTTCAGAAACACGGTCGGACCGGCGATTGAGGTCGAGACCAGGCTCGCGTCTGATCTGCACCCAATTCTATGCGATCCAAATCAGCTTGAAAATGCCTTGCTCAATCTGATCATCAACGCCCGCGACGCCATGCCCGACGGCGGAACCCTGATGATCGAGACCACCAATTCGGTCGTGGCAGATCGGCAGGACGTCCCCAACAATGGGATTGATCTGCCGCCGGGAGACTATGCGACGCTGACGATCACCGACACCGGCGTTGGAATGACCCCGGCGACCCTGGCGCGGGCCTTCGACCCTTTCTTCACCACCAAACCGAGCGGCCAAGGTACCGGACTGGGCCTTTCGATGGTCTACGGCTTCGTGCAACAGTCGAACGGCAAGGTGTTCTTGCGTAGTAAAGAGGGGCAGGGAACCACGGTCACTCTCCGCCTGCCCCGGCATCTCGAAGCGGCGCAACCCTCCGCAGAACCACAGATGGTCCCGACCTGCGATCCGCAAGAGGCGCCAGAGAACGCGGTTGTGCTGGTGGTCGAAGACGAGCCCGACCTGCGTATGGTTGTCGTCGATCTGCTGGAGGATATCGGCTACACGGTATTGGTCGCCGAGGACGGCGCCACCGGGCTAGCCATCGTGGACTCGCAGGCTCGGATTGATCTTCTAGTTAGCGACGTGGGCCTGCCTGGAAACATAAGTGGTCGCCAGCTTGTGAACGCGGCTCTGAAGCGGCGCTCTGACCTGAACGTGCTGTTCATTACCGGTTACGCCGACGGGTCCGCTGCTGGCAGCGAACTATTAGAAGGCATGCAGGTCATGACCAAGCCATTCTCGCTGACAGCGTTTGCGAGCAAGGTGCATGGCATTATCAGTGGACCGGACCGAAGGCCATGAAATCAGGCAAGGATCGGCGTTCCTTTAGGTGTCAGAGCAGTTCCCCTCTCGTGGAAACGCTTTAGCCGTGGGTTCGCGAGCAATTTCATCAAACTGACGATTCTAGTCAGGCTGATGTTGCTCTGGCGAATATCGGGCCTTCGGAGGGGTGGCTGAAGGGCCAGCGTTGCGTTGGCGGAGCAGGCGAAATCACCGACACGGAACGTTCCTGGCGCGTAAGTCAATCTATCAAACAATGACATAGACGATATTCAGCCTGCACGGGGCAGGCTGAATATGGCTGGTATCGAGGCAGTCTAACGGGCGGCTTCGCGGGCGGCGCGGAATCACGGTTGCTATCGGTACCCAATCGAGAGGATATATGCTCTATGGCAACGACCTCGCAACCGACTATACCCGCGAGCGGGTCCGGCCGCCGGTCGTTCCGGCGGCGGTACCTCGCGCTGGCAGGCGCCGGCGCCGTCGGCGCGCTATTCACAAAATGGCTGCAACCGGCCCGAGCGCTGACCTCCACCCGCGAGATGACGGACATGACCTGGATGGAGGTGCGGGACGCCATCCAGGCGGGACGCACCACCGTGATCGTCCCCAGCGGAGGGCTGGAACAGAACGGCCCGCATATGATCATCGGCAAGCACGACTACATCGTTGCATGGGCGGCGCGGCGCATTGCCGCCGAACTGGGCAATGCACTTGTCGCGCCTGTCGTCTCCTATGTGCCACAAGGGGATTACGATCCGCCGACCGACAACATGACGCTACCCGGCACGATGGGAGTGCCGCCCATTGTATTCGCCGCGACACTCGAAGGCATCGCACGCAGCCTCAAGGTCGCCGGGTTCAAGACGATCTGTTTTATCGCCGACCACGGCCTGTCGATCGCGCCGCAGACCGAGGTCGCTGCCGGGCTTATGGCCGAATGGGGAAGCGCCGGGCCGAAGGTCGTGGCCGTCAATTCCTATTACGCCGCTACTGCGGAGACTGCCTATCTGCGCGCCGAGGGCGAGTCTGACGCTGCCATCGGCCAGCACGCGACCATCGCAGACACATCTGAATTGATGGCCGTCCACCCTGGCGGCGTTGATCTCGCGCGCCTTCCCCCGCATGTCGCGTCCTGGGCTAGTCTCGGCGTCGTGGGTGAGCCGCGCCACTCGACCATCGTCAGAGGCGATGCGCTGATGAGCCTGAAGGTGAAGGCGGCCGTCGCAGAGATCAAACAGGCGATTGCAGTCGCGCAGGCGGACAAATAAAGGCACTGATGTCGGCCGTTGCGGACATCTTCGCTCTACTGAACGCGGTGACGCTGGCTGCGTTACGCAATGTTGTCGTACTCGCGGCGATCTTCACCCTGCTCCCAATATTTTTCAGAGACTGCAATAAGACGCCGGCCTGGTGGCGCAAGCCCGATCTCTCGACAGATCTATGCTGGACGATCGTACCAAATATTATCAACAGGATGGCGCAGACTTTACTGCTCGTCTTCGGTATCATAGTCTGCTACGGCATCGTCGACCCCACCAAAATCGGCAATTTCCTGGCGGAAAGTCACGGTCCCTTTGCAGGGCTTCGGTTCTGGCCGCAGGTTATGCTCTATTTACTGGGGAGTGACCTGGTGCTGTACTTCACCCATCGCCTATTTCACCGCGAGATGCTGTGGCGCTTTCATGCCGTGCATCATTCCTCCAGGCATCTGGAGTGGATTTCGGCGACGCGATTTCATCCGGTTGATACGATTTTGCATGGGAGCCTCGCGGACGTCGTGATGCTGCTGCTCGGGATATCACCCGACGTTCTGATATGGATAGTGCCGTTCAATGTCGGCAGTTCGGCCATGGTGCACGCCAATCTCGATTGGAGCTTCGGGCCATTCCGCTACGTATTCGCGAGCCCGGTCTTTCACCGCTGGCACCATACGAGCCCAGCGCTCGGCGGCAGCAGCAATTTTGCCGGCACATTCGCATTTTTCGACGTTGTGTTCGGCACGTTCTACATGCCCGCGGACCGGCTTCCCGACGCCTACGGTCTCGACGACCCTGATTTTCCGGTCGATTTCGCCGGGCAAGTGGTAAATCCATTTGTCCCACATGCCAATCGCGCCGCGCGGGTCGAGGGCCGGCCGCGACAACGTCTGGACGAGCCGGCCCCATTCAATGTGGATAGAGATCGGAAGCCTGAGCCCGAGCGTACGGTTCTGGCCACCGAGCAGCCGCTGGCCGGAGCGAAACGCTAGTCCGGGCGTCACGCTGCGGCGGCAATGGTGGTGACCTCACGGTCGGGCGACCTGAGGCACCGGGATAGGGCCGCGGATTCCTTTCCGTCGCGTTAAGAACCGGTTAGACGGACACAACCCCGTTGCATTAGCGCCCGATTGCGGTATGTCCGCCGCCCAAATGGGGATTGCAGGGGAACGCAAGGTGACGACTCGTGTCCAAGACGCACCGGACAAGCCGGCGCTGATCGAAATCGAGGGTTTGACTAAACGCTTCGGCGGGTTCACCGCGGTCGATCACGTCTCGTTCCAGGTGCGGCGGGGCGAGGTGCTTGGGTTCCTCGGCCCGAACGGCGCCGGGAAGTCCACCACCATGCGCATCATCGCTGGATTCATGACTCCGACGGCGGGGACCGCCCGCGTCCAGGGTCACGATGTCCAGACCGACGGCGTTGCTGCCCGGCGGGTACTCGGTTTCCTGCCGGAAGGCGCGCCGACCTATCCGGAGATGTCGGTTGTAGGTTTTCTGCGCTTTTGCGCGCGAATTCGAGGGTATTCCGGTTCCGAACTGGCGGATCGCGTCGATCACGCGCTCGGGCTGACCACTCTGCATGGTGTGCGGTTGCAACCGGTCGAAACGCTGTCGAAAGGCTTCAAACGCCGGGTCGGGCTCGCGCAGGCGCTGCTGCACGATCCGCCGGTTCTGGTGCTCGACGAACCGACGGACGGTCTTGACCCCAACCAGAAGCACGAGGTGCGCGGCTTGATCGAGCGGATGGCGCCGGATAAGGCGATCGTCATTTCGACGCATATCCTGGAGGAGGTGGACGCGGTGTGCTCCCGCGCAATCATCATTGCCGGCGGACGGATCGTCGCGGATGCGACTCCGCGGGAACTGGAAGAACGGCATGCGTCCGGACGGCTAGAGGAGGTGTTCCGGATGCTGACAATGGAGGCGGCGGCGTGATGATCTGTCTTTCGGACGCGGTAGCGCTCACTGCCCCGCTGAGCGTCACGCACACCAGATCCACTGGCAGCCCGCGGCCTCGGGGCGCACGTCAATGACCCAAACCCTAACCATCGCGGGCCGGGAACTGCGCGCCTACTTCGCGACCCCGGTTGCCACCGTGTTCATCGTCATCTTCCTGGTCCTGCAGGGTGCGCTGACCTTCAACCTCGGCCAGTTCTTCGACCGAGGTATCGCCGACCTGAATCCGTTCTTCACCTTTATTCCCTGGGTCTTCCTGCTGCTGATTCCCGCCATAACCATGCGCCTTTGGGCAGAGGAGCGCCGCCTCGGCACGATCGAGATGCTGCTGACACTGCCGATCACCCAAGCTCAGGCTGTGATCGGCAAATTCCTCGCCGCCTGGGCCTTTTGCGCCATCGCACTACTGCTGACGTTTCCGTTCGTCATTGTCGTCAATATCCTCGGCTCGCCTGACAACGGCGTGATCGCATCGGGCTATGTCGGCTGCCTGCTGATCGCCGGTGCCTTCCTGTCGGTCGGCGCGGCGATGTCCGCCCTGACGCGCAATCAGGTGATCGCGTTCGTGCTGGCCGTGGCGATCTGCTTCATCTTCGCCGTCGCCTCCAACCCGATCGTCAACGACTTCCTGGCGAAGAACCTGCCGGCGCTGGGAGAATTCACCCGTCGGATCGCGGTCGTGGACCGGTTCGAGGACTTCACCCGAGGTATCATTGCCCTGCGTGACCTCATCTACTTCGCGACATTCATCGGGTTCTTCCTGTTCCTGAATACCGTGCTGGTCGATCAGCGGAAGGCGGACTGAGCTATGCGGCGATTGTCCTTCTCGATCCTCGGTATCATCGCCGCCGTGGCGATCGCGATCGGGATCAACATGTTCGCTGACGCTCGGCTGGCGAACGTGCAACTCGACCTGACACAGGGCAAAATCTACACCTTGTCGCCGGGCACCAGGCAGATCCTGGCCGGCCTGAAGGAACCCGTTACGCTCCGGCTGTTCTATTCCCGCCAACTCGGGGCCACGGTGCCGGCCTACGGCACCTATGCGGACCACGTGCGCGAGATGCTGCGTGACTATGCCTCGATTTCCCATGGCAAGGTGAAACTGGAATTCTTTGACCCCGAACCGTTCAGCGACACAGAAGATCGGGCGATGGCGTTTGGGCTGCAACCGGTGCCGCTGGATCAGGGGGCGACGCAAGTCTATTTCGGCCTCGCGGGCACCAATCTGGAGGATGACGAGCGGACCATCTCGTTCTTCCAGGCCGAACGTGAGCGGTTCCTGGAATACGACCTGACCAAGCTGGTCTACGAGCTGTCCAACCCAGCGCGCCCGGTGATCGGGGTTATGTCGTCGTTGCCGCTGGAAGGCGGTCCACCCAACATGATGATGCGAAGGGAAGGCAGCCGGCCATACGCCTCAGCAGTTCTGCTGCGGCAGACCAATACCGTGAAGACCGTTGCCACGGACGCTCAGGTGATCGATCCGGATATCCAGGTCCTGCTGGTAGCGGAGGCGCAACACCTATCTCCCGCGACGCTGTACGCGATCGACCAGTTCGTCATGCGGGGCGGCAAGTTGATGGCAATGGTCGATCCGTGGAGCGAGGCTATGGCGGCGACGCCCTCGCCCACGGGTATGCCACCGGCCGACACGGGTTCCGATTTGAAGTCGCTGTTTGACGCGTGGGGGATCGAGTTCGATCCGTCAAAAGTGGTTGGTGACCTGACCGGCGCCTGGCGCGTGCGGGGCGGTAGTGATCGGATGGAGGCGGTCAACTATGTGGCCTGGTTCAACATCCGTGCCGGGATCAACCACGACGACCCGGCGACGGCCGATCTACAGCAGGTGACGGTGGCTTCCTCCGGCTATCTGGCGAAAGCCCCGAACGCCCAGATCGATTTTACCCCAATCCTGACGAGCAGCGATCGCAGCGGGGTCCTAGCGGTCGATCAGGTTAAAACCCCCGATCCGGCGAAAGTCCTGGCCGGCTTCAAGCCAGAGGGCGGCCCCCGGGTGATCGCTGCGCGGGTGCACGGCATACTGAAGTCGGCCTTTTCCGAGCCGCCGCCGCTGGCACCGGACCAGAAGCGGCCCGACAATTTCCCGGCGCATAAAGCCCAGACGGACGCGCCGGCGAACCTGGTGGTAGCGGCGGATTCTGATATTTTGGCGGATCGGTTCTGGGTGCGGACATCAGATTTCTTCGGTCAGCAGGTTGCCACGCCGTTCTCGGATAACGGGGCGTTCGTGGCCAACCTGATTGGTACTCTGACCGGGAGTGATGCGCTGATCGGGCTGCGCTCGCGCGGCGACACGAACCGGCCATTTACGCTGGTCTCTGCGATGCAGAGCGATGCGGAGGCGAAATTCCGCCAAACCCAGCAGGCGTTGCAGGCGCATCTAGATGAGACCGAGAAGCAGCTTAGGACGCTCCGCTCCGGCAGTGCCGACAATGCCAAACCAGATGCCGTCATCACGCCGGAACAGCGCGCAGCGATCGACACCGCTCGGCAGGATATCCTGCAAACACGGCAGAAGCTGCGGGCGGTGCAATTGGAGCTTAACCATGATATCTCCACCCTCGCCAACGAGATGCGCGTGTTCACCATTGTGCTGGTGCCGGCGCTGCTGACGGTCCTGGCGATCGTAATGGGCGTGGTGCAACGGCGGCGGCGCGCGAGGGTCCGGCGATGAGAGTGCGTACGGTCGGCCTGCTGCTCGGACTAGGGGTCCTGGCGCTGGCGGGCGGTTGGTATTTCGGCACGGCGACCACGCCGACCGAACAGACGAGTATATCGGCGGGACAGTTGATGTTCCCGGATCTGGCGCCGCGGCTGAGGGACGCGGCCCGAGTGGAAATCACCCATCAGGGCAAGCAGACGGTCATCGAGAAGCGCTCTGACGGCGGCTGGGGCCTCGCCTCGTCGCACGATTATCCAGTACCTGGAAACAAAACTGCGCGGCGTGTTGACCGGGCTGACGGAACTGCGGCTGACGGAGCCTCGGACCAGCGATCCCGCTCAGTTCAGCCGGCTGGGGGTGGACGATCCCAGCGGTGCGACATCCTCGGGTGATCTGTTGCAGGTGATGGATGGCGCGGGAAAGCCGATCCTGGCGGTGATCCTCGGGCATCGGCGGGTGCGCGGCCAGGCGAATGTGCCAGACGAGATCTATGTTCGCCGGCCTGAGGACAAGCAAGCCTGGCTGGCAGAAGGCAGTTTGCAGGTCGATGCGGATCCGACGTCATGGCTGGATCGGGATATTATGAACATCGGCCATGATCGGATCGCCTCCGTCGCGGTTGGCGATCAGGCCTTGGTATTCGGTCGGGTCGACGGCAAATTTGCCCTCACTCAGCCGACCGACCATCCGAAGCTGGAAGACTACAAGGTGGACGATGTCGGCCGGGCGCTGGAGGCATTGACCCTTCAATCGGTGAAGGCCGACGCCGACGCGGCGGGTACCGAGGCTGGGCATGCGGTGTTCACCACCAACGACGGACTTGCCGTGACCGCCCGGGTGTTTCACGCTGATAAGGAGGTCTGGGCGCGGTTTGCGGCCACGGCTTCCGCCGACAAAGCGAAGCCGGAGGCGGACAAGCTGAACAGCCGCTTGACCGGCTGGACGTATGAGATCGGCTCCTGGAAGGAGAAGTCGCTGGTGCCGACGATGGACGACCTGAAGGCCCCGGAACCGGCGAAGCCCACATCCGATGCGGATCAAAAATGACCGACCGCGAGTATCCCGCTCGCCCTATTCGTCGGGATCGGGATCGTGGTGATCAAGGACGCTTACGTGCTGCTGTGCCAGCGCGGCAAGCCGCCGAACCTTGGCAGTTGGACGCTGCCCGGCGGCGCCCAGGAGGTCGGTGAAACCTGCGAGCAGGCCGCCCGTCGCGAACTGCTGGAGGAATGCGGTCTGGAGGTCGGCCCGCTGTACTTCTGCGCCCATGTCGACACGATCCGGCGCGATGACGATGGGCGAATCAGGTTCCACTACACCATCCTCGACTTTTGTGCGCGCTGGGTAGCGGGAGAGCCTGTGGCTGGATCCGATGTGACCGCGGCGGTCTGGGCGCCGATGGAAGCGTTGGAGCCGTACGGACTCTGGTCGGAGGCGCACCGGATCATCGAGATTGCCAAGACGCTGATATGTAACCCGCTGGCCGTATAGCCTGCCTGTTCCCGTCTATCCGGCGGCCGTACTCCTTGACGGTCGTCAGTGCGGAAGGGCTGACTGCCGCGCCCCGCGTGGGAATTCGTCCAAAATTATGTTGCTTATCGGCAATATTTAGAACCATCGTGATTGTGGTCTCTGCATGTGCAGGTCATCGCAAGTCTTGCGGTGTTCGAAGTGTTGGGGGCTGGCAAGGAGACACACATTGAGCTCGGCTGATTGCCACCGTCGCCGCGGTGCTGCGGTTCTTCCGCAGCCAGTTCGCCCTCCCCTTCGATCGGATGAAGGCGCTGTCGAAATCGCATGGTAAGGTTGACTTCCAATATAGATCTGATACAGATCATTTGCGGAGGGTTCTGGACTACAAGATCCGGACTATAAGAACTAGATTGCGATGAACCGGAAAGGCAGCCTTTGCTTTGTCCGGCGGCATGACTGGTGGAAAGCCCAAACTTGCAGGTCAGCGAGAATGGATCGGGCAGATCTCGACGCAGACCCGGGTTAGGTTCTCAGCTTCACAAGTGCTCACGAAAAAGAGCACAATTGCTTATGGGAACAACGTCATGCTCTCCTGGTTTGTTTGGAACCTGGTTGCTTTATTGCTGCTGGCTCTGGCTTTCTTCATCTCGTACAGCGTGATGAAGCGATTGAATGCCAACAGTATGCGAGTGGCGCTGGTTACTTTTGGCGGCTTGCCGCTGTTTGCATGGGTTCTCGGAACCGTCGGTTGGATATTGGACAATGAACTGGCCGTGGCGCGCGCTGCTTTCGTTTATGCCGTAGTGCTGCTGCCCCCGTCGCTGTTCTTTCTGTTTATTGCGACCCGCCGGGAAGCCCTGTTCAACAACTACGCAACAAACCTCGATCGGTTGGGTTTGCTTCGTAGGCGACAACTCCGTTTGGTGAATGCCGGCAACGCGGTTTTTCCTATCGAGGATGATTTGCGCTTGTCGCGCAGGGTTAAGGGCTATCTTGACCGGTTCGGCGCGGCTTACGGCTCGCTGCCTGATGACAAAGTAAGCGCGTTCCTCGATGGCATCCTGAGCACAACGAGCGGGCGTCGCGTCGAGAACGATCGCGCCACAGGTGAACTGTTCGCATCCTTCGACCTGAAAACCGTGCTGCCGGTGTTCGGGGCCGGCGCTTTGATTGCCTTGGGCTGGATGATGGTCCTGCCGCCCTATCCGACGGTGACTGCCAGCGAGACAATGAGATACCTGGTTCAAACCAACCATTTGGACGGCTGGTACCTGTGGGCGGCTGAACCGGTCTTGCTGCCGGTCACGTTTGCGTTTCTCGGCGCCTATTTTTTTTCGCTGCAAATGCTGGTCAAGCGTTTCACCCGGCGCGACCTTGGACCCAATGCCTACAACGCGGTCTCGATGCGTATTATCCTCGCGACGGCGGGCGTTTGGGTCGCCGTGCAATGCTTCGAGGCCACCGGCAACATGGTCGGTCAAGGCCCGCTTCTGCTCGTTGCTTCATTCGCAGTGGGTGCCTTTCCACTGATTGTGTGGCAACTGATCGCCAACGTACTGAAAAAACTTCCGGGCTCGATGATGGCGCTTCCAAATCTGGAGGGCACGCTACCGCTGTCACAGATCGACGGGCTTTCGGTCTGGCACGAGGCTCGGCTTGATGAAGAAGATATTGAAAACGTGCCCAACATGGCGACCGCCGACATCGTGGACCTAATGCTGAATACGAAGATTTCGCCCACTCGGATTATCAACTGGATCGACCAGGCGATGCTCTTGATGGTTTTACCTCAGCAGGCGGGCGAACCCGGGAAGGCACCCATCGGCAAGGTTCTGGATCAGTATGCCATACGGACAGCTTCGGCCCTGGTATCGGCGACAAAACCGCAGGGCGAGCATCAGACCGCGCTGATAGACCTACTCCCGGAAGACATCAGAGTAAAGGCAACCGCCGCTGCTGCCGCGGTGCAGCTTTGCCCCAACTATCCGCTCGTACAGAATTGGCTTTCTACCAAACCTGACTACCCATCCGATGCGACGCCGGTCGTGGCGCCTGATTTACCCGAAACAGTGCAAGTACCCATCGCCGCGGAGTAGTCGAACTTTCGGGGCCGTCCATTCTATCGGCCCCGGGACGAAGCGGACACCGGACACGATTGTCCGGCTACCACGTCGCGAACATGATCCCGACGGCCACTGTCATCGCCGCCGTGCACAACCACCCCATCGCGCATAGAGTCCGGGACAGCGTGAACTGTCCCATCACTTTCGGCGCCATCGCCATGATCATGATCACCGCCATCAGCGGCACCGCTACCACGCCGTTGATCACCGCCGACCAGAACAGTGCCTTCACCGGATCAAAACCGACAAAGTTGATCCCTACCCCAATCAGAGTCGCGAAGATGATGGTGCCGTAGAACGCCCGGGCATCCAGCGGCAGGCGATCCAAACCGGTCGGCCAGTCCAAAGCCTCGCCCAGAGCATAGGCACAGGACCCGGCCAGAACCGGGATCGCCAGCAGCCCGATACCGATGATCCCGGCCGCGAACAGGGCGAAGGTCAACACCCCGGCGATCGGCCGCAACGCCTCTGCCGCCTGGGCCGAGGTCTGGATGTCGGTGATCCCGTGCGCATTCAGGGTGGCGGCCGTCGTAATGATGATGAACAAACTGATGACGTTGGAGTACCCCATTCCGACGTAGGTATCCAACCGGATGCGGCCAATCTGGACCTTGGCCTGCTCCGGCGCATCGACCAGCGGCTTCGCGTGCGGATCAATGCGCTCGTCCTCCGCCTCCTGCGACGACTGCCAGAAGAAGCAATACGGCGTGATGGTCGTCCCGAGCACCGCGACGATGGCGACCACGTAGTCGCTGCCAAGTTGGAATGTCGGGATGAAGGTGTCCCGCGCGACCAGACCCCACGGCGTATCCACCACCAGTGCAGTCGCAACGTAGGCCAGCAGAAACCCCGAACTCCATTTCAGCAGGACCACGTAGTGCTCATAGCGGGAGAACGTCTCCAGCGCGGCACACCCGACGGCGAAGCCGACGACATACAGATGCACTGGACCGCCAATCAGCAGCGCCACGGCATCACCCATGGCACCCAGGTCAGCGCCCAGGTTGATAATGTTGGCCACCAGCAGCAGCAAGACGATCGCGCGCAACAGCGGCTTGGAGTAGTGGGCTCGGATGTTGCCGGCGATGCCCTGCCCGGTCACGCGGCCGATCCGTCCGCTGATTTCCTGGATCGCAGCCATGAGAGGGAAGGTGAACAGCATGACCCAGCACATCGAGAAGCCGAACTGCGCCCCGGCCTGCGAATAGGTGGCTATGCCGGATGGATCATCGTCGGACGCGCCGGTGATCAGGCCTGGACCGAGCGCTGCCCAAATACCCTTTTTGGGTGGCTGACGGGGCGCTCGGTGGTAGGCGATTCGACCGGCCAGCAGATGCCGCGGGTGATGGCGAGAATGAGCGCGGCGCATGGGTCGTGTCTTTCGCCAGAGAATCGATCTGACGACGGACTACCACAAACGTGGCTGGTTCGGCACAACATCCTCCGAGGTCACTCGGAAGGGCGAACATGCGGCCAGCCAGCAGCGACGGCGCGATGCGTATTCAGGCGATCCTGGGCGACGGGTTTCGGGTCCTGGAGTTCGAGCAGAGCACCCACTCCTCTGCCGAAGCAGCGGACGCGGTTGGCTGCGCCGTGGCTCAAATCGCCAAGTCGATGATGTTTCGGGCCGCCGATGGGCAGCCGGTTCTGGTCGTGGCGTCCGGCGCCAATCGCGTCGATGAGACCAAGGTCGCCGCTCTGCTCGGACAAAAAATCAAGCGGGCGGACCCGGCGTTCGTGCTGGCCAATACTGGGGTGGCGGTCGGTGGGGTGCCTCCATTCGGTCATATCAGCGCGCCGTTGACCTTTCTGGACCGCGATCTCGAACGCTATGAGACGATCTGGGCTGCGGGCGGATCACCGAACGCCGTGTTCGCCCTGACCCCGGCTGATCTGGTCCGGCTTACGGGCGCCGCGTTCGCCGATATCGCGAAATAGATCGTGCCAAAATGAAGGCCCAACATCGCGTCAATGGGGTCATGGTCCGGCGAGGTCACGCCGCGTGGGATACCTGACCTCGACCACCTCCAGCAGTTCCGATCCCCGCGGCGTTCGCACCGTTACTTCGTCGCCCCGCCGAGCGCGAAGCAGCGCGAGGGCGACCGGCGAGCCGATACTGATCTTGCCTGCGGCCATGTCGGCCTCGTCCACCCCGACAATCGTCACGGTGACCTCTTCATCGCGCTCGTTCGCATAGGTCACCGTCGCGCCAAAAAACACCCGGTCGCGCTGCGCCTGGTCCGCCGGATCGACCACCTCGGCCTGCGCGATCCTGTTTGTCAGGAAGTGCAGGCGCCGATCGATCTCTCGCAGGCGGCGCTTGCCCTCCTTGTAGTCAGCGTTCTCACTACGATCCCCGTTGCTCGCCGCCCACGCCACGATCTCGACCACGCGGTGCCGCTCGGCTCGCCGCTCCGCCAACTCCGCCCGTAGCCGTTGATGCCCCCCTGGCGTCATATAAAATTTGCCGCCTGGCAGCGTGGGCGGCCCGTTATCGTCGTCGTGTTCCATCATCCGGTCGATAACAACTTGCTTGCCAGATGCAAACCGCTGCCATTTCATGCGCGCTGAACGTTCCAACCGGCGCGATCATGGTCTTGCGTCAGGCGTGACGCTCGCCTATCCGCGTCGTATGCCTGATCCTGCCGCCTCGGCCGAAGCCGAACTCCGCCGCCTGCTGGATATCATGGCCGCGCTGCGCGACCCGGCCGCGGGCTGTCCCTGGGACAAAACCCAGACCTTCGACACCATCGCGCCCTACACCATCGAGGAAGCCTACGAAGTCGCCGACGCGATTGCCCAGCGCGATTTTTCTGCGCTGCCGGACGAACTGGGCGATTTGCTCTTCCAGGTCGTCTATCATGCCCGAATGGCTGAAGAAGCGGGAAAATTCGCGTTTGCTGACATCGCGAAACGCATCAGCGACAAGATGATACGCCGCCATCCTCATGTCTTCGGTGCTGCCGCTGCCCGTGACGCCGCCGCGCAGACCACGGCCTGGGAGGCCCAGAAATCGGCCGAACGCGCCGCCCGCAGGCAGTCCGGCACCCTGGCCGGAGTGCCAACCGCCCTGCCCGCCCTGACCCGCGCCGTTAAACTCACCAACCGAGCCGCCCGCGTCGGCTTCGACTGGCCTGACGCAGATCAGATTCTCAGCAAACTTGACGAGGAAATTCAGGAGCTTCGGGCTGAACTTTCAGACGCGGAGCCAGCTCGCCTCACCGATGAGGTTGGGGATTTGCTGTTCGTCGTTGCTAACCTCGCCCGCAAGCTGAACCTCGATCCGGAGACTTGCCTGCGGCATGCCAACGAAAAATTTTACCGCAGATTCAATTCGATGGAGCGCGACTTTGAAGCGCAGGCGAAGATCTTGTCGGAACTGTCGCTGGAGGAAATGGAATCCGGCTGGCAGCGGGTGAAAGCCGCCGAACGCAGTCCTGTCGATACATCAGACGGGGCAGTTCGGTGACGCGCGGATCGCGCCGCCCGCCAAGCCTTGCGGCGCCCCAGTGCTGACCGATCCGCAACGCGGTTTCCTCGACCGGAGCCGTGTCGCCCATCTCGCGACCGCCGGCCGCGACGGCGCCCCGCATTTGGTACCAGTCTGCTTCTGTTTGGATGGCGAAAGCCTCTACATCACTGTCGACGAGAAGCCCAAACGCTCCGACGCGCCGCTCAAGCGCGTCCGCAACATCCAGGAGAACCCGGCCGTCGCGGTCACGGTCGATCGCTGGGATGAAGACTGGACCCGCCTCGCCTGGATCATGTTGCGCGGCCGCGCCGACATTCTGTCGGATGGGGAGGAGCATGACCGTGCCCAGGACCACCTTTGCCTGCGTTACCAACAGTATCGCGGAATGAATCTGACGCCATTGCCAGTCATCGCCGTAAGGATCAGTCGCGTCCTATCCTGGGGCGTTCTCAGCTAGATGTCGTTGCCAAGGACATTGTCCCCTCCGATGGCTGATTGTGCTTGCGCCGGCGTGACCAGCGTCAAGCCCACGCCGCCTTAGGGTCTCGACTTGACGGACCTAACGACCCAAATAATCCGTTCGCCCGCCATCGACCGCCAGCACCTGCCCGGTCACCCACCCCGACTCCGGTGAAGCAAAGAATGCTGTCGCATTCGCGATGTCATCCGGGTCCCCGACCCGTCCCATCATCGCCAGCGCACCGATCTTTTGGGCGCGTTCGTTCCACGCCGCCTCGTCCGCGCCGCGTGTCATCTCGGTCTGTATATAGCCCGGCGCGACGGCGTTCACGGTGATCCCGAATGGTCCCAGTTCCAGGGCGAACCGCAACGTCAGAATCTGCGCCTCTGCCTTGGTGGCGGCGTAGAACGCGTTGCCCGGCAGCGAGGTGCCCAGCGCCGCGATTGACGTGACGTTGACGATTCGTCCGTATTTCTGCCGCCGCATGTCGGTCATCACCGCACGGACGGTATGGATCACGCCATCGCAGTTCACCTGACGCATCCGCTCCAGCTTCTCCGGATCGTAACTTTCCAGGGTCGCCTTGTAGGAAACACCGGCGTTGTTCACCAGGATGGTCACGGGTCCGAACGCGGCGCTGACCCGATCCACCATCCCCTCTACCGCCGCGTCATCGGCGACGTCGGCAGCCACGGCGATCGCCCGTCCGCCGTTCGCGTTGATGTCGGCGACCAGGGACTCCGCGGCGTCCACGCGCGAAAGGTAGTTGACGCAGACCGATGCACCCTCACGGGCCAATCGGCGAGCTACTGCGCGGCCAATACCACGGCCACCTCCCGTCACAAGCGCTACCTGATCGCGCCATGATGCCATGCGAGCCTCCAAGAGAACCAAACTGTTCGCGGATCGAGAGATTACCGCAACACAACAGCCGGCCGTGGTCACAAGACCCGGACGAGTGAAGGAAAATTTGGAATTGACCGCGATCCGGCCGCGCGACCATGTTGCACGAGTATGTGACTTCAGCAAAAAGCAGCGCCATGGCCAGTACGGCCCAAGCTAGCTCCCTCGGCACGCCAGCCGCGGATAACGTCCGGTTTCGAGCCATGATCACAATGTCCGCAATCGGCGCGACGTTGTTGCAATCATTGGATCAAACGATCGCCAACGTGGCGCTGCCCTATATGCAGGGCAGCTTTTCCGCGAGCTATGACGAGATCACCTGGGTCCTGACATCCTACATCACCGCCGCTGCGATCCTGACCGCCCCCGTCGGCTGGCTGTCCACCCGCTTTGGTCGCAAGCCGCTCTACATCGGTTGCATCATCGGCTTCACGATTGCGTCGATGCTCTGTGGGGCAGCCCAGTCGCTGATGCAGATCGTCGCATTCCGGCTGTTGCAGGGCATGTTCAGCGCCGCCCTTGTGCCGCTGTCGCAGGCCACCCTGCTGGATATCTACCCGCCGGAGCGCCGGGGTTTCGCCATGGCGATCTGGGGAATGGGCGTGATGATCGGCCCGATCATGGGTCCGACACTGGGCGGGTATCTGACCGATCATTATAACTGGCGCTGGGTCTTCTACATCAATCTGCCGTTCGGGGTGCTGGCCGCTGCCGGACTGTTGTTCTTCCTCCCCAACACTCGCGGCACCAGCTTCTCCCGCTTCGACTGGCTGGGATTTGCCGTGCTGTCCACCGGCATCGGCGCTCTGCAATTGATGCTGGACCGAGGGCAGGACCTGGACTGGTTCTCCGCCCGCGAGATCATCGTCGAGGCCATTCTCGCCGGCCTCGGCTTCTATCTGTTCACCGTTCACATGTTTTCCGCCCGCCATCCGCTCATGCATCCCGCCTTGTTCGCGGACATCAACTTCTTATTCAGTTTGATCACGATGTTCGCGGTGGGCACGCTGCTAGTATCCAGTCTGGTGCTGATGACCCCCTGGCTACAGGTCCTCAGCGATTATCCCGTCCTAACTGCGGGACTCATCATGGCTCCCCGGGGTCTGGGCAATTTGATTGCGATCATGATCAGCGGCCAGTTGGTTAATCGGATGGACCCACGCATTCTCGTCGCGGCCGGACTCCTCCTGATGTGCGCTTCGTTTTACCTGATGACCGGATGGACGCCGGACGTTTCCCAATGGACCATCGTCCTGACCATCATGTTGCAAGGGGCGGGCTTGGGCCTTGCGTTTATGCCGCTGCAGATTCTGGCGTTCGCCACACTGGGGACGTCGCTGCGAATCGAGGGTGCCGCGCTGCTTGCGTTGTTGCGCAATATCGGCGCCGCAATCGGCGTGTCGGTCACTTCGACCGTGCTGGCCCGCAACACCCAGGCGCTACACGAGGTGATCGGCGGCAGCGCTACCCCGTTCAACAGAGCCCTGCAAGCGATCGGCGCGTTCAACCCCGCCACGCACCACGGAGCCGCTATGCTGGACCGCGTGGTGGGCCGGCAGGCCGAAATCATCGCGTACATAAACGATTATATGCTGCTGATCTGCACGACGCTTCCGGCGCTGCTCCTGCTGCCGCTGATGCGGTGGCCGCGCAAGACCCAGATGATCGATGCGAAGCCCCTGGCCAGCCAGACGCCCTCGGAATAATGCCGCGGACCGATGGACCGGCAGACCCTGCAACCAGCGTCCGGCCCCTGGCGTGTGCGGTACGGGGTCGCCTGGCAACGGCGGTGCCGGAGATGAAACCGGTTGCCATCTGGAGGAAGTCGGCTAAAAGCGGACAATTCGAGACTTTGGGGAACATTTCGATACATGGTCGTTGAAGAACGGGCGCGAGATGAAGGTGCCTCGCGCCCGAAAGTCGACGTCGCCGAACCCCTCGCCCAACCGGGTCTGCCAACAATTCTAGGGCTCTTCGCGGCATTTGCGACGATATGGGCAGTGTATTTCTCGATCGCTGAGGCGCCCATGGCGATTAAGCACGATATGGCGGAAGCGTACGCCTGGGGGCAGGAATTTCAACTCGGCTACAATCAGCATCCGCCGTTCTGGGCCTGGGTATGTGGTCTGTGGTTTCAGGTGTTTCCCCGCACCGGTTGGGCCTTCGCGCTGCTGAGTAGTACGAACGCGGCGATCGGCCTATGGGGCGCGTGGATGCTGATCGGAAACTTCGCCACGGGCCGCAAACGCGTCGCGGCCTGGGCGCTGTTGTTGCTGACGCCGTTCTACACGTTCTTTTCTTATAACTATAATGCGAACATAATATTTCTTTCGATTTGGCCCTGGACGCTGCATTACTTCATGAGATCCGTCCGCCGCCCTGGGCTCCGCGACGCTATCCTGTTCGGCATGCTGATAGGCCTCGCCCTGATGTCCAAGTACTATGCCATGATATTGGCCGCGACCTGCTTGTTGGTCGCGATCCAACATCATTACCGAAGGTACTTCGCCTCGGCGTCGCCGTACGTCTCCGCGATCGTGGCGGCAGTGATCTGCGCACCTCACGTCTGGTGGCTCGGCGACCCATCGCTCGCCGCCGCTCGAGTATCTCGCCGCGCTTTCGGGTCAGGGATGGGATAAGGTTTTCGGTTACGGTGTGAACACTCTCGTCGGCGCGGTGACGATCAACCTGGGGGTCGTTGTCCTGGTTGGACTGATCGCCCGGACCTCGGCAGATGAAGAGAGCGCCCGGTTCGTCCGGACCACCCCGTGCCCGGAACGGCGTGTCCTCGCGATCCTGGCTCTGGCGCCGCTCGTTCTGACCATCGTGGGCGGCTTGGCGTTGCGCACGAGGATCACGCCGGAAATGACGATGGGAACCTTCGCGCTCCTGCCGCTCCTGACGATCGAAGCCCTCGGCGCTCGGGGCGTTGATCGCCTCTGCCGGATCAGCGTTCGCCTTGCCGGAGCCCTGACGCTTGGCGCCCTGATGCTTTCGCCGGTGATTGCGGCGGCCCGCACCTATCTGTCGCCCCGCGCGATGGGTGTGCCGCCCTACCAAGAAATAGCGGTGCAGGCGACGCAGTTCTGGCACAAGCAAACGTCCCTGCCCTTGCTCTATGTTGCGGGCTCCGACTGGTATGAGAACGCCATAGCATTCTACGGTCCGGATCGATCGCAAACTTTCGTACACTTTGATTATGGCCGCAATTTATGGGTCACCCCGGAACTGCTCGCCAGACACGGGCTGCTTTCGGTTTGCGTCAGCACCGATCGTTTCTGCCTGGCGCAAACCGCCGCTTTCGCGCTCCCAGGCGCGGCCCAGGAGGAGGTGTCGTTGGCCCATAGGTTTTGGGGCCATGTCGCGAAACCGGTTCAGTTCATCGTGACGGCCATCCCGCCCCGAAACTGACCTTCCACCTCGCACTGCGCGCGATCCGGATCAGTTGGTAACGGCGATCGCCTCGTTGATGCGGGCGAGGAACTCGGGCGACATCTTCATCGCCCGAGCGACCTTGTCCTGCTCGGCCAGCATCCGCTTGCGTTGCTCGGTCGAGTTCCTCAGGCAGAACGTAAGCGAGCCTGACACCTCGGGACTTCAGTTCTTTCTCCGCGCTTCTTCTGGGCGGCGGCGAGATTGGCGCGGTAAATGCCGATATTGGCCGCCCACAGGTCGGTGACCAGCGACTTCAGCGCGGGGCTTAGAGCGGTCCAGAAGGCCTCGCCGATCATCGGGATGTAATCGCCCATGGTCTGGTGATCGATCAGGCCGAAGTGCAGGCCGGAATCCCACAGCCTTGCACTCGCACAGCTTTCGCTCGTGCTCTGCAGGGCATCGAACGTCCCTTGCGACAGCGCAAGCGGCACGTCCGGCCACGCCGTCATGTCGGGGACGGCACCGAAGAACTGGGCTCGCCAGGGTTGCGCGAAACCGCCTGAGTTGCGGATCTTGAGCCCCTTCAGATCCGCCAACGTATTGAGCGATTTGCGGCGTGCTGTACCAGTTGGTGAAGCCGAGATCCATCCAACGCCCGGGGATCTTGACACGAAGCTTCCGGGTGACCTGCTGGTTTACCATGTCGCCGGGAATGCCGTCGATGGCGAGATGGGTGGTTTCGAGCCGGCTGGCCGTAGAATAACGGCAACTGACCCATGTCGGCTTCGGGGACGTAGGCGGAAACCAGCCAGGTGCCGGGCGCGGCCATCTCCACCTGGCCGAGGACCAGCGCCCTGATCACGTCACCGTCGGCGAACAACCTGCCGCCGTCGAACAATTGCGGCGCGATCTCGCCCTGCGAGGCGGCTTGCAGCTTATTCAGGAAGTTGGCGATGGACTGGGTGCGGCCGTGGCTGGGCGCGGTGTCCAGGGAGACCCGCAGCGTGACCGGATCGGCTCGCGCGGTTCGAATGAAGGGCGCGGCGAGGGTCGAACCGAGGATGATCCGCCGCCCAATCGCCACCGTCGTCACGCCGCTGAGGCGGTCAGATCGCGAGCGTTAATGGACTGGATCGCCGACAGACGCTCGAACAGCACCTCCGCCGGGATGGGGAGTCGCCCGCGCTTAGGCAGTCGGCGAACTTGTCATACAGTTGCTGATCGGTAAGCGGGCGCGACGGTGAGCCCAGGGCGCGGGCGACCGGCTCACCTTCGAGGGAACGGCCATCCGCGAGCCGCACGGTTACCCAATCGTGCGGCGCGGCGCCCGGCTGTCCGGCATCGTAGTCGGTGGTGGTGACGATCTCCACCTTCCGCATCAGCGCCTGGATGTCGGGGCGCTGGACGAAAGCATCGGTCAATTCGTGCAGGCCGACCCGTTGGGCGACAATGCCGCTGGCCATACAAAACTCCATGCTGAATTTTGCCGCAAGGCCAGTTGCGGGTTGGTGGTTGCGCAGCACCGTAGCGAAGTAGTCACTGATATTGACAGTGATCCGGTCGACGTTTTCCGCCTCGATCGGGCTGTCGTTCACCAAGCCCAGCATGCAGTCGATGGCGCGGTGGGTGCAGTAGCAGGTGGGGTATTTCTTGATCCCGAGGCCCTCCGTGAGGATCGCCCAGTCGATGCCGGCTTTGCTCGCGCTGGTCCGGTCCTCCATCCCGGTGGGGGAGATGGCGTGGAGAAAACCCTGCGGATGCTCCAGCGCGTCGGTGCTGGCGGTGAATCCGGCCTCCGCCAGACGCGCTGCAATGATGCCGGCGTGGGCGGCTTTTCCGGCGTGGAACGGCTTGGTCATGGTGCCGAAATTGGCCATCAGGCCGGCGGATTGGGAGGCGCCCAGGGCGATCCCAGTGGAGGATGCCTCGGCATCCAGTTTTCGCAGCTTCGCACAGGCGGCGGCCGCGGCGACGGCGCCGTAAAGCCCGGTGGGGTGCCAGCCTTTCTGGTGCAGCAGCCCGGTGTCGCGGCCGAACAGCTCGGCCCAGGTCTCGTAGCCGGCGACATAGGCGGTGACCATGTCGACGCCGGATGAGCCTAAATGTTCGGCCTCGGCCAGGATGGCGGGAACCAGAACCGTGCTGGGGTGGCCGCGCAGAGCGACGTCGTCGTAGTCCAGCGCATGAGCGGCGGTGCCGTTGATCCAGGCGGCTTCCGGCGCTGGAGCGCGGCGTTCGCCGAAAGTCAGCGTGGCGGGGCCATTGCCCGGCGAGAGAGTGTCGGTGATGATCCGAACGCTGTCCTCGTTGCGACCGGCGATCATGGTGCCGATGCTGTCGATGAAACCCATGCGGGCGATGTGGACGGCTTCTTCCGGCAATCGGTTCGGTGACAAATCGGCGACGAACTGACCGAGGGATCGGGTGAGCGTCATCTGCTGGGTTCCTTCGGGGTGGGCACGGTGGCTTTGGCGGGTCCCGCGGGACGGCGCAATGGATATTCCTCTGTTCGGCAGGCGCGTCAACGGGCTGGCCGGCCACGATCAAAAGCTAGCTCAATCTCTCCGCGAAATGACGCACCTACTGAAATGGTGCTGGTTTCACGGGACGCTGTGGTCCCATTACAAAATAGGCGGTGCACCCCACATCGGGCGCTGTGATGACGTCATCATCGGGTCGCTCACGCGCTGATGCGCGGGAGTGAACTCGTCAATAGAGGCAACGAAAGGGAGGCTTCATGTTTCGTCGTTCAATGATTCTTGCCGGCTTCACGGTCATGCTCGCGGGTTCGGCCTCGGCTGCCACGGTGAAATTCCACGCAACGCTGGATGCGGCGTCGGAAGTGCCGCCCTCCAAATCCACCGGGTCGGGAGAGGCGACCGCGTCGCTGGACACGGCGACGCATGAACTCACCTATGATGTGACGTTCAGCGGATTTTCGAGCGACGTGACCGCGGCCCATATCCACGGGCCGGCCGCGACGGGCAAGAACGCCGGGGTGGTCGTGCCGCTGGGCAGCGCGCCCAAGAGCCCGATCCATGGGTCCGCCAAGCTGACGCCGGAGCAAGAGCAGGAGCTTACGGCGGGCATGTACTACGTCAACGTACACAGCAAGAACAACCCGAGCGGCGCCGTTCGCGGCCAGCTGACGCAGGTGAAATGATCGACTAAGCAATCCCTCGCCGGTGACGCGCCGGCGAGGGGTGTTCGGCAGGAGCAACCGCGTATCGAGTTGGCGGCATGCTGGCTGCAGGCAGTTGGCGTGCGCGTGTTCATCTGATTGCCGCACCGCCACGATACGCCGGGCTGCGTTCCGTTACGTAACCAATATAGAAATTCCAGCAGGAGGGTCGGCAAGAAAGCAAAACCTGGGACTCGTCCGCTCGGCTCTGATACCCTCAGGGGACCGAACTGGTTGTGCCCCGCTGGCCGCCTTCGTTCCTCCAGGGCATCGCCTCGCGTTCCCAACTGGTGAAACGGAGAAGGCACACCCAAACATGGCCTCTCGGCCTGGTCTCGATGGTTGCTCGGAGGCCTTTGCCGCGGCGGTTTGCGCGATGTCCGCGCCCATGCTCATCACCGATGCCGGGGAACCCGACCATCCGATTGTTTTCGTGAACGATGCCTTTTGCCGCATGACCGGGTATGCGCGCGATGACATCATCGGTCGCAACTGCCGCTTTCTGCAGGGGGCCGATAAGGATCCAATCACCGTCGCGGCAATTCGAACTGCGATCGCGCTAGAGCGATCGGTCGAAGCCGACATCCTGAACTATCGGAGGAATGGCGAACCGTTTTGGAACCGGCTACTGATCTTGCCGGTGAGAGACGAGACCGGCTCAGTTAACCACTTCGTTCGAACCCGGTTGACATCACCGCCAAGCGGGCATGGCCCGCCGATCTGCAAAACCAAAACGCCGGCTGATCGAACTGTCCGACCGGCTTGCGGAGCGAAACCAGGAGCTAGTCGAAGCGAACCATAGCCTGCACGCTGAAGATCGAGGAACGCGAGCGGGTCGAGACTGCGTTTCGGCGCTCACTGGCCAGCGCAGACGGCACGCAGACGACGCTGCTGGAGCGCGATGCGCATCTGCGATCGGTGCTCGATACGGCGCCCGATGCAATGATTATCATCGACGACCAAGGTATCGTGCGATGCTTCAGCGCCGCCGCGGAACGCCTGTTCGGCTACGGGGCGGAAGACGTCATGGGCCGCAATGTCTGCATGCTGATGCCTTCGCCGTATCGAGAGCTACACGACACATATCTGGCGACCTACTTCGCGACAGGGGGACGGCGGGTGATCGGCAGAGGGCGGGTGGTCGCGGGTCTGCGCAAGGACGGCTCGACGTTTCCGATGGAATTGTCGGTTGGCGAGATCATCATCGGCGAGCGGCGCTCGTTCACCGGCTTCGTCCGGGACCTGACGGAACGGCTGGCGACACAGCGGCAGTTGGAGAACTTGCGAGCGGAGCTGATCCACATGTCGCGGTTCACCGCAATGGGCGAGATGGCATCGACCCTTGCCCATGAGCTGAACCAGCCGCTGACCGCGGTGGTTAGCTATCTGAATGGCTGCCGCCAATTGATTGACGGCGCGGACACGCTGCAAAATCTGATGATTTGCGACGGAATAGAGCGGGCGGCGGATCAGGCCTTACGCGCCGGCCAGATCATCAGCCGGCTACGCCAGTTCGTATCCCGGCGGGACAGTCAGCGGCAGATCGAGGACGTTGGCAAGTTGATCGAGGACGCCAGCGCACTTGCTCTGGTTGGTGTCCAGCAGACCGGTGTCGAGGTCACATATTCCTACGCATCACCGGCGTCACTCGTCCTGGTCGATGAGGTCCAGATCCAGCAGGTCATCGTCAATCTGATGCGCAATGCGATCGAAGCGATGCAGGAAACCATGAGGCGCCATCTAACGATCTCGAGCGCGCAGGTCGATAAGGACACCGTCGAGGTGCGAGTTGCGGACACCGGTCCCGGCATCTCACCGGCGATCGCAGCGCAACTGTTTCAACCATCCGTCACGACCAAGCCACAGGGCATGGGGGTCGGCCTGTCTATCTCACGAACGATCATCGAGTTGCATGGCGGCCGGTTGTGGGCGGTCCCCAATCCGGAGGGTGGCACGATCTTCCGACTGACGCTTCGGACCACCATGCCTGAGGACGGAATGACTGAGGATGGCAGGACATAGGACGGCACGCTCCGGGACGGGACAAGGGAGGACAGGAAACCTGAGGTCTGGTGAGGAGGTTTCGAGGACGGCGGGCGTCCCCAAGGCGGCATAGCCCCCGACGCCGTGGCGTAGCCGTGACATAAAATTCACCCACCTCGAGCCGGTCAAAATTGCCCGGATTGAGCTCCATCAAATCGCCCGGCCCCGTATTCATCCGAGAGTTTGCGCGCTGCTTCGGTAGCGCGTGCCTCGTGAAGGATACGGTTCGTCTGGATGCCCAACCACCGGTCATCAATTGTATTGATAGTCGCGGACGACCAAGGGTGCGCGATGCGCTGCAATTCGCCCTTCGGCGATAAGGCTTTGGCGTCCGCACCTATTCAAACGCCGCTGCGCTTCTGGCTGATAAAGACCTGGCGCGGGCGGCCTGTGTCATATTCGATGATCGCAGGCCGCATCTCGACGGCTTTGCCGTATTGCTTCAGCTTCAGGCGCATGATTTGAGGGCACCGGTGATCCTGCTGTCCGGCCACGCGACGCCGTCGCTACGGGCCCGAGCGAGGGCGGCCGGGTTTGGGGCGGTGCTGGGGAAACCGCTGCTGAACCATGTCCTGCTCGACGCACTTCGGGCCATTCTGGGTGGCGAGGAGGATGACCGGCGGCTGCGGGTCGGGTGCCGCTGAACGACGGTCGCCGTTCCGGCTCGCCACTGGACGTTCAATCCTCGGCGATGATCGGATTGCGCAGCACGCCGATACCGGTGATCTCCACTTCGATGGTATCTCCCGGCTTCATGCATAGCGGCGGGGTCTGGTAGGCGCCGACACCGCCTGTTGTGCCCGTAGCGATGACGTCGCCGGCTTCAAGCTGAATGAACGTCGAGCAGTATTCGATCAGCGTCGGGATGTCGAAGCACAGGTCGTCGATCGTGGCGTGCTGCTGCTCTTTGCCCGTGAGCCGGCTCATGAGATGCGCCCGGGCGATGTCGCCGGCTTCTTCAGGCGTGACGATCCAAGGGCCGAAGGCGCCGGATCGGTAGAAATTCTTGCCGGGGATGAACTGGCCGGAATGCCGCTGCCATTCACGGATCGAGCCGTCGTTGTAGCAGGAGTAGCCGGCAACCACACTCTCCCAGTCCGACTTATTCACGTGGCGGCAACGGCGGCCGATAATGACGGCGAGTTCGCCCTCATAATCGAAGGTCGGCGAGGCGCTCGGCCGCACCATTGGCTGGTCGTGGCCGACCTGGGAATTCGGGATAGCGCGTGAAGATGATCGGCTTGGGGGGTGGCTCGCGTCCGCCTTCCTTGATGTGGCTGATATAGTTAAGGCCGACGCACAGGATCTTGTCCGGGTTCGGGATCGGCGGCAGCAGGGTGACGTCATCACAGCCTGAAGTCGGCGTGGCGCGCGGCTTCCTCGGCCAGGGAAGTCATCGTCCAAAGCGCGTATTTCAAGCCGGGGGTTCGACTGCCGAGGTCGATCACGCCCTCGTGAGGATGCCCCAACTCTCGATGCCGTCGGGACGGCGGAAGGTCAGTAGTTTCATCGCCACGCTCCTGTTCCCAAAGTTATCCGGTCTGCTTGCGCGCCCGCACCGCAAGAAAAGAACATGCCCCGAGTGGGATTCTTCCGTGGCGCTGCGGCACGGACCAAACCACGAAGGGGCGCCGCTCGGTCCTAACGATTTGCGGTGGCCGGTTGCCCGCGAAAGAGTGGGATCCGCGCTGCCAGACGGTATTGCGCTTCGTTGCCCCCGGCAACGGGTGCACGGGATTGACAAGCAGCGAGCCGTGCATCGGAGGCCAGTATGGTGGCGGATGAAATGCTACGACATAATCAAGATACATCTTGACGTTAAGATATATCTTGTTTATGTCGTGTTTGCCGGACGCCATCCTGGCCCGGCTTACAAGGAACCACCATTAGCATGAGACATTACAACCACAGCTGGCACGCCACGAGGCATGACCACACGGCGTATCGCCACGGTGAACGCCGCTTCGGCCGTGACACGCTGGAAAGCGGAGACCGCTTCGGCGGCCGTCATCGCCACGCGGGCAGCCATCACGGCGGCGGACGGCGCCGGGTGTTCGATCACGGTGACCTGCGCTTCATCCTGCTGAGCATGATCGCGGCCAAACCAGCGCACGGCTACGACCTGATCAAGGCGCTGGAGGACCGCATGGGCGGCGGTTACAGCCCTAGCCCGGGCGTGATCTACCCCACGTTGACGATGCTCGAAGAACAGGGCTACGCCAGCCTGACCGCGGAGAACGGCAAGAAGCTGTATCAGGCGACCGCCGAGGGCGAGGCCTTCATGAAGGCCAACCAAGCCGCGGTCGACGCCATCCAGGCGCGTATCGACGCCATCGCCCGCGAACGCAGCGTGGTGCCCGATCCGCGGATCATTCGAGCGCTCGAGAACCTGAAAACCGCTTTGCGCCTCCGCCTGGCCGGAGGGCCGATCTCGGATGAGCAGGTCCGCATCATCGCGGCTGCAATCGACGCCGCGGCGTCGGAGGCCGAACGATCCTGACGGGAAACAAGAAGGCTTGTTTCCGCGCTTTGGGCCGACATATGGGCCGACGGCGCACGGCCGGCTTATGCTGACGGCTTTGGGCGGGTTGGCAGAATTTGAGCGACCTTAACCGCACCACAACCGGCAAAAGCCGCGCCGGAGCTCGCGGCGTGAAAATGGGTTGACCGCCTAGAGACCGGCGGTCGCCCTCCAAAGCACCAGCGTCCGAGCTAGATCGCGGCTATGCTGGCTTGCCGGGACTGAGTTAAGATCGCCGCCGTCTGACCGCCCTGATCCAGCGCCATGAACTGTGCCACTTGGCTGGCTGGCTGCGGGCGACCCAACAGATAGCCCTGCGCCTGATGGCACCCATACCCGACCAGCAGCCGGAGCTGCGCCTCGTTCTCCACACCCTCGGCGACGACCCCGATATGGAGGCAACGACCCATCGTTACGATGGCAGCGACGATCCCGGAGGCGTCCGGGTTGGTGTCGCAGTCGAGGACGAACGACCGGTCTATCTTTAATTTGTCGAACGGAAAGCTGCGGAGATAGCTCAGGCTCGAATAGCCGGTGCCAAAATCGTCGAGTGAGATACGAATGCTCTGCGCCCGCAGCCGGGTCAGCGTGGCCAGTGCCTGTTCTGGATCGCCGATCAACACACCCTCGGTCACTTCCAACTCCAGCCGGTGCGGGGCCAGACCGGTACGCGCCAACGTCCGGGCGACCACATCCGCCAAATTCGGTTCCCGGAACTGCACCGGCGACAGGTTGACCGCGACCGACCATGAGCCCGGCCAGGAAGCCGCTTCGGCGCAGGCCGCCTCCAGTACCCAGTGCCCGAGTGGGACGATGAGCCCACTCTCCTCGGCGACCGGAATGAACTCGACTGGAGACACCGGGCCCCGAACGGGATGCGTCCAGCGCAACAGCGCCTCGAAACCCTCCAGCGTGCGGCTGTCACACGCGTAAACCGGCTGAAAATACAGCTCGAGCTCATGACGATGAAGCGCCTGCCGCAGGTCCTGCTCTAGTTTACGCCGCTCGCGCAACTGCAAGTCCATCTCTGGCGCGAAGAATTGGTATTGGCCACGGCCCCTGGACTTGGCCCGAGACATGGCGATGTCGCTGTTCTTCAGTAGCGTCGGCGCGGTCGCTCCGTCATCGGGATAGCTGGCGATTCCAATGCTGACACCGATCTCGATCTGCTGGCCGTCGATCTGGCACGGCGCCGACAGGCTCTCGATCAGGCGTCTTGCCATGACGGCGGATGTCTGTGGATGCTCCACCAGCGTCTGCACGAACACGAATTCGTCTCCGCCGATCCGGGCTACGGTGTCCGTCGCGCGGGCCGTGGCGCTCAGTCGGCCCGCGACCTCCACCAGGAGCCGGTCGCCGGTGCCATGTCCAAACACGTCGTTGACGAACTTAAAGCGATCGAGGTCCAAATACAGCACCGCCAGCCGACTGCCGGTACGGGCGTTCAATTCCAGAGCCTGCGCCAGACGGTCGTTTAGAAGATAGCGGTTCGGCAGCCCGGTCAGCCCATCATGAAATGCGAGCTTGCGGATTTGCGCCTCGGCCTGTCTGCGCTCCGAAAGGTCCCGTACCGCGCTGAGCGTGGCCGCGCGGCCGTCATATTCGAATGGACGCGACAGCACTTCCACCGGCAGAAGCGTCCCATCCGCTCGCACGATGTCGATTTCGCCCGAGGTCTGAGTGCTCGGTCGGAGCCGGTCGCGAACCTTGTCCAATAAGGCGGGTGCCACGAAGTCGAGCACGCTGCGGCCGCACAACGTGTCCGCGACAGGCTGGCCATGCATCTTGCAGTAAGCCGGGTTAGCATAGACGATCAAACCGTCCCGGTGGATGACAATGCCTTCGAAGGTAGCATCGGCAAACTGCTGCAAGCGGTGTAACTCACGGATGCGCGCCGCGTCACGCTCAGCATTCAGGTGGGCCGCCTCGATCAACCCGTCCCTGAATACCCGCACCGCACCGGCCATAGCCCCGATCTCATCGCCACGCGTGATCCCCGGGATGGCTACGCCCATCTCCTGCCGGGCCAGTCGGCGCATGGCTTCCGTCATGCGCGCGATCGGTTGCGACACGCCCTGGATCAGCGACCACCCGACGGCGATACACAGCAGCGACATGACCGCGATGAGGCCCAGGATCCAGACACGCGCGGACCCTGCCACCCTCGCGCCGGCGTCGGCGGCGTCCCTGGCCTCGTCCACATTGAAACGGATCAGCGGCAGCAGTGCGCCCATGAATTCGGTCGAAGTCGGTGCGCATCTCGCCGCGGTAGAAGCTCGCGAGTGCCACGTCATCGCCCTGCGGTGCCATCGCCGCGAAGCGGTCATGCAGAACGAGGTAGCCCTGCCAGCGACGCCAGGTATCGTCGGCCATCCGGCGCTCAGCGCCTGGTCCGGCGAGTGGTGCGTAGGCCCTGAAGGTCCGCCCAGCCTGATCGCGCGCCGCTGCCATGGCGGCCTCGTCATGCGCCTTGGCCGTTGGGTCCATCGTCAGCGCGAAGTTCGCCTCGAGCATCCGCAAATTCGTCGTTTGATAGGCCATGTCGCCCAGCAGTTGCACGCTCGGGAGCTGATTATCCTGGATATCGGCCGCAGCCGCGTTGACGGAGGCCAGACGCTGGGTCGCGTTCAAACCGAGCCCGACCATACAGCAAAGCATGAGGGCGAAGGTCGCAATGACCTTGAGGCGAATGCTGATCCCCGCAAACAGGCGCGCCATAGTAACCCCAACCGAACAGACTGCCCCGGCCGTCGTGGTTCGCCGGCGAGAGGCATGCCATTTTGCAGCTTCGATATTGCGGCCTGGGGGTTAAGAAGGTGTTAATCGCGACCGCACGGATTGAATTAGACCGGGATGTCCATCTTAAGTCCGTTCTCCTTCAAACGCTTCATTCCGCGAGCTGGTGCGAGCATTTCCGGGCTCCGGGCAACTCTCGATTTTCATCCAGCTTGCGACGGCTCGTGTGGCGGCTGATGTTTGGCGCCACGCCGCAAGGGATCGCCAGTGCATGACCAATGAGATCGCCAATCCATCCGAGAGTTCCGGTCAGCCCGGACGCAGCCTGAAGACATTCGATGTTCTGTCGCTCGACTGCTACGGCACCCTGATCGATTGGGAGAGCGGGATCTATCGCGCTTTGACGCCATTGCTGTCTCGGACCGGCGGGAACACCTCGCACCCCGAGCGGCCAACACGCGTCGGAGCGGGCCTTTCCCAGGCCAACGTGGTGTTGTCCCGCAGTGCCGTATTGGAAGCGTTCGGCCGGCTGGAAGCCAGGCAGCAAGAGAAGACGCCGGCCATGCTCTATCCGGATCTGTTGGCCGAAGTGCATCGACATCTCGCGATCGAGTGGAATGTCGTGCGAGATGCGACCGAAGATGCAGCGTTCGGCCGGTCGATCGCGGACTGGCCGGCATTCCCGGACACCGTCGAGGCGCTGCGATATCTGAAGCAACATTTCCGCCTGGTGATCCTGTCCAACGTCGATCGGTCCAGCTTCAAGGCGACGAACGAACGTCTCGGCGTGGGATTTGATGCGATCTACACGGCCCAGGATATCGGCTCCTACAAGCCGGACCGGCAAAACTTCGCCTATCTCGTGGACCGCCTGAGCGAACAGGGGACGCCGAAGGAAAAGATCCTCCATGTCGCGCAAAGCCTGTTCCACGACCATGTCCCGGCGCAGGCGACCGGCCTCGCCTCGGCCTGGATAGACCGCCGACACGAGGTTAGCGGTTGGGGTGCGACCAAACCGGTTCACCAGGTGCGGTACGATTTCCGCTTTATCAGCGTGGGGGCACTGACGGACGCGCATCGATCGGAGCGATAGGCATAGCGCGCTTGCTGGAATGCTAAAGAAACTTCAGCGCCAAAAATCCACCTACTATACCCAGGGCCAACGCACTGGTCACCAGCGTCAAGCGCCGTTCGATAAATACTCGCACCGAGTTGCCGAAGAAATGGAGCAAAGTTGCCACCAGGAAAAACCGCGCACCCCGTGTCAACGCGCTGGCCGCCATGAACAATCCGAAGTCGAACCGAGCGGCGCCGGCGGCAATGGTGACGATTTTGTAGGGGATCGGCGTCAGGCCTTTGATCAGGATGATCCACAATCCGTATTGCTGGAACTTCGCCTGAAACGCCATGTACGCCGCTCCGTAGCCGTACAGTCGCAAGATCGGCTGCGCGACCTGATCGAACACGGCAAATCCGATCAGATAGCCCAGCGCGCCGCCCGCGACGCTGGCCAAAGTGCAGACGGTGGCAAGCCGCCAGGCTGCGCGAGGCTTCGCCACAGCCATCGGCACCAACAGTGCGTCGGGCGGGATCGGAAAAAAGCTGGCCTCGGCGAAAGCGATCAGCGCCAGCCACCAGGCGGCGTTGCGGGAGGAGGCGACGACCATCACGCGGATGTACAGGTTTCTCAGCATTTCAGGGACGTTTAGCAGTCCCCACCGGCTGGGTCACCTATGCGTTAGGTTTAGGGTGTCGTCCTACCCAAAGCCCTAACGTCCGTTTGCCCGTGAACGGGGGCGACCGATCGCCGTTCCTGGTGGACAATCCACAAGGAGGAGGCCAACGTTGGCTATCGAACCACAACCTTTCCCGCGGAAGCAGAGCATGGCCCACTGCGATGTCTTCGATCTTGACCGCTTCGTAACGGCTCAGGAGCCGGTCATATCGCAAGTATACCGTGAACTGCGCGACGGCCGGAAACAGAGCCATTGGATGTGGTTTGTCTTTCCTCAACTGGTGGGGCTTGGTCACAGCGCCATGGCGCGCCGCCACGCTATCGCGTCTTTGGCGGAGGCACGGGCCTACCTCAATCATTTGCTCCTTGGCCCTCGGCTGATTGATCTCACGGAGGTGGTGAATCAGATCACGGGCCGATCGATCAGGCAGATTTTCGGTACCCCGGACGTCTTGAAGTTTCACTCGTCAATGACGCTGTTCGCGGTGGCCGGCCCAGACAAAGCCCCCTTCCGAGACGCACTGAACAGGTATTTCCACGACGAAATGGACCGCCGCACCACGGACCAAGCTGGCGCGTGAGTGAGAGGCACACAGACAGCGCGCCCGCAAACTACCTTAACTTGAACCGCTGGATCTTCCCCGTCTGCGTCTTCGGCAACGCCCCCACGAACACGACCGAGCGGGGATATTTATAGGGTGCGATGGTCGCCTTGACGTGGTTCTGCAGCCGCAACCGCGTCGCATCGTCTGGCACCGAGTCGTCCGCCAGCACAATATGCGCCTGCACGATCTGCCCTCGCTCCAAATCCGGCGCGCCTATCACGGCGCACTCCTTCACCTCGGCGGAGCACAGCAGAGCCGCTTCCACTTCCGGACCGGCGATATTGTAGCCGGACGAAACGATCATATCGTCCGACCGGGCGGCGAAATGAAAAGCCCCCGTCGCGTCCCGCACGAATGAATCACCCGTCAGGTTCCATCCATCACGCACATAAACCGATTGTCGCCAGTCCGCCAAATACCGGCACCCGGTCGGCCCGCGCACGGCCAGATGACCAACAGTGCCCGCGCGGCACCTCGTTCATATCTTCATCGACGACCCGTGCCTGATATCCCCCGACCGGGCGCCCCGTCGTGCTCGGCGCCATATCGTCAACCCGGTTGGTGATGAAAATGTGGAGCATCTCGGTCGAGCCTATCCCGTCGAGGATCGGCTTCCCAGTCTTGCGGATCCACTCGTCGAAAATCGGTCCCGGCAAGGTCTCACCCGCCGACACCGCGATGCGCAGAGAGGACAGATCAGCGCCCTCGTCCATCGCCTGCAGCATCGCGCGATAGGCCGTCGGCGCGGTAAAGCTGATCGTCGCGCGATAGGTCTGGATGATTTCGATCATGTTGGGTGGGGACGCATGTTCCAGCAACGTCGCCGCCGCACCGTAACGCAGTGGGAATATCGCCAGGCCACCCAAGCCAAAGGTGAACGCCAGGGGAGGCGACCCCACGAACACGTCTTCCGGCGTCACCCCGAGCACTTCCTTCGCATAGCTATCCGCGACGATCAGCAGATCGCGATGGAAATGCATCGTCGCCTTCGGTTCACCCGTCGTTCCCGAAGTAAAGCCAAGCAGGGCCACGTCATCCCGTCCGGTCTCCACCGCCTCGAACCGAACCGGCTTACCCAGCGCCACGCGATCAAGTTCGGCATCATGATTGGCTGTCCCGTCAAATCCGACGACCGTGTTCAGGAACACGCTGTCCTTGGCGCAATTGACCAACTCATCCATCAATCGCGTGTCGCATAAGGCCAACGAGATTTCGGCCTTGTCGACGATCTTCGCCAATTCGCCGGACCGCAACATCGGCATGGTATTCACCACTACCGCCCCCGCCTTCGTCGCCGCCAGCCAGCATGCGACCATGGCGGGATTGTTGGCTGACCGTATCAGTACCCGGTTGCCAGGCTTGACCCCATAATCCTCGACCAAGGCCCGCGCGATACGGTTCGTCCAGTCCGTCAGTTCCTTGTACGTGCGGTGACGGCCGTTGCCGATCAAGGCGGTATGGTCGCCAAACCCCTTGCGAACCATCGCGTCGGTCAGTTCCACGGCGGCGTTCAGCCGCTCCGGATAGTCAAATCCGTCGAGCAGCAGGTCCGGCCACTGCTGTTGAGGCGGAAGCCGGTCACGGGTGAACGTATCCAGATGCCCGGAAAATCCCAGCATTATCGCACCCTGCCGCACGGCCGCAAAGCCGCACGAGCCGACCCAATCGGGCGGTAACCAACGATCATCAGCCTGGCTCCGGGCTTGTCTGCATGAAAAATGGAGGCCGTATAAGATACCAACCGCGGGACCGTGTCAGCAATACAGATTGCCGTCCGAAACAGTGCCCCCGGCCACGGAGACGCGCCCAGGATGACTACGACCACTGTCGCCCGCCTGCTGGCGGACAGCCTCGAAGCCCACGACGTCGACCAGATCTTTTGCGTCCCGGGTGAAAGCTATGTCGGCCTGACCAGCGTTCTCACCGAACGCAACTCGATCCGCATGATCGTGTGCCGGCACGAAGGCGGCGCAGGGTTCATGGCCGTAGCCGACGGGCGACTGCGCAACCGAGCCGGCGTCTGCATCGTCTCGCGCGGCCCAGGGCTGTCGAATGCGATGGTCTCGCTCCATTCCGCCTACCACGACGCTACCCCGATGGTCATGCTGGTCGGCCAGGTCGAGCGCGCGGACTACGGCCGCCTGGCCCTGCAGGAGCAAAACTACTCCAGACTTCTGTCCGACATCACCAAAAGCGTCATCGAGGTCAACGAACCCAAACAAGCTTCGGAAGCGATCGCGCGGGCATTCCACATCGCCGAAAGTGGCACGCCCGGCCCTGTGGCGGTGATTCTTCCGGAGGATATTTTTGACCAAACGACCGACGCCGAATTGAACCGGCCCCGTCCGCGCGTCATCGCGGGGCCGCGCACCGATGACCTGCATCGCCTCGCCGAGATGCTGGCCAAAGCCGAACGGCCGCTCATTCTGGCGGGCGGGGCACTGCTCGCCGACACGATGCACGACAAACGTGTCTACGCCGACCTGCAGCGACTGTCCGAGGAGTGGGTCCTCCCGATTAACCCTACCCATCGCCGTCCGCAGCTCTTTGATGCACGCCACCGCAATTATGGTGGTTACATGGGCATCCGCGTGCCCCCGGCACTTATCGGCGAAATGAAAAAAACCGACCTGATCGTAGCCCTCGGCGAGCGCCTGACGGACACCGTGTCCCAGTCCTATACTTTCCCCGCCGCCCCACAGCCTCAGGTTCCGCTGGTCCACATCTGGCCCGATCCGAACGAGGTCGGCCGGGTATGGCGCCCCGACCTTGGGATGCCCTGCGATCCCTATGAGGTGGTGAAAGCCCTTCTTGCCTTGAAAACCCCATCAGACGCCGCCAAACGCCGAGGCTGGATCGACGGGATGCACAAGATCCATCTGTCGTTGCTGGAAAAAACCTGGGAGCCCACCACGGACGGCATCAACTTCGCCGCCATCGTCTGCGAGATCGACAAGCACCTCGCAGACGATGCGGTGATTACGTCTGACGCCGGCAACTTCGGCTCGTTTCTACACCGGTATGTCGGCTTCAAGCCGGGTCAGGAGTTTTTGTCGTCTGTCGTCGGTGCCATGGGCTCCGGCATGCCGATGGCGGTGGCGGGGTGTTTGCGCCGCCCCGGCAAACAGGTCGTCGCCTTCATGGGTGACGGTGGCGCGCTGATGATGGGCAACGAAATCGCCACCGCTTGCCAGTACGGCGGCAATCCAATCGTCGTCATATCCGACAATGCCATGTATGGTACAATTGGGATGCACTCCTACGTGCGCTACCCGGACCGAAAATTCATGGAGGCCACGCGCCTGACCAATCCCGACTTTGCGGCCTGGGCCAGATCGTTCGGCGCCGAGGGCATCACCATCCGGGAAGAGGCCGAAATCACCGACGGCATAGCCCGCGCCTTCGCAGTGAAGACGAGACCTGTGGTGGTCCACTGCCTGACCTCGGCGGTGCAAATGAGCGCCTGGCGCCGCTTTCAGAACGGCACCGAGTTGCCATAGTGCTGGTCGTTTACGTGGTTACCGTCGTGTTCCGTGCCCTTGTCTGTAACAGGTCAACGGCCGATGAGACCCCTCATGGCTCGCCTTGGGGGGGCACGGTCAAGCGGCGAGGCCGGGCTACTGGAACACTACGCGGTCCATAACGGCCCCACTGATAGCGACGCGGTAGATTGCCGTGGCGAAACGCGGATCGTCGGCTATCCGCTGCAGATCAGCATGTCGGTGCCATGCCACGCCGCCAATCACAACTTGTTCCATGAGATCATAGTCAACGGGCACGATGACGCCGCAGGTCATGGCGAATTCTGCGGGCCAGCAAAGCTGGCTTGCGAACCCAAAGCCGGGTTCCGTGCTGGCCGTCAGATCTTCGCCAACAAGCCAGGTATTGCTGCCACGGAGCATGTCTGTGCCGATCAAACCGGCCGCCTCGTGATGACGTTCAACTCGCCAGATCGAGAAACTCGCGGCACACATCGCGTCCAGCGTACCGGCTTCGTCCGTACCGGGGGCTACCGCAGCGGCTCTTGCGTAGCGGTCGATTGCCCGCGAACGGCCCGGCTTGGCGGTATGAGCGGCTAGGTCAAATATCAGCGACATTGCCTCCTCGCTTCTACCATCAGTGTCTGTCCATGCGTGCAGCTGAGATTATCCCACAAGGCCCCGTCCAAGAGCCTCCTGCGCAACCGGAAAACGGCTTCACGACGGTCGGGCGCGTTGGTCGGTTCGATGGACCGATGGTAGGCGATGAAAACCTACAAAGGCTTCCCGCACGGTATGCCCACCACGGAAGCCGCTACGATCAACGCCGATCTTTTGTCGTTCATTCAAGTGAAAATCTGACAAGCCGGCAATCGCCGCCTAAAATGCGAGAAGGAAATAGTTGAGCACGCAGGCTTCAGTTGCAATGTCGCGACCGATGGCCTGCGCTCGTCGTGCGGCAACTCACGATAAGCTAACTATCTCCAACCATCGCTGGAACAACATCGCATCTAATACTCCACACTATCCTATCTTATTCCACGCTTATCCCACTCACTCCCACTCAATCGTCCCAGGCGGCTTGCTCGTAATATCATACGTCACCCGGTTCACGCCCCGGACCTCATTCACGATTCGCCCGGCGACCCGCGTCAGAAAAGCCATCTCGAACGGATATACGTCCGCTGTCATCCCATCCGTGCTTGTCACCGCCCGTAGCGCGCACGCCATATCGTATGTGCGGCCATCACCCATCACCCCCACCGTCCGCACCGGCAACAGAACGCTAAACGCCTGCCAGATCGCGTCGTACAGCCCGGCCAAGCGAATCTCCTCCAAGTAGATCGCATCCACCTTCCGCAGCATATCTGCCTTTTCCCGCGTGATCGCGCCAGGAATGCGGATCGCCAGCCCAGGCCCCGGAAACGGATGTCGCCCAACGATCGTCTCCGGAAGCCCGAGTTCCCGCCCAAGAACGCGTACCTCGTCCTTAAACAATTCTCGCAGCGGTTCCACGAGCGCCATCCGCATCCGCGCCGGCAAACCCCCGACATTATGATGTGACTTTATCGTAACGGATGGTCCGCCGGTAAAGCTGACGCTCTCAATTACATCGGGATACAAGGTACCCTGCGCCAAAAAATCAGCGCCACCAATTTTGGCAGCCTCTTCCTCGAACACCTCGATGAACAGCCGACCGATCGTCTTGCGCTTCGTTTCTGGATCAGTCACATCCTCTAAAGCGCTCAGAAACAAATCGGAGGCATCCCGATGCACCAGCTTGATATTGAAGCGGTCGCGGAATGTCGTCACCACCTCTTCCGCCTCGTTCTGCCGCAGCAGCCCGTGATCCACGAAAATGCACGTCAGTTGATCGCCGATCGCCTCATGGATCAATACCGCGGCGACGGAGGAGTCCACCCCGCCGGACAACCCGCAAATCACCCGCCCGTTGCCTACCTGCGCCCGAATCCTGGCAATTTCCGCCGTTCGGAATCCCGCCATCGTCCACGACCCGGACAGTCCGACGACGTCATGGCTGAAATTCCGCAACAACTGTGCGCCATGCGGCGTATGCACGACCTCCGGATGGAACTGCACGCCGTAGAAGCGCCGTGCATCATCGGCTATCGCGGCAAACGGCGCGCCGGCACTCGTTGCGACCACCCGAAAGCCCGGCGGTAACCGGGTCACCCGGTCTCCATGACTCATCCAAACCTGTTCGCGCCCACCTTTCGCCCAGACGCCGTGAAACAGCGCACAGTCCTCGGCGATATCCACATAAGCCCGCCCGAATTCCCGATGGTCGGAAGGCTCCACCGCGCCGCCAAGCTGATGGCACAGCAACTGCTCGCCATAGCAAATCCCTAGGACCGGGACGCCCAGTTCGAATACCTCCGCTGGAGCAACCGGAGACACCGCCTCGTGCACCGACGCCGGCCCACCCGACAGAATAATGCCGCGCGGGTGCCACCCGACGATCCGCCCGGTATCGGCATTGAAGGGCCAGATTTCACAGTAAACGCCGGACTCGCGCAGACGGCGAGCGATCAACTGTGTCACTTGGCTGCCGAAGTCGAGGATCAGGATGCGTTCGGGAGTGTCGGCGGGATCAGGCAGGGAATCGGTCATGAATTGGGTCGCCAGCGCTTGATCCCGCGCCTTGGATCATGCGGCCGGCGTGATTGCAAGCCGCGCGTTTCAGGTCAGGAATGCGCCCCCGTTCACGTGCAAGGTCTGTCCGGTGATGTAGCGCCCTCCGGGCCCAACCAGGAAGCGAACCGCCGCCGCAATCTCGCCCACAGCCGCCTTGCGTCCAAGCGGGACCTCAAAAAGCCGTTGTGGGGACGTCCCGGCCGCGGCACTCCGAACCGTATCCACTGCCCCCGGCGCCAGTGTGTTGCAGGTAATCCGGTGCGGCGCCAGTTCGATGGCCAGGGCCCGCATCAACCCCTCCAACCCCGCCTTCGAGGCCGAAACATGACATCGATTTGGTGTTCCCACATGCGTGGATATCCCCGAAAGCCCCACGATCGCACCCCCTCCCCGCCCCATCATATGCGGCACTGCCGCTCGGCAGAGAATGAACGCGCCATCCAGCGCCACGGACAGGATTTCACGCCACTCCGCCAGCGACATCTCCAGGAATGGGGTCTGCCGACGCAACCCGGCGTTGCTGACCAAGATGTCCAGGCCGCCGAACGCCGACACCGCCGCATCGATCATCGCTGCGGTGGCCGCCGCGTCCGAAACATCCGCCAGGCAGCCGATCGCCTGCCCGCCCGCGGTTTTGATCTCCGCCACCACGCCGTCGATCGCGGCACTGTCGGAGCGTCCGTTGATCACCAAAGATGCGCCATGCGCGGCCAGGTCCAGAGCGATCGTTCGGCCAATGTTCTTGCCCGCGCCTGTCACCAGGGCGACCTTGCCGGCCAAGTTCATGCCGCGCGCAGAATCATGTCCGCCCCCTTCTCCGCGATCATGATGACGGTAGCGTTCGTATTGCCCGAGACCACCGTCGGCATGATCGAGGCGTCGATCACCCGAAGCCCCTGCATCCCTTTCACTTTCAGATCGATATCCACCACCGCTTTCGGCCCCGGCCCCATCATACAGGTGCTGGTCTGATGAAACGTCGTGCCGGATGTGGCACGAACATGGTTCAGCAGATCCTCATCGGTTTGCGCTTGCGGACCGGGGTAGATTTCCTCCTTGCAGTAACGCTGCATGGCGGCGGTAGAAAAAACCCGCCGCATAACCCGCAGGCCGGCGACGATCGTGTCGCGGTCCCGCTGAGTGGAAAGATAATTGGGTTGCATCGCCGGCGCCTCGGTCGGATCGGGCGACTTGATACGCAGCCAGCCGCGGCTCTCTGGGCGGCAAGGGATCGCCACCATCGTGCATCCCGGGAAGCGATGCATGGGATCGCCGGTTTTCTCCGCGCTGCCGGCGAGGAATTGGTACTGCACGTCGGGACTTTCCAATTCCGGCCGGGTCTTCACGAACAATCCAATCGGGCCAGCGCCAGTCATCAGTGGGCCCTTTTGTGCAAATATCCACTCGGCGCCCGCGTAAATGCGGCGCAGCCAGTTATGGTAGACCTCGTTCATCGTTATAGTGCCATCGACACAGCGGTGGATGATGCGGCCGCCGATATGGTCCTGCAGGTTTTCCCCCACGCCCAGTAGGTCGTGCCTGACGTCAACACCGAGCGATTGCAGGTATCCGCCCGGGCCGATACCCGACAATTGCAGGATCTGCGGGGAATTAATGGCGCCGCCGCAAAGTAGCACCTCCTTTCGAGCCCGCGCCGTATGCAGCGCGCCTCCCAGGGTATATTCGACGCCGATGGCCCGCGTGCCGTCCAGCAGCACCCGCTGGGTGAGTGCTCGGATTTCGATTTGCAGGTTTCGGCGCGACTTGACGGGGTTCAGGTACCCCACCGCGGCTGAGGACCGCCGACGCCCCTTGACCGTCAATTGCAGTGGGCCGACGCCTTCTTGAACCGCGCCGTTGAAGTCACGGTTGTAGGGGTAGCCCGCCTCTTGCGCGCCCGCGATGAAGGCGTCGTGCAGGGGATGATCCGTCTTGAGATTCGAAACGCCCAGGGGTCCGCCGGAACCGTGGAATTCGTCGGCGCCGCGCTCCTGATCCTCAGCCTTGCGGAAATATGGCAACACATCGTCATAGGACCACCCGGCATTGCCGAGTTGCCGCCAGAGATCGAAATCCTGGCGTTGGCCGCGGATATAGATCAGCCCGTTGATCGAGGACGAGCCACCCAAAACCTTGCCGCGCGGCCATGAGATCCGGCGGCCATTCATCTCCGGCACTGGCTCGGTCTCGAAATACCAAGCGACCTTCGGATTGTAGATGTTACGGTAGAAGCCGGCTGGAATGTGGATCCAGGGGTCGGCGTCCCTGCCGCCGGCTTCCAGGAGCAGCACGCGGTTCCTCGGGTCTGCGGTCAGCCGATTGGCCAGCACACACCCCGCCGATCCCGCGCCGACGATGATGTAGTCGTATTCCATTCGCCCCCCCGCCCCTGGTAGTTGGAGGAGTGAAGCGGAACCCGAATGCCGTGACCAGTGTTGCCTGTTCGGAATCAGGTCACCACACGCAATGCCGGGCGAGTTCTCACGGCGATCCGTCGGTACAGAGCAACATAGTCCTCGGCCATACGGCGGGCAGTGAAGCGCGTTTCGAAGCGGTCGCGGATGGCGTTGCTGGACAGTCGGTCCAGACGCGACGCCGCCGCCACGGCAGCGGTTTCATCATGGACGATGTAGCCGGTCACGCCGTGGTCAATGACCTCGGGAACCGAGCCGGCAGGGAAGGCGATGGTTGGTGTGCCACAGGCCATTGCCTCGATCATCACCAGGCCGAAGGGTTCCGGCCAGTCGATCGGCAACAGCATGGCTTTGGCGCCACTGAGGAACGCCGGCTTTTCGGCGTCGCCGATCTCGCCGATCATTTCGATCTGATCGCCATCGATCAGCGGACGAATGGTCGTTTCGAAATACTCGCGGTCGACGCGATCGATCTTGGCGGCGATTTTCAGTTTCATGCCGGCGGCCCGCGCGATGCGGATCGCACGATCCGGCGATTTCTCCGGGCAGATGCGGCCAAGGAACCCCAGGTATTCGCGCGGCCCCGGTTGCGGCGTCAGCAGGTTCGGCGGCAAACCATGATGGACGGTGCCGATGAAGTTGCCGCGTGACAGCGGACGGCGTTGCGCATCGGAAATCGAAACCAGTGGCGCGCCCTCGAAGCAATCGTAGATCCGCGTCAGTTCCGGCAGATCAAGCCGGCCATGCAACGTTGTCATATAGGGCGTATCCTGCCGGCTGAGCAGCGAAAACGGCCAATAGTCGAGATGACAGTGCAGCACGTCGAACTCATCTGCCAGCTGATATACCTTCTCTATCAATAGCATCTGCGGCGCCATGGCGTCGCGTAGCGCCGCGTCGAACCGCAGCGCCACGGGCCAGACTGCCTCCAATTTCGCAGCCGTCACGGAATCTCCGCTGGCAAACAGGGTCACGTCGTGACCCATGGCCATCAGTTCCTCGGTCAAGTAAGACACCACTCGTTCCGTCCCGCCGTAGGTGCGCGGCGGCACGGATTCGGTAAGCGGTGCGATCTGGGCTATACGCATTTGCTAGTGGCTCCCCGGCCTTTGTGTCGGGGCAAAGATGTTGGCCAGATCGGGTTTTTTTGGGGCGGCGAGGTGCAGTACCGGTGTCATCGCGGCGATGTGATCGCATCGTTGCGACCGCGCAGTCTCTGTGCCGTTTAAGTGTTACCGCTGGTTCACTTCATCGAACCGGTGGCAAAGGGAGAGGCGGACCTATGGCACGGCTGGTCGTCGTTTCTAATCGTGTACCACTTCCCTCGGAACGTGGAGCCAAGGCGGGCGGCCTGGCAATCGCTCTCGCGGACGCTTTGCAACCGGGATCGCTATGGTTCGGTTGGAGCGGCAGGCGTTCGGCCCGTGGCTCAGGCACCACTCACATCCAACGCTCCGAGGGTGTTACCTATGCAACGATCGACCTGACCGAGGCTGATTACCTCTCGTTCTATGTGAATTTCTCCAATGGGGCACTCTGGCCGTTGCTGCATTTCCGGCTGGGCCTCGTTGATTTCCACTCAGAGGACTACGAGGGATACCGCTCGGTCAACCGCCAGTATGCCGCTGGACTGCTTCCGCTACTTCGGCCTGACGACCTGATTTGGGTGCATGACTACCACCTGATTCCCTTGGCCGCCGAGTTGCGCGCGCTCGGCGTCACCAACCGTATCGGTTTCTTCCTCCATACGCCCTTCGTTCCACCGACCATTTTTCATGCACTGCCGCGTTCCACGGAATTACTCACCAACCTGTGTGCATACGACGTGGTCGGGTTTCACACCCGCACCTATCGTACCGCCTTTCTTGATTGCATTACCGAGACACTTGGCCTCCATTCCGATCGGGATGGTCGTTTTGTCTGGCGTGGTCGTGCGGTGCGCGCAATCGTCGACCCGATCGGAATCGATGCCGAGGGTTTCGCAGACCACGCCCGCGAAGCAGCCCGAGGGTCCGATGCCAGAATGCTGCGCGACAGCTTGGGTAAAGGCGGTCTCGCGATCGGAGTGGACAGGCTGGATTACTCGAAAGGGCTGATCAACCGGTTCGAGGCCATAGGCCGGTTTTTCGCCACTTACCCGCAGCACCGGCGGCAGGTCAGTTTTCTGCAAATCGCCGCCCGCTCGCGTGAGGATCAGGGAGCATATCAGCGGTTGCGGCGCGAACTAGACCGTATCGTTGGTGATACGAATGGGCGTTACTCGGAATTCGATTGGACTCCGCTGCGCTATATGACCCGTGCGGTAAAACGCGATACGCTGGCAGGGTTTTTCCGGCTGTCCCGACTGGCCATGGTAACACCGTTACGAGATGGCATGAATCTTGTGGCAAAGGAGTATGTCGCGGCACAGGACCCGGCCGATCCAGGCGTGCTGATCCTGTCTCGCTTTGCCGGCGCAGCCGAGGAATTCACCGAAGCACTCATTGTCAATCCTTACGACTCCGATGAGATCGCGGAAGCAATGCATCTCGGCATATCCATGGAACTCGAAGAGCGCCGCGAACGGTGGAATGCGCTTCACCAGAAAGTGATTACCAACACCGCTCAGCGGTTCTGCACCGTGTTCTTGAACCATCTGGGGCGCTTTGACATGCAACCCGAGCGACCTACTCTGCGCGCTATTTCGTGATCAGGTGTCGTCGGCATCAACCTGGTCCGGCAGTTGCGGCGCACGGAAATCTTGACCAGGTCGTCACGAGATGACTACGAACGTGTTCATTGCAGAATGAGGATGTCCCGCGATGAGACGTTTGCTTGTTCCCGGCGCGCTGGCAATCGGGATGGTGTTGGGAATGACCGCCTGTACGGATCCGTATGATCCCGGCCAACGAGCGGTGGGCGGCGGGCTAATGGGCGCCGGCGCGGGCGCGGCCATCGGCGGATTGGCGGGAGGTGGTCGCGGCGCTTTGGCCGGCGGTCTCATCGGCGGCGCGGTAGGCGCGGTGGGTGGGGCGGCAACGACCCCACAACCACCCCCACCTCGCTATTATCAGCCGCCTCCGCCACCCCCGTATCAGCGATAGCTGGCGGCTGTCCGACTTCGCTCCGGCGGGGCGGCAACGTCGGGGCGGTTACGAGGGCATGGGTGACAAGGCGCTAATCCGCGAACAGGCCGACCTCGGCGCCTACGGCTGGAGTGGTGGCCCGGAACAATCCGCCCAGTGTCGGATATTCGGCCAGGACTTCTACCGACTTGCCCTCCCGCAGTGAGGTCACGTACAGCCAGTCTCCAGCGAAACAGGGCATCGTCGGGCCTGGCACCGGGAAGGCCCATTTGCGCAGCAGTTCCCCAGCTGGGCTGAAGCAGTTGATGCAGCCGGCGGAGGGACCGGCAGACCAGTAGTTGCCGTCGGCGTCCGTGGCGGCGCCGTCGGGACGGCCATCGTCATTGGTCAGTTTTGCCAGGATCCGGTGACGGGTGCGGCTGCCGCTCGCAGGGTCGAAGTCCCACGCTTCGATCACTCCCGCCGTAGAATTCGGAGTGATACATGATGCGCCCATCCGGCGACCAGGCCAGACCATTTGATACTGCATAGCCGTCCTCCTGCTTGCTGATCCGGCCGTCCGCGGTGACGCGGTAGAGTGCGGCGATCTTTTGACGCGGCGAGTTGCCATCCATACTGCCAACCCAGAACGCCCCATCCGGCCCGACCTTACCGTCGTTGAGGCGGTTGGTCGCCGGCTCCTCGACTTTCGCGGTCAGGTCGGTCAGCGCGCCAGACTTCGGATCGAACAACACGACATGGTGCCGCTGAGCGACGACCAGACGACCCGAGCGGCACAGCCCGAAGCTGCCCACGACCTCGGGGAAATCCCATGTTTCGCGCGCCCCGGTGTCAATCGAAAGCGCGTTGATGTGCTTGCCGTTGATGTCGCAAAATAATACCCGCCGTGCCGGGGCGTCCCAAACCGGCGATTCGGCGACGCTGCAGCGCGAGTCCCAGGCCAGTTCAAAATCAATCATACGTCTGCCTCCTTGGATATACCGGACTACTGAACGCGCCGATGGTCAATGTCGACCGCTTGAAGGAAACCCTCAGGGGTGGGCATGGTTCGTTAGCGTTGGCGAGCGGGCCGCGGAGATATGGACAGACTTGAAGCGATTTTCGGTGATCAAGCTGCGCTGGCGGGGCAATTGCTGGCTGCGCTCGGCCCCGAGGCGGATGACGGATCACATGACCGGTCGCATCTGCTGCGCGTGGCGCGGAACGCAATCGAGATCGCCAGCGCCGAACCGGGGTGCGACCGAGCAGTGCTGACGGCGGCGATCATCTTGCACGACTGCGTCGCGGTGGAGAAGAACTCTCCGGAACGATCCCAAGCGTCCCGACTGGCGGCGGCTCGGGCTCGGGCGATCCTGGCCGGTGTGGGTTGGTCCCCGACACGCATCGAGCAAGCCACGCACGCGATCGAGGCCCATAGTTTCTCCGCCGGGATCGAGCCGAAGACGCTGGAGGCCAGGATCGTGCAGGACGCCGACCGGCTCGATGCGATCGGCGCCATCGGCGTCACTCGCTGTTTTTACGTCGCCGGACGGATGGGATCGCGTCTCTATGATCCCTCAGATCCGTCGGCGGCGAACCGGGAATTGGACGATGGAAGGTTCGCATTAGACCATTTCGGGGCGAAATTGTTCCGAGTTGCCGGAAACTTTCAGACCAAAACTGGCCAGGCATTGGCTGATGCACGAACCCGGACGATGGGCGACTTCGTCGGCGCGCTCCTTAACGAGATCGGAGAGGATGCCAAACGATCTGAGCGGCCATCGTAGATATTGGGGCATCCGATGACTATTTTTCGGCTGGTGCCCGCGGTCGGCGGCGGTGTCCACGGAGCCGGAACGCCGCAGCTAACCGAAACCGCTGATTTCAACATACTCAGCGCGGAGCTCGAAGCATTTGCCGCTTGTATCGCGGCGGAAAGGCCTTTTCCGACGCCCCTGGATCAGATCATGCACGGGGTGGTGGTGTTCGAAGCGGTCGCGGCCTCAGCGGTTCGGGTGGAACCCGTGACCGTCGGCTGACGGCATCGGGTCGCCACATCGGGCTCGCATCCCGGAACCTATATCAAGGAGTAGCCGGAGCCTTGGATGGTGACCCCCCTCCCTTGCGCTTCCTTGATCCCGCCAAATTCTTTCAGGATCTGCTGGCTGTAAGTCACACGCCCGTTCACCTTCTGGGAGGGTTCGCTGGCGAGAAGCAGAGCGGCGCGGGCCATAAGGATCGGCGGCTCACCTTTGGGGTCATCCATGCCGGTAACCAACTTGTGGTGGATCGTCCCTGGCGTGGGCACGACTTGCGAGGGTGACACGGCCGCGACAGTGATGTCCTCGTATTGCGCGACCTCCTGCGCCAGACCTTGGGTGAACCGCTCCAGAGCAGCCTTGGTCGCGCCATACATCACGCCGCCCCGGACGGTCTTGTCCTCATACGGGCCGCGCCCAGGGCCGATCGCCGCGCCGGAGCTTATGTTCACGATGGCACCCGACCGTCGGGGGATCATGTCGCTCAACACCGCCTTCGACAGGATGAAGGGCGCGTGAACATTGATCGCGAAGCAACGCACCCAACGGTTCGTCGGGTAGGTGTCGGTGGGGAGGTAGTAGTTCAGGGCGGCGTTGTTCACCAGAATGTCGATCGGACCGTAGACTTGTCGAGCGGCCTCAACCAGCCCGATGCATTCGGTTTCGGAAGACACGTCGGCGGCGACCGCCTTCGCCTCCCCGCCCTTCTCATGGATTAAATTGACGGTGCGGGTCAGTGATCCTTCCAGCATCCGGTGCTCGCCTTCATTCAGCGTGCGAGCGGCGCAGACCACCCGCGCCCCTTCGGAGGCGAACAGCTCGGCGATCTGTTGGCCGATACCGCGGCTGGCGCCCGTGACGATGGCGACTTTTCCGGTGAGCTTTCCCATCAAACGTTTCCTTTCCCTCCGACGAATGGTTTGCGCGGAAGTCCATGCCGTTCCGTTCAATCTAGACGGCGGTAGTGAAAACCTGCATCCGTATCCCGCCGAGGTCGAGACACGTCGGACGCAGGCCGGTGGGTATGGTGTCAGTCCACGCTCACGCCCAGACGACACCGGACCGTCCTTGCCCATGCGTACCCAGCCCGCACCCTACTGGGCCGGCCAGCGATTCGCGCCGCCGGGCGCAATCGGCAAGGTCACGCGGTTTGGCGCTCCTCGACGACGATTGTTTCGATCAATACGTCTGGCTCGTACATCCAGCGTGCCAGTGCGCCGGCCACCATCCCGCCCACAATTGGCGCCAACCAAAACAGCCAGAGTTGGCCGATGTATTCGCTGCCTGCGAACAGCGCCGGCCCAGTGCTGCGCGCCGGATTGACGGAGGTATTGGTGACCGGGATCGATACGAGATGGATCAGTGTCAGCGCCAGGCCGATTGGGATACCAGCGAAACCAGCTGCCGCACCCTTGGATGTGGTCCCGACGATGATGAACAAGAAGAAGAATGTCATGACCAACTCTGTGATCAAGCAGGATGTCAGGCCGTATTTACCCGGGCTGAGATCACCGTAGCCGTTCGCCGCGAAACCATTGGGAACCCAATCGGGCTTGCCGGACGCGATGATCCACAAGACGGCGGCGGCGGCGATGGCACCGATGACCTGCGCCACGATATAGGGCAGCACATGCTTATTGGCGCACCGGCCGGCGGCCCAAAGACCCAGCGTCACGGCTGGGTTGAAATGGCCGCCCGAGATGTGGCCAACGGCATAGGCCATCGTCAGGACCGTCAAACCGAACGCAAACGCGACGCCCAGAAGGCCGATACCGACGGCGGGAAATGCCGCCGCCAGAACGGCGGCGCCGCATCCACCCAATGTCAGCCAAAATGTGCCGAAAAATTCCGCCGATACCCGGCGCGACATATCGTTATGCATGAGACTCCCCAATCCGACCGGAAAACGAATTAGCCCCCGCTAATTGTGCTGGGTTGGAACTGCAAGCGATCACCTGCCTCCCGCCCAAAGTTGGTACCTGACCTGTTCGCATTAGTAGGTAACGAGTGCTTGAGTGGCTTCAGTATTTTCACGGCGTGGGATCGTGCGGCTGCGATCTGCTATTCTTTCATCATCAGCAATGCGTCGGCGATCGTCAGCCCGGACCCATCTTCGTGCACGATCACCGGGTTGAGTTCGAACTCCCGCACTTGATCCCGCAGCGTGAGCGCCGCACGCGACAGAGCGGCGACCAGGCGGGCCAGAGGTGCCAGGTCGATCGGTTTCGCACCGCGAAAACCGGTGAGCAGGCGGACAGATTTCAGCGACAGGATCATGCGCGTGGCCTCGGCCTCGTCAACCGGCGCAGGGGTGTGAACGACGTCGCCGAACAACTCCACTGTCGTGCCGCCGAAACCAAGCATCATGATAGGGCCGAAAGTTGGGTCGTCGACCATGCCGATGACCAGTTCGTGACCCCGCGGCGCCATGCGCTGCACGAGGATGCCGTCGATCGTTGCCTCTGGCGCGCGACGGCTGACCTCGGTCCACACGGACGTATAAGCCTCCATGACGGCTTCCCGGTTCGCCAGGTTTAGCCGAACGCCACCGGCTTCAGTCTTATGCGGCAGTTGTGGTGATTGGCACTTCGAGTACCACCGGAAAACCCAGGCGCTCGCCTGCATCCGCGGCTTCTTCCAGTGAATTGGCCAGTTTCTCACGTGTGTCGGGCAACCAGGCCGCCAGAACCTGTTTCGCCAGATACTCGGGCACGATCGGGGGAAGACCCGGATACAGGCGGCCGGAGACGGGTGCAAACGGCTCCGGCAACGTTCGCCTCAACGATTCCGCATAGCCGGCCCACTTGCCCATCGCAACCCCGATGTTCCGAAGATTGCTGTCGATGAACAGGCCGCATCCGGCCGCAGCGGTTCGCCCGAACTTGGAAGCTATCGTGTAACTCCAGACCGTCATTGGTTTGCCGCACTTCGCCGCCACTGCTCGCACTCGCGCGGCATCAATCGAAGCTCGGGTTTCACTGGCGAGAGAGGTTATCAGGACGATCATGTCGACCTCGTCGGAGCCGGCGAGATGTTCCAACACCGTCATCATCGCGGGACCGGTGTTCGATCCTTGTGCCGTCACATCCACGGGATTCCCGGACGCGCCGTACGACGGCATCAGGGGGCGCAGAGCTGCCTGCGATTCCGCCGACAGGCTCGGAACGATTAGGCCGTGTGCTGACAGCGTGTCGGCCATCCAGGCTCCACCGCCACCGGAGACGGTAATGATACCGGTGCGACGGCCTGTCGGTAGCGGGCATGTCAGCGCCAGTCCGGCGATAGCCACCGCTTCGTCGGCGTCCTCCGCCTCGATCACACCGTAACGTTCGAAAATAGCGTGATAGGCGGCGTAGGATCCGGATAGAGAGGCGGTGTGCGACGCACTCGCCCGAGTACCGGCGTCCGAACGTCCAACCTTGATGGCGATGATCGGTTTGCAGCGTTGGCGGGCTTTTTCCAAAGCCGCGACAAATCCGGGGCCATTGCGGACCGTTTCACAGAACAGCATCACAACATGGGTCTGCGGATCTTCGACCATATAATCGAGGAAGTCGGCCATGGTGAGGTCGGCTTCATTGCCGGTGGAGACGACGTAGCTGAAGCCAAGGTCAGCCGCTTTGCCCCGATTGAACAACGCGAAACCGATACCACCGGATTGGGCGATGACACCAACACGGTTTTCCGAGACAAGAATCTTGATGTCATCGGCCTTCGTTTCGACGGTGGGGCTGAAGGTCGTGGCGATGCGCCCCAGCGCGTTGTAGTAACCTTCGCAGTTGGGGCCGCAGGTGCGGATTCCTGTTCGTTCCGTAATCGCTATGAGTCCGGCCTGCATCTCGCTTGCGGCACCCCCTTCCTCGGCGAAACCCGAGCTTATGATCAGGGTATTTTTGACGCCGGCGCGGGCGCATTCGTCGACCGCCGCGGCCACTCCGGCGGCGGGAATCGCAATCAGCGCGAGGTCTGCGGCCCCAGCGGCTTCAATAGACGAATAGCAGGGCAGCCCATCGATGTCCTGATAGCTTGGATTAATCGGCAGGATGCGGCCAGGGAAGCCATTCTCGCGGAGTTGGTGCAGCAGCCGGCCGCGGATGCGGTGCAGGTCCGGCGAGGCGCCAAGGACGGCGATTGATTCGGGCCAGAAAAAACTATGCAGTCTATGCGTGGTCACTTGCGCGCTCCGCCTGTCGGGATGTCACGGAACGGGATGCCTTTGTCGGCGCGTGGGTCTTGGGGAAGACCCAGCACACGCTCAGCGATAATGTTCTTCATGATTTCATCCGTCCCACCGGCCAGCCGCAGTGCGGGCGAGTAAAGCAAGGCTTCTTCGAAGATCCCGGCGACTGGCATCGTCTCGCCCACGGTCGGGCCGGCCATGCCTATCATGTCGAGCCCGTATGACACAATGTCTTGCAGCTTATTTGCCGCTACCACTTTGATGATCGAGGACTCTGGACCAGGCGTCTGGCCCTTTGACAGCGCCGTGATGCCGCGGAACTTGGTGTATTTCAGTCCTTGCGATCTCGTATAGACATCCGCCAGTTTTTCTTGCACCGCGGCGTTGTCGATCGCAAGGCCGTCTTCCAGTTCAATGGACTGCGCCAAACGAAACAATTCATCCACATCCGGGCCCGGCGCGTCGCGCATGCCGTGCCGTTCATTCATCAGCGTCGTTAGTGCGACCTTCCAGCCGGCCCCGACGGGGCCGACACGGCGGCTGTCGGGAATGCGGGCGTTGGTGAAGAAGACTTCGTTGAAATGCGACGATCCGGACACTTGTCGAATCGGACGGATCTCGATCCCGGGTGTCTTCATGTCGAGGATAAAGAAAGTAAGGCCCTCGTGCTTCGGAACGTCAGGGTTACTGCGGGCGACGAGGATGCCGAAATCGCTGTAGTGTGCCCCGGAATTCCAAATCTTCTGGCCGTTGACCACCCAATCCTCGCCATCCCGCTCGGCTCGAGTGCGTAACGCCGCCAGATCCGACCCACCGCCGGGTTCGCTGAACAACTGACACCAGACTTCGTCTGCGCGCATGGCGGGTCGCACGAAACGATCTCGCTGTTCGGGCGTGCCCCAGGTGCAGATGGTCGGCTGCGCCAGGTAGATTCCGATGCCGAAGATGCCCGTCAGGACGTCATATTTGGCTTCTTCCTGGTTATATATAACGTGCTGGATCGGGGTACCGCCGCGGCCCCCCCACTCGACTGGCCAATGGATGCCGACGAACCCGGCATCATATTTGCGGCGCTGAAAGTCTTTCGCCCGTTCCATGGCACCGGGGGCGTCCTGGCCCCGACGGTAACCCTCCACCGCCCCCGGCTTTCGTCGTTCGGCGTTCGCATCGAGGAACGCGCGAGCTTCGGCACGGAATGCAGCTTCGTCCGGAGTGTCCTCAAAATCCATCTTCTTTTCCTAGACTACGTTCTATCGCATGGTTACCGGGTCGGACCGATCGTGCTCACGCCGCCAGCAGGTCGTTGCGGGCACGCAGCTCACGGACAAGGCGGTGCTTCCACTCGCGGGCGCCACCCAAGGCCAACTCAGTAGTTTTGCCCGCCGATAATAGAGATGACAGTCCATTTGCCAGGTGAAGCCCATGCCGCCATGGGTCTGTATGTTTTCTTTCGTAACGAACCAGCCGGCCTCGCAGGCGGCGATGCGGGCGACCGAGGCGGCAACGCCGACTTCGGCTGCGTCGGTGTGAACCGCCCAGGCTCCGTAGTAGGCGTTCGAGCGGGCAAGCTCGACCTGGATGTACATATCGGCGAGCTTGTGCTTGATGCCCTGGAAAGACCCTATGGGGCGCCCGAAGGCGAAACGTTCCTTGGCATACGCGTTCGCCATTTCGAGCGCGGCCTGAGCGTTGCCGACCTGCTCGAAGGCCATGGGGACCGCTGCGTAGTCGAGCAAACGGCGGACGTTCACTCGGCCGGGCAGAGGGTCCGCCGGGGCGTCGGAAAACTCGATTCGGGCGTGTGAGCGAGTGGGGTCGAAGGTAGCAACCGTTTCGCGGGTAATCCCGCCAGCGTGCAGGTCCACAAGGTGAAGCCCGGTTTTAGTGGCGACGACGGCAATGTCGGCGATATCGCCGTCCGGGACAGCCAGTTTCGTTCCGGTCAAGCGGCCAGCGGTAACTGAGGCGGTCAGTTTCGCGGGGTCCGTTGTGCCGGGGCGTTCAGCCAGCGCGAAGGTGCCGATAATCTCCCCGGTCGCCAGTTTCGGCAGCCAGTTTTGCTTTTGGGGCTCCGAACCAAACAGCAGAAGGGCCTCTGTCGCCAGATAGACCGAGGACGAAAAGGGAACGGGCGCGACGGCGCGCCCAAGTTCTTCAGCCAGGACGCAGACGGCGAGGCGACCAAGACCGACGCCGCCGTATTCCTCGGGAATTGCGGCACCGGCCCAGCCCATTTCAGCGATGGCGCGCCACAGGTCGGCGGCATAAGGCTCGTCGGTATCTAAGATACGCCGCGGTACGGCGGGTGGGCAACGATCCGTCAGGAACCGTCGAGCCTGGTCCCGAAGTTGAAGCAGTTCGTCCGAGAAGTCGAAGTTCATGGTCGCCTGGCCCCTTCCGTCCCGGCGCGGATTGTTATCCGGGGGCGGCGAAGGGGCAAGTCTGCGCCGGATGGCGGCAGGATGCGGCCGGGGGATGATCCTTCTCAGCCTTCGGATGCTGGCGTGGATCATTAACCCATATGGATTGAGGAAGGCGTTCAGTTCCCCAGGGCGCGATCGACCTTTCGTCCAGCCGACTGAGCCGGCCCTTGTGGCGGGTTCAGCGCGTCTGAAACGGAATGGCCTGCGTTGTCGAGACTTTTGCCAGCTTTTTCCGCGGGACCTTCCTCGTGGCACGCGGACAGACCGGCCACCATCAAAGCAGCAGAGATCAGCAAACAAACACGCATCGGGACCTCAGTGTGTGAGAAGACCGAGGTAACAAGTCAGGCCGGAAGCGGTTGCAGTGAGTGACGATAATGTCAGACTGGTTGCGCTCCTTTTGAGCGCAGCGTGCCCCGGCACGGTCGCCGAGGCGCGAGCGATAGCATCCTTAGACCTAATCGAAAGACTGAATTGAACGGACTAAAGCAGGTCGCCGACAGCGTCGCGGTAGCGTTTCATCGCCGCCAGATGGTCGTCGACCGTTCGCCCGGGAATGCGATGGTGATGGCGTCGGTTGAACGTCGTGGTCAGGCAGATGTGGCTGGCGCCAGCCTGCTTCCAGAAGGCGATTTCCTTGCGCCAGTCCGCTTCGGCGCCTTCGCCGCACGATGTCCAGACTTCGATGCCCGACCGCCGCCGGATCGCGGCCGGCCTGTTCGGTCAGGCGGCGAAGTTGGCTGAAAATATCGAGCGCTGACTGATCGGGCGGATAGGCATTCGGCATCCAGCCGTCGCCCCATTTGGCGATGCGCGGCAGAGTGTGCTCGTGGTGGCCGCCGTACCAAAGGGGGACTTTACCGGAGGCTGGGCGGGGATTGATGCCGGCGTCGTCGATGGTGTGGTATTTGCCCTTGAACGTCACGTGTGGCTGCGCCCAGAGCGCTTGCATGACCTGGGCCTGTTCCTCCGACCGGCGGCCTCGGTTATGGAAATTTTCGTTGAGGGCGGTGAATTCGACGGGATTCCAGCCGACGCCGATGCCCAGACGGAAGCGGCCGCCGGACAGCACGTCGAGGCAGGCCGCTTGTTTCGCTACCAGAGCGGTCTGGCGTTGGGCGACAATCAGCACGCCGGTGGAGAAATTGCAGTTTGGTGGTGACGCCGGACAGGTAACCGAGCAGAACGAACGGGTCATGGAACATGTCGTCGGCGATGGCGCGGCGGGGATCGGTGCCGTCGTTCGTTGCCGGGGTTGGCGCCCAGGACATGATCCGGCGCTTCCAGGAAATCGTAGCCCAGGGCTTCAAGGCTTTGCGCGAAGTCGCGGACCAGGGAGGGATCGCCGCCGGTGTCGGTGAAGGGGACAAGGCTCCGAGTTGCATGGAAGGTCCTTCATTGATCCTGTGGTCACGGCTTGGCGTTTACTTCGCATCGGCCTCCAGAACGGCTTTGATTTTCTCCGGCGGCGACCGCGATCGGCGGAATGCCGGCGCGCTCCTGTTGCAGCAATGACGCCACGCGGGAATCCCGGGCGCCCCAGCCGCGGTTCAGGGCCTCGGTCAATTCCATCAATGCCATGTTGGTCAGGCGCATCGGCACCTGGACCTCGCGGGCCAATTGGCAGGCCAGCGATACGTCCTTGTGCAGCAGGCGCAGAGCGAAATCCGCCGGATCGTAGCTGCCGGTAAGGAAATGGTCCGCCAGGCGATCGAACATCCGGTTGCGGCCGGAGGCGCCCTGACGAACGGCCTGGAACAGCGCCAGCGGTTCGACGCCGGCCTTGATGCCCATGGTGAAGACCTCCGACAGCACGACGTTCACCGCGGCGGAGGTGGCATTGTGCACCAGCTTGGCGATCGATCCGGCGCCGATCGGGCCGATATAGGCCGCCTGATCGCCCATCGCGCGTCAGCACGGCATGGTATTTGTCGATACACCGGCTTTTCGCCGCCAACCCAGATCGCGAGGCGGCCGCTGTTGGCGCCTTTCGGGCCGCCACTGACCGGCGCATCGAGAAAGTCGATCCCCTTCTCGGCGAACATCGCGTGGAGGGATCGCACGACGTCGACCGCATTCGTTGAAAGGTCGAACCAGGCGGAACCGCTGCGAAAACCCTCGATCAATGCCGTTTTCACCGGTGCCGACTTTCTGGACGTCGGCCGGGGTGGGCAGCGAGGTGAAGACGATGTCGCAGGCTTCGGCGACAGCACGCGGACTGTCCGCCCAGGTGGCGCCGGCGTTCAGGTGCTTGGATGCGGCCTGACGGGTCAGGTCGTGGACGACGAGGTCGTGGCCGGCTTTCTGCAGATTGGACGCCATGCCGGCACCCATCATGCCCAGGCCGATGAAACCGATTTTCATTGTTTCCTCCTCGTTCTATATGCGCATTGCAAGCGTCGGTCCGCTCAGGCGCCGTTCCACTGCAGGATGTACAGCCCCGCATCGTAATCGGTGACGTACATCAGCCCGTCCTCGGCGACGAACAGATCCGCGGTGTGACGCACCTTCGCTCGCCCGCGCATCGGCTCCATCCATTTCGTCGGCTGAGGCGGGACGAAATAGCCGATTTCCTCCGGGCGATAGGGATCGGCGATATCGAAGACCCGCACGCCGGCGCTCTGCCATGTGGCGAAGATCGTCGTGGAGGACTGGAACGATCCCGGCCTGTTTTCATGCAGGTTGTGCGGGCCGAACTGCCCGCCGATCTTGATGTAGTCCTGATCCGATGGGGTCGGCATCGTTGCGATCGAGATCGGGTTGGATTTTTCGCGGATATCGAAGATCCAGGTTCGTTTCATTTGCTCCTGGTCGATGTTCAGCGTCGCCTCATCCGCGACGACCAGCAGACTCGCGATCGTGCAGCGGCAAGGCGCTATGGGTGCCGCCGCCATAGGGCGGACGACCAGTTGCGGTGGGCGATCAGCGACATGTTCGCCGGGTCCTTGACGTCCAGGATCGTCAGCCCGCCGTTGCGCCAGCTTCCATAGGCGATGTCGTCCTGCACCACCGCATGATGCAGCGCCCAGCGGCCCGTCCAGGTCGGGGTTTCGCCGGCGGCGGCGTTCATGCCGGGGATCCACCAGCGGCCGACCTCCCGCGGCTTGGTCGGATCGGCCATGTCGATGCTGATCAGGATGTGGTCGAGGAACCCGTCCAGCAGCGCCGAGGCATAGGCATAACGACCGCCGGTCCACCAGATGCGGTGCAAGCCCAGTCCCTCGACCTCCATGAAGCCGATGGAGCGCGGATTGGCCGGGTCGGAAATGTCGTAGACGCGCATGCCGGCGGAGAAATCCTCGCCCGCGCTTGCCATAGCGGGACGAGTTCGACCTGGTTGGAACCGCCATAGTAATCCTTCAGCGACAACAGTGCCTTGAGGTCGAGTTCCTCGATGCACAGCAGCAGATCGTTCGCCGTCTGCAGATGCATGCACCAGGAATTCGGATGGATCGGCGCGAAGTTCACCGGCTTCGGATTGCGGGGGTCGCGCACGTCGGTGACCATCACGCCACGGCTGACGCGGGTGCCGATGTAGGCGTGGCCGCGATTGACCATGACCTGGACGCCGTCGCCTCGGCCGCCCTGGTCGGTGTGCCCGACGAACGAGATGTTGCGGGCGCCCTCTGGCATAATCATGACTTGCCATCCCTTCTGTTCGGTCGTCTGATCGACCGCTTCCAGGGAGGATAGTCGCGATGCCAAATTATGTCATGCTGGCTAACTGGACCGACCAGGGGATGCGCACCATCGAGGAAAGCCCGAGGCGGATCGACACGGCGCGCAAGTCGCTGGAGGAAATGGGCGGACGCTTTCTGTCCGTATTCGTGACCATGGGGTAGTACGACCTGATCATCACCTACGATGCTCCCGACGACGCGGTCGCCGCCCGCTTTTCCCTGATCCTGGGCAAGCTGGGCAATGTCCGCACGGTGTCGATGAAGGCCTTCCCTGAAGAAGCCTATCGGCAGATCGTGAATACTTTGCGTTAGGAAAGACAAACTCAATGGTTGAAGGGGCACGCACGCCGCTGACGGTCGATCTGACCGGATACAAAGTGGCGATCTCAGCCGGTGCGAACGGCATCGGCAAAGTCATGGCCGACAGCTTTGCCTATTGCGGCGCCGAGGTGTTCGTCAGCGATGTGGACGCGCAGGCGTTGGACACCTGCGGGCATAAGGGGATGCGGGCCGATGCCGCGGATCCCGCGCAGTGCGAGGCGCTCGTCGATGCGGCCGTCAAGCACCTGGGAGGGCTCGACGTGCTGGTGAATAACGCTGGGATCGCCGGACCAACCGCGCTGGTGGAGCACGTGACGCCGGAGGAACTGGACGCAACGCTGCGGATCGACGTGGCGTCGATGTTCCATGCGTCGAGGCGCGCAATTCCGGTCCTTCGGGCGAACGGTGGGGGCGCGATCGTCAATTTGTCCTCCGCCGCGGGGCGCTTCGGGTTCCCGTTGCGGGCACCTTATTCTGCGGCGAAATGGGGCGTGATCGGGTTTACCAAGTCGCTGTCGATCGAGCTCGGACGCGACGGAATCCGGGTCAATGCGATCCTGCCGGGGCCGGTCGATGGGCCGCGCATCCGCGCGGTGATTAAGGCAAAGGCGGCGGCAGCGGGGATCTCAGAGAACGAGATGACGGAGCGCACGGTGGCGACGACGAGTCTCAGGTGCTTTGTCACGCAGCAGGATATCGCGAATATGGCGCTGTATTTGGCGAGCCCGTTCGGCAGCACGATCAGCGGTCAGGCGATCAGCGTCGACGCCGACATGCAATATACGATGTAGCGCCTTCCGGCTTTCGGAGGGTTCCGGCGGCCGGCGTGTATTGTAGCGCTGCTCGGCTTCATGCCACAGCCGTTCGGTGCTAACGTCCCATCGATGGGCCGGGAAGGAACAACGCCATGAGCAAGAACACAATCGACTACAGTAAATTGTTCAGTGCCGACTTGCCTGCCCCGGCGCCGCGTTGGGTGCCATTTCCAAAATACTATTTTATTGGCGGCAACAACGACCCCGAGCAGATCCCGGTCGAGGGGCTTATCGACGCGGCGGCTGCGGTTCTGCGCCGCGATGGGTCGAAACTTGCGATCTATAATCTGGGCCTGGGTCCTCAGGGGTATCCCGGCCTCCGCCAGTTCGTTGCCGATAAGTGCGCACACCAGCGAGGTATCAAGGCTTCAATCGACGATATCCTGATCACAACCGGGTCCGGTCAGGGCCTCGACATGATCAGTAAGCTTCTGGTCAACCCAGGCGATACGGTGCTGATCGAGGAATACTGTTACCAAGGCGCGATCAACCGGTTCCGCAAGCTGGAGGCGAAATCTGGTGGGTATGCAACTGGATAGCGACGGGATCGTCATCGAGGCGTTGGCGGGGCAACTCGCAGATCTGAATGCACAGGGGATCACGCCGAAATTCATTTACACGATACCGACGATCCAGAACCCAACCGCCAGCATCCTGCCGCTCGACCGGCGTCACGCGTTGCTCGGGTTGGCACGGAAATACAATGTCGCCATTTTCGAGGACGAATGCTACGCCGATCTGCTTTGGGACGGCGTCGAGGCGCCTCCTGCGCTCTACGCACTGGATCCGGGCTGCGTACTTCACATTGGCTCGTTTTCCAAATCGCTCGCCCCGGCACTGCGGCTCGGGTATCTCATCGCCGGCTGGGAGATCATGAGCCGTCTGCTCCCGCTCAAGGGCGACAGTGGCACCGGCGCACTCGACCAGATGATCGTCGCCGAATATTTCTCACGGAACTTCGACCGTCATGTGACAAATCTAAATATTATCCTTCGTGAGAAACTTGACGCCATGACGGAGGCGGTCAGTCGGGAATTCGGGTCTGAAGCGGAATGTTGGGTGCCGAAAGGAGGGATTTTCCTATGGATCAAGCTTCCGTCTGACGTAGACGTCCGCACGCTGGTCAAGCCAGCCGCCGATGCCGGCATCGCGTTCAATCCGGGACCCGAATGGGCGGTCAGCCCGCACAATTCGAGTAACTGTCTGCGCCTTTGCTTTGCGATGCCGAGCAAGCAGACAATACGGGAGGGGGTGGCCGAGCTGGCGCGCGTTTGTTACGAACAGATGGGCATTCCGAAACGCAGCGGAAACATCGCCCGCGCGTAGATGTCTCAGACCGGGAACTGCCACCTTCGTGACCAGAACGGGTCCCGGCCGTCAGACGATCAAGTTCAGGCTGTTCCCGTCAGGCTCTGTGTCACCCCGGCTGCCAGCCACGCGTGACCGGCGGCGGTTGGGTGCAGATCGTCGAAGAACAGGTACCCGTTCTGCGCCTCTCCGGTGGCGGCCAGTGTGCCGCTGCTGCTCGAGGTGAGGTTACCATTCCAGACCGGTTGGCTGACGTTGGTGAAGCCGTATGTCGCCGGGCTGTCAACCGCCGCGCCCAGCATTGCATAAGTATTGACATAATCGATCGAGGCCGCGCCCGACGTCATGATTTGCTGCAGCGCGGCGCCCAACTCGCTATTGTAAGTTTGCGCAAGGCCGCTCGATGCGGCGTCGCTGGCGGGGCGCGCTTGTTCGTACGGCGTTACACCCAGATCAGGAACGCTCATCACAACCAAGTCTTTCGCGCCGTGCGCAATGAGGCCGTCGATCGATCCCACTTCGTTGTTCACCGCTTGCTGGACGGCCGCCTGCTGCTGCGCGGGGGTCTCGGTGGAGTTCGCGATATCAAGCACATCGTTTGACCCGGCCCAGACTGTATAAAGCGCAGTCGGCGACGGATTGGGTACCGATGCGACGAATTGCCCGACCTGAGAAGGCAGATCGGTCGGATTGACCGCATGGACCGCGGTCGGCCCGGTCTCAGCTCCGCCATAGGCGTAATCGGTTCCACCCGCCAAGCTCGGTTTCGGTGCCGCAAGGCCAAGGTTCTGCGCCAGATCTTGCACCCACACATTCCCGTTGGTGAAGCGCCCGCCGCTGTAGATGCCATTGCCGACGGGCAGATTGCCCAGTGTTGCAAGGGAGACGTTCCCCGCATCCGAAAGGCTATCGCCAAACGAGTAGATCGTGCTGAAGCCACCTGGCGGAACGATAACGTCGTCGAGACTGATGAACTGTAACTGCGACCCCGGTCCCAATGTGGGTGGCGTGATGGGTGCGGTTGGCGAGGTTACTGGATGGATGGCGGCGTTGATGCCGTCGATGAGGGATTGAATGGTTGCCATGGCACGGCCAACGCCAAACGCGACGGCACAGTTGCATTAAACTTACTTCAGAAAGATGCGCCGCCCAGACCGTTGAAGAACGCGGAGCGCTGGTTTGCGCCGGACATGATGTAGCTGTGGTCCGATCCGGTCAGTAGAAACGCGCACCCATGGCGACGTAGCGGGATGCATTTTCCTCGTCGTAGACGCCGCCCATGCCTAGTGTCTTGCCGCGCTTGCGACATGCGTCGCCGACGGTTTGATACGCCGCGATCACCTTTGGGTGATCCATTTGTCCGGAGATCCCAAGTTCCGCGGTCAAGTCGGAGGTGCCGATGAACAGCACGTCGACGCCCTGGACCGCTGCGATGGCATCGGCGTTGCTGATAGCCTCCGGGCTCTCCAGCATCACGACAGTGAGGATTTCTGCGTTGATCGTCGCCTGGGCCTCCGCGGTCGAGGGCGGCTGATACCCGTAAATCGCCGGCGGCCCGCCCCAGCTTCGCGTGCCGGCGGGTGGATAGTGGAAGGCCGCAGCGACACGCCGGGCCGCGGCCTCGGTGTCCACATGCGGCACGACGATGCCCATCGCGCCGTTGTCGAGCGCTCGGGTCGCCTCATCCAGCGCGCCAGCGCAGACCCGGACGATCGGAGTCACCCCGGTCGGCAGCGAGGCAATGCAAAGTTGCGTCGTCTCCTGAACCGTGAACGCACCGTGTTCAGTATCGATGAACATCCAATCGTGGCCGCTGGCAGCGGCGAGTAGCGGCGAGGCAACGGTCCGCAGGTGATGGACACCGAAGCCGAGCGCCATTTTACCCGCAGCCAGGCGTCGTTTGGTGGTATTGGTTGTCAGAGGCATCGCTTCCACCCTTCTGGTTCAAGGCAAAGCAGCATGGGTATAACGGTGCGGTCAATCGGCCGCCTCGCGGTCCTCAACCAGTGCCATCAGCGTTTCCAGCCGGTCTGCCTCAGCCGCCGGCTTGTCGGTGCGGATGCGGGCCAGGCGGGGAAATCGCATCGCGACTCCGGATTTATGGCGATTCGACAACTGGGCTGCATCGAAGGCGACTTCCAGCACAATTGACTTCTCCACTTCTCGAACCGGTCCAAACCGGGCGGTGGTATGATTGCGAATCCACCGGTCCAAAAAGGTGAGTTCTTGATCTGTAAAGCCGAAATAGGCCTTGCCGACGGGGACGAGTTCGTCGCCACGCCATAGGCCGAACGTATAGTCGGAATAAAAACTGCTGCGTTTCCCGTGCCCCCGCTGAGCGTACATCAACACGGCATCGACCGTTAGCGGCTCACGCTTCCACTTCCACCATTGGCCCTTCACCCGGCCGGGCAGATACAGACTATCTCCCCGCTTCAACATCAGCCCCTCGATCGAAGCGGCGCGTGCCCCGTCCCGCAAGGCCATCAGTTCTTTCAACGATGAGAACCGGATCAGCGGCGAAAGATCCATGCGCTCTGGAGCAACCCGAACGACCCAGGCTTCCAGGCGGGCTCTGCGTTGATCGAAGGGCAGGCCTCGCAGGTCTTCGGTGCCGTCGAACAATAAGTCATACAGCCGCACCTCCACCGGAAATCGTTCCATCATCTTTGTGGATACAATTTTGCGGTTCAACCGCTGCTGCAAGTCGGCGAACGGAGCGACAATCCCGTCGCGCGTCACCAGGAGTTCGCCATCTAGCACGGCCTCGAAATCCATCGCGGCGACGATTTCGGGAAACGCGCCGGAGATATCGTCGGCGCCCCGCGAATAGAGCCGTCGGCCACCCACGGTGGCGACTACCTGCACCCTGATGCCATCCCATTTCCACTCTGCCCGCCAATCCTCCGGCTTGAGGGCGGCGAGGTCCCCTGTTTCCAGCGGGTGCGCCAGCATCGGCGGCCGAAAAACCGGCGCGTCGGCAGGGTCGGGCTTCGGCCCCCTGCCCTCCAGCCAAGCGAACAGCGATAGGTAGGGAGGTTCGAGTCCGTGCCATACCTCTTCGACATCATCGGCCTCGACGCCCCCGATTTCCGCCAGCGCGATCTTTGCGAGCCGGCTGGAGGCCCCGACGCGCAGACCGCCGGTGATCAGCTTCAGCAAAGCCAGCCGCGTAGAGGCGTCGGCGCAATCAAGCCATTCCGCAACCAGTTCCAGCAACGCGGCTTTGGGCGTGGTTTCCAGGGCCTCGACCACCTGCGAGAGCGACGGTGGATCAGCGGCGACCGGCCTGGCAGGCCATATCAAAGCGACTGTTTCCGCGAGATCGCCGACATAGTCGTAGGACCAGTCGAATAGCACGGGGTCGGTGCGGATGGCCGCCAGCTCGCGAATCAAGCCCGGCTTTGCCGTTGTGAAGGACAGCTCGCCGGTGATCGCCGCCAAACCGATGCCGCGATCGGGATCTGGCTCCGTAACGAAATATCGCCGCAGCAGCGCTATCTTGGCGTTGCGCGCGGGCGTGAAGACCAGACGCTCCAGCAGGGCAGCAAAGGCGATCATATCCTACCATTTTGGGCTGATTGGGAGGAAACGCCAGACCATGGTCGAGGCAAGCGGATTGCGGTCAGCCGGCGGGGCTGTTAAACGATGCGTCCTCGCCGTCGGAGCGTAGCGCAGCCTGGTAGCGCATCAGTCTGGGGGACTGGGGGTCGTGGGTTCGAATCCCGCCGCTCCGACCAATTAAATTAACGGGCAACACCGTTTGTCCCGTTCGGCGAACCGGCCTTTGTTGCCATATTTCGTCGGATACCAAATGGCTACCGGTTTTGAAGCGTCATCGCATGCATGTGCGGCTTATTAGTGCGAGCGGGCGCATTAGCCAGGCGGAGCAGCGCCAGGGGAGAAAACGCAAAAGGGAAGGATCTGGGGCAGCCGGCGGAATGTCCTTTACCATAGCTGGATCGCCGGGCGGACGGTTGATCCCCCTTTGAATTCGCGGGCGCGGTCCCGCTGACCCCATCTGGTGACGTGTAGGCGTCTGTACTCGTAGCGTTGCATTTGTTGCCTGAGTTCCTTCATCGGCCACGTGACTCTGCTAAAGCGCAGTGACGGCTATCTATCAGCCAAACACGTGCGGATGTTTGAGAACTGGTTTCATTTCGGGACAATATTGGCATTTGAGATTGCGCCGAGATTTTTGCTTTGGCGCGCAACGACGGCTTTAGTAACACGCATTATTCGGCCGGCCTATTCAGCAAGCAGTCTGTACCACTTCTTTTTCAATGCGTTTGATCCTGCGCGTGTGCTGGCCAGTTGGGCACTTTGGGTGCAGGCGACCAGCGTGAAGTCGTTCGGGTTTGGCCGATGAGTGTCCTGATGCAGCGGGCAGTCGAGCGTATCGTCTCGATCACGGCTGGCACTTGGCGCTGCGGCGGTTCGGCATCGTGCCCGCGCTCCCGGCGGCAGGCCACGTGGATGAAAACCACCGACCGATTTCGTTGCTGCTATCGGCTTGCGCGACAGTCGCTTCGGCGTGGCTTCGGTGACGTGGAACCGCGCGGCGGCCACCCGGGTCGCCGCCACCGACCCGGTACAACCTTGGCGTTGCTAAATCGAGGCAAGGGCAGCGTAATGCGAGGACGACGTCGCCACCGCTCTCGTAACGGATCGCCCCGCACAGACAACAACTGTTCTTGGTGTGGCCATGCGAACCAGTTCCCTTATTCGCGGGGATTGTGGACGGGTTCTGCTACGGATTTGGGCAAGCGTCCGCCTTTTGGATCAACTACGTGAGGCGCCACGGCAGCGCATAGCTTGATATCGCGCCTGATCCGGCGCCATATCCAGGGCTGAAAGTGGGCGCATAAGCAGTCCGCGGGATGACAAGCGGAAGGTTGAAACAACGATGGCGGACGTTACGGCGGAAATCGCGGGCAACAACTCCGACCACGCCACCGAACTCGACGCGCTGGTGATCGGCGCGGGCTTCGCGGGCCTCTATCAACTCCTGTGTCTGCGCGACCGTCTTGGCCTGTCGGTGAAGGCCTTGGAAGCAGGCGGGGGCGTAGGTGGCACGTGGTATTGGAACCGCTACCCCGGTGCGCGGTGCGATTCCGAAAGTCACGTTTACTGGTACACCTTCTCACCCGAGCTGATGCGCGAATGGGAATGGTCCGAGCGCTATCCCGGTCAGCCGGAAATCATGCGTTACCTCAACCATGTCGCGGACCGTTTCGATCTGAAGCGGGACATTCTGTTCAACACCCGCGTCACGGCTGCGCATTACGACGAGACCGCCAATCGCTGGCGGGTCCGGACCGAAACCGGCGAAACCTTTGTCGCAAAATTCCTGATCACCGCAGTCGGCTGCCTGTCCACGGCGAATGTCCCGAAATTCGAAGGGTTGGAGAGTTTCGCGGGCGATTGGTATCACACCGGACAATGGCCGCACGAAGGCGTCGATTTCACCGGCAAGCGGGTCGGGATGATCGGCACCGGCTCCACCGGCATTCAGGCGGCACCGGTGATCGCCGCAGCGGCGCAGCACCTGACGGTGTTCCAGCGCACGGCGAACTACTCGGTGCCGGCACGCAACGCACCGCTGACGCCGGAGTTCCAGCGCTACATCAAGGAAAACCCCGCCGAGATCAGGGCGGCGACACGAGAGACGCTGAACGGGATGGCGTTCCGGATCGAGGAACGCCTGGCTGTCGAGACGCCGCCGGAGGAGCGCGAGGCGATTTACGAAGCCGCGTGGGAGCGCGGCGGATTGCAGTTCCGCGCCACGTTCAAGGACATGATGGTGGATAAGGCGGCGAACGATACAGCGGCGGACTTCGTTAAGCGCAAGATCCGCTCGATCGTGAAGGACCCGAAGACGGCGGCGACCCTGTCGGACATCGATCATCCCTACGCGGCGAAGCGGCCGCCGATCGACACCAATTACTTCGAAACGTTCAACCGGCCGAACGTTACCTTGGTGGATGTGAAGGCGACGCCGATCGAGCGGATCAGTCCAGCAGGCGTATGCACCACCGAAGCGGAGTATCCGCTGGATATCATCGTTTTCGCGACTGGCTTCGATGCCATGACCGGCCCGATGCTGCGGATGGATATTCGTGGGCGCGATGGCGTCGCGTTGAAGGACGTATGGGAAGCAGGTCCGCGCAATTACCTCGGCCTGCAGATCGCGGGCTTTCCCAATCTGTTCACGATCACCGGCCCAGGCAGTCCGTCCGTGCTGTGCAACATGCCGGTGGCGATCGAGCAGCACGCGGATTGGATCGCCGATTGCATCGCGCACATGCGCGCGAACGGCCTGGAGCGGATTGAAGCCCGGCCCGAGGCGGTCGACCAATGGGTGGCGGAGGTCAACGACGTCGCCGGCAAAACGCTGCTGCCGCTGGCGAAGCATTCCTGGTATCTGGGCGCCAATATTCCGGGCAAGCCCCGGGTGTTCATGCCTTACGCGGGCGGAATGGTACGATACCGGGAGATTTGTCAGGACGTTGTAGCGCGTGGCTATGAAGGGTTCAGCCTGGCGTAAGGCCAGTTTCGCCCCAGAACCATTATGACGGAGACGCGCGACCTCAGTTGCGTCGGGGGCGTCCGATGTATACCAGCATGCTGCCGTCCACCCGCCGCGATACGCCGGTGATGGAATCGGCTTCGCCGGACGCGAGGACCCGCGCCGCGTGGGCGACGGTCCTAGGTGGTATTGGCCCGTGATGACGCCGGCGTGGCGTCGGTTGTTACACCCGCGGCATACCCGAGGCCACGCTCCGCGACAATGTTGCGCTGGATTTCGTTTGTCCCGCCGGCGATCGTGCCGGAGAACGCACTCAGGAAATCGAACATCGGGCTGCCGAATGGCTCCTCCGCGAGCATGGCGAATTCCTGGCCGTCGACGCCGGCGATCCGGGTCATGAAGGAGCAGATCCGTTGCCGCAGCACCGTGGCTGACAGCTTGACGATCGACGGCAGGACACTAGCCGAGGCTTCGGGCAATTCACTCTCCTCCAGCACACGCCGCAACAGCCGCCGCCCCGCCTGCATCTCCGCGAGGAAACCGATGAATTCGCGGCGAAGCTGATCGTCCCGCAGCCAGGCCGCGTCGCCCTCCAGCGCCTGACGATAGAACGCCTTCGACCTCATAACGTTGCCGTTCGGCGCCTTCGAACGCGATCACGCCACGTTCCGAAGCCAGGGTCGCCTGCGCGACCCGCCAGCCGTTGTTCTCGCGCCCGATCATGTTCTCGGCGGGGATCCGGACATTCGTCAGGAAGATCTCGCCGAACTCGGAGCGGCCGTTAGCCTGCCGGATCGGCCGCACCTCGACGCCGGGCGACCGCATATCCATGATGAAATAGGTGATGCCGCGGTGCTTTTGCGCGTCCGGATCGGTCCGGGTCAGCAATATGCAGTGGTCGGCGTACATCGAATACGACGACCAGATCTTCTGCCCGTTGATCACATAATGATCGCCATCGCGAACCGCCCGGCAACGCAACGACGCGAGGTCGGATCCCGAGTTCGGCTCCGAGAACCCCTGGCACCAGACATCGCCATTGGCCACGCCGGCCAGATAGCGGCGCTTCTGCGCCTCGGTCCCGTGCGGGAACAGCGTGCCGGGAAGATGGATCAGCGAAATGGTGAACATGCGCGCCTGCGGTGCATCCGCCCGCGCCATCTCATCGGCGATGACGATCAGATGCCGTAACGTCAGCCCGGCACCGCCGTAGTCTTTCGGCCAGTGCGGAATGGCGAGGCCAACCTTGCTCCGCTCCGCCATCCACCAGCGTTGGAAGGCGATGAATTCCTCATTGGAGGCCCGAGCCATGCGGGCCTTCCAGTCGGGCGGCACCACCTCGGCCAGCCAGTCGCGAATTTCCTGCCGGAACGCCGGCAGATCGTGTTGAGCATCGAGAATTGTCATAGTCCCAGCTCCAACGCTGAATGTCCGGCGCGTGTCGCCGCCGCCAGTCCGGCGGCGGCCCGATCGCGCAGGGCGGGATTCGCCATGACCAGCACTTCGTTCAGCCGTGCGCGCTTGAGAAAAATCTGCGGATCGAAGTCCCAGGTGAAACCAACGCCACCGTGCAGCTGCACGCAGTCGGTGGCGACGAAGACAAAGGTCTCGGTCACTTCGGCCTTGGCGAGCGAAGCCCAGATATCCGCGTCCGGCTCGTCCGCGGCGGTCCTGTGGACCGCGTGCGCAACCATCTCATCCATAACCGCCAGCTTCGTGGCGAGGTCGGCGGCCCGATGCTTGAGCGCCTGGAACCCGGCGATTGGCTGTCCGAACTGCTCCCGGGTCTTCATATAGGCGATGGTCCGCTCCGTGATGGAACGCGCTCCGCCGCAACTGTCCGCCGCCGTTGCCAGCGCCATGGCCCGTGCGCAGCGCCAGGCTGACGCCCTCACGATCCTTCAGAATGGCGGCGGGTTTCGCGTCGCGGAGGCGAATATCGATCAGCTCCCGCGTCCGGTCCCACATCGGTACCGCGTTTACTTCGGCTGCGGCCAGTTCGACGATTACCCAGGCGTCGCCGGCGGGCGCGAGAGCGAACGTGGCGTCGCGCGCCCCCAGGCAGCGCAGCGTACCGGACACGGCCGCGCCAGACCATGTCAGGGGCGGCGCATCCAGGGGGATTGGTGTGTGGCCGGGACGGCAGCGTTGACCTCACCGGACGACGATGCGCGGCAGCCACGCCGTTCGGGCCGCTTCCGAGCCATGTTCCATAATCGCCTGAGCGGCCGAGAGCGTAGGAATGTACGGCCCAGGCGCGGCCTGCCGGCCGAGTTCGTTGTGCAGGATGGCGAGGCCGTGGCAGCCCAGGCCGAGCCCGCCGTATTGCTCCGGAATGCCGAAGCCAAGCCACCCGAGGGACGCGGCCTGGGACCACAATTCCCGATCGAGCGAATTTTTGCCGTCGATGAAAGCGTGCACGGCCAGGCTGCCGCTCTGCTCCGCCAGCACGCCGGCGACGCCTTCCCGCAAAGCGTCGAGGGTCGCCTGGTCGAGTGAACCTGTCATCTCAATCGCCGTCGTCATGCCTCCTCCTGTTGCTCGCAACGTGTCGTGGTGTTCGCCCCGCCGGTTCGACAGGAACCAGGCGCGGCGTCCCGATGCCGCACTCGGAAGCGAGCCGGTGGTAAGCACTGGAAGATTTGCCGTGCGTTCGCATCCCCGGTTGGGGCGGATTAATAATAAACTGCCCGGCCGGCTCCGCCGGTCGCCACAACCAGCTCGCCGGAGATCGCCGAGGCCTTGTCCGAAGCCAGAAATACCGTAAGGAACGCGATCTCCGAGGCGTCCACCATGCGGCAGATAGCATTGCCGCGTGGCGAGTCCGGAGCAAAGTCCTGCCGCTCCACCTCTTCCGGCGACACGCCCAACTGGGTGGCGCGGGCAGCGAGCAGGCTCGGCGTTCGCTCGGTGCGGGTTATGCCGGGATGGATGCAATTGACTGTAATCCCATGACGGCCGAGTTGGACCGCCAGCGTCTTTGTCATGTGCACGAGGGCGGCATTGCGTGCTCCGCCGCTGAGATTGCCAGGGTTGCGGGCGTTGGTACCGCTGATGTTGATGATCCGGCCCCAGCCCTCCGTCTTCATGAATGGGATGGCGGCGCGGGAACAGCGCAGCGCTCCGACATATTTCACGTTAAAATCCCGCAGCAAATCCTCGTCGACGACGGTGTCGATCGGGCCGGTCGCGGTAGCCGAGCCCCCCGGCGGGGACCCACTGTTAACCAGGACGTGCACGCCATCCAGTTGCCGCGCCGCCTCGGCGACCATGCGATCCACCTGCTCCTTGCTGGTGACATCGGCTGCGAGGGGAACGATGCGCCGATTCGTCTCGGCCGCCAGCTCCCGTGCCGCTGTCTCGAGATTCGCCTTGTTCCGAGCCACGATCGCCACATCGACGCCTTCGCGAGCCAGTTCTCGGGCGATGGCTTTGCCGATGCCGCGGCTGCCGCCCGTCACGATCGCATGCTTGCCTTGCAATCCGAGGTCCATGGCACTCTCTCCCGACTGCGGCGCGACCGCGATTTTATTGGTTCACCGCGCATTGTTCTCTGCTGCAGGCCCTGGTGCAAGGGTTGCCAGGGGTCGCGCGATGAGATGCAACCCGGCCGAATGTTTTTGACAGATCGGCCGACGTCGAGGGGTTATCATCTATGAGACGCACCCATCGTCGTCCCGACACCATGACCGGCGCCGCGTTGATCGTCGGGCTGACACGCTAGGCGAGCCCGTAAGGCCATGCACGAAATGCCGGGCATCCGGTCCGGCCACGAATTTCGTGTCCATTCTGGATCTGAGCTAAGCTGCCTGCCGCCGACCAAGGGAAGTCCAAGATGAAACTGTATTATGGCTGGGTGATTGTCGCCGTGGGCGTCGTCGTGGGCTGCGTCGGCATGGGCGGCCTGATGTCGTTCGGAGTCTTCCTATTGCCGATGGCCGACTCCCTCGGCTGGTCCCGCGCGGGGATTTCTATCGGCTCGACCCTGGCCTTTCTTTCGATGGGTGTCGGCGGGTTTCTCTGGGGTCGGCTGTATGACCGATACGGCGCGCGGGTAGTCGTTCTGCTCGGTGGTCTATTGCAGGGTGTTGGCCTCGTGTTGGCAAGTCAGGCGCAAAGCCTTCCCTGGTTTTTGGTGGCCTACGGCATGATCGCTGGGCTCGCCGTCGGGGCAGTTTACGTTCCGTTGACCGCTGCCACCGCAAGCTGGTTTACCCGCCATCGCAGCCTTGCTGTCTCATTGGTTTCGGCTGGTCTGGCGCTGGGGACGACGCTGATCGCACCGTTCGCCCGATGGCTTATCGTCACTCATGATTGGCGCTTTGCCATGTGCACACTTGGCCTCATCGCCTGGGCGATCATCCTGCCGGCCGCGCTGCTGCTGCGTCCGGCCCCAGCGATCGTTGGGGGATCCGCGACCGGCCATTCTGCTACCTCAGCGGCGGGGGCTACCATGAATTTGGCACAGGCCCTGAGAACGCCGGTGTTCTGGAGCCTGGCATTGGCCAATTTCTGCTGCTGCGCCGCGCATTCCGGACCGATCTTCCATATGGTTTCCTATGCGGCGGACTGCGGGGTGGCCCCGCTGAGGGCAGCAACGGTTCTCGGAGCGGCCGGCCTCGCGGCGCTGTCAGGCCGCATCATCTGCGGTCTGCTGGCTGACCGCACGGGGGCGAAACATACTTTGGTTGCATGTCTCGCGCTGCAGGCCGTGGCGATCGCGCTCTACTTGCCGGCCCGCGATCTGAGCACGCTCTACGCTGTGTCAATGCTGTTCGGCTTCTCGTACGGCGGGGCGATGCCGCTGTACGCGATCCTGGTTCGCGAGTATTTCCCGGCGCAGATCATGGGCAGCGTCTTCGGCGTCGTCGCGATGATCTCGACGTTGGGCATGGCGCTCGGCGCACCGGTGGGGGGGTGGCTGTTCGACCACTTTGGCGGGTACGGATGGCTGTATGTCGCGTCGTCCGCGATCGGCGTTGCTGCGGCGTTGATCGCGATGACAGTCCGGGCGCACCGGGTACCGACGGTGCCGGTCCCGGTGGCGGCTTGATCGAGGCTACCGCATGCGGAATGCGGCTGGGCTTTTCGGGGCACGAACGGGCTGCTGACTTCGGGTCACAGCGGTCCCGTGAGATCTCTCGACAGCACTCCGCTTGACGGTGCGGTCGATTGGCGCCGCACTATGTCCAACATCTGTGGAGAATTGCCGTGAACCACTATGCCCCGTCTCTTGCTCCCGTTCGCCAGAATGCGCCTGAGGAAATCCCGCTTATTGACCTGAGCGATTACCGTGCGGGCGCGCCGGGCGCACTGTCCCACATCAGCGCCGAACTCCGACACGCATTGCAGGATGTTGGCTTCTACTTCGTTACCAACCATGGCGTGCCGGATTCGCTGATCGCCGGCGCGTTCGATGCCGCGCAACGCTTCCATGCTCAGCCGGAAGAAACCAAGCTGGCGCTGCGGCTCAACCAGCACAATGTCGGCTACCTGCCGTTCAAATCATCGGTGACCCGGCATTCCAAGCTGAACAACAACAACCGGCCGAACCTGGTCGAAGCGTTCTTCACCAAGCGCGAAATGCCCGTGGATGCAGAGGTGCAGCCGTTCCGAGCGCCCAACCGCTGGCCGGACAACCTGCCCGGCTTCCGCGATGCCGTGTTGCCTTATCAGAATGCGTTGGAGGCCCTGGGAAAGTCGCTGCTGCCGCTTTATGCCACGGCCCTGGATCTGCCTCCCGACTGGTTTGCTGAGGCTTTCGCTGAACCAATGTATACCTTGCGGCTTTCCCATTATCCACGCCAGGACGTCGTAGAGGAAAATGAGTTTGGGCTGGCACCCCACTCTGACACCAGCTTCATGACCTTGCTGGCGCAGAACGACATCCCAGGACTTTCGATCCGACTACCAAACGGCCGCTGGCTGGACGCGCCGTCGCTGCCCGGCTCGATCTTGGTTAACGGCGGCGACTTGCTAAGGCGCTGGACGAATGATCGGTTCCTGGCGACGCCCCATCGCGTCATCAACCGCTCCGGTCAGGAACGCTATGCCATCCCGTTCTTCATGGATTGCAGCTACGACTGGCGAATGGAATGCGTGCCGACCTGCCAAGGGCAGGACAGTCCGCCGCATTACGAACCGATTACGTATCCGGAATACATGACATGGTTCCGCAACCAGAACTACGCAGCCGCGGTCAAGCATGATTGAGCTTCCGGTCAGCAGCTTCGCCGCCGGTCCCGAAAGCGTCCTTGCGCGAAGGTTCGGCCACGATTTCGGGAGAAAGGGTTCACGGTGATGGAGTGTCTGGATGGAAACCGCGGGTGCGGCGAATTGCCGCGTTGCGCGCGGAAACATGCCGAACACGGTTTCAAATCCGCGGGTGAAGATAGCGTCCGACCCGCCGCCCGTATGGACCATCGGTTTCCCGGCACCCTTGGGTATCGCTGCCGTCGGCAGAACGATATTGCTACCGGACGAGCCGAGAAAGAAGTTTGTCCTGTCATCGATCTGTCTTTGGATCAACGTCGTCGCTCGCGCGGGGTCGGACGCGTCGTCGAACGGCTTCAGGTTTCACGCCAGCGATCCCCACGCCGCCCAATACGTCTTTCAGGTAGCGGCGGCGGTGATATAGCCATTGTTCAGGTTCAGGCCTGTTTCGGCGGCAGCCCAGTCAGCGGGACGGACCCGCCGAACGCCAACGGCTTCAGGACCTGGGCTCGCGCCGAACGGATGGCGGGCGTCGCTAGCGCGGCCGCCCAGGGTAACGTCTCGCCGGTTCATTCTCTTCCCCTTATTGGATCCAGTTCAGCTCAGGCTGCCCGGATAGTCCCGCCAGATAGCGTCTTCGAGCGCATGTGGCGAGCTGTCGGCAGCTTGCCGTAACGTTTCCCCACACGGCGGTCATGGCCCGGCCGGTACGGTTCTTGCTCATCTGGCAGTTTGATATGACACGTCTGACGGAGTCGAATGTGAAGCGAAGAATTCTTCTGCGCGCCGGAACCGCAGCTCTCACGATGGGCCTGGCGCGACCCGCGATCGTCCGGGCGGCTGAGGCACGCGTCCTAAAATTTATTCCGCAGGCGGATCTGGCGGTGCTCGATCCAATCTGGACCACGGCTTATGTGACCCGCCACCATGGGATGATGGTGTTCGACACGCTGTACGGCACGGACGCCAGCTTCCAGCCTCAGCCGCAGATGGTGGAGGGAGCAACGACCAGCGCCGACGGCAAGGAATGGAACCTGACACTGCGCGACGGGCTGAAATGGCATGACGGCACGGCGGTTTTGGGACGTGACTGTGTCGCTTCGATCCAGCGCTGGAGCAAGCGTGACGCGTTCGGTCAGGCGTTGATCGCGGTGACGGATGAGTTGTCGGCGACCGACGACAAGACCATCCGGTTCCGCCTGAAGCAGCCCTTCCCGCTGCTGGCGACGGCACTCGGCAAGGTCAGTGTCGTCATCTGCCCAATGATGCCGGAGCGACTGGCCAAGACGGACCCATTCACGCAGGTGACCGAAATGGTCGGCAGCGGACCGTTTCGCTTCAGGGCGGATGAGCGGGTACCGGGTGCGCGCGTAGTTTACGAGCGCTTCGAGGGCTATGTGCCGCGGGGCAGCGGCACACCGGTGTGGACGTCGGGTCCGAAAGTAGCGCATTTCGATCGTGTGGAGTGGAACGTTATCCCCGATGCCGCCACCGCAATGGGGGCACTGCAAAATGGTGAGGCGGATTGGTGGGAGCAGCCGACGTTTGACCTGCTGCCGCTGCTGCGCAGGACCAGCAATATTGTGCTGGAGATGCTGGACCCCACAGGATCTCCGTCGATGCTCCGGTTCAATCAGTTGTTTCCGCCGTTCGACAACGCGGCAATCCGCCGCGCCCTGCTCGGGGCGGTGGACCAGGTAGATTTCATGACGGCCGTTGCAGGCACCGACCCGTCGATGTGGCGTGACAAAGTGGGCTACTTTCCGCCCGGCTCACCGCTCGCCAGCGATGTCGGCATGAAAGTTCTTGAGGGGCCGCGTGACCTAGAAAAGGTGAAGAAAGACCTCATTGCGGCCGGGTATAAGGGTGAGAAGATTGTCGTGATGGTGGCCTCGGACTTTCCGGTGCTGAACGCGATGGGACAGGTCGGTGCCGACATGCTGCAGAAGGCGGGCATGAACGTCGATCTGCAAGTCACCGACTGGGGTTCCGTCGTGCAGCGGCGCGCCAGCCGGAAGCCGCCCGACCAGGGCGGATGGAGCGTGTTCTTCACGGCTTTCGGAGGCGTGGATCAATACACGCCAGCCGGCCACCTGGGATTGCGCGGCAACGGCACGAATGGCTGGTTCGGCTGGCCGACGGAGCCGAAGCTGGAGGAATTGCGCGCCGCCTGGTTCGCGGCCTCTGACGTCGCGGCACAGAAGAAGATCGGCGAGGAAATTCAGGCCGAGGCCTTTGAGAGCGTGCCTTACCTGCCGCTGGGTGAATATTTTCAGCCGACCGCGCACTCCAAGGCGATCAGTGGGGTGCTGAAGGGGATGCCCTTGTTCTGGGACGTCAGTAAAGCGGCGTAACGGACGGCAGCCGATGGGGGCGAACGTTCAGGTCGCACCATAAACCTGACGGAAGGCCGAGGCCCCGCGGCGCTGAACACCGGGCTACGACGGTCAATGAATTCCGGCCATCTCCGGGATCGATTTGCTGGCGATCCAGAACCGTGCATCGCTGTCCTGGTGCGCGGCGATGGCGGCTGGATCGAGGTCCGCGACCGGGTGTGGCTCGAGATCGAAATGACCGTAGGTGTCGCGGCCGCGGACCAAGGTGGCTGACAGCCGCGTTGGGCCGACGTGGCGTACGCGTGTGGGGACGTAGCTGATGCCGATGCCGATCCGGTCGTCGTGGCCAGTGTTCGGGTCGGATGCGTGGATGGCCATCGTGTGATGCAGCGAGAACTCGCCCGCCGACAACACGATGGGTACGGCACGCGAGCGATCGACGTCGGCGGTTACCGTCTGGCCACGCGACAGCATCAAGGTCGGGTCGCGATGATCCGAATGCGGGATCTGTCCGGCATGGTGTGATCCGCGCACGATGCGGACGCAGCCTGTCTGTGTGTTGCTAGGACTGAGCGCGACCCAGGCGGTAACATGCTCGTAGGGCGTCAGGCCGAAATAGGTGCCATCCTGGTGCCATGGGACGCGATTGGGGGAGCCTTTGGTTTTCCACCACATCGTAGTGTGAAAGACCATGATATCCGGCCCGATCAGGTCCTCAACCGCATCGAGGATGGCCGGTTCGCGCACCATGGCCGCGGCCCACGTGAACAGCAGATATGGTTTCACACGATACGACACGGTTCCGGAAATCGCGGCAGCGGGATTGGCTGTGTCACTGCAGGTGCGCTCGACATCTGCGCGATACGACGCAGCGGCCTGGGAGGAAAAGGCCCGAAAAGGAAACAAAAAGCCTTGCTCGTGGTATCGGTTGACCAATTCCTGGTTCAATGACCTCACGAGGCCCTCCTTTCGCCACGGCTTCGCCGCCTGCCAGTCAACCAGCGCATTTGAGGCGGCGACCGGATCAGATTGGCACATCCCCCGCGCCCGCTGCAATGACGCCCGGTTTGGATGCAACGACCTCGGCCGAGGTCTGAGGATGCCCTATGCCGAGCGGCGCTCGGCCAATTTCGCGGCGACTTCGATCGCGGCGACCAGGCTGGTCGGATCCGGCGACGATACGCTGCACTTCAAGCGCTTCGGCGGCATGTCGGTGCAGTTCCTGCCCGCGATTCACGGCAACATGATCTCCAAATCGGCGCCGGCGCATCGTCGCCGACGAGCTGGACGCCTACCCGGGATCGCTAGGCGATCCGACGGCACTGCTTGCCGTGCGGCGGCAGACCTTCGGCACTGATTCGGTGCTGCTCGCGATCTCGCATCCGGACCGTGGGACCGGTTGAAACCGGCGCGGGATTGGTCGCACGGTATCATGGCGATCTATGCCGAGTCGGATCGCCCCGTGCGGCGCATGGTCCTCGGCGAACCCGACCGCGTCGCGCCAGATGGTGTTGCACTACCCGGCAGACGCCGCGCTGGCAGCGCAGGTTCATGAATTTGCGGTCGCTGGCTCGGTATCGGCCAGGACATCGCCGAGGATGGCACGCTCAGCGGCGAACTCGCCCCGCGCCAGGCGACCGGCTTCTGGATCACCGGCATCATGTTGCCGTTTCTGTTCCGCGGCATCGGCGGGCCTCGCCGCGGCATTGGTCAAGGCGCAGCGCGAAAGCGGCGAGCCGTTGATCGTGGATGCCACGCGGGTCAATGCATCGCCGGCAACAGATGCGCTGTGCTGAGGTCGGTTGTTCGGCGACCTGATCGCTCGCGGGATCGCGCTTGCCGATGGTTCTCGGCGCGGTATGGCGATCAACGGCATCGGCTATGATTTCGGCGGCGAACCAGGCGTGACAATGCACGCCCATGCCATTTGGCGGCGGCTGCGGACGGCCAACCAGGTGCACCGCTACGGACGATTGAACGGTCGCGATGCATGGTCGGTGCTTCCGATGAAGGGCCAAGGCCACGCCGGTGCACATCATCTTTTGGGGGTCTATCCCGACACGGCGCGCAAGGATCGCAAGGCGAGCGCCGGCGGCTAGGTGCCGCTGGCACAGGTTCGCGGCGGATGCGTTCAAGGACGATCTCGCCGGCCAGCTTGCCACGATGGAGCCGGGCGCTTGGCATATTTCCCGGACGCCTTGCGTGGCAACTTCGGTGCGAAAGCCGACGAATGGCGACCGCAGGCGCCGCATCTGTTGTTTGAACAGCTTGTGGCGGAGAAGCGCAGCCCGCGCGGCAAATGGAAAAAGCCGCATCAGGGCGTGCGGACGACGCAACCGACCTGCTGGTCGGCGCACACGTTATCGCCCATCTACACGGTCGCGCACGGATCGACTGGAGGCGCCCGCCGACATGGGCGGCGATGTGGGACATCAATTCACTGATCGGCCTATCGAGGCACCAGATAACTAGGCGCGGACGGAGACTGAAGCGGCGGCGCATCCGGCCATGTCTGCAAAGCTCGCTCGCGCCGGCGGCACCCTTCCCGCCGCCACCGGCAAATCCGTCGCGGTCGCTTGGTGCGCGGCTCGCATAACGCAGAAACGACATAGTTAGCCCGCAATGTCCGCGACCACCACGCCCATGGCGCTGATCGGAGTTGACCCCGCCACGATGCAACAATGGCTGCGATGCGCAGACGGCCTATGCGCAGTCATGACCGGCGGCGGTTCGGCGCAGGTGAGCTTCGGCGCCGGCGACGGCGGCCACAAAGCCGGCGCCTACAATCGCGCCAACGCCCGCAACTACCGATGTGGATACAGCAGCTCCAGCAAACCCTCGGTCTGTCACGCGGGCGTCGCGCCATCAGCGTCCGCTTTGTGCGATGACGGCCATCCTCGACTCGTCCGACCGGCCCGTGCCGTCAGCCGCGGTCCGGCGGATTCGCATGCGCGCGATGTATGGTGATCCCGCCACGGAAGGGCTCGGCTGGCCAGCCTTCGCCTACGTGTCCGTACCAAAACTTTTCGAGTATTAGAGTCGGTTAGCGAGAGGACTTGAACTCATTGAATCTTCTGCGATTCTCGCCCGGGATCGATTTGCGAGGGCGTTATGTGGACGACCGAGAACCGGCAACGATATAATCGGGACAAGCTGCGTTACCCGAGTGCTCCTTTTCTTCCCAACCTATTCTACAACAGTTTAACTTTCCCACCAAAATAATTTGCAAGAACCCTCGATGCGATTTGTCTGCGTGTCTGCTCGATTCCCTGCTTGGTCGCTGCGAGCTGCTTGGACCGGTTTCCGGCAGCGGCGTGGCTGTACGACCTTTGCTGGCGACTCGGTGCGCCTTCTCGGTGTTTTTCTGCGGCCCGTCGTTCCTGCCTCAGCGCGTTCGGCGGCTGCCGCTCCCTGCGCCGTCTGTTCGCTCGCTTCCCCTGCGCTCTTTCCTGCTCGTCCGCCTCGCCGTGCTGTTGCGTCCGGTTTCGCTGCTGTTGCTCGCTTCGCGTCGTGCGCCTGCGCTGTTCCCCGCCTCCCGCGGCTGTCGCGCTCGCGCCGGGTTCTTGCTCCGGTCCTTGCCGCCTGCTTGCCCCCCGCGTCTTTCCTGCCTGCTGCGGCCCGCTGGTGCCCCGGCTGGTCTCCCGCTGGCCGTTCTCGTCCCGCGCGCGCGGGCTTGCGGCTGCGCCGCGCTGCTGCCCCCGCCGCGCTACGCGCCTCGGCCGTCTCTCTCGCGCGTCTGTTCTCTCGCCGCCGCTCTGTCGCGTCTGCGCCCGGCTTTCATCTTCGTCTGCGCCTCGTCGCTCCGCTGTCCTTTCTCACCGTTCGCTGCCTGTCGGCGACGTCCGCGCGCGCGCTTCGTCCTCGCTACCGCTGCTGCTACGTGCCCTGCGCGCCCTCGCGCACTGACGTCACTTTCGAGTCGTCTCCGCGCGCCGGACGACCTACCGCCAGCTTCTCACCTCTGCGTTGCTGCCGACTGTCTCGACTGCCGCCTGCCCGGCCAGATAGATCGATGAGACGTTCAACGTCCTGGAACAAGGCTACAACCTTGAGCACTGCTTCGGCACGGAAGCACAATCTCGCAGCCATTCTGTGAGCCTGACCTGCTCGTTCATTCCACACTGTCTGCGACATCGCAACGAACTCTCGCGCGCGCGCGATAAACTCGCCACGCTATAATTTCTTCAACAAGCTGCGGCGATTACGATCTACCTGATTTTCCCATCCTGGATGACCTGCTCCTCACCCTTGCTTTCGCAAAGCCGCCGCCAATCCCTCCGTGAGGAGGCCTCAACCTGACGCCACGCTGTATGCCATTGACGATGACAAACTCATCCATCTTCGACCTGACTGACGAGGAGTGGTCCTGGATAGAGCGGCTGATCCCGCCCGCCAAACGTGGCGGGCGGCGGCGGGACGTCGACGTCCGCGAGGTGCTGAACGGCGTGATGTATGGTGCTGAGCACCGGCTGCCAATGGCGCTATGTGCCCAAGGATCTGCCGCTGCGCAATACCCTGCATGGCTATCTCCAGTGCTGGATTTACGACGGCACGTTGGAGAAGGTCCATCATGCGCTCTATCAGGAATGTCGCGAGCAAGCGGACCGAGAAGCCAGTCCGACCGCCTGCGTGATCGACAGTCAGAGCGTAAAGAGCGCTGAAAAAGGGGGGCCTGCATTGACCCCAGCGGCTATGATGCGGGCAAGAAAATCAAAGGTAAAGAAGCGCCATATCCTGGTCGATACCCTGGGCCTTCTGATGCACGCGGTTGTGCATAGGGCCGACATCCAGGATCGCGATGGCGGGATCTTGGTGCTGGCCAGCATGTTCGGACTTTACCCATTTCTGGAGAAGCTCTTCGCCGACGGCGGCTATCAGGGGCCACAGTTCCGCAACGCATTGGCGAAGGAGTTGCCGCGGCTCTCGGTCGAAATCGTCAAGAGATCCGACAGCGTCAAAGGGTTCAAGGTCCTGCCGCGACGCTGGGTCGTGGAGCGGACGTTTGCCTGGCTGAACCGCTGCCGACGGCTGGCCAAAGACTTCGAGAATCTCAACCGTAACGATCTCGCATTCATCCAGCTTGCGTCAATCAGGCTGATGCTGCGAAAGCTGAGCAATTCCAAATGATACTTCTCGGACAGACTCTTACGATGCTGCCGATATCACGTCGCAGGAAATGGGTGGTTGGTGGCCGTTGGTCTCCCGATTACGAGATCAACCGCGACGGTGACCGCATGGTCGTGCGGGTCCGCGATCTCATCGGTAACCACGGTTGGGGAACCGGCGCGGTCAACCGTATCCTCGACAACACCGTCGGCGCCCAGTTCCTGCTGGCCAGCAAACCCGACTACATGGCGTTGCGGGCAGTATTGCCGAAGTTCGATGCGACATGGGCGGCGGAGTTCGCGGCCGTGGTCGATGCCGGCTGGCGCATGTTCGCCGATGATCCGGCTCATCACTGCGATGCGTCGCGGATGCAGACCATGACGCGAATGTTCTATTATATCTCGCCCTGCGCCACAAGGTCATCGACGGCGATGCGCTCGGGGTGTTGCTCTACATGCCGGAACCGGTCGGTACGTTTGGGGAACGCGACGCAATGACGTTGCAGATCATCGATCTGGATCGACTGTCGAACCCTGCCCAACAGCCTGACACCACGCATTTGCGTGGCGGCATCGAAATCGACCCGCTCGGTTGTCCGCTCGCGTATCACATTCGGCGCACCTACCCGTGGGACTGATATGGCGCGGATGGTGCGGCAGAATCAATGCAGTGGGACCGTATCGAACGCGAGATCTCGTGGGCTGGCCGATCGTTGCGCGTGACTTCGACCGGCACGCGCCTCGCAGCATCGCGGCCGGGCCGTCCTGCCCCCGATCCTCGCGGGGTTTAAGATGCTGACGAGATACGACAGTGCCGAACTGCAACAGGCTATCCTGCGGACGATCTATAGCAGCTTCGTCGTCAGCCCCTACGACTTGCGGCGGCCTGAGTTCCACGGCGCGCGGTGGATCGCGCTGGGCGGCGTGCGCCTGCCGACATTGGCAGCCGGCGAGTATATCAAGACGGTCAGCCACACCCGCCCGTCCAGTGACGTTCGCCGACTTCGAGCACGCGCTGGTGCGCAATATCGCCGCCGCGATGGGATTGTCGGCGGCACTGGTCAGTCAGGACTGGTCGCGCACCAACTATTTGTCCGCCCCTGCGGAACTTCTCGATGCTTGGAAAACACTTAAGAATTTGACTCGAATTGCTGTTGCAACACGATGGCAGTGGGAACCAAGGGAGATTGTGCCATCTCAGGTGCCTCAAACGATGGTTGCCTCTACATCCTTTGCCAGGCGGCGATTGCGGTTGAGCCAGGCAATGGTGCGCTCTACCACCCAACGGCGCGGCAGCAGAATGAAGCCCTTGGCCGCGTCGGAGCGCTTGACGATCTCGATGGTCCAGTTGCCGAGGCCTTCGAGCGCCCCCTTCAGCTTGTCGCCGGCATAGCCTCCGTCGGCGAAGACATGACGCAGCCAGGGATACAAGTTGCTCACACTTGCCAGCAGGTCCGGGGCGCCGTCGCGGTCCTGCACGTTCGCCGGATGGACGATCATCCCCACCGGCAGGCCGATGGTGTCGGTCAGGATATGGCGCTTGCGGCCCTTGATCATCTTTTCGGCCGCATAACCGCGCGGACCACCGGACGCGGTGGTCTTGACCGACTGGCTGTCGATCACCCCGGCGGTCGGACTTGCCTTGCGGCCGGCGGCTTCGCGCACCTCCATCAGCAGCACGTGGTTGATGGTCTGCCAAACGCTGCTGTCTCGCCAGGCGTAGAAATACCGCTGCACCGTGTGCGGTGGGAGATTTTTGGGCAGCAGGCGCCACTGGCAGCCGGTCTGGGCAATGTAGAAGATAGCCTTGACCACCTCGGGCATGCTGGTCTCGCGCGTCCGCCCGCAGGACGCCGCGATCGTGTCCCCGGTCGTGGTGTAAGAGGTGTGGCTCCATCACGTCTGTGGCGGCTTGGCCGGGCGTTTCAGACTGCCGCGGCGGGCAGGCTGATGGTGGGATCATTACTCAGCGGCGCGATGGTTTCAAGTGTCATGTAGCGTCCCCTCTGCACCGACCACTCGTCGTTCTGCTCGAGCAGGATGGCACCGACCAGGCGGACGACCGCCTCTTCGTTGGGGAAGATGCCGATCACGTCGGTGCGGCGCTTGACCTCTCCGTTCAGCCGTTCGAGCGGGTTGGTTGAGTGGAGCTTGGTCCGGTGTGCGGCCGGGAAGTCCATATACGCCAGGACATCGGCTTCCGCCTCATCCATGAAGGCGGCGAGCTTCGGCAGTTTGGGGCGCAACTGGTCCGCCACCCGGCGCCATTGTGCCTTGGCCGCCGCGGCATCGTCTTGGGCGAAGGCGGTGGCGACGAAGGCTGCGGCCACGCCACGTCCCTGCTTTCCGGCATGCGCCAGCAGGTTTCGCATCGTATGCATTCGGCAGCGTTGCCATGTGGCGTTCAGCACCCGGGTAATCGCCGCCTTCAGCCCCTCATGGGCATCCGAAATCACCAGTTTCACGCCGCGCAGGCCACGGCGGGTCAGTTTGCGCAGGAAGTCGAGCCAGAAGGTTTCGGCCTCGGAGCAGCCGATGTCCATGCCGAGCACTTCCCGCCTGCCATCGCTGTTGACGCCGACCGCGATGGTGACAGCCTTGGCGACGATGCGGCCGGCCTCGCGCACCTTTACATAGGTGGCATCCAGCCAGACATAGGGCCAGTCGCCTTCTAGCGGACGGGTCAGGAAGGTCTCGACCTTGCCATCGATCTCGCCGCACAGCCGTGACACCTGACTTTTGGAGATGCCGCTCATCCCCATAGCCTGCACCAGGAGATCGACCGAGCGGGTGGAGACGCCCTGAATATACGCCTCCTGGATGACCGCGGTCAGGGCCTTCTCCGCCGTCCGGCGGGGTTCGAGGAAGCCCGGGAAGTAGCTGCCCTTGCGCAGCTTCGGGATCCGCAACTCGACCGTGCCCGCCCGGGTCTCCCAGCTGCGGTCGCGGTAGCCGTTGCGCTGATTGAGCCGGCTCGGGCCACGCACGCCAGGAGCAGCACCGGTCAGGGCCTCGACCTCCACATCCATAAGACGTTGCGCAGTGTAGCCGATCATCTCGCGCAGGAAGTCGGCGTCGGTGGTCTTCTCCAGAAGCTCTTGAAGGTTCATGGTCTCCATGGTCATCGTCGGGTCCTTTGGTTCGCGTTGAAGTTCGCAACCAAACCTTACCGAAGACCGGTGATGACCACTGCCGTGGATAAGTAGCCCGCCTCCGCCTGTGACCCTCGACGGTCGCGGAGACGGGCTACTTACCCACAGCTCCTACACCACTTGGTGGGACACGACCGACGCCCCCCCCGCGGCGGGATATGCGGCTCGATCAATGCCCACTCTTCATCGGTGGTATCGCTTGCATAGCCCAACTCGTCGCGCTGATACTTGGGGCGCGTGATTTCAGTCCAGGCCATGAGATGACTCCTCGTTGTCTTCGCAAACACGAGAGAATGGAAGCGACTGAAATCACGCAACATTTTTTGGCCGGCGAGAGCGAACCAAGCAGCCTCGGGCCAATGCATTGAAATGACCCGGAAGACCGTTCGGGATGCATTCCGGGTCAGCCTTAAGAGACTGATTTCCCAGGTCTTCGGTACGGGCGGTCCAGGCCTGGGAAGCTTGGTGTCCACACCGGCTGATGGGGTCGACCGTCGAACAGCGGATGTGACGACCGGATGTTTGTTCCATTTTGACAAGGTTCGGCGCGCGGCAACGAGCCAAGCGCACACTAGGTCGGGTCCCCTCCAGAGGGTGGCGACGCGAAAAAGCGACACGACTTAAACGCCCGACCTTCCCCGTCGAGTGCGAGCGATCGACGCGCCGACGCTGGACAAGGTCACGCGACGACCAGATCGAAACCACAATATTGAACCCCTCCGAGGGCATTACCTGACCGGGCGGGTCTCACCTACCCCGTCTGGCCAAGTCCCCCCGCCGGTGGCCCGGGCTGGGCGTCCTTGCGCTCGCGCCCGCTTCGTTAAGGGGCGGTCCAGACCTAGGAAGGTTGGTGTTCACACCGACCGATGCGGTCTCGACCATGTGAGCGCGAAACAAGGCGGGTGGCAACTTCCCCGTCTGGCGGCGGTGGCCGAGCGGCGTGTCCCGCAGGCCGGCAAACCCGTGTTGTGCCGGCGAATCTAGGTGCGGTGCGACACTGGCTGAACAAGCTCTCGCAGTAGTCTCGCCAGTTCCGTCCTGACCGAGCGTGGAACCGGCTCGCCTATCACGTCGCCGCCGAGCTCTTAATCAACTCGATATCCGGCTGAGTTCCTCGGGCGCGGGAGGGGTGAAGGCTGTAATACTGTTGCATACAAAGATATATATAATGTACGATGAATTCATATCAGAAATTCTAAATACTACTGCAGTATTTTTCAATAATATGATCGGGCATATCTCAGAAAACAGCTGCTATATTTGTAAGTGATTTTCGATGTAGAAGGGCAAACAATGCGTTGGAGTATGGGGCGCATGGCATGCAACGGAAGTACAGCGGACTACCTCTGCGAAGGATGGAGAATGCGAGCGACCGGCATCCGCAAACGTGACGGAGGCCGATGTCGCTTATGCAACCGGGACGAAGAAGAGGTTCGCGTGGAGGTTCATCATCGGGTCTACGGCGCGCTTGGGCCATGTGGGCGATGCGTGCTGACCGGAGTGGACGACGATGATCTGGTAACATTGTGTGTCGATTGCCACGACGCGACCACGACCGTACGTCGAAACATTCGATATGCCAAGCGACCGATCAAGCGGTTATCCTGGAGGTACCGGAAACTCACCCATCAAAGCCGGCGGCGCGGCAGCTGGTCGACGCTAACGAAATGGCCGCGGTCACTGCTCGTGCGGGGCGCGCGCCGCCACGCGCTTCACTTTGGTAAGCGGGGGAGCCGCAAGGAGGGGCTATGTACAGGCAGCTGTCACTAACGATTGTTGGTACCACGCCACTGGTTATGCACAACGGACAAAGCGCCGACTCGCTCAACAAATACTCCAAAATGCTCAAAGAGGTGGCGGGCAAGCGAAAAAAAGACCGAAGCCGACCATCAGGAAATGGCTCGCATCGAATTTGTTGCCGGCCTCTACATGGACCACAACGGGCCAGTTTTACCGGCACGGCTGGTGGAAGCTGCTGTGGTCGAGGGCGCGCGCAAGTCCAAGTCCGGCAAACGTGCCGAGGCAGGTGTAATCGTGGAGAAGCACGCATCCTTAATCTACGACGGCCCTAGAACCGCCAAGGAGCTTTTGCGGACGAGAGGTTTTCGCCTTGCCGTGCCGGTGCGAGTTGTTCAGGCAAAGGTAGTGCGCACGAGGCTGATCTTTGAGCGCTGGTCGGCTAACATCGAAATCTCCTACCTCGAAGATATCGTGAACTGGCTGAAATCGCTTGGCATTTGGTTTGGTCTAATTGCCATCGCCACGCTCGCGAACTGGATGCGTACAGGAACCCGAACCTCGGGTGAACGAAATGACTTCACCGCCCTGTTGCAGCGGAAATCCAAAGGCTTTGCCCCGAAAGCGGGAGACTTTCACTTCTTGCGGGGATCGAATTTCCAAACTTGAGCCCCATCTGAAAGCCTTACCCGACCGGGCGGCCGGCACCTATCCCGTCTGGCCAAGTCCCCCGGGCGGTGCTCCAGGATAGGTGACCCTAATCCCGAGGCCTTCGGTACCGGGCGGTCCAGGCCTGGGAAGCTTGGTGTCCACACCGGCCGATGGCCGCCCAACCGTGTAACCGTCCAATCGGGCGGGTGGCAACTTCCAAGTCTGGCGGCGTTAGCTGGGCTGCGCGTCCTGCCGGTCCGCGAACCTAGGTTGTGGCGGCCAATCTAGGTGCGGCCCGACGCTGCCTTGACAATCGTTCGCAGCAGTCTCGTCAGTTCCGTCGCGATCGAGCGCGAAACTGATGAGACTGCTGCGTTGCACCAGCTCGACCGCGCCGCTTGCCATTGACGGTGCGATCAACGGAGAGCTGCTTCTGGCCTACGGGCAATGTCGTCATCATGGGGAGCTTGAGGGTCCATAAAGTGGCCGGTGTTCGGGAGGCAATGGAGGCAGCCGGCGCGCCCATCCACGACCAGATTGATCGGCCCAATTGAGGCGCTCGGCCGATGGCCGAACCCTTCGCGTCGACGCCACAATGACCTGGCGTTGCAACGCGAGGAGGCGGCAACTATGAATATGCCCTATCTCTTTGATCTAATTGGTGCCGGGTGAGGG
>CAVTFL010000043.1:0-57394 GCA_963733925.1 uncultured Alphaproteobacteria bacterium | reverse complement strand
GGTTCACCTCGATAGGCGGACGCGCTGGCCGGCGGCCTGTGCTTTCGAGTTCGGCCGAAACCGGCCTCCCGCGCCGCAGCACACAGCCGTTTATTCGATCACCTCGTCGGCGATGGCGAGCAGCGCCGGCGGAAAGGTAAGGCCGAGCGCCTTTCGCGGTCTTCAGATTGATCACGAACTCAAATTTGGTCGGCTGCACGACGGGCAGGTCGGCGGGCTTCTCGCCCTTGAGAATTCGACCGGTATAAACGCCCATTGGCGAAACACCATCGATAGTTGGTCCATAGCTCATCAGGCCGCCAGCCGCCGCGAACTCGCGAGCCGAGTAAATCGTGGGCACTCCGTGGCGGAGCGCCAGCGCGGCAATCTGATTAACGCTGCCATTAAAGAACGGGTCGCGCGCGACGAGCACCGCACCGGCCCGCTGTTGGGCAGTGTGCCGAAGGCCGTGTCGATGCCGCCTGGGGTACTGGCTTTGAGAACATCGACTTGTTAGCCCCAGCAGGCGAGCAGCCGCCTGCACGTCTGTCGCATCGGACTCGGCCGTCCGGATTGTTGGGGTTCACGAGAAAGGCAATCGCATCCGCTGATGGCATCAGCTCCTGCAGCAACTGCAACTGCTTCCTTACCAGCACATTGCCGAGGTTGCTCGCACCCGTCAGGTTGCCGCCCGGCCGGTTGAGGCTGGAGACGAGACCAAGTTTTACCGGGTCGCCGCCGGTGCTGAAGACGATTGGAATCGTTGTGGTCGCCGCCTTTGCCGCGAGCGCCGAGGTCGCGCCGCCGCTGCGGACGATCACAGCCACCTGACGGCGGACCAGGTCGGCCGCCAGTGCCGCAAGGCGATCATATTTGTTCTCTGCCCAGCGATATTCGATGAGGACGTTCTGGCCCTCGGTGTAACCGATTTCGGCCAAGCCCTGGGGAACGCTCGCAATTGGACCGCAGCAATTGGGTCATCCGCGAAGCGCTGTCCAGGACCCCGACTACCGGCATCGCCGCCTGCTGCGCACGCGCCGCAACCGGCCGCCGCCGCGCCTCCGAGCAGGGCGATGAACTCGCGCCGTTTCAATTGATCAATGGCATCGGAACCCATCACCCCCGGTCTGCTATGCAGCATACCCGTCGCGGCGGATATCCGTCAGGGGGCGTGGGAAGTCATTTTGCAACCAGCCTTGCCGCCAGAGTTCGGCTTCGGGTCATTTTCGACCGCACCTGCCGGTTCTGCCTGCCGGCCCATGTCCGCTTCGCCCTAAATAGCCGACCTTGCGCGGACATTCGGGAAGGTCGCAAACGGGCCCACGACGGACATCGGAGGGCCGGAGGTTCAGTCCCGCTTCAACCCTTGAAGTTACCGCCCGCCGCCAGCGGGCCGGACTGTCGCCTACGCCCCCGAAGGCGGCCGCGACCGCCCGCGGTCGGCTTCTAGACAGGGCCAACAACTGCCTCACGCACCGCAGCATAGTCGGAGAAATTCATCGGCAGGATCGAGCCCGGCCTCGACTTGCTTGACTATTATTTCGGTCGCGCCAGGCTGACGGACGCCAAGCAGACGATCAACACCTTTGTCGATAAGGAATCTCGGCTTTATGAACAGAAGCGCCGGTGGGGCTCATCCGCATCCGCGAACCGATCAGGACGCGTGCATGGCGCGGTTACGACGGTGACGCACCATGATGAAGAGGCTGCAGAAGCCGAGAATTATCATTGACCAACTAGAAGGTAGTGGTACAGGCGAAGAGAATTGGACGTCGATCAAACCGACTGAACCTGCCGGAAATTGGTCTCCAGCCAAGTTCACAGCGACCGAGTCAGGTGCGAAGCTTATCGCTGAATTGATTAAGCCAGTCACCGTGCTGCTCGGGTCGACGAACGCGGCTAAGATTGGCGAATTGACTACCTGGACCCGTTATTGTAAAGCCGTTGAACGAAAGTTAGTTAAATTAAACGCGCCTGTTGGGTAGGAGTAGCTGATTTGCAATTCATTTTGCGCGATACTCGTTACGGAGAACGTGGCCGGGTCTAAAATGGCAAGTGTGATCAGATGTGACGGCCCGTCCGCGACAAAACTAATCGGGCTCCCTGTGAAGACGTCGCCTAACGCTGGGAAATCGTAGGTGAAGGTAGCTCTGGTCGGTCCAAGTGGTTACTTCCAAATTCCTTTTTTGGTGGGGCCCCGAATGCGGGTGTCGGAGCCTCAGACGCATCAATAGGTAAGGGGGCGGGCGACTTGGTCCGACGCCATCTTTTTGGCAGCTCTCCTTGAGCGAAGGGCCGCTCAAGCCTCCTTCGTACGTAACCGCCTATCTATCCTGAAAGCAAGAGCAATATTGCTCAAAAGTACAAGGCTAATGTCCGGTTTGGGTCGAGGGTTTCGTTCAAGGGACGGATCGCCAGCAGACGACGTTGTTGTCGGAATGCCTCGACGATTGGGTTGACTTGAACTGCGCAACAGCAAAAATATCCTCAAAGGTCGTATCGATGTGGACCCCCACTGGTTCCGTCTGGACCCGCGTTGGCCCGGCCTCGTGTCCGCTTTAGGGCGAAGCGGACACGGGCCGGCAGGCGAACCGGCAGGATCGGTCGAAAATGACCAGTCTGCGAGCCAGGGGGTGCCGGTCGTTACGACCATCGGGAGCGAGCCTCACAGCGCTCGCGGGGGTGCTTTGCGTAGCTCACCGGCGAAGGTACGAACTGGGCGGGGCTGTTGACGCCTGCGCGACCTCGAGCGTTCTGGAGCCTGCGTTGCAGGCGGTCGGATGAGCGGTGAGCCTTTCTGAGAAGCAGTGGCTGCCCGGGCCTCCTCGGCTAGCTCTGGATTTGCCAACCGCCGCGTCCCATCGGGTGGGCACGGGACGGTGGCCAGGTAGGCGGCGACGGCTGCCCGCTGTGCGTCCAGACCGAGACCGGATTTCCCCTGTTTGTCGGTAGATACCCGGTAGTAAGCCACGTATTTGCTCATAGGTCGGCCTAATACACTGCCGCGTCTCAGGCGTCAACGCTCGTTGTGAGTTTTGTGTCTGGTGACTAGTCAGCCATCAGCGGTAAACAGCAGACATGAGCGAAGCGACAGAGCAGCCGGCAGAAGCCCCAGCGGCGACGCGAGGCGCGCGGCCATTTGGCACTTACGTTCGTCGGCCGCGTTCGTTGGTCCCGCCTTCGTATGGCCGCGTGACGAAACACCCTTTGCAGGCGGGTTTAGTGTGGCTTCTTCCGTGGGGGTATCACCAATATCCGGGTTTTCGGCGCGGGTCGTTACAGGTACTTGGTGAGCGAGTGACGTGGGCTGCTGTGATCAAGTGGGGCAAGCGCGATCGTTGGCCTCAATGGGCGGTACGGCTTGTCCGTAACGCTGTGGCGGCTCGGGTGGCGAGTGGCCAAGCGCTACTGGATGATCTTGACGGGGAGATTGCCATCATTGAGCAGACGCCAGTTCGCAATGTGGGCCTATGCGTTATCCAGGCGGATGGTCGGGACCGGCGTGGGAACTGGCGCCGATAGGCTACTGCCCTCGTGTGACGGCCATCTGCTCGGGGTGGAGGGCTGGGTTGTTCTCATGTGTGGCTCCGGCTGCGTTTGCTAGTAGGCCGATAGCACAGCCGTTAAGGAGGAGCAGGGCGAGGATTACTAGGGGGCTAATCATAGCTCGGCCACCCGCGTCGAATATTTCATCGTCAAAGGCGAAGTTCGGTGTTAGCCACACTCGCCTGTATGACCGCTGACTAACCATTGGTGCGCCGAAGGCTAGCGGGATGAACTCCTCCACGATCGTGCCATCCAGCAGTTCGCCGCGAAGATGGTAGCCCAGCGGGCTATCCTCACGCGGCCCAGGAAGTGGGCCACCCCAAGGCCACACGGGAGGAGGATTACGCGTCATCCGAGGCGCCGCGCGATTTCTCTATCGGCGTACGCGCGGAGATCGGCGTTCGTCACATAGCCGACGATCTTCCCGCAGCGGATACACTGGCCGCCGCAGCCGTTGGCGTCCTCGTAGTGCCGACAGGGGCAATTCCCCCAGCAGGACAGACGCCGCCAGAACGCGAGGAAAATCCCCCTCATACGCTGTGCTTCAGTGCGGCCGACGGCATCGGTGCCGGCCCTTCCGTGATCGGAATCGCCCGAGGCGCCGTCCACGATCCGACGATCTTCACGGTGGCCTGCGCGCTCAGCTTGCTTTCGGCGTCGGCGAGCCTGCGGGCAGATCGATCGCTTCCGCCTCCGCGTTGTTCCGCTGCCGCTCCAGCTCGGCGTTGAGCGCCAGCAGTTCGGTGATCCGCGTCTGCTGGTCCGCGATCTCCGACGTGACCTCTTGGGCGCGTCCCGGGAGCATCGGGTAAGTCTCATAGTGCGGGATCTGGGCTCGGTGGCGGACCGCTCGCGCGCGACGGCCGCGACCACACGCGCCTTCTCGTCGGGCGTCAAGGATTCGGCCCCACGTACCCGCCGAGGTGGCGTTGGCAGAATTCCGTCGGCAGCGACGCGCGCGCTTCTGCGGTGAAATCAACGAAAGCGTCGTCCCAAGTGGCGGGCATCCTGCGATCCTCATCGGGCGGTTAGCATGGTAGCACGGTCGGTTGGAATGACAACATATTATACGCCACACCGCCATGCGATTATGTCCATTTTCCGTGCTTGACAAGTCCATTTACCGTGCGTATGGTGGCTCTCGTTGAAACGGAGGTTCCTATGGCCAACAAGCTGTATCGCAAGGTCGAGGCGCGCATGGGTCTGCACGATGGCATTCCCCTTTGATGTCCATATTCAGACGGAGTCAGCGCACCTACAGTAAAGCGGAACAGGAACGGGTCACATCATTCCCCCGCGAATTGGGCGCTCTGTGGACGCCGGTCGGCGGCGGCAGTCGCCGTCATGCCGATGGGTGGAAAATCAAGGCACCACCCGACAAACTTGGTGCTGCTGTCGCGCACGCGGACGCCGTTCTGGGGGTTAAGCTAGCGGGGTGAGAGGTGGTCGGGACGCTCGAAAACATCCCGCCGCCTGCCGCCAAGCCATGATCCCCACCGACTTCCTCGCCGCCCTGAAAGCCCTCGGCTGGACCCCCCGCCAGCTTGCCCGCGAGCTGTCCTGTGATCCCCATATCCCGCTGCGGTGGAAGCTCGGTACAGCCGCCATCCCGCCAGTTGTGGAGAGGTGGCTCCTGAGCCGTCAGAAGGCCGCCAGCCGCCTGCCAGCCCCGGTGTGGAAGCGGAGATAGGGCGGCGCTTGATGGTGTCGCCGCGACATTTCTAAAACTCAGTCGCTCTTTGAATGCCTATAGGGAGAAGATGGTAGAAGTCGAAAAGCGCTGGCCAGAACTTTCCTGATTGTGCCCCTATCGGAAGACGACCAGAATTCTGTCAAACCGGATTCCCAAAATGTTTCCGTAGCGGCATCCACCATTTCGTCCGTAATTTCGACCGTAGGTGAAGGTTCGCAGCACATGAGGTCGGGCAGCTAATCATAAATCAAACGTTGGTCAAGTAAAATTGGCTATTCTGCCGCCTGTTTATTAAACTACATAATTGCCACTGCGAGCCATGATTTAAGCCGTCTTGCCACGCGCGATGCAGCGACCACGTACCCCGAACGATCCACCAGGCTTCGAGCCATCGCTGATACCAGCGCGGCCGTCCACGACGGTTGCGGTGGATAGTCCACTGACGCGGGTCCGGACATTCGTGCATCCTGTTTTTGCTGCCGCAGAGTGTGCATACGTGGCCGGAAAATGACATCGTTTGTGACTGGCTCGGCGTAGTCATGCTGCCCTCCGCTGCTCACGAACTGCGGCGGTCATGCGGCTGTCCTTTCCGGCTTCCACGTCGGACGCTCCTCGCGCACCGCCTTGTCGAAGTAGGCCAACGACTTCGGCACCTGATCCGATCGCTCCACAACGCGGCGGATGACCGGCAGTATTTGGTCCGGCTCGTAGCCGTCGAGGAGCCATTGGATCATCGTCTTATCGGTGAGTTGGACGGCCTGGAGACCAGCGGCAACCGCCAGCTTTTCGGAAACCACGTCGATGTATGATCCGTTGACCAGGGGGCGCCCTTCGTCGGTCACGATGCGCCTGTCGCCCCATTCACCACCAACGAGCAAGTCGTGGCCGTTCGCACCGTTCAGCTTCGCAGGATTCTCGCCACGGAACTTGACCGCGTTCTGCACCCATGTTCGCCATGCAGCCGTCCAACTGGCCATGAGGCTCCCCTTGGCGAGATGGTGGTCACGAAACCTCGCCACTTCATGCGTCGGGTCAACATCCCGCTCAATGGCGAACGCGATCCCGGACGCATCTGGATACCAGTCCGCAGCAATTCGTTTGCGCCTTTTGGCGCCAACATCTGGCTCTGTTTCTCTCTCTCTCTCTTTCTCTCTCTCTATGTTAACCGCCTCAACAACCGGAGGGTTAACCCCCCCGTTATCCCGTTTAGTCAGATTTGGATTACCCCCTCTTGAACCGTATTCTTTCGACTGCTCGCGCGAAGCGTTATCCCTGACCATGCGTCGGCAGTAGAGCGCACCGTTATCGGCGATGCTGCATACCCCATTATCCCGAAGCTCGGACAAGCACTCCGTGACTTCCTTCTCCGTTGTCATGCCAACGAGCGATGCGATTTGCTTCGGCGTCGGCACGCGACCGTTAACCATCAGGTGACCGTATGGCGAGCAGCCGTGCATAATCGCCAACAGATCGGCCCATAACCCCCGCGCGCTCAGGCTGCACATGCGCAGCCCCTCGTCATTACGCCATTTGTCGAAACGCCACTTCACCCACGCGACGGCCTCCGTCATACCGCTTCCCCGAATGTTGCCGTGGGTCCATCGAAAGTTAGCCGGTCGATGCCGGGTGAACCGTCGCGGACCTTTCCCCAGATCACCTCCGCTTGGCCGGCGATCCTGTCCTTGTGGAGATGCCATTCGCCGACACGATGCCGGTACTTCTCCTCGGATTCCTCGCCTTTGCGATCCGGTTCCGACCCAAGGTAGTATTCGGCCCTGAACACAAAACCGACTGCGTAGGCGTCCTGTTCAATCGCTCCGGCCTGCCGCAGATCGGACAGGTTCGGCCGCTTGTCCTCGCGCCCTTCCACGCCTCGATTGAGTTGGGCCAGCAGCAGCACCGGGCATTCGCAGTCCTTGGCCATTTGCAACACGGTTCCGCTGGCGCGCTCGGTGGACCATGTGCCGCCATGTTTGGCGTCCTGGTCCTCGGGCTTCATCAGGTTGAGGTGATCGATCATCACCAACCCCAGGCCATGCTTGCGACGCGCTGCGCGGGCCTTGGCGGCGATCTGTGCCGGTGTCTGGCCTGCTGCGTCGTCAATGGTCAGAGGCAGCCCAGCAAGCTCCTGGCGGGCGGTAACAATGCGTCTGGAAAAGCCGGTGTTGCGCGCGGCGTGGCCCTGCTTCATGGCGGCGATCGGAACTTCGGCGGCAGTCGCCAGTGTGCGCCGGCCAAGCTGGGTGGATGACATTTCCAACGACAGTTCCAGCACACCATGCCCAGCTCGGGCCGCATGGATCGCAATTTGATGGCCGATCGAACTTTTGCCCATCGCCGGCCGTCCAGCCAGCACGTAGACAAGCCCCGGCTCCAGTCCACCGAGCCGCTCATCGAACGCGCGGAACCCGGTGGAGATACCTGCCGAGCCGCCAGCAGCCGCACGCTCCATCGCTGCAATCGCGGCATCCATGGCGGTATCCAGCGACACGGCACGCTCGACAACATCGCCAGCAGCGATCCGATCAAAGGCAGCGGCTAAGCTCGCGGTCAGTTCCCGCGGCGCTGTGCCACCATAGCAGCCGTCGCGCACTTGCTCGCACAGGTCGATCAACTCGCGATGCTGGGCTGCCTCTCGGACGGTCCGTGCATACTCGGCAGCGGTAACAGTCGCCACCGTGGCAGCCAGCAGAGAGGCCAGCAGCGGTTGATCGAACCGTCCCTTGAGCGACACGGCGTCAACCACCCGGCCGCCGCGCACACCTTCCCGGAGGGCGGCGAACACTGCGCCGAGACCATCGCCGGCGAAGTCCTCCGGTTGCAGACTGCCGCAGCGATCCAGCGCCTTGTTGTTGTGCAAAAGCGCGCCGAGCAACCCCATTTCCGCCTGTACGTTGGCGGGTGGCGCGCGGAGGGACATGCCGAACGGCGCACCATCAGGCATTTGCACCCCTTCCAGCACCAACAGTTGCCGCATGGCCTCTTGCGTAGCCCGCAATTCAGACTGCGCGGTATGGGGATGGGCTTTGACCAGTTCGCGGAACGCCGCCAGCATTTCCTGCCGGGCACGATCGAAGTCCGCCGCGATGATGGAAACGCTCATGAGGATCGACGGCTCCTGCCTCACGGGGATGGAGGGGGTCACGCCAGTGGCTCGCTGAACATATCGGCTATGCGCTCGTCCTGCGGATTGATGACCGGCGCGTGGACGAACAGGTCTTTCTGGCCCTGGGCTTGCTCAATCCGTCGGCATGCGATGTCGAAGTATCCGGGGTCAATTTCGATGCCGATGAACGCGCGTCCGAGTTTGGCGCACGCCACCCCGGTTGTGCCGTCCCATGAATGGGTCAAGGATGGTTTCGGCATTTGTGGACGAACCCGAATACCAACAAAGCAACGCATCCGGCTTTTGCGCGGGTGTTCCTTGCCGGCCACCTATTGCACAGACTGAATGACCTGAGTGGAATATCCATCGATGTGTATGCCAATTCCCCATCCGAGAAATCGCCACCCATGCTTACCCAATACAGCCACCCCCTACTAACGGGTAGCACTTGTCGGTGAAATCATTGCCACCCCACATATGTGTGTCGGCGCGGATCGCAGAATTGCACGGAACGCTGTCCGCAACGGTGTTTCCTTGTCCTATCCTTTTTTCGGAAGAACCCGGTGGCACGCCACCCTTGCGGTCCCTAAACTTTTCGCGCCTCCTCGCCTATCCCATAAGGCGGATCAGTTACCACCGCATCCACGCCCGAGAGCGTCGACAGACACCTCGCGGCAGTCCCCAGAGGATCAATCGAGCGTCGCCGATGATCTCCTCGCGCATCACCACCGCGCCCTCTTGCTTGCCGCAGCCACCACGCGCGCCCTGAGTTGGTCGTCAGCCTCGCCACCAGCGCGTGACAGGTCGTACGCCGATGCCAGCACGTCGAGATCACCATCGGCCGCAGTGGTGACATCCTCGTCCCGGCGGCCTTCCGACTTCGCTATCTCGCGCATGCGGGATTTGATGTCCGATAGATGCTCAGCAACGGGGGTCATGCTGCGACCACCTCCGCGCGATGTTGGTACACACGCCGATAATGCGTGGCGCACCACGCGGTCGGTATGCCAAGGCGCGGATGCAGACACACTGGCTTCCCGCAGAATACCCACGGATGGCGCACTGAGTCGGTCCACTGGCAACCGTCACCCTGTCGTCGTGGTGACTCCTTATAGATAGCCAAGGGGACAGGCGCCTTGATGGGCTGACGGACTGAGGCGACACGTAGTCTGGCAATATCGACTGCGGTAAGAGCGACGGGCTGGTCCGGCCCTTTCATCGGAAGGCCGATGCGCGCGCCACGGCTTCTTACCGCATCTTTCGTTGATCCTAATTGGGCGCCAATCTCACGCAAACTGATGTCCGGCCAGAGTCGTGTCAGTAGATCGTCCGCCGCCTGCGTCCAGCCGTCTCGCGGCACATCAAGAGTTGGTACGGTCTTCGGGCGATGTGGTTGCTCAGACTTACGGGGAGGCGCTGGAATTTGTGAGATGGGCGACGCCCGAGGAGGGAGGTTGAGGCGGTGGACCTTCCCGGCGATAGCTGCCTTTGAGAATCCTCCCAATCTGCCACCAATAGTGGCGCAAGATAGCTTAGGATCGCGCCACAGGGCGCGTAGACGTTCGATCGTATCTTCGGTCCATTCAGGCATTGGCGGTACCCGCCTCTCCACGGCCGACCCACCGCTGCCCCGGCGCGTAGGCTCGCGTGAAATTCTGGGTACGATAGGTAACATATGCGCCAACCATGCTGCACTGCGGCTTGCAATGGCGGGGGGTAAACGATAAATAGGCCACTGACATTACGCGCCTCCATGAAAGGCCGTGATCGGACGGGCGGGCAGTTCCTGGCTGGGGACTGCCCGTCGCCTTATGAAGCTGACAACCTACGCTCCCTCTTCGCCGAGCGACAAGGGCATTTCCACATTGGAACCATCTTTTTTGCCCCGCCACGACTCCCTACTAAATCGTGTGCTGGCGCAGGGGGATTCCCCACAACGCCACTTGCGCAAGCACGGCCGTCACGGTCTCGCACACCGCGATTCGCATCCCGGCCGCCTCCAGTCTCGGGAAAACCTCGCGCTGGCCTTCGACGATTCTCAGCCGCCCCTTCTTGGTTCGGACCTGTCGCGTCTTGGACAGCGTACCGCCGTGGCGCTTCAACTCGATGCCGTGGATCACGCCATGCAGGATCAGGATATCCGGCCAGTTGCGCTTGAGTCCGAGGCGAGCGAGCTTCGCAGCAGCTTGGCCCGGCAGTTGAATGTGGCCAGCCGGGAACGTCGTCCACTCGGCTGGAGGCAGCAGCAGCGTGTTCAGCGCGTTCGCCACCGCCGCGTGGATATCATCCTCACGGGGGAGCGCAGCGCGAAGAACGAACGGGCGTGTCATGTCGGCTATTTCAGAGCACCGGAACCTGAAAAGACGCCAGCAGCGCCGGGGTTGGAGCCGTCGCCGCTGGCGTTTCAGGAAGGGCACTAAGTCGCTTTGCCGAAGACTGTCGGCGGCAGACACGTCAGCGATGACGTATGGGTCATGTGCTTCGCAGCAAAGCGCGGCGCACAATTCATTGGAGAAGCCGTGCGGACAGATCATGCGGCGGCTTTGCTGCCAGAAGCGCGTGGCGCCGCACGTTCTCCAGTGGCCTCGATCAGCCGCTGGTACACGCCGATACCCGGCTCGGTCTTGCCAGCTTTCCAGCGGTAGAAGGTCGAAAGGGCAATGTCCGCCTTTTTGCAGACATCGGCGATGGAGAAGCCCGCCGCCTTAGCGCGAGCCTCGATCTGTTCTGCGGTCAGCAAATCGGCCATGCCGCCCAACCTATTTGCATTAATGCGTCTTGTCAATCGCATATTTGCTATTGCAGCCGTTTTGCATTCGTGCAACTATGCCTCCATCAACGGAGGCTCGCCGTGTCTGCCCATCTCCCGCTCCCTGCCGCCAAACCGCTCGCCCCTCGCGCTGGGGGGCTGTCGCAGCTCAATCGGTGGATGCCACCGGAGCCGACACGGAAGCGCAGGTAACCTGTCCGCGCTGCAATGGCTCCGGCACAATCGCGTGCAGCATTTATTTCCCGTGTGGATACGTGGCGCCGGGGCCAGTCCCCGAGGATGCGCGCGGCGTTTACGAGGCTAAGTGCGACGAGTGCGGCGGCATAGGTTACATGCCTGTCACCTGTCCGCGCTGCGACCAGCAGATGCCCGACGCCGAGTGTGCGAGTGGATGTTGTGATCCACGATGCCCAATGCCGGAGATAGCCGCGCAGCAGTGGCGCGATGCCGCTCGGGTGCGGCGGATTCTTGAACGGAGGACGGGGCTGGCGAGCGACCTTCCAGTGGATACACTACGCAAGGGCATGATCCTGTATTGGGACCGTGGTGAGCGCTACATGCTTGAAGAGGTCAAGGTCAAAAGCCTTGGGCCAAGTACGTTCATGTAACGGGGTCCGACTATTGGCGAACGGTCAAGTTTAATCGTGACACAATGACAGTCGCACATGATGATCCAGGTCACGGACAACTTTTTTTGTCCCCCGAAGATCGCGATGCATACCGCGCGAAGGAAGCGGCGCAACGCGCGGCGGCGATCGCGTGGAGCAATCTAAAGAGCGCCCTTCCGTGGTCAGCACCCGCGCACCTGACTGCCGATGAGATCAACGAAATCGCTGTCAAGTTGGGAGCGGTGAAGCAATGACCCTCTGGTGTGACAAGTACTTCCGCGACATCGACGAAGCCGAGCGGCTGAGCATGACCAGCATAGACCGCGCCATAATCGCGGAGGGCCTCGCCGTTGGGATGCAGCCTGATCGTGGCGATGCCATCCCCGGCTTTGCCGATCCGCTTGGCGCTCGTTGGCTGCGGTTTCGCGCTGCATGCGCCCGAGTGGAACGCGAGACGACGACTTATCCTGAGCTACGCGCGTATCTACACTGTAGCGCGTGCGGCGCGGATGCGGAAGCGTCGGCTCGCGAGCGGTCATTGGATCGGATGGCGGAGCGGGCGCGGGAACGGAGGAATGCAGCGTGAGCACGATTGAAACCGGGCAGATATGGCGCCCGACAAACGGGGAAGCCGATCGACAGGTTATTATGTGTCGCGCATCTCGTATCTACGACAAATACCCTCTCGGCACGATCCTTGTTGATTGGGCAAAGAGCACGTCCGACACCGGACGCTGCACTGAGCGGTCGTTCAAATCATGGATACGCCGATCGGGCGCTGTTGTGTGTGACCCCGTGAAAGGGCGCTCCTGTGTCAAATAGGGCCAACCCTCGCGCCCCCACCGAACCTCATGTGAGCGATACCATGCAGGTCAAGGGAATCAACGGCCCGGCACTCGTAGGCACATGGGCCTGCGCCGGATGTGTGGTGATCGAAGTGGACGACGGGAAGGTGCTGGACGTGCATCTCTCATTGGAGAAGGCGCGCGAGTTCCAGCGGCAACTGCACGTGATGATCGATCTGGCGGAGACATGGGAGAAGGAGGAGCGGGCGTGATTGTATTCGAGAACAGAGGCGAGATTGATCCAGTCGCGATGACGACCTTTGGTGTCAGCGTCAAGATTGGTGACAATCCCATAGGCTTCTTCGGCACTGGCTTTAAGTATGCGGTCGCCGTCCTGCTGCGCACCAATCACCGCATTACGGTCTGGTCCGGCACTGATGCCTTCCGGTTCTCGACACGCCGCGCCGACGTGCGCGGCAAGGACTTCGAGTTCGTGGATGTATGTATTAACGACGGCGCACAGACGCCAGTCGGCTTCACGACGGAACTCGGCAAGACTTGGGAACCGTGGATGGCCTACCGCGAGCTATACTGTAATGCGCGCGACGAAGGCGGCGAGGTCTATGAGGTCGCCCGTTCCGATCAGGCGTCCGATCCTCGCAGAGATACCACGGTGATCCTAGTGGATGGTCCGGAGATTGGCGAAGTTCACCGGGAGCGCGATCTCTACTTCCTTGAAGGCGAACCAGATGTTGTGTGCGGTGAGGTTGGCATCTATCGGCGCCCATCAAGCTCCTTGTTCTATCGCGGCGTCCGCATCTTGCGGTTGCCGCGTCCAGCCACGTTCACTTACAACATGCTGGGCCGGATTGGAATGACTGAAGATCGGACCATGGCTCATCCATTCATGGCGGAATACTTCTTGTCGCGCGCGCTGACGCAATGCGAGGACGTGACGATCCTTGAGGAAGCACTCAAGGCAACGCGGGACAGTCTGGAACACGAGTTCGATTACCGGAACTGTGGCGTGACGCCCAAAGAGCCGTTCCTAGCAGCCGTGGGAAGGCTTGTCGAACAAGACGAGCAACCCATCGCGCCGCACGCATTGGCGACGTGGAGAGTGCTGCGACCGGCGGCTTTCGTGCCCAAAGTCGTTGTTCCGGAAGCATCTGCCGACCATCACATTGAGCGCCTGATGCGTCGCTGCCGATCAGTGGGATGCGCCCTCGATACCTCTCCCGTGATCGTCGAAGAACTGCCAGACGGCATGACGGTAATGGAGCGTGACGGAACGTTCTTCATCGCCGCCAGTCTTATGGATGATGGGCGCACGTTACTGGAGGATGTGCTCCGTGCCCGGGTGGACATGGAAAGCTTCTCCGGTGGCGTTTGCCGTCGAGCGGCTTGCCGATCTCGCAGAGAAGCGGAAAGCGGAGGGCCTCGGATGCTAATCAACGGCGCATGGATCGACAGCCTGGCGCACATCGCCGTCATCCCGTCAAGCGGCAACGTCGCATACGTCGAGGTGTGGCACGACCAGCATCACCAGAAGCTCGGGCCGTTCAGGGATGAGGCCCATGCGATCGGGATTGCCGATGACATCGCTAAGCAGGTGAACGACGCGCGGATGAAGGAGCGGACATGAAAATAACCTTGTGCAACCTCGTGACTGAGGAACGGCAAGAACTTGATCCGAATACGCACATCGAGTTCGGCGAAGGTGTGGAGCGCATCACGATTTTCGTCATAGGTAGTGCAATTTATATCAGCGGCGACAATGCTCTGCGCGTTTCCCCTCGCGCCCCCAATCTAATCGGGGTGCAAACTGAGCGGAAACGGCCATGACCCCGCTGCACTACACCATCAAAGCCCCGCTTACGTTGACGAGACTTACTTCGGGCACATGGTTGTGGACATGCCTTGTCTGTGTGTTCACGCTCACTGGTGGCCAGTTCACTCTCGCGCTCGCTGTACCGAGACACAACCTCGAATACGCCCAACAAGATCAAAGCGCCGATGCTGGCAAAGAAGAAGGCGTTAGCCCAACCATGAGTGCCTGCGATCGAATCCCATCCAGGCCACCAACTCATGACGATCTTCCTGACTTACTATTCGTGGCGGGTATCGCGTTCCTTGTGGGCTTCAAAATCGCCGCTTGGATGTCGCGGCGCCACGTGCGCCGGTTGCGGGAGATTTGGGGCAAATGACCCCGCTGCACTACACCATCACGCGCCCGGACGACGTGGCCAACGTGCGCCGCATCTTCCAGCAACAACGCGGCTGGCGTCGGCTATGGGCCAAGCTCTGCGACGCGATGGATCGGCCAACATGGAGCACGGTCGTACTGGCGATCCTCGCCGTCGAGTTGGTGCTCGGCATCGGCGAGGTGTGGGTGATCTACGGCGTTGGGAAAGGAGGGGTGTGGTGAAACCGAACAACATTCTGAAGGTGGCTAGTGCAATCTTTATCTTCTGCATTTGGCTATCCGCCGTACCCCTCCTCGTGGTCGTCACGCATTTCGTCATGAAATTCTGGTGAGGAACCGATGACCGACACACCCCAACCCGACCAGTGGCTGACCATGCTCCGCGAGCGGGAAGCGCGCCTCCTCGCCGATCTGTCGCACAACGAGCGCATTGCGGCGATGACGGGCGCCCGGCTTGAGGAGGTCCGCGATCTGATCGCCAAGGCCGAGCAGAAGAAGCGCGGGCGGCCGAAGAAACCGGAGACGGTCACGGGCGATCCTGGGCCAATCACCTCTGTGGTGGCGGGAGATAACTCTGTGATGGCAGGAGATAGCGCATGAACGACCAGACCGACTTGCTGACCATCGAAGCCGACAAGTGGGCCGATCCACTGACCGCGCCGATGGACCTCGTGGCGCCCGTGGAGGCACTCCCAGCCGTCGCGGAGCCGACAGCCGAGCAACCGCCTGCGGTTATCTCGGAAGGCCCTGGAGCGTTGCTGGGCGCCATCGTGCAGCTTGCCAAAGACCGAGCCGTCGATGTGACAAAGCTCCAAGCCCTGCTGGGAATGCAGGAACGTATGGAGGAGCGGCAGGCCGCACGCTTATTCGATGAGGCTTTGGGCCGGGCGCAGGCAGCGATGCCGCGCGTGCCCAAGAACGGCATCGTTGATCTCGGGGGCGGCCAAAGGAAGGTCCGACTTGGGAAGTGGGAAGACCTCGATACTGTGGTGGCACCGATCGCGGCGGCCGAGGGGTTCAGTTATACTTTCAGCGAGGAACGCTGCGACGCAAATGGCATCCGGTGGGAAGCCACTTTCCGAGCGTTCGGGCACCGGGAAAAGAATGGCATCACGCTTCCCGCCGATACCAGCGGTGGCAAGAATGCCGTCCAGGCGCGGGGGTCAACCAATCGAGTACGCGAAACGGTATCTCGTCGCTGATTTCTTCAAGATCGTTTTTGAAGGGAAGGACGACGACGGCGTGCGGGGGGGCGTCCGCTTCATAACGGAGGAACAAGTCGAAGAGCTGGCCGCGCTGGGCAAAGAGGCCGGGGTTTTCGAAGGCACCTTTGTAGAGCGCATGGCGTCCAGCACCACCGGCGAGCCTGTCCGGTCATACAACGAGATCGAGACCAAGGATTACACCCGGATCGCCAATACTCTCAGGATCATGGCCGAGAAGAAGAAAAAGGCCAAAGGATCAGGCAACGACGGGGAGGGCGCCCCATGAAGATCATCACCGCGCAAGAATGCGCGCAACGCTCTGAGGCATGGAACGCTCTCCATATTGGCCGTCCGACCGCCAGCATGTTCCATGAGATTTGCACCCCGGCCAAGCTGGAATACTCCAAGGGAGACGGCTCTAAGACTGCGATGTATCGGCTGGCGGCTGAGAGGTTGCTCAACCTGTCATTCGGCCGCTCGCTAGATGGCTTGCAGTGGATCGAAATGGGCAAGTCACAAGAACCGAAGGCCGTCCAGCAATACGAAATGCTGGAGGATGCCCGCACGTTCTTGGTGTCGTTCATCATGCCGGACGATGAGCGTGTCGGATGTTCGCCAGACGCCTTGGTGGAGGGCGACAACGCCCATGGGATCGAGATCAAGAGCCTGTTCCCCCCTAAGATGGTGCGGCTGCACATGGAGGGAATGGATGTCAAGCACCGCGTCCAAGTCCTCGGGCAAATGTGGATCGGGGAAATGGAGGTCAACGACTACTTCGCCTACAACGAGGACATGCCGCCGTTTCTAAAGCGATGGAAACGCTCGGAAGTAGCGGCGGACATCGAGAAGGTTCGCGGCCATGTCCTGCACTTCTGCGATGATCTGGATAAGTGCGTCGAACAACTCAATGCTGACGGGTTCTTCAATAAGCGCGCGGTGCCAACCACTAAGCTCGATGAAATGGCGTTGTCCATGATCGGGGACATCGAACAGTGGATCACGACGGTGGACACCATCGGCGCCATTGAACGATGGGAAGCTGATCCTGCCGTTGCTGCGGAACTCGGAAAACTCCCTGCGGAGGAAAGGCAGCGCTTACGCGATGCGGCACGCACCAAGCGCGAGTTTATGGCCCTCGGCGTATGATCCCCAAGGTCGCCCCGCATCTGAAGATCGACAAGAGCGGCCTAATGCTGGGCGTTCCGAACCGCATCCGGTCGCCGAAGCACCTGACATGGATCAGAACGCTCAGGTGTGTTGTGCCCGGTTGCCCGCACAGACTCGTGCAGGTCCATCATCTGCTACATTGTCCCGACGCCAAGGCTCGCAGCGAGAAGGCCGGCGATAATTGGACGGTCCCGCTCTGTGTGTTCCATCACCATGAGCTTCACCACATGGGCGACGAAACGCGCTGGGTCGTACGGCATTGGATTGATCTAGTGGCGATCGCTGCCGAGTTCTGGCGCCGGTCGCCTGCGAATAGGAGAGTGTAGCTGATGAACTTCCCGATCGAGTGGCATGAGCAATGTCTCATGAACACAGAGGAGAGTTTGCGACGCGCGCTGCTGGACGTTGAACGTACTAAGGCGCGCGTAACAGAACTCGAATCCCGGCGCAATTCTACGCCAGTCAGATCGCAGAGGCCAAACGTCGCGGGAAGATTGGTTTCGACCGGGATCGCTTCATGGTGCGCCGGTTGCCCGCGAACAAAGGACAGACCGCATGATCATCGAACCACCGAAGGACCGCGCGGGGCTGATTGAGACGATGACCCAGGCCGTCCGTGAAGAGGTTGTACGTCAACTTCGAGAGAACGAAAGAAGCAAGTCGGCTGCGGGCGCCGCTTGCTACGAAGAACACATCGGGCCGTACTTGGTAGCCTACGCAGTCCTCTCAACCCTCGAATCCGCTGGCTGGACGGTGGTGCCGAGGGGGGCAACGATCGATATGCTATGGGCAGCTTTTCAGATCGATTCCGTAGTCGCCCCTGGGTTGCGTGAGGACTTTGAGCGCGTGAACCCCGAGGACTTTGAGCGCATGAATCCCGGCTGGATCAAAGATTGGCTGGAATACTACGCAGCCATGGTCGCGGCGTCGCCCGCGAATAGGGGGTAAGGATGGCCGTTGATCCACTAGGAATTTTCTTTGCTGCGGGCGTGGCCCTTGTGATCTCGATGCCGGTCTTAAGCCGGGCAATCGACGGAACTTGGCGTCCGTTCGTACTGGGAGCGGCATGCGGCTTCGGACCTGATCATAGGCGTCTGCGCTCTAATATCTGGTGTGGTTGCGTTTATGATGTGGTCAGAACAATGACCACCCCACCGAAGGACCGCGAAGCTCTGGTGCAGGCTGCCGCGGATAACGTGCGCTGTATTGCGGTTGTAGCGGAGCGCGAGCGATGCGCGAGGGTGTGCATTGCGGAATCACATCGACACCGGACGGAGGCGCAAAAATATCCCAACGATTCCGAGGATAAGCGAGCCTCTCTCAATGAGGCAATTGCTGCCATGGACTGCGCCGCCGCGATCCGCAAGGGAGAGCCGAGATGAGTGTTGATCTCTTCACGAAGATGGAAGGCTGGCTCACCGTCGCGAAAGATGGCTGGACGTTTCCGTTGGAAAAAAGCGAAGTCCAAGCGGTAGCCGCCCTCCGCGCGGAGAATGAGAGGCTGCGGAGTGCATTGCGCAGCGTCATTAACGCTTACGGCGATAGGACATTCGGCACTGTCTACAGCATGGAGCGGGCACTCCCGGCAGCCCGCGCCGCGCTCGCCGAGACGGAGGAAGATGGTGCTGTAATCGCATCCGGGCCGCCAAGCCAAATAGAACCGCCGTGGGAGCGCAACCATGACCGCTGATCGCCTCCCCATCGCCTACCGCATCGAGACCGAGGAGCCGAGCAAGGCGCTGCGCGAGGACATCGCGCGGGCGTTGGGCTACTCACCGGGTGCCGGCCGTCTGTGGTGGACGCCGGATCGAACCGGCATGACGGCGCTCCCCGACTGGCTCACCTCCATCGACGCAGCGGCGGCGCTGATGCCGGAGGGATGGAGCGTCACGATATACAGTCCAACAGCAGATGATCCGCTATGGGCAGCCGATGGTTGTCCAACCAAAGCTGGTTGCCCTCTCCTAGAGGGCCGCGCCCCCACGGAAGCCCGCGCCCGGACGGCAGCGGCGCTGCGGGCCATCGAGGCGGAGAAGGGCAAGTGACAATCAAGAATTGCCCTAAATGTGGCGGCCATCACTTTGGCTCTTACGAATGTCCGTTCATCTCAGAGCCGTGTGTCGTGTGCGGCACCCTTACAATACTGGCCTGCTCAGGATTGCGCCATAGACAGCGGCGGCAAGCAAAGCGTCCACGTATGCGAGAAGGCGGCATGTCGAGACGAACACGAAGCTGAGCGCCACAGGATCAAGACGGAGAAGAACAGTGGATGAGGTGCGACCGACGTCACTGGAGTTCTGTAGTTGCGGGCGCAGCGTCCGTCTCGGCGCGTTCAAGATCACTGCCGCGCGCAGGCGCGGTGTCGCGCACTACATTCAGCACACTGACGGCACGGCGTTTACCAGTGAATGCGTGCCGTCCAAGGATGCGGGCGGTGGCGTTGGACACGATTACGTTTGCGCCATGATGAAGCCATACCCGACGAAGGATACCGATAAGGCTTGGTGCAAGATGATGCAGAACTGGAATGCAGCGGCATTGCGGGCTATCGAGGAGGAGAAGCAGAAATGAGAGATTCGCTTGCGAGGAAAATTACCGCCGCGCCAAGGGTAAGGCTCTCCAGCCTCAGGCCAGGAGATAGGGTCCAGGGATTCGAGGACTGGGGATGCGTGCCGGACAACGCAACCAGGACGGTGTGTGATGACGGAGCCGGGCCGTATGTAAAGTGCCAGAAGGGCGAGCACTACTTGGATGGGCAGATGAACTCGCGAGGATTCCTGATCGGGATGTGTAGGATCGAGGCGGAGGCGGGCAATGGGTGACGACTTTGGTCTGATTGGTCGTTACATGCCAGAGCGTAGTCGCCCGACTTCCGAGCCGGGAGGATGCGAGTGCATGGAGTGCGGCTGCATCTTCATCGGCGCTGAGTGGCATAGTCATTGTGCCGTTTGTGACGCGGTGGCGCTGCGGGTGAAGGCAGCGGAGGCGGAGAAATGACCCCGTACCTCGTCGATTGCACCAACACGCTACTCAGCGAAATCGCCGCTGGCCTCACATCAAAGCAAATCGCCCTGACCTATGCGCTAGCCATGCGGTCAGATGGCGCCAGGGCGGATTGCCCAGATTGGCCAACGATCAATCGGGCGATCATCGACAAGTGGGGAACGCCGCGACTGAAGCGCATCAAGGAAATGGCGTGGCGGCATAGCCCTGTGTCTCTCCCGCCGCGTGGGGCGTGCCGTGGCTGACCGCCCGCTGCCCTATTGGCCGTGTGGATTCGAACCACCGACCCACAGCTTAGAAGGCTGCGGGTTTCCCCAATGATTTCAATGTCCGCTTGGAGCAACTATATCGGAATGAACCGCTACGGTCAGCCACAGGTGCGGCGATTAGCAAACCGATTGTGGGGGTTTTATGGGTGACCGCAAGGGCAATCTGGGAAGTCGCACCGCTGCGGGTCTTCAGCTTGGCAATGCGGCTGGCGTTCAATTGTCGGCTGAGGGGCGTCGGCGGCTCGCTCTTGCCGTTGCGGATTAACGGTATTATGTAGCAACGAGCACCACAAGATACGAGCCTCGGGGCGGCTGATTTCCTACCATATGCCGGATGGAGCGACAGCGGTTTTCTCGGTCACCACCTCGTGGCATTCCTCCTGCACGATCTCCAGCAGATGCCGCCTCGCGATCTGTAGAAACGTGTTGCGGGCCGCCTCATCGGAAGCCCTCGCAGCCCGAGCGAGCGCATTCGCTGCCCATTGGCGACGTTGCTCGTCTGTCGGTTTCTTTGCCATCCCTGCCGCCTATGTGCGATGCCTGACACGCCCCTTGGCAAACTCTACCGCGCCCGTCTCAGGGCGCAACGCCAGATCGCCAAGCTGGAACCGATGTTGGACGGCTACCGTGCCCACCTGGCGGCGGTCGAAGCCAAGATCATCAAGCTGGACGGGCTGCTATTTCTGCCCCCGCATCGCCGCGCGAACCCCTACTTCAAGCCCGGTGAGCTGCCCCGGATCGCGCTCAAGCTGATGAAGGAAGCCAACAGCCCGGTATCAGTGCGCTGGCTTGCGGGCCGCGCTCTGGCGCTCAAGGGGTGCCCCTACCCGCTGCCGGGGGTGATGAAGCAGACCCGCCGGAACCTGTCGTCCATGCTGACGCGGTGGGGCAAGCGCGGGCTGGTGGTGAAGTCGGGGACTTGGAACGCATCACGGCATCGGCTGGTGGTGCGGTAGCGTTGCTCAAACGTCACTGTCTCACGACACGAGTCGGACTCATGGGGTGAGTCGTCGACTCAATATTGACACGGCTTCGGGGCGGTTTGTCTAAAGGTAAGCACTGGATTTGTTCGTACGATTCGCTCGGAGTCGAGCGGGTCGTTGAGCAAATACGGCCTGCTGCGTGATCTTCTGAGGGATGCGCAACAGGCCTGTACGTGGTGAAGGTAGCTCAATGGCAGAGCGGGGGATTTGTAATCCCTTGATACGGGTCCGACTCCCGTCCTTCACCCACCAGTAGTCGGACTCGTTCACTTACCACCGTCATCGTTTGATGGTCAAACATGATGTGCGCGGATGTGTTGGTATGTGCTGGTGAAACACTAGGCAGAACGCCGCCTATTGAGACTGGCAGTACGGACGCCCCACCCAAAGGATCGTAATTATAACGCCTCGCAGATTGGCGTTGCAGAGATGAAGGTGATGTCCAGCCAAATGGGCCAATGCGCTTGCGATATGCAGAAGGTCTGGTGCTGCTGTGCCAGGGATGAGGAGACCAAGGGTATGAACCAGTGCCGCCGCTTGATTGGTCGTTCCGGCTATCGTCCTTACTTCGGCATCACTCAACGTGACCTTAGCGCCGTACGGTATCCACGACACACTTGCCATCCCCGCCCCCACAAGCCCCAGCCGCTCGGGGGCAAGGGGCGAAATTTTACTAGAACTCTATTGAGTTCTTATCGATCTCGCCATTCTTAATCTTGTGATTTGTTTCGTCAAGGGAGCGTACTAAGTCATGAAAAATATCAGGCTGTATGTCCAGTTTCTCCACGCCGTCGCCGAGGTGAAATAGACCGCCGCTATCCCGATAGACATGAGGCCGCAACAGACCCATCGCCCGTTCATACTGTTGAGACCACGGATGAGCCGCGTGCATAGTATCGCCGTCCATGAGGATGCTCCTACTGTCCATCAGGCTGCTCCTACAGGCTGCCTTAGGGCCGGAGAGGTGGCGATCTGTTTACAGGCGATCAATCGGAGGGAAATTAAAGGACCCGGGAGCTACCGCCGAAGTGACGTGCGTGAGGCAGGTATGCAACCTAGCGCCCAGATGCATTTATTCCCCCTATCTCATTGAACTGAGACGATTCGTTAACTCTTGACCAGTCGTGCGTTGGCTGTCAACGCATAATTACGTTTTTATTCCGTTAACGAAGATTTAATGCAAGCATTGTGCCAGACAGCAAAAATGTGCCATTTCAGTTCACTGTCGGCGGGTTTCTGTGGACAACTTCTAGGTGTGTAAGATTTTCCGACAAATTCTGGTCAGTGCGCCGCACGCTGCCAATACCCGCACCAGTCCACCGATGGACGGCAAGCCATCGTTAGCCCCATCACGGCTTGGACCTGCTTGCCGTTATCGACCCGGCGGTGATCTTCGCGCCACGCGCTTTCTTGGGCGTACCGGACCAGATAGGTGCCCGCGATATGGTGATGGTGGCCAATCTCGGCCCGACGCATCCGGCTGAAGAACTCCTCGGCGCCGTTCGTGTAGATGCCACCGGGCAGGCTGTAGGACTGCCCGTGGTCGATCCGCTCCATGGCGTAGCGAGCGTGTAGATCGTTCCATGACTTCGCTTCGTCCGCCATCAGGCGGGTATCGGGGGATACGCGAGAGGCGATCCAGCCCAGCGCAGCAGATCTCGGACTTGAACACGGCCGGAAGGGTGGAACCGCCCCGCTCGCGCATCACAACGACAACCTGCCGCTTGCCGGTCTGGTGCTTGGCCAAGCGGCGATCGATCCGGTTCTCGCGATGGTTCGCGGGCTTGATGTAGCCGCCGAAATAGGCGCCGTCGACTTCGACCGTCTCGCCTTGCCCGCCCAGGCGCAGCCCCTTTAGCTCGGAAGCCATCGCCTCGCGCAGCTTGTGGGCCAGGACGAACGCCGTCTTGTACTGGCAATCCAGATCGCGGCTGAGGCGCAAGTGCGCTCTTGCCTTTGACTTCGTTGACGAAGATCGCGATGGCCGCGAGGTAGTTCCGCAGCGGCATCTTGTGGAAGGCAAAGATCGTCCCGCTGGTGACGCTGAAATCCTTGCGGCACGCCTTGCAGCGCCAGCGTGGAGCGCCGTTGGCCTTCCGGCAGTCGTAGACGGTCTGGCATCCACAACGCCAGCACACCGGCTTGCCGTTCGTGCCGGGCCACCGGATGCGGCCGAAAGCCTGCTCGGCTTCCTGATCCGTCATGCGCAGGACGGCGCTCAGGGAGAGCGTCCGGGCTTTGGCAGAGAGGAGGAAGTGAGAGGACATCTGGCACCACCGCGAGGTATCTGTCGGTGACGATAGATAGATGGCCTTGCTATGTCAACAGAAACCTTGCACCATAGCGAGGTATTTTGCATTATGGCGAGGTTGATATGGGGCTAAGCCCACGAGAAAAGGAGTGGTCCGACAAGGCGCGGCGGTTCCTGAAGGCCGAACTAAAGCGGGCGGACGTGAGCTACAAGGAATTGGTCCATCGGCTGTATGAGCACGGGATCGAAGAAACTGAGTCCTCAGTTACCAGCAAGTTGGCGCGCGGAACGTTCGCAGTCAGTTTCTTTCTTGCCGTCCTTGCGGTTCTGGAACTAGAAGGAGTGCGGTTGGCAGAATTGTAGAGCGATTCTTTGACACTAGCGGACGGCATCAGCCTAATCGCGGCAGTTGTTCTATTAATTGCGGCGTTGACCTTAGTTCGCTGGAATCGATTGAAGATCGAGAATGCCGAAAAAGACGAGAAGCATAGCCAGCAAGCACATAAAAAACGCTATGCCTATGCACATCAGCGCGGCAGCGTTGCTATGGTGTCGCATATCGAGGGCCTCACGGATCAGTTTCGATCCTACCAGCACCAGAAGAGCCGAGAGGACAGCGAACGCAGCTTTAGGGAGTGGCTCACGATCTGGGCTTTGATAGCTGCCGGTACTTTCGCTGCCAGCTCTAACGTTCTGCTGTATTCCCAATTGCAGGACGCTAAAGCTACCTTGGCGATAGATCAGCGACCGTCTATCGGATCGCCAGAAATCGGGCAGGGCTCCATTGACAAACCGAACGTTCCAGACGGCCTGTGAATTTCTCGGAAAAACGGCCGTGCAGTTCACCTTCACATTCACCAATGTAGGAAAAACGCCAACGGCCGGCCTTTTTATCGGTGCCAACATCGTTGACGGAGATGGAGCGGTCATCGATAACGGCAGGCTTCAATGTGAGCGCGGGAAAGAGGTGGCCACCACGCACCCGGACTATTTCTCTAAGTTTTCCATCATTCCAGGCGGCGCTTTTGTAATTCGAGAGGCTGGGTACTACCGGGATAACATCCGCTCCGTCGCCGCCACGTGGTATCCCTTCAAACTGAAAGCGATGCGCGCCCCGCAGATTGTGGGTTGCGTCGTCTACCGATCGCGATTCAGCCAGGAGTTCTTTCAGACAGAATTCTTTGCGCGGCTGACTGTCCCTGGCGACAAGATCACCATCGATCCTGCCTACACCACAGACGTTAAGTAGCCCGATCACCGCGACCAAGGCGGCTCGCGTCAACACAACTCACCTTCCGCCAGGAAGGTGGGGACCGGCCGGTTTTGGACCAGATTTGTTCTGGTGCTCGTTGCTACATAATACCGCGGTTTCTTCATGGCTTCCTCAATTCGGGGTTTAGGACTTTTGAATTTGCGACCAGTCCGGCCGCTTGTCGGCCCATGTCGCGTTTCTTGCTCAGCATCTCTCCAGCCCTGGAGCCAGTCATCCGAAGATGGGCTGTGAGCACGGTATGGATTGTCCGCCGTCTGCCTGCCGGCAGCATGGGCATCATATCCAGCGCGCCAATCTTGTCCTGCTAGGCCCATCGTTCGTCTCCGGGGTTTAGGTGTTGCGCAATTTGCGAATGGCGCCTGAGCAGATGTTGACTGCTTCCATCCATATGCAAAACAGGTCCGTGTTGTCAGCGATGTGCTCTGGCGTTTTGAGGGTGTCGATCGCCTTCTGCGCTTCTTCCAAAGCCTCGCGCCTTGCAAGAACGACGAGTTCTGCGGTGATGGTGATGCTCATGACTTCCTCCGGGTTTTGCGTGGTCAGTCAGTTATGACTGTGATGAGCCGATCGGGCGGCTCGCACTGCAACCAACCCCCTGAGCCGCCAGGACCCGACGACTGCAGGAACTGGACGTAACTGGTTGCAGTGCGCGAGATGGATGATATGCGCACGAGCACCATATCGCCGTCCTTGAGTTCGTCCAACCGCTTGTCTACCGTCTTCATCAGGGCCTCAATTCGGGGGTTTGGTGTGGTTAGTCCAACTCGTTATCGAAATCATAGGCGAAATAGCCGTTCCACAGCGTTAGGCGATAGACCACCGGACGCCACCACACCCACTTACCAGACCGAACGCGATACCCGTCGCGGATCGTCCACAGATGCACAGGCAATATCGCAAAGCGAGTTGGCATAGCGGTTTACCTATTTTCGCGCGGCTGCGAGTTTGACATAAATTGCAGCGGTCTTGGCGTCACACTTCACGACACTGGCCACGTCACCCATCCGCCTAAAGCCAGCGGACAGGCTTTCCATCTTCCTGGCATCAGCCATCAGGGCGTGCCGCTTGGTCGTGCTCATATCAGCCTCCGGTGTTACGTCGTGTCACTAAACTTGTTGACAAGTTGGAGCGACAGGTGGTAGGTGTCAACAACGAAATGCACACGGCGAAAAAATGGCTGACAAAGCATACCTCTCCAATATCTCGCCGGCCTGGTCGATCGCGCGACAGAAGGAAGTCATCGGGCCACCTCTGCCCGGTGGAGCGGTTGCGGCTTACCTGGACGAACTCAAGCCGCGCCACCTGCGACGGCGCAGTCCAGATGATCTGGTCGAGCGCGCCGTGTTGTGCCGCCCGACAGGGCGCCGCGGCCCTGAGATCGTGCGCGTTGCCAGTATCGGCGTGATGGCTTGGCGACAGGATGATTTCGCCCGCGTGGTCGAGGCGCTCGGCGCTAGGCGTGCGGCATTGGTCTCGCATCATGACGGCGAGACGTTCGATCTCCAAAGCGCGACCGCCAGACAGCGGGCTATCGAGCTGTTCCCAACCGCCCGCAAGGAAGGTGGTCGCCAGCGTGGCAGGGCCGTTGGTGCGCGTCGCTCTGCCGAGATACGCAACGCTGCATCCAAGGCCGCGGCAGAGGCGGTGCGCGCCCGCTGGGGCGCCTCAGGTACACCGAGAAGGCGCTGGTCGCCGAGACCGGCTTTAGCCGCAACACGATCGTCCGTAGGTGGCTCGGCAAGTGGACGCTTGCCGTGGAACGCAGGACACGTAATGCGAAGCGCCTCGCAGCGGCGCTGGAGCGCGAGCAGGCAGGGCAGGAGTTCCGCAGTGGAGACGATTGAGCCGCCCTCCCGACCCGCGCCGCTAGAACCGCTAGAGTCAGCCGGGATGTTCGTCGCCGATGTGGTTGATTTCGCCGGATACAAAATCCGCGCTGGCCGACGGACTACCGCCGGGCATGGCCCGAAATGCGGGCATAAATCACTTCTCTATAGTGGTGATGAACGACGCGTGTGGTGCGATGACTGCAAGCAGCCGATCGATGCGTTCGATGCTCTTATGGTGATCACGCACGGCTTTCAGGAGATCGTGGCGGCGGCTCGGTCGGATCGGCATAAGGCGGCGGAAGCCAAACAGGCGGTGTCATTCGCCGCGGAGCGAAGGGGATATCGTGGAATGGGGAAGAAAGATGGCGCCATGCTGCCCGCACTGCCGGCGCGGTCTTTTGCCGCACGACTTCGCGGACGGCGCGGCGGTGGCGGTAAGTCAGAAGCTTGAGATCGCGCGACGGAGGAAGGACAATGCCCGCTGATCCACAACATCAAACGACCCAGACTGCTGGATACGCCTGCCGACCTGAGGTCCGCGCGCTTGCGCGGATGCACTATGACCGGGAAAGACTGGCGGGCGACTGGGACGATTGCGAGCGTGCTGTGCTCGATGGATTACACCCCGCACGAGCGCGGATATTGGATAGGTTGCTCACCGAACATCTCAGGAAGGCGGAGCGCGACATAGCGGACGTGCGTGCAGTCATGGAAGGCTTTGAATGTCGGACCGATGGAAAACCAGACGACTCTCAGCGATATAAGCGCGAGCATCGTGTCAGATTTTGGCAAGCCGGTGTTCGCGTCGATTGACGACACCGGCATCATCATGGCCGATGCCGGTGGACCCGAGGACTGGCATAAGCACCCTCTCGCAGATCGCGCCCGTTGGATCGGTGGCAGCGAAGATGCGGCAGTCGTCAGGGCCGCATTCGTTTTATTACAGCAGAGGATTGCAACACATGGCGCGGAGAACGAGTGCTCGCGATTGGAGGACCAGCCCCATGCCGAATGAAACGACCCGACGTAATCTCCGGAGCGGCATGTGGTGCATGATGGTGGCCGGGTGGGGAGCCGCTCTGTCAGCCGGAACGGCTCAGAGTGCTTTTCCTGATGCGACCGCTTTGCCACCGCTGATGGGAATGGTTGCTGGCTTCTGTCTCAGTGCGCCATTGTGGAAGGTGTTCCGTGAATAACGCGCAATATCAAACGACCGCAATATACGGTCGCGGCTTCAATCACGATGGAGGCGGGTTTGCCGAAATCCTGATTGGCCGCAAAGCATATACAGCGGATCAAGTAATCTCGGCGCTTCGGTGCGGCTCGACAGTGAACGCACTCAGCGACATTGCCGCTCTACTTGCCTGTGAGGCGATTACCCCGTTTGAGGCCGCGAGGCGCCTTCGCCACGTTGTCGATTTCATCCGCAGGGATGATCAGCATGGCCAGTGAGAATACCACCCAACAAAAAAGGCCCCAAGATTCCTCCCAGGGCCAGTTCATCGCAGTGAGGACGTGAGACCAGTACGGGAATTATATAATTGATTTCCTGGCGTAATCTGCCAGAGTGAGCGGGCCGGGCGACGTTGGAGCGCCGACACCGGCCCTCACCTCGACGGAAGGCGATTCCGCTTTGGCTGATCCTAACGTAACTATCCAGATACTTACCTACAAGACGCGCCTTCTGCCGTCGCGCGGTCAGCACGACAAGCTGCGATCCGCCTTGGATCACACCCGCGACCTCTACAATGCGGCGCTTGCGATAGAGGGTGCGGCAATGTATAGGCACACCGCCGCTAGGATTCCGTGGCCACTGACCTTGCGGAAGATGCCGCAGTGAGCATGGAGAGAGGCGGCAGCAGTGCGGTGGAAGCCCGCACGTCTCACTGATCCGGCCTCTCGCCGCTCTCCCGCTTCAGCAGCTTGCCGATCAACGGGATGAGCCAATTCAGCAGCCAGCTCACGCCACGATCCCAGCCATATCCCCGGCCAGCGCATCACGATCCAGCCCGGACGGCGTGCGCCCTGTCGTCTCAAGCCAGCCGCCCGGAGCGAGGTCCAGCGGCACGTCAACCTGCCGACAGAACTGACGAATCACGTCCGGGTGGGGCGATAGGTCCATGCCCCAGGTCCGCGTAACGAACTGATCCTGCCCGTCAGACGCGCCCAGGACGGTCTCGTGGCTGGCCCAGGGCGTCGTCCAGTCCACCGATGTCCCCGGCGCCTGCGACCAGTTGGCGGGGTCTTGGAGGGCCATACACAGGCTCCATGTCGCCATCAGCGGCCCGGCGCACCATAGCGCGATGGCGAGGTGCGCGGTGTTCGTTGGATCGACCGTGAGCCAGTGCGGGATGTCCAGGGTCTGATCGTTGACGCGGACGCCGTTCGCGCACCAATCCCCCATGCCTTTGGCGGTATCGGTGCCGGGGCCGGGTGCGGTTCCTGTCGCGGGATCGAAGCCGGTCAACGCCTGCCAGTCGGATTGGATGGCGTTGAGATCGGGGCGCGTGAAGTCGCCCGCGGCGTTGGCGCGGCGCAGGGCAATGACCCAGCGGCGCGCGATGGGGTAGCAATTCGAGTCCTGGTCGTTGCCATAGGCATTGCCGTCCGCCGGCAGTTTAGCGAACCAGTCGCAGGCTTGGGCGCTCATCAGGTGCAGGGAGGCGCGGGCGCCGATGGGGCGGATGGACGTGGGCGGACGGGTGAAGGTGGCGCCAGCTTGGAAGGTCATTGGTGGAACTCCACGTGTTGCAGGATCACGTAAAACGCTTCCCAAGCCAGAATGCCAACCATCGCGGCGACGAATAACGCGACCCACGCGACCGCGCGAGCCAGAGGGTCACGCATCACTCCCCTTCCTCCGGTAGCGGCTGAGTCGTCCCCGCCTTTGCCATTCCAACGCAAAAGTAGTCATGGTGTCGGCTCTCGATTAGGTCGAGAATGCGACACTCCAATTCCGATGCCTGTTCGGGTACTGAGCATCAGCATGTCAAAGATGCTGCGCACCGTTTCTTGCCACGGATTTTCTGGCGTCGTTTTCTCGCTCACGGCACCTTCCTACAAACCGACTGCCACGGCGGTATGCCAGCCAAGCCGAGCGGCAACCGCGTCTCGTCCTCGTGGCACGCCTCCATCGTTGGTTCCGTCCGGTGGTGCTCAAAGCACATCCCCGGCTCAGTGGGCGTGCAGGCCAGCCAGATCAGGATGAATGGACCCGATGCGGGCTGTAAAGACGAGACGGCTGGACGGAGCGTTGAAGAGCCCACTTCGCAATCCAGCGCCGAGCACGCATAGGTCTGCGGCGGGCTGCGCCGCTGCTGGCGCAATGCCGAGGAGGAGGATCAGGATGAATGGACCCGCCATCGCTATATTGGGGTTCAGGACTGTTGAATATGCCGACGAATCGGGCCGCCGTCGGCTCATGCACGTTTCTTGCTCAGCATCTCGACAGCCTTGGAGCTCGGTCATCCGAAGATGGGCTCTTAGCACGCTCTCGATTGCGCCGTCTGCCTGCCGGCTGCATGGGCTTCATAATCCGGCGCGCCGTCTTGTCCTGCGAGGTCCATCGTTCGGTCTCCAGGGTTTGGGTTATCCTGCCGGCCTGTCGGTCCCGAGGGTTCTAAGCCTTCTGTGGATAACCAGCTATCGCTACTTGGGCGCCGCCAGCGCCGGAGCCGCCCGCAAGATGAGGCGTGCTTGATCTGGCGCGTAGACGGGTGCGGCCCCCAGCGGAGCGCCCGCAACGCCGATGGCAGCCGTGATCGCGGGAAGCAACGCCACCGCCGCCTGCACGATAGCCGCCACCGCCCCACCACCGGGGACGAACGACAGCGCGATCGGCGCCACCGTCTGCACGATCTGGGCAATCTCCTGCACGGTCGAGGTTGCCGGCGTCGCTGTGGCTGCTGCAACCGCCGCCGCATCCTTCTGGAGCGTGGCCAGATAGCCCTGTAGCTGGACCAGCGTGGCGGCCGGGATGCCGGGCTGGCTCTGGAGCGCGGTGACGACCGCAGCCATGCCAGAGGCGATCAGGCTGGCATCGCTGGCCAACTGTGAGACGGTTGGCGTGGTGCTGGTGGGGGTGCAAGCGGCCATCAGCGCGGCCGGAACGGTGCTGAGCAAGAGGCGACGTTTCATGGCGTGGGAGCCTTCTGTTGCTGCGGCGGCGGATGGTCGCCAGCGCAGGGGTTGCAACCAACGCCCGCATCCGACGGGACGCAGGCGGCGAGGAGGAGGAGCGCCAGCAGGGCGGTTGCGCGGGTCATGCCGCCGCCGGAGGAGGCTCTGGTGCCGGTGCAACAGCGACCGGAGGGGGCGCTGTGGGCCGTAGGGCAATAACCGGCGTCGGCGGCGTTGCCGCGGCGGCAGGCGGCTTCCCAGCCGTCACGGTCGGGTCGCTCGCCAGCAATGCACCGAGGCGGTTCGACACCATCTGCTGCACCTTGTCGGGCGTGATGCCGAGTTCCTTCAGCGTATCAGGAAGATTGCTGACGATGTAGGTGGTCGCCTGGGCCAGTGCGCCATTGTGGACGGCGACGCTCGATAGGCCACCCTCATGCGATGCGGCATATTTGTACGCCCCACCGGCTGCGGCTTGCAGTGCCAATTCGAGCTTGTCAGTCAGATCGGCATTGTTCGCGACGCCGAGGCGCTTCAGCAGCGCCGGCACCAAGATCGGGATCGCGGCCGTGACCGCTGCGGCGGCCAGCGATAGCAGCACGTCGGCGATGGAAGTCAGGTCAACGGTCATGTGGTGGGTTCCTGTTGGTTGAGCGACATGCGGGGCCTGCGCTTGATGGCATCGGTCACCGGAGCGGTACGCTGCAAAACAGAACGCCGTACGCGACTTGATCCATTCATCATGTCTGCGTCTTTGAAGCCGAGGCACGTCGATCTCCGACATACGGTGTCACAGGAAGCCATCGTGCCAGCCAGCAGACGGAACGCAATGTGCGCGGATGCGTTTGATATAGACATCCGTCCGGCACTCGCGGCCAATAGATGCCGCAGGGACTGATCTTGAATGCCGTTCACGTCCCCTCCTCCGTCGCTGGTATCGGCTTCCCCGCCAGAACGTCGGCGTTCAGTTCGTCCGCCGTTTCCACCACTCGCGGCGGATCGCTACGGGCAGGATCGCTCGCCAGCGTGGCGTTGTCCCGAAACAGCGCCATTGCCTGTCCATACATGGACGTAAAGGCGCCTCGCACGGCATCCGGCAGCGTAGCCGCAGGATTTCCCGTGACCCATTCTCGGTAATACCTTTGTGCCAGCGCCACATCGTCGGGTACGGTCGTTCCGTTGACATACAGTCCCCGGCTTGCGACCTCCTCCGCCAGCATGTCTATCGAGGTTTGCCAGCGGTAGAACGCTAGGAAGATGCGCGTGCGCCCTGTGCCGTTCTCCGGCTCGGTAACCGTGCCAGCAATAAACGGCGTCCACTTGTCAGGCCAGCGCGCGCCATCGCCCTGAAACCCGGCGAGGTTGTTGTTGACGCCAGCGGTGCCGTTGGAACTCTCGTTGCGCGTGATGATGTAGGTGGATCGCTTGACCTCAGTTGGGAGGCTGGCGCTGCCCAGATACGCGATGATATCGGTCATGGGCGTGACCGTGCGCTCGTAGGGAAGCTCGGCCAGTTCGGGATAGGCATTGGTCATGCAGCATCGCCTTCCCAGCCAATCGGCATCTTGAAGCCGCTAGCGTTCCGATGACCGCCGCCGCCGTAGCGCTTTGCGATCTCGCTTACGTCGGTGCCCGCGTCAGTGGAGCGAAGCGAAAAGATACGGCCTTCCGGTGTATCCCAATAGCAGGCGGCGAACGCCGCGCCTTGCGCCATCAGATGTCCAGCGTCACTCGTTAACGTGTAGGGCAGATTTGCCACTGGAACCAGGACACCACCGATGATCATGCGGCGTTGCGTGACCTTTACGAGTTCAGCCACGTCTTTGTGGTGCTTCTTTTCGATTGCGCCGCCAAGATCAGCAACGTCCTGTACGCCCATGTGATTGTGCAGCATAGCATTGAGATAATCCCAATGCTTGAAGTCGTATTCATGCGCGAACACGAAGGCATTAACCTCTCGCGATAGAGGAAGCTGAAAGCGCCACAGGTCACGGTCGCCGGTATAGTCCACCAACAAAGGGCGCGGCTTTCCTGGATGGAAGAAATCCCATGTGATCTGCGCACCGGAACGGTCCATATCGAACTCAACCGCTGCGCGCACCGATTCGGATAAACGCTCGCCCCAAGCGGCTGACCGCCAGATATCGAACTGGGTCGGCGCATGAATCAGGCCTGACAAGTCCGCTTCTGCCGTCTTATGGTGATCGAGAATCACGATCGAATGAGCGACTTTGGCCATCTCGTCGAGAATAGGCCGTTTGTAGCTAAAATCGACCATCAGTACATCGCGGCCGGTTACATCCGGCGGCGGTTGCCGGTACACGCCAGCGTGGAACTCAACATCTTCACCAAGCGCCTTTCTGACAACCCACGCCGCCGTAAAACCATCAGCGCAGTTGCCGTGGAAAATACAGATCGGTTCGCTCACGGCCAACTCCTCCATTCGCACATACCGCTGTGGCACTCCACCTCGCGGGCCTCGCATTCCAGCAAGCCGCAGCATTTGCAGGTCGGAGGGCCAAGCAGCCAGCGTAGGAACCGCCTCATACGCCATTCCTTTCCAGCTTGTCGGCCAGCCGCATGGGGGCGGTGAGAGCCGCAGTCCATACCGCCAAATCAACGCGCGGCGCTACCGATGCCAGAGCGCCCGGGAAGCCGGGAAGAAAGTCGATCGTTTGATGTTGTGGGTCAGCCATACATCCCTGCGATCACAAATGCGCCGACAAGCATCACGAAAAACATGACGGCACCCGTGCAGACGGTCGCCAGAATTGATCCGACACCAGCCATTTGCAAATAGGCAAACAGACGCCAAGCCATCAGATTACGATGATGGTTTCTAGGAGATACGGCGTGGCCGGCGGATTGAAGGTGGTCATTTCCCGTTTTGCTCCAGCCGCTTGGCGAGGCGATCGATCCGCTGTTCATGCTTGACCAGACCGTCGAGCATCAGGCGCCGGCACACCTCGCCGCGCTCCTCGCCCTTGAACGCAACCGCGCGTATCCGGGCCAGTGTGCCCTTGGGTACTCGCAGGGAAAGTTGCTCAGGAAACTGCGACGGCTTCGCCATGAGGTGGTGTATACCGCATACAGACGCGGTTCGGCAAGATTATCCAGCCCCGTATTAGCCGCTAGAAAAGAGCCACCAAAGGGCAAAGACGACCAGGAATGACCGGGCAAGATCAACCACGAAGCGACGGCGCTCGGCTCGGGCGAGAGGACGACCGCTCAATTGAATATCTTGAGATGCTCGACCAGAAAGTAGATGATCCCCCCAGCCACCCCCAGCACCCCCAGCAGCGCGCTCCACATCAGCTTGTCCTGCCGGTCTGCCCGCTTGGTCATGGCGGCGTCCTGTTGGTCCAGCCGAACTCCAAGGCCCGCGCGCCACTGATTGCCATCCGCTTTGGTGGTCGCCATCTCACGTTCCAGCTTGTCCCAGTTCTTGCCGCAGCCGTCGATGTGATCCGACAACCTGCTCAAGAGAACGGCAGTCATGGTCTTTGCCTCCGATGCTTCGGCCGATGCCTGTCTTGCAAGTACCATCGCCGCAGATTCACGCCCCCACATCGTCAAAACCCCGTCATCTGGACGTTAATAGACCAAGCGGGGCACTGCAACATCCGCTTGCCACTACTAGCCCCAAACAGCAGTGGCGTGGTTCACAACTCGGATAGAAACTTAGCCGATTACCGCGCGTCGCTGAAAGGTAATTGTTGCGCGGGTGGTGTGGCGTAGATCACTGCGTTGTCCTGGCGTTGGCGATAGTCGGTTGGTCCGTCCATGGGCGTGTGCAACCGCTCATGGACGTTCAGTCTCCGCCCGCTGCCCCAACGGTGGGCGGGGGCTGTTCGGGGCATCACGGCATCACATTGAACACCCTTACGCGGCTGGTGACCGCAGGCGTAAATGTGAGGATTACGCAGCCGCCGCCAGCCGTTCCGGCAGTAGCCGCCGGTGGCGCCAGTGCCAGCGCCACCGCCTCCGCCGCCTGCACCACCACCACAGAGCGCACCATTGCCGCCAGCGAAGCCGCTATCAGCGGCAGTAAGGCTGCCCCCACCACCTCGCGCCTCCACCACCGGGACCATACGTCGGAGGCATAGTTTTCGTCCGACCGCGCCGTTGCCGCCCGCAGAAACGTGGTCGCTGCTCCGTGACCACCGCCACCGCCCGCGCCACCAAAGCCTGCGCTGGCCGTTCCATTGCCGCCCGGACGGCGCTGGTGGAGCTGCCGGCGCCTCCGCCGGCACTGTTGCTGTTGTTGCCGCCGTTACCGCCGTTTGAGCCAGAGCCCGCAACGCCAACTGATCCTTATCAGCGGCGCCACCTCCGCCGCCGCCGGTAAAGCCGCCCGTGCCACCAACGCCACCGATCTTGCCTGTACCAACGGGACCGCCAGCACCCCCTCCTCCGCTACCGCCGCCGGTCGGCCGCTACGGATTGTTCCCCCTGCCCCACCGACATTGCTGGTGCCGGATGTGCATGTCGTCACCGTCGAGGCCGAACCGCCCGTGCGGCCGGATGCCGCCCCGCCAGCGCCAACGGAAATCACCGTCGTGCTGGCATCGTTCTTGACGGTGGTTGCTCCCGTCGTCCCCACCGACACCGTGAGCGTATCGCTCGCTGCTACGCTTGCCGGTGCCGTGATGTCGCATGATGCGCCACCACCCCCACCTCCGCCGCCTTGGTTGTTCGTCGTAACGCCCGCCGCCGCCGGCGCCTCCAGCGCCAATGCCGACGAGATGCGATCCGGCAGACGTGAAGTTGGACGGGACAGCAAACGATACGCCGGATTGCAGGATGCAGACTTCTGGCGCGGTGCCCGTGCAGGTCTGCGCAGCAGCGAACGAAGGCGCGAGCAACAGCGCCAGCAAAATCAGAACGCGGCGCATCTTAGTTCGCCGTCGCGGTGTAGTTGATCTGCACCAGCGCCTGATTGGGCGTGCCGCTGGCGCTGCTGATCACCAGAGTGAGGACGCTGGAACTGGTGAACGTGTTGGCCGCCGTGCATGTGGTGGTTGCCGGCGTCGCGCTGCTGACCGAGATCGCGCTGCAACTCGTGACGCCGGTCGATCCGATCTTCACGTCTGCGGTGAACGACGGAGTTCCGCTGCCGTTGGTGTAGTAGGTGACGGACGTTATGGTGCCGCCGCCGGCAAGTTGCGGGTTCCATATCGGAATCGTGGCGTTGGCAACCGTCGTGTTTGAGTCCCAGGACACAGGAATTGCCCCGGTGTAGGTCTGCGCGGAGGTGACGAGGCCGCCAGTGCCGTTGACGGCGTTGCCGAGCGCGGTGACGACGCCCGTTCCTGCCCCGGTCAGCCCACTCACTGGAGCGGCGGCGGCAGTGATGGAGGTATTACATCCAGGCCCGGTATTGGTGGTCCAGATCAGCGCATCACCGGCGGCCGAACAACTCGATACCGCCACAGCCGTCGGGGATGCTGTCGCGTTCGTCACGTTGGCGAGGATCGTGTTCGTGGCTTGGGTCGCTACGTCGCCGAGCGTCACCAAGCCGGTAGCCGTGAGGGAACTCGTAACCGTCAGGCCAGCGATTGATGGCGAGGTCGCCTCGACAAGGGTACCACCACTACCCGTCACGCTATTTCCGAGAACGGTCATGACACCGGATATCGCGGGAAGAGTGATAGTAATCGTGCCGAGCACGCCAGTCGTTGGCGCCAATTCGATTGTGCCGGAAGTGGCGTTGCCAAGCGTGATTGTGCCAAGGGTGCCGGATGCGCCTAGCGTGAGGGCACCAAGCGTGGCATTGACATCAGGCAGGGGCGCGCACGCGCCACTGACGCCATAGGCGATCAGGTTGGTGGTCTGGCCACCACTCGGCACGCATCCCGTTCCCCGCCGCCCCCTCCGCCACCGCCCTGAAGCGTTTGCGCGTGACCGCTGATCGGAGCGAGTAGAAACGCCAGAGCGAAAAGAACGCGCCTCATTGAAAGTTCGCCGTGAAAGCGTCCCCTGACGTGCCGGTGATGGAGACCTGATCCCCCAGCACACCCCCCGTCCCTGTCGCGCAACTGATCGAGGTAGGTCCGGCGTTGCCAACCGGCACAATCAGAAACGAAAGAGCCTTGGTTGCGCTCGCGATCGGGCCGAAGAACACCCACATGTTGTTCGACCCATTGTTTTCAATCAGGCATCCATTCCGCGTCGTGCTCGCTGCTTGCAGAGACTGGAACGTGTTGGTCACGGTTATAGTGGTCGACGCGTTCGTGCTTGTAACCGGAGAAGCTGCCGACGGGCACGGTGTCCATTTGGTACCAGCCAAGCAGTAAATATCCGCCTCTGTCGCGCGTGCGCTGAATGCAACACAGCACAGGACCAGCGCAAAAACGGCACGGCAAAGGACGGATGACATTCAACGTCTCCTGATGAGATCGATCAACAGACAGAACGCGGCGTACGTGCCGACGCCTACCAGTTGAAGTGGAGTCGGATCGGGCAAGATGCGGTTCCACAGCCACCACGCCGATGCCACAAGACCGAGCGTGAACAGATTGGTAATCGCGGTCAGAGCGCGCTTGGACACTGCGCTAAGTGCCAGCAACAGCATGTGCGAGTAGGCGCTGGCGAGCGTGTCGGTGTTGGTTGGTGTAGGTGCTGGCTCGGCTTCCTCGCTGATTAGCGTGAACGCCTTCTTGGCAGAACCGCTCATGCGGTGCCTCCATCATGGTTGTTGAGTTTTCCGAGGATCGTCTGGAACGTTCCGACGTGCGGATCGTCCTTCTTGGCGCTTTTGGTCGTCCGATTGCAGCCGAGGTAGTAGGTCGCAACGGCCTTGAACACGTCGACCTTGGTGTCCGTCGTCACGTCTTGCCCAGCGCAGTGAGTAAGCAGCGACATGGCCAGCGTGTCGAGTTCGGTGCGGAGTTCGTCTTTCATGGCATACCCAGGCCGTTGTAGGCATTCCTAGCCGGCGTGCCTGTCGACATGATTCTTGGCACAGAGGCGGGAAGTACCAACCTTCCGTCTGGTCCTATGGTCGGTTGCAACGTCGGATCAGTCAGTATCTTGGCGATGCGGGCCGTCACTTCTGGGTCATCTTTTGGCAGCCACTTTCCCAGCATAGACGCAACCTGCCGTAAGACCCCCCCATAATGTCCCGTGGCTGCCGACATCGCTGCGTGTGCAACATCCGATCCCGACACCCCCATATCTTCGGCAACCCTCTGAGCCGTCTGAGAGCCGGCCAGTATCTCATTGGACTTCCTGGCCATCTTGATCTCATAATCCACCCCATCAACGAGGCGTTGCATTTCCTCATCGCTGGAGAAGAACGGACGTATTCTGTCACGAATGGACGATGATCCATATTTCGTGCCTGCTAGGCGATCAAACTCTGCGGCCAGCGGGCCTTTGCTGTTGGCGATATCGCGAAGTTTTTGCGCGATGCCGAGTTTTGCAAATTCCCGATCGTTTTCGCTCATCGCCTGTAAACGAGCGGTATTTACCTCTGGCGCATTGGCCAGAGAGGACTCGCCAAACTTCAGAGCGTCGATTGATTGCGACGGCCCACCCCACGCATCCAACGCCGCAGCATACCGAGGATACATCTGACGTAGTTCGCCAGCGTAGGTAGCACGGACTTGGTTGACCGCTCGGCCGTACTGATTGAGATTCAACCGGCCGGATGTGGGATCGCGAAAACCCTCAACAATCTCGTCGTAACCACGCTTGACTGCATCCATCAACCGAAGATTGGGAACCCCGGATTCTAGCGTGTATTTGCCATCTTCTCCGCGAACAACACCATAGTCGGCCGGATTGAACTTCTCGTCTTTCGCCAACTTCTCCAATTGGATGACGCGCATGCCCTTCTGGAGTGCATCTTGGCCGATCGGGTCACGAATAAATCGATCGACTCTCGCCGCCTCTTCCGCTGTTGGCTTGATGCGAGAAAATGCCGCTTCGTATTTGGGAGCGGCGGCATTTTTCCTCGCCGCCTCCAAATCGGCCCTGGCCTGATAAGCACCAGTCTGACCCAGCGTCTTGTTGATGTCGCCGGTCAACCGGCCTGTCGCTTCAAGATTTCTGGCACGGAGCGCCTGCTCCATAATCTCCTTCGATTGTCCTGGCTCTCGGGCAACGCGACCGGCCTCACCTGTTATATTCGCGCCAAGCACGTCCGGCAGCATGAGAGGCTTGCCTATACTGCGTCCTTTATTAAGGTTGTCGACGACATCGGCCGCAGTCGTTTTTCCTGCTTCAATATCCTGCGCTGCACGCTTTTCGACGGCTGAAGTTGCTTTGGTCGTAAGGCCAACTTCCTTGGCAATATCTAACGCTTTCTCCCTAGTCATGCCGCCCACAGGCACTTCGGCCGGCCCTTTAGGTATTAGCCGGTCGGCATTCGTAGCAGGGGAGAATCCCGCACCCGCTACACCAGCCACTACGCCGATCTCATCCGGCGTTAATGGCGTCTGATAACCCACTGGAGAATGCAGGCGCAGGTTGAGGTTTTCTATTCCACGTGCCGGACTCCGAATAATCTCCGGGGCGGCCAATTCGAGCGTGCCAGGAACAGGATTACCCTTCTCATCCACCTTGCCCCTGAAAGGCAAGATGTTTCCGTACGTGTAGTTCGGGTCATCGAAGGGAAACTTAGGGCCGGCCGACTGGGTGGGGGCCGTCTTAACAACATCCCAATCGTTCTTTTGCGCTCCCCCAGAGGTTGGCGCAGCAGCAGGCGATGGTGTTTGATTAACTACATCCCAATCGCCAGCCATCACTGCACCCTCTTGGGCTGGCCGGCGTCATCAAGAGTCCACACCTGTCCGTTACCGAAGTGCGTAAGTGTGCCACGAACCAGTTTGGACTTGGCTTCCGAAGGCAACGAACTGTCGCCACCCGTCCCAGGAACGGCGGTCGTCTTTGCGCCCAGACCGCTGCGGAACTCTCCCCGCGTCGCCTCAATGCCCGCTGCGCCAGCCGGAATCTCCTTGTTGACGATCTGGTCCAATGCAGCGGCGAACTGTCCCTGCGTCCATGCTGTGTTCAGGATGTCCGTTGCGCGGGCTTTGTCCGCGTCCGTCGGCACGCCCGTGGGGTTCAGGAACTTCGCGTATTCGTAAATGATCGCATTTGCCGCCTGTCCGAAGCGAACCACGTTCTCATCGCCAGTGTGACGGTCAGCCGCGAGGATGACGGAGTTCAACGTCGGGTATTGGGTCCGGTCGACTTTAGCCGAAGTCTCCAGAGCGGTTGGCGTCATGCCGCGGACGACGTTGGCGGCAACCTCCATGTTCGCGGCGCGCGTGCCCAGCGTCCTTTCGGCCGACACGGTTCCCTGGAACTCGGCAATCCTGACAGCCGCTTCGTTCGGTGAAATGTTCTGTTCTTTTGCGAGGGCCACGATCTCGTTCGCAACCTTCGTCATGTTCGCATTGCTGCGGGCCATGCCAACTGTCGCGCGCTCGTCGCCAGCCAACACGCGACCAGCCACGAACTTGGCGGCGTCATCACTGATGACACTATCTGGCCCAACGCGCGAGCTAATGCGAAGCCGCGCCATCTCCGCGCCATCGGCATCGGTCGGCGGGCGGTCGTGTAGCTGGTGAAACTTATCCAAAGCCAGAGTTTGTGCGTCGACTTCCTTGGCGGCTCCAGGAGACGGCGCCTTGAACCCAGCGACAAACTTCTGGATGTCTTCCGCCGTCGCGTTCGGGTATTGCTGGAGATACCGACTTAGAGCAACGGCCTGCGGTGTGTTCCCGCCAGATTCGCGCAGCAGATAATTGGCGTCCGTCGCAGCGAAGTGGTCTTTCAATGCCTGTGTAGCCGTCACCACCTTGTCGGGGTCGCCGCTCTGCCGCGCCGCAACAAGGTCTTGCCCCAACTGCTGCTGCGTCTGCTTATTTTGCAGGTCCATGCGCTTGTCGGCTAGATCGAGGTGCAATTCCTGAATGCGAACCGCGCTCTCCTGCATCGACGCCGCAGCCCTGGCTGAAGCCAGTTGATGATCGGCCAAGTCTTTGTATTGCCCCAACTCCAACAGCTTCGATGCGATGTGATCCTCAGACTGCGCCGCGACCGCCTTCGCCATAGCAACACCGGTCGAGAGGTCGCTCTGCATCATGTCCATGGCGGTCTTCATGTCCTCCGCCTGGAGTTGATGGTTCTTAATCGCGATCTCGGTGTTGTCCTTCCACTCCTTGTACTTCGCCTCGTAGGTCTTCCAGTCACCCTGCTTCTGTGCGGTGATTGCCCCCGCCATAGCGTTCATCGCGTTGATCGCGGGTGTGTGGGTAAAGGATGACGCAAGCGCAGCAAAGATCGATGCGGCAGACCCGAAGCCAGCAAGAGGGTCTTCGTTGGGCGGAGGCGGCGCCTTGGTCTGCTCGATTGGCGTATAGTCCTTGGCGATGTCCTCGAACCGCGCCCGATCGCGCGTCACGTCAGACTGCATGCGCGCGTAGACTGGCGCCTGCGCGGCTTCCTTCTGCTTCTGGGTTTGCTCGATATCCCCAAGGGCACTCTTGACCATCCCCGGCCCATAGGTGCCAGTCAGGACGGACGATGGCGGCCCGGCCCCCAGCGCATCAGCAGCTGATTGTGCTGTTCCCGACATCAATCACGTCGTCAGCTTGATCGTGTTGCCGCTACCGGCGAGCGCGGTGGCAAGCGCCGTGATCGCTTGGCCCGTTTGTGTGTTGAGTTGCGTGTTATAGCCCACCAGATTGTTGTAGAGCTGCGCTGACAACTCCGTCAGGCTGATGCCCTGCTGGGTCAACTGATCGGCCAGCGTGGCGCCTTGAACCACGGCATTTTGCTGCAACCGAGCGATGTCCTGCGTCTCCTGCGACGATCCCGGCGCGACGCCCATGGCCGCGTAGCGGGACTTGATCGCGGTGATGCCGGATTGCGTCGCCTGATCCACCGACGCCTGAACGGCTGGCGGCAGGGTGCCGTTGGTCAGGTACTGCTGGAGAATGGCGCCCTGCGTCGCCGACTGCTGGGCGATGTTCTGGACGTTACTCATGCCGGGGATCGGGTTCGACGCGTTGGCTTGGCCAACGTCTCGGATCAGTCCAAGCCCAGAGGCAGCGACACCGCCCAATTTGACCAGCGGGTTGTTGGTGATCGAACTGAGCGTGCTCTGGGTCGTTCCCGGAGAGAGACCAAGCGCCTGCGAAATCTGACTCAGGATACCGGGCTGATCTGGGGCCGCCGGAGGCACAACCACGCTGCCATCGGGGTTGACCAGATCGAGGCCATTGTTGAAGCCACCAGCCGTTCCTGCCGCCGTGCCAGCGTCGGTGCCAGCATCCGTCGTCAGCGCGCCGACGGTGTTCGTCCCGCCACCAGCGAGAGCGCTCTGGGTTTGGAGAGCACTGGCCAGATCGCTGCCAGGGGAGAGGGACACGGCCGATGGGCCGGCGCTCAGAACGGGAGCCTCTGACACCGCCGTGGGCGCTGACAGGGCAGCGGCGGCGGCCGTCGCCTGATCGGCTGGCGCAAGACCGAAGCCGCCGATATCGGGCGTCACTGCCCCAAGACCACCCGAGCCAGCCGCCGTGGTGTCGATCAGGCTGGCGCCAATATCGCCTGTAGCGGCAACCCCCGCGTCAGCGCCAAGCCAGGCCCCCAGCGCCGCCACCGCCGCCGCCGATGGCCAATGGGAACCCGAGAATCGACAGCGCCCCCTCTGGAGAGGCGAGGAACCCACTCAACCCTCCCTGCGCCCCGGCGGCGTTCTGCGCGAGGCTGGCGGACTGTTGCCCCTGCCAGGTCGTGTACGCCTGCTGGCCTTGGGGGCTGAATATGGCGTTCCCCGAGGCATCGGTCGTGTAGTACGGGTTGCCGGGGTAGGCGACGCCTTGCGGGTTGGTGGCCGGGTCAAAGAACGTGTCAGTGATACCACCGCCCGCTCCGGCCTGCGCGTTCGACCACGCTTGCGTGGACGACAGCAGAGACGGCGAAATCGGCAACGTGCCAGAGGGCAGATCGGTGGGGCTGGAACTGGGATAGGCTGGTGTGTAAGCACTCAGTATCCCCGAGCCGGCCGGCTGGCCACCAACCGTCAGCCCGCCGATAGGACCGGTATAGGATTCGCCGCCGAAGTTCGGCGAATCCCCGCCGCCGTCATACTCTCGCAGTCCCGTCCTGGGGTTGACCTTGCCAGTCCCGCCCGACCGGCGAAGCATCGCGGCCTCGCGCGGGTTGATATGGGCCAGCATCGTATCTGACCCGCGCCCCATGGCAGCGACGATCCGCGCGGCAACGCTGGGATCGATGCCGAGATCGCGGGCCGCGTTCTGCGCCGTGGGCATCAGAAAAACACCGTCTGGCCAATGCGCGGCTTCACCGGCCCAAGGCGCTTGACAATCTCGGGCCGGGTCACATCCGAGAAGATGTCCACGTCCAGCTTGATGCAATCGAGATTGACCGCCCATTTCGACATGGGGATGTAGAGATCAGCCGCATCGGTCTGTGCGTCGTCAGCGCAGAACACGAATATTTCCTCCGCTCGAGGTGCCGCCAGCGGTGTCCGCACCAGCCGCGCCATGGCCACAGCACGGCCCGAGCGGACGAACCATGTATCGTTATCGGCGATGCAGCCCCGCAACCAGGTCCGCACCGCCTGGGGCGTCGCCATGGCAGATCGCTTGACGAGACGGCTGGCGATCCAGTCGCTCAGCTCCTCGATGTCGGAGAAGCTCATCCGCCGGAACGGCAGGGGCGATTCGTTGACTTCGATCGGATAGACCTTGGCGAGTGACGCGCTCATCAGTAAACCCCCGTCGCTTGGGCCTCTGCGAAGTGGAGTTGGGCGTTCAGCCAAACCCAACCCGCGCGTTGGTCCTGGTCCTGCCAGTTCACATCAATCAGGTCATACCCCGGCACGCCATACAGTGCATCTATCGCGTCGTGCATTTCTTGGTGGAGCAGCCCGGCATCCGGCCGCTGGGGGTCGAACGGGTCCAGCACGAACTCCGGCAGGGTAATGTGGAACGCGGCCTGCGCCGCCGCGATCATCCGCCTATGGTGATCGGCGTGGGCAAAGTCGAAATCTGCCTGCTGTTCGGGCGTCAGGGGGACGTTGTAGAGGATGGCGATGGGCATGGCGGCCTACCCGAAGATCGTCACGGCGGGGGTGCCTATAGCCGTGACCAAGCCGATGTAGTCGTGCGACGCGGCGTTGGCGGTCGTCACCCCACCGATGAGAGTGATGTTTGTGTTGGTCGTGACGGTCTGTGTGTGTCCGCTTGTATTGACAACCCTGAACCGGAAGGTCGTTCCCACCACCGCCCCCGGCAGGACGCTCACCAGCGCCGATGCAGCGGGCGCCTGATCGTTAAAGTCCCCGCTCGGGGAACCGGCCCGCTGGATGATGCCTTGGCCCGTCCCGCCCCCGGTAAGCTGCCCTTGCGTCATAGTCACGCCGGTGTTGCTGGTGATCGACGAAGTGGCGCCCAGCCGCGCCCCTGGTGTTGCGGGGGCCGTCAGTAGATGGAACCCACCAGCGCCGCTATTCAGCGCCGAGTCGTACACCGCGTAGATAAAGTTGCCGGGCTGAATTTCCCCGCCCGTCAGAGCCACAGGCCCGGCGGGCGTGTCCTCGTAAACCACCAGCGCCGAGAGGCCGCCGACTGAAATTGTGACGCCGCTGGTGTTCGCGGAGATCGCAGCGCCCGAGAAGGGCTGGTAGTTCTCATAGGCCCCGATTGTGGGGGTATCGGTCGCGGGAGTGAGTACCAGCGCATTGGACCCAGCCACCGTGCAGGGAATCGGCGTCAGTGCCCCGAGGGCGGCGAAATCGTTATCAAGGTCCGACCCGTGCGCCGAGGTGACGTTGGCAAAGATGAATGGCAGCGGCACGGATTACCCCCGATACTGTTCAATCTGCGGCGACAGCGACAGGCCAAGAATGGCCACGTCCGGGCACGTCGTGGTCACGGTGAAGCCCAGCAGGACGCCATTCTGCGCCGTTTGTATCGGCGGGAATACCACAAAACCGCTCGTTGGCGATCCGCTGGACGACCACTCAATGGGCACGTTGACATTGTTCAGCCACGCGATGTTGGCCTGCGAACTGTTGTACCAGACCAGCACGTTCGGCCCGATTGCGATCGGGTTGGAATTGCTGGCGATCTCGTTGTCGATGGATATGCCAAGCTCGGTGGAGACGTTGCTGAAATACTGCGCGACACCCCAGAACCGATCAGCCGACTTGGCATACATCCACCCGCCCGGCTTGGAATAGAGCTTCGATTGCAAGGTCTTGGTAAAGTTGGCGCTCGGAACCGCAAACAACGGATAGAGACTGGTGCCGTCAGTGCCATACGCGGTGAGGACCGAATTGATTTCCTGGTGCTGGATGTAGGTCAGGGCGACGCTCTGCTGCGTCGACCACCATTTCTTGCCATCCCAACAGAACAGCTTGTTGACCTGCTGGCCGGTCACGGCATCAATCACCGGCAGCAGCAGACACCATATCCGCTTGCTGAAGACGATGGCCTTGGCCGCGCTCGGCGTGACGCCGCCGAAATTCGGCACAGACGTATAGATGCCGTCCAGAGCATCCGAGGTCTTTGTCACCGCGCCGCCGTAGCTGATATGCGCGCCGAACGCATTGGCGAACACGATATTGCGGGAGAACACATCAACCGTCGCCGACCATGGGGTGCCGGTTTCGGGATCGGCGTTCTGATTGGAGAAGGTGGTCGTGGTTGGGGTGCCCCCCGTCGTGACGCCGGAGATGTAGTTGATTGAACTGTCGGCGATCAGATAGAGGAACCCGTTCGTCTGGCGAAGCTGTGTGAAGCCGACACGTAGGAACGAGTCGGTGGATTGGAACGTGCCGCCACCATCGGCCGACGAGAAATCGGTCAGCGATTGCGGCGCTGAGAACTCGATCGTGGAACCGTTGGAAATCCACAGCCGCCCCGCGTAGACCTCCGCGCTGCTGCCCATGATGCCGGTGGGCATTGTGGTGAACCCCGGCACGGAGTCGCCCGCCGAATAGAACGTCGTGCCATCCCACAGGAAATAGCCGTTAGCCTGCGTGGATACGATGATAAGAAACTGATCGCTCCACTGACTGATCCCGGCGGCCATGCGGCTGACATTCAGGATTGTGCCGGGAGGCGCGATGATCGCGGTGTAGAGGGTGGTCGTGTAGACGACGGCGATGCTGCCGTCGGAGAGAAACAGAACGGCGATTGGCACCGCGCCGATGTTGCAGAAGTCGAACCATACTATGTGAACGCCAGAGGCAGCGTTGTAGATGACTGGCCCGACATCCCACATCGTCCGCGCGGTGCTCTTTCCCACCGGCATGAACCCGTCCATCCAACTGCACTGGTCATCCTCAATCGACGGCCGCGCCGATTGCGTGTTGAGGGTGGAAAAGCCCTCGAACACGATGGGCTGCGGGCCGGCTGGACCGTACTGGGAGTCCTGGGGTTGCTGTTGGGTGGCGCTCATTTAGGTGGCGGAGGTGGGGGCGATAATCGTTGCGATTGTTGCTGTCTGCATGGCGTCACCGCCGATCTCCAGAAGAAGCTGGATGAGGCGACGAAGCCCAAGGCAGCGGCCCCGGAACCGGAGTGAGCGATGCTCAATTGAACGGTATCCCGAGCACATAGACATCGCCGGTCGCCGCTGAACCGTGGCCCGACGTGAGTGAGAAATAAAGCGTCGCGGTAGTCTCAACGGTCGTGGTGGCAATCGACGCAATGGTTGCCGTTTGCATGGTCGCAGCCGATGCGCAACTCGTGTAGGTTTGCGCTGCCGCCACTAAAGCATTTCCCGCCTTCGATGCCGCGTCATACAAACCACCGGCCGCCGTGCTCGCGGCTGTTGAGCAGTTCGTCACGAACATCCCGGTTACGATGTACTTCGTGGCTGCCGGCATGTAGCCATCGCCGCCGGAAGTTAGCGGATTGATCGTAATACTTTGGTCTGTTGTGACATTCAGGTTCGCGGTGCGTAGCACACCAATGATGCACTGCTGGCCAATGACACAGACGTTGGGATGCGAGTTACCGGGGATCGTGCCGGTAATGACATTCGAGATGTTGATGTTGTTCGTTGATCCAGCGGCCGGGACATCGAGCGCGCTATTTCCGTTGCCGATGACAAGATTGCCACTGCCAGTCGTCAGGCGCGTATTACCTACCTTCGATCCGATGATAGTATTGAAATTGCCCGTTGTGATCGTAGCGCCCGCAAAGGCCCCATCAAGGGTATTGTCGTGCCCCGTTGTCGCGGCAACACCAGTGCGCGCCCCCCAATAGGCGTTATTGCTCGCCACCGTCTGAGCATAGCCTGACTGTGACCCGCCGTAGGAGCTATAGGCATCGGTTTGTGTGCTGTAGTTCGCCTGATCGCCGACTGCCACCACGTCGTTGATCGCACTCGCCGCAGTTCCAAGGCCAGCATTGCGGCCGACATAGACCGCATTGACTTGGTTGCTGCCGGTCGTGCAGGTGACCGTCTCGGTAGCTGAGCCGGTGATCGTCGGCGTGACGGTGACGGTCCATCCTAGCAGCCCATTACCGGGAAAGCCCATCTGTATCGACGCCGCCCCGTTGGTCAGCGTGATTTCGCCAGCTTGCAGATCGTACGAAAGGCTGCTGGCGCCATTATTGATTTGTCCAGCCAAAGCGGTGGCGATGGAAACCATGGTGTCGCCACCAGACACAGTGTGCGAAGCCGTCAACGGAAGTCCTGTTATCCCACTTCCGGCTGCCGTTAATGCAAGCTGCACGACATCCGAAGTTGTTGGCGAACCACCAAAGATGCACGCGCTTGAATTTCCCTGCCCCGCTTCTGCGCCAAGAAAAGTCGCCCCCAGTGCAGGATTGCCGTGCTTCGCGGCCCCTGCTCCGAGAGCCGTGACATAACCGCTATTGGTGGAGTTGATCGAGTCGCGCCCGGCGTCATTACCAACAAGCGTCATGCCTGGATCAACTGTGATTGCTCCGCCGGCGTGCATCCCCACGCAGGTATCCAGAGAGCCGGTCGTCACGTACTGGCAGGCCCACGTGCCGAACGCCGCATCCTCTGCGTTCGTCGCAGTCAGCGACTGAAGAGAACCTGTGCCAAAGCCTGTGGAACTATAGCCCGTGTCGCCGCTGAGCGAGTACGCGGCACCAGAGTTAAGGCCGACAAACAGAGAACCAACCGTCGCGCCGACCTGCGTCGATGGCGTGCCAGCTCCAACAAGCTGCACGCTTCCGAATTGAAGCATGTCGTTTGCGGTGGCATTCACCGTGAGAGCCGTGGCAATGCCTCCCACTGTAGCATCGTGAGCAACCGACAGACCCGTGCCGGAGCCAGACATCGTGATATCACCAGAGAATGTACACCCCGTAAGGGGGCAGCTTTGAAAATTGAAAATGGGCGAAGTAGGAGTCTGTGCCGACGCCATTCCAACACCAAGGATCAGAAACAGAGCCGAGAGAAAGCGTGCCATCATTCCCTCACTGAACCTGCGCGGTAAAGAACGCCGTGGAACTTTCCGTCTTGTGCAGACAGTCGGCGCCCGTCGAGTAGACGAACACGACACCCTTGAAGAACTGCGCGCCACCGAGGGGCCACGACCAACCGTTGCTCTGGCTTGCGGGCCAGTACCAGCAATACTTCGGCGCCGTTGTCAGGGCGCCGTCGGCAGGATCGGTTGCGGCATCGAAGATCATCCAATAACCCGCCGTGGTCTCGTTCGTCAGAGACGCCGTGAACACCTTGCACGTCGTAGTGCAAAAGATGTGTGACCCCTCGATGGCGCTTGACGAAACCGGCGCCAGATAGGGCTGCGCCCGCGCCGCCATAGGCAGCAGAAGCAACAAGGCGATGAGGAACTTACGCATGGGGTACTCCATCAGTGCATGAACATCTGGACGTTGACATTAACCGACGTAATGGTGCCAGCCGTCAGTTCCACTGCGATGTAGTCGCCGGAAGTGATAGCGGCGGATGACACCGTTATCGGTGTTGCGGTATTGGCGGACGTGACCGCGCCGGAGCCGATGGTGGTTGGACCGGAACACGTCTGTACTCGTGCCGCATTCGTAGATCGTGGGCGTGACGGTCGTGAAGGTTCCGAGCACCGTCGCGGTGATGTTGTCTACGGTGAAACCGCGCGGCACTTTGGTGAAACACGTCAGCGTGCCTGCGCCTGTGCCGGTTTCGATAGGAACCGCGCATGTCCACGGCACTTCCAGTTGCGAGGTGAGCGCGACAGTGCCGGTAGCGGCAGGCAGCGTATCCGTGTAGTTCGTGGCGCTTGCGTTGGCCGATGCGATGGCGGTGGTGCCGGTGGATGATCCGCCGATGAGGATGTCGCTGGTAGGATAGGTCTGTGCGGCAGCCCAGGTCTGCGCCAACCCCAACAGCGCTAATGTCCCCGTATGGTTCGGTAGGGTCAGCACCCCGCTCAGCGCTACACCATTAGCGACGGTGAGTTCCAGGTTCCCACTCGTGTTGTTGTTGAACAATAGTTCACCAGCGTTGGTCCCGCTCGAACCGAGAATTTCGTGTGTGCCGGTGACGAATAGATTCCCACTGACAACAGCGTCGTGATCAACCGTCAGCCCTGTGCCCGCCGCCTCAAACTCCGTCGCGTTTGGCACCGCACCGCCAATGAACGTCGATGGATTCTGCCAAGCCGAGCCATTCCAGACATCGATCGTGCTGAGTGAGGTGTTGAATCCCACCGCATAATTCGCTGGCGATGATGGCCGCCCCGCCGTTGTCCAACCACTGAGATTGAGCGGCCCCGATACCGTGGTGGCCGGCAGTGTGAAGGTTGGCAGAGTCGCGCCACCGAACGCTGTCACTGATACCGCCGCCGTCGTGCCGTTGATGCCGAGACACAGCGCAGAGTAGGCGGCGCTCTGCGGGCCATTGTTGATGCAGAGTGACGAGAGGTTGGCCGACGTGATGCCCAGCCCCGTCAGCTTGCCATTGGACGAGGCCCCCGCATCCTGCACAACGCCGGTTGTCGTCCACATGACCGGATGACCCGGTGTGACCGTGCCGGACTGCTGGACCTGCGCGAAGGCCAGCGACGGCAGGAGCCAGAGGAGGAGGAAAACGCGGTATCTCATTACCATCTGCCGTACGGATTGGTCACGCGACCTGGCAAAACGTAGCCTCCGAATTGGCGCATCCTCTTATCGAACAAGTCCTCATACATCCGCGCCGTGTTGCCGTTCTGTAGCTCCAGGAACGCGAGGTGGGTGGCGAAATACGGCACCGCATCCGTCCATGGATCAGGGATGGCCTCCACGCTTTCGTCCGCTGTGAGGTCTTGCGGCAGGCACACGCAATCGAACTCCAGTTGGTACACCTGGCTCGGCGGCGGATACAGATAGAACGACCCATCCGTGCCGCGTCCGAACTGCGCTCCGAACGTCGGCACATATTGATACTGTGAGGCGACGTACTGCCTGATCATGGCCTGATAGACCGAAAAGGATGTACACTGGCAGTGAGTATCTGTAATTGGAATAGATGATGCTCACCGACCTGATCGAGAAAACCGACTGACATCCGGGGAAGGCTTGCAGATTGATCCCCGAGAACGGATAGACCTCCTGCCCTTCGTTCAGCGTGTTCAGGACCGTTGTCTTGCAATTCGACGTAGCGGTGTGGCCGACAGCATCGGTGAACGTGGCAACCGGCTGGAAGTAGCCATCGCCGCCATACGTCACCTCCACGTCGGTGATTGCGCCGCCCATCACCAGTGCGGTTGCGATTGCCTGTGCGCCATTCGGAAACGGCAGGGTGCCGCTCGGGCTATCAGGCGGTGTAATGGCTACCGTCACCGGACCCGTCCAGCCTGTCACAACCGGGATGGGGATGGAGACGATGGACCCGTAGATAAGTGGTAGCCGGCGGATGCACTGCGCCCGCATCGCCACTTCGCGCCGCGCCTGATTGATGTAGCTGATCAGATCGCCGGGGTCGATCAGTTCCATCCGTGCGTCACGGATGAACCTCTGGCACTGCTTCAAGTGGTCGAACAGGGTGGCGGGCATCAGGGGAAACTCACCCATGCAGCGCCGTTCCAATAGCGTGCCGTGACCAGGGTGCTATCATAATACATCTCACCTTGGCCGGGGTTGGCAGGCGCCGCTGTATAGACGGGAATCTGGTTGACGACTCCCGGCTCATTTTCAGGCGGCCCGATGAAATTGTTGGCGAAGGTGTTGGAGTCTCCAGAGTTGTTGAGAACGGCACCAGTCGCACTGCCGATGTTGAAATTGCTCGCTTGTATGTTGGTCCGAACGCTACCGGAATCCAACGTGACACCGTATGACCAACTCGGGGTTGCCCCAAACTCAGAGTCGGTAACACCCACGATGGTGGTGTCGGCACCGGTCGATGTCACATGGATGGCGGGATAAGTGTTATTAGGCGTGGTCTCTCCGACCACAACGCGGACACCAATGATGGTTGTGTTTCGACCGCCGATCACGATAGCGCTCTGCTTACTCAGACCGACCCTGCCACCGATGATCGTGACGGCTCGCGTTATCGATCCAGACGTATCGGGGTTGACCACAAAGGCGTTCGTGTCGGCGCTACCCTGCCCGGCAGCGCCGCTTGTGTTGGAAATCTCACACCCAATGAAATTGAAGTAGTTACCGCCATTCAACTCGACACCGATACTACTGATGCCGTCGGTTCCACAGTTGCTGAGTTCCCAGAATACCGGGAAGTACTGCGTGGACACAGAGGTATTGTTGCATTGCCATCCGATTGAGCATCCCAGAGCAAAGCAATTCCAGCAATTAAACGAGGCAGTCTGGCCATCGACCACAAAGCCCCTCGCGCCGGAATAGAGAGCTTGGACAGTAACGCTGATAAGATTGAGCTGATCCGATCGGGCAGACCCATCGCCTGGAGCGTGGAAATAGACGCCGTATCCAGACGGATCGTTCACCAACTGGAAGTTAACGTCCTGCATGCGGCAGTTGTTCATGATGTACCATTCAGAACCGTCCCAACAGTTACTGAAATACGCCCGCTCAACCGAACAGTTTTGGCAATAGGTAAAGAAGGTCGCTCTACCGCCGGTCACGCTCACCCCAGTGACCGACATATCACTCAGACCACAACCGTTTAGTTGTGACCCAGAGGTTCCCGTGAAGGTGAACCAGTCTGTGCTGGTGGCGTTGAACGTAACCGTCGTCGCGTATGTGCCGGACCCAATAAACCGCACCCCCGACGTTGTTGTGGCTATCGCGGCTGACGACCGATAGTTGCCGGGGGGGAAGTAGACTATACCGGGAGCAGTGGCAGCCACCGCCGCTTCGGCAGCCATGATCGCCGCGTGGTCATCGTGCGTGTTGTCGCCATACGCGCCGAACCATTTGACCGACGTGACGATCTGCCCTGTCTGGCGATACCAACGGCGGTTGCTGGCATCGACGATGATCGTGCCGCCGTTATCGGCGGATGTGGTGTCGGCCGCGTTGTACCAGAACAGCCCCTCGCCGCCATCCGCCCCGCTGTAGTAGCCGAGAACCGATACCTCGGTGAATGTTGACGTGTTGGCGCGCAGCGATGCGATGTTAGACAGGATCGAAAAACTGCCCGTGATTGACCCGGTGGGGAACGGATAGACCGCCCCGTTGATGACGTACTCTAGGCCAACCACTGGAGCGCCGCTGAAATTCTGTAGGAGTATCTGGGCATTGCCATCGACCGCGCTGAAGCCGAACCCGAACAGGTTGAATGCGCCCGTAACTGGTGCGGTGGTGATGCCCACCGCCGTTCCAGCCGCGCGCATCACCCCAACGCCTGTAAGATTGCCGCCAATCGGTGGGCCGCCGTCCTCGATCACACCAGAGGTTGTCCACGATGCGGGATGCCCCGGTGTGACCGTGCCTGATTGGGAAACCGGCGGGTTCGTGTCGGACATCACGCCGCCCCTCGCTGCTGCACGCCGAGCTGGTTAGCTCGCACTGGATTAGGCTGCTGCGGATAGATCGTCGGCAGGACACTCGGCGTTGCCGCGCGCCGGGCGCGAGCCACGAAGTCCGTATATTGCTTCAGCATCTCCTGCGCCTGCTGCATGCGCGCCCCGGTCTGTGAGGACAGCAGCGCCAGATAGGCGGCGTAGTAGGGCACCGCATCGGTCCACAGGTAGGGGATAGCCTCGGGCGTCGTGTCGTCCACCAGCGGGATCGGATAGCAGACGGTATCGACCGGCATCACGTATGCCACGTCCGGCAGCGGCGACACATACAACGACCCGCCGCCGACAGGATTAGGTGAGGTCTGCGCCTCGGCTCCCTGTCCGTACTGCGACCACACCTGCGGCGGGCCGGACTGCGGCACCGGCGTGTTCAGTTCATACAGCGAGAACCATTCAAACGGTCGCGGCCGTAGCAAAACCTGGCCGGACCCGACCTGATACCAGACGTTCCGGGCATTGATCACACCCTGGATACCCACCGCAGCGGTCAGGGTTATGCTCGTGAACGGATAGACCCTGCTCCCAATCGTGGCGGTCAGAGAACCCATGAAGCGTATGCACTCGGCTTCGCCCGCAAGCTGCCCTCGGGCGCTGTTGATGAACCCCGTCAACAACGCCGACGCATAGAGCGGCGGAGAGGCCACTGGATTTTGCAAAAGCGCCTGCGTGGCCGACAGGTAAGTGTTCAGCAACCCCCACCTCCAGCCCCAATGGTTAGAGCGGCTGGAGCAGCGCCGTCGTGTTGGCCGTGCCCATGGTCAGCGAAATCGAGGCCAGCGTGGTCGGTAGCGTGCCTCCGCCGATGATCACCGCCGTTGGCGTTCCAACGAACAGCCCGCCGTCGACAACCACCGGCGCCGAGATTGCGCCCGTCGAACTGGTCGTCGTGGTGATCTGCGCCTGCCGGGGGATATACCCCGTCTGCTCGATCGCCGGGTTCTTGATGGCCGACACACTCGCTGGGGTGCCGCCAGAGGTCGTCACGAAGGCCGGTGCCGCTACGTTGCCCCAGCCCCCACCGCCTGCCGTAGCGGTCGCGGAGGCCACCGTCTGCATGACGCAAGGAGTGATCGTCGCCCCCGTGCCAGCCCCGCCGGCTGCGGTGAGCGTCAGAGCCGACAGAGTGGCAAGCGGCGCCCCGTTGTTGGTGCAGAGTGCGGCTGTGATTGCCCCGGAATTGGCCGCGTTCAGCACCAGCACGCACGTTGCCTGGGTGATCGTCCCGATGTTCGGATCGGATGGGCTGGGGATCAGCACCGCATTTAGCGTCGCCGACGTGTAGCCAGCCCCGAAGTTGACCAGCGACACCGACGTGACCGTGCCGTTGGTGATGGTCGAATAAGCGGTTGCCTGCACGCCCGGCGTGGGCGGCGCGGGAATGAACACCTCCGGCGCAATGGTGTAGTTCGCACCGATGACCGATACTGTGGACACCGACAGCGAACCACCGACGATGGCCTGCCAAGTCGAGCCGCCGACGTTCGCCGTGATGGCCGCCGTCGACTGCACGAACCCGGAACCGCCGCCCGCCACGACCGCGGCCACAGGGCAGCCGGTAAGGTTGGCCATGCGTCGCGTGAAGCCGTCGCTGGTCATTGCCTGCATCTGGATGCGGGCGGAACTGAAGCCCCGCCACACACCCGTTACGGGGTCCAGCCACTGGAGCACCCCGTAAGCGCCGGGGTCGACCAACCAGCCGTTGGTGCCCGTGGCGGGGATGGTGAGAACCTGCCCCGGCGCCAAGGTCAGGAGATTCGTCGGCGCATCGTTCGGTGCGTTGTTCAGTTCGGTGGGGTAGAGGTTCTGCGGATATGGCAGGGCAACGCCGGGTCCGCTTATGATCTGGGCCATCTGTCGTTCCCCTTAGTAAGCGTTGCCGCCAAAACCGTACACCCACGCTCCGGATGACGACTTTGCCGATACGAAGTCGTAGCCGAGCACGACAATCCCTTGCTGGCCGATCTGCCCCAACGGCACCAGAGAGTAGAACCCGGAGAAATCCAGCGCAGCGTCCTCGCTGAGATAGAGATTCGCTGTATTTGACGTTTGTGAAAAATGCATTGCCAGTCGGGCAGAAGTGATCCGCGAAGATCGGCACGCCGGCGACGTTCAGGTTCGGGAAGCTCGACCGGATCGGGGTATCGGCCGTATAGGCGCGGCCCGGCTGCACGAATTGCTGCTCAATCCCGATGAAGTCGTTGTTCAGCGTGGCGTAGTCGGCTGGATTCATCACGCCGAACGTCGGCGCCTCGCCGCCTGCCGCATCGGTGATCTTACTCAGCAGCGCCGACATCGCCTTGCGGTTGAAGCCCAGCGCCGCCGTGCTGTAGTTCGTGTTGAACGTCGTGCCGGAGCCGACGTTGATATACTGGCCCTGGAATGCCGAGTTGCCCGCCGCCGTGCGGTTGATGCCGCCGTAGGTCGGCACGTTGGTGCCGTTGTCGAAGGCGTCGAGGAAGCTGTTCGGAAACAGCGGATTGGCCGAGTTGTTGGTGTAGAGCAGCCGCGCGATGTTCTGCCGTGTCGTGGCGTACGCATCGTTCATGCGCGCCTTGAGCAGACGATCTCGCGATCGGTCGCCTGGATGATCGTCTCGCCGAATGGCAGCGGGATCGGGACGACCCAGTAGGCGAGGTTCCACTGGCCGTTCTGGATGCCGGGGGTGACGACCGGGCTGTTGAATCCGCCGCCGTAGCCGGTAAACTGGCCCTGTACCATCGACTTGCCCCTGCATGGGAATAGTCACCTGATTAAGGCCGCCGGCCGCGCGCTGGGCATTGCCCCAGAGATAGAACAACGATGGAGAGGCGAAATAGATTTGCACGAACAACCGGCGGACGAAAGCGCGACGAGTCACGCTTGTAAGTTCGGTGTATAACGAACCTGACGGGGCTACGCCTATGCCTGGCAACGGCATTTACTGCACTCCTACTGGTGACATAGGGCGCATTCAGCGCCTCGCCGGTTGACTGCCGCGAACTTCGGTCAGCGCGGCGCGGATTTCGGCGTTCAGCGCGCCCTCGTCCTCGCCCTTGGTGTTGATCATCGACTCGACGAACTTCTTGTCGTTCTCGGCGGTCTGATCGTCGAAGAAATTCCACGAACCGGAGCCATTCGGCGTTGCCGGCTCGGCGGGTGGATGCAGCTTTTCCCAATGGGAGGCGGCGATTTCGAGGTCCGGCACACCGTGCTCGGTGGCGAACTTCTCGATCTCGGCAATGCCCTCATCGCGCCAGCCCGCAGCACGCAGGCGGTCGCGTTGCTGACCCACAGCCAGTTCGGCCCGTGCCATGGCCTGGGCCTGCGCCTGCTCCTCGCGCTCCTGCCGCCGCGTTTCCCGGTCCTCGTCCAGCAATTTCTTCATCGCGTCGAGTTCGGTCTTGACCGGCTCGGCGGCGTCGATCTCGGGAATGGAGGCGTTGGGATCGGTGATCTTGCGGGCGCGGAGAAGCAGCTTGCGCGCTTCCTTGTTGGCCAGCATGGCGTTGACGGTGCTGACGACGTTGCGGGTCGCCAGCAGTTCCGCTTCGTCGGGAGGAGCGAGGGCCATCTATCAGCCCTTGCTGCCGGCGTTCGGGACGTGATCGATCGACATATCGGCCGACTTGCTTTGGCCGGGGAGGTGCGACTTACGCCCGCCGATGTCGAGTTGCTCCATGTCCACGCGCACGATCTGTTCGTCGGACTTCGGGACGGACTTTGTGGGGTCCTGGAATATGTTCACGAAGGTTCTCCTACGCTGCCACGGGGGGCGGGGCTGCTGTTGGGGGAGGTGCGCCGGGCGGGCGCGGCTGCTGCGAGGCAATGGCGCCCTGCTGGGAACCCATGCGCTGCTGCCGTAGCGCCATCTGCTTGACGAACTCGTTCTCCCCCTGGGGAGACGATGCGCCGGGCTGAACGTGTTTGCCGATGTCAACCATCGCCTTGGCGAGAGCCTGCCCGACCGGCGAGCCGGCCCCCACCAAGGGAATAGTCATAGCCATGCCGTTCAGAAGGGCGCCGACAGCCTGCATACCTTTGGCCGCCATGCCGAGATTCTGGGTAGCTCCGGTCGCAGGGGAGGAACCGATGGGCGGCTGACCCGGCGATGAAGCCCCAGGCGGCGGGGCGGCTTGAGGGGGAGTCGTGGCGGTGCCCGACATGGCTACTTCAAGTCACTTGCGGCCGTGCTTGCGGCCCCGACGGAAACGGATCATGTGATCCCTCCTGGGTTGTGGATTACCGACGCCGACCGTGGCGACGGCTCATCCGGTTACGGACATTCATGTGAGCGTCCTTTCAGGTTGCACACACCCGCGCATGTTCCTCATTGACGCCACCTCGCGGGCCGGACTGGCCTGTCAGGCGGTATGCTCGGGCGGCGCATTTAGCGGTTTTTGTTGAAAAAGCCGGAAGATGTGGTAATTGGCGTGTTGGTTACTTATTGGTGATGGAGGCACGTCTTGGCGGACTCTCAACAAAAATGGGTCATGCTTCCCGAATTGCTGAAGCCGAAACAGGCCGCAGCCCTCGCCGGGATGTCGCCGTGGATGCTTTACAGACGAATTGGAAAGGTGGCGGGGCCGCCCACAAAACGGCGGGGTCGTTACATCTATCTACCGAGAGAGGAGTTCCTGGCCTGGGCGGCGCAGGACGTTATCGCGTAAGCCT
>CAVTFL010000042.1:0-115744 GCA_963733925.1 uncultured Alphaproteobacteria bacterium | reverse complement strand
GCAGTTTAGGATTAACATTCAGTGCCCGTGCCGCATCGACGTCGCTCGCATAGTGCCGGGAAACTATGTCAGGCCAGGCCCGGCAAACAAACCAGGCGCGATCCTTCTTCTTGCTCATTGGGGCCGACCTCGCTTTCTTACTTAGAAATATTCACGCGGCCTGTCAGGCCTGCGCCTCACGCGATCCGCGCGGTATCCCGCTCGCAGCCGCTCACTCGTCCACAATCCGGACGGAGAAGCCGAAATCGCGCAAACACTCGACCGCGATCTCAGCCTCGTCGCGCGGCAATCGGCGAACCCACGCACCGCTCGTCATGCTGCGCTGAACCGTCAGGCCCATCTTTTCCGCGGCTGCCCGCGCATTGGCCGGAATCGCGATGGAGACGAGATCTGTCATGTTGATCTCCCCGTCTGAATTGTTGTTACAGATGCTGGTAACGGCCGCCCCGATCGCACCGCAGCCGATATATCAAGACGACGCCATATAAAGTCCATCGTAATCGGCGAATGAAGTTCCGAATCGCGATGAGCGGGTGGCGACCTGTCCCTCGTCAGCAAGGTGGATCGTCAGCGGCAGACGCTGCGCCCCACCGTCGCCAGCGGAATGGACCCGGTCCTGGATCGGCAACTACCGCGTTCAGCCAGTGGAGGGGATGTTGATCGAATATGTTGTGTCTCAATGTCCGTCCGCGACCGGTGCTTTGGGCGGCGCCACCTTGCGCATCAGCGGCACCATCACGGTCGCCAGCCCCAGGCACAGCATCAGCGCCAGGAACGCATCCGAGTAGGTCTGGGTCTGCGCCTCCCGCATCGTCAGACTCCATAACTGCCGCAGCGCGATGGCATGGCCCATCACCGCGTCGCCGCCGCTCAGCGCGGTCGCTTTTGCGCCGACCCGCCCAAGCATGTCCATCATCGCGGTGTTGGTGTTGTTAAGATGCTCCGCCAGCCGCAGGAAATGCAGGTTGGTGCGGTCGTTCAGGATCGTGCCGCAGCGGCGATGCCGATCGCACCGCCCAGGTTGCGCATCAGGTTGAACAGACCCGAGGCCAGCTTCAGACGCTCCGGCGGTATCACCCCCAGCGTCAGCGTCACCGTCGGCGCCACCGCGAACTGCTGGGAAAAGCCCCGGAATGCCTGCGGCATCAACAGTTCCCGCCAGCCCCAGTCATGGGTAATCGGGGTGAAATTCCACATGCTGAAGGTGAAACACGCCAGACCGAACAGCATCAGCCAGCGCAGATCGATCTTGCGCGCGAGGAACGTGTAGACCGGGATCGCCATGATCTGGAAAATGCCGGTCGAGAACACCGCCAGGCCGATCTGCAAGGCGCTGAACCCGCGCACGCGGCCCAGGAACAAAGGGGTCAGATAGATCGTGGCGAAAATCCCCACGCCGGTCATGAAGGAGAAGAAACAACCGAGAGCGAAATTCCGGCTTTTCAGCGCTCGCAGTTCAACCACCGGCCGCGCGAAAGTCAGGCTGCGCCAAACGAACCCCGCTCCGGCCACGCCGGAAATCCACGCCGTCGTCCGGATCGTGTCGTCACCGAACCAGTCCCATCTCGGCCCTTCCTCCAGCGTGTATTCCAGGCAGCCCAGGAACACCGCCATCAGCGCCATCCCAGGATAGTCGGCGCCTTTGAGCAGCGACCAGTCGGGTTTGTCGATTTTCACCATGAGCGGCACAACGATCGTGACGAAGATCCCCGGCACCAGGTTGATGAAGAACAGCCAATGCCACGAGTAATTGTCGGTGATCCAGCCGCCGACGGTCGGCCCCAGCGTCGGCGCCAGTGAGGACAGCGCCCCGATCGTTGCCGCCGCGATCACCCGCTGATGGCCCTGGAAGTAGAAGAACGCGGTGGTGAACACCGTCGGGATCATCGATCCGCCCAGGAACCCTTGCAGCGCGCGAAAGACGATCATGCTCTGGATGTCCCACGCCCAGCCGCACATCAGGCTGGTGATCGTGAAACCCGCCGCCGAGATGCTGAACAGCCAGCGCGTCGACATCACCCGGGACAGCCAGCCGGACAGCGGGATGACGATGATCTCGGCAATGAGATAACTGGTTTGCACCCAGGCGACCTCGTCCGCGCCGGCCGACAGCCCGCCGCCGATATCCCGCAACGAGGCAGAGACGATCTGGATGTCCAGCAGGGCGATGAAGAAGCCCACCGTCATGGTGGCGAAGGCAAAGACCTTTTGCCGCATCGTCAGCCCGGCGGGACTCACCGGAACCGCGATGCGCTCGGCCGTCGTCGCGCTCATTTTGCACCACGCATATCAACGTCGGCGGTGACCGACAGTCCCGGACGCAACCGGCCCAGCGTCGAACCATCGCCATCCAGCAGAATCCGCACCGGCACGCGCTGCACGATCTTGGTGAAGTTGCCGGTGGCGTTCTCCGGCGGCAGCACGCTGAACTGCGCGCCGGTCGCCGGCGACAGGCTGGCGACGTGGCCGTGGAACGTCACATCCGGCAACACGTCCGCGGTGATCGTCGCGGGCTCGCCAGCGTGCATCTTTGCCAGTTGGTTTTCCTTGAAGTTCGCATCCACCCACAGGCCGCTCGCAGGCACGATAGCGATCAACTGAGAACCGACCCCGGCGAACGCGCCAGTCCGGGCGCTGCGGTTGCCCACCACGCCATCGAACGGCGCCCGCAACTCGGTGTAGCCGAGGTTCAGCCTCGCGGTATCCCGGTCCGCTATCGCGGCGTCCAGTGCCGCTCTGGTTTGCAGCTTCTGGGTTTCGATCACCACCAGTTGCTGCTGCGCCGCGTCGAGTGCCGCCCGAGCCTTGTCGGCGCCGGCGATGGCTTGTTTGTAGTCGGCGTCGGCCTTTTGGAATGATTGTATCGATGCGGCGGCGGTGCGGGACAGCGTCTCGAAGCGCGACTGATCCTCGCGGGCACGCACTGTCTCGGCATCCGCGGCGGCGATCCCGGCCTGAGTCTGTCGGATCACCGCTTCCTGCAGCCGTCGGGTTGCGTCCAGGTTCGCCAACGTGGCTCGCTGACCTGCGACCATCGCCTCGGCCCTTTCCAGCGCCGCGCGGTAGTCGCGGTCGTCGAGCTTGATGAGAAGGTCGCCCTGGCGCACCGGTTGGTTGTCGGTGACTGCGACCTCGGCGATGATCCCGGCGACCTTGGGCGCCATCACCGTGACGTCGCCGCCGACATAGGCATCGTCGGTGTTTTCGATGAAGCGACCGACGGTCCAGTAGTTATAACCGTACCAGGCCACGCCCGCGCCGATGAGCATTGCGGCGCCAGCCATGGCGATCTTTTTCATACTGAGGCGGCTCGGGCGCGCACGGACATCCGGCGCGCGCTCCAATACGGTGGTGCTCATGACTGGCCCTTGGTTTCGGTGTTGCGCAAGATGGATCGAAGCACTGCTTGGCGGGACGGGTGGCTTTGATCCGTCGTTACCGAAGAGGCTGTCCAGACAGTGGCGTTTTCGATCGGCACAACGGCCTCACCTTCCGGCATGAAATGCTTGTTGCCCCAGGCGACTAGCGCCCACAGCACCGGGCGGAAGTCCCTTCCGCGGTCGGTTAGCAGGTAGGCGTCACGGGGCGGGTGCTCGCTGTAGCGCGATTTCTCCAGCAAACCGGCTTCCACCAGGCTGCGCAGCCGGCGCGACAGGATGTTCGGCGCGATCCCCAGACTGCGCTGGAACTGATCGAACCGCGTCAGGCCGAGGAAGGCGTCGCGCAGGATCATGATGCTCCACCCTTCGCCGACACGGTCGAGGCTGAGGGCAATGGGACAGCACTTGATGGTGAGATTGGTGTGCTTCATCACGTAGCTTTCTATATGCAAGCTACGTAGCGCAGTGAATTGCATAATGCAAGCTGAGGTTACAGCCGCTCGCGTTAACTTGCGCCCGGCTTGCCCGGGTCAGCAGCCGAGCGACCGAATGCCTGGAGCAAATCAGGCTGACCGACGAGTTAGGGGGGTGGGGCAGGTGGAATGGCTGCGGCGCAGGATCCTCGGCGTCTCAAACCGATGAAGAAGGGCAACCGCGAGGGCCGCGTAGCGGCGCTACATTGGTTCGCTCGGCGCGCTCTCGGGGATCGCGGTCGGGGTTTGGCGACGGTACCCTTGGACGTCCGGCCGTTACCCTTCAGGCACTATGGTGCGGTCCCTAAGTGATGGCGCATTCCCGCCTCGTTCTTCTTCGGTTTAGACTTGGCCCGTTGGAGGAAGCACCGGAGAGGAGACGTTAAGACACTCAATCCTGGGCAGAAATCGTGACGCGGTGCAACCAACCGAAGCGTCCTTGCTCCGAACGCCCGCGCACCGATATGTTCAGGCATGAGCCAAACGCATCACACCAAAGTCCTGATCATCGGCGCCGGCCCCGCCGGCTACACCGCCGCCATCTATGCCGCCCGTGCCGGCCTGTCGCCGATCCTGGTGGCCGGAATGCAACCCGGCGGCCAGCTCATGATCACCACCGACGTCGAGAACTACCCCGGGTTCGCCGACGTCATCCAAGGCCCGTGGCTGATGGAGCAGATGGAAGCCCAGGCCACCCATGTCGGCACCCGCATCGTGCACGACCTGATCACCGAGGTGGATTTCTCGCGTGGGCCGCTCCTTTGCCTGGGCGACTCGGGCGACAGCTACGCGGCTGACGCCGTCATTATCGCCACCGGGGCACAGGCGCGCTGGCTGGGATTGGAGTCCGAGCAGACTTCTGCAAGGCCGTGGCGTGTCAGCGTGCGCGACCTGCGACGGGTTCTTCTATCGCGGCAAAACCGTCGCGGTCGTCGGCGGCGGCAACACCGCGGTCGAGGAAGCGCTGTATCTAACTCACCACGCCGAAAAGGTCACCTTGATCCATCGCCGCGACAGCTTGCGTGCGGAGAAAATCCTGCAAGCGCGGCTGTTCAGGCACCCCAAGATCGATGTCATCTGGAACACCACGGTCAAGGAGATCATCGGCGGCGGCGCGCCGGAGGTTGTTACCGGCGCCCGCCTGCATAACGAAACCACCGGCGCGGAAACGATCCTGCCGGTGGACGGCGTCTTCATCGCGATCGGGCATATCCCGACAACCGCGGTGTTCGCCGGCCATGTCGAGATGGACGCCGAGGGCTACATCCGCACCGCATCTGGCAGCACCCGAACCTCGGTTGCCGGGGTGTTCGCGGCCGGGGACGTGCAGGACAAGGTGTTTCGTCAGGCCGTTACAGCGGCGGGAACCGGCTGCATGGCGGCGCTAGAGGCCGAGAAATACCTTGCCGAAGACGAAATTCGCGTGGCGCAAGCCGCAGAGTAAACGAAATTTGCCCAAAATCAGCAAATTCCGTCACATGATTTGCAAAAGTGTGTTTAGGCTTGACGCACCGCCCACAAGCATCGTGGGCGCCTGAGTTGGCGCGGCTACGACCCGACAGCCGCCGGGAGAGGCTTTGTGATGGACTGGGACAAGCTGCGTGTCTTTCATGCCGTGGCGGAGGCAGGCAGCTTCACGCATGCCGGAGATACATTGAGCCTCAGCCAGTCGGCTGTCTCGCGGCAGATTTCCGCATTGGAGGAAGCGCTCCAGGTTCCGCTGTTTCATCGCCACGCCCGGGGGCTGATCCTGACAGAGCAAGGCGAGTCGCTGAACCGTACGGTGCGGGAGGTTTTCGCCAAACTGGCGATCACCGAGGCCCTGCTGACGGAAAGCAAGGAAAAGCCAGCGGGCCGGCTGAAAGTGACTACGACCGTCGGTTTCGGAGCGTCGTGGCTGGCGCCGCGGCTGCACGGCTTCCTGGAAGCCTATCCGGACGTTTCGGTTTCACTGCTGCTGGATGACTCGGAACTCGACCTGGCGATGCGGGAGGCCGACGTGGCGATCCGCATGCACCCGCCGAAGCAGCCTGACCTGGTGCAGCGGCATCTGATGACGATGCAATGGTTCATTGTCGCCTCGCCAGAATACCTGAAGAAGCATGGCGTGCCGCAGCGGGCCGAGGATCTCGACGCGCATCGCCTGGTGTTGTTCGGCAATCACCATCCGCCGGCGCAGGAGGTCAACTGGCTGGCCGAGGTCGGCAGGCGACCAGGCAATCCTCGGCGCGCGCTGCTGGAGGTGAACTCGATTCATGCGATACTGCTGGCGATCCGGTCCGGCATGGGTATCGGCGCGCTGCCGGAATATGTCGTGAACGAAAACCCGGATCTTGTGCACGTGCTGGACGACCTGAAAGGACCGAAGGTGGACGTGTTCTTCGTCTATCCCGAGGAGTTGCGGAATTCCAAGCGCGTCGCCGTGTTCCGCGACTTCCTGCTTGCCCGCCTTGCGGAGATACATTGAGCCCGACCTGACGAGGCTGAACATAAGCGAGCCGAGGTGCTCTGCGCCCGGTATAACCACCCTCGGAAGGCCGAGGCCGGCGCACCCTAATCGTGTCCCCTATCCGAAAGTAGCGGCTCCAGCCGCAACCCGCGGGCCAGCCATTCCGGTTTTGCTCATACCAATCGGTAGCTATGATAAATGCGCATGTCCGCTGCCGGTTCTCGGCAGTGGTTGCGTTCGCATATGCGAGATAGACAAGAGAGACGAGTTACGGCGGCTCTGCCACCAGAGTTCCAGCGCCAGTCGCTGGAAGGGGGCCTTTGGTCCCCGCGTCTCCCAGACGTGAAGCCTCCCTGTATACTTGCCCCCGGTGAATAACCGGGGGCACTTTGTTTGCGGTCACTCGCTTGCGACCGGCCTCCAACACCGCGTCCACCAGGATCGCGATATCGGCATGGGTGGTCCGGTGATTGACGATCGCGGCGCGGATCGCCAGCACGCCATTGACCGTCGTAGTGGACGGCGCGGCGATGCCTGCTTCCTGCAGATCCGCTACGATATCGGCATTCAATCGGTCCAGATCGCCGTCCGCGGCGACGTAGCGGAAGCAGACGATGTTCAGCGCGACGGGCGCCAGACGCTGCAGCGCCGGCTCCCGGTCCACACGGCTGCCAGGGTCGCCGCCAGGTCACAGGTCTGCTGGGCGATGGCACCAATCCGGTCGGCCCCGTAGACCAACAGGGTCATCCACACTTTCAGGGCTCGGAAGCCGCGCGACAGGTCCGGGCCCAAATCGCAGGGCCAGACGCCGCCGCCAGCAAGACCACGTTCCTCGCGCCGAAGATAGACCGCGTCGGAGGCAAATGTCTGGAGTTGGCGAGAGGCGTCCCGGACGACGATGCAGCCTGCGTCGTATGGCACCTGCGCCCATTTGTGAAAATCGAATGCGACCGAGTTGGCACGCTCGATCCCCGCCAGCAAAGGCCGCAGCTTTGGCGCGAGGGTGGCCATCGCTCCGAACGCCGCATCGACGTGGAACCACAAGCCTTGATCCGCGGCGAGATCCGCGAGTGCCTTCAGGTCGTCGATAGCGCCGATATCGACGGTGCCGGCGGTGCCCACCACCAGGAACGGCCGAGCGCCGGCCGCGCGGTCTGCCGCGATGCTTTGGGCTAGTGCGTCCAGCTGTATCCGACCTCGCTCGTCACACGGGATCATTCGCAGCGCATCTCGGCCGAGGCCGGCCATTTCCATCGCGCGTGGGAGACAACCATGCGCGGCGGCCGATGTGTAGGCGACCAGGCGGCTGCCGTCGACGCCGTCCGTTCGCACGGCGGGGCCGAGCGTGGCGGATCGGGCGACGAGGACGCCGATGAGGTTGGCGATGGAGGTGCCGGTGACCAGCACACCGGACGCATCCGGGGGGAAGCCTAGCATTTCGGCCGCCCAGGCGATGACCTGACGTTCCACCTCGATCGGCGCGTGGTCGCGGCCGCCAAGGTTGGCGTTCAGTCCGCCGGCGAGCAGTTCCGCCAACATGCCGACCGGAGTGCCGCCGCCATGGACCCAGCCCATGAAGCGGGGATGCAGGTTACCGGTCGCGTAGGGCTGCACCAGACGCCGGAAGTTTTCGTACACGGCCTGCGCCGGCGATGGGCCGCGTGGCAGTGGCTGCCGCAGTTCCTGTCGCAGTGGTTCCGGCATGGGCTGCCAGACGGGGCCATCGCGAAGGGTCGTAAGATGATCGAACATATCGTCGACCATGCGGTGCCCTAGCGCGCGCAGATCGGACCAGTCGGCGGGGTCAAGGCTCTCCATGGCAGGCATATCGGGTGGGGGTTCCTGGTGCGCCATCACATCCCTGTCGTCATACCAAGTGCGTCGAGAACGTCACGGTCGAGCGCGGGTCGAGGTCCAGGCGGTCGCGGTACGGCTAAGCCCATGACGTCGTCGTAACCCCACAACGCCCAACTGATACTCCGGGACTTCGAACGCTTGCCGTGCGGTGCGCAGCCAGGTCAAGCGCGCGGTTGAATTCAGCGCGGCGGTCGCACCGAACTCGCCGGCCAGGACGCGGACGTGGTGCAGCCGGCCCCATGCGGCAGCTCGCTCGATGGGTGCGGCGACATGCCGCGCGTCCCATGCCAGGGAACAGTAATAGTGCATCAGATCGTGTGTCCCGGGGTCGACGGCTTCGGCAGCCATGGCCTCGCATCGATCGTTGACCGGAAAGGGCAATTGCGCCAGGGCGGCGCGATCGAGCCCGGGGCGATAGGCTGCGAGGGAGGTCAACTCCGAGGGGTCGTAGAAATGGAAGCTGTAAATGACGTTGGGATCGTCCTCCGGCGTCAATGCCACCAAGCCGCCGACGCTGCCCCAGTCCTGACCGGTCAGCACGACTGTTGCGTTGGGCAGTGCCTGACGGATGTCTGACAGCACGGCGTGCTGCAACGACGCCCAGCCGGCACGATCGTTCGGAAAGACAGGTTCGTTCACGACCTCGGGCACCGTGCGCGCGGGATCCAACGGACGCAGCGCCGGTGCGAGGATTCGCCAGGCCGCGCGCAACCGTTCCCCGTCGGTCTCCAGGTGCCAGGCGTGCGGATGCAGGGAGACAATGACTGTCAGTCCGTGGCGCTGGATCCGCCGGATCGCCGCGACCAACACAGCGGGATCGGTCACGTCCGGGTCGATCGCGAGGCGGACGAAGTCGAACCCGGCGGCGCGAAGGTCCGCCAAGGCCTGGTCGCTCAGATACGCGGCCAGAACGTCCGGGTCGCGGCTGGCGGGAAAGCGGAACCAACCTGTGATGTTGATGCCGCGGGTCAAGGCGACGGGATCGCATAGGGGACGCAGCCGGTCACGGCTATTTACGCATGAAGGACCTGGGGTGGCTGGCTGGGACTTGCCCGGCCATGACGGAGAACGCGACGGGTCTGCCGCCGCCGTGCCAGCCCCGCCCGCCAGCAACATCCAGACGGCCAGGGTCGTGTAGCCAACGTGGGCCAGCAGGGCCTTCATGGGGCGGTGTTGTTCGCGCAACAGACGAAACCGAGATTGGCGGCTGTCATTGCGCTTGAGGGATAGTGGAGAACGTCCTGCATAAGTACTCGGTTAACCTTTGGCTGTTACACGCCGTGTCAGATTGACGCGGAAGTACTGAGATTTGGTTAATGCAGGGGAGTTTCGCGCACGGTGCGCGGTGTTGTTGCTCGCAACGCTGGTGCTCACCGCTGCCGCCTGGCTGCGCAGCGCGGAATATGACGAACAATACACGCTGTTCCTGACCGCCGGGACAGCCCGGCCGGATTGGCCCGCGACGTTGTTCCGCGCCGGCGCTGTCGCGGAAACTCAGGCTGGGCATGCCACCGTGGGAGGGATCGCCCGCGACCTGCGTGCCACGGACGTGCATCCGCCGCTGTATTTCTGGGCAATCTCGCTCTGGCGGCGGATGTTGGGACCCGGCCTGTTCCCGGCTCGCATGCTTTCGGTGCTGTGCGGTGTCGTCTCCATCGCGCTGGTCGGGATCATCGCCGGACGGTGCAGCATACGTCCGTCGGTCGCAATGCTGCTCACGCTGGGTTGCTATGGGTTCGTCTATACGAACGCCATCGCCCGAGGTTTTGCCGCAGCGGAAATGCTGACGCTGGGCGGCGTGGCGTTGCTGCTCGGCAGGCGGCGCGTGCTGGCCGGCGTGTGCCTGGGCGCGGCCTGGTGCTGCAACTACCTGGCGGTGTTCGTTGGGGTTACCGCACTGATCGTTGCCGGCGCCTGGGTCGCGATCCCGGCGGCAATCCCGTTCCTTGGCCTTGATGCCTGGTTCTTTGTCGCGCAGCACGCGTCTCGTGCTGGTCAGTTTCCGCCGTTCGCCGTATGGCCGAGCGTGGTGCGGCTGGCGGAGTATGAGGTTGCGGCGGTATTTGGAGGGCTGCCGCTGTATGTCGATGGGGGCTGGCGAGTCGCCACTGAAGCTGGGCTCGGGATGGTCGCCGTTGCGCTGCTCGTTTGTATCGCCCGTGTCAGGCCATGGCTTGCCAATCGATTGGTGCTTGCGGCGGCGGTTGCTCCACCGCTGGGATTGCTGTTGCTCGGAGCGGTGTTCAACAACACGCCTATCGAGTTGCGGTATTTGTCATTTGGCCTGCCGTTCGTGGCGTTGCTGGCCGCGGCGTCCTGCGCTTTGCCGGCGACGCCGAGGAGCCGGTTTCCAGGTCGGCTGGGATTCCTCGCGCTGCTTCTGACACTTCAATCCGTTAGCATCGCCGGGCTGCTGCTTTCGCCCCGCACGATGCAGCCCGCGCGAATCGCGGTGGCCGAGGCCGCTCGGCTGGCCGGCGACGCGATTGTGCTGGTGCCGGCGGGCAATGACGGTGTCGGCATCGTCGGCGCCTTCGGCATCGAAGCTTCACCCACGCTTCCCATCCTGTTGATCCGGCCTGGCGATCTGATCGCCGATCGCGTCGCCTCCTATCATCGGGTTGCCCTGGCACTGTTGACAGAGGACCGCGACAGCATCGCCGCGATCCGCGACGCACGGGGCGTTTTCAACCCCCCGAACTGGCGCCGTGTTGCGATCGGGACCAAACTCGAGGTCTACGAACGGGGAGAATAGGCATGTTCTTCGAGGGTTTCTCCGTGGCGCACGTGTCCGTGCCCGGTGGGACGATCCGGCTGCGTCATGGCGGATCCGGACCGCCGCTGTTGCTGTTGCACGGCAACCCGCAGACGCATGTGATGTGGCATTTGGTCGCTCCGACATTGGCGAAACGTTTTACCGTCATCTGTCCGGACTTGCGCGGCTACGGCTTCTCCTTGAAACCGCAAGCCACGTCGGATCATGCGCCCTACGCCAAGATCGAGATGGCGAAGGATATGACCACGGTGATGGACCATTTCGGATTCCAGCAGTTCTTGCTTGCCGGCCATGACCGGGGCGCCCGGCTGTCCCACCGGATCGCCCTCGACAATCCCGACCGCGTCCTGAAACTCGCTGTCCTGGACATCATCCCGACGATCGAGCACTTCGAGCGGGCCGATATGGACTTCGCACTCGGCTACTACCACTGGTTTTGGCTCGCGCAGCCGCATCCGTTCCCGGAATGGCTCATCAACCGGGCGCCTGAGGACTGGTGGAGGCAGCATACCAGCCGCGACCCTTCGTCGCCTGAACTGTTCCACCCGGACGCACTGGCCGATTACCTCGCCGCGGTCCGGCAGCCCGAGATGGTGCGCGGCATGTGCGAAGACTATCGTGCCGCCGCTACGATCGATCTGAAGCACGATCGGGCAACCAGGGCGGCGGGGATAAAGGTGCGCTGTCCAACGCTGGTGCTTTGGGGCGCCAACGGAAAGATCGCGAAGTGGTATGATGCGCTGGCGATCTGGAAGCAGTATTGCTCCGGGGATGTGATCGGCGCCCCGATCCAGTCCGGGCACTACCTTGCGGAGGAGGCACCGGCGGAAGTGTTGGCGTCGTTCGATCGTTTCTTTTAAGCCAATGTCTCCTTTGCTAATCGGTGTTCTGGACCGCTGGATCCCGTTGCTGATGAGCGCTTGAGGGCGAAACCATAGAGGAGCCCACGATGGACGAAGAGACCAAAAAGTATCTGTACGCGATGACGGTCCAGATAAACAATCAGTTCGAGCGCATTCTCGACAACCTATCGACGTTCCGCGCGGACACCGACAATACGAAAGGGCACGTCGTCTATGGTTTTCAGGAGAACCTGACGCTCGGCCAGCGGATTAGCAGGATCGAAGACGAACTCCGGCGGCGAGGCTAATCCGTGCCCCCTCATGAACCGCAAGACGCTTGCGCTGATGCTGCGAGCTGTACCCAGGCAATGTTTGATGGTCCAACCCGGTCTACCTGCCAACCCGCCACCGGACCCTCACGTTCCGACGTATGCAAGTCAGCATGTGAAGTTCATCGATGATCCGAATTCGCACGTCGGTTGCGGCGACGGCGGGTACGACCTCTACGACTACTGACCCCAATACGAACGGCGCCTTTGCTGCATTTGTCGGGCGAGGCAGCCCTCGGACACGCCGAGCCATGACGCGGAGCCGCGCTGATTACATCAGGTTCATCTCACTCTCGCGAATCAGGACGCGAATCGCTTGCATCCACGCGCGAATCGCGTACACACTCTCGGCGTCGCAGCAACAACTGAAAGGAGGTGATCCAGTGTCTCATTGTTCCGTGGCTTCCATCGCCCAGACCTGGATCGCCGGCGTAAAGGCGTCGGCGTAGACTCTCTCCGGTCCGGTGACGGACGCACACAAACAATGGGAAGGCCTCGGAAGCAATTCCGGGGCCTTCCGTCTGTTTGGAGCAATCCGAAACACGACGAGTCCGATCGCCGCGCCGCTTCATTCCTCGCGATCACAGAGGCTGCCGCGCTCGTGGGGAAGAAGGACGGGCTGGCGGAGTCGCCTTACCGGTCGGTCAGCCGCAATTCGATCCGCCGGTCTTTCGCATAGGCATCCGGTGTGTCCCCCGGGCCAAATGGCTGGTACTCTCCGAACGCCGTGGCGGCCAGGTGCTCCGCGGGCACGCCGTCGGCGATCAGCAGCTTCACCACGGTAATCGCACGCTGCGCTGATAGCTCCCAGTTCGAGGCGAACTGGCCGCCCTTCACCGGTTGCGGATCGGTGTGGCCGTCCACCCGCAAGACCCAGTGCACATCAGCCGGGATCTCCGCGGCGATATCCTTGATCGTCACGGCCAGCGCCGTCATCTGCCCCTGGCCCGCCTGGGTCAGCTCGGCACTGCCGACCGGGAACAGGACCTCACTCTGGAACACGAACCGGTCACCGACAACGGTGATGCCGGGGCGGTTTGCCAGCAGCGACCGCAGCTTGCCGAAGAATTCGCTACGATATTGCTGCAGTTCCTCCACCTTCGCCGCCAGCGCCACATTCAGCTTTTGGCCCAGATTGGCGATTTCAATGTCCTTTTCCTTATCCTGCTGCTGCTGAATGTCCAGGCTGGCGGCAATTGTGGATAATTGGTTCTTCAACTGGTCGATCTGCTGGTTCAGAAGCGCGATCTGGGCGTGGGCGCTGTCGCCTAGCTTTTTCTCATCGGCAAGCTGGGCCTGCACGGCCTCCCGCCGCTGCTGCTCGGTCGTCGCCCGAACGGCGGCATCCTGCGCCTGCTTTTCGAGTTCATCCCGCAATGCCTCCAGCGCGCGCGCCTGGTTCGCCATTGTCGCGAGGTCAGACAGCTTCGTCTGCCAACGTGTCCTTGTCCACCGCCACGGTCTTATCGAGTTCGGCGATCTGCTTCTTCATCTCTGCCAGCTGGGCTTTCGCGTCGGCCAGTTGCGCCTGGTCTGTCTTGGCCTGATCCGTCAGTTGCGTCTGCAATCTGGCATTGGCTGCGGTAGCGGCCTTGACCGCCAGGTTCGCGTCGGACGAGTTGCGATGCTCAGCCGGTCCCGCTCGGCGGAGCGGGCCGACAGTTGCTGGCTGAGTTGCGACACGGACGATTGCAGGTCCGCCGCTTTGCCTCGCTCCAGCGACAAAGCATCGGCGAGCGCGGTGAGCTGCTGGTTCGCCTTGTCAAGTTCGTGGCTGCGGCCGGACAGCGTTACTGTCAGGAAGGCCTGAGCCAGCACGAACACCAGCAGGACGAAGATGATGACCATCAGCAAAGTGGAGAGGGCGTCCACATAGCCGGGCCATGCGTCCAATCCGTTACCGCCGTGCCGGCGAATGCGAGCTGCCATGGCGCTAGGTCATAATCGTTCGAGTTGCATCAGTTCAGGCGTCCCGATCAGGGCGCAGAGACGCGTTTGGTTCGGTGACCTGCGCTTTCCGGACATGCCCGAGGTGGTCACGTTCTATCGCGGCGGTTCGGCGAGGGCCGCGACCGTCCGGGTCAGCAACCGCAGGTCATTGCGCAGGTCGGCGGTGGCGCGGGAGCGGCCCTGCTCATTTTCCGCCACGAGGCGCTGGAGATAATGCTCGATGTTGCGGAGATGGCTGCGGCCGGCGTCATCACCCTGCAGTTCGCCCAGACGCTGCAGCGCCGGCCCCAGCGCGGTCTGGGTCTCGGCGATCCGTAGCATCAGGTGCTGGCTGGCGCGCATCGTGTCGGCCAGGGAGCCCAGCCGTTCGTTCAAGGTCATCACCGCCTGGTTGACCTGAGAGCGATTTTCCTCGTCGCGGGTCAAGACCTGCTGCAGGCTTTCCATGTTCTCGGCGGTCTGTTCCAGCAGCGCCTGGACGTAGACCGGCACCGAGCCCTCGCCTTCGGACAGCACCCCGGAAGACAGGCGGGTGAGGCCGGCCAGCCATTCCTCGAGCTCGTTGAAGAAACGGTTCTGCGCCTGGCCGGCCGTCAGGTCGAGGAAGCCCAGCACCAGCGCGCCGGCCAGACCGTACATGCTGGCGGAGAACGCCGTTCCCATGCCAGCCAGCGGACGGGCGAGGCCGGTCTTCAGCTGCTCGAACATCAGGTTCATGTCGCCGCTGCCGGCCGACATGCTGCCGATGACGTCGGCCACCGAGGTCACCGTTTTGAGCAGACCCCAGAAGGTGCCCAGCAGACCGAGGAAGATCAGCAGGCCGGTCATGTAGCGGGAGAGTTCGCGGCTTTCATCCAGCCGCGAGGCCAACCCATCCAGCAGGCTGCGCATGGCGGTCGTCGACAGCGTAAAATGACGGCCGTCGCTGCGGCCTTCGCGCATCGACAGCATGCTGGCCATCGGCGCCAGAAGCTTGGGCGAGGGCAAGGCGGCCAGACGGCTGCGGGAGGTCTGGTAGGTCTCGAGCCACCTTACTTCCGGCCGCAGCCGCAGTGCCAGGTTGAGGTTCCAGAGGATGCCCAGCAACAGGATCAGCAGGATCAGGCTGTTCAGGATCGGATTGTTGTTGAATGCGGTGAGCAGCACCGGCGACAGCAGGCTGGCGACGATGCCGACCGCCACCAGGAAGATCAGCATGCGGATGAGGTAGCTCGACGGGTGGGTCATCGTGCAGGGGCCGTGCTGGAGGGTGCATTCACGGCGATGTCCACCCGGTCGGGTGGACCGTCACCATACTGCTCGCCGAGCGCCCGAACGAAGATGCGGGCCGACGGGCACGCCATCGGCAACCAGGGCGCTGCGCACGGCCATGGCGCGCGACAGGGAGACCCGCCGGGCGGTGGAAGGGTCGTCGGGCTTGCCGGGCGCGTAGGCTTGCACGTTGAAAGTCGTGTCGTCGCCCGGCGGAGAAGATGCTGTCAGTTGCTTCACGGATTCGGCGCTTGCCGGGCTCAGGTCGGTTTCTTCGGGCGCGAAGGTCAGGCGAAGACCGGCGGTTGTTGCCGCCGCGGTGGTCGCAGCCTTGCCGGAAACTGGCGGCGGTGGGGGCGGCGGCGATCCGGCTGGCGGCTCGGGTGGGGCGACCGGGTTGATCGCGGCGGTTTCGGGGATATTTTCGGGCATGGCGGGTTGCGGTGCCGGCGCCGGCGCGGTGGGTGTTTGTTCGCGAGCCGCGATTGGGGGTTTGCTGGCGGCAGGAGTCTTATTGAGCGTGACCGGAGGCGGGGGACGCGGAGGACGGCTGGCCGAAGGCCGTTCCGGCAGCGCCTGCAACGCGTGCAGATCGACGGTCACCTGTGCGAAGACAGGTGTCGCCGCGCTCAGGAAAACGGCAAAGAGGATGAGCAATGCTCGCATATTAGCGATTGGTAGCGGAACCTGCTGTTCCGTTCAATGAACCATCGTGTGCGCGATGGGCGGTAGCCGGCGCCATGGGCGAACATTGACAATTCCCGCGCCTGGGGCCGCTAATTGGACCACCAAGACGCCGTCGATCCGGACGGAAGGAGCGCCGTATGAACCATGTCAGTCTCGAATCCGTCGGTGTCGATCCGGTTGCCCGCGCCCGCGATCTGGGTCCCGAGATCGAATCGGCGGCGGATGAGATCGAGCGCACCCAGGCTATTCCCGAACCGCTTCTCACGCATATCCTCAACGCCAGGTTGCCCCGCATCCTGTTGCCTCGCTCGGTTGGCGGCGACCAACTCGATCCCTGGACCTATCTGCGAGCGATCGAGGAAATCAGCCGCCATGACGGATCGGTGGGCTGGAACCTGTTCGTGGCCAACAGTGCCGCGCTGATCGTGCCGTTCATTCCGCTTGAGGCCGCGCAAGCGATCTTCAGCGATCCTCGAGCCTGGATTTCCTGGGGGCCGCCAAATCAATGCGGGGCACGCGCGGTGCCGGGCGGCTATCGGGTCAGCGGCGAATGGCATTTTGCCAGCGGAAGCCGGCAGGCCACGTGGATGGGTGCCCACTGTCAGGTTACGGAGGCTGACGGATCACTCCGGCTGAATCGCTTCGGCCGTCCGACCACGCGGACGCTGTTGTTCCGTAAGGAGGAGACGCAGCCGATCGAGGATTGGGACACTGTCGGCATGCGCGGTACCGCGTCGGAGGGGTACCGGGTCGTCGACCTGTTCGTGCCAGAAGCCTATAGCGGGACGCGTGAGGATCCGTCGCTGCGGCGCGATCGAGGTCCGCTGTACGCCTTTACCATGCAGGGGCTGTACGCGGTCGGCGTCTCGGCTGTCGCATTAGGGATCGCACGCGCCATGTTGGATGAGTTCATCATTCTGGCCGCGGAGAAAACGCCACGCGGCCTGCAGCGCCTGGCGGACAGTCCTGTCGTGCAGTCAGAGGTGGCGCGGCGAGAGGCCATCTTGGGGGCGGCGCGGGCGTGGCTGGTCGAGATCCTCAAGGATGTTTGGGCCGGCGCCGATGACATTGCCCCGATCGACCTCGCGGCCCGCCTCCGAGTGCGGCTTGGCTGCGCGCACGCTATCGGCTCGGCCGTCGAGGTCGCCGACTACATCTACAAGGCAGCCGGCACCTCCGCCATCTTCCGCGGCACGCCGTTCGAGCGCCGGTTCCGCGACATCCATACATTGTCGCAACAGATCCAGTCGCGCGACTCGCATTTCGAGACGGTCGGCCGGGTGATGTTCAATGGCGATCCGGATGGGGTATTCCTGTAGAAGCTCGATTCGGGGGAAACGGAATGAACCAACTGACACTGGCCAAGGCGCAAACAATCGTCAGCGCTGCGCTGGCGCACGCGCGGGAGAAGTCGCTGGCGCCGATGGCGGTCGCCGTGCTGGACGCGCGTGGCGTGCTGAAGGCGTATGCCGCCGAGGATGGCACCGCGTTGCGGCGCGCGGATATCGCGATTGGCAAGGCGCATGGGGCATTGTCGATGGGCGTCGGGTCCCGCACGTTGGGGAAGCGTGCGGAAGAGCGTCCGCACTTCATCGCCGCGGTGACTCATGCGGTGGGGGGATCGCTGATTCCGGTTCCAGGTGGGATCCTGATCCGGGGCGATGACAAGAGCATCATTGGGGCCGTCGGCGTGACGGGGGACACGTCAGACAACGATGAGGCGGCTGGGTTGGCTGGCCTGGCCGCGGCTGGGTTGATCGCCGATCCGAGTTGATTGCAGGGGTGTCATAGGGTGGGGTCGCGGACGGGCCGCTGCACCTTCGGCAAGGAGGGGTCTGGCCGGCGACCGCTCGGCCGCTGGTGGGGCCTGTGCGTGCCTATGACAGACTATTCCAGCCGCGCCGGTATTCTGGATCGCTGCGCCGGCGTTGATCAAACTGTGTCAGAAGCTTTTCCGCAGTCACGCAGGCCGATCGGAATTCTTCCCGGTCCGGCCCGAAATGCCCTCCACATAATCCCGGAGGAGCCACTTTGTGCCATGATTCAGCTACCTTCCGATCGGCCACGCCCTGAGCGAAGGATGCCGATGGCCTGTGGTTGCCGGCAGCGACAGCGGCGGCAACGGTCGCGACGCCTGAGGGCGACTTGATCCCGATCTCGGCGCCCGCGAACGTCGGACATCCTGGCACGCCTGACCGTTCCACCGCGACCAGACACCGCCCGTCCGACACGGCATCCGCCGTGATCCTTGGCTCGGCGGCGCGTTGCTGAAGCAGCGTCAGGAGCGAAATCGCTCCTACGGTGGCCAGACCGAGAAGCATGGACCAGCGCCAAACGGCGTCTTGAGCTGGGTTGGCCACAGGGACCGGTCTGGCATAGGCGGCGCGCGGCGCGGGCTTCCAAAATGCCTGGTTCTGCCGGTTTCCTGGCTGACCTGAAGGGTTATTTCCAGCCGGGTAGTGCCCCAGCACGTCGGGCCATGTCAGTCCCCGTTTCCGCAGGAATTGCTCAATCAGCTTCGCTGCGTTATCGCGTTCACCGACATGATCGCTGCCAAGCATGCCGAGCATGCTTTCAAGCCGTATCCGATCAATGGCGGAAATCGTCATATGTAGGTATGTCCGGCAACACGAGCCTCCGTTCGATACTCAAACCGGACGAAATAGCACAAGTAGTAGAATGTTGATCTCAAACAAAATTTTGTGTCTTGAGCGACACACTCGAGGACGCCCTTCCGCACGCGGTCCACGCTCCGCCCCCATGCACGGCGAAGGGGCGGCCGCCGCAGCCGCGTACCGAACGTCACAGGTTTATGCTTCCTTTTCGACAAATGGATGGATTTGCATGCTCGCGAGCGGCTAGATTGCGCTCTGGGCCAGGGAGGGAAGATCATGGCTACAATCAGGACTATTTTCGCGAACGAAGACCTGATCTCCACAGGAGCGACTATCACTGTCAGAGAAGGCTCCCGAACACATTCGGTTAACCTGACAGCAGATGACTGGAAAGCAGTTATTGCGGGTCGGCCCCTTTGCGTCAAAGCCGACGAATACGTCTATGAGGGCGAGTCCTTTTGGGATTACTGGGATTTTAATTCGAAATCAGCAGGGTCATTGCTGGTTGAATATGGGGACGACGCCGATGCGAGCTTCGAGGGCAACCTTGATGATGAGCATGTCGATGTGCATCGCCCAAGGTGAGTGACCAATCAAGCGCTCGCGGTCAAATTGGCCTGTTCTCGGCGACAGGCGCGTAGCCAGGGACGCCGAGGCCAGCAGCGAGAGTGCGGTGAGTTGCGCCAGGGTCAAGCTGATGTCACGTCGTCTGGCGATGGTCCCGTGAAGTCGACACTTCGGGTTATTCGATATGACGATTGTTTATCCAAAGAAGCTTACCCGACTTTGAAGGCGGCGACCGCCTTCTCGTCGAACTTCAGGCCGAGGCCCGGTTTTTCCGGAAGCACCAGCATTCCGCGCTCTATGGCGGGGGTCTCCTCATAAAGGCACAGCATCCAGGGCATGTATTCGACGGTCAGTCCGTTCGGGCAGGCGGCGACCAGGTGGACCAGCATTTCCGGCATCACGTGGCTGACGACCGGGAGATTGAAGGCTTCGGCCATGCCGGCGATCTTCATCCATGGCGTGACGCCTCCAGCTCGGCAGATGTCGATCATGACGATATCGACTGATCGGGCTTCGATCATGTGGCGGAAGGGGACGATACCCCAGACGTATTCACCGCCGGCGATGGGGGTTTTCAGTGCGGCGGTGACGCGAGCGAGACCGGCGTAGTCGTCGGCGGTTGTGACGTCTTCAAGCCAGAACAGGCCGACGTCCTCAATGCGGCTGCCGATGTCGATGGCTTGTTCGGGACGCCAGCGCTGGTTGATGTCGCACATCAGCTTGATGTCTGGCCCGATCGCCTCCCGCACCACGCGGACGCGGCGGACTTCGTCAGCCGGGGTCGGGTTGCCGAGTAGCGCCATTTGGGTCTTCATTTCGATGAAGCCCTTTTGCACCAGGGTTTGTGCGGCGCGCTGGGCCTGAGCGTCGGATAGGCCGCGGCGCAGCGAGCCGGAGGCGTAGGTGGCGACGCGGTCGCGGTGGCCGCCGAGCAGTTTCCACAGAGGCTCACCGAGGGCTTTGCCTTTGATGTCCCACAGGGCGACGTCGATCGCGGACAGCGCCAGCGTGAAGATTCCGCCCGGGCCGCAGGAATCGCCGGTGCCGGCGTTGAGTTTGGCGACGATCTTTTCGATGCGCATCGGGTCTTCGCCGATGGTCAGTGCGGCGAGTTCCTCGACCGCGACGCGCAGGCTGCCAGTCATCGCCCCACCGTAGAAGGTGAGACCGATGCCCTCGATGCCGCTGTCGGTGCGCAGGCGCAGGATGACGACGGGCCGGGTACGGCCTGCTTCCTCCGGCATGTTCGCCAGGGGGTCGTCTTCCGGAATGCGTAGCGTTGTCGCCTCGTAACCACTGATTTTCATGGCGCTTCCCTCCGTAGACCGCGAACATAGAGCAGTATCGGGCGGCGGCAAGCGCTCGGGTTCGTGCGCCTTCTGTCCTTATTGCATGCTTGGCGAACTGGTCCGAGGCATCAGCCCCGGCTCATGGCTTCCCGAGCTTCAACCGAACCGCGATGTACAACCACCTTGGCGCCGCCGCGCAACACCTCCCAGACCGTTCTTTCGCCCTCGCGGCGGAAGTGGATATCCAGATGCCGACGGCCCAAGCGCAGATCCATCAGAGTCACGTCCGGCAACCAGTGCGGCAGGTCCGGGTCGACATACAGCCTGTCGTTCGGTGCGTCCGGCTGGATGCCGAGGATCGCCTGCAGCAGCGCAAAGCAGGATCCAGCCGCCCAGGCTTGCGGCACATTGGCGCCAAGGTATTGCACGGGAAAGTTGGCACCGTCGCGTGCAACGCCCGCATAAAGTTCCGGCAACTGGTTGAGCAGGAAGTAGCTCGCGGCGCCGCTGATGTCGCGTGCGATGTGGCCAACCTCGGCACTAAAGCCGTAGCGCTTGAAACCGAGCGCGATCAGACTGTTGTCGTGGGGCCAGACCGAGCCGTTCTGATACGAATACGGATTGTAGGCGGGATGTTTGCTGGAGAGCGTGCGTATCCCCCAGCCCGAGTTCATGTCGGGAGCCATCAGGCGCGCCACCACGCGCGCCGCGCGGTCCGCCGGCACGATGCCTGACCAGAGGAGGTGGCCGGGATTGGAGGCGACCGTCATTACCTTTCGCTTTTCGCCGTCCAGCATGTAGGCGTAGAAGCCGGCTTCCTCGTCCCAGAAGGTTTCGTTGAAGTACTGGAATAGCGCCGCGGCTTTTTGGCGTAAGGTTTGGGCCCGATCGGCTTTGCCCAGAGCATCGAAAACCTCGGCCATACGGACCCAGGCGTCGTAGACGTAGCCCTGCAGCTCGCATAGCGCCTTCGGTCCGCGTACCGGTGTTCCGTCAGTGTAGACCATGGAATCGCCGGCATCTTTCCAGGCCACGTTCTCGTAGCCGACTGGCGAGCGGGTCTGGTATTCCTGCAGCATGTCGCCGTCGCGGTCACCGTAGTTATCGATCCAGTCGAGTGCGGCCTCGGCGTTGGGCAGGTGTTTTTCCAGCAGCGCCTGGTCGCCCGTGGCGCGCCAGGCGGCGTGCAGGGTGATGAGATACAGCGGCGTGGCGTCGGCTGTGCCGTAATACGGGGTATGTGGGATGAGCTTGAAGTGAGCAAGCTCTCCGTAACGAAGCTCGTGCATGATCTTGCCCGGCTCGGCGTCGCGGAAATCGTCACGTTCCCTGGATTGCCAGCGACCGAGCACGTCCAGCGATCCGCGGGCGAACTCCGGATAGACCAGGATGTTCTGGAGCGAGACGATCAGGCTGTCGCGGCCGAATGGGGCCATAAACCAGGGCAGCCCGGCAGCGGGCAGGAAAACCATATGGTCGGTGCCCGCGATCGGCAGGCGCAACGCGGCCATGTCGTCGATCGCCTGATGATAGAGGCGGTAATACTCCTCGTTGCTGGTGCGCAGTTTCAGTACCTGTCTGACGCCAGTCACGATGGGCCTGCGCCTGGGGCGACTTTTCAGCATCCACGGCGCAGTCGTTGGGAGCGTGGTAGCGCTTGTCGCCGTCGGCGAACTCGTACAACAGGCAACAGTGCCATTGGCCGCCTGGTGGTACACGTACCTCGAAACTCAGGCGGCCATTGGCGAAGACGGCGCGCGAGCCGCTCCTGCCCACCGAAACCGCAACGGAGCGGGAAAAATCGGCGTTGCGGTATGTTGTGCGCAGCGTCTGACGTGGCTCTGACCAGTCTGAGTTAATATGGCCGCGGCGGATGTCCCGCCTGGCCTTGACGTCGAACACGTCGGCGAAGTCCGAACGGATCGCGATCTCCAGGTTGAACCGCACCGGTTTCTGGCCGTAGTTGGTGATGTCCAGGTCCTCATGCAGGCCTTGATCCATAACCCGGGACAACCCGAACGCCAGCGTCTGCCGCGGGATCGGGCCGTCCTCGGTGAGAAAGCCTCGGTTGGTCAGGAAGATACGCGCGGCGTCGAAACTGACCGCGCCGCCGTTGATCAGATCCCACGGCGTCCCGTTGGCATAGACAGACCAGGCGCTCATCAACCGCGTGTCGAAAAAATAGAGACCCTTGTCGCCGGGCCAATGGATCTGTCCATCCGGTTCGGTGACCAGGACCGTCATGGCCTGATGGATAGCGATCTGCGGCGGGCCGACCTGGACCTTGAAAGCCATGAACGGGAAACTCCGCGTTTGTGGTGTGCGCCGGGTGCTTTATAGCGTGGTGCCGACCGTTAGATCATGTGAACAGGGTAGTAGATTTGGAAACGCCGGACATAAATTGGACCCTGGACCACATTCGCCAGCACATCGAACAGGGTGTGCCACTGGTTCCACTGTTCAACATCGACGTGATCGAGGCAAGTACAGGCCGCGGCGCCGTCCGCTTGCGGGAGGGCGATCAAGTGAAGCGCCCTGGGGGCAGTGTGGCGGGCCCGGTCCAATTCGCTCTGGCGGATGTGGCGACCTATGCCCTCATTCTGGCGACAAGGCGGGACGAGGCCACAGTAACGGTTGATCTGACGATCAATTTCCTCCGGCCCGCCATGACGCTGCCGCTCATCGCGGTGGCGACGACCCTTCGGGCCGGTCGGCGGCTGTTCACGGCGGAGGTTCGGATCACGGAGGAATCCACCGGCCGGCTGATCTCGCATGCGACCACGACCTACGCATTGTCGGCGGCGGGCGGGTAGATGCCAAGCCATGCGGCACGCCGGAAAGGCTCAGGCGGGGCGGTATTGTGTTCGGCCTGAAGTCGGGCAGGGTTCGTCGAGGCGTTCGCGATTATGTGACACAGACCTCGAGCAGGGCGCGCGCCAGGTCGTTTTTCCCGTAGGGCTTGGCGAGGGTGGGAATGTCGCGGAACTCATCGGGGCGTCCGGCGCTGCCGTAGCCGGTGGCAAACAGAAACGGTATTCCGCGCTCGTATAGAAGTTCGGCGATCGGATAGCTCAGCTTTCCGGCAAGATTGACGTCCAGGATCGCGACGTCGATGGCGGCATACTGCGCCAGCCGCATCCCCGCCTCGAGCCGGGCGGCGACCCCGACGACTTCGTATCCGAGGTCGAGCAGGTAGTCTTCGACCACCATCGCCACGATCCCCTCGTCCTCGACCAGAAGGACCCGCTTGCCCATGGTGGACACCTTGACTAAGCCGCTCCCCGGCGGGGAAGTGCGGGGAAGTTCACGACTGTCGCCGTAGGAACGATCTCCGTGAGAGGCGCGTTGATTGTCCATACGAACCCGCCGGCGGTCAAATCGAGGACAGACCGTCCGGCCAGATCCTGCTCGACGACATGCTCGATCAGACGCGTGCCGAAACCGGGTCCCTGTGACTTCGCTGCGGCGTCAACTCCACTCTCTGACCAAACGAGGCGAAACTCGGAGGTCGGCTCCTGCTGGATCTCCCATCGCAACGTCACCCGTCCCGCGGCAGCGGCGAGGGCGCCGTATTTGAGCGCATTGGTGAGGAGTTCGTGCAACACCATCGACAAGCCCAACGCTGCGCGGGGGTTGAGCCGCACATCGGGCCCCGAAACAACGACCCGGCCTTCCTCACGATCGCAATATGGGTTCAGGGCGAAGGTAATCACGTCATCCAGATTTGCGCCTCGCCAACGTTCCTTCGTCAGTACATCATGTGCGCTTGCGAGCGCGAACAGGCGGGCCTGCAAGGAATCGCGCAGGTTCGGTTCGGCGCGCCTGAGGGTCTGCGAGGCGATCGCCTGTACGGTGGTCAAGGTATTTTTGACACGATGATTAAGCTCATCAACCAAGGTCAGCAGTCGTTCCTCGCCGTGCTTGCGCTCGGTGATCTCTATCGAGACACCGACCAGCCCAATCACATTGTTGTTCAGGTCCCGCATAGGTGTTTTTGTTGCAAGCCATATGCGCGCGGCATCGCCGGACTTTCCGATATACTCCTCCACCTCCTCGCTCGCACCACTGTTCATAATTCGGCGGTCGTTCGCCATGACCGCTTCGGCCTCAGCCGCATCGTCCAGAAGTTCGAGATCGGTGCGGCCCTTTACCACATCCCATGGTTTGCCGATCAGCTTCAGTAGCTGCTGGTTGGCAACCAGCAAGCGACCGTCTGTGCCTTTCGCGTAGATCAGGCCTGGCGCGGTATCAACTATGGTTTGCAGCAACACCGCGGCACGCTGGCGTTCCTGTTGCTCCGCAGTACGAGTTTTTGTGACGTCGTGGGCAGTTCCTATGACCGCGCGCGGTCGCCGGCTAGCCGGAGCGTCGGGGTCAGATTCAAACACCGCGTGGCCGAGGGAGGAAATATGGACGATCCGCCCGCCCCGATGCACCGCCCGGTAATCCAGCGCGTACGCGTCATGCGGATCGTTCGGGTCGAGCGCGCGATCCAGTTGCTTTCGAGCGTCTGCGCGATCATCCGGATGCACGATGCTGAGCCAGGTCGCGTAGTCGGCACGCTCTGCGCCCCGGAACCCAACGAGAGCCCTGTATCGCTCGTCCCAAATGATCTTTTCGCCGTGCCCATTGAGCTTTTCGAACCGCCAGCAGCCTACTCCCGAAGCGTCGAGCGCCAAGCGGAGGGACAGCTCACTATCGCGGAGAGCCGTTTCGGTTTGCTTCAGCAAGGTGATGTCGTTGCTTACTTCGATTACGACAGGTGCCCCATCGCCACGGTCGTTCAGCGCCCAATGGCTGGCCACGACGATCGCCGAGCCATCCTGACGCTGATGGACCAGCTCGCCTTGCCAATGCCCCGTGTCACGCAGCGTTCGCTCAATGTCTGCCAAGGGTTCGGGGAACTTCGCCGACAGCAGGTCATGGCTGATGTGTCCGACCGCTTCCAGGGCGTCATATCCGTATAACTGTTTCATGCCGTCGGACCAGAACGTGATTCGTCCATCCGGTGTACGGAGCATTCCGTGGCTTAGTTTGAGGGCGGAGGTAAAGCGGTCCAGCGCGACCAAAGTGGCAGCGAGAGATTGACGCGCCCGGCTTTGCAAGAACGCGACGCCACCCATGCAGAAAAGCGCCAAGGCCGCGGCCCCGACCGCCCCGCCCCATATCCACAGCGAGCGAGCTTCTTTTTGTAGTCGCGCCAGCTCGGTCTGGGTTTCCGCTTGCCAGCGGTCCACGCTGGCGCGAATTGACTCCATGATATGTTGGCCACGGTTCGATGTCACGATAGTCAGCGCTGCGTCACGGTAGCCCGACTGGGCGAGGGCGATGGTGTCGGAGAGTTCGGTCATCTTTGCCGCGGCGAGTGAGCGGATTGTGGCGATCTCCGCCCTTCCTGCAGGACTTGAGAGGGATGTTTCAAGCCAAGCAAAGTCCGTATTCAGCCTCCGTTGTGCCGCATGGTAGGGTTCAAGATAGGCGAGGTCGCCGGTCAGCAAGTAGCCACGCTGGCCGGTTTCGGCATCCTTGAGCGTAGAAAGGACCGCCTCGGAAGCAATCAGCGAGTTGCGCACTGTTTCCGTGAGAGTGTCCGCCGCGGTGGCGCGGCTCAAATTCCAGCTCGCCAGAACGCCGCTTGCGATCATCAGCAAGACGGCCAGGATACCGGCAACCAGACCAACCCAACCGACTGAAGAAAATGCTATTTGTGACGAAACAGAATTCGGGACACGGTGGCGGCTGCTTGAACCGGAGGCGTCGCCGGTCGTCCCGAACGAGTCTCCCGAACCGCCGCCGGGGGTGCCCGCGGATGCACCCGATCCGAGGCCCGGAACGACGTCGTCTTTGTTTCCAGTCATAATCGGTTTCCTCGAGGATCAGCCCTCGATATTATTGGTAGACAAGAAGCAAGTACAGTCTGGATGCTTCGCGAGTGCAGGCCATCATCCTAGTGGATTGGGTTTTACAGGCGATACACCGCACCGCCGTCGAGCGACATGATCTACCTCAAAAAAACCCTGACGTCATCTGACTTTCTGGATTACCAATGAAATATCTGTATCGCGACTTTCATAACACCGTTCAATATGCAGACCGAATGTAGAATATCAGACCTTATGAAAGCCGGATCTGAAAGATGATATTGGCGCGGACAAAAGCTCCGTGACAGGCGGCGGGTCGGCGCAGACGATCATCACATGCCGTGTGCACGAACGGATCTTCTTGCGCGGCGTCGTCAAGCGATAGACAATCCCGAGAGTTTCTTCGGTCATTGTTGCCAGGTCGGCATCCGGGAGCAACTTCTCCTCCCTGTCTTCGCCGCTGAGTTGGCGCGACATCGGTAGCATTAGACAAGACGAGATGGTCGAGCCCGATCAGGAGCGTATCCAGCGTTAGCCCGTGGCCCTCTGAGCCAGAGAGTGCCCCGGGGGACGTCGGGACGGCTCTGGCAAAACTGGGCATATGGATGCATTCTTCGAAGGACAGAGCGAGGAACGCCGCCATGACCGACCTGCCGAGCCATGTTGAAATCCATGAGGAAGGCCCGCGGGAGGGCTTTCAGATCGAGCCCGGCCCGATCCCCACGGCGCGACAAGATCCGCCTGATCGAGGCGCTGGCGGAAACGGGGCTACACCACATCCAGGTCTGCTCCTTCGTCAACACGCGACTGGTGCCCGGCTGGGCCGATGCTGAGGCGGTGGTGGAGGGCTTCACTGCCAAGCCCGACGTCCATTACACAGGGCTTTTCTTCAACGGCAATGGCCTCGACAGGGCGTTGGCGTTCAAGGACAAACTGACGATCAACGGGGCGATCTCGCTCACAGCGTCGGAGGGCTTCACACGCAAGAACCTGAACCGCAGCCCCTCGGAGAACATCGAGGCGATGAAGAAGCACAGCGCGTTGCAGCTGTCCAAAGGAATTCCAGTCACTCGGATCGGTGTCATGGCGGCGTTCGGCTGCAACTATCAGGGCGACATCTTCGCCGCGCCCAGGTCATCCGCACGCTGGAGGACGGCTTGGCGATCGCGGAGGAGACCGGCGCCGACGATCACCCTGTTCTCATTGGCCGACACGATGGGCTGGGCCACGCCGGCGCGGATCGAGCGGGTTATCGCCGAGGTGCGGAGTCGCTGGCCAGACAAGACCTTGGCGCTGCACCTGCATGATACGCGCGGCCTGGCGGTGGCGAATGCCCACGCCGCACTGAAAATGGGCGTGACGCAGTTTAACTCGACGGTTGGGGGTCTGGGCGGCTGCCCGTTCGCCGGACAGCCAAAAGCGGCGGGTAACATCTGCACCGAAGAACTGGTGATGCTGTGCGAGGAAATGGGGATCGACACCGGTGTCGATCTCGACGCGCTGATCGATGTGGGGCGGATGGCGGAGGACATTGTCGGCCACCAGTTGCCCAGCGAGCTGATCCACGCTGGCAGTCTGGACGCGTTCCGGCGCAAGGCGGCGTGAACCTGAATACGGACTGTATAACGAGCGCCTATATCAATTCGGCGAGATTAACGATGTGTTAGCGATCCTGCGTTACTGCGGGAGCCGAGAACAGGCTCGATCCATGGCCATCAACCGCGAGGCGCTCGATCGTCACATGCCAAGAGCAGATTTCCGGAACCGACCTCTGTTCCGCGGGACGGCGACGATCCGACCGCGAGGCATCCGATCAGGCTTCGCGCGGCAGAAGCGCTCGATCCGCGCTCGATCGGTCGGCTGGCGACGGGTGTTCGGTGCCTGCCTGCCGACATTCAATGCCGAGATCGCTTTGGCCGGAATTGGTGGCAGTCGGCTGTTTCCTGATCCTGCCCTGGATCGGGATCGCCAGTGGCGCATCGATGCACGAATACCAGCACGCGAAGGCGGCGGCCGTGCAGTCGACCGCCAACCTGGCCCAGGCGCTGGAGGAAAGCACTCGGCGGACCATCGGCCAGATCGACTACATCCTGCTGAGTGCCCGGGCCTTGCGCGCCGCGCAAGGCGACCGCTTCGACTTCCACGAATGGGCCCGGACCCAGACATTCCCGACAAAATGACCGCCCAGATCGCGCATGGCGGATCGCACCGGGGCAGGTCACGGACAGCACCATGCCGCTGCCGCCCGGAGTCAGCATCGCCGACCGACCACATTTTCGCGTGCAGACTCGATCCCAACGCACGACGAGTCTCTTTATCAGCCGACCGGTGATCGGCCGCGTCAGCGGCGAGCAGACAATCCAGTTCAGCCGCAAGCTGCTGGACCCCGACGGCGCCTTCGACGGCGTCATCGTGCTTTCGCTCGGCAGCGTCCGAATTGGCGCGGTTTTACAACTCGCTGGATCTCGGCAAGGGCTTCGTGTCGATCTTATCGGCCGATGGGATCATCTTGGCGCGCGGTCCGCTGATCACCGACCTTGATCGGCACCAGCATCACGCGAGAGAGTCCTCGTCCAGCGGCATGCTCGCACGTTCCACTGGTTCGATCGAGCTTCCGGCCACCGCGGATCGGGGTGCAGCAGATCGCCAGCTTTCGGCACCTCCAGGATTATCCGCTGATCGTCATGGTCGGCTTTGATGCCGACACGGTATTCGAGCCGTATCGGTCACTGCGGACTCATTGCCTTGCCGAGCGGGGTCGCCATTACGCTCGCGGTCTGGCCTGGTCGGCTTTTTCTGGGTGAGGCAGAAGCGGCGCAGCCTCGCATCACGTCGCGCCCTGACCGTCACCCTGGACAGCATCAGCCAGGGCATCCTGATGGTTGATCGGCACGACTGGCATCTCGGTGGTCAATCCCCGGGTGCTGGATCTGCTTGGCGCGGCCGGACGACAGGCCCGGACGAGGCCATGAGGTGCGTCGCTTCGCGCGCGAATGAACTGGCGGCCAATCCAGACGACGATCGAGCGCCGGCCAGGCGCCCGCGGGACCGAGCAGCGTGTGACAGCCGATTCGAGACCGCACTCGACAACGGCACGATCATCGAGGTGCGCACCCATGCTGCTGCCGGATGGCGGGTTCGTGCAGACCTATACCGATGTGACCGAACAACGCCTGGCGCATGCCCAGGTTTTTCATCTCGCGCACCACGACACTCTGACGGGTCTGGCCAACCGCGCCGCGCTGAGGCAGCGGATCTCGGCGATCGTGGATCAGGCCGCGGACTCCGGACGAGGCTGACCGCCCTGGTCATGATCGATCTCGACGGGTTCAAGGGGGTCAATGACACGTTCGGCCATGACGCCGGCGACGCGCTGCTGATCGAGGTTGGCTCGGCGGCTCCAGGCGATGGTACGCGGAACGGACTTCGTGGCGCGCCTGGGCGGCGACGAATTCGTCCTCCTGCTGCCGGGGCTGCACCAACGAGAGCGACATCTTCGCCGCTTGCCGAACGTGTGCTGCGGCGGCTTGCCGAGCCCGTGCGAATCCAGGGCCAACATGTGCGCATCGGCGCCAGTCTCGGTATCGCGTTCCATCCACAGGACGGGCTGGATGTCGACACCTGGTTCAAGCATGCGGACATGGCACTCTACAGCGCCAAGAACGGCGGACGCGGGATCTATCGCTGTTTCGACGAGCAATTGTCCCAGGCAGTGACCGAGCATCATTTGCTGGAAAGCGATTTGCGCCGGGCGCTGGACGGTGGAGGAGCTGGAGGTCCACTTCCAGCCGAAATTCGGCTGCAGACTCACTGGAGATCGCTGGTTTCGAGGCGTTGGCGCGGTGGCGGCACCCCAGCCGCGGTTATATTTCGCCGGCGGTCTTCATCCGCATCGCCGAGGACATGCGGCCTGATCGGCCGGCTCGGCCGATGGGTCCTGGAGCGGGCATGCAAATGCGTCGCGACGTGGGAACCGCGCTACCCGGTCGCAGTCAATGTCTCGGTCATGCAGCTTCACGACGACGGACTGAAAGATCACATCGCGTGCGGTGCTACGGCGGACCGGGCTGCGACCGGAGATCTGGAAATCGAGGTCACCGAAAGCGTGATGGCGGACGACGACCAGACCGTCCTCGAGAATTTGCGGGCCATCAAAGGCCATGGGCATCCAGATCGCGCTGGACGATTTCGGCACCGGCTACTCCAGCCTGAGTTACCTGCGGCGGTTTCTCGTTCGACAAGATCAAGATCGACCGGTCTTTCGTTCAGGGCCAGGCGGACGATCCCGGCGTTCGGATCATTCTCGAAGCGATCCTGGGCCTGTGCCACAATCTTGGGCTTGCGACGATCGGCGAGGGCATCGAGACGCAGGAGCAACTGGACCTGTCTGCGCGACCGAGGCTGCACCGAGGTTCAGGGCTACCTGCTGGGACGGCCCATGCCGAGCGAGCAGGTTGGGGATTTCATTCGGAGCAACGTTCGACCCGTTGGCACACCGCGGGCACACCACAATGGGCAAGAGCGGATCCTGATGGTGTCATGAACGCGTCAATCGCGGACCCGCCACCGTTTCATCCCTGACCATGGAGATCGATCATGTCGGCCGCGAAAACTGCCACGTTCCTTCTCATGGTCTTGATGCACCTGTTTTCGCCGAACTCCACACTCTCGTGGATGGCGCGGAAGGAGGGGATAAGGGTAGCGAACGACCTTTCCTATGGCGAGGGACCGCGCCACACGTTGGATATCTATGCGCCTGAAACGGTCGCCGCGTCCGCTCCGATTGTTGTTTTCTTCTACGGCGGCGGATGGGAAACGGGGGCGAAAGAGATGTACCGGTTCATCGGGTATTCTCTGGCGGCGCAAGGGCTGGTTGTCGTGATCCCGGACTACAGGTTGCACCCGGCGGTCGAATTTCCGGCCTTCATGAACGACGCAGCCGAAGCCGTAACGTGGACACGCGCCAACGCCGCCCAGTTCGGGGGGGACCCTGATAGACTGTTCCTCATGGGTCACTCGGCCGGGGCGCAGATAGCAACCCTTTTATCAATGGACCCGGAATACTTGCTATCGGTTTCCGCATCGGCGGCGGAGCACTCTATCTGCGGCGTGATAGGACTGGCGGGGCCGTATGACTTCCTGCCACTACGCGGAGACCTTCAGGCGGTATTTGGACCCGAGGCAAATTGGCCCAAGTCGCAGCCAATCAACTACGTATCAGCAGACGCTCCACCGATGCTGCTGCTGACTGGGACAAGCGACGGCGCGGTTCACTACGACAACACGCTCCACCTTGCCGAACGCCTACGTGAAAAAGGTGCCGAGGTGGACGCGGAATTGTATGCGGGGCTGGGCCACACCGGTGTCATCGCGGCGTTGTCCGATGCGTTGACCTTTATGGCTCCCGTGCGAGATGCCACGTTACGTTTCATTAGGGAGCATGGATCTTGCGGCTTGGGAGCCGCAGGCTTCAGGAACCACGTCGAGAAAGGCCCGCGAGGCACGGAGGCCGTCGAGCAATATCCGCGCGGCGGCAGGACCTGAGTCCCGCCGCCGCGAAGGCACCGTCTACAGTGGCACGTATTGCACGCGTTCGCGCTTGCTCAGGCGCGGAAGTGCTTCCTCCAGGATCAGCGCTCTGAAATGCGGCGTCTGCTGGTGCACCTCGAATGAGGCTGAGTCCTTGAAAATCTCGTAGAAAAGAAACTGTGCCGGGTTGGCCGTAGACTGATTCACCATGAGAAATTCCAGTCCCGGCTCTTTGCGCGCTTCCGGGACGAAGCGAGCGATGATGCCGGCGGCTGCTGCCACCTCACCGTCACGCACCTCCCACGTCACGGTGAACGCGAGCCTGGAGTCCTGTTGCACTGTCGGCATATTGACCTCCTATTGGATGAACACTGCCGACAGTAGTCTCGCCATATGCGGCGCGCATCACGCAACGCTTCGGGCTGCGTCGAAGCGATCCGCCGAGCCCTAGGCAACGAATGGCGCTCGACGACGAAAAGCGGCGGAGCCTGGACTCCGCCGCCGACGTTTAGCCTCCCTGCACTTCGGCGGCGGTTTGGCCTGCCGCGGGGACTTTGCGCGTCCCTTTCTAGACCGTCACTTCGCGGTAACGGCCCATTCGTGGTTATGCACCAGTCCATCGTCGCGATGGTCGTGCGCCTGGGTCATTTGGCCATGATCATGAAACTGATCCGCCTCGGTCGACCCGGCGAACGCCGTGGTGGAGGACTTGCCACCCGAAATCGCCATGGCAACCGCGTCGAAGTAACCAACCCCCACTTCCCGCTGATGGCGGGTGGCGGTGTAACCCTCCACTTCCGCCGCGAACTCGGCCTGCTGCAGCTCGCTGTAGGCCGCCATGCCACGGTCCTTGTAGCCGCGCGCCAAGTTGAACATCGACAGGTTCAGGCTATGGAACCCGGCAAGCGTCACGAACTGGAACCGATAGCCCATCTTGCCGATCTCACGCTGGAACGACGCGATGTCCTTCGCCGGCAGCTTTTTCTCCCAGTTGAAGCTGGGCGAGCAGTTATAGGCCAGCATCTTGCCGGGGAACTGCTTGTGGATCTCGTTGGCGAAGCGTTCGGCTTCCTTCAGGTTCGGCTCAGATGTCTCCCACCACAGCAGGTCGGAGTACGGCGCATAGGCCAGACCGCGGGCGATGGCGTAGTCGTTGCCGACGCTCGGCTTGATGCGGAAGAAGCCTTCAGGCGTGCGCTCGTCGGAGATGAACGGCCGGTCACGCTCATCGACGTCGGAAGTCAGCAACTGCGCCGACTGCGCATCGGTGCGGCAGAGCAGGATGGTGTTCACGCCTTCCACGTCGGCGGCGAGGCGCGCGGCGTTCAGCGTGCGGATGTGCTGGCTGATCGGCACCAGGACCTTGCCGCCTAGGTGGCCGCACTTCTTTTCGGACGCCAACTGATCCTCGAAATGCACGCCTGCCGCACCATTCGCGATCATGTTGCGCATCAGTTCGTAGGCGTTCAGCGGGCCGCCGAAGCCGGCTTCCGCGTCGGCTACGATCGGTGCCATCCAGTAGGTGCCGTCCTTGCCACCCTCGGACTGGGCAATCTGGTCACACCGACGCAACGCATTGTTGATGTTGCGCACCACTTTTGGCACGGAGTTGACCGGGTAGAGCGATTGGTCGGGGTACATCTCGCCGCCGGAGTTCGCGTCGCCCGCAACCTGCCAGCCGGATAGATAGATCGCCTTGAGACCGGCCTTGACCTGCTGAACCGCCTGGTTACCGGTCAGCGCACCCAGCGTGTTCACGAACGGCTCGGTCTTCAGGAGATGCCACAGACGGGCGGCGCCCATCTCGGCAAGCGTGTGACGGATACGGAAGGAACCGGACAGCCGCTCGACGTCCGCTTGGGCATAATCCCTGCGAATGCCCGCGAACCGCTCCGGGTCGCCGCCGGCGCTGGTTATGCCGTCGGGCGCATACAGGGGTGTTGAACGCATAATTGTTTCCTTCGCTTCGTGATAAATGTCTGAGTGAATAATTGACATTGCACCCGCGAAGGGGAAGCCCTAATTGGCGTGAAGTTAGGCAATCCTGTTGTTGTTTTCACGCGACACGGGCCCGGATTTGTAAAGGATGTAAAGATGAGCCGCACGTTGATCGGGCGGACGGTGCGGCGGCTGCGGACCGAGCGTGGTCTCTCGCAGCAGGCACTGGCGACACGCCTGGGCATATCGGCCAGCTATTTGAATCTGATCGAGCACGATCAGCGCGCGGTCACCGCTTCGTTGCTAATCAAGCTTGGCGAGACCTTGCGGGTGGATTTGGGAGAATTGTCCGGCACTCAGGAACGCCAGTTGGAGGTCGGGTTGCGCGAAGTCTTCGCCGACCCGCTGCTGGGCGCCGACACCGTGGCCGAGGCCGAAGTTGAAGCGCTGGCGGCCGGCAGCCCGAACGCCGCAAGGGCGGTGTTGTCGCTGTACCGGGCGTGGCGGGTTGCCCGCGAGGATGCCAACGGGATCGCCCTGCCGTCCGGCCGCCGCATCTTGCTGCCGAACGAGGAGGTGCGGGACTTTTTCGACGATCGCGCCAACCATTTTCCGATCCTGGAAGAAGCGGCCGAAACGCTGGCCAATGAATTGGCGCCGGGTGCGCCGGCCGAGATGAATCATGCGCTCGCCGAGCGGCTGCGGGTCATGCATGGGGTGCGGGTGACGGTTCAGCCGCTGGAAATGGCACTTCGCCGATATGATCCGGCGACGCGCAGTCTGGCGCTGTCGGAGTCGCTGCCTCGCCAGAGCCGCGGGTTTCACATGGCGTTTCAACTTGCGCTGCTGGAGGCGCGGGAGGCGGTAGAGACGATGCTGAAGGAGGCCTCGCCTTCGACCACCGAGGCTGCGATGCTGACGCGGATCGGTCTGTTGAACTATGTCGCTGGGGCCATGGTCATGCCTTATGCGGCGTTCCATGCGGCGGCCTTCGGACTGCGGCACGATATGGAGGCGATCGCTGCCCGGTTTGGCGTGTCCTTTGAACAGGCGTGCCATCGGCTGTCCACGTTGCAGCGGGTCGGGGCACGGGGGGTGCCATTCTTCTTTCTACGCGTCGATCCGGCCGGGAACGTGTCCAAGCGGTTCTCGGCCGCCGGGTTTCCGTTCGCTCGATTTGGTGGGTCGTGTCCACGTTGGGTTGTCCATACGGCATTCGCGCAGCCGAACACGGTGCAAGTGCAGATCGCGGAACTGCCGGATGGCGCCGCCTATCTTTGCTTTGCCCAGGCCGTGGCGCAGCCCGTGGTGCGATGGGGGGAACCGCGGCCGATCCACGTCGTCGCAATGGGGTGCGCGTTGGCCAACGCGGGGGATGTCATTTACGCCGACGGGCTGGATCTGGACCATGCTCGTGTTGGTATCGGGCTGTCGTGCCGGCTGTGCGACCGCCCCGATTGTGGCAGCCGGGCGTTCCCACCGCTGGAGCACCGGTTGTCGCTGGATCCATTGACGGCGGGGTCGTCACCCTATCGCTTCGAGGCGAAAGTGCGGTGACCGAGGGCGGTTAGGCGCACCAGACTTGATGTCCAGCGTTGGGAAAGCTCACGTTGTACCCGCATCTTCGTTTCTCCACAGCAAGGCCCTACAACCAGTCTGCCCAGGCATGACCTGCGGATACCAGAGGTGGTTGGCCACCTATTCCATTTGATACGTTATCGATTCCAACAGGAACCCCCATTGTGCAAGCCGGCCCGCGTTCGTATCGGCTATCGAATTCGGTGTGGTCGCGCGCAATCATCGATTGCCGAAAACGTGCATAGACAGCCTTATCCGTACCAATAAAGTTCGACGCAAACGTTCTCGCTATTGGCGTCGGGCTTCCGAACTAAACGGTAGCTGCACAAGGGTGATCTTCAAGGGTAGGTGCGACGTGCGAATTGTTGTCGATCTGAATCGGTGCTTGGGCTATGCGCAATGCGTTCCCCTGGCGCCGGACGTTCTTCATTTGAAGGGCGACGAAGCGCTGATCTATGATCCAAATCCGGACGATATTCACCGCCTGCGTGTCCTGCGCGCCGCGGCGTCCTGCCCGGTTCAGGCCATCCTTGTCGATCAACTAAACGAAGTCGAGCGCAAGCCATGAGTGGCTCGACTTCTGAGAGTGGCTCGACTTCTGAGACCTCTAGGACTCTCGAGGCTTTCAAGAGGGGCGGCCGGATCGTTATAGTCGGTGCTTCGCTGGCCGGTCTCCGTGCCGCTGAGGCCTTGCGAACGTCCGGCTTCACGGGCCACCTGACGCTCATTGGCGATGAGCCGAACGAGCCGTATGATCGGCCGCCGCTCTCCAAGCAAGTGTTGTCCGGCTGGGTTCCGGCGAGTCACACCAAGCTGCCGCATAGGCGCGCCGTCGACGCCGAATGGCGTTTGGGCGTGGCGGCGATAGGCCTCGATCGGGCGAAGAAGGTGGTGCGTCTTGCCAACGGCGATGAAGTCCCCTTCGACCGACTGCTGATCGCCACCGGGGTTCGGTCGCGCCAATGGCCCAACCCTGCGGAAGCTGCCCTCGAAGGTGTCTACACCCTGCGCACGAGTGCCGATGCCGCTGGTCTACAGAAGGCTTTGGCCGCCGGCCCGAAACGCGTGCTCATCATTGGGGCGGGCTTCATCGGCTCAGAAGTAGCGTCGGTCTGCCGCGACCTAGGGCTTGAGGTGACCTTGGCAGAGCGTGCCGCATCACCGCTCGCCGGCGCCCTCGGCGGCGTGATCGGCGCCATCGCCGCCGAAATACAGCGCGAGCATGGCGTGGACCTACGCACAGGGGTGGGTGTATCGGCACTGGAAGGGGACGCCGGGGGGCATGTGCGGCGGGCCCACCTGTCGGACGGGACCACGCTCGAAGTCGATGTCGTCCTTGCCTCGCTCGGATCAATTCGAAACGTCGAGTGGCTGGAGGGCGCCGGACTGGCCACCGGCTTCTGGGGGGTCGGCTGTGACGCCGGATGCCGGGCATTCGACATCAACGGTGTGGTTACCGACAACATTTTCGTGGCGGGTGACATTGCCCGCGCTCCTCATGTGCTTTTCGAATATCAGTTCTTGTCGATGGAGCACTGGGACAACGCCGTATTTGGCGCGGAGATCGCCGCCAACAACATGGTCAGCGACGAAACTCAGCGTCGCCCGCACCTGCTGGTGCCCGGCTTCTGGTCGGGACAATTCGGCATCAACATCAAGTCCGTTGGCGTGCCGTCGTTCGGCGACGAAATCCTCCTCACAATGGGCTCGTTCAAGTCGCGCCGATTCGCCGCCGCCTATGGTCGCCGCGGCCGGATCGTCGGGGCTGTTACGTTCGATTACGGCAAATGGCTGCAGTTCTATGGTGCGCAGATCGAGCGATCAGGCCCGTTTCCGCCTCCGGCAGCCGGCTTCGACGTCCCGCCCGATGCGCGGCCGATCCCGGCCGACTTCCCCGCCCGTGGCGTCCCGACCGGCGTTCCCGACGTGGTCCTGACCGGGCATGACCCAAATGAACGGTCTGCGGAGTTCCGGCCGCGAAGCCATTGAGTTCGCCAATGCGTGCGCCGGGCCGAAAAGCGCGAGAGGAGACCAGGAGCATCATGACCCCGCAGACGGCTTTCGCTGAGGCGATGAAGTTCGAAAACCGTGCGAACCCCTACCCGTTCTTCGACGAACTGCGCAAAACGCCTGTGGTGCGGGTGGATAAGGGGGTGTATGCGGTAAGCGGCTACCGGGAAATCCTTGCCCTGGCCCACGATCCAAGAGTTAGTTCCGATCTTCGAAACAATACCGTCGCCGCCGCAATGAGAAGCGGGGCGAAGCCCTTACCGGACGGGCTCGCGGCCTATGGACAGGACCCGTCGATGATTGCGAGCGACCCGCCCGACCATGACCGAATGCGCCGTCTGGCGATGCGCCATTTCGGCCCTCCACATTCGCCGCACCTGATCCCGAGCATGGAGACCCAATGCCTGAGCATCGTCAACGACCTGCTCGACAAGGCAAAGGGGAAGACTCAAATCGATGTTGTCGACGATTTCGCCTATCCGTTGCCAGTCGCCGTGATCTGTAAAGTCCTCGGTGTGCCGCTAGCCGATGAACCCCTGTTCCACGGCTGGATAGCCGACATGATGAATGGCGCCGACCTTGGCGCCGAGGAGTCAACACCGGAACAGGAGGCCCTGAGGGAGAAGGGCAAGCAAAGTCGGGTTGAGCTGTTGCGATACCTTGTTGGCCTGATTGAGCGTTTCAGCAAGGAGCCCGGCGACGGCCTGATCTCCAAACTGGTGCATGACGGCGGGCCTGACGGACGCATGACCCCAAGCGAGATCGCCAACAATTCGGCTTTGCTGCTCATCGCCGGTCATGATTCCACAGTCAATCTCATTGCCCATTGCATCCTTACTTGCCTGCGACATCCAGGGTCCATCGATTTGCTGCGCAGTCAGCCAGGGCTGGTGCCCGGCGCCATCGAGGAAGTCCTTCGGCTCCAGTCGTCGGTCCAGTTCTTTCCCACGCGCAGCGCCTTGGCCGATATTGAGATCGCCGGCACGACCATCCCGAAAGGCGCGCCGATCTTTCTGCTATATGGCGCCGGTAACCGGGACCCGAAGCGGTTCCGCAACCCGAACGAGTTCGACCCTGCGCGAGAGGACAATGAGCATCTCGGTTGGGGCCGCGGCATTCACGTCTGCTTCGGCGGACCGCTCGCGCGGCTGGAGGTAAATACCGCCTTTGAGGCCTTCCTCCGACGGGTCGAGAGTCCGCGGCTGGTCGTCGATCCGCCGCCGTACAGACGCAGTCAGGTGTTCCGCGGTCCGCGCCATCTGCTGGTCGACATTGACGGAATACGGAACTAGGGGCGCGGCCATCAAAGCGTTCCAACTTATCGGATGGCGGAGGCCGCCCGAACTCCGCGAAATCTCGGTGCCAGAACCCGGTCCAGGTGAGGTGCTGCTGAAGATTGGCGGGGCGGGTGCCTGTCACTCCGATTTGCACCTTATGGAGGCGCCGGAAGGCTCGGCATCGGTGACGTTTCCCTTCACCCTGGGCCACGAGAACGCCGGTTGGGTGGAGAAGCTCGGACCGGGGGCGGCAGGCTATGCGGTTGGGGACCCGGTTCTCGTCTACGGACCGTGGGGGTGTGGCCGTTGCCCCAATTGCCGGACGGGCATGGAGAATTATTGCCAGAACGAGGGGATGGAAAGACCCGGTGGGCTCGGTCGCAATGGCGGGATGGCCAACTATCTGGTCGTTCCGTCAACGCGTTTTCTGATTCCTATCGGTGATCTCGACCCGCGCAAGGCAGCGCCGCTGAGCGATGCCGCCCTCACGAGCTATCACGCCGTAAAGAGGTCCCTGCACCTGCTGGGCGCAGGCTCCACGGCGGTGGTGATCGGCGCCGGTGGACTAGGCCAGATGGCGGTTCAATTGCTGAGAGCGCTAAGCGCGGCGACGACTATTGTCGCGATAGATACTGCGCCCGACAAGCTCGAGACTGCGAAAAGAATGGGAGCCGACGAGGCGCTCGTCTCGGGCGAGGACGCTGTAAAGCGGATCAAGGACTTGACCCTCGGTCATGGCGCGAACCTAGTGCTCGATATGGTCGGCATCGATCCGACTCTCAGGGTGGCTTCCCAAGTAGCTCGCACGCTGGGCCACCTGACGATCGTGGGGTTGGGTGGCGGCGCACTTCCTGTCAACTTTTTTAGCTTGCCCCACGAATGCTCTGCTACTGCGCCCTATTGGGGGTCGATCCCGGAGTTGGTGGAAGTCGTCAGTCTCGCGAAGGCAGGAAAAATAAAGATGCTGGTGGAGCATTTCCCCCTGGATCGCGCCGCGGAGGTTTACCGTCTTCTACACGACGGCAAGATCGCGGGACGGGCGGTCATCACGCCGAATGGCTGAACGGACCATCGATCCCGGGTTGCAAGAACCTGCGGGACGACGTGCGGCCGCCGCAATGCGGTACGCACCCGGCAGGATCAGCGCCCTGAGCCGCCGTTTATGGTTCGTATGACTCAGCTTTCGGCTGTTACGGCTCGGCACACCAATTACTCGCCAATTTGAATTACCGCCGCCACCAACCGCGTTTTCGCTCCACCGGCGGTTCGGTCTCCTCACCGATCAGGATTGGCTTGACCAATGGCGCCGGCGGGGATGGTTCCGGAAGCGCGATGTCCGCGCCGGTGTCGTTGGCTGGCGTGGGCGCCTGTGGTTCGGTGCCGGTCAGGCGTGCCCCGCCGGCGGGTTCGGGACCCCCGGTGTTGACGATCTCGGGTTCCGGAGATTGTGCGATATGAGCCTCCGGCTCCGCTTCAGCCGGGGCTTCCAGCTGAACCTCGGCCGGAGATTCGGACACGGCAACCTCCGGCTCGGCCGCGGCCGGTTCGCTGATCGAGCCCCGTCCCCGCTCAGACGCCGCTTCCTGCTCCGACGCCGCGGCGACTGGTTCCGTTGCAGTCGTTTCGGGTTCCGGTGCAGCGTTGTTAGCGATCTCGGCCGCCGAGCCTGCCCGCGTAGGTTGTACTTCGGCGGCCCGTTCCACCTGATCCATCACGTCGAAAATGTCGAATGCACGCCCGCCGAAGGGGTCGGCCGGTGTCGGTCCGGCATAGGCGGGTTGCAACTCGGGCTGATCGGCGCCGGGCACCGCGAACGGCGACAATTCGCCATCGCCGTCCCGCCGCCGCCGCCGGCCGCCGCGCCGCCCGCGACGGCGATTGCGCGGGTCGTCGTCAGAGCCGGCCGCGGCCTCCGCAGCTTCGCCCACCTCTTCGCCAGTAACCTCGGTTTCCTCCGCTGCCAGGACCGGTTCGACCGCCAGGACCGGTTCGGCCTGGGGTTCAACCTCAGTCTCAGCCTGTTCGGCCGCCGGCTCGGGGACCGCACTTGTTTGCGGCTCATCCCGCCGTGCGCCGCGCCGCCGCCGCCGCCGCCGCTTCCGTCGTCGCTCGGCCTCCTCGGCATCGACAGGATTTGCCGCGTCGGCGGCGCGCTGTTCGGGTGTATCTTCCTCGGCATCGTCCTCTTCGTCTTCAGCCCCGACAGCCTCGGCTTCCTCTTCCTCGTCGTCCGCGAAGTCGACAACCGGCGGCGGCAACATCGAGCGTTCCGCCGTCACCACCGATGGCACCTCATCGGGGGAGCGCGTCCGCACCCTCTCGATGCGGAACTGCGGCGCGATCTGCGCATCGTCGGCGGCGATGACGACCCGCATGACGTATCGCAGTTCGATCTCGCGCAGCCGCTCCCGCTTATGGTTCAGCAGATACAGCGCGACCGGGGTGGAGACATACACCACGATTTCGGCTGAACGGCGCTTGCTGCCTTCGTCCTCAACGCCACGCAGCACATGGATGGCCGCGTTTTCGGTGCTGCGGACGTGGCCGGTGCCGCCGCAATGCGGGCAAGGGATGAAGCTGGTTTCCGCGAGCGAGGGACGCAGGCGCTGGCGGCTCATTTCCAGCAGGCCGAAATGGCTGATATGGCCGACCTGGATGCGAGCGCGATCGTTCTTCAACGCCTCCTTGATCCGGCGCTCGACCATCGCGTTATGGCGTTTCGACTCCATGTCGATGAAGTCGATGACGATCAGGCCGGCGAGGTCGCGCAGCCGCAACTGGCGCGCAACCTCGTCGGCGGCCTCGAGATTGGTGCGGAGCGCGGTTTCCTCGATGTTGCGTTCGCGCGTGGACCGGCCGGAGTTGACGTCGATCGCGACCAGCGCCTCGGCCTGGTTGATCACCAGATAGCCGCCGGACCGCAACTGCACCGTCGGCATCAGCATGCCGTCGAGCTGCGCCTCGACCTGGTTGCGGGCGAACAGCGGCTGCCCGCCGTCCCGCCACAACTGCACCTTCTTGGCGTGGCTCGGCATCAGCATGCGCATGAAATCGTGCGCCGCGCGCCAGCCGTCCTCGCCGTCCACCAGGATCTCATCGATGTCGCGCGAATAGACGTCGCGGATCGCTCGCTTGATCAGGCTGGCCTCTTCGTAGATCAGCGCGGGCGCCACCGACTTCATGGTGTGCTCGCGGATGTCGTCCCAGAGGCGCAGCAGGTATTCGCAGTCGCGCTTGATTTCCGGCTTCGGGCGATTGGCGCCCGCGGTGCGGACGATCATGCCCATGCCGCGCGGGATATCGAGTTCCGCCATCACCTCCTTCAGGCGGCGACGATCGGTAGCGGAGGTGATTTTGCGCGAAATTCCGCCGCCGCGCGGGGAGTTCGGCATCAGCACGCCGAAGCGGCCGGCGAGCGACAGATAAGTGGTCAGCGCCGCGCCCTTGGTGCCGCGTTCCTCCTTGACGACCTGAACCAGCAGGATCTGCCGGCGGCGAATGACTTCCTGGATCTTGTAGTTGCGCAGGAAACGTGGCGGCAAGCGGCGCTCACGCTGATCGTCGCCGTTTTCCTGATCGCCGCCGCCGACTGTTTCCGGGGGCGGCAAGGCTTCGATTTGGTCGCCGTTCAAATCGGAGGATTCGGCATCATCATCACCTTCGAGATCATCTTCGACGACGCGCTCGGCATCGATCTCCAACGGCTGCGCCGGTCATCACCTCCGCTGCCGCGACCAGTGCCGGAAATTCAGGCTTCGCCCACGCCTCAGCATCGGGCTCGGCGTGAGGTCCCGTCTCGGCCGGCGGCTGTGCGGCAAGCAGATGCGGGGTCGAGGCGAATGCCCAGGCTTCGGCAGTGGGTTCGGTTGCTTCGGTTTCCTGCTTTGCCGCTACGGGAACGGGGTGAGGTTCGACCGTGCCTTGGCTCAGCGCCAATTCCAGGTCCTCTTCCTCTTCCTCGCGCCGAGCGTCCTCGGCCTGCATCTCGATCAGCCGCTGACGGTCGGCGACGGGGATCTGGTAGTAGTCGGGATGGATTTCGCTGAATGCCAGAAAGCCGTGGCGATTGCCGCCGTACTCGACGAACGCCGCCTGCAGGCTTGGTTCGACCCTGACTACCTTGGCGAGGTAGATATTCCCCTTGAGTTGCCGCTTGGTCGACGTCTCGACGTCGAAATCTTCAAGTCGGGTACCGTCCAGCACCACGACGCGGGTTTCTTCCGCGTGAGTGGCGTCGATCAGCATGCGCTTCGTCATTTAGTCCTGAACTCCGGTAGGCCGCCGGGATGCACGAGCCGGACCTTCTTTGGGTTCCGGTCAGCGGACGGCTTGCAAGGCTTGCGGGAAGGGGCCCGCCCGAAGGTTCAGGAAAAGAATGGCGATCGGAACACGCGACAGCGATACCACCCGAAAAGCGGGGTGAAAGTCCAAACTTGGACGGATATCGCGCGGCGTGGTTCATCAGTTCCTGGCGTTTCGGATGGCGCGCTCCGTGACGAAACGCTGCCCCCGTGTGAAAAGTCGGTGCTCGCGCTATCCACGTGGCCAAACAAGGCCCGCTTCGAACAGGACCCCGGCGCGCCACAAGTCCAAGATGGCGGGCGCGACACGGACGGCGACGTAGCCACGGCGAGGCGGATCCTTCCCCACACCTGGAAATCTGGCTCCGACCAGACCGACCCAAGGGATCACGCGCCGCCGGAAAATGGCCAAGGGATAGCGGGTAGCCGCCGTCCCCGACGTCGCCGGAGCGGCATGACCATGAAGCAAACCGCCACCCACCGCAAGCGGATCGTATCGCGACGCCCTTAACTCGCCGTAATCAACATACAAGCTGCGGAATCTGCATCCAATATGTTAAGAGCGCGAGCATGAAATCGGTCGCCCCTGTCACGCGTCGCCTGCTGCTGCGCCGTTTCACGGCGGGCACGTCGGTGTTCGGAACCTTCCTGCTGCCGCCCGCGCTGCATGACGCGATGGCCGCGCAACACCACGGTTCCGGCCCCCTTCCCTCGGCAAATTCGAAGGGCGGAACTACCAAGGGCGCCAAGTCACCGCCGCCGCCTCTGGTCATGCTGGACCCGGGGCATGGCGGCAAGGATCCGGGCGCCATTGGCGTCTCCGGCACCTATGAGAAACAGGTGGCCCTCGCCACCGCCCTGGAACTGAAGCGCCAGCTTGAAGCCGGTGGGCGCTACCGGGTGGAGTTGACGCGAAGCAGCGACGTGTTCATCCCGCTGGACGGCCGGGTCGAGCATGCTCAGCGCCAAGGCGCCGCGTTGTTTGTGTCAATGCATGCGGATGCGCTTGTCGGACCACTCGGTTCGCGGGGCGTCGGTCTATACCCTGGCGCAGACGGCGTCAGATGCGCAGACCGCCGCCCTCGCCCGAACCGAGAACAGCGCTGACCGGTTCATTGGCCGGCAATGGCAGGGCACTTCGCCCGAGGTTTCCCAGATCCTGGCCAGCCTCGTGCGGCAGGAAACCCGTGTCGGGTCGGTGCGAATGGCCCGCGGTCTGGTCGGCAGCCTGGATCAGGATCTGCCGATGCTGCAGAACCCCGATCGGCATGCCGGGTTCGTCGTGCTGAAGGCCGCGGATATCCCCAGCGTACTGGTGGAGATGGGGTTCATGTCCAATCCGAACGATGAGGCCGCCTTGCGCCAGGCCGGATCACCGCAAATTGGTGGCTCAGGCGATGCGCCGTGCGGTGGAGGCGTTTTTCGCCGGGACCAGAAATGTCGCGGACCGGAGCGGCATCGGCGTCGGTTGAGCGATACGATTGGTATCGAGAAGGTAGCATTCTGGTCGCTGGCGATTTCTGGACAAAAAAGTCCATATCGCCGTCCATGACAGGACCACTGACCGCTGGCGAACCGCTGGCGCCCGCCGGCCGGGACAAGCGCGGCAAGCAAGACACTCCGGCGCCGGCAGTCTCCTGGAAAGCCGCCCAAGCGGCGTCCCGGACTGCTTGTGCGCACCGCGCGCGGCTTGCTCGGCGCGGTGCTGGGTGTGCTGCTGCTGGTCGGCGTAGCCGGGGCCGTCGGCGGCTACATGGCGTACGCGCATTTCAGCGCCGACCTGCCTGACGTTGATGGGCTGCGAAACTACCAGCCGCCGGTCATGAGCCGGGTCTATGCCGGCGATTCGCGCCTGCTGGCGGAACTGGCCTCTGAACGGCGGATTTTTGTTCCGGTCACGGCCATCCCGGACATCGTGAAGCAGGCTTTCATCTCCGCCGAGGACCAGAATTTCTACACCCATCGCGGCGTCGACCCGCTGGCGATCGCCAGAGCGGCGATGTTCGATCTGGCACATGCTGGGCAGGGGAAGCGGCCGATCGGGGCCTCCACCATCACCCAGCAGGTCGCCAAGAACATGCTGCTGGATAACCAGGTGTCGTTCTCCCGCAAGGTGAAGGAGGCGATCCTGGCGATCCGGATCGAGCAGAATCTCAGCAAGGACCGCATCCTGGAACTTTACCTCAACGAGATCTACCTCGGGCTGGGTGCGTACGGCGTCGCGGCGGCGGCGCAGAGCTATTTCAACAAGCCGCTGGACAAACTGACGGTCGCCGAGGCGGCGTTCCTAGCGGCGCTGCCGAAGGCGCCGAACAACCTTAACCCATTCAAGTATCCAGATGCCGCCCGGTCGCGGCGCGATTACGTGCTGGATCGTCTGGCCGAGGACCATGCGATCACGCCTGCCCAGCAGGCCGAGGCCAAGGCCGCGCCGGTCATCCCTTCGGAATTCCGCCGGCCGCCGCCAATCCCTGGCGCCGACTGGTTCACCGAGGAGGTGCGCCGTCAACTGATCGCACGCTTCGGCCAGGACACAACCACGCAGGGCGGGCTGATGGTGCGCACCAGCCTGGACCCGGCGCTGCAGATCGCCGCCGAGAAGTCCTTGCGCGACGGTCTGATGGCGTACGACCGCAAGATGGGCGGCTGGCGCGGGGCGCTGGCGCACCTGACGCTGCCACCGGCGGATTTTGAAACGAAATGGCCGGCCGCATTGAACGAGCAGTCACGACCGCCTGGCATGTTGCCGGATTGGAAAATCGCGATCGTGGCGAGCCTGACGGACGCCGAGGCCAAGGTCGAATGGCTAACCCAGGCGGGCGAACGCCGGGCCGCTATGATCGCACTGCCGGATGTAAGCTGGGCGCGTCCACTGCGCGACGGCAAGCCTGGATCCGCGCCGAAGCGGATGGCGGATGTTCGTGCAGGTCGGCGATGTCGTCATGATCGAGCCGCCTGCCGTAATGCCGAAGCCGCCGTCCGCACCCCCGGCGCCGGTACCGACACCGGTTAAAGGCAAAGCGCCGCCGCCACCGCCAATGACGCCGGCGGCCAACCGGGCGACTTTGCGGCAGATTCCGCTCGTTCAGGGAGCGCTGGTGTCGCTTGATCCGCAGACCGGGCGGGTGCTGGCGATGGTGGGCGGCTGGAGCTTCGAGCAGAGCCAGTTCAACCGCGCGACGCAGGCCAACCGGCAGCCGGGGTCCAGCTTCAAGCCGATCGTCTATCTGACGGCGCTGGAGAAGGGGATTTCGCCGAGCCAGAAATTCCTGGATGCGCCGGTCGTGGTGGACACGCCGGAGGGACGGTGGCGCCCGGGGAATTTCGAGGGGACGTTCGGCGGACCGACGCCGCTGCGGGTGGCTTTGGAGGAGTTGATGAACCTGGTGACGATTGCGCGTCGCGCAGCAGGTCGGCATGCAGGCCATCGCGGACAACGCCATCGCCTTCCACATGGTCGACGCGATGCCGCGGGTGTTGCCGGCGGCGCTGGGTGCGGTGGACACGACGGTGCTGCGAGAGGCGGGGGCCTACGCCTCGATCGCCTCGGGCGGGCGCGAGGTCGTGCCCACGTTCATCGATAGCGTGCAGGACCCGGAGGGGCATGTGGTGATGCGGGCTCCCGGGCTGGATTGTCCCGATTGCAGCGGCGACCCATCGAAGCCGCCGACGATTACTGACGCGCGGACGCAGATCGCCGATCCGGACAGCGTGTTCCAGTTGATCACCATGATGCAGGGCGTGGTGCAGCGTGGCACCGGCGTTCCGGCGGGAAAGGGTCTGAACCGGCCGATCGCCGGCAAGACCGGCACCACGCAGGATTTCACCGATGCCTGGTTCTCGGGGTTTACGCCCGATCTGGTGACGACAGTGTGGGTAGGGTACGACAATCCGGCTTCGCTGGGCGAGAACGAGACCGGAGCCGCCGTCGCGGCGCCGATCTGGCACGACTATATGGCGCTCGCGCTGGCGGGCCGTCCGGTGCTGTCCTTTCCAATGCCGCCTGGCGTGACCATGGCGCTCCTGGAGCACGGGTTCGGGGACCGTGACCGACGCGTTCAAGGCGGATCAGATCCCTGGGGCATCGTCGCCGATGGGCATGGGTTTGGCCAGTGCACCGTCGTCCGATGGATCGCCCGCGCCGCCCCCGATGGTGCATGGCGGGGTTGATAACAGCATGGGCGGGCTGTATTGACCCGCCCCTTCCCTAAGGCAAACCCCGATGGCAACCCTGCATCATGTCCGCCGAATCCGACGCCCTGAACGAACAGATCAAGCAGTCTATCGCGCTGCTGAGGAGGCATCTTTGACTGGGATGTCGCCGAATCCCGCCTCGCGGAACTGAACAACCGCTCCGAGGACCCGGCGCTATGGAACGACGCCGCAGCCGCGCAGAAGCTGATGCGGGAGCGGAACCAGATCGCCTCGGCGATGGAGGGTGTTCTTAAGCTGGAAGCCGAGGTTTCCGACGCGCTGGAACTGATCCAGCTGGCCGAGGCTGATGGCGACGCGGCGATGGTCGGCCGAAGCGATGGCGTCTCTGCGGGCGGCGGCCGACGAAGCGAAGCGGCGGGAGATCGAGAGCCTGCTGTCCGGCGAGGCCGACGCCAACGACTGCTATATCGAACTGAATTCGGGCGCCGGCGGGACCGAGGCGCAGGACTGGGCAGAAATGCTGATGCGCATGTACATGCGCTGGGCCGAGCAGCACGGATACAAGGTGCAGTTGATCGAGGAGAGCGAGGGGGAGCAGGCGGGGATCAAGTCGGCAACGCTGCAGATATCGGGGCCGAATGCGTATGGGTGGCTGAAGACCGAGGCGGGCGTCCATCGTCTGGTGCGTATCAGCCCGTTCGACGCCAACGCTCGGCGGCAGACCAGTTTTGCCTCGGTCTGGGTTTATCCGGTGGTGGATGATTCGATCGATATCGAAATCAATGAGGCCGACCTGAAGGTCGACACCTATCGCGCGTCGGGGGCGGGCGGCCAGCACGTCAACAAGACGGAAAGCGCGATCCGGATCACCCATCTACCGAGCGGGATCATCGTCGCGTGCCAGACGGATCGGAGCCAGCACCGGAACCGGGCGATGGCGATGGCGATGCTGAAGGCTCGGATGTACGAGGCGGAGTTGCAGCGGCGCGAAGCGATCACGGCGGCGCAGGAGAACGCCAAGACCGATATCGGCTGGGGGCATCAGATCCGGAACTACGTACTGGCGCCGTATCAGTTGGTGAAAGATCTGCGGACAGGGGTGGAGAAGGGGAACCCGGACGCGGTGCTTGATGGCGACCTGGACGAATTCATGGCGGCCGCGCTGGCAGCTCGGTCCGGGGCGACGCGGTCGGAGGCGAGCGCGCAGGCGCGGTAAAGAGACGGGGACCGCCCGTTGCTGAAGCGACGCTGGCGGAGCGTTGTCATCTGATGCCCGTCGTGCCGGTCGGATGAAGGCGTTTGCCTACCCGCCGGTGACCGGCGGAAAGAAAGCCACTTCGTCGCCCGGCTGCACCGGCCAGGAGAGATCGGCGAACTCCTGGTTCACGGCGGCACGCACCGTTCGACGGTTCTGAAACGCTGCGGCATGGCCGGGGCTGCGCGCCGAAAGGTAATCCACCAGCGCCGAGACGGTGCGTATTCCGTCCGGTAATGCAATTTCCTCGTGGGACAAACCTGTACGTTCGCGGAGCCAGGCGAAGTAGAGAACGGTCAGGGGCTGGGTCATGATCTGCTATATGGGGATCACTTCGGCGTCGGTATCGTCTCGATGCGTCCGTCGGAGTGGATCACTGTGCTCGTGCCGTTGCCATTGGGCACGACGATCGCTTGCCCCCCGCCCGGGGTCGTCGTGGTTTGGTAGCCAGGGCCGCCGCCGGTCGTGACATTGGGTCCGCCTGGCGTCTGAATGACCTTGCCAGCCGACCCGGGTGCAGGGGGCGCCGCCGGTGGGGTGGCGTAGCTGGACAGTGGCGGCCCCGGCTGTGGTATTGCCGGGCCTGGCTGAGCATTTTCCGGAGGCGTGGAGCTGCCTGTACTCGGGTTCGGCGATGGTGACGACGGGTTTACACCACGGCTGAGCGGCGAACCGGGAACCGGCTGTTCCGGCTGGGGTGTCAGGCCTCCACTCACCAGATCCTGCAGTGTCGGTGCCGGCGGGAGAGGTCCGGGCCAGATATCGCCCGGTTCGGTGGTCAAGCGCCCGACGACGGGCTCTTGTCCACGAACTCGGAGCAGGTTCTCACTGTCGCCAATCGGCTGGTTCGGATTGGATCCACCGTCGAACGGGGGGTTCCACCACGTTTTGTAGCCGCAGCCGCTGAGAGCCAGTGCGAAGCCAAGTAAGGCGATACGCCGCATGGAGGAAAGCTTCCACAAATTCAAAAGGGGTAACGATCGCGGCGGACTGTGCCCCTGGACCGCGCTCCACTCAAGGCTGTTCTACCGTCGTATATGTGAAAGGTCACGATATCCCCCTGACCGTGACCCGTTAGCCGGGATTTTCGACCTGGACCCGAGACCGCCCGAGGCGCAGAGCTCCGCTGCGACGAGCGGACCGAGGGCCGGCACAAGGCAGCGCGGCAGGTGCGTCCATTTCGCGGGTGATGCCGCGGCGTAGGGACGTCGACGCAAAGCGGCCCGTCTGACAATAGGCCCGGACGCTGTGGGGCAGCCTCGGTTACTGCCGCCGGCCGTCGAGCCTTGGTTCCGACCTGTGCGGTCGCACGATCACCGGCTCTTGGCGCATCCCCGGCCGCATGTTCGGCGGCGGCGCGGGCCGTTCCGGCGACTCATCGGCATTTTTGTACAGATCTCTCGCCGAGGGCGGAATTGGCGGCCGGTCGCTGACGGGAGGTTCCCGCCGGGAAGCTCGCGGGACCGGAGCATAGACGTCCTCAAAATCGACCTCCCGCGGGCCTACGGGGAGGCGGAGGGCCAGATGGCGAATTTCCTGCTGAATTTCATCCAGCCGTCCCTCGATGACCTCCAGCCGCGTTTTGACCCCAAGGACGCTGAACGGCATGAACAGAAAGGCCAACGCGTACAACAGCGCGGGAACAATCAGCACCATCGGCACCCACCAGGGCACCCAGTCGGGGAAGGCAAACAGCGTGTTCATAGCAAATTCCTAGCATCGAAACGGGTCTCAGGTGGATGGATTTCTGCGTTCCCGCGTGCGAGTTTCCATCAATGTTGCTCTTGATCCCCGGCCCCGTCACGACCCGTCCCGAAGTCCGCCAGGCGCTGACCCAGGACATCGCGCCCTGGGACAACGACTTCCGAGCTTTTCTGGCGCGCCTGCGCAGCCGGATCCTACATCTCGCCGGCGGGCTTGAGGGGCAGCACGCCACCTTGCCGCTCCAGGGCTGCGGGCATTTCGTCATCGAGGCTACGCTCCGCACCTTCCTGCCACCGGGGGGTCGCATCCTGATCCCGGCCACCGGGGCCTATGCCGATCGCATGATCCGCCTGGCCGCCGAAGCAGGCCGGGTGCCGGTTCCGTTGCCGATGGGCCTGACAGACACGATTGATCCGGACGCCGTTGCCGGCGCGCTCGCCGCGGATCCAACGTTATCTCATGTTGGCATGGTCTATTCGGAAACCGGCAGTGGGGTGATCCACGACATCCGCGCGGTCGGGGCGGTCGTGCGGGGTGCGGGCAGACGCCTGATTGTCGACGCCGTCTCGGCGTTCGGTGCTTTGCCGCTCGACCTGTCTGCTATGCCCGAAGTCGATGCGGCGGTGTTTACCGCGAACAAGTGCCTGGAGGCGCTTCCGGGCGTTGCCTTTGCCGTGGCCCCGGTCGACCGGCTGCTAGCGTGTGCCGGCAACGCGGGAAGCTGGTCGTTCGATCTTTCGGATATTTACGCTTATTCCATGCGCGCGGGTTGGGGTGTTTCACGCTTCACGCCGCCGGCGCAGATTCTGGCGGCGCTGGACGTCGCGCTGAATTTCCACGATGCCGAGGGCCAACCTGCCCGCCTGGCTCGGTACACCGCCAATATGCGCATCCTGTACGACGGGATCATCGGCCTGGGCCTCACGCCGTGGCTGGAGCCGGAGCGCCAGGGACCGGTGCTCGTCAACGTTCATGCGCCGGCTGATCCGGCGTGGGACCTGCACGCCTTCGTGGAGGCGTTGAAGCGCCGCGAAATTCTGATAAGCAATTTTTATAACACGCCGTCACCCACATTTCGCGTTGGCTGCATTGGGGCGATCACACCCGACGACATGGTGGGTGTGGTTCAGGCAATGGACCAGGTGTTGCGGGAAATCGGTATAAACCGCAGGGAGGCCGCCCAGGCATGAACTCCGATCTGGAAATCGCGCGCGCCGCCACGCTCCGGCCCATTCAGGAGATCGCCCTCAAACTTGCCATTCCGGACGACGCGGTGGAGCCGTATGGCCGCCATAAGGCGAAGATCGGGTTGGATTTTATCGATACGTTGGAGTTGCGTCCCGATGGCGCGCTGGTGCTGGTGACGGGGATCAGCCCGACGCCGGCGGGGGAAGGCAAGACCACCACGACGGTTGGACTGGGGGATGCGCTGAACCGGATCGGCACGCGGGCGGCGATCTGCCTAAGGGAACCGAGCCTGGGACCAAGCTTTGGGATGAAGGGTGGCGCGGCGGGTGGTGGATATGCGCAGGTCGTGCCGATGGACCAAATCAACCTGCACTTCACCGGCGACTTTCATGCCATCACGTCGGCGAACAATCTGCTGGCCGCAATGATCGACAATTCGATCTATTGGGGGAATCCGCTCGGAATTGATGCGCGGCGTATTACCTGGCGCCGCTGCATGGATATGAACGACCGAGCGCTGCGCGGGATTGTCGGCAGTCTCGGCGGAGTCGCCAACGGCTTCCCGCGGGAGGACGGATTCGACATCACTGTGGCATCCGAGGTGATGGCCGTGTTTTGCCTGTCGCGCAACTTGCCGGATCTGCAGACCCGTCTGGGAAGGATGATTATCGGGCAGAATCGAGGCGGCACCAACGTGACCGCCGCGGACCTGAAGGCTGACGGGGCGATGTCGGTCCTGTTGAGGGACGCCGTGGCACCGAATTTGGTGCAGACGCTGGAGGGGTCGCCCGCGCTGGTGCACGGGGGGCCGTTCGCCAATATCGCGCATGGCTGCAACTCGGTGATGGCTACTCGGCTAGGACTGAAGCTGGCGGATGTCGTGGTGACCGAGGCAGGCTTCGGCGCCGATCTGGGGGGCGAGAAGTTTCTGGATATCAAGTGCAGGTCGGCGGGATTGAAGCCGTCCTGCGCCGTGGTCGTGGCGACGGTTCGGGCGCTGAAGATGCACGGCGGCGTGGCGCGAAACGCGCTCGGGCCGGAAAATGTCGAGGCCGTGAAGCGCGGCATCGCCAACCTGCAACGCCATGTCGAGAATTTGCAAAAATTCGGGCTGCCGGTTGTGGTCGGCGTCAACCACTTCAACTCCGATACCGAAGCGGAGTTCGGCGCGATCCGCGATGCGATGGCGGCACTCGGTACCGAGGCGATCTCCTGCACTCATTGGGCGCATGGCGGAGCAGGCGCCGAACCCTTGGCACGCGCCGTGGTCAGCAGGATCGAGGCGAGGACGGCCGCCTACAGGCCGCTGTATCCGCTGGAGACGAAGCTGACCGACAAAATTCGCACCATTGCGACGGAGATTTACCGGGCGGCCGATATTGCGGTCTCGGATGCGGTGGCGAACAAGCTCGCCTCGTTCGAGCAGGCCGGGTTTGGTGATGTACCGGTATGTATTGCCAAGACGCAGTACAGTTTTACCTCGGACCCGACGGTGATGGGCGCTCCGACCGGCCACGTGTTGCCGGTGCGTGAGGTGCGGCTGTCCGCCGGTGCTGGGTTCGTGGTGGCGATCTGCGGCGACATCATGACCATGCCAGGGCTGCCGCGCGTTCCGGCCGCCGAGTTGATCCATCTGCGAGACGACGGGGCGATCGAAGGTCTGTTCTGAGCGCCACCATACCGATAACGAGCCGCTTTGGTGACGCTGTCGCCCCGGTAGAGCTGACCTATGCCCGATCCTGCGACAGGACCCTTGGTCAGCCGTCGTGTGACTTCGGAGTTGGACCCTATGGCGCGAAGAAGCAAGGAACCGAGCCTCAACACCATTGTGCGGGAGTTCATCCTCGTCAATCGTTACAAGCAAAATCGCTTCGATCATGCTTTCGACTACGAGTGGGGCGATATAAATTATGACCGCAAGGCGGTGGTCAATCTGCTTATGGCCGAGACGCCAGATGGGAGCTATCTCGAGATCGGTTGCGCTGGCAACGATCTGTTCGATGCGGTCATGGCGGAACGGAAGGTCGGCGTCGACCCCGTCCGAGGAGGCACACACCGCCTTACCAGCGACGCTTTTTTCGCGGGCTACGACGGCGAGCCGTTTGACGTGGTTTTTATCGATGGGCTGCACCTCTACGATCAGGTGAGGCGCGACCTGGACGGAGCGCTCGGGGTGCTCAAGCCGGGCGGTTGGATTGCCTTGCACGACATGCTGCCCCGGGATTGGTTCGAAGAGCATGTGCCGCAGATCCGCACCCGCGGATGGACCGGCGACGGGTGGAAGGTAGCGTTCGAACTGCTCGCCTCCACAGAGGTAGAATTTCGACTTGTCGCGATCGACCATGGGGTTGTCGTGGTGAGGCCGCTGACCCGAGCGCCTAGCATCCCGGATCTGTCCGCTGTCCTCGGCGCCACGCGATTCGGCTATTTTCACGAAAACTTCGCGCGTTTGCCCGTGGTGGGATACCACGATGCGGCTGCCTGGATTGCTTCGCACCGGACGCGACGGGTAGACGACTGAAGCTCAGAATTATCTGCACCATGAGAGTGGTTTTCAGCACCGGGTCGTTCGCTCTTCGACCGCCGGCAGGGCATCCGTCCCAAGTCGTCGCCGCGGCGTTTGCTTGCCGGGGACCCAGTTTGCATCTGGCCGAGTCACCATGCGCCGAGGCGCGGCCAGCGCGAGGTGTCTCCAGGGATGCGATTTCCGCCTAGCCCCAACCGAACCCGATTGGATTGTCCTCGTCACGGCCCATGCTCTTGGGAACTCTCGCATCTGGCGATGACGATCTGGCGGGAGGCGGCGTGACATGCTGTTGCGTTGGGGCCGCCTCCTGGGGACGATCGGACGCGGCGGGAGCATCGGCCAGGGTCGAATGCATTGCTGCAAGGACTCCCCGCAAGAGCAACCACGGAAAGGACAAAGCGAAGCAAGTGACTTCTCCACTGACGGACAACTCGATGGACGACACCTACCCGCCAGATGCTTTCCGCTTTGTGCACTGCATCACATTTGCCAGTATGGGCACGCCGCAAATGTGACCCTCGTCACAAAATGCGGCGATTAAAGATGCTCTGTCACAGGAGCGGTTTCGCGGGAGACCCATAGCGGATGGGTGCGGACACCAAATCTCAGGACGACGTTCGCTCGGGCGGTCGGTCCGTGGTATCGTTCGGCGACGCTACCCCGTTAGCCCGCTTCGAGTGGGATGGCGGCATCGAGAACGTTGCGCCCGCGCAGGAGGATGGTCATGGCCAAGCAGTTCGCACACGTCGAGCCAGCGCACGCCGCTTTCATCGCGGAACAGCATATCTTTTTCACCGCCTCGGCGGCCGCGACGGGCCGTGTCAATATTTCTCCCCGCGGCGCTGACGCCTTCCGCGTGCTTGACCCGAATACCGTCGCTTACCTGGATCAGACGGGCAGCGGCAACGAGACCGCGGCGCATCTGCGCGCCTCTGGCCGCCTGACCATCATGTTCTGCGCGTTTGAAAATGTGCCGATGATCCTGCGCCTCTATGGCCAGGGGCGTTCCCTGTGGCGCGGCACAGCGGAATACGCGGCACTGCTGGAGACAGCTTACGGCAATGAGGAACCCCCCGGCGCGCGCCAGATCGTCTGCCTCGACATCGAGATGGTGCAGACAAGCTGCGGCTATGGCGTTCCCCTGTTCGATTATAAAGAGGAACGCCCGACCCTGCGCCGGTGGGCGGAAAACAAGGGTGTGGACGGCGTTGCGGCCTACTGGCGCGAGAAGAATGTTCGCAGCATCGACGGGTTCGAGACCGGCGTCGCGGCGAACGACCCGGCGAGTCATGGCGAGTTGAGTGCCGGCGCGGATGAAGATCGCGCGGCCATCTCGTCACCGGTCCACGGTGACGTTGCGGGAAGCGATGCCGAAGCGGCAATCCCGGTTGGGTTGGATCACCGCGACGCTGAACGCCTGGCGACGGCGGGGTGAACCACGGGCGATGTCCGACGATCTGGTGGCCATTCTGGTCTGCCTCCTCGGCTATCTGCTGGGCTCCATACCGTTTGGCCTGCTGCTGACCAAACTCTCTGGTTTGGGGGATATCCGGAGCATCGGGTCCGGCAATATCGGCGCGACCAACGTCCTGCGCACCGGGCGCAAGGGCCTCGCCGCCGCGACTTTGGTGCTGGACGGGCTCAAGGGTGCCGCGGCCGTGCTGATCGCACGGGCCTGGCTGGACGATCAGGACACCGCCCTGTTGGCGGGTCTCGCCGCGGTTCTGGGCCATCTGTTTCCCGTTTGGCTGCGCTTCAAGGGCGGCAAGGGCGTCGCCACGGGCCTTGGAGTCCTGATCGCCGCCGCGTGGCCGATCGGCCTGGCCGCCTGCGCTGTGTGGCTGGTGGTCGCGGCTATCTCTCGTTTTTCATCGCTGGCGGCTCTCGCGGCTTTTGCCTCGGCCCCCTGCGTGGCGTTGGGGCTCGAAGAATTCGGCGTCGTTAAGCTTTCGTTTACCATTGCCGTGCTGGTGTTCGTTCGCCACCAGGCCAACATCCGTCGTCTGCTCGCCGGGACCGAACCACGCATCGGTCGAAGCAAGACCGGACGCGCCTGATCCGGCCCGCCTGCGGTTCCGCCGGCGGCACGCAAGGACGCCGCCTTTATGTCAGAATGGGCCGACCGGATCGATCGCCTCCGCCTGGTACGCACCGATGGCGTCGGGCCGGTTACCTACCGCCGCTTGCTTGACCGCTATCACTCCCCTGCCGCGGCCCTGGATGCGCTTGCCCCGGCTCGCCCAGGCGGGGGGGCGAGCCGGGGCGGCGCCGGTGGTTTCCGTCGGGGAGGCGGAACGGGAGCTGGAACGCACCAACACCCGCGGCGGGCGGATCATCTTCCTGGGCGAACTGGATTATCCGCCGTTGCTGGCGATGATGGAGGACGCGCCGCCGTGCTTGATCGTTTGCGGGGACGCCGGCTTGGGGCAGCGGCGATGTGTTGCGGCGGTCGGCGGTCGCAACGCCTCGGCCAACGGGCAGCGCATGGCGGAGACGCTGGCGGCTGAACTCGCGGCAACGGTCGTCGTGGTATCTGGCCTGGCACGCGGCATCGACACCGCTGCGCACTTGGGGGCGATGCGCACCGGCCGCACCATTGCCGTTGTTGCCGGGGGGATCGACCAGCCGTACCCCCCGGAAAACGCAGACCTGCACCGGCGTATCGGCGAAACCCACCTGCTAATCACGGAGTCGCCCATCGGCACTCTGCCCCAGGCCAGGCATTTTCCTCGCCGCAACCGCATAATCGCCGGCCTGTCGCTGGGGGTCCTGGTGGTGGAGGCGGCCCTGCGATCGGGCAGCTCTGATCACCGTTCGCATCGCCCAGGAAGCTGGCAGGGAGGTCTTTGCCGTCCCCGGCTCACCGCTCGATCCCCGCGCGCGCGGCGGCAATGACCTGATCCGGCAGGGCGCGATCCTGGTGGAAACCGCCGCCGATGTGCTGGATAACCTGCCGCTGGAACCGGCCTCTGCGCCGTCGCGCTTGTCGGGCTTCGGCGAGGCGGAGCCGCCGTCGTTCGGGGGTCCCGCGCCGTCTGAGCACGAGCCCGACGCTGTGTCCCAGATCCTGTCGTTGCTGTCGCCAGAGCCGACAATGGTTGACGATCTGGTGCGGCACTGCCACTTGTCCCCGTCCGTCACCATGGCGGTTCTGCTGGAATTGGAGCTGGCGGGGCGTGTAGAGACGCTCTCCGGCAGCCGCGTGGCGCTTTTGCCGGGCGCTTTTGAGTAGGATACCGCACCCCTCAATGTCAGATGTCGTCGTCGTCGAATCCCCCGCCAAGGCCAAGACCATCAACCGCTATCTTGGTGGCGGCTATACGGTTCTCGCCAGTTTCGGACACGTGCGTGACCTGCCGCCGAAGGATGGCAGCGTCCGGCCGGATCAGGATTTCGCGATGGACTGGGAGGCGGACGCGCGGGGCGACAAGCAGGTTGGTGCCATCGCCAAGGCGCTGAAGGGTGCCAAGACGCTGTGGCTGGCAACCGACCCTGATCGCGAAGGAGAGGCAATTTCCTGGCACGTGCGGGCGATGCTCGCGGACAAGAACGCGCTGAAGGGCGTGGCGGTACACCGCATCAGCTTCAACGAGATCACCCGCAACGCGGTGCGTTACGCCATCGAGCATCCACGCGAACTCGACCAGCCGCTGATCGAGGCTTATATGGCCCGCCGCGCGCTGGACTATCTGGTAGGGTTCACGCTGTCGCCGGTGCTCTGGCGCAAACTGCCCGGCAGCCGTAGCGCCGGGCGGGTGCAGTCCGTGGCGCTTCGCCTGATCTGCGACCGCGAGGCCGAGATCGAGGTTTTCCGGGCGCGCGAATACTGGACGATCGAGGCGTTGTTCCTGACCCCCGGTGGCGCGCCGTTCACCGCTCGGTTGACGCATCTGAACGGCAAGCGGCTCGATCAGTTCGACCTCAACAATGAGACGCTGGCGCTCGCGGCCAAGGCAGCGGTCGAGGCCGGCACGTTTACCGTCGGGTCGGTCGAGCGCAAGCGGGTCAAGCGCAATCCGCCACCGCCATTCACAACCTCGACGTTGCAGCAGGAGGCGTCCCGGAAGCTTGGGTTCGGCGCGCAGCAGACCATGCGGCTGGCGCAGGCCCTGTACGAGGGCGTCGATATCGACGGTGAGACGACCGGCCTGATCACCTACATGCGGACGGATGGCGTGCAGATGGCAAGAGAAGCCATCTCCAGCATTCGCGACCACGTCAAGGGTAGTTTCGGCACGAACTACCTGCCCGCCGCGCCGCGCGAATACGTCAGCAAGGCAAAAAATGCACAGGAAGCGCATGAGGCGATCAGGCCGACCGATGTAGCGCGCACACCGGACAGTGTCGTCCACGGGCTGAACTACGACCAGCGCCGGCTCTACGAACTGATCTGGAAGCGGGCCGTGGCGTCGCAGATGCAATCGGCCGAACTGGACCAGGTCAGCGTCGACGTGACCGATGGCAAGGGCCTGAAGTTGCGGGCAAACGGGTCGATCATTGCATTCGACGGGTTCCTGAAGCTGTATCGGGAAGATACCGACGACGCGTCGGAGGAAGAAGACAACCGGATGCTGCCGCCGATGAGCGAGCGCGATCCGCTCAAGCGCCAGAAAGTGGACGCCAGCCAGCATTTCACACAGCCGCCGCCCCGCTACTCCGAGGCCAGCCTGGTGAAGAAGATGGAGGAGCTGGGGATTGGGCGGCCCTCCACGTACGCCTCGATCCTGTCTGTGCTGCAGGACCGCAACTACGTGAAGCTGGAGAAAAGGCGCTTCGTTCCGGAGGATCGCGGGCGCCTTGTCACTGCGTTCCTGGTGAGCTTTTTCGAGCACTACGTCGATACCGGGTTCACCGCGGGGCTAGAGGAAAAGCTCGACGAGATTTCTGCCGGGGCGCTGGAATGGCGCAAGGTGATGCGTGACTTCTGGGCAGAATTTTCGAAGGCGGTCGAGCAGACCCGCGAGCTGAAGATCAGCGATGTCATCAATGCGCTGGATCAGGATCTGGGGCCGCATTTTTTTCCGACGCGGGAAGATGGGTCCGATCCGCGGCTGTGCGCGGCGTGCGGCAACGGGCGGCTGGGGTTGAAGCTGGGGCGGTATGGCAGCTTCATCGGGTGTTCCAACTACCCGGCGTGTCAATACACGCGGCGCCTGGCGATCGATGTGGGTGAGCAGGGCGGTGAGACCCTGAAGGAAGGGATGCGTTCCCTCGGGCAACACCCGGACACCGGGGAGGAGATCACCGTCCGCCGTGGGCCTTACGGTTTGTATGCGCAACAAGGCGAGAATTCTGAGGATAAGAAGGTGCGGCCCAAGCGGACGTCCTTGCCACGCGGGATGGATGGCGAGAATCTGACGCTGGAACAGGCGCTGGGCCTGCTGTCGCTGCCGCGGGAAATTGGGCTGCACCCTGAGACGAAAGAGAAGATCGAGGCCGGAATTGGCCGATTTGGGCCGTATGTGAAGATGGGCGCCGTGTTCGGCTCGTTGGACCGGGACGACGATGTGCTGGCCCTCGGGCTGAACCGGGCCGTTGACTTGCTGGCGAAGAAAATGGCCAGCGTCCGTACGATCGGGCCACATCCAGGCGACAAGGAGCTGGTCAGCGTGCGGAAAGGGCGGTTCGGGCCTTACGTGCAACACGGGAAGACCGTTGCCAACCTGCCGCGTGGTGTGGCGATGGAGGATATCTCGCTGGACGACGCGGTAAAGCTACTCGCTGAAAAGGGAAAGGCGCTCAAGCCACGAGGTCGGGCGGGGAGGAAGGGCAAGGCTACGGCCAAGAACGGATCGGGCGAGGCCGCGACAAACGCGCCGGCACGGAAAAAAGCCGCTGCGCCAACCACAGCCGCTGGGCCAACTAAAGCCGCTGGGCCGAAGAAGGTGGCCGCGCCAAAGAAGGCTGCTGCTCCGAAGCGGGCAGCTGCGAAGTCGGCGTCTCCGAACAAGGCCGCAGCGAAAAAGGCGGCGGCCAAGAAACCTTCAGCGAAAACAGTCGCCAAACTTCCGAGGCAGGCCGCCGAGTAAACCCGCCTCTTCCCGGGGGATGGGGTATGAGAGGCATCTCGTCATCCGCAGCTGGCCGCGGGACGGCTGGGGTATCGCGGCGGAGGTTAATCGTCCCTTGTGCGTTCGTGAGCCGTTGAACCGGATTATCGCGCGCTAAATTGCCCGCTTGGCGGCCCATTCAGTTGCCGCCAGCCGTGGGACGTTTGGCGAGCCGTCGTTGAGGGGACGGGGCTGAGTCACCGTGCAAGGCCGGGACGGCAGCGGCCTCTAACCGGCGATGCGCCGGGCGCATGCCATCTACGAAGGAATGAAGACCCAGTTCGCGTGTGTCGCGCCGGCGGTTAGTCCACGGTATTCAAGACTGTCGGCAAACCCGATCACGACACTCGCCCTGCTCGTCCCGCTCGCCAGTGCGCCTACCCAGCCCTGTAATCCGCCCGCGTCCGGAGCGCGATGAAGGGTATTCCGGTACAGCGCAGTGACGAAATCTGTCGGGCTCAACGCGCCGTAATCCTGCAGGAACTCTGGTGAACTGACCAGCGCGTCCGCCACTTGCAGCGACGAGCCACCGCTCGCCAACAGTCCCGACCAGCTCGCCAGCCCACCCGGATCCGGGGCCCGGCCAAGCGTTGTCTCGTAGAGACGATAGACCTCGGCGTTGTTTGGATCGCCAGCCGTCGATATCGTGTTCGCTTCGTTCTCTTGGCTCTCAGCAAATCCGAGCAAAGCGGTGCCTCGGCTCATGCCGGCCGCCAGAGCATTTGTCCAACCCTGCGCTCCCGCCGCATCGGCTGGGCGCCCGAGCACATTCTCATAGAGACGGTTAACGAAGTCTGCATTCGAAAGCGCGCCGTAATCCTGGATGAATTCCGGCGATGCAGCGAAGTCGTTCGCGACCGCGGTCAATGAGAAGGTTGAGCCGTCAATGGCGGTTGTCCATCCCGCAAGCCCCTGCACGTCTGGCGCGCGATGAAGCGCCGCACCATAAAGCCGCGCCACATCCTCCGCGGTGCCTGTCGAATCAAACACGCCTGTGCCGTTCGTGAACACAATCTCGGTCACGCCAGGAAGTGTCTGCGTCCCATCGCGCCCGGCAACAGTGTCCTGCAGATAGACCGATCCATTGTTATCGGCGACGATATACTGAGATGATATGCCATGCAGAGTGATTTGAGTTGCTGTGAGCAGATCAGTGTTGAACGACGTGAGGTCCTGTGGCCATTGCCCAGGGTTGCCGGTCGTCGCAGCCGAATTCACCTGAAGTTCCTGGGTCCCGGCTGTGGTGCCATCGGTCACCCATAGTCCTACGTGTCCCGCGGCATCAGTCGCCTGAAAGACAACCTCGGATCCGGCCAATGAAAACTCAGACGGATTGAGTCCAAGCTGATACGCATTGGCCGGCAAAATCTCGGACGTTCCGGCGGATGTTCCGTCGGTAATCCACAGACCGACCCTGCCGGCTGTATCTTTCCCCTGGAACAGTACCTTGCCGTCCCACGCAAAGAAATCGGTCGGGTTGATTGAACCGGAAGATCCTGGCGCACTGCTGTCGATTTGCAGCCCAGGCGTTGCCAGTTCATGCGTTCCCGCGGTGGTTCCGTCAGTGACCCAAAGAGCAAATTTCGTTCCGTCATCACCAAGAAAGAGTGCCTGATTGCCGAAAGCGACCACTGGTATCGGGAACAGGCTGTTCGGAGTTCCGAATTCGGTGGGGGGAAGCGGAATGTTTATTTCTCTTGTTCCTGCATCAGTACCATTGGTGATCCATAAGCTGGATGTATTGTCGGTACCGCTCGCGCGGAAAAGCACGTCCGAGCCAAAGGCAAGAAAAAAGGTCGCGCCGCCGGACGGGTCACTTGCTGATGAAAGCTGTGGCGTCGTAATCTCCGACGTGCCAGCGACCGTACCGTCGGTAACCCACAGGCCAAAATTACTGTTACTGTCGTCGCCAAGAAAAACCGCTTTATTGCCGAAAACCGTGAAATTGTACGGGTTCAAGCCGCCGTTGTTTTCGCCCGGGACGACCAGAGGCTTTGTGCCGGCCGACGTGCCGTCCGAGACCCAGAGATCGTCGACCTCCGATGCCAGCGTCGGGTGGGTATTTCCAGCATTGAAAATGACTTTGGTTCCAAGCGAATACAGCGACGAGAGAATGCTCCATGTAAATGGCGCGGGCACCGTTGGAAACGACAGCAGGCTCGTCCCTGCCGCGGTTCCATTCGTGACGAGAAGGGCACCGAAGAGATTGGCCTCGGCGATGACCTTGTTACCAATAGACACCGGATAGGACATGTCGTAGCCGGGACTTGGAGCGGTGGAATTTGCATTCGGTGGCTGGACGAGAGTGGTTCCACCGGTAGTGCCGTTGGTCACGCCAATACCGTACGTAAACGTTATTGGCAGGTCGAAGAGGACGTCGGTCCCCAGCACCACCGGCGTTGGGCCAGCATCTTCCTGCGCGAACGCTTCCAGTTGCTGGGTGCCTGCGACGGTGCCGTCCGTGACCCAAATTCCACTGGTCGTGAAGAAGACCGTCTTAAATGACATGATCGCTCCCCAATTTTTAGCCCGACGACCGGTTTGCTGGCCGTATGTGACTAAAATAGATGGTGAAATCGGTGAAAGCGATCAAAAATAATCTGTATCCGATCAAATATGCGCTGGGAGTCGGACCTGCGGCGACAGGAAGGCCATATTCGATACGGCTTGGAGAATAGGCGCCCCCCGATAGGTGCGTTTGTGCGATCACATGGCTACTGCGTGCTTGCTTAGGCGCTGGCCCTGGGACCGGGTCGCTCAACCGTGATAAGAGGCCACCGGTATAGAGAGAGAAGTGAACCGCGCGACTGATATGCTGGCCTTCGAATCTTGCGAAACCACCCGATTTTCTTTGTCCGCCCGGGATCACGATTTGCCCTGTCGCTCTAACTCGAGGTATGGCAAATCAGGTGCCTTCAGTATCGCGTGGTACCGTCGCAATCGCGTGGCACCGTCGCAAGGGTTGGAATCAGTTAAGCGACTCGGAGGCGAACCCCCCCTTTCCGGCGCACGCGAACCTTATGCCTCCAAATCCACAATGAATCCCGGATGCGCCAGCAAAAAGTCTTTGCGAGTAAAGCCGGTTTGTCAGCGGCGACACTTGCGGCCCCGCTTCGCTCGCCTCACGTTCAAGCCATGAGCAAACGAAGCAGCCACAGCCTCCCCGCTATGATGACCCAACTGACGCTCTCGTCGTGGGAAACCATCTTCCATCGCAGTCTGATGATGGCCCAAGGCACCCTGAGCATTGCCGAGTGCCAGCGCATGGTCATGGAGAAGGCCGCGGCGGCGCAGGCCTCGACCCTTGCGCTGATGTCCGGCCGGGGCCAAGCGGCGGCTCTTGCGCCCTATCTGGTGCGGTCGCGCGCCAATGCCCGCCGCCTACGGCGAAAATAGTCACGCGCTTTCCCGATGCCCGGCGTCCATCTCGTCGCGCGGCGCTTCAGCCTCTCGCCGCAGCCGTCGGAAGCTTCGCACGCTGAAGGGCAGCATCCCGAGGTAGATCAAACTCGCGCCGGCCAGCGCTCCCCATGGATCGGCGAGAACGACAGCGGCGTAGACGCCGGTGCCCAGCAGCATCGGCAGGACATATTCCGACGGAACTTTGAAGTTCTTGAAGCTCCAGATCGGCAGGGTCGAGACCAGCAGCAGGGCGGTGCCGATCAGGACCACCGCGTTGAACAGCGGAAATTTGGCTGCGTCCAACAGCCAGACCCAGCCGAGGGACTTCGCCTCCAGCCCCAGGAACAGCGGAAACAGGGCGAGGGCCGCACCCGCCGGTGCCGGAACGCCGGTGAAGAAGTTATAGGCGTAAGCCGGTTTTGGTGCCCCGTCCAGCGAGGCGTTGAATCGCGCCAGCCGCAGCGCCATGCATACCGCGAACATCAAGCAAGGCACGTAGCCGTACGCCCCGCCGCGTTGCAGCGACCACAAATAAAGGACGAAGGGAGGCGCCACGCCGAAGCACAGGAAATCGGACAGGCTGTCGAACTCCGCACCGAAACGGGAGGTCACCTTGAGCAGGCGTGCCAACCGTCCGTCCAGCCCGTCGATCAGGGCCGCGACGGCGATGGCAACGGCAGCGGGTCCAAAGCGCCCCTCCAGCGCGAACCGCATGGACGTCAGGCCAGCGCAAAGGCCGAGCATGGTCATCAGGTTCGGGATCATGCGGTTGAACGAGGGGCCTTTGAAGCGCGGACGGTTCCGCGGCCGCGGCCGATAGCGTCGCAGCCGGCGAATGGGTGAAAAGGGCGGGCGGTCACTCATGAGATTTGGCACTCGCGGAATGGCACTCAGGACAATGGGCGCTCGGACGGTAGTTCCGGCGATGACGGTTTCGCCGCCGATCATCGTTTGGCCCTCCACGACCAGCGGACGAACACCCTCAGGGAGATAAAGGTCCGTGCGGCTGCCGAAGCGGATGATCCCGAACCGTTCCCCGGCGGTCACCGGATCGCCTTCGCGCACCGTACACAGGATGCGGCGCGCGATCAGGCCGGCGATCTGGACGACGGCGATCTCTTGCCCGGTCGGCAGGCGGATCGCCAGCGCATTGCGCTCATTCGACTCGCTGGCCTTGTCCAGACTGGCGCTCACGAAGGCACCGTGCCGGTACGCAATGCGGGTGACCACGCCGTCGGCGGGCACGCGGTTGACGTGGACGTTCAGCACCGAGAGGAAGATCGAGACTTTCCAGCGCGGGCCGTTGCCCAGGCCAAGTTCTGGGGGCGGTGCGGCCGGGGTTACCGCGACGATACGTCCGTCGGCCGGGGCGAGGAACAGGTCCGCCCGTGGTGGGGGGAAGCGCTCCGGGTCGCGAAAGAAGAAAAGGCAGAACAGGGTAAAGATCAAGCCGAGCCAGATCAGCCAGGTGCCGAGGGCGAAACCGAGCAGAAAGGCGATGAGGCCGCCCATGATGAAGGGGCGCCCGGCAGGATGTGGAGGCGCGAGGACGCTACGAATATCGTCTGTTATGGCCATCAGGCGCGGGGTTATGGAGGGTTGGCCTGGTAACCGCAAGGCGGATGAAACGGACCCGTTAGCGGACCTGGTGCCACTGCTTCGGCGTCACGCCCGGCATGCCTCCGGCCGTGCTATGGCGGCCGCGCTGGAACCGGTAGCCCTGGCCAAAAGCTGAGCCAGTATGATTGTGGCGGCCCACCGTTCATCCGAATTCAGATTTCGGCCTCCGCGAAGATCCGGCCGGTATCGCCGTTCCACGCGACCATTGTACCGGCCAGCCAATGCTCCGCCTGGGTGGGCGCGCCGGCCGCGATCGCTTGCAACGGTTCCAGATAGGCGCGTTCATCGAGCCCAGTCGCATCGCGGAAACCTCGGGCGCGCAACCCGTCCTCGGCGATCGCCGCCACATCGGCGACGATGTCGCGCAACGTGCCGGCGCGCCACGGCGCGTTGAGCCCTTGGCGCGGCACTGCAGCGCGAGCGGTGATTGCGTCCTCCCAGCCCGTACCGCGGAGCAGAGCTTCGGCCGCGGTTAGTGCGGCGTCGTCGTAGAGCAGGCCGACCCATAGCGCTGACTGTGCCAGCATCATCTCGGCGCGACCGGCATCGGAACCACGCATTTCCAGGAAGCGCTTCAGGCGGACATCGGTGAAGACGGTGGTAACGTGGTCGGCGAAGTCTCCCATCGTGGCGGTGATCCCGGCCAGCGACGGGACGCGGCCGGAAATGTAGGCGCTGAAGGATTCGCCTGCGACGTCGATGTAGCCGCCATTGCGATAAGCGAAGTACATCGGCACGTCTTCGATCAACCAGGCGGCGTAACGCTCAAATCCGAACCCGTCCTCGAACATCACCTTGGGAATGCCGGCGCGTTGGTTGTCGGTATCGGTCCATACTTGGGCTCGATAGGAGAGAAAGCCGTTGGGCTCGCCCTCGGTGAAAGGCGAGTTGGCAAACAACGCGGTTGCAAGCGGCTGCAGCAGCAGCGAGGTGCGAAGCTTCCGTCGCATATCCTGCTCGGACGAGAAGTCGAGATTGACCTGGACGGTGCATGTGCGGGTCATCATGTCGAGGCCCAGGCTGCCAACCAGCGGCATGTAGCGCTGCATGATGGCATAGCGGCCTTTCGGCATCCATGGCATCGCCGCGCGCGTCGCCAGCGGGTGAAACCCCAGCGGCGCGAAACCCATGTCCAGACCCTCGCACGCAGCGCGGACCTGAGCGAGATGGGTGTCCAGTTCCTGTTTGGTTTCGTGCAGCGTTTCCAGCGGACCGCCGGACAGTTCCAACTGGCCCGCCGGTTCCAGAGAGACCGAGCCCGCCCCCTGTTTCAGTCCGATCGTGTTCTCGCCGTCCAGAATCGGAACGGCGCCGAATTTGGCCAAACCGGCCAGCAGATCGCGGATGCTGCCGGGTTGACCCTCCGAGGGCAGATAAGGCGGTGGGGCAAGATCCGCATGGCGGAAGCCGAACTTCTCGTGTTCCGTGCCGATGCGGAACTGCTCGCGCGGCTTGCACCCCGCTGAAAAGTATTCGGCCATTTGCTGAACCGACGTGAGCGGCGTGTCGTCGGCGTCTCCAGGATTGGACATGAGGTTCCCAAGGCATTTCGGTTGATATCGCCGGAAGGGCGATCAGGCGCGCCGCCGTGCGAACGCGCCGCCTGACTGTTAAATTCAGCGTACTAGCCACACCTCGGTGCTTGCAACAAGGCCAGACCGACGATGGCTGCCGTGTCGGCGCGCAGGATCCGTGGCCCCAGGGAAACTGGACGGACCAAACTCAACTGGTCCAGCAGCGCCTGGTCGTGCGGTCCGAATCCGCCTTCTGGACCGATCAGCAGGCCGGAGGGACCTGTCATGGGCGTCAGCGGCGGGGCGTTAGCTCGCTCCAAGGCCACAAACAGCGATCGGCCGGCCGGCCATGACGTCAAAAAGTCATGCAGTTTCCTGACGGGGTGGATGTCCGGGACGGTGAGGCGCTCGCTCTGTTCGGCCGCCTCGATGGCGATGGTGCGCAGCCGATCGAGATTGATCCGCCCGGCGTTGGTCCGTTCGGTAAAGACTGGCAGCAGCGCCGATACGCCGAGTTCGGTCGCCTTTTGCACGACCAGATCGGTAGTGTCACGTTTTAGCACGGCAAATGCCAGCCACAGATCCGTTTCGGCACATTGCGGACGGATCAAGGTTTCCACGGCGAACGTCGCTTTGTGGCGCGACAGCGAGGCAATTCGCCCGGTCCACTCGCCGTCGCGGCCGTTAAACAAGTGCACCGCATCGCCAGCGGCGCGGCGCATCACACCGCCCAGGTAATGGACTTGGCTCTCGGTCGCCTCAATGGCGGTCCCGGAGGCCAGGGCTGCCTCGACATGCAGTCGGATCATCGCTTTCGTGTATGACGTATTGACGAAATCATGGAACGGCGAACAAACCCCTTGTCATGCACACGGACATTGTCGCCACCGGCTGGGTTGCCCGGATGCCACGCGCTTGGCTGCCCTACCTGCTTCTGGCACGCGTGGACAGGCCGATCGGCACTTGGCTGCTGTTTCTCCCCGGGCTCTGGGGTATCCTCCTGGCCCGCGCGCCGACCGCCGAGACGATCCGGCTGGTTATATTGTTCGCTGTCGGCAGCCTGGTGATGCGGGCTGCGGGTTGCGTCGTGAATGATCTGTGGGATCGCGAGATCGACCGCAAGGTGGCTCGAACGGCGGGTCGGCCGCTTGCCTCGGGCGCGCTGCGGCCGCGTCATGCGCTGAATTTTCCTAGCAGGGCTGCTGCTGGCGGGTTTGGCGGTCCTGCTGCAACTCAATCGGTTGTCGCAGGCGCTGGGAGTCGCGTCACTGCTGCTGGTCGCGGTTTATCCGCTGGCCAAGCGAGTGACGTGGTGGCCGCAACTTATGATGGGCTTCACCTTCGGTTCGGCGCGCCGATGGGCTATGCTGCCGCGGCCGGGCGCCTGGATGCGGCCTGGGTGGCGCTCTATGCGGCCGCGATCCTGTGGGACCTGGGGTTCGACACGATCTACGCCCATCAGGACCGGGAGGATGACGCGCTGGTCGGCGTGCACTCCACCGCCCGGCTGTTCGGCGAGAATACCAGGCCGTTCCTGGCGGTGTGCTACGCGGCGGCGGTGGCGGCGCTTGGTCTCGCCGGCTGGCTGGCGGCCCTGGGTCTGTGGTTCTACCCGGTGCTGGTGCTGCCGGCCGGTTTGCTGGCGCGTCAGGTGATGCGCGCTGGATATCGACGATCCGGCCGAATGCCTGCGGCTGTTCCGGGCGAACCGTGAGGTCGGACTGGCGGTTGGTCTGGCTATTTTGGCGGGCTGGCTGTGACAGTTCGCTTGCGCGCCGTTGCCCCCTATGGGCTGGTTCTGGGCCCAGCGACCCGTGTCTCGGATACAGCGGGGCAAAGCGTGCATGGTCGGCTCGAGGCTGGCCGTGACGCAAATTGAGCGGAGCCGGGCCGCAGAACGCCGAGGCGTTTATCCGGGCCAATACTGTCCTGGCCGCCGCACGACAGGTGCCGGAGATACGGCTCCATCTCGCGACCGAAATCACGCCGATCTGGCAGGCGATCGGAAACCTGGCTGGCCGAACGCAATATGGAGCCGCCGTTCTGGGCCTTCGCTTGGCCCGGCGGGCTGGCGCTTGCTCGCCATATCCTGGACAATCCAGCCTTGGTCGCCGGCAAACGCGTGCTGGATTTCGCAGCGGGCGGCGGGGTGGCGGCGATCGCTTGCGGGCTGGCCGGGCAGCCTCGGTGGAAGCGTCGGAGATCGATCCACTGGCGCTCGCGGCGATCGGACTGAATGCCGCTGGCCAACGGTGTGGAGGTTGTTCCGGCGGGCGACGTGGTTGGCGACGACGTGCCGCTGGGATCTCATTCTCTGCGGCGATGTCTGTTACGAGGCGCCGATGACGGGCCATATCATGCCCTGGCTGACAGACATGGCTCGGTCCGCCGAAGTTTGGATCGCTGATCCTGGCCGGGCCTACCTGCCGAAGACGGGGTTGCAGGCGCTGGCTTCGCTATCGGATCGAGACGACGCTGGAACTCGAAGACTGCACCAGCCGCGACGTAGTTATTTATCGCCTTTTGCCGGCGGGCTGACCGAACGGCACGCCGTTTACCGTCAGCGGCCCGTCACCCAGCCTGATGTCCCAGATCAGGTTGTTTCCCTCTGGGCGCCCCATGCCCTTCGCCAGAAACACCATCGGCATGACCTGTTGCAGGTTCGGTTGGCTCTGCGCCTGGGCCAGCAGTGTATCCATCCGCTGGCAGCGATGTGGATCTCAGCGCCGAGTTGCCCATCGGGGCCCGGCGTGATTTTGGCTGATCCTTTGATTTGGAGCGGACCCGAATTCGAAGGACAAGGCCTCGATCCGGATCCGGGCTTTTGGATCAGCGAGCAGCGTCATCGCCTGCGCCTGCAATACGGCGGGATCTGCTCCCGGTTCGGTCGCGGCGCGGAGCAGCTCCATCAATGGGCCGATCTGCAGGCCCGCCAGAACGGTCTTGAGATCAACACGATGCGGCACAAACATTGCGTTCTCGGCTGACACCGCGGACGATGAGATCCCCTCCATCGTGAGTCCGAGTTGGGTACTCAGCCGCTGGTCGAGGGCGTCGCCACTCATGTTCACACGCAGGCGATGGACGGTCCCGCTGGTTGCCGCGGCTCCCTCGCCCATGGCGAAGCGAACGTCCTCCAGGACCTCCTCGGCGTCGATCCGGTTGAGCAATCCGTTGGTGGCCTCGATGATGGCGCGCAGAGCAAGGCGCCGGTCGGGTGAGAGGGGCGGCTGATCGGGGATTGTTTCAACAGCCGAGAGGCCGCGAAAGGCCGTTAACAGACGCGTGCCTTGAGCGCGATCGAGACCCTCCACCGAGAAATGGCCAGCCAGGGCATGCGCCGCGGCGTCAGAGGTGAAGCCGTTCGGGCCATGGCCGATGAAGCGAAAGCCTGTCCCGCTGCCTTGGGATGCGAGCGTCAGCAGCCCGCCGGCGTCGATCGACAGCGTACCGTTGAGGTCGTAATGATCGAGCGTCTGCTCACCGTGCTGATCGCCGCGTTCGGACAACAGCCGGACCTCTCGAAGGTCTGCTTCGTAGGACGACGGCAGTCGTCAGATTTGGATCCACCTTGGCGGTGATCGCCTGATGACCGATGGAATAGGTGATCTGGGTAGGCGGCCCGTCCGAAGACGTCGATTTGATTGTTCCGGCCGGCGGGAATATGACCGACGTGACGTCCAGCAACCCGTGCTCGGTCGGGTGAGCCACCAGTTTGACGGCGGGGTCAGGCGGTGCGGCGAACCCAGCCAGGGGCAATCGAATCCGGTAATCAGCGCCGCTTTGGGTGACCTCGGCGTTCTCTCGCATCGTTACGGTCCCGAAAGTGGCCATCGAGAAGATCTGCTCCAGGCTCGATTTCACTAGTTCGGGGTCCGGAGTGCTCGTTTGGGCTTGCAAGGGAGAGGCTGCCAACGCGAGGAGGAGGAACGGCATTGCGGTGCGAGCGGTAGACATGGGTCCTCGATCCGTATGGCTTAGACATCGCGCGAGCGGGTAGGTGCGTTGTAGAACATGGACCCGTCCGATGCGAGGACGCTGCACGCGAGCACGTCGAAACCTCGCGGATCCGTCAGTCCGCGTCGGCGAGCCGCGCCGTAGCGTGGATGGCCGGCAGCCAGATGCTGACGGTTGTGCCTTTGCCTTCCTCGCTCTCGATCAGCAACTGACCGCGGTGGCGGTTGACGATGTGCTTGACGATCGCCAGCCCGAGGCCGGTGCCGCCCACTGCGCGGGAACGCCCCTTGTCCACGCGGTAGAACCGCTCCGTGAGCCGGGGCAGGTGCTCGCGCGGAATGCCGGCACCCTGATCGCCGACGGCGATGACAATCCCGCGCCGGCGCGGCCAACGGTTGCCGACCTGGGCCAGTGCCAGCTCCAGTGTCAGAACCCCGCCGTCCCGGCCGTATTTCAGTCCGTTGTCCAGCAGGTTCTGCAGCACTTGCGCCATCTGGTCGGCGTCGCCCGCGACAAGCGGCAGGTCGGGATCAATCCGCATCGCCAACTGGACACTGCGCTCCGCCAGCCGAGGCTCGAACCCCGCCACCATCCGCCGCACCAGTTCGGTCAGGTCGAGCGGTATCGACGGCGGCTGATGTTCAGTCAGTTCGATCCGCGACAAACTCAGCAGATCGTCGATCAGGCGGTTCATTCGAGCGCCCTGCTCGGCCATGATCTCCAGGAAGCGCTGCTGCGCGGGGGGATCGTCGGCAGCCGGGCCGCGCAACGTCTCGACGAAGCCGATCAGCGAGGCGAGCGGCGTGCGCAACTCGTGGCTGACGTTGGCGACGAAATCGGCGCGCATCCGCTCGACCAGACGTTCCCGGGTGCGGTCCGACAGGACGACCAGTGCCTGACCCGCCATCAGCCAACGGCGGATCCATCGGCACAACCGTCGCATAGAGGTCGCGTGGGACGGGTGCGCGCAGGCGCAATCTCGGTGCTTTGCGGCAAATTTGTTGACAAGGCCCGGTCGATCGCACCGCGCACACTCGGATGGCGCAGCACAGCCGGCATGTCGTCACCGAACGCCGACGCGGGCCGCGGCATTGGTACGCCGAACCGAGCGGTCGCGGGCGAGAACGATAACGGGGTCGGGAAGGCGCTCCAGGATCAGCGTATCGGCACGGCGGTGCTGCTCCTGCAAGGCGGCGCGGGTAGCCAGGCGCCGCGCCAAGCGCTCGACCTCGCGGCCGAGGGCGGCCATCAGGACTGGGCTCTCGGTTTCGACAAGGGGGCCGGAATCGTCGGAGGCGATGCGGCGCACCTGATCGATCAGCAGATCCAGGTCACGCCCCCACACCAGCGAGAAGACGCCGGCGGTCACCACGCTGACCACGATGCCCGCCATCGCCGGCCAGAAATCCGCCCATTGCACGACTGCCATGAAAGCGAGGACGGCTACGGGCACCCCGGCGAGAAAAACCGCGATGCGGATGAGTCTCACGATCGCCAGCCTGGCGAGGAGTCATGGCGCCCAGTAGGCTGGCCATAACGGGATTGAGCGTCAGCGGGAGAAAGGCTGCATTCACACATGATGCAGCCGGATCGCATTGCGGGCGTCAGCTGAATGCGCCCTACAATCTCACTCGGCAGCTTCAACACGTTGGTAGCGGGCGCGCACCCCGCGTTCGATTGCGGCGGAAACCAGTTGGTCGAGCCCCAGTTCGCCGCGCACGAATTCGAGCATGTCCAGCGTCTGCCGTCTTGCCCCGTCGCCGCCGGCCACGACCTCGCAGGCCAGCGCGTAGGCGGTTTCGCGGAGTTTGGGTGTCAGTGCTGCGAGCATGAGGCGGCCCGCGTGCGCCAGCCCATCATCGTCGTGCAATAACTCGGCGGCGCGCTCGGTCACGTCGACGAGTGCTTCTTTGGTGAAATCCTCGAACGCAGGCAGGGTTTGAACGAGAGCGGACATAACGCCGATTTCGCGATCGGTCATCCCGCCATCCGCGGCGGACACCAGAACCATGGTCAAAACCAGCGCCTCCGGCGCGTCGATCGCATCACGGGAACGCATCGAATCCTCCTGTCAATCAGACCAGGCAAATGCCTTAGGCCGGCGACCCTGGGGTAAGAAATGCACGAGTTCCTCAAGAAAGCGCCAGTTTCGTTGACGGCCTGTGCCAGACCCACGCGCCGCACCATCACGCCCGCCGGGAAAGCGGACATCAACCGGCTGGGCGCCTGTCGGTCGAGGAGCACGAAAACCCCTCGGTCGGTGGCTCGGCGGATCAGCCGCCCGAAGGCTTGGCGCAGGCGCAACCGCACAATACGGTCATCGTAGCCTTTCGGGTCGCCGTCCGACAGATGGATTCGCCGCTCTCGATGCAGAATGTCGGGGCGCGGCCAGGGCGTACGCTCGAACACCACAAGCCTCAGAGCATTACCAGGGACGTCCACGCCATCGCGCATCGCATCAGTGCCGAGCAAACAGCTTTCTTCCTCCGCGCGGAAGATGTCGACGAGGGTGGCATTGCCCATGGCGTCAACATGCTGGGCGTAGAGCGGGATGCCTGCCTCCTCGAGTTCGGGCGCGATCTTCGCGTGGACGGCGCGCAGCCGGCTGATGGCGGTGAACAGACCTAGCGCGCCTCCTTCGGAGGCCATGAACAGCGCGCGATAGGCGGCGGCGAGTTGATCCAGGTTGCCTGGGGCAACATCGCTGACCACGAAGGCGCGGGTTTGTTCCGCGTAATCGAACGGCGATGCAACGGCGGCTCGGATGGCGGGTGAGGGCAGATGCGGCGCGCCAACACGGGCCTCGGCGGAGGCCCAGGCGATTTCGGGATTGCGATCGCCCGAGTCGCGCAGCGTGGCGGAGGTGACCAGCAAGCCTTGGGCCGGCGCCGCCAGGGTGGTCGCGAACGGTATGGTCGGATCGAGCCAGTGACGGTTCAGCCCGACATCCAGATCGCGCAGCCCGTCGCGCCGGTCCAGCTTCAGAAACAGCACATGGCTGGGGCGCTGGCCCGGCTCCGGCTGAGGTTGAGTCAGGCTCCAGAGCATTGTCTGCCACGCTTGCAGCGGGTTCAGGGCGCGGCGGGTCAAGGAGCGGCCGATGGCCTCGATGCGGTTGCGGGTGGCTTCGTCCAAGTCCTCCGCTTCGTCATCAAGGCGAGCGAGCAACCGTTCGCGCAGCGTGGCTAGAGGTTCGGAGATGCGGGCCAACGCGCGGGCCAGCCGCTCGGCGGCCTGGGCAGCGTCCTCATTGAGCGGAAAAACGTCACACTCCAAGGAGCCGTAAGCCTGCCGTAGGTCGGCGCCGGCCGTGCGCGCCAGCACCTGGCGGCGGATCAGGTGCAGCAAGGCCTCGGACGGGTTTGCACGAGCGGGTTCGATTGCATCGAATTCCGGGCCTTCTTCATGCATGCGGCTGGCCCAGTCTGACGCTGGCAGCGCGATGGCCGCTTGCAGTGCGGCGTCCAACGGCGCTTCCAAGGTCGGACGGTCTGCAACCAGGTCCTCCAGCCGCTTGCGGAGACCGCGGGCACGGGACCGTCCGCCTTCGGCGCCACGCAGCCAGCGGCGGAGCTCGGCGGTTTCCGCACCCGAGAGCGCGGCCGAGAATGCGCTGTCGGCGGCGTCGAACACGTGGTGGCCTTCGTCGAAGACGTAGCGGGTGGGGACGGCGTTGTCGTCCAGGCCACCCCACGCCGCTTGGGTCATGACCAGAGCATGGTTCGCGACGACCAGATCGGCAGTGCGGGAACGGCGGATCGTGTGCTCGATGAAGCATCGGCGCCAGTGCGGGCAGGCGGCGTGGATACACTCGCCGCGGCGGTCGGCCAGGGATGCGATCAGGGCACCGCCGAATAACTCGGGTAGCCAGCCTGGCAGGTCACCGCCCTGAACGTCGCCGTCGTTGGTCGCCATGGCCCAGCGGGCGATCAGGCCGAGCGGGACGATGTTCAGGTTCATGAAACCGCTGGAGGCGGTGGCGACAGCATCTTCCAGGTTCAACAGGCACAGGTAGTTCTCTCGGCCTTTGCGAACGACGATGCGGCGGCGCCGCTCGGTGGGGTCGGGGATCAGGCGTTCCAGTTCGCTGTCGATCTGGCGTTGCAGGTGACGGGTAAAGGTGCTGATCCAGACGGCGCCCTTGTTCTTCTCCGCCCAGATGCTGGCGGGCGCGAGGTAGCCGAGTGTCTTGCCGGTGCCGGTGCCAGCCTCGACAAGCACCATGTGCGGATCGCCGCGAATTTCGCGTGGCGCGAAGGCGGCTGTTGCGGCGCCAGCGTAGTCCCCCTGTCCCTGCCGCTGTTCAGCGTGAGGACCCAGCATGGCGGCGAGACGCAGGCGGGCCTCGGATTCCGAGACAGGATGGGAGGACGGCGGGGGTTGCGGCGCGGCGTCCTCCCATTCCGGCAGCTTTTTCCAGACTTTCAGCGGCTCGCCGGAGGCTAGCGCGGCTGGGCGGCCGAGGGCATGGGTGACATAGCCACCCCAACCCCAGCCGGCTTTCTGCATCCGGGCGGCAAGGACGGCGGCGTCTCGGTTAAGCAAGGTGTCCCGGCCGTGGGAAAGCTGGTTCAGCAGTGTCGCGGCGAGGTCGGGTAGCCGCGTTACCTCGGATTCGAGGCCGATCGGGGGGTGATCTTCGTCGAGCGCCATGGAGAGACCGCGAGGTGTCGGCGCGGCCGTGTGGGCAGGGCGAACAAAGGCGAACAGGTCCAGCAGGTCGAAAGCTGGGCCAGGACGCATGCCCAGGCGACGGAAGGTGGCCGGGGCGTGGACGAGGATCGGCGGGGGAAGCGTGCGGAGAAGGCCAACGGCCTCGGACGTGGGCAACAGCAGGAGTTCGCCGTCCGGTGTCAGGATGGCGGCGCGACCGTGGCCCGCGACCACTGAAGGGGCGTCGGGCAGCGCGTTGGAAGGACTCACGAACGTAGGCTAGACTGAATTGGCTACGGCGTCAGCAGGTGTGTGAAGGTCCGATTTCGCCCTCAATCGAAATAATAAGAAATTCATTGCTTCAGCGGACGCCTTAACTTAGCATCGAGAAATAAGCAGGTCCGGACAGCGACGTCTATCCTTCCCATCGGGCAGTGTCCCCATCGGAAGATTGTCGTTTCGACTCCAAGAAAAATGTGATCCGTGGACATTACTGCAACAGCAAGGGAGAATGCTATGTTCCAGGCTTATCATGGCGTAACAGGTGCTCAGCATCAGGCGAAATTCGATACCCTGTCCGCCGAGGGATACCGAATCATTTCATTGAGCGTCTACGGGGATCTGACGAGTCCGCTCTATGCTGCCGTTTGGGTTCAGCGTCAGGGCGCCGCCTGGGTGGCGGTCCACGGCGTCAACAGCGATGGCTATCAATCGTTCTTCAACACCTGGACGGCGAAAGGCTTTGTGCCGGTCATCGTTTCGGTGACCGGAGCGGTCAGTAACGCGGTATTTGCCGCGGTGTTCCAGCAAGGTATAACCGGGGCGTGGTCCGCCGAGCACGGGATGGTCAGCGGCCCTGCCACTGAGGCGGGAACCTTCCAGCATGCGAATGCGGCAGCCCTCGCGGCCCAGCAGATTCTGAGCTCGGTTGCGATCTACGGAACCGCGGCCGACCGGCGCTACGCCGCCGTGTGGCACGCGAACCCCGCCTACGTGAAGTGTCACGTGCATCCATCCGACACCGGCACAAGCTATCAGGTGACGTTCAACGCGGAAACGCAATTGCCGGGCTACCAATTGGCCGGCTATCGCCCCGCCTACGTCGCTCTCTCCAGCGACGTGACTTACTGCTCCGTGTTCAAGGATGATGTGGTAGGGCCCTGGGTGGCGCGGCACGGGATGACGTCATCGGAGTATCAGACCGAGTTCGATCAGCAGGTTGCCGCGGGGTTCTACCCGATCTGCACTCAGGGCGGCGGATCCACCAGCGCCCCCGTCTACGCGGCAATCTTCGCCAAACAAGATATTCCGTCTAGTCGTCAATGGACGATGACCGGGATGCCGGTCGCTTCGCTGACCGGTTTCGACCAGACGATGCAGGCTTTCATGCAGGCCAACGGGGTCCGTGCCGCACAGCTTGCAATCGCCAAGAACGGGACGATGAAGTTTTCCCGAGCCTACACATGGGCTGAACCGGGTTACCGGCTGACGGAACCGTCAGATCGGTTTCTGTTAGCGAGCTGTAGCAAGATGTTTCTCGAGGCCGCCGTCCAGGCGCTCTACGGCGCGGGTAAGTTCAAACCCACGACCACGGTCTATCCATTGCTGGGCTTCTCCCACCCCGCCGATCCACGCAGCGACACCATTACGATTCAGCAGCTTCTGGATCACACCGGAGGCTACGACGACAGCGCCACCGGTTCCGGATTCGATCCGACCTACAACATGCGCACGATCGCCCTAGCGCTCGGCCTGTCAAAGCCGGTGACGAAGTTGGACGTGGCACGTTACATGTACGAACGGAAGCTGGACTTCACCCCAGGGACCGCCAACCACTATTCGAACTTCGGTTATCTGCTGGCGGGCGCGGTGGTCGAACACGTCACCGGCATGACCTATGCCAGCTACATCAACAAGACATTGCTGCAGCCGGCGGGCATCAACGAGGTTCAGGTGATTTCGACCCTCGCATCGCTGCGTAGCAGTAATGAGGCTATCGCCGAGGACCAGGGGTTGGGCCTCAGTCCGCTCGACCTGACCTCGCAACCCCTGGTGCCTTCGGTTTATGGCGGGGATGGCGAGATCAATGAGGTCGGGGACGCCAACGACGGCATGGGTGCCTCCGCCGAGGCGATGACGCAGTTCATTCATATACACGCCGTTTGGGGCAATGGGCCGCGAGCCGCCGGTGCCGCCCGAGAGGGCAGCACACCGGGCGCATCCACCTGGGCGGAGTCGCGCTCCGACGGGATTGACTGGGCCTGCGTCATCAATACACGCGATTGGCCGCCTGCTACCGCGGCCACCGAACCCGGGGCATTGTTCAAGAGCATTGATGCGCTGCTGAATTCTACGCCGCTGCCCTGATTTCGAATTGGCGTTACTTGGATCATCTTCGGGCATACTTTGCCGCCCGAAGATGATCCGATTTATTGACCTCGCCCAATCATCGATGACGCCACATCGTTCAGCGGCGTACAATGCGTCGAAACAGAACGCGTGACCCGGCTAGTCGGTGGGCACCGGCTGTGATTTCCCTATCCTTGCCTTAAGCCAAAGCGAGCGCTAGCGTCGATGAAGGCCCAGGCGAAAACGTCGGCCGATTGGGAGAGGCAAACAAGGAGACTTCGGATGACCGAGAGCAAGTCTGAACGCGATGCGCGTCGTAATGCTGGGCTTGGCGATATCTACATCAACACGTCGGCTGAACCTTGGATCAATTTTTCGCCGGGCATCGACTTCAAGCTTCTGCGCACGAGCCAGGAGACTGGAACCTGGACGGCTCTTTTCAAATGTGCGGCGGGATCGAGCTTTGCGCGGCACGAGCATCTGGCGGCCGGCGAGTATCTCATGGTTTCGGGGAAGATGGACATCCGAGGCGGCGCTGATGGTGGCGGCGTCACGGCGCGTGCGGGCGATTACGGTTTTGAAGCGAACGGTGCGTGGCATGACGACACAAGTTTTCCAGAGGAGACCGTTTTCTACTTTACCAATTTCGGTCCCATCCGGTTTGTGGACGATGAAGATCGCACAATTGCGGTACTCGACTACAAGATGTTGCGCGAGGTGGCGACCGCCGGGCGGGCGAAACTCGCCGCCTGACCTCTGGGTCTCGTCAGATATCGGCAACGCGAATGGCAACCGCTTGCGTTGCGTCTGATCGTCGTTTCCGATCTGCAGGAGGCGCCATCACAGGGCCGAAGTCGGCGGCGCCTGTCGGAATTGCCCGTAATGGCAAACGACGGCCCACCATTTCGAGGACCGCCATCAGCCCTGATGTGCGCGGCTTGAGGCTGTCTGGGTGGCAAAAACTTCTTCCCAGGCTGCGCGTAGGGCGACGTCGGTATCTTGCATCGTCGCAGGGATGCCGAGGGCGGCGAGGCTGGTCACACCATACTGTGGCAGGCCGCAGGGAACGATACCGGCAAAATGCGTTAGGTTCGGGTCGACGTTCAACGCGACTCCGTGCCAACTCACCCAGCGGGTGACGCGGACGCCAATGGCGCCGATCTTGGATTCCGCACCCGTCACAGGGTCGGCGACCCAGATACCCACACGGCCCTCACGGCGCTCGCCCTTGACGTTGAAATGGCCGAGGGTGCGGATCAGCCATTCCTCCAGTCCGTTGACGTAGCAGCGGATGTCCTGGGCGGGGACGCGACCGTGCGGGCGGGTCAGGTCGAGCATGACGTATCCGGTGCGCTGGCCAGGGCCATGATAGGTCCATTGGCCGCCACGCCCGGCTTTGAACGTGGGAAAGCGGGCAGGATCGGTCAGCTCTGAAGGCTTGGCGGACGTGCCCGCGGTGTAGAGCGGCGGGTGCTCGACCAGCCAGACCTGTTCGCGTGCGGTGCCGTCGCGGATAGCGGCGACGCGGGCCTGCATCGACGCAAGGGCGTCGGGGTATTCGGTCAGTCCGTCGTCGATGCGCCATTCGGGGCGGTGCCCGGGCGACTGAGTGATCGAGGTCATTGAACCGGTGTCATTCATCCGCTATATGCCGCCGCCTGCTTACCACGGTGCGGTCGTGGCGGAATGGTAGACGCGCAAGCTTGAGGTGCTTGTGGGGGTATCCTCGTGGAAGTTCGAGTCTTCTCGACCGCACCAAAGAATGGCTGATTTCTGCGGGTCTGGTCCAAATTTGGTCCAAATCAGTTGCGATCGCTTAGATATGTGCAATTCTGTGCTCCGTTGGTCCAACGGTGGCGCATGGCATCCATCACAAAGCGCGGCAACGCTTGGCGGGCGAGGGCTCGCCGACGCGGGCAAACGCTCACCAAGACCTTTGATACTAAGGCGGAGGCCGCCGCCTGGGTGACTGTTGAGGAAGTGCGGATCGTCAGGGGCGCTACCGCCGCGCACGTCCGTAAGTTGCCTTCCAACCTCACCGTGGCCGAGTTGTTCGAGAGATAAGCAAAACAGGTGTCGCCGGAGAAGCGGGGCGCCCGATGGGAAGCGATCAGGCTTCGCGCGCTCGCTCCGGCCTTCCCCGTGGCAGCGATTGAGGTTGACGGTGCGACGATGGCTGAATGGCGCGACAAGAGGCTTGCAGTCGTGTCTGCGTCCACAGTCCACCGTGAGTTGACGCTGATATCGTCGGTCTTTACGCGCGCTATGCGGGAGTGGCGGCTTCCGATGGCAGCCAACCCGGCTCGCGCTATCCAGTGGCGACGCAAACCGCATCCGCGCAAGCGCCGGGTATCCGACGAAGAACGCGCGGCGATCATCGCCGGCTTGGAGTGGGATGGAGCGTCGCAGCCTGTTGAATTGCGTGAATGGATCGGATGGGCGTTCTGTCTGGCACTCGAACCATGATGAGGCAGGGAGAGATCTTAGGTCTGACGTGGCGACACGTCCACACAGATCGGAAGTTCTGCCATATCCCGCGAACGAAGAATGGTTATCCGCGCAACGTGCCGCTATCGTCGCGGGCCGTCGCGCTGTTCGATAAGCTGGCAATAGGCGGGCCAGACAATGCTGTCGCGCCGGTCGATGCCGGGACGTTCGGCGTCTATTTCAGACGAGCGGTCAAAGAAGCCGGCATCGAGAATATGCGTTTCCACGACACGCGGCGCGAAGCTCTCACCCGGACGGCGGAGAAGCTTCCGAACGTTGCCGAGTTGGCGCGGGCGTCCGGTCACCGTGAGCTACGATCGCTCATGGTCTACTTCGAGCCGGACGTGACCGCCACGGCGGACAAGCGCGGCTAACCTCGCGGTCGTCCGACCTTAGTCGCTGGATCGTATCCCGGTGCTGCCAGCAGGCTCCCGTCGGGGCGCAGTGTCGGCGTGGTGATGATGCCGGCGATCGCCGGAAAGCGCCATTTGCCCTGCCTGGACAACAGTATCTGCGCGACATGAGCGGGGGGATTGATCCGCACCCAATCTTCTGACCGTGCATCGTATTTGTCATATTCGGCTGTTGCACACATCGCGTCGACCAGTGAATAGACATTCATCTCTCCGAGGCCTGCCGCCAGCGTCATGCGCCCTCGCGACGCAGGGACTTCCCGGTGACAGGCTGTACCAGGCCATCGCCCCGCTGATAGATTTTTGGCAGCCCGGACGCTATGAGCGCGTCTTCAGCGGCGGTGGCGTTCTTGCGCAGCTCGCCGGCGACGACCCGGATGATCGGACCGGACGCCGCTGCTTTGTCCCAGATCTGTTTGAACTCTCGATTGGATTGCGCTGTTCCCTTCTCTCGCGCCCAATCTGCGGTTTCAGGGTCCGCCAGTAAGGCTGCCACCATCTCTTCGAACGAAGCGCCCCCGCGGCGGAGTTCCTTTCCCTTCCGGAAGGCTAGAGCGCTGCGCGACCGGTCGGTTGGCGCCCGGGCCTTCTTCTTGGGCTCTTCGGGTGTGTCATCGGCAGAGGCCCCCGCAAAGGCGGGCCCGACGATGTTGATTAGGTCCAGCAACACGGCCGTATCGACGTGTCGAAACTCAGCGGGCGACCCTGCAATCGGTTCGTCGGTAACCGCAAAATAGCGATTGCCCAGAAGTTCCTCATCCATCCCCTCATTCCGCCACCGATAGAAATCGGCCAAACAGCCCGCTGCTGAGCAGCATTTCCGCGAACCGCTGCATCAGCGGTAGCAGTCGATGCTCCGGCATGTTCGGGATCAGTTCGTAGAGCATGCACCCCTGGCGGAACAGCGAGTGTGTGCGGGTCTTTGAAGTGTTGGACTTGAGCAACCGGTCCATCCCCAGGCTCTCGCCGGCCGCCCCGAGCATGGTCAGCAGCGCCGTCGCGAACGCGCTGATCAACAGCAGCCGATCCCGCCGCTCCGGATCGGCGATGTGGATCTCGGCCATCCCCATCCCAAAGCGCAGGTCCTTGGTGTCCCGGAAGCTGGGCTCGAGTGTCCAGCGCCTCGCGTATTGCTTGATCAGCGTCCCGGCAGGCGTCTCGGCGTCACTCGCCGCCAGGCACCACGGCTCCTTCATCTCACGTGCGTGCACACACACCACAGCGCCAACCTGAAAGGCGTGCGAGGCGGTGATGCGGGCGCCGCGCAGCTTGCGCGCCCGGCCCGATCGGCCAACCCAATTCGCCGCGGTTCGTGTCTCGCCGGAGGCATCGGTGACATGGATGTTGCCGCGGAAGCGAATGACATAGGCAAAGCCAAGATCAGCAAGATACGCGAACAGCTTGTGGTCGCCGAAGCCGCGATCGGCCAGGATGGTCACCCGGCAGCCGGGCGGGAGGACCTCCGACAAGCGCCGCAGACAGGTATCCTCGATGTCGTTGCGCTGATCCTTCAGTTCGTCTTTCCACATCGACAGCCACAACAGCGGCATCGCCCGGCCATGCTCGGTCACCAGATTGAGCGCGAGCGTAGCCTGGCCGTCGCCGTCGAAGTCGGTCCAGTCCATGGCAACGACGATGTCGGTGCGCGACCCCACCAGATGTGGCACCCAGCGGGCGAAGCTCTCCCAGACGTCGATGCCGACGTTGCCGAGCAGGCGATCGACCTGCTTGATCGCCTGCTTAGTCACAAGACCGCGTGCCTGGGCCAGCGCCTGGCCGATCATCGCGACAGCGAGCGAGGCCCCGGTCATGACGCCCAATGTGGCCGCGGCGAGCGAGTCTACCCGCTTGGCGTGGAGGTCGTGGCCGTACAGGCTGACAATAAACCCGCGGTGTCCTTCAGCCGTCCGCCCTCGCGCGGGTCCGCCGCTTCCATCACCATGACACACTCTCATCCCCAAAGTTCCCCGATCTGGTAGGGAATCGGGACGAATCGGCGCAAGACCTGGAGGGAAGGAAAATGAGGGGTCGTGAGATGCCTGGGTATAGGCGGCCTACGACGGAACGTAGGGGCGAGCACGAACCAGACTAAGCCGACATCGAGTATTATTCCGTCCTGGTGCACAGTGCTTAAAAGATACAGAAAAGGCAATGTATTCGCGCCAGCAAGGGTAGGCTGAGGTCGGATGGACGGGCACGTTCGATTGGGCGGCTTGCAACAAGCCCATGACGGTCGCGGTGCGGCGGAGAAAGTGGAGCCGACCGTTGTTGCGGAAATATGTTGATGAGGGCGGGACCGGGGACGGAGGAGGTTGCGCAATTCGTCGTAGCCCCGGCAAAACCCGTCAGCCGATTGTGGGCACTTAAACCCACGCATCGGCTGATATCGACCTTTGATGCCACGGTGATCCTGCTCTAGTCGATTGTTAAGGTAGCGGCTGGTGCGGTGCTTCACGCCTTCACCCAACTTCGTCCGGATCGCACGCGGGTCGCTGTCGTGGCCATCCGTGGTTACCCGGTCCGGGATAACATCGGTGACGGTCTTAGCGGATTGGAAGAACGCCTTGGCAGCCGCCATGTCGCGGTGCTCGCTGAACATCACGTCGACCAGCGCACCGTTGCGGTCAATGGCGCGATAGAGATAGCGCCAATGCCCGTGCACCCTGATGTACGTCTCGTCAACGTACCAACTTTTCCCAATATGGCCGCGTCGGCGACGGCGCGGACCTTCAGCCATTGCAGGCGTGAGCTTCGCTTCCCAGTCTCGGACGGCCTCATGACTGAACACGATGCCGCGTATCAGGAACATCTCCGGAAGGTCGCGCAGGCTGAGTTTGTTGGGCAGCCGCCAGAGCACCATGAGCGCGATGACGTCCGAAGGATGTTGTGTCCGGTTCAGCAGGCTCTCGCTGCGCTCGTTGAATTGTTTGCCGCAGGCGCGACAGCGAAATCGGCGGTAACCTTGAGTGGTACGCTCGTTCCGTTCCGAGACAGCCGTCCAGCCGTACCCAATGCACTGCATCTATGCCGCTCCTCGCCGATGGCCCCCCATACCAAGCCCGTGTCGATCAACAGGGGCGGCTGGCGCGAGATCTGGCGGAAGCCCGGAAGCGGCCATTGCCGGCCGCGATCTCCGCTTCCAACACCTCGCGCATACGCGAGCCCAGGCGAAGGTCGGCGTCCGACGATGACCTCGGTAACGCGGCAGGGACCGTAATAACCGGACGCGCTCATGGCGGCGATGCCGTTGACGAACTCCACCTCGCCAACCGGTGCCATCTCGGCGGCGCCGTCCTTGCGGCACATCGCCTGACATTCCATAAATACTGTGGAGACGATGTTGTGGCCGCCGCCGATATCGGCGAGCAAGTCGGGCAGAAAGTATTGCCCTCGATGCGGCGTGTCCCAGAAGTGATGATGCGGATCAATGATTGGCAGGTCGGCTCCAGCGGCGCCTCGGTGGGACGTTTCGCCAGCCACGCCCTCAAGTCGGCGTCGTTTCGATAGATAAGACCGCGATATTGACCTTTCGCATCGCCAATGATGGCCATTTCCATTCCCTTTGCTGACTTGTGCTTGCAGCATGGTAACCGCGGGGCGGTATCGTCAATGTAGCCGGTGCGCTACGCTCCGTGGTCAGGAGGATCACACCGCATGCTTTTGCAACATCTGACATGGCAGGAAGTCGAGGCTTACCTTGGCCGATCGAAGGCCATCATCCTGCCGATCGGCTCGACCGAGCAGCACGGCCCGAACGGATTGATCGGAACGGATGCGATTTGCGCCGAAGTGATCGCGTGCGGCGTCGGGAAGGCATCCGACGCCCTGGTGGGTCCGACGATCGGGGTCGGAATCGCGGTGCACCACATGGGTTTCGCCGGGTCGATGACGGTGCGGCCCTCGACGCTGATCGCCATTATCCACGATTATGTGCTGTCTCTGGCACGGCATGGCTTTCGCCGGTTCTTTTTCGTCAACGGACACGGGGGCAACATCGCCACCGTGCAGGCCGCCTTTTCGGAAATTTACTCCGCGTTCGAGGGCGCACTCGGTGTCCGCCGGGACGACGAATTGCGATGCCGACTGGCGAACTGGTGGGATGGGAAGGTGATGCACGAGCTGAGCAAGGAGGTTTTCGGCGACGACGAAGGCAGCCATGCCACGGCCAGCGAGGTGGCAGTGACCCAATATGTATTGCCGGATACGATCAAGGTGGCCTCGCTCAATCCACCTCGGGCACCAGCAGGTCGGTTCCATGGACCGGCGGACTACCGAAGACGTTTTCCGGACGGCCGCATCGGGTCCAACCCCGGCCTCGCCACGCCGGAGAAGGGCCAGCGCTTTTACGAAACAGCCATATCGGAACTGGCAAAGACCTACACGAGCTTCGTTGGTGAGCACGAATAGGTAGCGCCGCGACCATCCGATCCGGGAACGAGAGTGCCGGTTACCGCATCGCCTATGTTCGGCGCCCGAGTTGCCGACCAGCTCGCAAGTTGCGACAAGGACAGACCCATGACCTCGCTCCGAGACATCCTTCGCCGGCCCGGCATTCTGACTCTCCCAGGCGTGTATGACGGCATCTCCGCACGGGTCGCCAATAGCCTTGGCTTCCCCGCCCTGTACATGACCGGCTATGGCGCCGTCGCCTCGGCGCTTGGTGTGCCGGACGCCGGCCTGGCCAGTGTGACCGAGATGCTGGATCGCGTCCGCTGCACTGCCGCTGCCATCGACGTCCCCTTCATAGCCGACGGCGATACCGGCTATGGCGGTCTGCTGAACGTGGATCGCACCGTGCGCGCCTATGCTGCCGCTGGCGCCTCGGGGATCCAACTCGAGGACCAGGAGATCCCGAAGAAATGCGGCCACACCGAGTATCGCCGCGTCGTTCCTCACGCCGACGCCGTGCAGAAGATCCGCGTGGCGGTAGCAGCCCGGCCCGCCCCCGATTTTCTGATCGTCGCCCGCACGGACGCCCGCTATTCCGAGGGCCTGGACGAAGCTCTCCGCCGCGCCGAGGCATTTCTGACCGCCGGGGCCGATATCCTGTTCGTTGAAAGCCCTGAATCGCCTGAGGAGCTCCGCCGCATCGGCGAGACTTTCCGCGGTGCCACGCTGCTTGCGAACATGGTCGAAGGCGGCCGAACACCGTTCTTATCAGCTCAGGAGCTAGAAGGCCTGGGCTACAAGGTGGCCCTGTTCCCCGGAACCGGCTTCCTGACCGCAGCGAAAGCGCTGCGTGACGGATATGCCTATCTGCAGCGCAACGGCACAAGCACCGGCGGCCCGGCACAAACCCCGTTTTCGGAGATGAACACGCTGATGGGGTTTCCAGCGGTCAACAGTTTCGAAGCCAAATGGGACGGAACCAGAAGCTAGGACCCTGTCGGACTTAGCCGAAAATCGACTTCCACGGCCGCTCCCCTGCCGCCACGCGTGCCGATATGTGGGCGGACCGCATTATCCGGGAAGCCGACGACGGCTGGGGTTTCATCCTGCGCGATCGAGTAAACGAGATCGGTTACCAATCCATCACCACCCCGCGAACACTGGCGGCTCTGGAACACGCCCTTCGCCGCTACGGGACCATGACGCTTGCGGACCTGATCCAGCCGGCGATCGCCTATGCCGAACAGGGATGCCTGATCCGCCCCCACATCGCCGAATTCTGGCATCGTCCGCCGATTGCCGGCCGCGACGCGAACGTCGGCGTCATCACGAAATTTCCAGCCACCCGGAAAATATACACCGATGCAACCGGCGCACTGCTCGAAGTCGGGGCAACGCTACGCAACGTCGACCTGGCAAACACCTATCGCCGCATCACCCGCGACGGTGCGGCCGATTTCTACAGCGGCGAAATCGCCGGCCAGATTCTCGCCGACATGCGCGCCAACAGCGGATTGCTCGGCGAAGCCGACCTGCAGTCTTGTACGCCTGAAGAAACCAGTCCGCTCTGGGGCACGTATCGCGGCACGCGCGTCGCGACCAACAATCCGCCCGGTGGCGGCATCATGCTGATCGAGATGCTCAACATCCTGGAGCAGTTTGATCTAGCCGCAATCGGCCACAACACGCCAGAATATATCCGCATCGTCTCGGAGGCGATGAAGATCGCGACCGCTGACAAGGACGCGCATGTGGGAGACCCTCGCTTCGTCGACGTGCCCATCCGCCATCTGACCTCTAAAGACTATGCGAGCCGGATGGCCGACAGAATCAGGCGGCGTGAGAAAACGCCAGTCCCACGCTTTAACCTCGGCGGCATGGAAAGCCAACATACCACCCAACTTTGCATTTCTGACGATAGCAGCAATGCCGTCACCATGACACACACGCTCGGCCAACCGTCCGGCGTAGTCACCGAGGGACTTGGCTTCATGTACAATGGCGCCATGGCGGTATTCGATCCAAGGCCGGGCCGTGCGGGGTCTCTCGTGCCCGGCAAGTCCCGCTTCTCCGCCCTGTCGCCAACGATCGTCTTCAAGAACGACCAGCCGTTCCTGGTACTCGGTGCGCCGGGCGCCACCTACATTACCATGGGCAATCTCCAGGTCATGCTGAATGTTGTCGACTTCGGTATGAACGCCGAAGCCGCGGTCAGTGCCCCCCGTTTCGCAGCCGTCTCGGATGTGATCGAACTATCCAACCGGATTCTACGCTCATGCGAGCGCTCGCTAGTGGCAGGGGCTATCCCGTCCGACGACACCCGCAAAGCTATACATTCGCCTGGGTGCACGCGATTTGGATCGTTGACGGCAGGATGGATGGCGGCGCCGATCCCGCAACCGGAGGACTGGTTGTCGAGGCGTCGTGATGACCATCCCTCCCGACTGGTTCGCTCTGAACCTCGCCAATTGGAATGAGCGCGTTCCAATCCATCTGAACGCCCCGCCCCTGCACTATGACCTCGATCCGCTCAGGAACGGCACGGAACACCTCGACGCGATCGCCACCGACATCCTCGGCCCAGTAGACGGCCTGCGAGTGCTGCATCTGCAGTGTCATTTTGGCAAAGATACGTTGCCGCTCGCGCAGCAGGGTGCCTCGGTCACCGGCCTCGACTTTTCTCCGCCGGCGATCGCAGCAGCCCGATCGCTCGCCGCCGACCTCGGCCTGACGGATCGGGCTCGGTTCGTGCAGGCTAACATCTACGACGCCGAGACGGCGATCAATGAACCGGGTTCGTTCGACCGCGTTTTCGCAAGTTGGGGCGCCCTGGTCTGGTTGCCTGATATCCCCGCTTGGGCGCGGATCGTTTCGTCCTTTCTGAAACCAAACGGCTTCCTCGCGCTGGCCGAAGCCCATCCCGCCGCGTTCGTGTTCGACGATCGGACCGCAACACCGGACGGCAAGCCGGGATGGCATATGCCCTACCTGGCCCGGCAACCCATGTTCGAAGACTGGCCGGAGGACTACGCCGATCCGGCGGCTCGTCTCAAGAACAGCCGAACCGTGCAATTCCTGCATCCTTTGAGCGATATCATCATGTCACTCATCAGCGCAGGGTTGCGCATCGACCAATTCCTCGAACACGACAGCATCGTATGGCAGTTATTTGCGTTTCTGGAAAAGCGCGGGCGGAACGAACATGTCTGGCCCGACAAGCCGTGGTTGCCGTTGTCCTATTCATTGCGAGCGGCGAAGCCCTGATCAATTCGGCCCCTCACTGCCGATTTGACATACCGCAATGCCACGGGCCCGGATTGCTCGTACAAGACGGCGGTCACCGCTGAACCAGCTTGGCTTAACGATTGGCGGCTGAGGTGTAGTCTGCCCCAACAACGCGAAGGGCGAAATCGATGATCGTCTCCGACGTCATGACTTACAACTGCATCACCATTTCCCCTGAGGCGAGGGTGGAGGAAGCCGTCAATCTGATGCTGTCCCGGAACATCTCCGGCCTGTTCGTGGTCGACAAGGCAGGTGACTTGGTCGGCGTTGTCACCGAGGGCGACCTGCTGCGCCGCGACGAACTCGGCACCCAGCGCAATCGCTCCTGGTGGCTCCGCCTGCTTGCCTCCCCGGCCAGGCAGGCCGCCGATTTCACCCGAGCCAACGGCCGCCACGTCCGCGACGTGATGACCCAGGACGTGCTCAGCGTCGCGCGGGACGCGCCGTTGGTGGATGTCGTCGTGACCATGGAGAAACACCGCATTAAGCGCCTGCCGGTCACCGCCGACGGCCGGGTGATAGGCGTTGTCAGCCGAGCGGATCTGCTGCGCGCATTGGTCGGGCGAATTCGGAACGTCGAGCCGCTCGACACCGACGATCGCGGCATCCGCACCGCGATACTAAACGCGCTGGAGGCGCAGCCGTGGGCGCCGACGACGACGCTCAACGTCACAGTGGCAGACGGCATCGTCGATCTGTGGGGCGCTATTACCAACGAGGAAGAACGTCGCGGCATCCGCGTTATCGCTGAGAACACTGCGGGCGTGAAATCGGTCAATGACCACCTGGTGTACATCGAGCCCTATACCGGAATAGTGATCGACGCTCCGGACGCACGATCATAACGCAAGCTGCTTTCGCTACCGCGCGGTCAGCCGCGACGACGTGGGGTCAGGCTGAGGTCCGTCATCACCGCACTGAAGAATGAACTCGATCGCCTCCGTCCGTTAGGGTTAGCGCAGCCAAGTAGCAGGCGAGAGAGCCAGGGCCGACATGCTGGATATCCCGCCTGGGCCACCCTATCTCCCTGACGTCTGGAAGGAGGAACCAACATGAGCGAATTCGAAAGCAAATACACGGCTCAGAACCTGATGGCGGTACATGGCCTGCGCGCCCAGGCGCTCGTCCACGAGCGCATCACCGAAGCACGTCAGCAGGGTGATACGACAGGCTTGGAGCGCTGGCAGAATGTCGAAGCCGCGATCGGCGAACTACGCCGCACGGCAGCGAACCGCACCGGTCAGGGTTGATGGCTGGGGCGGGAGGGATCGAACCTCCGTATGACGGAATCAAAATCCGTTGCCTTACCGCTTGGCGACGCCCCAACGTGGGCCGTGATAGGTCCGCGGGCCCTTCGCGTAAAGCGGGAACCTCGGCTAACCCTCGATTCTCCCGCCCCAAACCCACCATCCGGCGCGCCTGATACCTTGGGCCACGTGCTGCGCGGCCTCCGCCGACGGGAAAAGTCCGAAGCAGGTCGCTCCCGACCCGCTCATCCTTGCCAATAGACATCCCGGCGCTGAGGCCAGCGCCTCCAGCGTGTCCCTGATCGCCGGCGCGAGAGAGCAAGCCGCCGATTGTAGGTCGTTCCTTGCCCTTCGCAGATCTGCCGCAAGCGATGAAGCGTCTGGCCATCCGTCACAAGGAAAGCGGGCCGCCTCCGAGAATTCACCCGAACGCGCCTGAAACACCCTGGGTGTCGAAACGGCCACGCCCGGATTGACCAGCACCAGCCCAGCCGACGGCAGCGGCGGCGCCGGTGCCAGAACCTCGCCAACACCTGACATCAGCGCCGGTCGCCCCGACAAACACACCGGAACGTCGGCCCCCAACGCAAACGCCAGTCCATCCAATCGCGGCTTGATTTCCCAGAACCGGCACAGCAACCGGAGCGCCGCCGCCGCGTCTGCCGATCCCCCGCCAATCCCCGAGGCAACCGGCAAATTCTTCTCCAGCAGCAGCGTGCCCGTCGCACCCATCCCGGCGAGATCCGCTAGACCGCGCGCCGCCCGCAGGACCAGGTTTTCTGATTCCGCTGCCAACGCGGCCGCAAATGGCCCCACCACTGTCAACGACAAGTCCCCAGCCGGTGACACGCTCAGCCGATCGCCGACTCCGGCGAACGCGACCAAGCTATCGAGCAGGTGATATCCGTCATCCCGCCGCCCCAGGACATGCAGATGCAGATTGATCTTGGCCGGCGCAAACGTCGAAAACCGCGACTCCAAGCACTACGGGCCGCTGACGACCGCGCCTACGTGCCCGGTGCTCAGCTTGGCCTCCAGCTTCGCCGCGTCCTCTGGTGTCGGATTCAGTGTCAGCGCCCGGCGCCATTGATACTGCGCCTCGATCTTGCGCCCGGCCGCGAAGTAAGCGTCGCCGAGGTGCTCGTTGATTGTTGAGTCCTCCGGTTCCAGCTCGACCGCCCGTTCCAGCGCCTGGACAGCCTCTTTGCTGTGCCCCTGGCGGAACAGTACCCAGCCCAGGCTGTCGGTAATGGCCCCATCATTCGGGCGCCGTTCCGCCGCGGTCTGGATCATCTGCCTAGCTTCTTCCAGATGATGCCCCATGTCAGCCATCGAGTAACCCAGGTAATTCAGTACGAATGGCTGATCGGGTGAAAGCAGCAAGGCGTGCTCGAAATCGGCCTTTGCCTTCGGCCACTGATGAGACCGCTCCTCGGCCACGCCGCGGTCGTAGTAAAGGATCCAATCCGTGGCGACCTGGTGCGAAACCCGTCCGATCGCCTTGTCGTACGCCACCACCGCATCGGGAAAACGCTGTGTCATGCGCAGGATGTCCCCGCGCTGTTCGTCCGGCAACGGACTGTCGGGATAGTCCCGCGCCATGCGCTCCAGATCGTGCATTGCGTCCTCCGGATGCCCCAGCCGGTCGACCAGCGCAGCCCGCCGCAACTGCACGACCGATACGATTGGATCGCTCGCCGGTACTTCATTCAACATACGCAGGGCTGCCTGCTGATGGTGCTGGCTATTCAGGATATCAGCGGCGAGCAGCCGAGCCGCGGTGAAATCCGGGCGAAGATCCAGCGCCAGCCGGAGCGCAATCAGCGAGAAATCGTCTGCTTCCTGCGCCCGCAGCAACGCCGCAAAGGTAAAGTAGGACTCCGCGACGCCGTCGATCGCCCGTGGCACGGCGCGTTTGGTAACCGAGGCGATCAACGCGGGCATGGCGATGGACAGATCCGGCGCTCCCACCGGCAGCGCGGCGAGCGTCCGTTGCGCCTCTGCCGCCTGGCCCGAGCGGGCCTGCCAGCTCGCCAGGATTTGCGCCAGCCGTAGGTTCGGCTCCGCCATGGTGCTTTCGACAGCCCGGTACAGCCCGGCAGCAACATCCGGCCTGTTGCCGAGGTCGGCGATCATCGCAGCCTGCAATGCGAACAGCGCGCGGAAGCGCGGATTCTCGACGTAGGGACGCAAAGTTGAGAGGGCCGTGTCGGTCCGCCCATCTCCCTGCTGCGCCCAGGCGACCAACAGCGGTTGCAGCAGTTGCGTCATGCCCTGGCGCGGCAGGGAATGGAAGCGTGTTTCGGCATCCTGCCAACGCCCGGCCTTGATGTCCACGTCAGCCAGCACGAGCTGAGCCACTTGGCTATCCGGCAGTTGGGCGGCCAGCTTGACAGTTTCCGGCCGCCCTGCGTTCAGACACGCGATAAACGCCTCTAACGTCAGATCGGGGTCGCCTGGACTCTCGGCCACCGCCTTCAACAGGTCATTGGCGGCGGTGACGGGGTCTCCTTCCGCCATAGCGAACCGCCCGGCGAGGAAATTACCGATCACGCCGGCGGGCACCTGGTTCGTATCACCGCCGGAGGAAGGGTCAGAAGCCGCGCAAGCCGATAAAAGGGTAAGCGCGAGGAGGACGGACCGCCGAGCGGTACGGGCATGTTGCATCCGCTCACTGTAGCAGGCGCAAAGCGCTCTGTCATTCAGCTTGATAGATGATTTCACGTGAATAAGCGCACATAAGGTGGGCACCGGCAGCCTGATCGCTGCCTCGCCAGGCCAGCAAGCAACGATCAGGACCAGTATGTCGGCTGCCTGCTGAATTTATCGAATGCCAGAATGACCCGAGGCCGTATTTTTCTGGCCCGTGCCGCCATGAATCCCGCGACCACCCCGGCGCCGTACGCATGGCGTCCACTTGCGCCGCCGAGTTCCTCCAGCAGATCCGTTGCCACCGCGCCGTCGTTTAGCACGCCCAGGCGCTGCTGCAAGCTACTCAGGCGGCGGATGAAGCGATGCGCCGCCTTGCCGGGGAACACCGTGGCGAACATCTCCGCCGCGTAGCGCGCTCGCTTGGCGCGCAACCGGACCGCGTGGAGCCCGGGCATATCCAGTTCCTCCAGCCGCTTTCCGGCGCCGAGCAGCTTCTTCCAGCGGTGCCGCAAAACCGCCGCGCCGAACGCGGTCAGCGTCAGCGGCGTCGCCGCGGTCGTTACGCGCCATGACTGGGCTGCCGCAAACCACGCGAGTTCAATACCCAGCTTGCGAAAATCGGCGCCCGCCAGATAGGCGTCCAACGCGGCCCGATGGGCGCGTCGCCGCCGAAACGCCGCTGAAGCCAATCGTTCCAGCCGTTGGTCGCCCGCCAGAGCCTCCCGAAGCGCCGGAATTGTCTCCTCCGCAAACACGTCCCAATCGCGGCTCGGGCCAAGCTGACCACCTAGCGCTTTAAGGCTGCTATCCACCGCATCGAGCGCATCGGCTTCAACGACCGGCCGGAAGATCGACATCGCCGAACGGGCACGGCGAACCGCCACACGCATCTGGTGCACCGCCTCGGTGCCCGCTCCATCCAACCCGTCCACCAGGGGCCCGTAGGAGAGCATCACGTCGGTTAGGTGGCCGATGATGTGCGCCAGCGCCTCCGGCACGCCGGTCACCGTGTCCGGCAGCACAGGAGCGCCTCGATGCCGTGCCGCCGGCGCGCGCCCTGTGGCCAGTGCGATCGCCTCGGCTGCCAGCGAAGCAAGCGGCACCGCGACAAAAATCGCTTCCGCGATCAGACGCGCCGCCATGTGGACTGCGGCTTCCTCACCGCTCAACAAAATACGTGCGACTGGCTGCTCCGCCGTCACGGCGCGCAGCATGCCGCGCTGGACGGTCAGGGTAACGGAAGCCCCGCCGAAGCGGTGGACGCTGCTGGTCCGCCGGCCTTCGAACGCGGCGAGCGGCGCCAATGGAGACGGAAGCGTCGTCAGGTCGGGCGGTTCGGCGACGACCGGCGCCGGCTGCGCGGGCAGCCAAGTGTCCTGCCCCGGCACCATGCGCTCCAGCCGCCACATTCCGCGTTGTTCGGACAAGGCGAGGCCATCGGCCAGCAACCTGTGTTCAGGACTGTCATGCCAAACGATCTTGACCGACCGACTGCGCGGGCGGCCGTCGCGATTTGCGGCAAGCGCTTTCAACCGCCCGAGATCGGCCGCCGCCGCGGCATCCGCGGTAAGTTCGAACTCCATCAGGACTGGCCGGCAGCTTCCAGCCTCTTGGGCGTCAGGAATCGCACCAGCCGACCACCACCCTCACGCAGCTCCCACCAGGATCCGGCAACGACAAACTCGGCCAGCGCGCCGGTGGGAAAGCCGGCGGCCAGGGCACGCGTGGCCTCGCTGCCGCTGGCCATCGCGCGGGGGCCGGCCAGGCTAACCGCGAGGTCATGCATGCCGGGATTGTGCCCGATCAGCAGCACACTGCGCACCGTCTCCGCCACGCCGTGCAGCGCCGCCAACAATTGGACCGGGTTGGCCAGATACAGGCTGTCCGTGGGCTCGATCAACGGCGCGTCGTCCCAGGGTTCCAGCATCTCCAGCGTCTCCATCGTCCGCCGCGACGGGGAAACCAGGACGAGGTCCGGGGCGAGGCCGAGGTCTCGCATCGCCTCTCGCATAACCGTTGCCGATCGGCGCCCGCGCGCGTTGAGCGGACGGTCCCGGTCGGGCATCATAGCGTCGTCCCAGGTGGACTTCGCATGCCGCAAGAGCAAGAGCTGGCGCATGATGGCCCTATTCTGCCACGGGTCGCGACCGTTGTCCTCCCCGGTTGTTCGACGCTGAGGCTAGGAGTTTGGAAATCTCATGGCCGGGGTACTTTGGCCATTTGCTGGCACGCGACGTGCGAGGGCTACGGATAGCTCGATGCCATCGACGGCGAACCTTCCAACGCATGCGCCATGAACCCCAGCGCCTCCCGCACCTCAGCACGATCGGCGGGCCACCGAGGCACACCCGAACCGCCTCCCGCGAGTTGCACCGGTCGTAAACGCATCGCTGGCCACGATCCCGATCCGGGTCGATCGCATGTCCCCAGCGAACGCGGATCGGGGCCAGGGAGCCGGTAGTAACAGCCACAGATGAAAGCCGGCGGGATCGGACCTGAAGGTCGTGTCGCGCAGGATCGCGCGCGCCAGGGACTGCCGCTCCGCCGACGCCGTTCGTACCGCCGCCAACAGCGCATCGCCGGTTCCTTCATTGATCCAGCGCGTCGCCAGTGGACGGTTACAGGAGAGGCCATCACCGTGGCCGATCGGAGCGACGCCGCGAAACTCCAGCCCGAACGATTGTCTGGTACGACGAGGTAGGCGACCCGTAGACCGGCCCCGAGGCATTTCGCCAAACCAGAGATATGTCAGGTCAGTTCGGGGGCCAAGGCAGCAAACGCCGGTGGCGCGTGCTCGGGCAGCAGCCCGTAAGGATCGTCCTCGACAATCGGGACGCCGAACCGGCGGGCGATTGAGGTCACCGCCAATCGCCTCGGCTCGCTGATCGTGTGTGTCGTCGGGTTCAGCAGCGTGGGATTCAGATACAGCGCTTTGGGGCCAGTCCCGACTTCTTTGTCGACTACGAGGAAGAGGGTCTTCGAGGGTGTCAAAGCCGAACCGGGCGAGAAGGCGCTCGTGACCTTCCATACGGTCGCCTTCGAAGGCTCCATTGGCCTCGTGAACATCCTTCAGGCGGTCCGTCTAGCTCGGAAGGGCTACGAAACGTCTGTACCTTTGTATGGACAGAGTGTCACCCTAAGCGCCCAACGCGGCTTCCCCAAGATCGGCGACGAGGCCTTTCCGGGCGCGCAAAACTTCGGGAACGTCCGAGATGTGGGGGGATGCCGAGGCCGGTTGCCAGAAGCCGCCGATCGCCGATTGGTTCCACATCGCCATGCGGCTGCAGCATGCGAAGCAAGCAACAAGCGGATTGTCGACCGATACGCCGGGTCGGATGCAGGCAAAGGCAGCGATCGTCGCGGAAGTCGAACGTCTGCACTGGCGGATCTGGAACGGCAAAGCCAAGAACGCACGGCGCACACTCGAGCGCGTCCGCAAGGTCATGCACGTCTTCAAAGGCGAGGGTGCTCACCGTCCTACGGCTGAGCCCTCGTCGCGCAAGCTGTGGCGCGCGTTGCGCGAGGTTGACACCTATCGCCGTGGCCAAAGTACACGGCTCGTCAATTATGCAAAACGATACCGGGCTGGCCTGCGGGTCGGCACCTCGGTGACCGAGGGCACCGCCAACTCCCTGGTCAATCGCAGGATGAATAAGCAGCAGCCGATGCGCTGGTCACGACGGGGCGCCGACCTGCCGCCGCAGGTTCGATGTGCGGTCTACAACGGGGCGCTCGGATCTGGCTTAGGCAATCTATTTGAGCCAACACCCGATACGGTCAAGCAACTGCGACTGGCTGCTTGAGACCCCCACATTTTGGGCACTCCCCACACCGAACACGGCATACCAGATCCTGATCTCATTGATCGGCGCAGTTCCGCTCGTCGCCGCCTCGGGCAAGCTTGGCGTTGGTGGCAGCGTCAGCCATTGCGACTCCGCCACAACGGGTTGGGCGACAAAAGCCAGGATGATGCCAACAACAATCGCGTAACGGCGCATCACGATCCCGATCGGGTGAGCTCTACGGCAGCGGCGGTCGTCCTTCCGGCCCGCGGACCCTCGGCAATAGAATCATGTCCCACGGACTGGGCATTTCTCCAACCGGCACATGCACCAAAGCCGGGGCATTCAGCGCGAACGCCTTCCGCAGGGCCTCCTCCAGCGCGTCCGGCGAACCGGCGCGAAACGCTGTCATTCCGAAGCTTTCGGCAAACCGCACGAAATCAGGATTGGTCAGGTCGCTGGCGATCAGCCGGTTGCCGTACTGCTGAGCCTGAATGCGCCGGACGTTGCCGAATGCCCGGTCATCAAAAACCACGACCACAACGGGCAGCTTGTGATGCATCGCGGTTGCCAACTCCGCCGCCTGGAACATGAAACCGCCGTCGCCGGTCGCCAGCACCACTTTCCGCCCAGGCGCGGCGGCCTGAGCGCCCAATGCCGTGCCGTATCCCCACCCCAGCGTGTCCTGATACCCGGGCGACAGGAACGTGCGAGGCGCATGAACGGGCAGTGCGAGCCGGCTGGCGAACCCGACCTGGGTCACTTCCTCCACAAAAATCCCATCATCCGGCAGCGCCGCCCGGATCGCCCGCAAATACCCCATCGGCGGTTCCTGCCGCCCCAGCCGCTCGGCGAACGCCGCGCGCACCGGCTGCAGATCGGGATTGGGTTGCCATGTCAACCCAGTTCCCCGCAGCGCCGGGAGCAGTGCCCGCAGAGTTTCCGCCGCGTCACCCAGCAACGCGCAGGCCGGGGGACGGAACCGGCCGATGGCCTCCGGGTCGATGTCCAGCCGGATGACCTGCAAATTGTCGTCCAATCCCCAGTTGCTCTGCTGCCAGTACAACCGAGTGCCCACGGCCAGGACAACGTCAGCGGTCTTCCACAGACCGTGCCCCTCAGTGAACGACACGGCCAGAGGATGCGCAGTGGGAATGACGCCCCTGCCCCGCCGGAAGGAGGACACCGGCGCGTGCAGCAGTTCCGCCACCGCCTGCACCTCGGGCCCTGCGTCCAGTGCACCGCCACCGACCACAATCAACGGCTGCCGCGCCTTTGCCAGCAGCGCCGCCGCCGCGGCAATCGCCACCGGATCGGCGCTAGGCGCCACATGCGCGATGGGCGAGACCAATGAGACATCCGCCGTTTGCCCCCAGACGTCGATGGCGCATTCCAGCGCGACCGGCCCGCTGGCACCGGAAGTCGCGACGGCGATGGCCTGGGCGACGCGCGCGGACGCTTCCCGTGGCGACCGTATGCGTTCGCCCTGTTTGACGATATGCCGGAGCAGCCCGATCTGGTCGTGGATCTCGTGCAGATGCCCGTGCCCCTGGTCGATCGCGAAGGACGGGATTTGGCCAGCGAGCGCGATGACCGGCGCGCCCATCGCATGCGCCATCAGCAGGGCCGCCGAGGCATTCAGAATCCCCGGCCCCGGCACCACCGCGAACGCCTGCGGCTTGCCCGTTGCCAATGCCGCGCCTAGCGCCATGTACGCGGCGGTCTGCTCATGTCGCGGGTGAATGACGCGAATACGGTCGGACGCTTTGTGTGCCGCGTCGAACAGATGGTCGTTATGCACGCCAGGCAGCGCGAACAGGGTGTCGATGCCGTGGGTGAGCAGGGTCTCGATTACGGCCTCGGCCGTGGTCATGCGGGGCATGGCGGTTTCCTCCCGGTCTTAGCCGTTCAAGCGGGCACCTTCGCTTTTAGCCGTCGAGCGCAGGGAAACGATAGTGACCACCCGGCACGGTCCGCCCATCGCTCGTCCGTTCCAGAGTTGACCAGGCGGCGGCGACAATATTCCCGAAATGGAGTTGAGTTGCAAAAGACGGGATAGGTAGTGAAAATCGTCTTTGCAAAGATAAAACGCAGGATGAAGCTTTTGGCGAAAGGACCTGCGGCAAGATAAGTGCTGCGGTCGCGGCATGGTCGCCTTCGAGCCGTGGTAGTCGACGAAGGAAGACCATCACGGATCTTGCAAGTTCCACACCGCCGGCCATGAATGGTCGGCCTTCGCCGATCATGATGCTGCAAAGCAGATACGTCCTCGACAGAATTCGCTTACGCTCTGCCAAACGGCGATCACGGGCCGATCGCACATTATCGGGCTACGGCGATAAAATCCTAAAGTAACCCGTCCTCCATACGTGCTAGCAGTATTCAGAACGCCTCTTTACCCCGGATTCGTCGCCACGATGACAACCGACACGACGGCCTGCCCTGGGCCCTTCGCCGCTTTTGCCGCGTCGATCACAACGCAGTCACCACTCCGCGCCGCCATTACAGCCCAAACGCGGACCAATGAAGCCGACTGCGTCGCCCTGTTGCTCGAGATGGCAACGCTGCCACCCGCTGTCGTACAGCAAGCAGATGGACTGGCGCGCCGGCTGGTGACGGCGCTCCGAGCCAAGGGCACCCACGGCGCGGTTGAAAGACTGATGCAGGAATATGCCCTGTCGAGCGACGAGGGCGTCGCACTCATGTGCATGGCCGAGGCACTGCTCCGAATTCCCGATCGGGCCACGCGCGACGCCCTGATCCGAGACAAAACCATCAAAGGGGATTGGCAAAGTCACGTCGGACACTCCCCGTCGATGTTTGTCAACGCCGCGACGTGGGGACTTCTTATTACCGGCAAATTGGTCGCCACCAACAGCGAGGTGGGCCTTGCGGGCGCGTTGGCTCGACTGATCGCGCGCGGCGGCGAGCCGCTGATCCGCATAGGCGTTGACATCGCAATGAGGATGCTGGGCGAACAATTCGTTACTGGCCGTACAATCACCGAGGCGTTGGCGAACAGCCGCCGTCTCGAGGCGCGAGGCTTCCGGTACTCCTACGACATGCTTGGCGAAGCAGCCCTGACCACGGCCGAAGCCACTCGTTACTATCACGAGTACCAGCGGGCCATACACGCGATCGGTGCCACGGCCAACGGCCGCGGTCTTTACCAGGGGCCCGGCATCTCTATCAAGCTTTCGGCCCTGCATCCACGCTACTGCCGCGCGCAACGCGACCGAGTGATGGCCGAACTGCGGCCGCGTCTGCAGACGCTGGCACTGCTTGCTCGCCGCTACGATATCGGCCTCAATATCGATGCCGAGGAAGCGGATCGGCTGGAACTCTCGCTCGACCTGCTGGAGGCGCTCTGCTTCGAGCGAGGGCTGGCCGGTTGGGACGGCGTCGGCTTTGTCGTGCAGGCCTACCAAAAGCGTGCGCCCTTGGTCGTGGACTGGCTGATCGACCTCGCGCGTCGCTCCGGCCATCGATTGATGATACGCCTGGTAAAGGGCGCATACTGGGACAGCGAAATCAAGCGCGCGCAGGTGGATGGGCTCGACGGATTTCCGGTGTTTACCCGGAAAGCACACACGGACGTTTGTTATCTCGCTTGCGCGCGAAAACTTCTGGCCGCACCTGCCGAGGTATTTCCCCAGTTCGCCACTCACAATGCCTATACAACTGCCATTATCTATAGCATGGCGGGAGACAATTTCCGTGTCGGCCAATACGAATTCCAATGCCTGCATGGCATGGGCGAACCGCTGTATGAGGAAGTTGTTGGTCCAGACAAGCTTGATCGGCCCTGCCGCATCTATGCCCCGGTCGGCTCGCATGAAACGTTACTTGCCTATCTCGTGCGCCGGCTGCTGGAGAACGGTGCCAACTCGTCCTTCGTCAACCGCGTCCAAGACCCATCGGTCTCGCTGGCCGAGCTTGTCGCCGATCCCGTAGCTCCGGTGGCGTCCACATTTCCGATCGGCGCGCCGCATCCGCGTATCGCCTCGCCGCGGGCTCTGTTCGGCGCCGAGCGCCGGAATTCCGCCGGCCTGGACCTCGCTGACGAGCAATCGCTGGCCGTTCTGGCCGATACCCTGACTGCCTCCCGGGACTGGAGCGCGGCACCGATGCTGGTCACCGGCGAGGCACAAGGTCCGAAAATGGAGGTTAGCAACCCCGCTGACCGACGCGACCTCGTGGGCTATGTTACCTGGGCCGACGCGACCCAGGTCGATCAGGCGATCACTGCCGCCGAGCCCTGGATCGCGACAGCGCCTGATACCCGCGCCGCCTGCCTGTTCCGCGCCGCCGATCTACTCGAAACACGGATGCCGGCACTGATCGGGCTCATCGTGCGTGAGGCGGGCAAATCGTTCCAGAGCGCAATCGCCGAGGTGCGGGAGGCAGTGGATTTCCTGCGCTATTACGGAGCGCAGCTACGCGATCACTATCCCTCCGGCAGCCATATCGCGCTTGGCATTGTGGCGTGCATCTCGCCGTGGAACTTCCCGCTCTCGATCTTCACGGGTCAGGTGGCGGCAGCGCTTGCGGCAGGCAACGCCGTGCTTGCCAAGCCGGCCGAGGAAACACCGCTGATCGCAGCACAAGCGGTGGCGCTTCTCCTTGAGGCGGGCATCCCTGCTGGTGCCATTCAGCTTCTCCCCGGCGACGGCGAAGTCGGCGAGCGGCTGGTCACGGATTCACGCATTCAGGGCGTCGTCTTTACCGGCTCAACGGATATTGCTCGGCTGATCCAGCGTCAGCTCGCCGAACGCCTGACGGCTGACGGATCGCCTGTCCCATTCATCGCCGAGACCGGCGGGCAGAACGCCCTGGTTGTCGATTCCTCGGCCTTGGTCGAGCAGGTTGTGACCGACGTCCTCACCTCCGCCTTCGACAGTGCCGGCCAGCGTTGCTCCGCCCTGCGCGTGCTGTGCCTGCAAGACGACGTCGCAGACCGGGTCCTGGGCATGCTGAAGGGTTCGCTGGTTGAACTGAAGGTCGGCACCCCGGACAGGCTTGAAACCGATGTGGGCCCGGTTATCACGCCGGAGGCACGGGACCGCATTCTCCACCACGTCGAGGCCATGCGGGCAAAGGGGCGGGCCGTTTATCAGTGCCCGCTTTCGCTCGATACCGTGCATGGGACGTTCGTATCGCCCACAATCATTGAGATCGAGAGCCTGTCCGACCTGAAGGGCGAAGTGTTCGGGCCGGTGCTGCATGTTTTGCGCACCCCGCGCGGCGGGCTGGAAGGGGCAGTCGAGGCGGTGAACGCCACCGGCTATGGCCTGACCTTTGGCGTGCACAGCCGGATCGACGAGACCATCGCCCATGTGACCGCCCCCAGCACCGCAGGCAATATCTACGTCAACCGCAATCTGATCGGCGCGGTGGTCGGTGTGCAGCCCTTTGGCGGACACGGTCTATCCGGCACCGGACCCAAGGCGGGCGGCCCGCTTTACCTCCGCCGGCTGATGGCCCGTCGGCCCGTCACGACCCTGTTGCCAAGCGGCCGGGCGCCCACGGCGGCCCAGGCCTGGGCAAAGTGGCTGGCTGCCGCTGGCGCCGTCGAGGCGGGGAACGGTTTCGCATCCATGCTCGCGCGAACGCCGGCCGGGGTGGCGACGGAGCTGGCGGGTCCAGTAGGAGAGCGCAACGAATACACCACCCAGCCGCGAGGCGCGGTACTCTGCATCGGCTCGGGTCGGGAACAGCTCATCGTCCAGGTGGGTGCGGCCCTCGCCACAGGGAATCGCGCGCTGATCGCGAAGGGGGCGCTGGGTGCGCTGCCTCCGGAGCTCTTGAGTTCCATCCGGGAGGTGCCGGATGTGTTGGAAGCAGTCTGCGATGCCGTGCTGTTCGCGGGGGGCCGGGGGGAATTGCTGACGATTGCGCAAGGGCTCGCCGCCCGGGAAGGCCCCATAGTGCCGATTTATGTGGCCGATGCCGACGGGCACTACCCGCTTGAGTTCCTGGTGCTGGAGCGCTGCGTCAGCATCAACACGGCCGCGGCAGGAGGCAATGCGAGCCTGATGATGATCGGATGATCAACCATGTTCCGCGCCGACAAGATCGAAGAAACAGTCTTCGGCCTGCGGGATCTACCGACATGGGGACAGTCTCGGGCACGGGCACGACCAGGACACCCGCTCGGAGCGGCTTGCATGCGCGATCGGCCTTGCGGGCAGGCAGCTTTTTAGTCCGCGCCGAGGGGATCAAGCTTCGAGCCTGTCGAGGTTTCCCACTTCGGACGTGCTGGTCTAAAGGTGAGCATGATCACGACGGCGACAAGCCCGATCAGGAAGGAGCCAATATAAAGCCGTCCGTAAGTCCCGTAGGTATCAAAAATCACCCCGCCGGCCAGCGGCCCCAGCGCCATGCCCAGGCTCGACGCCATGGACCCCGCGCCGATCACCGTCCCCATGATCGATAGCGGAAAATTCTCGCGCATGAGCACCGCATACAGCGGCATCACGCCGGCGTAGGCGAACCCAAAGACGACCGCAACTGAATAGAATTCGGACTGCTCATGCACGAAGAAATAGCCGCCGGCCGCTGCCGCTTGCAGCAGCAGTCCGGAAACGAACGTTCGCTTCGCCCCGAACCGATCGCCGAGCAATCCGAACGCGATCCGCCCACCCAAACCAGCAAGCCCCTCCACGCTGTAGATCGAGACCGCCGCTGCGACCGGCAGACCGCAGGAGATCGCATAGCTTACGGTGTGGAACAACGGTCCGGAATGGGTCGCGCAGCACAGGAAATAGGTGAGGGCAAGCACGGCAAATTGTGGCGATGTCAACGCTGCCCGCACGGTCATTTGCGGCTCGTTTGCAGCGCGCTCCGCATTGCCGCCCACGAGGGCAGGGGGGCGGCGAACCAGCAAAGCCGGCGGCAGCAACAGCACCCAGACCGCGAGGCCGATCAACAGTTGGGCGAAACGCCAGTCGTACGTCGAGACGAGGCGCGCCGCGATGGGGGCCACGGTCATTGGCGCCACACCCATGCCGGCCGAGACCAGCGAGACTGCCAGGCTGCGATGGCGGTCGAACCAGCCGGTGACAGTCGCCATCAGCGGCGCGAAAATGGCGCCTCCGCCGGCCCCGACAAGACCGCCATACAGGAACTGAAACTCCTCGACGGTGGACGACCGGCTTGCGAGCACCAGGCCGAGACCCAGAATAGAGCTGCCTGCCAGAAGAACGGGACGGGGGCCGAACCGGTCCATCATCATGCCCCAGCCGAAACTCGCGATGCCCATCGTAAAAAAATCCAGTGTCATCGCCAGCGAGATGCCCGTACGCGACCAGCCCGTAGCGACCGACATCGGTTGCAGGAACACGGGCAGCGAAAAGATCGAGCCGATCGCGACACAACCCATGAACGCGCCGACGGCAACGATTACCCAGCGATAGTGAGAATTCATCCGGTCCTCCTGGTCACGCCAGGACTTCGGCGGACGGCCTCCTAGCGTGACTACTTCGTAACACGAATCGCATGGCGTCGGGGCCGCATCCATTACCTGTTTCCAGCCGTCGCCCGAGGTGCCGGGCGGCTTCCGGCCGGTTAGCCTCGCCTGGGTCGGCGGACGGTTCTCACCTTCCCGCTGGCTCCGCCGCCGCAGAAAAATCGATCGCCGCCATCGGATTCAAGCCCGGACACGCCTGTTTCCGGCGGCATCTCGAGCCTCTCCAGAACCTTTCCCGTTCGAGGATCAACTCGCCTCACATCGCTTTCATCACCCTCCCAGGTCCCGTGCCAAAGCTCGCCGTCGACCCAGGTGACCCCGGTTACAACGCGGTTGGACTCGATGGTGCGGAGAATCGCCCCTGTCTGGGGATCGATTTGATGGATCTTCCGGCCGCGATGCTGCCCCACCCAGAGTGTCCCCTCGGCCCAGGCGAGCCCCGAATCACCGCCCCCGCCGGGCGCCGGGATCGTGCCAAGCACGCCACCGGTCTTTGGATCGATCTTCTGGATGCGATCCTCGGCGATCTGAAACAGGTGTTGGCCGTCGAAGGCGGTTCCTGCATGCGAGGCAACATCGATCGAGCGCACCGTCTTCCCGCTCGTCGGATCAAGGGCGTTCAGCTTGTCTCCGGACGCGAACCAGACGTGCTGACCGTCGAAGGTGACGCCATTTACGCGATCGGCACCCGGAAAGGGTCCATATTCACAAAGGATTTCGGCCGCTGACCTGTTCATTCTGCTGTCCTCGCAAGTCGTCATGCCGACAAGCTAGTCACTCGGTAGCGGACCGGGGAGTAACAAGGTTGTCGGGAAATCCGGCATCGGACCGCCTGGTTTCGGCGTGCACCGACCTGTGTTGGATTGCTTTGAGTGGATCGTGGACGTGGCCAACCGGCATCGTCGAGGCCTGCCTGACACCCATGCCGGTCGAAGGGTTCTGCCAGATTTCGCGCCAGCAAGGGTAGGCTGAGGTCGGATGGACGGGCACGTTCGATTAGGCGGCTTGCAACAAGCCCATGACGGTCGCGGTGCGGCGGAGAAAGTGGAGCCGACGGTTGTTGGCGGAAATATGTTGATGAGGGCGGGACCGGGGACGGAGGAGGTTGCGCAATTCGTCGTAGCCTCGACAAAACCCGTCAGCCGATTGTGGGCACTTAAACCCACGCATCGGCTGATATCGACCTTTGATGCCACGGTGATCCTGCTCTAGTCGATTGTTAAGGTAGCGGCTGGTGCGGTGCTTCACGCCTTCACCCAACTTCGTCCGGATCGCACGCGGGTAGCTGTCGTGGCCATCCGTGGTTACCCGGTCCGGGATAACATCGGTGACGGTCTTGGCGGTTGGAAGAACGCCTTGGCAGCCGCCATGTCGCGGTGCTCGCTGAACATCACGTCGACCAGCGCACCGTTGCGGTCAATGGCGCGATAGAGATAGCGCCAATGCCCGTGCACCTTGATGTACGTCTCGTCAACGTACCAACTTTTCCCAATCTGGCCGCGTCGGCGACGGCGCAGACCTTCAGCCAATGCAGACGTGAGCTTCGCTTCCCAGTCGCGGACGGCCTCATGACTGAACACGATGCCGCGTATCAGGAACATCTCCGGAAGGTCGCGCAGGCTGAGTTTGTAGCGCAGCCGCCAGAGCACCACGGGCGCGATGACGTCCGAAGGATATTGCGTCCGGTTCAGCAGGCTCTCGCTGCGCTCGTTGAATTGTTTGCCACAGGCGCGACAGCGATCGGCGGTAACCTTGAGTGGTACGCTCGTTCCGTTCCGAGACGGCCGTCGAGCCGCACCCAATGCACTGCATCTATGCCGCTCCTCGCCGACGGCCCCCCATACCAAGCCCGTTTCGATCTAACAGGGGCGGCTGGCGCGAGATCTGGCGGAACCGGTGTCGGCGGCTGTTCGTTACGCAATCTATCCCACTTCGCTTCAACCCTGAGCCACCGCGGGCTATGAGCGTGATTGAGTTGCAGCGAAGTGAGGCGCCCATCTTAAAATCCACTCGACACAAAACCCCTACAAGTTCCGGCTGGCTAAAGAGTCAGCCCGCAGCACCTTGAGCGCCGCGGCGGCTGCGCCAAAGCCATTATCGATGTTCACCACGACCAGACCGGGTGCGCAGCTCGCCAGCGCGGCGTGGAGCGCAGCCTTACCGCCTTCCGCGACGCCGTAGCCGACAGAAGTTGGCACGGCGATAACCGGCACCCTGACGAGACCGGCCAGGACGCTGAACAGCGCGCCCTCCATCCCGGCCACCGCGATCAGCACGCGGCATCGACGCAACGCATCGAGGCGGTCTATCAACCGCCATAGTCCCGCGACGCCGACATCAACGATGATCTCAGCACGATGGCCGGAGAAGGCGAGCGTCCGCGCCGCCTCGCGCGCGACCGGTAGGTCCGACGTGCCGGCTGCGACGATGCCAATCCCGCTGTCGGCGAGCGCGATGGGCTTGCCCAGCACAGCGGTTCTCGAGAGTGGATCATAATCCAGCAACTCGCTCGTTTCAGGGGCCAATGCCCCGTGAACGTCGGCGGAGAGACGAGTCAACAGAAGCCGGCGCCCTACGGAGGCGGCAATAATCGCATCAATCTGGCTCGGAGTTTTACCCTCGCAGAGGATGGCCTCAGGCACGCCGGTTCGGCGCTCGCGATCCCAGTCGATCTGGAACTCAGGCAACTCCAAGTCAGCTGTGAACGAACATGGCACCGCGCCGGTACGGCCCGATGCCGATGAGATGGCGGCCATGCTCGCGGCAAAGCTGTCCGGCCAGATCAGCTAGCGCCTGTGAAGCCGTGGCCTCTGTGCCAGCCTCGATGGCGATGCCGGCAAGGGTGACCCGGCATCGCAGCGTGATGCCCGCCGGAGCCTGGGCGGCGAGGCGCGTTTCCACTAGATCGATGAAAGCAAGGTCGGCCGGATCGATCGCGATGCCGGTTTCGACGCGGCTGGCGAGGCAGGGCTGGGCCGGTAGCTCGGCGATATCGGCGAGGCCGAGCCGTCGGGCTAGCGAACGCACAGAGGCTTTGTCCATGCCGGCTGCGATATAGGGGTGCACGACCGCTCGCTCCGACGCCGCCAGAAGGCCTGGCCGGTAATCACCGAGATCGTCGAGATTGGCACCCGACGCGATCGTGCTCGCCGTCAGCGTGCGGATGCGATCGTAAAGATTGGTCTTGCAAAAATAGCACCGGTTGACCGGATTGTTCCGATAGCGCGGGTCGTCAAATTCGCCGGTGCCGGTCACCGTCAGGCGCCAGCCTTCGCGTTCCGCCCGGGTGCGGACACGCTCCGTCGCAGCGAGCGGCACGGCGGGCGAAACCGCGTGGATCATCTCAACCGAGCCCGGGCCCTTGCCTTCCCGCCACAACCGGTGGGCGAAAGCGGCTAATGTCATGCTGTCGACGCCGCCACTGACCGCAATGGCCAGATGGGTGTGGTGGGCGAGACGGCTAGCGAGGTCGGTAGTCATCGGTGGGGCGCCTGCTCGGCCAGCCACTTCAAGCGGCGGCGCGCTTCGAGGCTATCGGCCACCAGATCGTCGCTCTCCGCCTTGCTGGTACCGCGACCCCCGCGCTCAACCATCTTGATGCCGATTTGGATACCATCGGACTCCACCCGTGCGAGTTGGCGGGGCAGCACCACCCGTTGTTCTTCCGCGACGCGAAGCCCAATCGTCGAGGTTTCCAGAAAGCAACGCTCGATAACGGCGTCAGCCCACGTCGGCTGGACCAGCAAGCGGAACGACTGCATCATACGGCCCTTCTTGCCGTAGACCTGGCCAATGGTGAGGTCACGGACGCCCTCCACCGTCCGGAGACGATCGGCGGCGACCGCGACCTCCTCGCCGGTCATGTCGTCTATCTCGAAGCTTAGGATCGTTATCGGTTCACGCGAGGGGGAAACTGGTTTGGCTTCGAACACCAGGGCTCGCAGGACGTTCGGAATGCCCGGCAGAGTTCTTATGCCGGCCCCCGTGCCCGTCGCGACGAGCCTGCCCACTGGGGAGGAACCGCCGTCTTCGGGGCCGATCAGATGGCGCAGGATCGCCGCGCCGGTGGGGGTCACCCGCTCCCCGCCGACGCCATCGTCGCGCCAGGCGAAGCCGCTCAGCAACGCAGCGGTCGCCGGCGCCGGTACGGGCAGCAGGCCGTGCCGTGTCTTGACCAAGCCACCACCGCGGGGCAGCGGTGAGACCGTCCACCGCGCCCCCGGCAGCGCAGCTGCGATGCTGCCGGCCGCGACGACGTCGAGCAACGAATCCCAGTCGGCGATTTCGTGGAAATGCACGTTCTCGATCGGGACCTGATGGATCTCGGCTTCGACCCCGGCGATGAGGGTCAGGATGGCGACCGCCTGCTCCGCCGATCCCTCCGCCAGCGCCGCGGTTCGGATTCGTCCCGACCATATCCAGGAAATTGCCGGCGCCTTGGTGATGATCGTGCCCGCGACAATCCGTTTCGCCGGCAAGCCCAAAGCCGAGACCGCGGAGTATGCCGTTGCGGGTTTCCTTGAGGTGCCCTTCGTACCCTTCCGGCAGGACGGCCCGCGCATCCGCCAACACGCGCGACCGAAAATCCGGGAAAGCATCGAGCAAGGCGGCAACGAACATATCACCGGCGATGCCGCCAACTGCATCGAGATGGATGTGCGGCATCGCGTCAGGCCGCCAGATGGACCGGCACGACATAGGGGCCCTCGGGGATGATCGCGACCGCGGCATCACCGTGCCGCACAACGCTCTCGGCGATCGCGGCATCGACCGACGGAATTATGTCGACGCCAGTGATGCGCTGTTCCTCCGCATCCAGCCCTTCGGTGTAGAGCTGAATTCGGCCGACGCGCATCGGCTTCAGTTGCATCTCGGTCTGCCACTCATCGATCTCGGCTAGCGACTTCGCCGTCAGGGTCGCGAGGAAGCGTTCGGGCCCAAGCTCGACAAGCTTGGCCTGAGCTTCGCGGAATTCAGGCGAGCCGAAGCCTTCTGAACAGCGCGAAGCGATAATCAGCGTGCCGCCCGGCTCAAGAATGTCGATCGGCGTCACCATGCCCTTCACGGTCTGGTAGTAGGTCTTGTCGAGTGGATATCCGGCGGAGGAGGTCACCACGGTCTTGAAGCGCCGGCCGACCTTGATGCGCGTGGAGCCTTCGATGAAGGCCACAGCCGCCAGATGGCTCGGGATGATTTCTCCAAATGTGACATAGACGAGGTCGCGATCCTCATCGATGACCGTGTTCAACGCATACAGTTCGCCGACCTTGCGAACGATCTCGAGCTGTTCTTCATGCAGCGGGTTGCCGGCCAGGTTGCACTGGACCGCGAGCGGGTCTTCCATGAACCGCGCGGAATGGAAGGTGCGAATTGTCGCGTGGCCGGCGACCCCCGGTGCTACGACTTTGCGGCCGCCTGACCAGCCGGCCATGAAATGCGGCTCGACGAGGCCGGTGGCGATGCGTAGGTCGGCTTCCACCAGGATCCGGTTGATGCTTACCGGCGTGCCGCGGGTCTTGGTTGGGCCAAGATCGACATGGTGATGTGTGTCGCGCGCATAGTGATTGACCACCCGCACATGCGCCATGACCCACGGATCGCCTACCACTTCCGCGAGCTCGTCGCCGAGGTTCGGGCGATGCAGGCCGGTGGCCACGAGGATGGTGATCTGATCGAGGGGGATGCCGTTTTCGACCATCGTCTCGATCATCGGGCGCAAGAACAGCCGGTTCGGTACCGGCCGGGTGATGTCGCAGATCAGAATGCAGGCACTCCGCCGACCCCGCGCCAGATCGCGGAGCGGCCCGCACCCGATCGGATGATCGAACGCGTTGCCGATCGCCGCTACATTGTCAGGCAGTTTCGGTAGCACCGCCTTCCGGATGAGGGTCGGTTCGGCAGCCGCCGGCAGTGCCAACGGCAGCACGCCGCGACCATAAGCCAGCTCGTAGTGCGCCCGTGCCATAGATCCCTCGACCACTGGTGCTGCTGGGTCCGCCCCGCCTCACGCTGCAAGGGACGAGCCAATGATGCATTATTGGGCGCTGGGTCTCCCGTGACAAGTTCTCTGCCGCCGCGGCATGATGCTTCGGAACTAAGCAATCATGCCTCAGCCCCTAGGGTGCCGCTTCCGCCGACGCCGCTACGTCTACTCCCAATGCGCAGGACGCCAGATCCAGCGTCCTTCACGTGGCGCCCAGACCCAACGACCTTCGGCATAGTGCCCGTATTCCGGCCGGCGCTCGACATAGTGGCCGGGCCTCCATTCGTAGCGGTTGCCGTCCCAGTGCCAATGGCCCGGCTCCCAAACCATGCGCCCACCGGGTGGCGGCGGTACGACCTCGGCACGGGGAGGTGGGATCGGCGCGTAGGTGGGCGGCGGCGGGGGTTGCGCACTCGCGCTGCCTATCCCGACCAGGCAGACGGCCGCACCGACGATAAGCCACTTCATCGACAAACTCCTTGATAAAAGCCTATTGGCGTATGCCACCACCACCGGTAACCCGGGGTCGCAGATTGTAACAGCCGATTCGTGCCAATTCTGAGTCAAATATCGGCGTAACAATGTGTTTCGGCCGCCGTCCCCGGATGCGTCAGCGCGCCAAGGTGCGCCGGCCCCACCAACTGCGCATACTTCCATATCGCACCGGCATTGTAGTCCGTGCGCCGAGGCTTCCACGCCGCCTTGCGAGCGGCCAACTCGGCATCCGGGACAACCAGATCGATCGTCCCCTTCTCAGCGTCGATAGCGATCTTGTCGCCGTTCCTTACCAAGGCCAAAGGCCCACCCACGGCCGCCTCCGGCCCCACGTGCCCGATGCAGAACCCTCGCGTCGCGCCAGAGAACCGCCCGTCAGTGATCAAGGCCACTTTCTCGCCCATGCCCTGCCCGTAGATCGCGCCCGTCGTGGATAGCATCTCCCGCATCCCCGGCCCACCCTTCGGCCCCTCATATCGGATGATGATCACATCCCCTTCCTTGTACGCCCGCGCATCCACAGCAGCATAAGCCTCCTCCTCGGAGTCGAAGCAGAGGGCGGTCCCCTCGAACCGCAAACTGTGCAGGCCGGCGACTTTCACGATCGCGCCATCCGGCGCGAGGCTGCCCTTCAGCCCTACGACGCCGCCGGTCGGAGAAATTGGCCGGGACACCGGATAGATCACATCCTGGTCGGTGGGGAACACCACATCCTCGTGGTTCTCCGCCAGCGTCTTGCCGGTCACCGTTAGGCAGTCGCCGTGCAGCAAGCCGCCGTCCAGCAGTGCCTTGATGATCACCGGAATGCCGCCGACATTGTGCACATCGAACGCCACGTATTTTCCGCCAGGCTTGAGGTCGGCTATGTACGGCGTCCGACGCATGATCTGCACCACGTCATCCATAGTGAACAGGATGCCCGCCTCGTGGGCGAGAGCCGGAAGGTGCAGGCCGGCATTGGTGGAGCCACCCGTGGCACCCACGACCACTGCGGCATTCTCCAGCGCCTTCAACGTGACGATTTCGCGCGGCCGAATCTTCTGCTCGATCAAATCCAGCACCGCCCGGCCTGACTCAACGGCAAACCGGTCGCGCTCCTCGAACGGTGCCGGCGATCCAGCGGAACCGGGCAGGGCCAGCCCAATGGCCTCCGACACCATCGCCATGGTGTTTGCAGTGAACTGGCCGCCGCATGCTCCAGCCGACGGACAGGCGGCGCACTCCAGTTCATGCAAATCCTCGTCGGACATCCCGCCGGCGGCGTGCTGACCAACCGCCTCGAACACATCGACCACGGTGACATCCCGCCCCTTGAACTTGCCCGGCAGAATGGACCCGCCATACATGAAAACGCTCGGCACGTTGAGCCGCAGCATCGCCATCATCATGCCAGGCAGCGACTTGTCGCACCCGGCCAGCCCGACCAGAGCGTCATAGCAGTGCCCTCGCACCGTCAGTTCCACACTGTCAGCGATCAGGTCCCGGGACACCAACGACGACTTCATGCCCTGATGGCCCATGGCGATGCCGTCGGTGACGGTAATAGTGGTGAATTCCCGCGACGTGCCGCCCGCCTCCGAAACCCCCTTCTTCACCGACTGAGCCTGCCGGCTCAGCGCGATATTGCATGGGGCGGCCTCATTCCAGCAGGTCGCGACACCGACGAAGGGCTGGTCGATCTCCGCCTCCGTCAGCCCCATCGCATAATAGTAGCTGCGATGCGGAGCACGACTTGGCCCCACCGTGACATGGCGAGACGGCATCCTGGATTTGTCCCAGCGCCTGCTTTGCATGGCCGTTTCCTTTGCGAACGTGTCGAGGGGTCTGTATAGCCCCGCCGCGCGGAACGCCCAACCCATCGAGGCCGACCTCGGGCGGGCCTCGATGATGTGTCACGAATCCCGACGGCGGGTTGCGGGCCTAACGGAATCCCATTGCAATAGCCGATCTTTTTTGTTTTTATATCAAAACTCTTGCGCTCCCGACGAAAAGAACGACCGATGTATCGCTGCCATCTTCTGCACGCCGGGCGCATCACCCAGGGCTACAACCTGAAGGTCGAAACACTCGACGCAGCGATCGCCACCGGGCGGAAAATTTTGGCGGACCATATCGACCCCGACGACTGCGATGGTCTGGAAATCTGGCTGGATACCGCACTGCTGTACCAGTGGCCGATCTGAACGTCGACGCTATCAATCAGCGTCGTTGTGCACGTTGACGGTCTTGTTTTGAACCGCTCTCCGCCAAAAATCCCCCTGCAGTTCAAACGACAACAAAGGCAACTTTTCACGAAAATTTCATTGCGATTTCCGTATCTGTGTGTTGCTGAATCGATTTAATTAAACAAATATAGCCTCGTTATTCAATCAGGGGTGGCCATCCACATGAGGCTTAGCAAGGAAGCTCTTTCGACGCGGGTCGTTGTTCGTCGAGCGAGGACAGGCGCGGCGCCATTTGTATGGGAAATCAATAAGGACAGCATGGCCGAGCCGGTCTATGTGTCGCCCGAGGCCTTCGCCAGCATGGAGGCCGCCTTTCGGGCGGGCCAGGCGAGACTGGCCGAGTTTACTCCTCCGCAAAGGTTGAGCCCGGATCCGACTGGGCCACTCTTCTAAACCATTCTCCGGCTGACTGTAAGAAGTGAGAGTTTTACCACGAAGGGCGCGGAGAACCTCGGAATACCTTCAAAACACGCTCGGAGCGCCGCCAAAGCGACTCGCCACATGACACATACGATGTTGCCCAATTGCCGGGCTGTGGGGTGCTGTGGTTCCCGACGTCTTTCATCGTAAAGGCTGTGCCCTTCCGCGCTCGATCCGGGGCCAGAACAGCAGAAAAGCCCCATCTGTAAACCTTTTATTCATCTCTTCCTCGTAAAGCGGAGGCATGAACTGGCGCATCCTCCTGGTCATGATGGCCGCCTTGGCACCCGACCAAGCCCGCGCGGATATCGGCCCGGCCCTCGGCGAAACGGCCAACCAAATGTGCCGGCAGGCGGTCGCCGCAGCCGAGCGGGCTCATGGCATACCGTCCCACCTGCTGGCGGCTATCGCACGGGTGGAAAGCGGACGGCGGGACCAGGCCACCAATGCGCTCAACCCATGGCCTTGGACTATCAACTTGGATGGCCAGGGCAGTTTCTATGACAATAAGGTGCAAGCGGTGGCCGCCGCAGCGGCGATGCAGCCGCGCGCCGCACGGTCGATTGATGTCGGCTGCATGCAGATCAGTCTGACCAATCATCCGGACGCATTCATCAGCATGGAGCAGGCCTTTGACCCGTCGGCGAACGCCGAATATGGGGCTCGCTTCCTGGTGCAGCTCTTCGGGAAAACCGGGTCCTGGCCGAAGGCAGTAGAATTGTATCACTCCGCGACGCCCGAGTTGGGACACGACTATGGCGAAAGGGTCTATGCGGCGTTGCCTGAGGAAGGCAAATTCGCCTCCGTGGCGGAACCGCCTCCCGCGGCGGGCGGTTGGGCGATGACGCCGCACCGGTCGCTGCTGATTTCGCCGTTCCAGCAGATCGGGCGTGTTATTCCCCGGGCGGGGGGCCTCGGTGGGGAACCGGCAGGGGGACGGACACTCGAACTCTTACCGAGCCTCGCCCGTTCGGATCGCGCTTCGGGCACCCTAGGGGGTAGATCATTACGTGCCTGCCGTGGATCGCGTGATCGATTTCCCCGGTCAGCGCCCATCTGTCGCGTGACTCCGGCCCTTTGAAGCCATCCCAACACCCTCTAGAATGCCCGGCTTTCGATGATGGGGCGGAAGATGGGTCCACTTGTAACGACCGAATGGCTGGCCAGTGAGCTGGGCAAGCCGGACCTCGTCGTGTTCGACGCAACGAAGTACCTTCCGAATGAGCCGAAGGATGGCCATGCAGAATTCTTGCGCGCGCACATTCCAGGGGCAGCGTATTTCGATATCGACCAAATCGCCGATACGGAAACCGACCTGCCGCATATGGTCCCGACGCCCGGGCGATTCGCGAAACTGATGGGCACGCTGGGAGTGGGGAATGCGTCGCGCGTGGTGTTTTATGATCAGAAGGGGCTGGCATCGGCGGCGCGCGGTTGGTGGCTGATGGGGCTCTTCGGCCACGATAACACGGCGGTGCTGGATGGCGGTTTGCCGAAGTGGGTGAAAGAATGCCGTCCTGTGGGTGATGGTGAGCCGGCAGTGCCGGTGGCAAAGGAGTTCCGGCCGGACTATCGAGCGGCGCAGCTTCGAGGGGTGGGGGATCTGCTGCAGAATGTGCTGACGGGCTCAGAACTGGTGCTTGATGCGCGGGCCGCGGGGCGCTTCACCGGCGCGGTGCCGGAACCTCGGGCGGGGATGCGCAGCGGACATATCCCCGGTTCGGCCAGCCTTCCCTATACCGACCTCCTGCATGCGGATGGCACGTTTCGCTCGGCGGGCGAGGTGCGTGGCCGGTTTGAGGCCGCGGGAGTGGATGGATCACGGCCGGTGGTGACCAGTTGCGGGTCAGGCGTCACCGCGTGCATCCTGACGTTGGGGCTGCGCATCGCTGGCTTCCCCGAGGGTGCGGTGTATGACGGGTCATGGACGGAATGGGGCGGACGCCCCGACACCCCGATCGAGGTAGGCTGATTTTCATGACCGATGGCACCCGGAAGCGCGCCTTCCGCACGACCCTTTCGCATATCGGCAGGGCGACGAAGCGGGAGCACGGGTTTGTCAATCCGCCGTTACTACGGGGCTCGACCGTGCTTGTCCCTACCGTCAAGGAACGCCAGGCCCTGGCCGCCCGGCGGGGCGAGCAGGTGCTTACCTACGGCACAGGTGGGTCGGCGACGCACTGGGCGCTGGAGGATGCGATCGCGGCGATCGAGGGAGGGACGCGCTGCTATCTCGTTTCCACCGGGCTGGCGGCGGTGACGACTCCACTGCTGGCATGGTTGAAGGCCGGCGATCACATGCTGATGCCGGATCATGTTTATGGTCCAGCGCGCAATTTCGCTTCCACCATGCTCCGTAACCTAGGCGTCACGACAACGTTTTATGTGCCGGAGATCAATGACGCCGAGATGGCGGCCCTGATGCGGCCGAACACCAAGGTGGTCTATACAGAGAGCCCGGGCAGCCACACGTTCGAGGTCCAGGATGTACCAGCGATTGCTCGGGCGGCGCATGCCGGTGGCGCGAAGGTGTTCATGGACAACACGTGGGGCATCCATCACTTCCAGCCGTTTACTCATGGGGTGGATGTATCAATCCAGGCTGCGACGAAGTATCCGGCCGGGCACTCGGATGTACTGATCGGCGCCATTACGGTGAACAACGATGCGGACTGGCAGATCCTGCACGCGGCTGGTCGAACGCTAGGCCAGTACGCCAGCCCAGACGATTGCTGGCTGACGTTGCGTGGAATCCGCACCATGGCGGTGCGATTACAGGCGCAGATGGAGTCGGCGTTGCAGATCGCGCATTGGCTGCGGCAACAACCGGAAGTGGAGCGGGTGCTGCATCCAGGTTTGCCCGGCGCCCCGGGGCACGATCTGTGGCGGCGGGATTTCACCGGCGGATGCAGTCTGTTCGGGGTAGAATTCAAACCGTCATTTACCCCAGCGGCGACTCACCGGTTTGTCGAGGCACTCGATCTGTTCGGAATTGGCTCATCCTGGGGCGGGTATGAAAGCCTCGCAGTGCCAACTACGGGATTCGTAACGCGGACCGCCGGCAGCCGTGCATTCGCCGGGCCGGTGGTGCGTATCCATGTTGGGTTAGAGGACGTGGATGATCTGATCGACGATCTGAGGACCGGGCTGACAGCGCTACGGGCGCAAGGAGACTAGGGTAACGGCAGTCTGACTGGCCTGTACCGGCTCTGCAGAACAGCAAACCAGCCCCTCACGCGGTAGCACGCCTTGCGTTGGCACGCCCGTAGATCGGCGAGCAATGAAACCGCTCGTCCCTGCCCCGAACGAATAGGAGACCATTTGTAGCGGGGCAGTCAGGCCGAGAAGGGTCTAATCGACCGCAATACTGCCGACCATGCCGTCCCAGTCGTGGTCGGCACACCACAGATCGTAGTGCCCCTTTGGCGGGGCGATCAGTAGAACGCTAACCGACGTTCCTGGCTGAACCACAACATCGGTCCCGCCGTTCGCGAGCAGCCGCTTATCCCGCATCGTGGCCGCCTTCAGGAACGCGGGCGCAGTGAATTCATGCATGTCTTTGCCA
>CAVTFL010000041.1:0-54454 GCA_963733925.1 uncultured Alphaproteobacteria bacterium | reverse complement strand
CTTCGTCGCGGACCCCCTTGTCGTAGGCCGCGGTGATGAAGCCGACGCGCAGCGCATGCGCGCTGAGCCGGTCGAACCCGTCCACCACGATCCCGGCCATGGCAACGCGTTGCGCGAGGATCCAGCGCACCGCATCGGGATGCAGCGCGGTGTCGCCGATCCCGTCGCCAGTGCTGATTTTTCGAAATAGCGGCCCGGCCTTGCGGCGTGCCACGGCCTGCCAGCCCTCGAACGCGCGCACCGGGCAAGTCTCGACATGCCGCCCGCGCGGCAGGCCGATCTCCGCCCCCTGCCCCGCCTGGTCGGTTTTGCCACGGCGGATGCGCAGCCGCAGCCCGTCGGGCACGATGGCGACGTCTTCGACATTGAGCGACACCAGTTCAGAGCGACGCAGTGCACCGACGAAGCCGAACAGCAGCAGCGCCCGGTCACGCCGCCCGCGGACGCTCTGGTCGCAGGTGGCCAGAATTTGCCGCAGCATGGGCAGGGTCAGGGCGGCGGCCTTCTGGGCGGGGCGGCCGTTGATGCGTAGCGCGCCTTGCAGCGGGCCCTGGATGTCGCGATGCGCCGGGTTCCACGGCAGGTCGTTGAACCAGTGCATTTTGCCCAGCGCCGCCAGCCGGCGGCGGATGGTGCTCGGCGCGTGGCTGGCGGCCAGGCTGGCGAGGTAGGCGCCGATCGTCGCCGGCGCGGCCGGTACACAGACAAAACCGTGGCCGGCGCACCATTGGGCAAAATGCGTCCAGTCGGCCTTGTAGGCGCGCAGCGTCGCCGCCGCCGTCGCCCGCTTCGCCAAAGCCTGGGCCGCCGCCAGGGCGGCCTGCCCGGCGGCGGTGAGCGGCGGTGCATCTGCCGTGACGGCCAGACGGGTCTCCGGCGGCAGCGTCTCGCCCGCCGTGGTGATGTGATGAATCGGTGCGGTCACGGGCATGGCTGGCAGCATCCCCGGCTGCAGCGGCGATAGCAACCCGAATAATTCATCTACACGCGATAACGGCGATTGTCGCGCCTATGGGGTGGTTTATAGAGTTTTTACAATGGTGTGTGTCGTCGCGTGCGGGACTGGTGCAAAACTGGGGGTGTCGGTGCGAGTTAGGTATTTTCAGCCTCTTCTCGGACCGGGGGTGGGGCGTGGGTTGGATTGATTGGTTGGTGGAAGCCGGGGCCGAGGGTCCCGGCGTTGAGATTATGGAAATCGGCAAGCCCGATGACCTCGGTGATATCGCCAACGTGGGATTGACCCTCGCGGAAGCCAAACAGCTGCTGGCGGGGGTTCAGCGGGAGATCTCCAGCGCGCCGGCGAAGGGGCACGCGATCCGGCGGCCTGTTTGCCCCTGCTCCGATGGGGTTTGCCAGGTGAAGGATTACCGTGACCACTCTGTCGCGAGGCTCTTCGGTCAGGTGACGATGAGGTTGGCCCGGTTTGGATGTGCCGCGTGCGGCCGCATAGAGACGGGTATCAATTGGCCATCGCATTGCCGCTCGACACCGGAACTGGACCGGCTCCGGGCACACCTGTCCGCTCTGATGACATACCGGGTAGGCGCTGCCCTGCTGGAGCAGATGCTGCCGGTCGACGCCGGTATCGACCCCAGGACCTTGCGCCGCCGTACCCTGAAGGCTGGCGCGGCACTCGCCGACCGTGCCGCGATCAGGCCGCCGGCGGCGGCACCAGCGATCACGGTCACCGTGGATTCCACCTTCATCAGGAGCCGCGAGGATGAAGAACATCACTTCGAGGTGCGGGTTGGCAATGTCGAAACGAAGGCTGGCGGCCGTCAGGTTTTCGGCGGCGTCGCGAAAGCCGGAACGGACATCGAAGGGCTGATCAGGAAAAACCTCGATGCGGTTGGTGGAAACAAGGACACCGTGGTGACGGCTTTCACTGATGGTTGTCCCGGGCTCCGGGGCATCCTCGCCGGTGCGGGGGTGGTGGAACCGCCAGATTCTTGATTGGTTTCACATCGCGATGAAACTTCAGCACCTCAAACAAATTGCGGACGGGCTGACCGCAGGTGATCCGGCACGCGCGGCGGCGAAGCCCGTGATCGTCCCGGAGGTCGAGCGGCTGCACTGGCGGATCTGGAATGGGAAAGCGAAGAACGCGCGGAAAAGCATCGATCGGATCCGGCCGGTCATGCACCATTTCCGGGGCGAGCGGGACAGCCGGAAATCAATTGCGTCGTCGCGAAGGCTTTGGACGGCGTTGCGGGCGCTGCGCAAGTATTTGACCGGCCAGAGCGCGTGGCTGGTGAATTACGCCGAACGCCACCGCGCCGGGCTGAGAGTCGGCACTGCGATCACCGAAGGGACAGCCAATTTCCTGGTGAACCGCCGGATGAACAAAAGTCAGCAAATGCGGTGGTCACGGCGCGGCGCGGACCTGCTGCTTCAGGTTCGGTGTGCCCAGACCGGCTGCCAGTGGCGCCTGCTGCCCAAAAATCCCCCGCCGTACACGACGGTGCAGCGGTATGTCTACGCTTGGCGAGACAGCAGCGTTTGGCAGACCATCAACCACGTGCTGCTGATGGAGGTGCGCGAAGCCGCCGGCCGCAAGGCAAGTCCGACCGCCGGGGTGATCGACAGCCAGTCGGTCAAGACCACCGCGTCCGGTGGTCCGCGCGGTTATGCGGCCGAAAAGATGATCAAGGGCCGCAAGCGCCATATCCTGACCGACACCATCGGCCTGCCGGTGGGGATGATCGTCCATCCGGCGAACGTGCAGGCCCGCGACGGCGCCCCGGACCTGCTGGCAAGTGTGAGCAACTTGTATCCCTGGCTGCGTCATGTCTTCGCCGACGGAGGCTATGCCGGCGATATGCTGAAGGGGGCGCTCGAAGGCCTCGGCAACTGGACCATCGAGATCGTCAAGCGCTCCGACGCGGCCAAGGGCTTCATTCTGCTGCCGCGCCGTTGGGTGGTAGAGCGCACCATTGCCTGGCTCAACCGCAATCGCCGCCTGGCAAAGGATGTAGAGGCAACCATCGAGAGCTCGGTGACTTGGCTCTACATCGCCAGCGTCAAGCTGATGTCGCGCCATCTGGCAGCCGTTTGAGGCACCTGAGATGGCACAATCTCCTTTGGTTCCCAATGCCATCGTGTTGCAACAGCGATTTGAGTCAGACTCTTAAGAGGCCGATAGAGAATCTCCTCCTGAAAGGTGTTGCTGAAGTGTGTGTCTATGTACCCTGAAGTCGTTCATAATGCGGGGTAGAGCCGCTTCAGCTTAATGCGCGCATCGGCGGTGGTGAATTGCCAGTCTGCCTTCGCGTGCTTCTCGTTGCGGCTGTCCTCCCAGGCGGCCACCTCCTCGGTCAAGATCTGCTTGTCCGCGATGCGGCGATCGAGGCACTGGGTCGTCAGCACGCTGAGTTCGGATTCTGCCATGTCGAGCCAGCTTCCGTGTTTGGGCGTGTAATGCCACTCGAAGCGCTCAACCAGCCGACGTGCCTCTTCGGCTGGAAAAGCTTCGTATACTTATGGGTGTTGAGATTGTCCTGCACGAGAACGATCTGCGACGCATTGGGATAGTGCGTGTCCGACAACTCCTTGAGAACCTGCGCATAATCGACAGCGGTGTGGCGATCGGTCACCTTGACATGCCGCCAGCCCTCCAACGGCGCGAACATCATGAACAGATTGGCGGTACCGTTGCGCTCATACTCATAATCCTAACGTTTAGGCTGCCCTGGCTTGGCCGGGATCGGCACGCGCGTCTCGGCGATGAACTGCTTCGAAGTCTCGTCCACGCAGACAACGGGACGATCCGGATCGTGCGGCCTGTGATAAACGTCCAGCACGTCTTCCATGGCGGCCACGAACGCGGCGCTGGCCTCCGGTGGAATGACGAATTGCTCCTTCAGGTGCGGTCTGAGAATGTTTTTTTAGCGTCCGCCCGATCGTGTTGTCGCTGGCCTTGGCGACGATGTTCAACTCGACGACTTTGTCTTCCTGCAGGCTCAACGTCCACCGGGCGCGGCCTTTTGGTGGCTCCGAACAGGCCAGTGCAATCAGTTTAGCTTCCGAAGCGCCGTCAAAGATGCGCGGTCGGGCCGAGGCTGGTGAGTGCTTGCGGGTCAGCACAGCCTCGAACCCTTCCTCGACAAGCTGCTGGCGCGTTCGGGCGATGATTGCCAGGCTGGTATTGAGCGCCGCAGCGATCTGGCTGTCACTCAATGCTTCACTGCCCTACGCGGCATCCGCCTTCAACAGGATGCGTGCTTTCATCAGCTTTGCGCCAGGTGCTTGCCGGTACGGATCAAGCTGTCAAGTTGCTCTCGCTCTGCCGCACTGAGCTTCACGACATACTCCTTTAAGGCGGTCTCTTTGGCGGCCACGAATTGGCTCCGTCAGAACGTGATTTTGCGGCAAATCTCTGACTCGCTTACTCCGCAATGAGACCGCGCATCTTTGACGGCGCCGCCGAAGCGAAGCTGATCGCCTTGGCCTGTTCCAAACCCCCCAAGGGTCGCAAGCGGTGGACGTTGCAACTGCTGGAAGAGCAGGTCGTGGAACTGAAGATCGTTGACCGCGCCAGCGACAACACGATCGGGCGGACGCTAAAAAACGAGCTCGGATCGGTGGTCCGCCTATGGCGGTAGAAACGGGTCGCGCTATCCTGACCCGGAGGGGAGCGGCCGAAGGATTTTTGGTGGATTTGACCCCGTAAAAAAACGTGGCCCATGGGCTGTTGCGGACTTGCGAGTGGTGACGCCTGTGGGCGATCCCGATTAGGAAATTGATCTTTCTCCGTGGCCCAGCCCCTGCTTTTTTTCAGGAGGGCATCTGACATGAGCCAAACGAAGCGATCCCGCAAATCGCGGGATTTCTCCACCGTCAATCCAGCTGCGGCGGCGATCGATATCGGCGCCACGATCCATGTCGCGGCCGTCGGTCCCAACCGGGACAAGGAGCCGGTTCACACGTTCCGCACGTTTACCGATGATCTTTACCGGCTGGCCGATTGGTTCGCGGGGTGTGGGATCAGGACCGTGGTCATGGAGTCAACCGGCGTTTACTGGATTCCGGTGTTCGAGATCCTGGAACAGCGCGGCTTCGAGGTGATGGTGGTCAACGCTCGAGACGCCAAGCACGTGCCTGGGCGGAAGACCGATGTGAGCGACGCGCAATGGCTGCAACGCCTGCACGAATACGGCTTGTTGCGTGCCAGCTTCCGGCCTCAGGCCGAAATAGCCGGGCTGCGTGCCTATCTGCGGCAGCGGGAGCGGCTGCTGGACTATGCGGCGGCGCACATCCAGCACATGCAAAAGGCGATGATGCAGATGAACCTGCAACTGCATCATGTCGTCACCGACGTCACTGGCCTGACCGGCATGGCCATCATTCGCGCGATCGTGGCGGGCGAGCGAGACCCGAACGTCCTGGCTACCCACCGTGACCGGCGGTGCCATGCCTCCGTCGAGACGGTGTGTCAGGCGCTGGTTGGCAACTACCGCGAGGAGCACGTCTTCGCTTTGACCCAGGCGCTCGAACTGTACGATGTCTATCAGACCAAGGTGACCGCCTGCGACAAACAGATCGAGGCAATCCTGAAGCGGCTGAAGAAGAACGCCGCGCCGCCCGCCGCCAAGTTGCTTCCCGTCAGGCGGCGGACACGCCAGCCCAATGCCCCCGCGTTCGATGCCCGTGCCGCCCTGCACGCCATTCTCGGGGTGGACCTGACCCAGATTGCCGGTATCGGGCCGTCCGTCGCGCTGAAGCTGGTAGGGGAGTGCGGGACCAATCTGGCGGCTTGGCCCAGCGCAAAGCACTTCACGTCATGGCTGGCGCTTGCGCCGCACAACAAAATTTCCGGCGGGAAGGTGCTGTCGTCGAAGACGCGGCGCACCAGCAACCGCGCCGCGTCCTTGTTACGGCTCGCCGCCGGCACGGTCGGCCGAACCGACACCGCCCTGGGTGCGTTCTACCGCCGCCTGTCGGCGCGCGTCGGGAAAGCGAAGGCAATCACCGCCACTGCACGCAAAATCGCCGTCCTGTTCTACAACACGCTTCGGCACGGGATGTCCTATGCCGATCCCGGGGCAACATACTACGAAGACCGCTACCGGCAGCGGGTGCTGCACAATCTGCAACGACGGGCAAAGTCGCTCGGGTTCGCCCTGACCGCAGTGCCGCCTGACCCCATCCAAGCGGTTGTTTCTTAGGAAAACCTTCTCAAGCCGCATCTGCAAAAGCAATGGGGCATCCCGCCAGATGCCAACGCCGCGTTCGTAGCCGGCATGGAGGATGTGCTGGAGGTTTACCAACGACCGCACGATCCGGAGTGTCCGCTGGTCTGCCTGGACGAGACGTCGAAGCAACTTATCACCGAAACGCGGGTGCCTATCGCGGCCACGCCAGGACACCCTGCACGGCACGACTACGAGCACGAGCGGAACGGAACCGCCAATCTGTTCATGATGTTTGCGCCGCTCAAGGCTGGCGCCATGTCGAGGTCACCGATCGCCACACCGGCGTGGACTACGCCCAGGTCCTCAAGGATTTGTCCGGCACGCACTTCCGAAGGCGAAGAAGATCGTGCCCGTGCAGGACAATCTCAACACCCACAAACCAGCATCACTCTACGAAGCTTTTCCCGCCCCGGAGGCACGTCGGCTCGTCGAGAGGTTCGAGTGGCACTACACGCCAAAGCACGGCAGTTGGCTGGACATGGCCGAATTTGAACTCAGCGCGCTGTCGGGTCAGTGTCTCGATCGGCTGATCCCCGACAAGCCGACCCTGGTCGAGGAGGTTGCCGCCTGGGAGGACAGCCGAAACAAGAAACCTGTCAAAACCAATTGGCACTTCACCACCGCTGACGCCCGCGTAAAACTGAAGCGGTTGTATCCGGCAATATGAGCGACTCGGGATTCTATACCCGCTCAGGTCAGAACCCGAAAATCCTTGGCCGAGATAATACGGAAGTTATCTGTTACCTGATCACAATAGATGTCCCATTTTCTGGGCACCTCCTCGCGCAAGAACGTTAGGATCGCCGCTTTGAAGTCGACGAATGTCGCATGACATCGATTGTGGGTGACATGCTTGTGCATCAGGCCCCATAGCCGCTCGGCGGGATCCAGATGTGGGCAATAGGCGGGGATGAAGTGGAGCTTGATCCGGCACCCCGATCGCGACAACCAAGCCTGCACCAGCTTGGCGTGGTGGTAGCGAGCATTGTCCACGAACAGATGGATCAACCGCTTGCCGGGATACATCGCCTCGATCGCCCGCAGCAACATGATCATGCTGATCGCATTCACCGTTGCCGCCTCGATCATACGGGTTCTGCCGGTCTCGAGATCAATCGCACCGTGAATGTTCAGGCGCTGCCGCCCGCTGGTCTGTTCCACGGCAACCGGCGTGTCTTTCGGCGCCCAGCATCCGACCGGCCGCACCGCGTGCGTCGGATGCACCGCATCGCCAAACAGCACCGCTTCATCATCACCAATGTGGTTCAGCAGATTCTCGCCTGCTTGTCAGGGTCCAGCCTGGACGACACCGCTTTCGGCTTGCGATGCTCCATGCCCAGCCGGTGCAGCAGCGCGATGAACCTTATTTTTGCTGGCGCCCCTGGACAAAAAAGATCCATGTCATTTTTCTTTCGTGGACCTTCAGCCATGGGCAAAAATGCACGTTTGCAGCCAGTTCATTTGGGTCTCCCCTGGTAAAACTCAGTCCAGACCGAGGCATTTTTGAACCGACGCCATCGCCACCACCAGCATCGGAACAACGAAAATACGACCGCATCAGATGGCTGTCAGGGCTGTTCCTGCCGTGCTGTCGGCCTCGCCGTGGATTGCCGGCCCACGAGTCGGCCTAGCGTGGCAATTGCCTGTTCCGCCTGGGGCGTCCATGGATGGCCGAAATTGAGCCGCAGGCAGTTGCGGAACCCGCCGTGGTTGGAGAACATCGGTCCCGGCGCGACGCTGATACGGTTGGACAGTGCCGCCCTGTACACGGTGAGCGCATCCGCCGCGTCCCAGGGCATGTCGACCCAGATGAAGTAACCGCCGTCCGGCCGCGTGAGCCTGATGTCGGCTGGGAAATGCCGCGTAACAGAAGCGACCATGGTCTCCTTCTGCCGCTTTAGCGCCTGCCGCAAACTACGCAGATGCCGGTCGTAGCTACCTTGCTGTAAATAATCAGCCACGGCGGCCTGGGTCGGGATCGAGCCCGACAGGCTGGTCATCAGCTTCAACCGCCGCACGTTATGGGCGAATCGACCGGCCGCCGCCCATCCGACGCGATAGCCCGGTGCCAGCGTCTTGGAGAATGAGGAACAGTGCATGACCAGGCCCTGCCGATCGAAGGTCTTGGCCGACGACGATGGCTCGGTGCCGTGGTACAACTCGCCGTACACGTCGTCCTCGATCAGGGGCGTTTCGTGCGACAGCAGTCGACCAGTTCTCTTTCTTTTCTCGCGAGGCAGCGAGCAGCCAAGCGGATTCTGGAAGTTGGTCATCAGCCAGCATGCCTTGGGCTGTTGTGTTTCCAGGACGTGGGCCAAGGCGAGAAGGTCCACCCCCTCACGCGGATGCGTTGGCACCTCGGTGGCCCTGAGCCCGAGCCGTTCGATCGTCTGCAAGGCCGCGTAGAAACAGGGACTCTCGACAACCACTGCGTCGCCAGGCCGCGTCACGGCGTCCAGGCACAAATTCAGCGCGTCCAAACCGCCGTGCGTGAGCACGATTTCGTCGGCGCTGACCTCGAGCCCTTGCATCATATAGCGCTTGCCGATCTGTCGCCGCAGCCGCTGGTTGCCCGGTGGCAGATCGTCGAGTGGGCTCCACGCGTCGAGCTTGCGCGCGGTGGATGATAGCGATCGCCGCAGGTCGTCGCGAGGAAACAGCAGCGGGCTAGGAAATGCCGACCCAAGCGGAACGAAATTGGGGGGACCTGACCGAACTCAGGATCTCGTAAACCAGGTCCGTGATCTCGACCTGGTGCGCGCCTTCGGGCGGCATTGAAGTTTCGGGTTCGGGCGCCAAAGCGCTGGAAGGCGGACTGACGAAATAGCCGGAACGCGGGACGGCGCGGATCAGCCCACGGTTCTCGAGGAGGTAGTACGCCTGGAACACCGTGGAGGGGCTATGGTGGCGAGCCTTGCAGGTCTGCCTTATCGAGGGCAGACGGTCGCCCGGCCGAAGCACGTTTGTGGCGATCTGGCGCACGATTTCGTCCGCCAATTCTTCATACAGCCGGTGCCCGGGCTCCGCGGTGTCGCGGTCATCGGTGGCCATTGCGTCTCCGCAACCCTCAGCGATCGCATCGCCCCTTCGGGGTAGACTAACGCAAAGTGGAGCGATGAAATGCCCACGGGGTTCATCTTGGTGACGATAGGGGGGCGGCGTGATGCTGATAAGCTTCGGCCGATACGCCGCGGACCCCTTAGGCCGGCAAAGTCTAGCGTACGATCACCCCTATTCTATCTCCTCATGCCAGGTCCGTCCATCACGCTCGATCAACGCGATCGCGGCCGTCGGCCCCCAGCTTCCCGCAGGATACGGGCGCGGGTGGTCCGGCCTCGCCGCCCATGCCTCCAGAATTGGCTCGACCCAGGCCCAGGCGGCCTCGACCTCATCGCGGCGCATGAACAAGGTCGGGTCGCCACGGACGGTGTCCATCAACAGCCGCTCGTACGCGTCAGGGAAGCGTTTTCCGAACGTTTTCTCGAAGCTGATGTCGAGGCCGGTGGGGGACAGCCGCAAACTGCCGGGACCCGGATCCTTGGTCATCATCTCCAATCGCATGCCTTCTTCCGGCTGCAGGCGGATGATGAGCGTGTTCGGGCGCCACTCCGCCGCATCGGGCGGGAAGATGGAAAACGGTTGGGCGCGGAATTGGATGACGATTTCGGACACCTTCGAGGGCAGCCGCTTGCCGGTGCGCAGGTAGAACGGCACGCCGGCCCAACGCCAGGAGCAGACCTCGGCTTTCAAGGCAACGAAACTCTCGGTGGTGGACACCTCGTCCGCGCCCAGATCCGTCGAGTAGCCTGGAACCGGCTTGCCGTCGATCGCGCCCGCGGTGTACTGGCCGCGCACGGTCTGGTGTGCGACCTCGTGCGGATCCATCGGCTTCAGCGCGCGTAGCACCTTCAATTTTTCGTCGCGCACCCGATCGGCCTGGAGCGACACAGGCGGGTCCATCGCGATCAGGCAGAGCAGTTGCAACATATGGTTCTGCAACATGTCGCGCATCGCGCCGGACTTGTCGTAGTAGCCGCCACGGCCCTCCAGCCCGACGGTTTCGGCGACCGTGATCTGCACGTGGTCAATCACGTCAGCTGTCCACAGACGTTCGAAAATCGTGTTGGCAAAGCGCAGTGCCATCAGGTTCTGCACCGTCTCCTTGCCCAGATAGTGATCGATCCGGAAGGTCTGGGGCTCGCTGAAGACTTTCCCGACGTCTTCGATGATGGCGTGAGCAGAGGCCGCATCGTGCCCGATCGGCTTTTCCAGCACGACGCGGGAGTTTTCCGTGACCATCCCGTTGGCACCGAGAGCCTGGCAGACAGGGCCGTAAAGGTCGGGAGATGTAGCGAAGTAGAAGACGCGAACGCGGGACTTGTCCAGCACAGGGTCGAAGCGGCTCCAGTCCGCATCTGCGGCGGTTGCGTCGATCGCAACGTAACGCAGTTGCCCGAGGAATCGGTGAATCGTCTGCTGATCCTGGTCGGCTTGGGCGACGTGCTTTGCCAACGCCTTGGCGGCACGGTCACGGTAGTCGTCGTCCGAAAGCTTGGATCGGGCGGCACCGATGATCCGGGACTCCGGGGGCATCTGGCCGTCTCGAAAGCGGTAGTAAAGTGCCGGCAACAATTTTCGCAGGGTCAGGTCACCGGTGGCGCCGAATACGATGCAGTCAAAGACTGGGACGGGTACGATCCTCGGCATCCGTTGCTCTCCTGGTCGATAATCCGACATGATAATGTAGCGAGGGGAATTTCGCGGGTGCAACATGATAGCTACACTATGCGGATGCCGACGGAAACCACCCCTTGGCCGGGCCCGTCCATGAATTGTCGCGCTTCAAGGGTGACGGAGGCCGCTCACACCGCGGCAATTGCCAGCCGGCTCGCGGCTCGCGGTCGCCCGATCAGGGGCAGCAGATCGGCGAGATCAGGGCCGCTGTCTTCGCCGGTCAATGCCAGACGCAACGGTGTCAGCAATGCCTCGCCGCTGCGTCCGGTTGCCCTTTCCAATGCATTAATCCAGGTCGTCCACACCGTGTTGTCCCAGGGCTCCGCGGGAAGCAAGCCGCCGGCTGTGAGGAGCAAATCTCGCCCATCATCGATCACGGGCGGAACGATGGTGCCGGCGACCACGTCCCACCAACCGCGGGCCTCGCGTAACAGGTCCAGATTGCCACGCACGGCCATCCAGAACGCCTCGGTGGAGCCAACGGGCAAACGATCGGTGACCGCAGCGAAATCCAGCTCTCCGAGGGCCTGCCGGTTAAGCGCGAGCATTTTGCCGGTATCGAAGCGGGAAGCCGCGAGATCGGTCAGTTCAAACCGCCGAGCCAGGTCTTCTAGCGGCATGGGCTGGTTCGCAGCCGCGATCATGCAGGCGGCGAGGGCGGTCGGCTCGACCCCGTCGTTGCACAGGGTCCGCAGCGTCAGGTGCCCCGCTTTTCGTCCGCCGGGAGCCACTGAACCACCGTCGCTGAGCGCGGGCAGGTGGCCGAAACGGACAGGTTTTCTCAGATCGCCCAGAATCTCGAACAGCTCGAGCTGCACGGCGGTGCTGCCGGCGTTGTCTTCGCCACGGATGATGTGTGTTGTGCCGTAGGCGATGTCGTCGACGACGCTGGCCAGGATTGGCGTCGAAGAAGTCGTCGCTGCGCGCTAGGATGGGATCGGAAACGGCGGACAGAGCGGCGTGCCGGGGACCCAGGATCAGATCGCTCCAGTGCAGCGTGCGGCCGGATAGTTTGAACCGCCAGTGGGGTCGCTTGCCGCCGGCCTCGGCGTCCTGGCGCTGCTTGTCGGTAAGCGAAAGCATGGCGCGATCGTAGATCGGAGATTGGTTGCGCTTGCGCCGGAATTCCTGCTTGGCCTTCAGTTCTTCAGCGGACTCGAAGCAGGGATAAATGAGCTTGTCGCGCTTCAGGCGCTCGATCGTCTCCTGGTAGCGGCCCAGCCGCTCGGATTGGCGGAACGTTTCGTGCCACTCGATCCCGAACCAGCGAAGGTCCTCCTTTATCTGATTGCTGGCGGCGGGGTGGGAGCGTTCCTGATCCAGGTCGTCCAGCCGCAACAGCATTTCGCCCCCGCCCCGGCGCGCGAACAGGTCGTTGGCCAGCGCCACACGGGCGCCGCTGATGAACAAACTGCCGGACGGTGTCGGGGCAAACCGAACGCGGATCATTCATCTTCCTCGGCGGGTTCGAAGTCGTCCCGGCGGGGATCGAGGGATCGCCAGTCGCGATCTTCCGGAGCCGCTCGGGTGTCGACGAAATCGCCGAGCTCGGTGGCGCTTTTCCAACCGCCGTCACCGGCGTCGATGACGATGGCGTCTTCGCCGAATGCGAACCAGGCTTCCAGCACGTCTTTCGACGACATGCCCTGAACCCGGCATCGCTCCACCGAATCGCGGACGTAGCGGCGGGCGAAGGCATTCGCATGCATAAGTGTATCAAAACCGCCGATTTCCTCGGTGATGTTGTCCTGCGCGCCGCCGGACAGGTCCAGGATACGGACACGCCAGCCGCCGTCGGGTGCGAACAGATCACTCATAACGCGGGAGACCCAAAAACGAGCTTGTGTTTACCCGGACAAATTACGGAGAGCCATGTGGCGAATCAACGGCACGCGAACACCGTTCCGGGTGAGATCGCGCATCGGGCGGACGGTGGAACCCTATGCCTTGGTTTTCTCGCATGGCTTGGTCACCGAGTTAGCGGAGTTGCCGGGCGGGCGCACTGTTCAGCAATGTCGCGTTTGCACCGACGATACCCGCGCTCTATCGTGCAGGCCTCGAAGTTCTTCGCATCTTGCGGCGGAGAAAGACAATCAGCAGTGCACTGCACACGAAGACATAGTGCATCCAAAGCGGGAGATACGGCATGCCGCGTCACGAGGAGCAGGCGACGCTCGCGTACGGTGCTGACGAGCTTTTCGCGGTCGTGGCTGACGTGAAAGACTATCCCTTGTTCGTCCCCTGGTGCGGCGGCGCGCACATCCAGCGCGAGGATCAGCGGGAGATCATCGCCGATCTCGTCATCGGGTTCGGTCCTTTCCAGGAAAGCTTCACTAGCCAAGTCACATTGGACCGGCCGCGACAGGTCCGGGTGCACGCGCTCGAAGGGCCGCTGCAGCATCTGGACAATTCGTGGACGTTCACGCCGATGAACGACGGGACCCACGTCGACTTCGTCATAGACTTTGAGTTCAAGAGCCATTTGCTTGAGCACGTGGCGAACGGGATGTTCCACGAGGCCGCAACGCGCATGATGAGTGCATTCGCCGCGCGCGTGCATTTACTCCATTTGATGCAGCGACGGCATCCGACGCAGCATCCGGCTTCCTGATGTGACACAATCGCATGCGGCTCTGTCGACGCGTCAGGGTTGGGGCGGGCAATCCGCGACCCGCGTACCCGGGCCGGAACGATACGACGCTACCGCTCCTCGCAGCGACGGACCGAGCGGACGGCCGTGGGCGTCAAGCGAGGGCGACGGCGCCTAGACGCTGATGCCCTGCAGCAACGCTGCCGACGCGGTATTTACCCCTGACGTGGTCCCCCGTTCATAAGCCGTCGTGGCAAACTGCTGCAACCACCCGCCGCCGGCTCCTGCCGGCCCGTCCCCCCAGCTTGCATAGTCTACCGAGCCGGTGTTCGTGATGTCGTTGCCGCCGCTTGGTGGGGCGCTGGATGTGCCATTGGCGGCCGATGGCGTCGCCTGTGGCCCATTCGTCGAAGCCACGAGCGTCCCCACATTCGAAAGCACACCGTCAAGGTCCTGGAATATTGAATTGGCGGCGGGCGACGTGCCGCTGCTGGCAGCGGATGCGCCGCCAGTCAGGGTGGCCATCAGTGACTGCAGGCTCGCCAGCATCGATTCGAGGCCTGTTGCGCTCTGCGTCGGGGTGTCATCCGGTGACCCGACTGTCTGTGCTGCCGGGCCGCTACCGCCGGACAGACCGGTTCCGGTTGGCGAGCCACTGCCTGTGGCCGAACCACTGCCTAACATGAGCAACGTTAAACTTATGTCGCTCGATAAAGCCGCCGATGTACTGCCGGTAACCGGGCTCACCACCGATGCGTCGGCGGCTCTTGTGCCCACGTTGTTGAACGTTGACCCATCACTCTGGGCAGACTGTGCGACGGGCGGCGACAGGAAAGCAGCGAGCTGCACCCATGGCAGGTTTTGCCCGACTACGGAATTGATCACCTACCGCTCTCCTCTGTCGATGACTGGCCGGTCGCGTGATGCACGACCTGGGCCATTGCAAGGGGATTGAAAAGATGAAGATTCTGCCGACCGGAGGCGGCATTTGATGCCGGCACTTCGGCATCGATGGGCACAAATTGCCGCTCTGCGTTGGATGACGCGCGGCGGGAACGCAGAAGACAGCGGCGCGTTGTTCCGCCTAGCCCTCAGTGTAGGGCGGGTCTGTTGCATGCCTTGGACCCTGCCGGTAACGTCCGCCGCGCTGAACAAGGGGTAGTATTCTCAATGGACATGACGGGCGAGCGGCGCATTCCGGCCCCGCGGCAAACCGTATGGGAAGCCCTCAACGATCCGGAGGTGCTGAAAGTCAGTATTCCCGGCTGCGAGAGCCTGGAGAAACTGGGCGACGACCAGATGCGGGCGACCGCCGCGGTGAAGGTCGGTCCGATCTCGGCCAGATTCACCGGCAAAGTGCAACTGACCGATATCGATCCGCCCAACGGCTACCGCATCAGCGGCGAGGGGCAGGGCGGCGCTGCCGGCTTCGCCAAAGGCGGCGCGAATGTTGCGCTGACGGACGACGGGGCCGACACGTTGCTGCGCTACCAAGTCAACGCCCAGGTCGGCGGCAAGCTGGCACAGCTTGGCGCCCGGCTGATCGACGCCACCGCAAAGCAGATGGCCGATCAGTTCTTCGACCGCTTCAGCAGTCAGGTGCAGGCGATGTCGCCGGGCGCGCCCGTAACGGCCGGCACAACGACCGAATTGCCACCGCGTCGGCGATCTCGGTCTGGTCGCTGATCCCGCGTGAGCCGTTTGGCCTTGCCGCTCGCCGCCTGGATCGGCGGCGCCGTGTTTGTCCTCATGGTGCTGCTGATGCTGGGAAGCATGCTGTAGTGACGGCGCTCCCCGCGACGGTCGCCGACACCGCGAAGCTGCTCTCCGGACAACGGCTACATCGCCGATCTGGAACTGGCGACCACCGTGCACCTGGCGCTGGTGATGCAGCGCCCGCTGTTTCTGGAAGGCGAGCCCGGCACCGGCAAGACCGAAATCTCCAAGGTGCTCGCCGCCGGCCTGAACCGCCGACTGGTCCGCTTGCAATGCTATGACGGCATGGACCTGTCCGCCGCTGCCTACGAATGGGACCACGCGCGCCAATTGATGGCCATCCGGCTTGCCGAGGCGGCCGGCCAAACCGACCGCGACGAACTGTCCCGTGACATCTATACGCGGGAGTTCCTCCAGGCCCGGCCCGCTGCTGTCGGCGATCGACCCGGACCTGCCGCCAGCGGTGCTGCTGATCGACGAACTCGACCGCGCGGATGAACCGTTCGAGGCGTTCCTGCTGGAACTGCTGGCCGACTTCCAGATCACCGTGCCGGAATTCGGCACCGTCCGAGCAGCAGACCCGCCCGGTGGTGATTCTGACGTCAAACCGGACGCGAGAGGTCCATGACGCGATCCGCCGCCGTTGCCTGTATCACTGGGTCGACTACCCCGACGCCGCCCGCGAACGCGCGATCCTGGCCGCCAAGGCCCCCGGCGTTCCGGAAAAACTGGCGGAACAGGTTGTCGGCTTCGTGCAGCGCCTGCGGGGCGAGGAGCTGTTCAAACTTCCCGGCGTGGCCGAGACGATCGACTGGGCGCAGGCGCTGACCTACCTTAACAAGACCGAGCTGACCGCCGGTGACGTCGACGAGACCCTGGGCGTGCTGCTGAAATACCAGGACGACATCGCCAAGGTCCGCGGCGCCGAGGCCGCTCGGCTGGTAACCGAAGTCGCGGGGGACTGAGCGCCTGTTGCCTCGCCCACGGCGGCAAGGGGCGTCACCCCACGGTGCGGATCAATGCTTCTTAAATGCCGGCGTGTTCTCTATATTCCGGCGATGCCCTTTGACGTTCATGATTTCCCGGATGCCTCCCGCATGGATCGTGCCGCGACGCGCCAGAGCCGTCGCCTCGTTGCCATCTGGCTGTTCACCGTCGCGGCGATGATCATGGTGATGATCGTGCTGGGAGGGGTCACGAGGCTGACCGGGTCCGGCCTCTCGATCATGGAATGGGCGCCGCTGATGGGGACGCTGCCGCCCACGAGCGACGCCGAATGGCACCGCCTGTTCGCCCTGTATCAAAAGATCCCACAGTACACACTGGTGAACGACGGCTTCGGCCTTGACGGATTCAAGCACATATTCTGGCTGGAGTGGACGCACCGCCTGTGGGGCCGGCTGATCGGCGTCGTCTTCCTGTTGCCGATGCTTCTCCTCTGGGCCACCGCGCGGATCGAGCGCCGTATGATGCCGCGCCTGGGCCTGCTGTTCATCCTTGGCGGCCTGCAAGGCGCGGTCGGCTGGTTCATGGTGGCTTCCGGCTTCGCGCCTGACACCACCGCCGTTTCCCCCTATCGCCTGGTCATCCATCTGGCGCTGGCCTTGACGCTGTATGCCGCGATCATCTGGACCGGATTGTCAGCGCTGTATCCACTCCGCCATCGGGTGCCGGTTTCGCGGCTGCTGCGTGGTTTGGCGATCGCCACTCTGGTGATGGTCAGCCTGACCATCATAGCCGGTGGTTTCACCGCTGGGCTGCACGCCGGCCTCGACCTATAATACGTTCCCGCTGATGGAAGGCCAGCATGGTGCCGGACGGCTACACGATGCTGAATCCGCTGATCCGCAACTTTGACCGAGAACGTTGCTGCGGTGCAGTTCGACCATCGCATGCTGGCGACGATCACCTTGATCCTCGTGTCCGCACTCGCGGCAGCGGGCTGGCGCGCCGGCCTGCCCCGCCCGTTGATGGCCTGCCTCATCGTCGCGGTGCTTGGCCAGTATCTCCTGGGCGTAACCACCTTGCTGCTGGTGGTGCCGGTTTCCGTCGCGACCCTGCACCAATGTGGGGCGGTCATCCTGCTGACCGTCATGCTGGTCCTGGTGCATCGCCTGTCCAACGCGCCCCGCCCGTGGATCGAGAGACAGCCGGTTCTTGAAACCACGACCATGAATGACCTGCGCACGGTCTCGCTGGAGACCGTGTTCGACGCCATCCCGTTCGGCCTGGGTATTGTTGATCCGGCCCGCAGGGCACTTCCTGATGTTTAGGGCATCGCGAGGGTTGATGGGCGCGGATCGGATACGGCTCGGCCGTCTTCGGCGGGGCCAGCTTCGCCGGCCGCGACCTGCGTGGCGATGCCCGCAGCGTCATCCAGGCCGTTCACAGCTTGTCTCGATTGCCGTTATCGCCAAGCTGGCGGCTCTGTCACGATCACTGCTGGGTTCATCCGAGACCGAATTGGTATTTCCGACACTGAGCTGGACTGGGTTTTCGAACCTTTCACGCGGCTCGATGGCTCGCTTTCACGCGTTACTCGGGTGCCGGCGTCGGCCTGTCCATGCCTCGCGCGACCGTTGCGGGCCCACGGCGACCAGCTCCCAGTGAGCGGCCGGCCAGAATACGGCTGCGCGGATTACGCTGCCAAACGCTCGGAGCGCGAAGCAGACCGAGCGGTGGTGCCGTTCTGGAGGATGATCGCCCTGGGTGGAACATCAGCTTGCACAGCCCCCGGTAAATGGTCTGGTGGTCAACGCAGGGTGGACATACCATCTGTGTAGTCACAACATTGAAGGAATTGCTGCCATGAGCGCCATCGCCGCCACCGATAAGCTGTTTTTTGAGCGAGCGGACGCTGCACTGGACCGGGCGGCGGCCGGCCCATATTGTTGATCAGGCTCTGAGCGGTAGCGACGATGGGGAGCTTTTCCTGGAATACCGCGAAAGCGAATCCATCAGCCTGGATGATGGCAATATCCGCTCAGCCAATTTCGATTCCGGAATGGGGTTTGGCCTGCGCGCCGTCGCGGGCGAAGCAACAGGCTATGCCCATTCCGGCGAAATCTCCGAGGAGGCGCTACGTCGGGCGGCAGCAACTGTGTCAACGATTGCCGCGAGCCATTCTGGTACGGTGGCGGAGCCGCCGCGCGCGACCAATGCTCGGCTATATTCCGACGCCAACCCGCTGCGGTTGATGGATTTTTCATCGCGCACCTCACTGCTGGGCGAGATCGATGCCTATGCCCGCGGCAAGGATCCGCGTGTCAAGCAGGTGATGGCGTCGCTCAGCGGCGAGTGGCAGGCGGTGCAGATCCTGCGGCCAGACGGTACGCGGGTCGCCGACCTTCGGCCACTGGTCAGGCTGAATGTATCGCTGGTGGTGGAGCAAGGCGGACGGCGTGAAACCGGCAGTCACGGCACCGGCGGCCGCTTTGCTTATGATTTTGTCACGCAGGAAACCACTTGGCGGGGCGCGGTCGATGAGGCGTTGCGTCAGGCCCTGGTGAACCTGGACAGCCGCCCGGCGCCCGCCGGCGAAATGCCAGTCGTGCTAGGGTCCGGGTGGCCGGGGATCTTGCTGCACGAGGCGATCGGCCATGGGCTGGAGGGCGATTTCAACCGCAAGAAGACCTCTGCGTTCGCCGACCTGATGGGCAAGCGGATCGCCTCGCCTGGCGTTACCGTGGTTGACGACGGCACGATGCCCGATCGTCGTGGCAGTTTAACGGTCGATGACGAGGGCACGCCGTCCAATCGGACGGTACTGATCGAGGACGGGATTCTGGTCGGATACCTGCAAGATCGGCTGAATGCGAGGCTAATGGGCATGCGGGCGACGGGGAATGGACGGCGGCAGTCCTATGCCCATGCACCTATGCCGCGGATGACGAACACGGTGATGCTTGGTGGGTCGCATACGCCGGCCGAGATGATCGCATCGGTCAAGCGTGGCCTTTACGCCGTTAACTTTGGCGGCGGTCAAGTGGATATCACGTCTGGGAAATTCGTCTTTTCCGCGAGCGAGGCCTATCTCATCGAGGACGGGAAGGTCACAGCGCCGGTAAAAGGAGCGACCTTAATCGGCAATGGACCTGATTCACTGAGCAAGGTTCAGATGATCGGAAACGATATGGCGCTGGACCCTGGCATCGGGACATGCGGCAAGAGCGGACAGGGGGTGCCAGTGGGCGTCGGGCAGCCCACGCTAAAACTTTCCGGTTTGACGATTGGCGGCACCGCCGCCTGAATTAATCCCGTTAACGCTGGTTAATTTTGGGACTCGGCCACCTGGGGTGGCCGAGTTTCTTTTTGCGCGATAATCGGTGCAAGAGCCATTGCGTACTATCCCATTAAGCATCTGACATTTCGTCCTGCGATACTTATCCCAAATATTCAGTCGAACGCGCTAGTACAACGGTAGACGAAGGTTAAATGTGCGATCCGAATATATTTTGGTTCATTAGGCCAAAGATCCGACGATTTGACGTCAAGATAACGTCAAAAAAACGATAATAGATTCTCATCCTGTGAATATGTCTCCATCAACTGGCCGCAAACGATCTCCTGCAGCCCGTTCAGACATCCAGAAAGCAGTCAAAGAAAGGTCCGCCAATGTCCACTTTCATCACCTTCTCCGCCCTCGTTTCCTCGATCGACGCTGGCAAGGTTCGTATGGGTGGTTTCGCTCCGACACTAGCCACGGTTGATGTGTCGAAGGTTCGCATGGGTGGTTTCGCTCCGACCCTTTCCACTGCCGACACCTCCAAGGTTCGCATGGGGGGCTTCGCCCCGACGCTGTCCACGGTTGACGCCTCGAAGGTCCGCATGGGTGGCTTTTCCCCAACACTTGTCATCGTTGACGCATCGAAGGTTCGCCTAGGTGGGTTCGCTCCGACCCTGTCCACGGTTGACACCTCGAAGGTCCGCATGGGTGGTTTCGCTCCGACCCTTTCCACTGCCGACACCTCCAAGGTTCGCTTGGGGGGCTTCGCCCCGACGCTGTCCATGGTTGACGCCTCGAAGGTCCGCATGGCTGGCTTTTCCCCAACGCTTGCCATCGTTGACGCATCGAAGGTTCGCCTAGGTGGGTTCGCTCCGACCCTGTCCACGGTTGACACCTCGAAGGTCCGCATGGGCGGCTTCGCCCCGACATTTGCGACGGCCGACGCCTCCAAGGTTCGCTTGGGTGGCTTCTCTCCCGACACTTGCCACGGCCGACGCCTCCAAGGTTCGCTTGGGTGGCTTCGCTCCGACACTTGCGACGGCCGATGCCTGCAAGGTTCGCTTGGGTGGCTTTGCCCCGACCCTGGCCACCGTCGACGCCTCCAAGGTCCGCATGGGTGGCTTCGCTCCGACCCTGGCCACGGTCGACGCCTCCAAGGTCCGCCTGGGTGGCTTCGCTCCGACTCTGGCCACGGTTGACGCATCGAAGGTTCGCCTGGGTGGGTTCGCTCCGACCCTTGCCACGGCCGACGCCTCCAAGGTTCGCTTGGGTGGCTTCGCTCCGACCCTCGCCATCGTCGACGCATCCAAGGTCTGCCTGGGCGGCTTTGCCCCGACCCTGGCAAACCCACGCTGAATGCGGCAAAAAGGATGGCACATCGCGCAAACGATCGCAGGCCGAGCCCCTAGAGGCCGGTTTGTTTGGTTATTCGCAGCCCCATAGGATCCGTCGCCGTGAACAACTCAAGCCCGTCCGACGCGACCGATGGCAAGCCGACCGCCAAACCCAAGCTGGTCACCTTCCACCGCATGATCCCAACCGCTCGGATGCCGCAACGCGCTGATCGGTCCGCCGCCGGCTCCCTCCCGACCCGCGCCTTCCGTTATTGTGAAGCCGCCACCACTGCCGCCGCCTTCGGCTACTATCTGTTCCCCCCGATCGGCTTCTCTGTCCAATGGGACGGCCACGACATCATGTGGACATTCGAGGGCGCCGGCGACTGGTTCCCGCTTAATTCCGCCGTCCAGTTCCCTGGCTTCCGCGACTATTTCGACGGTATTGCCCCGGACGAGATCAAGGAGTTTTCCCCGCCCTTCCTCGGCGCGCTGCAGGAGCCCGGTCTGATCCAACTTTGGGTGGGGCTGGTCGTCCGCACCGCGCCCGGTTGGAGTTTGCTGGTCCGGGCCCCGGCCAATTTGCCCCGCAGTGGCGGGTGGGAGCCGTTCGAGGGGATCATCGAGACCGACCGCTGGTTTGGCCCGCTGATCACCAACCTGCGGCTCACCAAGACCGATGTGCCGATCGATTTCAAGCCGGATTTTCCTCTGCTGCAGGTCCAGCCGATCCCGCGCCACGTCTATGAAGACGTTACTCTTAATAACTACGAGATCGTACCTGACCTCAGGCAACTGACACCCGAGGATTGGGACGACTACTACGATACGGTGGTGCGCCCCAATTCGCAGGTCGTGCGTCCGCGAGGTCAATATGCGGCCGCCGCCCGCAAGCGGCGCAACGCCGAGGGCGCAACGGATTAAAGCCCGGAAGGAAACCGAATTACGGGGTGGACAGGCGCCGGCTGTTTGTTAAACAACGTAACATGACGAAACGCTGCGGCCCCGGCCGAATTCTCGCCTTCCTATGCTGCGCCGCCGGGCTGCTGACGCCGATAGTCACCCGGGCCGGAACCTGTCCGGCGGATCCGGCGATGGACAAATTCTATTTGCCGCATCTTCACGCCGCCGTCGCGGCAGGAAGCGAGGGCCTGATCGTCGCCCTCGGCTCCTCTTCCACGCAAGGCGTCATGGCGTCCGATACCGCACACACCTATCCGGCGATCCTGCAGACGGCACTCAACAAGGCGCTGCCCGCCGAGCAGTTCGCTGTGATCAACCGTGGTATCGGCGGTCAGGATGCGCCAGAGGAACTGGCCCGGCTCGACAACGACGTGATCGCCGTCCGCCCCCAACTAGTCATCTGGCAGGTCGGCGCAAACGGTGCAATGCGCCATGCCGACCCGTCCGAATTCCATCGCCTGGTCGAGGAGGGCGTGGACCGCCTGGTCAAGGCCGGGATCGACGTGGTTCTGATGGACAACCAGCGCTCGCCCAAGGTGCTGGCGGCGGTGGATCACATTATCCTCGAGGACTCGCTCGCCCACGTCGCGCAGGAGACCGGCGCCAATATATTCTCCCGCAGCCACCTGATGGACTTCTGGTCCGATCAGGGCGCCAAGCCCGGCCTGTTCATCGCATCCGATGGCCTGCACCACAACGACCTTGGTTACTTGTGCGTCACTCAGGCGCTGGCCCGCCAGATCGTCGCCGCAGTGAGCGCCCCGGTCGCCGTTTCGGCCAGCCGCTAGGGCCACCCGCCGGCTCGTACCGGACGGCCTGGATTACGCGGGCCAATGACCCGTCTCGGGGCCAGAAGCCGTTGGTATGACGGTGGTCAGCGGCAAAGTATTAACCGAGCGTGAGGAATTGCCCAGGCCAGGATCGGTGCGGGCGTCGGAAAACCTCGCTGCTCAGTGCGCATATTCGGCTGAGAATGCTGGGAAAACGACCTTAATCGTCGGTGGAACCAACCTCAGGCAAGCGCGGTGTCCGAACCGAATTGGGAACCATGACTTTAGCGGCGTTAATCTGTTGTTAACCGTATTCAATTTCTCTGTATTTCCGGCGTCAGTCCGAATTTCGCTTGATTTATCACGACTTCGAAGATATAAAACTGACGTTTCTCCCGGGCGCAGACTTAGACCCTTTTGTCGTTTACTTGGGATAACATAAATAACCTACGGGGCAGCTCGACCGACAGTTGAAACCCACAATGATATCCCTCGGAACGGTGAGCCCGCTATTTGCATTCATTGAAATTGGCTCAGAGATCCGCCGGGTGCGGGGCATCCGGGTCGTCATATTTTGATCCCGATCCACACCAAATTCAGGTCCCTAATCATGGACACTCTGGACTGCCGTTCCCGTACCGCGGACCTCAAAAGCCTGTCGCGCGCCGGGACGGACCTACTGGCCGCGGACATCATCGAAAACCACACATTCGACGAGTTGGCGGTCGGGGACACAGCGCAAATCGTGCGCACGTTCACCCAGGACGATATTGAACTGTTCGCCAATGTATCGGGGGATGTGAACCCTTCTCATCTCGACCATGCTTACGCCGATACGACCAAGTTTCACGGCATCATCGCCCACGGCATGCTCGGCGGGTCAATGTTCTCCACGGTCCTGGGCACAGTGCTGCCTGGGGCCGGCACGGTCTACCTCGCGCAGGACTTGAACTTTCGCCGCACCGTCAAACCGGGCGACACGCTGACGGCGAGGGTCGTGGTGCGTGAGCTGCACGCTGACACGACCCGCGTCGTCCTCGACTGCGTTTGCACCAACCAGAACGGCAGGGAGGTCATCTCTGGCACCGCCGAGGTCATGGCGCCCACCGAGAAAGTGCGGCGGGAGCGCATGGCGATGCCCCAGGTGTCGCTGGTCCGCAGAGCGGCTTACGACCACCTGCTGACCCAAGCGGGCGGAGTGCCCCCGCTGCCGACCGCCGTGGTCCATCCGTGCGACAAAGACAGCTTGCAGGGCGCGATGGAGGCAGCCGCAGTAGGTTTCATCGCTCCGGTCCTGGTCGGGCCGGAAGCGAAGATCCGGGCGGCCGCGGCTGAGGCCGGATCGATCTCTCGGCTTTCCCGATCTGCAGCACCGAACACTCGCATGCCGCCGCCGAGGTCGCCGTGGCACTCGCCCGCGACGGCAAGGTCCAGGCACTGATGAAAGGCAGCCTGCACACTGACGAATTGATGCACGAAGTGATGCGGCGAGAAAACCGCCTGCGCACTGAACGCCGTATCAGCCACGCCTATGTCATGCTGCTGGGGACGTCCGACAAGCCGCTCATCCTGTCCGATTGCGCCATCAATATCGCGCCGGAACTGGGGGACAAGGTCGATATCGTGCAGAACGCGATCGACCTCGCCATCGCGCTGGGCATCGTGGCGCCCAAGGTGGCGGTGCTTGCCGCCGTGGAAACCGTGACCGCGAGGATGCAGTCAACAATCGACGCCGCCGCGCTTTGCAAGATGGCCGATCGCGGTCAGATCAAGGGTGGATTGCTCGACGGACCGCTTGCCTTCGACAATGCGATCAGCGCGGATGCGGCGCGCAAGAAAGGCATCGCGTCCGCTGTCGCCGGCTGCCCCGATATTCTCATCGTCCCGAATCTGGAAGCCGGAAACATGTTGGCCAAGCAGATGACCTTCTCGGGGGGGGCGGATGCCGCAGGCATCGTGCTGGGCGCCAGCGTGCCAATCATTCTGACAAGTCGGGCCGATAGTGTTCGCACGCGCCTGGCATCTTGCGCGGTCGCGGCGCTGGCGGCCCGGCGGCCAGGAAAGGCGTGACACGAAGGGGCGAAGGTGGCTCCCGCACCCGCGACTTGGCCGATTGTCCGTTTGGTAGCCCGGAATCGTCGTCGCTTGACCTTTCGCCGCCCGGGAGATAGGTATCGGCCTTCAATTTGGAATTCCGAATTCCATGCTGCAGGCGTTGCCAGCGACCCAGAACCTGATCGATCGCGCTTACCAGCAAATTCTCGCGGCAATCGCCGACGGTACGCTGCTGCCCGGCCAGCGTATCCGCCAGACTGAACTCGCGGACACACTCGGTGTTTCCCGCCAACCGGTCAGCCACGCCTTGCACCTGCTCAAACGCCAGGGCCTGGTGGAGGACGTTGGCCGCAAGGGCCTGCGCGTGGTACCGCTCGACCCGGTTCGCGTGACGCAACTCTACCAGGTGCGAGAGGCCGTCGATGGTCTTGCCGCCCGTCTCGCCGCCCAGCGATCCGCCGCCGGAGCCACCGATCCTGTCGAAATCGACGGCCTTAGCAAGCAACTCGAAGCCGGATCGCGTTTCGACAGCACAACGCCCATCCCGATTCTGGTTCGGGCGGACACCGACTTCCACCGCGGTCTGTATCGGCTGTCCGGCAACCCGGCGATCGAGGAAATGACCGGCCCGCTGTGGCCGCATCTGATGCGTTCGATGGCGATGGTTCTGCGCGAACCCAATTATGCAGCGCGGGTCTGGCGGCAGGAGCACGCGGCGATCCTGCGCCATATCCTGGACGGCGACCCCGCCCAGGCCGAGGCCGGCGCCCGTCTTCATGCGGTCACCGCATCCCGTCTGACCGCCGAACAATGGCAACCCAAAGCCGCCTGAGGAGGAAATCCCATGCTGACAGAAGACCAGGTCCGCCAATTCCACGAGGAGGGGTATCTGTTTCTGCCGGAAACCTTCAGCGAAACCGAAGTCACCGCCTTGAAGTCGGAAGCGGAGGCGATCTACCGGCAGCAGCGCCCCGAGGTCTGGCGCGAGAAATCAGGTGCGCCCCGCACCGCGTTCGCCGCGCATTTATACAATGAAGCACACGGCCTGCTGGCCCGCCACCCGCGCATGATCCACCCGGTCGAGCAGTTGTTTGGCGAGCCGGTCTACATGCACCAGTACAAGATCAACGCCAAAGCGTCGTTCACTGGCGATGTCTGGCAATGGCACCAGGACTACGGCACCTGGGCGCGCGACGATGGCATGCCGGAACCGCGGGCGATGAACATCGCCGTCTTCCTCGATGAGGTGATGTCGGTCAACGGCCCGTTGATGCTGGTGCCCCGCAGCCACACGCACGGCGTGCTCAAAGCCGGTCACGACACCACTACCACATCCTACCCACTCTGGACCCTGGACGAGAAAACCGTGACCGATCTTGTCGAGCAGGGCGGCATTGTCGCTCCGACCGGCAAGCCAGGCGGCCTGCTGCTGTTCCACGGCAACCTGGTGCACGGATCCGCCGGCAACATCACCCCCTATCCGCGGAAAATCGTCTACCTGACGCTGAACGCTGTCTCCAACTACATCCGCAAGCCGACGCGGGCGGAGTGGATCGCCCATACCGATTTCGCCCCGATCGTCCCCACCGCTGCAGATGCCCTGACCCGCTACGCGCAACGGATTCAGCAAGCCGCCGCATAGCTGACGCTGCCAACGGTCGGCGATCCTTCGTGAGCTTGGTGTGACTTTGTGGTAATAAGATGCGGTCTATCCGCCGCCGATCCACACAATCACCAGGCACACGAAAGATCGGGCCCAGCGGCCAACAGGGGTAGCGTCTCAGGGACCAGTTCGCAACGGCGGCCGGGGACTTGCCCGCCGAGACGAACCGTCCGCTGCAAACGCTACCGCCGCCCGAACATCTTCTCGATGTCGGCCTTGGTCAGTTTCAGCACCGTCGGCCGCCCGTGACTGCACGTCGCCGCCCGCGGGGTCTCTTCCATCCGCCGCAACAGCGCGCTCATCTCGGCCTGCCCCAGCTTCCGCCCCGCGCGGATACTGCCATGACACGCCATGCGCGCGATGACCGCGTCGAGCCGCGTCGACAGCACGGTCTGTTCGTCCATATCCGCGAATTCGTCGGCGAGATCCCGCAGCAACGGCCCGGGCTCGGTCGTCCCCAGCGCTGCCGGAAGCGCCCGCACCAGGATGGCCCCCGGCCCGAACGCCTCCAACTCCAATCCCAGCCGTGCCAGGTCATCGGCCCGGGCGGCCAGCCGCGCCACGTCGCCCGCGGGCACATCGACGACGGAGGGTAGCAGCAGCGGCTGGCTGCGAACCGCGCCATTCAACATTTGTTCGCGGATCGCCTCATGCATCAGCCGTTCGTGCGCGGCGTGCTGGTCCACCAACACCAACGACCCGTCCGAGGCGACGGCAATGACATAGGTGTCCAGCACCTGCGCAACCGGGGCCCCCAATGGATAATCTTGAGGGGGATAATCCGGGGGCGAATCATCTTGGGACGGCTCCGGCGGCACGACCTGCCGGGCCGCGGGCGCGCCGGCGAACGGAAGCTGCGCCTCGGCCAGATTGCCGCGCGGAAACACCCCGGCGGACAGAGCAAGAGGCGCCGTGGCATAGGACCGCGCCGCGCGCGACCCGATCCCGGACCAGGACTCCCCAAGCGACGGCATTGGCACGACCTGCCCAGTTCCCACCCCCAACGCCCGCCGCACCGACCCGATCACCAGCGAGCGCACCAAGGACGCATCGCGAAACCGCAGCTCAGTTTTCGCCGGATGGACGTTCACGTCCAACTCATCCGGCGGCAGCTCGAGATACAGCGCTACGATCGCGTGCCGGCCGGCGGCGAGCACATCGCGATAGGCCACCTTCACGCCTGTGCGCAGCACCGGATCAACCACTGGCCGGCTGTTGACGATCAGCGTCTGCCCCACCGGCGTTGCCCGCGTCACCGCCGGGGAGCAGACATACCCGCTGATCCGAAGCCCGTTCCGCTCCTCGGAGACCGGCAGCATCACCGCCGCCGCTTCCGCGCCCAACAGGGCGGCCACGCGCTCGATCCGCTCTTGCACCGGAGCCTCGAACACCACGCGCCCGTCCAGTTCCAGCCGGAATGCTACGCCCGGGGCTGACAGCGCCAGCCGGCGTACCACTGCCTCGGCGTGCTCCGCCTCGATGCGCGGGCTCTTCAGGAATTTCCGCCGCGCCGGCGTGGCAAAGAACAAGTCGCGCACCATCACCCGGGTACCAATTGAACCGGCGGCCGGCGCAACGGCGGCGACGCGGCCGCCTTCGACGGAGATGACGCTCGCATGTTCCGCCGCGTGTGGGCGGGAGGTGATCTGCAAGCGTCCCGCCGCGCCGATTGAGGGCAGCGCCTCGCCGCGAAAGCCGAGCGTGGTAATCCGCACCAGAGAGTTGTCGGTCAGCTTCGACGTGGCGTGGCGCAGCACGCACAACGCCAGTTCGTCCTCGGACATGCCGATGCCGTTGTCGGTGACCTCCAACCGGTCGATGCCGCCGCCGTCGAGGCTCACCGCGATCCGCGTCGCGCCGGCATCCAGCGCATTCTCGACCAGCTCCTTGGTCGCCGCAGCCGGCCGCTCGATGACCTCGCCCGCAGCGATGCGGTTGACCGTGGTCTCGGACAGGAGGCGGATGCACGACATCAGGCGACAGGCATTCCTACGCGATCGGGAAGTGTGCGATCATCAAAGCGTAGGCCGAGGAGTCGTGTCCATCCCTGTGAACATCCGCCCGATCAGCGCCGTCTGTGTCGGCGTCCTCCCGGCGGCGTCGGTGAGCATATCAGGAGACGGAGGTCGACGAAAGCCACAGAGGCCACGACTGTTCAGGCCACAGTCGCGCCCGGGTATACATCTGATGCCGACCTCCCAATGTTTTGCTCCTTCAACGGTTTGCAAGCAAGCATTTGATCACGGAGACCACGGAGAACGCACGGAGTATTTCGGAGAAGGGAGAACGGCGGTTCGCGGTGATTTGACGAGTTTCCGTTGTCCGCATAGACATCGGGCGGTGCCCTCTGGCCGACACTCTATGTTTGTTTTACGAGGCGGGGAGCGTGGCGTTCAAAACCAAATGTCCGTTTTCCATGACGCTCGGTCGCGCTCCGCTCGTCGCAGTAATAATCTGCTTATCCATCGGCTCCTGACCCTCCTGAGCAGGGCGATGGGCACCGCCGAAGTGTGCTCGTGCCACAGTGAGTTCTATGACGGAATGAACACCCAATTGGCGTGGGTTGCGTCGGCGGTTTGAATACGATTTTCGAGGCCATCAGCAAATCCTAAAAGAACACTTGCTTCGCTCGCTCCCTGCTGCAACGCGCTGGTCCAGGATTGCAGTCCCCCAGCATCCACCGAGCGGTGCAAGACATTCTGATATAAGTCGGAGACAAAGTCGCTGGCGTTCAGCGTCCCATAGTCTCGCTGAAATTCGGCCGAGTTGACAAAGCCTAGTGCCACTTGCAGTGGCGTAGCGCCATCGGCCAGCGCTGAAGACCAGGATGTCAGGCCGCCAGTGTCAGGCACACGGTTAAGAGCCTGAAAGAGCCGGTACACCTCTGCATCGTCGTTGTCGCCAGCGATCGACAGGGTGTCGGCCTTGTACTCTCTACTTTCCGCGAACCCGAGCGCTACCATGCCGCGACTGGCTCCCGACGCGAGTAAGCCGTCCCAATCTTGCGCCCCGGCCGCATCGGCGGTCCGGCCCAGCACAGCCTCGTAGAGCTGATTTACGAAGGCTGCGTTCGATAGCGAGCCGTAGTCTTGGATAAACTCCGGCGAAGTGGCGAAGCTGCTCGCCACGGCGCTCAGCGATACGTGCGCATCGTCGATTTGAGCGGTCCAACCCAGAAGCCCGGTGACATCGGGCGCACGACCTAAACCAGCCAGATACAGGCGCGCGACATCCCCTGCTGCGCCCGTGGGATCAAACACACCCACACCGTCGGTGAACTGGACAGTGTCCAACCTGGAGACCAGTTGAGTTCCGTCACGTCCCCCGACTGTGTCCTGCAAATATAACCACCCGTCGTCATCGGCGACGATATACTGGGCCTCCGAACCATGCAGAATGACCTTGTCGGCCGAAGTGGCGATGACGGATGTCACATCATTGGTGGCGGCTGCCGCGGCGCTGTCGATATCGGTTACGCTAAAGGTGGTGGTGACGGTCTGGCCCGGCGATACCTGGCCTGCCGTCGGCACGAAAACCAGCGCGTCCAGCGCGGCGGTCACGGCGGCCGCAGAGCCAGTGTCGGTATAGACGCCCGTTGCGACGTTGTAGGCGCCGCCGCCGAGATTCCTCAGAGCGCCATTGGCCGCAGCGGACAGCGTTACGGTGACAGTCTCAATTTGGCCAACGTTGGGATCGCCGATGACGACGTGGGCGAACGGTGCGATCGTCGTCTGGTCAGTCACCGCCTGTCCGGCAGCGGTGCCGCTGATGGTTGGCGAGAGGAGGGCGTTCGTCGTTTGGGTCGCTACAAAAACGCACAGGTCGACTTCGTCGATACATGATGACAAGGCCGAAAAGGGAATTGGGTCCGGTTCGTCGTCACCCCACGGATTGAGCAAGTTCACCTCTGGTGTGCCGTTCACGATCGTGAGGCTCTGAAAAATGTAAGCGTGGCCTTCACTGGCGCTATTCACCAAATTGTAGCCAAGTGATCCGCCCGCGGGCGTGTCCATCGTAATCAAGTCACCGCTTGCCACATCGGCTTGCAATTCAGCCAAGGTAAGGTCCGACGGGCTTATCCAGGTCGCGGCGCTGCCAACCAATTGCTGCATCGCCAGGTACGGATAACCGCCGAGGTTGAGCACACCGTACCCGCCGTCGAGTTGCGCGACCGCCTTTTCGAGGAGCTGAACCCAAATCTCCCCCTGTCTCTCGACGGCCGAAGTGCCGAAATTGACCGACAGATCGCCGAAGCTATTGGTCACGATCTCCGAAACGGGTGTGAAACCTCCGCTGCTTGGGGTGTAGAGGGTGACCGTCTCTGTGCCGTCTGCGTTGACCTGGATCATGTTTTTGAGCGCGGTTGGGTCCACCAGGGCTAACTCGCCAATCGCCGCCAGCAGGAAACAGTCACCCAAATCGCCCTGGATGACGTCGTTGACGCTGATCGCCCCGGCGTCACCGGCTTCCTGAACATAGAGGACATCTGTATTTGCTGTTGTGCTGACGCTCGGGGTGGCGGCTGCTCCGATCGTGGGCGTCTCGGATATGGCGGGTGATGCCGCCTCGCCACTGCTCTGAACAACGCCGTCGTTCCACCCATTTGGATTGGTGAAGACGTATTTACCGGACTGAAGCCACGGGACTCCCGCGAGCGTCTGAAACGCGCATTCGACGTCGGTCACTCTATTGGTCTTTTCAGTGAGAATTACGACGTCGGTCGTCGATCGTTATCTAGGTACGCGTCCTAAAATATGGGATCAAAACAAAAAAATGTGTTATTTTGGCATGATGTGCAATTGTATGCTACCTTCCGTCGGTTATAGAGAATGATCTCGTAAAAGGACCAGATCGGTTGGGTTAGCGGCGCGCAAAAGGAGACTCTGAGACCGGTCGGCGCGACACCGAATGGTATCGACGCGCAGCCTGACCTTGACCGGATCGCGAAACCTGCCTCGGACCTTCCTCGGCGGGGGAACGACCGCTTTCGTGTCAACCCGCACGGGAGATTGACCTGAATTGACCAACGCGCTTGAAACAGAAGTTGACGGCCCTGTGTAGGCTCTGGCTGGGCGTTAAGCTTTCGCTAAGGCTCTTACCGGATCACCAATGGTTTCGCTGGTTCGCATGGGTTCATGTATGGTGTGATCGTCGTCGACCCATCACCACCGATGGCGCATCGGGCAGCGGTGGCTTGTCGTCGCTCAACGTGGGCCAGGCCGGTCGATGCGACTACAGCCCCTCTCCCGCGTTGCGAAACGCCTCCGCGGTGGCGAGGTAAGTGTCGATGTCGCGGTCCTCGGGCGCCGCCATGACGTGCTGGATGCCGGCGTCGCGGTATTCCCGCAGGGTGTTCCGCATGTCGCCGACAGTGTGGGCCGAGCAGGTGACCCGCAGAGAGATGGTGAACATCTCGTCCGGCCGATTTGCCCGCAATCGCTTCACCGTCGCCGCCGCCTGCTCCACGCTGACCCGGCTGCCGTGCCAGCCATCCATACGTAACGCTCGCCTGATCGCGGCATCCGATGATCCACCGATCCAGATCGGGATTGGCACGATCGGCTGGGGATGCGAGCGCATTGCCTCGATCTTTGCGAGGATCCAGGTAGGTTCAAATGTGACCGGGTCCTGCGACCAGACCGCGCGCATCATGGCGATGCCTTCGTCCATGCGGCGGCCACGCTCGCTGAAGGGTACCCCCAGGGCATCGAACTCGCCTTCCAGCCAGCCGACGCCGCCACCCAGGATGAGCCGCCCGCCGGACAGGTTCTGCAGCGTGGCCAGTTCCTTCGCCAGCGGCAGCGGATGGCGCAGCGGCAAGACCAGCACGGAGGTACCGAGCCGCACGCGCTTCGTCGCCGCCGCGGCCCAGGTGAGGGTCAGCACCGGGTCCCAGAAGTTGGCCGACGGCGGGTAGCTGCTGTTCCTCGGAATGATGATGTGCTCGCTGACCCAAACGTCGTCGAACCCAAGCTCCTCCGCCTGGATAGCGGCGCGGCGGATGCTGTCCCCGCTGGCTTTGCGACCGATATGGGGTAGGTGGATGCCAAGCTGCATGGGTGTTTCCTCGTGCTGGTATCAGTCCAGATTTACGGATGCCTGTCCATGGCGGGAGGGCTCGCCTCGCCGCGTCGCGAGGAGTGAAGCGAACTGTTCGTCTGCGTGGGTCGAAATCCCGATCGGGATTCGGCACTTCCGCGATCATCCTTGCAATGGCACCCATCCTTGCCATAGGACGGGACAACAATACCGTGGCCGCCAAGTCCCATGGGAGGGTAGGTGCTCAACCCTGATCTCCCTGCGGCCAACACGGTCACGGCGCACGAAGCATATTCGACATTGGCGAGATTTTGTAATGAGGCCAACGTTTTCCTGCTCCAATGAAAGGTCTCCGTAAATGCTCGACATTGGATTCGGTATCCCAGGGTCGACTCTTTCATCCGCTCTCGCTGAAATAGACAACCTGACAAAAGATGGTGTGCAACTGCGTGAAAAGGAAGTTTCCGATATATTGGCCATCGTTTCGTTAGACCCACTCCTGTTGCGAGGGTTTAACCTGGAATATTCTCCCGAGAGTTATGCTCGCCATCATATTTCCAGTGGGCAGTATTTTTCGCTTCTGGCGATCGCCTGGCTGCCTGGCCAAGCATCGCCAATTCATAGCCACAAGACATGGTGTACCTTCGCTGTACATGAAGGTTTTCTTACTGAGACATTGTATCGCCGGGATGTCATTGGAGTTGACCTGACATCGGAAAAGCACTTGCATCGCGGACATGTCAGTCATTCTCCATTTCAGAGATCTATCGCGCACAGGCTTAAGAATACAAGCGCAAAGCCAGCCATTTCTATTCATGTGTATGGAGTGCATTTTGATCGGCTGGGTGACAGCGTCAATTATATTTGGGATTCGGACTAATTATCGGCGTTATTCGTATTGGCAGCAGTTCGAGACGCGTCAGCTCTTGATCCGCGCGGCTGCCGTTGTGCCGGCCCCACTTCGGCGCGATCAAGCGCGATCCGGTTTGTTTGTGGGCCGGTGAGCCAGTCGGGTGATCTTCACTTGCGCAAAGACCGTAAAGATTCCACCAGAAAGCCAAGTGAAGCGTCAAACCCAATCGCGATCGTCTATCAAACCCCGCGACCTCCGTCCCTCTGCGTCTGTTTTGTGGCAGTACATGCCCACACCGCCCGACGGTTTGACCCATCGAACCCTGAGCAACGGCTTTATCCGAGTGCACAAAGATTTTAGGGTTCGTGATCTTGCCATTTCTGCCAAAGCCAGTCACACTGATCACGCTTCGAGGATATTTCGAAATGAGCCAGCGCTAGTTACACGGGCGGGGTCACGGCCCGCGGAAGCCTTCTGCGGATCCGACACGAAACGGCACAGCAATGCTGTGCATAGAGCGCTGAGCCTGCGGCTGCAATTTCGTTCTATGCCCTTATGACTGCGCCCGTCGCGCCGCTCGCAGACTGGCGTCACGCGCAGCTTCCCCCGCAAGACATCGGACATGCTCTCCGCCGGCAGCATCATTGTGCGCTGCTACAAATAGTGGGGGAAATTTGTGCAACAACTAGTTGGCAAGACAGCATTCGTAACGGGCGGCGCCAGCGGTATCGGCTTCGCGCTCGGTCGGGCCTTCGTGGAGGCAGGCATGAACGTGATGCTGGCCGATATCGAGACAGAAGCGCTCGCCGCCGCCGTGGAAAGCTTGCATGGTCGCGGGGCGGGTGTGCGCGGTGTCAACTGTGACGTCGCCGATCCTGACAGCGTCGAGCGTGCAGCCAAGGTCTCGTACGAGGCCTTTGGAAACGTCCATATCGTTTGCAACAACGCCGGTGTAGCCGGCGGCGGGGGCATCGACGACATTTCGCTCGATACCTGGCGATGGGTCCTTGATGTCAACCTCATGGGGGTCCTGCACGGCATCCGAACCTTCCTCCCGCACATCCGCGCCCACGGCGAAGGCGGGCATATCGTCAACACCGCCTCGATGGCCGGCATGAACAGCGGGCTCGGATTTAGCCCTTATTCGGCAAGCAAGTTCGCGGTAGTCAACATGTCGGAGGGATTGTCGATGCGGATCGCGCCCCTTGGCATTGGAGTGACCGTGCTCTGTCCGGGATTTGTCCGAACCCGCATCTGGACGAGTGGGCGCAACCGGTCGGAGCGCTACGGCCCTGTGCAGACACCGGACCCCGCGAGCCCGGCGGGTAAACTGGCCGCTCACCTTGCCGAACTGGGACGTTCAGGGCTCGACCCATCCGACGTCGCTACGCAAGTTCTTACAGCAATTCGCGAGAACGAACTTTACGTATTCACGCATTCTGGCGCGGACTGGCGCGCGGAGCTCGAACAGCGGTTCGACCTGATCCTGACGGCGATGGACAAGGCAGCAACCCGCGAGGGGATGTGATCGGCGCCGCCGCGCCGCCCTGGATTTAACCTCCTGTGACGCCAACCTCACTCGTCTAGTCCGCGGTGCGCCAGGGCGAGCGGTCATCCCACCGCGTCAAAGCGTCAGCTGCCCACGCCCAGACTGATTTGTCCGTTTGGCGCACGTTGCATGCGTTCGGGATTTTCAGCCGATCGGTTCGATCCGGATAGACCAAGCGGAAAGTGTGGCTGCTCACGTTCACGTCGTCGATCGTCTGCTCGATCTTCGGCATGTGGCATGCGACACACTGGCTTCCAGGACTGCCCGCGGCGTGGTGTGTGCGCTGTTCGATCGTCGCGGCATGCGGGCCGTTCTGCGAATTCGGACCGTGACAGCCGAGCCATACGCTGCTGGCGGTTTGCCGCAGCATGGCATCATCCTCTGAGCCGTGCGGGTCGTGACAAACTAACGCAGGTGACGCCGCGTGAACACTTCAAGCTGGTCACGAAATCGTCGCCTGGCATACGGTTCTTATGCCCGGTGCCGTCAGCGAAGTGGTTGAACGTGGTCTCGCCGAGTTGGTGATCCTCAACCTTCCAGAACTCATTCAGGTGGAGGCCCATCCGAAACCCGACCGGCCACTCATGATATTTTCCCTCGATTGGGTTCTTGCGCGGCTGACCCTGCGAGTGACACCGGATACAGGTATCGCTCGCCTGCACGTAGTTAAGACGGGCCGGATTCACCACGGTCTCTCGCGCCGGCATGGCGACATGCACGCTCCCCAGCCCGTGGCAACGCTCGTAGCCGACGTTCCACTCCGTGATGGTCTTTGTCGTAATGTCGTAGTTGACAGAATGGCACCCGTCGCACAGCGGGCCGGTCCGGCGTGCACATTGTCCGACGGGTACAACGGAACCCACCAATCCCGCCCTTGGGGACGAATACGCCCGCCACATCTTGTGAGTGACATGTGCCGGCAATGGGGAAATAGTCGTCCCGGACCTTGGTGAAATAAAGCTGCTTCCACTTGCTGCCATAGACAAAGGCGATGTCATCCTTGGTGAATGGGCGATCGGCGCCGGCCATGTCAGCATTTCGCCGGCGCGCTCGCGCGGCGGTAGAATGGGTGATTGAGCAGCGCCGCCGCGTCAAGCCGGGCCAGGTAACTCCGATCCACCCTTGCGTCCGCAACATCGCCTGCGCAAGTTTGCGCCGACACACTGACAGGGGTCCGTCCCGATTCCCACCAACCAGCAATCGAAGCGTCCTCGAAAGACCGCCCGCAAGCCCGCCGGATTTGAACCGCTGAAAACCGAGCGTTTGAGTCTGCGTCCGTTGCACGCGCGCGACGCCGAGGCGCTGCACCGTCTGGTAAACGATTGGGAGGTGACCCGGACCCTCGCCGAAATCCCTTACCCGTATCCGCGCGACCTGGCTGATGAGTGGATCGCCTCGACCGGGGCGCAACTTGCGGACGGGACGGGGTATCACCTTGCCATCACCGGGACAGAGGGCAGAAAGGAAACCCTCGTCGGCGTCGTTGGTCTGCGCGTCGACACTGCCCGCCGCGTCGGCCGCCTTGGTTACTGGGTCGGCCGCATTTATTGGGGCCACGGAGTGGCAACCGAGGCGGCGCGGCGCCTGACCAGCTGGGGATTTGCCAACCTGTCGCTGGACATGATCATCGCCGAGGTGACCGAGGGTAACGATGCTTCTCGCGCCGTACTCCGCCGTATCGGATTTCGCGAGGCCGGCACCGGGGTTCGCGAATCCCTTACCACGGGCGACGCGCATACCGTGACGGTGTTCGAGGCCACGCGCGACGATATCTTCGGCCGCCCGGAACCCCCTGCGGTCGACGCTGCCAGCCCCGATGCCAAGCCGCTGCTGCTCGTCGCCGCCTGCGCCCTGGTCGACGTTGATGGCCGCGTGCTGCTCGCCCGCCGCCCCGAGGGCAAGAAGATGGCCGGCCTGTGGGAATTCCCCGGCGGCAAGATGAACCCCGGCGAAACGCCCGAAGCCGCGCTGATACGCGAATTGAGCGAGGAACTAGGTATCGACGTGACGGCCGCTTGTCTGGCACCCTTCGCTTTTGCCTCACACGACTACGAGGGGTTTCATCTGTTGATGCCATTGTTCATCTGCCGCCGCTGGAAAGGGACGCCATCCCCCCGGGAAAATCAGACCCTGGCTTGGGTCCGCGCGGCAAAACTCACTGAGTATGAAATGCCGCCCGCCGACAAGCCGCTGATCCCGCTATTGCGCGACTTCCTCTAGGGAGCCCGACCATGCCCGCGAAAAATCCAACGGCCTGTCTGCTGGTGATCGGCAACGAGGTGCTGTCTGGCCGCACGCGCGATGCCAACATCCAGTTCCTGGCGAGCGGGTTGGGCAATCTTGGGATCCCATTGCGGGAGGTCCGGGTGATCCCCGACATACCCGAGACAATCGTCGACACGGTCAATGAGGTTCGCAGGAAATTCGATTACGTGTTCACCACCGGCGGGATTGGCCCGACCCATGACGACATCACCAGTGAGTGCGTCGCCGCGGCGTTCGGTGTGCCGTGGGAGCCGCACCCCATCGCGTGGCCGCGGATGGAAGCCAGCTACAAGCCAGGCGAGTTCAATACCGCCCGACAGCGGATGGCAACGATGCCGCGCGGGGCCAAGTTGATCGAAAATTCCATAAGTGTGGCGCCCGGCTTCCAGATGGAGAATGTATATGTGATGGCCGGCGTGCCGCGCGTGATGCAGTCGATGTTCGACTGGCTGGCGCCGCGACTGGAAGGCGGCGCGAAGATCGAGATGCGTGCCGTTCACGCGATCGGTCTGCCCGAGGGGATCATCGCCGAGGGTCTCGGTGCGATACAGAAACGATATCCCGATCTCGACATAGGGAGCTATCCGTTCTACCGCGCCAGCGGGAACGGTGTGGCCCTGGTCGCCAAGGGACCCGATGGAGATGCCGCGGAAAGGGCGATCGCCGAGGTGACGGATCTCATCACCGGACTAGGCAAAGTCCCGCTCCCCGGCGAACCGCCTGAGGTTTGACAGCGCCGCGAGGCCGCGAGGTATCGTGGGTCGCGAGACACAAGTCTTCCCTCGCAGCAAGGACGAACAGATGTCCCTCTCTTCTTATGATGGTTCGACGAAGCGCGGTGGGACCGAAGCGGCCATCAGGCATCATTACGACGTCAGCAACGCATTTTACGCCTTGTGGCTTGATCCGAGCCTGACCTATTCATGTGCGTTGTGGAACGACGGTGATGCTCTCGAGGATCTCGGGGAAGCGCAGCGGCGCAAGCTTGATTTCCATCTCGCGGCGTCCGGCGCATCGCGGGCTCGGCATATCCTCGATATCGGCTGCGGCTGGGGAAGTTTGCTGGAACGGGCACTGCCTTCATCCGCAAATTGAAAGCGCCACCGGCCTCACACTCAGCGACGCCCAGTTCCAACATATCCGCGCGCGTGGCGATGCCCGGATACACGTGCGCAAAGAGAGCTGGATAGATCACACGCCGGCGCAAAAATATAACTCGATCGTATCGATTGGTGCACTCGAGCATTTTGCCAGCCCCGGTGACAGTCCACGCCAAAAGATCGACCTCTACCGCGAGTTCTTTGCCAAATGTCGATCGTGGCTCAGGCTCGACGGCGCAATGTCGTTGCAAACGATCGCTTACGGCACCATGCGGCCGGAGGAAAACAACGCATTCATCGCCACTCAGATCTTTCCGGATTCAGAGCTGCCGCAACCGCACGAGCTCCTGGAAGCCGCGAGCGGCCTGTTCGAGCTGACGTCGCTTCGCAATGACCGCGCGCAATACGGGCGAACTTGCGATTTGTGGTATCAAAATCTGCGTCGCAGTCGAACCGAGGCAGTGGCGATCGTGGGTGAAGAAAAGGTGCGGCAGTACGAAGCATTTCTGCGGCTGTCGTCGTTCGGATTCAATTCAGGCAGAGTTGGGCTGCTGCGGCTGGCGTTGGTGGCGGTCGCGTAAACCAGTCAGATCTCGGCCCCACCGCGCCGAGACTACGAGTTAGCACGAAGGCCCGACGCGGTCGGATGTAGTCAGCATTTCCGTAAGGCACCGGCCTTGGTCGCGGTCCTGAACCGAGGCCGGCTGTAGGAGTTTGGCTCGTTTGGCTTCAGATTTCAAGTTCGAACTCTTAGCATAGGCGACGCGCCGGTCAGTCAGCCAAGCATTCAGCTCGTCATAGGTCTTAACGTGCTACGGCGTAAGAAAGCGTTCTCGAACCAAACCGACCTGATTCTCGACCTCTCCCTTCTCCAGCCGGAACCCGGTGTGCAGTCTACCGGTTTTACTGGGCAATGACTGCACATTTGCAAGAAGCGGCGATCGTATTGGCGTTGCTTGCCGATGAAGGTCGTTTCCACTGCGTCTTCATGTTGTCGTAGATACCGCGCGTGCATGCGCCCCCCCTTAAGAAAGCGAAGGCCGGATCGTGCGCGTCGAACACCATCTCCTGGGTCTTGCGGGGATAGGTCCGCACAAACATCATTGGGCTGTGGCATAGCCGCGCACGGGCGAGCCTCACCCTCACCGTCGTGCCGTTGAGAGCACCACGACCTCATCGTTCCAATCAAACGGATAAGCTGGTTTGGGGATATGAGCCATCCGGCCCGTCCGAACTCCGCGACTTCATCGCGCCACGGCGAGAAGGGATAACAGGGCTTTTCGACGGCCTCTTCTCGAACAATGTCATTGAGCACATGCTGCAGCCGGTGGAGGAGTTCCACTATTTCCACTCAATCATGGCGGCCGGCGCGCGAATGGCGCATGCCTCGCCCTGCTATCGCTACTGCTACTCGGATACCCGGTTTCATGTAGTGTTCCTGACCGGTGACTCCTCAAACGTTTTGGCTGAACGTACCGGCTTCCGCATCGTCGAGCGGGAGGAGGAAGCTGACTTTATCAACGTGATCTTCGAGCGCCTGTGATCCCGGCGACAACCGATGGCTTTGGCTACATCCTGTTCTGCGATCTGTATCGCTAACGAGCGGGCTGAGCCCATAGCGCGTCAGGAGCACATCGCGCGCGAGAGGCTGTCCAGGCTTCGCCAGAAACGCCCTGGAGATGGTCGACGCAACGGGGGGCGAGAAGGCAATCAGATCATCCAGATGCAGTCCCTCTAACCTCGCAGTGCGGCGGTATCAAGCCTCTGCCCCCGGAGCCTGCACGCTTCTTCTCCTGTTCGACCAGATCCAGAAACTTCATCGCAAGAGGCCCTCCAACGTCAGTCTCTACTTCCTCCAGGACAACGACCTCTGCCGCAAACAGAAAGGCGTAGGCTTCAGGCGCCCCGGAGTCCACTGGGTCAGGCTGCCAGTTAGGGAAATGTCGCCGGGCCAAGTTGAAGTAGGAATTTGTTTCCACGGTGCGAAAAACCCCGCCAGTCTGCAATAGATAGGCGGGCTGATGCATGAAGCTATCGTTGATGGTGGCGAGTGTCCAGCCGACCGACCCGCTCTGTCCCGCCTTCATGTGTAGGACGGGGGCGGATCACCTTGGGGTGTTGTGAGCAGGTTCAGAAGGTCTGAGAGGTCGCGGTCGAAGGAATTGGGAAGCTCATCCGGTTCGATTGCTACATCGTAAGAAAGGTGCGTAAGATCTGGCAAGTTCAGGGACCGCACCTTGTCCGCAAGGGCATTTGCGGCCGTTGCGGCGCCGAGCCAGTTCCAATGTGTCCCATTTCTAGGGGATAGCTCGACGGGCGACTGACCGAGGCGCGACGCTTCGAGCGCCGCACGCGCATCAACCAAGTTGATTCCTTCGCCTTGCAATGCTCGGATTGCCGGGCGATAGACCCGATCTCGCGTGCTGTCGGGACAGGGATACGATGAACGGATCCGATCGGGGAACCATGAGGCCTTCATCGGCGCCAGCATACAGACGAACCGCTGTCCACGGCTGGCGAACCAGTCCTGGGCCGATCGCAGTCGCCTTGCGAAGTCGAGAAGGACGTCGGCATCAGTCTTCTTGTGCAAGCCACAATAGCTCTGCAGGTATCCCATCTCGAAGAGGGTCCGCTTCTTTCCCATCACGATCTGCCCACTGGACATGACGGATGTCCCGAAGCCGCGCCAGAGAAACTCATTGAAGCTCCGCACCGCCAGTGCGCGCTGCGGGACATTATCGCTGACCCAAATCTCCAGCGCACGCTGGAAACGACCAGTAAGAATATTGGGAACGCTTGCGATAGGTGGATAATTTCCGGCCAGCACTCCCTGCAAATCCGGGGCCAGACCTTGGTAGAGCCAGGGCGTCGGCTTAGCAAGCCAGGGCCGCAGCACAGTCAAGAGGCCGTCGCGAGCATACTTGAGAGACAACGGCGGCGAGCAGCGTCGGAAGCATCACAAGAGTGGGGCGCGGCGACACCGTTCAGAACCGGAAATAAAGGAAGGGATTGAATGTCACGGTTACAGCCTTCGCCAAGGCCACTTCGCCTAACATCACCGCGACGATCGCCGCTCCCGCCCGACAAAGGGGGGATGCTGTCATTACGGCCTTGGCTCGATCGAGCGGCGGGGTTGCTACAAGCAAGGCGCCAGCGAACGCGACCACCAGGACGAAGGCCTGATGCGCCGGAACGTCGACGAATTGGCCTTCCAGCCCCGGCGAGACCATGACGGTCAGGACCTGCCACAGCTGGCCGACGCTGCGGGCACGAAAGATCGCCCAGCCGCCCAGCCGCCCATCACCAGCACGAGGGTGACCGCCATCGATGGCACGCGCGGCAACCGCTCCGCGAGGCGGAGTGCCGCGCGACAATCAAGGTGAGAATGCCCGACAATCAGGATGAGAAAGTTTCTGGGGCGTGGGCTGAAGGGAGGGCGTAGCCCGACCGGAGGCGCCAGCCGCGGAAAAGTCGGCCTGCGGCCCCGTCGGGGGCAGCGGATCGTCTGGTGATCGCGACCGACCGGCTATGGGGATGGATTTTCTCATCGAGGATCCGCCCGTTGCCCGGCCGCCATGTCACCGATCACCAGATGAGGCTCTACATGAAGTTCCGACAGACAGACGTCGCCGTCCGTGGCGGCGGCGAAGGCATCGATCAGCGCGGCCACCGCGTATCGCTTCGAGCAGCGATCACAGGCTGCCGTCCGATCATCAGCAGGATCCGCGGCCGCCGCCGCCCGGATCCGCTGGCCGATTTCTTCGATGACCGAGATCGTGCCGATGCTGAAGGCGGCGCCGGAGCTGCGGGCGGTGGCCATCTTCGAAGAGATGCAGCGGCGCCATCCCGACTCTGTCCGCGGGCGTCCGGCGCACCCTGGAGCGGCGCATCCGTTCATGGCGAGCGCTGCATGGCGCGGACCAGGAGGTGATCTTCCGCCAGGTCCATGAGCCCGGCCGGATGGGGCTGTCGGATTTTACCGACATGGCCGACCTCGGCGTCACCATCGCCGGCGAACGGCTCGATCACCGGCTCTACCACTTCCGGCTGGTCTACTCGGGCTTCGAGCATGCCCATGTGATCCTCGGCGGCGAAAGCTATGTGGCGCTGGCCGAAGGGCTGCAAAACGCGCTGTGGGCGCTCGGCGGCGCGCCGCTCGAGCATCGCAGCGACAGCCTCTCGGCCGCGTTCCGCAACCTGGACAAGGATGCGCGCGAGGACCTGACCCGGCGCTATGACGCGCTGTGCGCCCATTACGGGATGCAGCCGACCCGCAACAATCGCGGCGTCGCGCATGAGAACGGCTCGATCGAAAGTTCGCACGGCCATCTCAAGAAAGCCGTCAGCGACGCGCTGCTGATGCGCGGGGCTGAACGACTTCGACGACCTCGCCGCTATCGCCGCTTCATCGACGAGATCGTCAGCCGCAAGAACGCCCGATCCGCCAAGCGCATCGAGGCCGAGCGGCCCGCGCTCCAGCCGCTGCCCGGGCAGCGGACCTGCGATCATGAGGAGACGATCGTCACCGTCACCTCCTCCGGCGGCTTCACGCTGAAGAAGGTGTTCTACACCGTGCCGTCGCGGCTGATCGGCCACCGCCTGCGGGTCCGGCTGTATGACGACCGCCTCGATCTGTTCATCGGCGGCACGCCGCTGATGACCCTGGTGCGCGGACGGCGCCGATGCCGCGGGCAAGCACGCGCATGTCGTCGATTATCGCCATGTGATCCACGCCTTGCGGCGCAAGCCGATGGCGCTGCTGAACCTCGTCTACCGCGACCAGCTCTTCCCGCGCGACGCCTACCGGCAGACCTTCGACCGGCTGCTCGAACGGCTCCCGGAAAAATCGGCCTGCCGCCTGATGGTCAACCTGCTGGCCCTGGCCCATGAGCGCGGCTGCGAGGCCGACCTCGCCACGCTGCTGGCCGCCGATCTCGCGGCAGGCCAGCTGCCCGACCTGGCGGCGCTTGCGCGAACGCTTCGCGCCCGATCCCGCGGCACTGCCCGAGGTCATGTCCATCTCACCCCGCTGATCGCCTACGAGGCGCTGGTCGGCAACGATCAACGATATCGGAGCGGCAGCATGAGCCAGAGCATCGACGGCGGCCCGGCTGACGCTGCTGCTCAACGACCTCCGGTTGCCCGCCATCAAGCAAGGCTGGGCCGGCCTTTGCCGAGCGGGCGGACAAGGAAGGCTGGCCCGCCGCCCGCTTCCTCGCCTCGCTCGCCGAACACGAGATCGCCGAACGCGACCGCCGCCGCATCGAGCGCCATCTCGTCGAAGCCCGGCTGCTGCCGGGCAAGACCCTCGACGCTTCGAGTTCGAGGCGGTGCCGATGGTCTCCAAGGCGCATGTGATGGCGATCTGCGCCGGTGACAGTTGGATCGACAAGGGCGCCAATCTGATCCTGATCGGCGGACCGGGCGGCGGCAAGACGCACCTGGCCTCCGCCATCGGCCTGGCGCTGGTGGAAAACGGCTGGCGCGTGCTGTTCGCCCGCACCTCCGACCTGGTGCAGAAACTCCAGGTCGCGCGCCGCGAACTCGGCCTTGAGGCCGCCATCAACCGGCTCGATCGTTTCCATCTGCTGATCCTCGATGACCTCGCCTATGTCAGCAAGGATCAGGCGGAAACCTCGGTTCTGTTCGAGCTGATCAGCGCCCGTTACGAACGCCGCTCCACCCTCATCACCGCCAATCAGCCGTTTGGTGCATGGGGCAAGGTTTTCCCCGATCCCGCGATGACGCTGGCCGCGGTGGACCGGCTCGTCCACCACGCAACGATCTTCGAAATCAACGTCGACAGCTACCGGCGGCGGGCGGCCCTCGAGCGCAAGCAGAAAGGCCCCGGACGGCCGCCAAATCACGCGACAACCAAGGACATCGACGCCCCAAAGTGAACCCCTTCGTTACGCCTGGTGCCGGTCGTCCTCGAGGGCGGCCCACGCGCCGCGGCGCATCCGTCGAGCGGCTCCTCCCGTCCAACCCATTGTATTGCGTTACGTAACGGAGAAAAGTCCATGCCCAGAGGTCGCACACCCGAAGGGGAACACCCACTCAGCTCCGCCGAACGCCAGGCACGCTATCGCGCGCGCCACCAAGCCCATCAGGCAACGCCAATCATTCGCTTTAGGCGGCCAGCCGATCGGCGCTCCCGCTTGCAGCGCTGGCACGACGCCGTTGCAACGCTGCTCGCCCTGCAAACCGAATATGCGGCCTGGTATGACGCCCTGCCAGACAGCCTGCGCGACACCCCCACGGCCGTGGTCTTGCAGGCCATCGCCGAGATTGATCTCGGTGAACTCGTCAGCATCGAGCCGCCACGCGGCTACGGACGCGATTGAACAGCCGCAGATCGGAAAATCTTCGCCCAACAAATGCTAGAGAAAATAACCAATCCTGGCGGAACAGCGAAATCCCCGCCTCGGGTTGGTCACGATCAGCACGTAATTTTGGCGCAAGAAACCGACCTTTGCCGCTCCGCGACAATCAAATCCAAATAAGGTCTTGCCAGCGACAATCACACCGAACATTATCCGTTCGTTGCGGTCACCAATTCTCACCCTGATTGCCGCGCCCTCTCATCCAGATTGTCGCGCTACAGTGGAGCCAGAAAAGCCGGTCCGCGACGAGAAACAATCCATTCCATGCCCCCCAAAGTAGGAATGTCCAGGATGCGCCATCCCAAAGACCGGAGAGCAAGAAACAGGTCCAGAGGCTGACATAAGTCCGTCCAGCACTTCCGCGGTTGCCGCCCAACGGGATATACAGGTAGTCCCAATCCAGGTGGATAACGAGATGTGCCATCGGCGCCAAAAATCCGTGAAAGATGTGGAACCGTAGGGATTGTTGAAGTTTTCGCGAAGGCGGAACCCAAACATCAGCGCAAGGCCGATGGCCATATCGGAATATCCAGCAAAGTCAAAATAGATTTGGCACTGTGAAGGCGCTCACGCCAAGCCAGGCCGTGGTAAATCCCATCCCGCCGAGCGGAAGTGCAAAGATCCGGTCGACGAGATCCCCACACACGTCGGCAACAAGGACTTTATGGGCCAGCCCCCAGAGGAACCTGACCATTCCGGTAGCCCAGTCATCCCAGGTTTTTCCCCTGTTGCGCAGCTGGCCTGCGATCTCAAAGTATTTTATGATTGGTCCCGCAAGCATTTTAGGAAAGAAAAAGACGAAAAGGAGATAATCCAGGAATGACGCCGCCGGGCGAATTGCCTTGCGATGGGTATCGACAAGGTAGGTAATTTTCTCAAGGACAACGAACGAGATGCCGAGCGGCAAGGCGAGGTCTAGATGCGCCAATCGGCCGGTCAGGGGTTCCGCACTTTGAAGCAGGAAGTCTGCATACTTGAACACAAAAGCAGACTTAGATTGGCGCCGATCCCAAGGAAAACCCAAACTTTTACGCGCGGCCCACCCGCTGCGATGCGTCTGGCAAGCACGAAGTCGAGTATCGCTGACATCAGGATGACAAAAATGATTTTGGGTTCGCCCCATCCATAGAACAGGAGGCTGGCGGCAAGAAGAACCGCATTCCGTCCGCGGCGTGGCGTTATCAGATACGCCGTTACGGCCAACGGCATGAATAGGAATAAAAACAAGGGTGATGAAAACAACATTTGGGGTTATTTTAGCCCACCTTGGAATTGACCATTGTCTCCACGGTTCGATTCCGCGTTACGTAAGGCGGAGGCGAGACTTTGGGTCGTCTGCCCGCAGATTGGAGCCGCTTCTCTCGTCAGCTGCCATCGCTCTAATCAAGGTATTCAGTCGTGCCAACGCTAACATTTCTGACGGCGCCACAGCCTATAGCAATCGAAAGCCGATTTCGGGCATCCCGGCATTCAAGTTATCTCCCGTCAAGCGTTGTAAGGGACGCGCGCACTTTTATCGTACGGAGAGCATGAGAGCCAGATCAGGCTTTCTCTCTTGGCCGTCCCGGTCGTGCGTGACCAGCCAGGCTAGGGTGGTCGCCCCATCGATGGTCGCGATCCTCACGGCCGCACCGCAGGAGGTCTTAGCGATCGACACCGCACCCGTCGCCGAGTTGGCCACGGGCAGGAAGTCCGCCAGCGCCGAAGCCGATCCGTTCCAGTCGGTCGCCCGCCGCCGCGATCTCGGAGTTGCGCCAGGACGCGGCCTCCGAGGGACCGCTTTGCGTTGCGCAAAGAGAATTCTGAGTTGTGGCAAGAGAATGCGGCGCTGCGCAGTGAGATGGCGCGCCTGGCCCGGCAACTCAGAGGTGACGTCGGCACCGAGGCGCCGCCTGACCCGACTGCCTTCGCCGATCTGCGCAGTATGGCGGTGGCCGCGGCGATAGCGTTGAGAGACTGCAGGCTGTCATAGGGCGTGGGTTTGGGTAATCACGCCACCCGGCCCGACGGTGCGAGGTCACGCCGCCTTGCTCCTAGCATACAGCAGAAGTATTGCGACCGCGGACGGTCGGTGGAACTGTTCACGATGGAGTGGCCAACGTTCCGGGAGCGGAGTTCCTGAGCGTGGGGCGTAGACGCGAAGAACGCATCGATCTTGGGTTCCGTCAGGTTTCGCCCCAATTTTGCGTGGCCGGCCGAGATTGGTCTTCGGCATAGATTCTCCTCCAGCAGGGGGGACGGGGGGATGCGTTGTGTGAAGTGCGGCTCGTCGGGCGTTTCGGAGCGGCCTGAGCGCACGGCCCAGGGTTACCGGCGGTTCCGCTGCCACGCCTGCGGCAAGCAATTCAACGAACGCAGCACCAGCCTGCTGAACCGAACCCAGTATCCTTCCGACGTCGTCGCCCTCGTTGTGCTATGGCGTTTGCGCTACAAGCTGAGCCTGCGTGATCTGGCTGAGATGGTCCTGATCCGCGGCATCGTGTTCAGCTACGAAGCGGTCCGCGACTGGGAAGCCAAGCTCACGCCGGCGCTGCCGACAGTCTGCGCCGGCGGCGGCGACGCGGTAAGGTTGGCCGGAGGCCGCTCTTGAACCCGCGCATTGGCGGACGTCGCCGCCCAGGTCCCTCATAGTGAACGGTCGCCGGAGTGTTCTTTCCAAGACTGTTCGGCGTGGCCGCTGTGATGCCGTGATCAGCCGCTCGGAGTAGAGGGGTTCCAATGTCGATCCAGAGTTCGACGCCGTTTCCTGACTGACCTCGGGTGCGCCGGAGTCGCTGCCGTTGGCGGGATTGGTGCCGTCGGCGTCGGTAGTAGGACATCTCTCGCCGAGGAGCCGCTGCCGGAAATAACCGCGATCCGCATGGACAAATCGCCGATCATCACGTGCATCGCACCGGAGTACGTGGCCGACGAACACCTGCGCGCGGAAGGTTTTACCGACGTCCGGCACGAACCCGTAGAGATTCCGCCGGTCCAAATGGTAGTACGGAACGAGCTGGATTGGACCCTGGAGTATGCTCCGGCGGTGCTCACAGAGGTCGAGGCAGGTGCGGCGGTGACAATGGTGGCCGGAGTGCAATGTCGGATGCTTCGAGCTGTTCGCGCAGGCACATTCTCGGCATGACCGATCTGAAGGGCAGGACCGTTGGCGTGTCCGCCCAAACCGAGACACCAAGGCACCTGGTGAGCATTATGGCAAGCTATATACGTCGGGCTAGACCCCGAGAAGGATATCAACTGGGTCTATAACCCATCCGCCCGCTCGATGGAGCTTTTCATCGAGCGCAAGATCGACGCGTTCTTCGCGTCCACGCCGTGCTCAGGAACTCCGCTCGCGGAGCATTGGCCACTCCATCGTGAACAGTTCCACCCACCGACCATCCGTGGTCGCAGTATTCTGTTGCATGCTGACGGGCCGCACTGAATTCATCGATAAGTATCCAATCGCGACCAAACGCTTTATGCGAGACATGTTTAAAGCCACCGACTTATGTGCCAACGGGCCTGAACGAGCGGCTCGACTTATGGTGGATCGCGGGCTCACTCCTCGGTATGACTACGCTCTACAGTCGCTGAAGGAGTTGCTCTACGGTTGGCGGGACTTCGATCCTGAGGACACGGTACGCTTTTACGCGCTGCGCATGAGGGAGGCGGGATACGCAAGATCCGTCCCGCAGCGGATCATCGCCGAACACACGAATTGGCGGTTCCTCAACGAACTTAAGGGCGAGCTGAAGACGTAGCGACGGCAGCGGCGCCAAACGCAAACGCCATAGCACAACGAGGGCGACGACGTCGGAAGGATACTGGGTTCGGTTCAGCAGGCTGGTGCTGCGTTCGTTGAATTGCTTGCCGCAGGCGTGGCAGCGGAACCGCCGGTAACCCTGGGCCGTGCGCTCAGGCCGCTCCGAAACGCCCGACGAGCCGCACTTCACACAACGCATCCCCCCGTCCCCCCTGCTGGAGGAGAATTCATATATCGAAGACCAATCTCGGCCGGCCACGCAAAATGGCGCGAACCCTGACGGAACCCGGCCGGGCGAAGCGGGAGGGATGATTCGTAAAACGCCCGACGACCGGCGATTTACCCACCATATCGGGTGGATGATACCTACGTAAAGGTCAAGGGACGATGGATGCATCTGTATCGAGCCGTCGACAGACTGGCCGCCTGAAAGGTCATCTCACCTTCTCGAAATCGTCACGCAGACCAACGCCACACCTTGCAACAGAACCCGTGTGAACGACGCCGACTTGGCTGTCCCAGACTTGCGGCCAGAACCGCTCTCGCGTACATGCTGAACACTGCATGTGTAGCCCTCTCGCTGGCCCCGCCTCGCCGGCGCACGTCGATGTGCAGCGTCACAGGAAGATCTCAAGGTGGACCAACGATTTCCCATTATACCGAATATATATGGAGTTCTCTTGCGCGCGAACAAACGGTTCCGAACGAATTGCCCTCTAACAGATAAAATGTCTAGACTTATTACGCTCATACGAGCAGAGCAACTTAGAGCACTGGGCCGCAACGGCCCGGTCGGCGCCTTAAGCGCCCTCGCTGCGGCGTTCGTACTAGCCGGCGTAATCTACCTTGATGGTCCTCAGAATAGATCTTCTCTGCTGTCAGTCGCCTGGCTGGCGGTGATGACTGCAGAGGTCGCTTGGCACATCAGCCTGTGCTACAGGTATCGGCGCGCTCGGTCGGGGGAGACAAGGAGGGATCGCTGGGAGCCCAGGTTTGTCTTGATCGCGCTCCTCGAAGGGCTCACCTGGGGTTTCGGGACCGTTGTTCTATCGATCCTCGGTGGAAACCTGGATAACCAGCTTCTGGTCCTGCTCGTCGGTACGGGTGTTGCCGCAGGCTCAGTGCTCGCTTTTGGCAGCCACCTCCCGGCGTTTTATGCGATGTTCTTCGCTATTGCTATTCCATTTCCGCTGTGGAGCCTGATGCAAGGAGACACCCTCCACTATGCGTTGGCACTCCTGATTATCGTATTCATCTTTGCGATTGTCCAGTTAGCGCAGGGCTTCAATAGCTCTCTAATACATGCGCTGCGCCTTCGCTTTGAAAATGAGACCTTAGTGAGTGATCTACGCTCCCAAAAGAACGACGCTGAGCTTCAGAAGGAAGTTGCTGAGCGGGCCAATCAGGCCAAGACGCGATTTCTTGCCCACGCGAACTATGACCTACGACAGCCCATTCAAGCGCTCAACCTGGATGCGGCTACGCTCAAGAGTTGGCATAACCGCGTTCCGCTCGATAGAGAGACGCTTTCGGTGATCGAACGCATCGACACGGCCGCCAAGTCCTTAGCTGAACTACTTACGTCGCTCCTGGATTTATCTCGCCTCGATGCAAATTTGGTGGAACTCCGCGAGACGTCGTTCCGGATCGATCTCTTACTTCAGTCAATTTGCGACGAATTTCGGCCGGAGGCAGAGGCCAAGGGCCTCCAGCTGATTTTGCACGACTGTTCAGCGCACGTCCGCACTGACCGGGTGCAGCTCCGGCGAATTGTGGCCAATCTTGTATCCAACGCAATACGTTATACGGATAAGGGACGCGTGATCATTCGCTGTCGTGGACCCCGTAGGTCGGAGACCGGCTTACATATTCAAGTCTGGGATACTGGCCGAGGCATTCCGGTCGAAAAACGGAGACTTGTGTTTGAGGAATTCCAGCAACTGGACAACCAGAACGTGATCGGACGAAGGGGCTCGGATTGGGGCTCTTCATCGTCAAGCGTTTGGCGGAACTGCTTAAATGTGATCTGCAATTGCGCTCTAAGCCGCAACGGGGTTCTGTATTCACAATTACTATCCACTGGCCGGTGAGGCTGTTGCGACTGATCCACCCACTTCCAAGACACCAGCCCCTTCTCCCGCGCATGACTTGATTTTGGTGGTTGATGACGAACTCTCAATTCGGGAATCTATGCGTGACTTGCTTAATAGATGGGGCTATCAGGTCATCGTGGCGGGCTCCGGAAGCGAAATGCTTCCCCTGATCGCCGATCCCGCGTATCATAATCGGCCTGCTTTAATCATCTGCGACTATAGGTTGCGAGCAGGTGAGGATGGTATCGCCGTTATCCAGAGTTTACGGTCCGAGTATAACGATGACATTCCGGCGATCCTACTAACGGGCGACACCGCACCGGCGCGCCTGAAGGCGGCTGGCGAAAGCGGGGTCGTCGTGCTTCACAAACCGATTGACGAGGGTGCGTTGCAGGGAGCCATCTGCGGCCTGGCTCGCTCGGCAGCGTCTTTCGCATCGGAGTAAGGTTGCCCGGCTCTGAGCTTACGGATTAGGGCGACTGGCAAGCCCCCTTTTTTGTGCGACGATAACTGCCTGGGTCCGGTTCGCGACGCGGAGCTCCTTGAAAATCGCTGTCACGTGCTGTTTCACGGTTTTCTCCTCAATGCCGAGTTTCCTACCGATTTCCTTGTTCGGAAGACCGTTGCAGAGGTGTTGCAGGACGATTTGCTGGGTCGGTGAGAGGCGCTCTCGTGGTTCGGTTCCTCTGTTGCCTCCTAACTCATTATTCGTTCCGTCCACCCAGTCGAAGAGTTCGGGTGGGACATAGACGTTGCCTTGAAGCACAAATCGGACGGCCGAGCATAGAACTTCCGGGCTCACCGATTTCGGGAGGTAGCCGCGTGCCTTCAAATCGAGTGCGCGACGCAGGTCCTTCGGGTCTTCGGATGCGGACAGCACGATGACTGGCAATCCCGGTCGATGGTTGTGGAACGCTTGTATCGCCGGCATTCCGTCAGCGCGATTTGCCAGGGTGAGATCAAGGAGCACGGCACTGAGATTGAGGTGGTCCTCGGCGATGCGAAGGGCTTGTTCGCTGTCGCGCGCCTGCAGCACCGTTGTCTCCGGACCGAACTCCCGACGCATCACCGCCGCAACAGCTTCACGCCACATTTGATGGTCATCGATGATCAGCAGCTCCATGGGGAACATGATTTCGGGTCGCATTTGGGTCTCGCAAGCCGTCGGAGGTCTCAGGCCAGGTTCTAAGACCTCAGTCCAGGTTATTTAGGGCGAGTATTCGTATTACGTAAATACCTGCTGCAGAGACCCCCCGTCCGCAGTCCTAGAATTTCACCTTTGGGGGAGCACGTCGGAAAGGAGCCACGTAACGACAGCACGGCACGTCGCTCACGAGGGATGGCGCACCTAAGCCTCATCAAGCGGCATCACGCTGCATCGGCCCGGTACCTTCGCCACGCGCTGCCTGCAAATGGAGGGGAAGATGGCTTTCACACATGATCATTTCGGGGTGACATCTTACTTTCCGGCGGTCTCCCGAAGCGACCTGCTGTTTTGTGACACCGTGATTGCGCAAAATGGCAGCACAATGCCGATTGAATTTTGTATCGGCACCGACCGGAAACAACATTTATCCGAGCGGGGCTATTGAGCCGTATACCGTTGGTTTTCTCTATCCGACACAAGATGAGGGCGAGCGGTTTGCGACCGGATTTCAATGGAGTGGTCATCCAAATCCCATTGAGCGATCCAGCCTTCAGCACAATTTCAAACCAAAGCAATATCTCGGCCTCGGCGATCGACAAATCACAACATACGGGAGATACCGCAGTGCAAAACAAAGTGTTGCTGGTTGTGGTTCCGCTGCTGGCGGGATGCACCCAATTTCCACAATTTCCTACGGTTCCAGTGACAGGGTATGTTCCTACATCAGATTATCTCACGCGTCAGACGCAGATTTAATTGATCCGACTGGGGTATTTGCATGACGGGGCGGACGGAATTCTCGGTCCTCACACTCAGAATGCGATCAACAACTTTGAGCAAGCAAATGGAATGCCCATGGATGGGCATCCGTCGCTGCAACTGCTAGCAGCCCTGCAGGTATCCCGCGCAATAGCCAGCGTCGCGCCTGCGGTGGTTCCCACTCCGCCTGTTGAGGATGCTTCATCGCAACAGACATGGGTGCAACCGACAGATCATCCGGATCCTCTTCCGCAACCACAACTGACGTGGGCTCAACCCAAGCAACAACAAGCTCAAATACCGCCCGATATTATGCCGACTAGCGCGTCTGACGGAGGGTGGGTGCATCCGAAATAATTCTTTTCAGGGAAGTCTGAGGTATGACCAGAACCATGCTACAGGGCTGCGCTACATGGTTGCTCACGCTTAGTTTGGCGCACGCTCAGTCGAATGAGGAATCCCAAACGCCAGTTGCGCCTCCGGCGAAAGACGTGGCCGTCGTCTCCCCGCCACTGCCGACCCAACGACAACAATCACAACCATTGCCAGCCGTCGGCAATCCGGGAATGCCGGAACGCCCGCCCGCCGTTTGGCATCAGCCAGGAGCAAGTAACACGATCGTCGTTCCGCACGACTTGTGACCCTCCTCAATCCTGTGGTTGCCGGAAATACCGCTCGGCTTCAATCGGGCGATGTTTTTGTCAGCCTGTATGGAATTGAGGGTCTTGAAGGCGATGTCGCCCAAGAGTTTCAACATTTCCTTGTTGGTCAGCGTCTCGCGTGCCGTCCGGTAAGCAACGATGAGGGATTTACCTGTCAGCTTCCCGATGGAACAAACGTCGCCGAGGCGGCGTTGATCAATGGCGCGGCTCGCACAATTCCTGATGCTCCGGACACGTACAAGCGAAACGAAGCCGAGGCACAGGCTGCGCGGCGCGGCTTATGGTCCAATATTTCTTTGTTGTCGCCGATCAGCCTCAATCATCCGACCGTTCGAGACACAGCCATGCTTGCGGTTGACCAAGAGATAGTAGTCTTGGACGGGATCCAAGGGCTTGGTCAGCCATACGCTGAGGAGTTACAGAACTATATCGGCAGCAACGGAGATCGCGTGGTCTGTCTGCCGCAAATCACCCCAGGACATTCCGTATGTACGCTAAACACCGGGGAAGATGTCGCGAAAGCGGCCTTGGTCAATGGTGTTGCTATCGTTACGGATAATGCGTCCGAAGCTTATCGTCTTGAACAGGCCGATGCGGTCGCCAATCGTCGCGGCGTATGGGCCAATCAGCCGCCTCCAACTGTCGATGCAGTGGCATATAGGTTTGTTGATGGCGACAACGGTGGTGATGGTATCACATACATTGATGGAGCACCGTGGGGCTGGGTCGATGGCCAATATGTGTTGCTAGGCTTTGGTGGCGCAGCACTTGGATGGGGCTTCTATGATAGCGATAGTCATTGGCATGCGGCTCCGGCCGGTTATTCCGCGCATTTGAATCATTTTCATCCAAACGGCGCTGGGCTCCGTGGACACGGCGCATACTCTCATGGTGGTGGCGGATACGCTCATGCCGGATATAACCATGGTGGTAGCGGATACACTCATGCCGGATACGCTCGTGGTGGGGAGTGGCATGGATCAACCGGTTATCGTTCGACTGCGTATCATAATGGCGGATAGGCTCATGGTGGCGTGACCCATGGCGGAGGCGCATACCATGGACCAACCGCGTCTCATGGAGGCGGTGTTCACGGTGGCGCTCCTCATGGGAGTCAGCATGCCTCAGCCGGTCATTCGAAATCCAGACAATAGGAGGGCGACCATGATAACAAAATTCATTGGCATCGCCGCGACGATGATGTTAGTGGTAATGCCCGCAATTGCCGGTTCACTGAGAATAATTATCGAACCGTCGGCTACTATTTGCCAGACGGCGCGTATGTCCAAACACTCCATTGTTGGCGACATTTTGTCAGATACGATGTTTATGGCTACGCCTTGTATCGCCGTGTGTGCGCCTATCGTTAACCACAAAACAGACAGGCAGAAATCAACCGCCGCGTAGGCGATGTAAAGGTAAAGAGAAACGTGGGATGAAGGCCTCTCTGACCTGCCTGACGGTATCGGCGTGCTTAGTTTTGGGTGGTTCGGCGATCGCTCAATCACTGACAATATACGGTTCAGGCGGGTATGTGGTTGATCTGATAAAGCAGAGTAATGGCACGTACGTATACCCGGTCTTGGTCGCACCGGACTATGGCGCGATCGGATCAGCG
>CAVTFL010000040.1:0-240461 GCA_963733925.1 uncultured Alphaproteobacteria bacterium | reverse complement strand
CGAACTGAGGTAGCGCCAAATATGTGAAACAACGTCGGCCTGAGGGAGGACCCCATGGCACTGTTCGGGACGTGGTTGGCCAAAAACGGGCTAGGACGCTACAAGGATGTCTTCGTCTCCAACGGGATCGACTTTGATGTCATTCGCTCACTGAGCGACGGGGACCTTCGCGAGCTCGGCCTGACGCTGGGTGATCGCAAGCGTCTGGTCCAGGCCATTGCCAGACTGGACGAGCAACGCACCGCCGACGACGTCACTTCGGTTGTCTCACCGGAGATCGCATCTGGACCGCACCGCGAAGATGCGGTTTCGCTCGGCGGCGAACGCCGCCAGCTCACCGTGATGTTCTGCGACTTGGTGGGTTCAACGGCGCTGAGTGAAAAGCTCGACCCGGAAGAACTGCGGAGCCTGTTGCATGCGTATCGAACCCTCTGCGGCGATGTGATCACCCGCTACGACGGGTTTGTTGCCCGCTATGTGGGTGATGGCATCCTGACCTACTTCGGCTGGCCCACGGCGCACGAGGAGGATGCCGAACGCGCCGTGCGGGCGGCCTTGGAGATCGTTCACACCGTCAAGCGGGCCTCGTCCACCGAGGACCTGTCGGTCCGCATCGGCATCGCCACTGGCCCTGTCGTCGTCGGTGAGACGGCCGGGACGGGGGACCAATCAAAGCTGGCTGTGGGCAGCACACCCAATCTGGCAGCGCGGCTACAAGGACTGGCTGCCGCCGACCAAATCGTCATCGCCGCCTCGACGCGACGCCTGATCGGCAATGCGTTTGAACTGACCGATCTTGGCGAACATGACCTGAAAGGGATTGCCGAACCGGTTCACGGCTGGCGGGTGGAGCGTACCTTGGCGACCGAAAGCCGCTTCGACGCCAATCGCGGCGGTGGTGTGCTGACGCCGCTGGTCGGCCGTGCTGAAGAACTGGACCTCCTTCTGAGCCGGTGGTCGCAGGCGAGGGACGGCGAAGGTCAGGCGGTGCTGCTGTCGGGTGAACCGGGAATTGGCAAGAGCCGCATCCTGAGCACGCTACGCGAGCGGCTCGAAGCCCAGGGCGCACAATCGTTACGGTTCCAGTGCTCGCCCTACTACGTGAACAGCGCGTTCTGGCCGCTCATCGACAACTTTGAACGGGCGCTGAAGTTCGCCCGAGACGAAAACACAGACTCGAAACTCGACAAGCTGGAGGCGCTGATTGTCCATGACTACGGAAGGCCGGGGGCAGACGTACGGTTCGTTGCGTCGATTTTGTCGATCCCACCTGAGGATCGTTACGGCCAGCAGGTGATGACGCCGCAGAAGTTCAAGGACGAGACGTTACGCACGCTGGTCGATCTGACCGAAGCGGCCGCCCGGAAGCAGCCCAGCGTGCTGCTGTTCGAGGACGCTCACTGGGCCGACCCCACCACGCTGGAGGTGCTGGATCTGCTGATCGACAGGGTCAGAACCGTTCCGCTGCTGATCGTGCTCACCCACCGGCCCGAGTTTCAGTCGCGCTGGTCCGACCAAGGACATGTGGGCGCCCTGAACCTGTCCAAGCTGACCCGAACCCAGAGTGCGGCGCTGGTCGCGTCGCTGACGGGAAGCAAGGCACTGCCGGGGGGGCTGCTGGAGCAAATCCTTACTCGGACCGACGGCGTGCCGCTGTTTGTCGAGGAGCTGACCAAGTCGATTCTCGAGTCGGGTGAGTTGAAGGAGGTGGACGGTCGTTACGAGTATGGTGCTGCCGCTCGCCCCATCACCATTCCGACCACGCTGCGCGACTCGCTGATGGCACGGTTGGATCGCTTTATGCCGGTAAAGGAGGTCGCCCAGATCGGAGCGGCGATTGGACGCGAGTTCAGCTACGAACTGATCGCCGCGGTGGCGCCGATACCCCAGGCCCAGCTCGACGATGCGCTATCGCAACTGGCTGCATCCGGACTGGCGTTTCGTCGTGGAACGCCGCCCGACGCCCTTTACACCTTCAAGCACGCGCTTGTGCAGGACGCGGCTTACGACTCGTTGCTCAAGAGACGTAGGCAAGAGTTGCGGCCCCACGGCATCGAGTGTGCCAGAGTTGGGGTGTGGATTACCAAGACCGGAGCCGCCCATGACCCAGTATAAGCGCATCGCCATCGACACGTCCAAAGCCGTGTTCACGTTACACGGTATCGATCAGCAAGACCGGCCGGTGTTGCGGACCAATCTCCGCCGCCCGCAATTGATCCCCTTCTTCAAGAAGCTGCCTGCTACCCATATCGCCATCGAAGCTTGTAGCAGTTCTCACCACTGGGCCCAGGAACTCGCAGCGCTTGGCCACGATGTGCGTCTGATCCCGCCTCAATACGTCAAACCGTATGTCAAACGCGGCAAGAATGATCGCAATGATGCGGAGGCGATCTGTGAGGCAGCAGGACGGCCGGGGATGCATTTCGTGCCGGCGAAATCGGTCATGCAACGAGCCGAGGGTATGGTTTTGAAAGTGCGTGAAACCTTGATCGGGCAACGCGTCGCTCTGGTTAACACAGTGCGCGGTCACGCCGCCGAGTTCGGCATCATCGCCGGTAAGGGAAAAGGAAAAATCGTACCGCTGCTCTCTGCTATTGAACAAGAGACTTCTATTCCACTGGAAGCCAGAGAGATGTTTGTCCTGCTAGGCCAGCGGATCGACGAAATCGATGCTCGCATCAAAGACGTCGACGCCAAACTCAACGCCGCGCACAAAGCCAACGAGATCAGTCAACGTCTGGTCACTATCCCCGGTGTCGGTCCGATTATCGCCTTGACGTTGGCGGTCGAGATCGACCCGGCGATGTTCGAATCCGGCCGCCATCTCGCCGCCTGGGCAGGCCTGACGCCGAAGGAGCGCTCAACCGGGGCAAGCAGCGAATGGGTGGGATCAGCCGAGCCGGCAATGAGCGGTTGCGGGTATTGCTCGTTTCGGGTGCCACCGCGGTGATCAATGCCGCCATGAGGCCGGGTAGCAAGCAGATGACGGACTGGTTGCGAGCGCTTCTGCAACGTAAGCCGCGCAAACTCGCCGCTGTTGCGCTCGCCAACAAAATGGCCCGCACCGCCTGGGCGATGATGAAGAGTGGTGAGACGTATCGCCGTCAGTCCACCCGCGTCAGGGACGGTGGCAGCATGACCTCGTTTCGTCACGTAACGCCATGGAGCGGCAACCATGCCTCGTCCATCGATCGGTGAAGCCCCCATGACCGGCGCCGAACGTCAAGCGCGCTATCGTGCCGCCCGTGCGGTTGGTGCCCCGGTTGTGCGCACACGACGCCCCGTAGACCGGCGCTCGCGTATCCTACGTTGGAACGACACCGTCGCCGGGCTCACGGAGCTTCAAGCAGAATATGCCGCCTGGCTGGATGCAATGCCCGACAATCAGCAAGACAGCGCAACGGCCGAGGCATTGCGGGCGATTGTCGATCTTGATCTCTCGGAACTCCAGGCGATCGAACCGCCTCGGGGCTTCGGACGTGATTGAGCAACGAGATGGCCCATCCGGCATGGGTCACGATGACGCGCGTGACAAGGACCGGCGTTCGCCGTTTGCCGTCGGAAGCGCGCGTTGATGCCGGGGTGAAAGAGCTGAATGAGATGACGATCGGTCGAACCGATGATCCAGAGAACCCGATTAGCGTGCCGGCTTTCGAAGCCGCAAAATTGTTTGGGACTGGGTCGCGGACCCCATCTGGGCCAGCGGACATGGCGCCGCGTCAACAGGCCGGACACATGCTCGCAATCGACCTACCCGTTAACATTCTCCTTCAGAGCCTTGCATCCAGGGCCGTCCACACATGCACGCTAAGATCGCACGCGCGATTGAGGAGCGCTTCCCGACCACCAAGGTTACCGAACCTGAGGTGTTGGCGCATCATCTTTCGGCCGCGGGCCTCGTCGAGCCATCGATTCCGCTCTGGCAGGCCGCGGGCGAGTTGGCGTTGAGGCGCATGGCCTTGACCGAGGGGATGCCCATCTCAACAAGGGGCTTGCCTTGATCGTCAGCCTGCCTCCGTCATCCGCCAGAGACGCCAGTGAACTGGGCCTTCGCACCGCTCTGTCCACCGCATGGATGGGGCTGAAAGGCTGGCCTGCTCCGGAAATTTGGACCAGCCTTCATCCGGCACTGACTTTGGCCAATTCACTTGAGCGTCATGACTCGCTGCTGGCCATCCTCTGGGGGTTGACGTTCAACATCGTCGGGCAAGGGCGCGTGGTGGAGTCCTTACCGTGGGTAGAGGAGATGCTGGACGCCGCGAAAGCGACTGGCGACTCTGACATGCCGACCACGGCGCACGCACTTGCCAGCAACTGCTACTGCTGGGCGGGCGAGCTCACTAAGTGTGTGAAGCACGCCGACAAGGTGCTGGAACTTTACGACGACGAAAAGCATTACCATCTTGCAAACATCCTCAATCACGATCCCAAAACTCTCGCCGGTGCCCACGCCTCGATTTGCACTTGGGTACTGGGATACCCGGACCGGGCATCGCGACTAAGCATTGAAAAAGATGTACACGCGCGCCGACGCGGCCACCCCTTCGACCTTGCATTTGCCCTGATGACCGGGACTTCATGAGTTCGATCATCGCTGGAAGCTTGAGGACCTGCTTCAACGCGCCGGAGAATGTGAGCGGCTGGGCCGGGAGAATAGCCTGCCCCCGCTGTGGGCGATTATGGCACCCATTTCATATGGCCAGGCACTCATCCTGAAGGGTAAATCCGCTGAAGGCATCGCCCCGCTCAAAGCCGGCATCGCGGCGTGGGAATCGAGTGGTGGCAAAGTCCGTTGCCCGACGGTGAAAGCGTTCTTGGCCGAAGCCATGGTGCTGACGGGCGACCTCGACAATGCCCTGCACCTGATCGACGAACTGATCTTCCAAATCGAGCACCCGGGATGGGAGGAACGCTTTTCTTACGCCGAGATCCTACGCCTCAAGGGCTGGATGCTCTCGCTCAAGGGCGACCTTGAAGGGGCGGAGCGGAACTTTCTCACCTCGCTCGACTGGGCGCGCCACCAGCAGGCGAAAATGTGGGAGTTGCGCACCTCGACCAGCCTCGCTCGGCTTTGGCAGAGCCAAGGCAAGCGCCTAGAGGCGTATGAATTACTCGCCCCTGTTTACGGCTGGTTCACCGAGGGCTTCGACACCAAGGATCTGCTACAGGCGAAGTCTCTGCTCGCCGAACTGGGTTAGTCGTGTGCGCCTGCGCTGCGTCGGCGGCGGCCGTGGGACGATGCGTGAGGGCAGGTCGCCCCTAAACAGGGCACTCTGCGGCCATGTGCGTGAGAGTTGCCGCTTCGATAGCCTCGGCAGCGGCAACGGCGGTTCAATCCGCATCATCATCAGGGATGCTCAAACCCGTCCCCCCGCCGATTGACATCACCGGTCTCCGACGTGCGCCCCGGCGCCAACGGGACCGACATGACCGCCAACACTGCAAGCCCCGAGTGCGAGACAGGCAGCGATCGCGATAAGCAAGCTCCTCATTCCGATCTCCTCAGTATCCGAGATAAAGCCCGTGCCGCACGCGCCTCGTGCTCGCGCTCGCACTCTCATGCCAATAACGCCGGCGCCACTCTTCGCGTTTCATCGTCGCGTGACGTTGTTCGTTCCGCTGACGCTTGGAACGGCCGCAACCGAAGCTGGTAAATCCTGCAAATGAGCAGCCTTGGCCGCATCACGGTGCTGAGCCAGATGTGGCTGCGAACCGGCAACCTCTACGGTCATCCCTGCATTGGGTTGAGCATGGAAACTCAGCTAATCGGTCACGGCATCCTGTTTGGCCTCAGCGCTTTGTTCGGGAGTGCGGCACTACTGACCCTGGTCTATCGGGTGGGCGATTTCGCAGCCTGGCGCAGACTAGCGGTTTTCGCTGGAGTGCACGCGCTTATCAGCGCCGTCCTGGCAAGCCTGGCGTCCGATTAGGGCAAGCCCACACGGGACGTTTGGCTGTCACCAGAAATCCAGGGAAGTCGCGTCCCATTTTAATGTTATTTGATTTATAAGACAGCGGTCCTACAACATTAAAAGGCATAACGGACGTGAAGCGGCCCAAAGCAATGAGTATCGGATACGGGCGGACCAGCACGTTCGATCAGGCCGCTGGCCTCGCCGCACAGGAGCGCGACCTGAAGGCAGCGGGTGCAACGAAGCTGTTCACCGAGCAGGTTTCAAGCGTCGCCCAGCGTGCGCGACTGGCCGAGTGCCTGGCCTTCCTGCGCGAGGGTGACGTGCTGATGGTCACCAGGCCGGACCGCTTGGCCCGCAGCACCGCGGAGCTACTGGCGATTGAGGCCGACTTGTCCAAACGCAAGATCGACTTGGTGATGACGCCGCCGAGATTAAACGACTGACTGCAACGATGGGTCCGGCGGCCATTGCTAAGCAACTCGGTGTCGCCCGCAGCACCGTCTACCGGCTGCTCGGGCAGTCCGCGTGACGTGCTGATGCGGCCCATGCCTGCCCCCGCTGTTCAGCGCATGAGTGCGCTTCTACGTCACAGCATTGCTGGGCTTGGCGATCTCGATCGCGGCGGTGGTGTGTGGCTCAGGCGCGGCGGCCGACCAGGATCAGCCCGCCGCTTTCGCCCCCGCAAAGACGAGCAAAGAACGCCTGAGTGATAAAGCTTCCGACGAGCAGCGCGTGGATGACTGCAAGGTGCCGCAGGCTCGGCGGACCCGGCCTCGGCCGACGACCTGCCCTTGGGGTGTCGGAAGCTGAGCACCATGCAGGATATCGCGATCGTTCTGGCCATCGCCGCTGTATCTCCGGCGCTCGCGCAGAGCCGCGCTACCTAAGCCAGGACAGCCAGGCGCGATCCAACCCGGGGGGTCACGCAGGTGCGTCCCGGGGATTGGCGAATAACTCTGCCGTTGGCTCATTCCTTCCCGAGGTGTGGCGCCAGCCCCAGACGGGCACCCAGTGCAAGGCCGAGGCGGCATCACGCTCGGCCTTGATCTTCTTGCGCGCCGGAAGCATGGGCGGATGAACGAATGATTATGCTACCGCGCCCTTATGGATACGCCAGCATCGCCCACATCAGGGCCGAACGGTAAGCAGCAGGCTTATCGAGGTGAAGGCTCTTGGACCATGCTAACCACAACCATCGCGCTGCTCGCAGCGTTCTCCGGCCCAATGCAAGCCGGTCCCTCCGCCGGCAGCGATCAACTCCTGCTCGTGGCGGACAGCGCCCACACTTTGTTCACGCCCAATGCGCCGGATCCTGGCCGAGCCGGTCAAATCTATGAGCTTCCGCAAGGCGGCTTCGGCGTTACCACCGGGGGCACTTCGCACTACCAGACCCTGGGGACGCCCGGCGGCAGCGGCATCACTGTTCCGAACGGTAACACGGCCAGCTTCATCGGTTCCGGCGGCCGGATCGGCATCGCCCAAACCCCGAACTGACGCCCGCGATCGTCCTGGCCGGCAAGGTGCGTTGTCGCTGAAACGGTCTCTCACTCACCGGCCACAACCCAGAGGCGAAATCCCCAGTCCTCGCCAAGTCGAACCGGGCGCCTGCGCCAAGCAGCGGTGCCGCGACTTCGCCAGCACTGCCAAAATACTTTCCTAACTTACCATATTGTGCCTTAGGCGGTTTCCGGCTTGCTGTTTCCGTCCTCGGAAGGCTCACGTCTTCAGCTCGCGCTTGAGTTCGTTCAGGAACCGCCAATCCGTGTGCTCGGCGAGAAGCTTCTGCGGGCTTGTCTGGATCAGGCCCGCCTCGTGCAGCCGTAGGGCATAGAAACGGAGCGTGTCGTCCGGGTCGTAATCCCGCCAAACGTCGTAGCGAATTTCGCTTAACGCCTGGAGAGCATAGTTATAGCGCGTCGCGTCTCCCCGATCGACGAGCAATTGCGCGGCGCGCTGGGGCTCGGATACGCAGAGATCGACCGCCTTGAGGATTGCTCTCAGCACGAGCTTGGTGGCAACCGGATAGTTGCGGGCGAACTCGGTGCCGGTCGCCAGCATGCAGCAATAATACTGCGACCATGGCCGGTCAGTGACGCTGCTGACAATCGCATGTCCGATGTTCCTGGCGCGAACTTCCTGCAGATCGGGTGGACCGGCGAGGAAGGCATCGATCTCGCCTTTGACGAACAGGTCCATCGGTCGGAGCGACGGGTTGGTGACCCAATGGAGGTCCGTAGCCGGATCGAGCCCGACCAGGCTCGTTATGATGCTCAGCAGCGGCTTATCTCCGGCATAGCTATAGTAGCTTGTGCCAACAGCCCTACCCTTCAGGTCGGCGAGCGTTCGGATCTCCTTTTTCCCGAAGATCTCAAAGCACCCAAGATGCAGGCCGCTCAAGACTGTAAGCGGTGCGCCGGCATTCATCGCCATGACCAGAGAGGGCGCAAAATTCCTGCCGAAATCTACCTCGCCATGCGCGATCATATCACCAATAGGGTCTGATTTGGCGGCATCGGCTCGGCTTACATGGGCTTCTGTCAGGGTAACATATTGGATATCGGTAAAACCCTCGGCGCGCAGCAATTCCTGGAACACTTGCGGGGCCAAGCAGGTTGCGCCGTCCTTTTCGAAGCGGATCGTGGTAATCTCCGGCGGCGGTTCGGCGGCGACCGAACTTCTGGCGCCGCCGAGGGTAACGGCGCCAGTGCCACCAATGCCGGCAGCGCCGGCTAACGCAAGACTGGATAGGAAGCGACGGCGTCCCTGCTGCATGATTGTCATCGTAGCCTTCTTCCATTCAGGCAAGGCTGGCTAGACTTTCCGCTCAGCGCGCGATCGGCGGCGGAGTTACCTAACACGAATCCCGGCCATGAGTAATACTTGTTCGGAGCCAGTCGGCAGTCTTCGGCTTTAGCTTAGCCATTTGCGGACTTTAGCCGGCCCCTCCGCGCTTCGTGGAAGCGGGAGACAAGTGCGATGCCAACCGACTGGGAATCAAGGGTCAGGGACGCCATCACGAATTTGGAACTTAAACCCGACAGGGTGCTCGAACCCGACCAATCGCTCGACCTCATCGATGATGTCGTGGAGGGCCAATTTCCCGCCGTGGAGCTGGCGACGATCCACGGCGTCCCTCAGGAGGCGATCAGGGCAACGCTCGGGCTGGTCACGCGGGCGATTGGCACGGGCCACGTCCGGTCACTCGAGCGCGGCGGCTGGTATGCCTTCCAGGGGTATGAACACCCTTACGAGGTGGCCCCCGGTTTCATCGCCGCCTGGAAGCAGGCGCGTAGCCTGTCGTGACCGTCATCGGTGACACGCCGCGGCCAGAAACGGTCCCTCCGCCGGCTACAACCCATGGTCGAAATCGCCAGTCATCGCCAAATCGCCAGCCACGCGGGCGGTGGCGCATAGCCGAGATGGGAGGGTCGTTTCGGCCTGCGGCGCCCTCCCCTCCCGATAGGTGGCATCGGAGACCGAAAGTAGATAAAAATAGATGAATAGACCCAGTTAGACGACGACCCCGTCGGGACCGCACGCGCAGAGGCAATTTCGTGCCGGATGTGATATGGTCACGCTAACGCGCCGGCGGCGGCGCTTTGGCAGATACGGATGGATTGACGCCATGGCCAAGGGCCATAAGACAGGCGGCCGTCAGAAGGGCACGCGAAACAAGGCCACGGTTCGGCTCGATGCGAAATTGGCCGCGGCTTAAGATCGACATTGAATGTGAGCCAAGGGTGTGTCTTCTGGTATTTCCGCATCCGTGTCCCCGTCTATGTCACAAGACAACGTCTCATAACACATTGACCAGACGGCATCAATGCGTGTATTGCTTGGTTTTTGTCGCGCCTAATGTCCTCAATAATTGTCCGACTTGATGTCTCTCTCTGCCCGACCCTACCGCCCTCCCTGAAAATGACTGCCAGCTGCGGCAGATGGGCGCCACACGGTTCGGAGACGCGGGCCGCATGGCGTCTCGGGCAGTCGCCCCCGCGAGGCACGCTTCCCCGCTCTCAAGGCTCGCCGCGCGGCCATGGCTGCATATCGCCCGCGCTGGCTTCGTTGGCTTTTGCCGCCCCTCAGACGCGGACGCTTCTGGTAGCGACAGAAGCAGGGCGCTCACATCCGATACCTTCCGGCCGCGTATGCACCGTGGCGGGAAGACAACTGATCCTGTCATGGTTGGCATTGCCCGGGACGGCTTCTTCCTCGTGGCCGGGAACAAGTACAGAGGGTAGGCCATCTAACGCCAAACAGGCGCACCTGAGTTGCGATAGATGCGCCTGCCTCATGGATGATCATGCCCGTGGGCGACACCGCAGCCGGCACGCGGACAATTGAAGATCCGTAGTAGTACTGCTGTCAATTCAAGCCTGGGCGATTGCGACGAAGTGTCTCGCTCCGTAGGCAAAAAAGATGGCGCACCCCGGGTCATCGGAAGGGTGCGCCTAATTTTCGCACACATGAGTGGGCTGACGATGCCAGCCCGACAGTGAAGGAAGCGTGCTGAGTTTGACAGGAAGATCGGCACCTAATTAGCTCGCCGACGATCTTCCCCGAAGCCGCAACTGTTTACCATGCCAGAAGGGTTAGAATTTCCCATTCGGGTTCTTCCAATCTTCCCGCGGCGGAATGGCCTCCAAAGTGTCCCAATGCTCAGCGATTTTCCCATTCTTGACCCGGTAGAGATCGTAGTACGCCGTGGGGCGATCGCCAAAAGTTCCCTCACTAACGACCAGCACAAAGCTGCCCTCCCCGAGCACTTTCTCGACTCGCTGGTATTTCACGGTCTTGCCTTCCTTGGCCAATGCCTGCAGCCCGGCGCGCAACCCGGTCAGGTTGTCGGCAACCCACGGATTATGCTGGATGTAATTGTTACCATCGAAATAGCCCGTGAATTTTTCCCTGCGGCCATGCAGAAGGTCGTCCATGTAGTTCTGCATCAGAGCCTTGTTAGCGTCTGTCTTGTCGAGGTCCGACGCGATCGTCGGACCATCGATCATCGTGTGGCCGCTTGGACTCGGCTTGGCAGCGGTCTCCTGCAGGTTATCCCAATGCTCAACGATCTTCCCGCCCTCGAAGCGGAAAATGTCGAAGCCGATCTTGGGGCCGAAGAAATCGTATTCGGTCTGCATGAATACGAAATTCCCGTCTTGGAAGACACGTACGGTGTCAACCTTGGCCGAGCCCTTCGGCAGAGATTGAAGGAGCGCCTTGACCCCGGCTAGGCCATCCGCCACGGCTAAGTTGTGCTGAATATATTTGTCAGAATTGATGTACGCGAGCGGTTGGGGATCGCCTGTCTCAATGCTCTTGAGAAGTTCGACCGCTTGTTGTTTTTGCTCGGTCATGTTTGCTTCCTGCCCGGCGAATGCCGGGATCACGGCACAAGCAATAAATGCAACGGCGCCGATGACTGTCACGCCTCGGCGGCCGTGTTGGCTGGACAGCATGGTCATTTTAGGATTGCCCTCTCGTTGTAGCCATTGGATGATGGACGTCATCCAGTTGGGGTGTGGATGACTGACATCATCCTCGCTGTCAAGCCTGGTCATGGAGGGCGTTTGGGTGGGTCATTCGCGGGCTGAAAAAGCCGAGAGCCACGACCGCATCGTGAAGGTCGCCGCCACGCGCTTCCGCGAGAATGGTGTCGAAGGTGTCGGTGTTGCCGATCTGATGAAGGACGCCGGCCTGACACACGGCGGCTTTTACCGGCACTTTGCCTCACGCGACGAACTGGTGGCTGAAGCGATTGAGCGCGCGCTGGGCGAAGGCTCGCAGGCGGTTGCCGTAGTGGCACAAGCCCAAGATTGCCCTCTGGATGCTCTGGTGGATGCCTATCTGAGTACCGCGCATCGCGATACGCTGGCGACGAGCTGTGCCGTCACGACGTTGGCGGCCGATGTCGCTCGGGCCAATCAAAAGGCCCGGTCAGCCTATACACGGCAAGTGGGTGCCTATCTGGAGCTGCTCACCAAGTTGGTCTCGGGCAGCACGCCGAGAGCACGGAAGAGGAAAGCGCTCGCCGCTTTGTCCACGCTGGTGGGCGCGGTGTCGATGGCGCGTGCGGTGAACGACGACAAGCTGTCTCGGGAGATCCTCAAGTCAGTTGCGGACGAGTTAAAGGCGGCGCTCAAATAATTTCGGCGCTCGCCGCTCACCTCGTTCATCTACGGTGCATTAAGCCCGGAACCGGACCCCCGTCCGGGCGCCGCTGTGCCAGACGAGGTGTTCCAATCTACCGGGAGGATCGACGGACATCACTCCCATGGTAAGATGCGCGTCGGATCGGCAAGACTGACGCACCGCTGCAGTGCGTGCCTAACGGCCGCCGCGCCTGGCGTCATCGGCCTCACTCGCCAACTGCATAAGCAACTCGAAGAATTCATTAGTGGCGTAGTTCGAGACTGCCCGCCGGATCGTCCGGGGCCAAGGCCGATCGTGCCCAGCTTCGCAAGGCGCTCGACCAGCTCGACGCCGGCGACGTGCTGATGGTGACCAGGCAAGGCCGCGTGCTACCCGATCGGTAGGGATCACCTGCCGAGCGCACTTCCGTGCCGATTATGATATGATTGTCCCAATGCGCCGCGGCGGCGCTTTTGCAGAACGGATGGAGTTCGTAAATGAAACCGAAAGGTTTCATTCTTGAACAACGGTCGGCGGCGCCCCATCTCGTTTTCAATGGGCTGGGTAAGATCGCCGCGCGCGTTTCGCATTGGTCCAGGCTGTGGTTGGGCGGGTGGCTCACATCGGGAAAGCGCTTCACTTCCCTGCCGAACCGCTTTGCCGTGCCCCTTTAAACATCATGCCGGACATCGCGGTCACATCTCCAAGCCCCGATTTAGCCTCGAATTTGAGCGGAGGATGACGTTTCATTGAGGCAGCGAAGCGGCATCATCGTGTGAGGCGGTATCGGCGTGGGGTGAAGCACACCAGGCGGTTAGCCGCATTACTCTGCCCCCGCAATCAGCACAGCCCAACAACGGGCATCGTATTTGACCTGGCACTGCGGCAGACAGGGACTAATCGGCTGCGTCTAGACTACTTGGGCTGGACCTCAAGGTGCCGGACCATCCCACCTAAAACCGCCGGGCCCAAAACGCTGGAGGTGCTCCACCTCTCTGGGCGTCGGAACCTCCAGGCTACATTTGCTGGTAGACACCCCCCGGCCTGGAGCTCGACGGAGCCGGCAAATGGGTGGTCGAAAAGCAAGGGACGTCCCATCGCCACTCCTGGCGAAAGCTGAATATCGGCGTCGACGCCGCCCGCGGCGAAACGTCGCCGTCGCGGTGACCCGGAAGAATATCGACATGCCGCAATGGCTGACCGTCTGCTCGACCACATTGCCGATCCCATGGCTTCCCTCACCGCCGGCAGTGCCTACAATCGGAACCAAGTTAGCCAGACTGTTGCCAAGCGCATTCGGACGCTGCCGTCAGTTCGTCTGGGGTTGACGCTGCACAGTTGGAGGCTCACTTTCAGTTTGTCTGAAAGAGACCACACGGCGGACCGTCGGTATGCCTGCAGCCAACAGTCGACAGGTCTACGCGTCGGGTGGGTGCGAAATTGATCTTGCTCTCCGCGAACTTCGGATTTGCGGATCTCCGGTACCGGTTGGCGGGCGCGCCTTCGAGATCATTCAAGTTTTGGTGCAATCGGCCGGCGAACTCGTCACCAAAGACGAGTTGAAGAGCCGCATGTGGCCTGACGCCGTGGTCATGGAGAATGCGCTCATGTCCACGCGGCGGCGGTTCGCAAGGCGCTCGGCTCGTATCGGGGATTGTTAAAGACCGAATCCGGCCGCGGCTATCGTCTGGTCGGTGATTGGATTGTTCGGCATCAAGACGCGGCCGATCCTCAAATCGGCAATCAGCGGACAGCAGGAGCCGGGGACGCTCCGATGACCAACTTCCCCGCTGCCATTACACGACCCATCGGCCGATCCGCAGCGCAACAAACGTTGCAGGATCTCGTTTGCGCCCAACGGATCGTGACCCTGACGGGGCCGGGAGGCATTGGCAAAACCACACTTGCGTTGGAGGTCGCACGCCACGTCCTCCGCGAGTTTACCGACGGCGGGTGGCGGGTCGAACTCTCGTCGCTGTCTGACCCCGATCTTGTACCATCGGCGGTAGCCGGCGCGCTTGGACTGAGACCTGGGCCTGACATCCTGTCCCCGGCAGACATCGCGCGGGTCATCGGCGAAAAGAACCTTCTGCTTGTGCTCGACAATTGCGAACATGTTATTGCGTTGGTGGCAGCGCTTGCCGAGACACTGATCCAATATTGTCCACGCGTGGCGATCGTGGCGACCAGTCGCGAAATTCTCCGGATCGCGGGCGAATGCGTATACCGTGTGCCACCACTTGAAGTGCCGCCGGAAGTTCACATGGATGCGGACCAGATTTTGGCCACAGCGCCCCGGAGCTTTTTATTGCCAGAACCAGGGAACATGGTTCCGATCTCGCATCCCAAACCGAACGTCTGCCAACCGTCGCGGCGATCTGCCGACACCTCGACGGGATACCGCTCGCCATAGAGTTCGCGGCCGCGTGCGCCGCGACGCTTGGGGTGGAACAGATCGCCGCGGGACTGCGAGATCGCTTCGAAATGCTGACAAACCAACGCCGCACTTCACTGCCCCGGCATCGGACGCTCCGCACGGTCCTCGACTGGAGTTATGACCTATTGGGAGATTCTGAACGTCGATTGCTGCGGCACCTGGCGGTATTCGCGGGCAGCTTCTCACTCAAGGCCGCCATCGCGGTCACCAATCGCCGCGAGACCTCCGAAGCGAACGTTTCTGCCGACCTGGCCAGCCTGATGGCGAAGTCCCTCGTGGCCGCCGATACCACCGGAGGCGGAGATTATTTCCGGCTGCTTGAGACGACCCGGATTTATGCTCTGTCGAGGCTGGTTGAAAGTGGCGAATTACAGGCGTTTTCCCGGCGGCACTCTGAGTATCACCGGGAACTGCTCGAAGGAATCAAGAGTGAGTGGCCGGAGAGATCAATCCCTCTTGCTCTCGTCGACAACGTGCGAGCCGCCCTGGATTGGTGCTTCGGCACCAATGGTGATCTTGCAGTCGGCATCCGACTAGCCGAGGCCGCAGCGCCGATGTTCCTGGCGATGTCCCTCCGCCCCGAATGCCATCGCTGGTCGGGACTGGCGATCGCCGCTCTCGACGACGCAACGCGTGGCGGATCCGAGGAAATGCATCTGCAAGCGAGCGTCGGCGTTACATCGATGCACATGTATGGGCAAAGCGGCGCGGCGAGAATGGCCCTTGAGCGGAGCCTAATGATCGCCGAATCCCGTGGCGATGTCCTGTACCGGGTGGAGCTGCTGAGATACGCTATCAGTTTTTCACACGCGCTGCGGGAATTTTAAGACCGCGCTGGATTGCGCCGAACGCGCCCGTGTTGCCGCCGAGACGACACGAGGCGCGGCCGCCATGGCCTTGGCTCAATCCGTTCTGGGCAGGTCGCTCCACTTCATGGGAGACCATGGCGGCGCCCGCTCGGCGCTCGAGACGTCGTCTCGGTACTGGTCCAATCTGTCCGGAACTGGCGAGCTTTCCCTCGGTTTAGATCTTAGAGTTTGGGTCGGTGCCGGCCTCGCGCGGACCCTGTGGTTGCAAGGCCACCCGGATCAGGCCACTGAACGCATGCGTGAGACGATTAGGTACGCCGAACGCAGGAACCGGCCGACATCGCTTGAATTCGCGCTATTCTGGGCGCCAGGGATGTTCCTTTGGGTGAGCGATCTTCAGCGTGCTGACGAGCACGCGGACCGCTTGATCTCACATTGCGAGACTCGATTTCCTGATTGACTATCTCGCCCTGGGACGCGGGTACAAAAGTGCGCTCGCCATGCTTCAAGGCGACGCGAGAGGCGGGGTTGAAAGTCTCAAGGACTGCCTGGAGCAGCTCGACGCGGTCCGTTACAAAATGGTCGACACCGAGTTCAAGCTCATCCTCGTTCAAGGTCTTGCGGTGATTGGGCGATCCGGCGAAGCCATGACATTGATCGATGAAACGATCAGGCTGATCGAGAAAAACGGCGATCGCCTTTACATGCCGGAGGCGCTGCGCGTGAAGGGCACCGTTCTTCTCGCAATGCGTAGGGCCGGTGATGCGGAGACGTGCTTTATCCAGTCGCTTGATTGGAGCCGTCGTCAGGGCGCAAAATCATGGGAATTACGAGCTACGGTCGATTTGGCAACTCTGTGGGCGGGCCAGGGACAACGGGATCGCGCCCATGCCGTGCTACAGCGGATCGTCGGAATGTTCATGGAAGGCTTTGATACCTCAGATTATAAAGCAGCCCAGCAGCTGCTGGCGACTTTGCGGTAGCAAGCTACTCAATTGTGCCACGTACGGTCTGTCAGGGCGCGGGCTTTTCGCTTGCAGAGCTACAAATCACAAAACGCGTTGCAGCTGCTGGCTCGAGGAATCCGCCCCCATGAGCGCCGACGTGTCAGGATTTCCCTGCGATGTCCGGACATACCGAGTGCCTGAGGCTTTAACCAATCAATACGCTCCTTTGACATTCCCTCCGCGGGTAGTCTCAGTTCACAACGTCCGTGACTTGGCCATCGAACACGGACGAAAAGTTCCAATGTTCGGATTTTCGAGACCAGTATTCATGAAATCATGCTTCATTCACTGAACTCTGTTGGCAGAGAGGATGAACAGTATGACAGGCGCGGTTGAGCAAATCCGTCATATCTACGACCAGTGGCACGAAATGATCACGACTAGGAATTTGGACGGCCTTATGGAGCTTTATGCTGACGATAGTATCCTCGAGAGTTCCGCTGTGCTCGTCATCGAACGCAAAACGCCCGGTACACTTCGGGGAAAGACGCAAATTGCGCCGCATTTCGATGCTTTCTTTCGTATGATGGGTAAAGACAATCTCGACTGGTATCGGTTCGATCGAGTTTTTACTAGCGGCAACCTCTTGATCTGGGAGTATCCGTCCAAGGGTCCCAACGGCGACCAGTTAGACGTCGTGGAGTCCTTTGACGTGCAGGACGGCCTGATCGTCTATCACCGTGTCTATTGGGGCTGGCGTGGTTTCGAGATGCTGAATGCGGTCTCGAACAACAGTCGATGATGATAGCCGCCGCGACCTCCCAACCGCGTGGAGACGACATCCAATGCGTATAGATTTTGATCCTAACACGACAGATCCTCACACGATTTATGCCTTGATCAACGCAACAGTTGTCCCACGCCCCATTGCATGGGTATCGACAACATCGGTCGAGGGAGTCGACAATCTCGCTCCTCATTCATATTTCAACGTAGCCTCTGTCCGGCCGCCAATGTTGCAGTTTACGTCTTTGGGCCGCAAGGATAGTCTCGCGAACATTGAGGAGAACGGTCAGTTCGTGATCAATCTCGCGCCTGCTGAGCAGTTTAAGCGCATCAACGCGACCTCTACCGAGTTTCCCCACAATGTATCCGAGTTCGATGAAATCGGAATCGAGAGGGAGAGGAGCCTAATGGTCAAACCACCAAGGGTTGCGGCATCTCCGGTCGCCTTCGAGTGCCAATTGCACTGTACCTGTGTTATTCGGACAATCCACTGTTGTCTTTGGCCGCATCGTCCATATAGCGATCAATGATTTCGTCATGGAAGAGGGGCTCCCGAGTATTGACAAGTTGCGCCCCATAGCCCGCATTGGAGGGGATGATTGGTCGACTATTGGTGAAGTGTTACGAATCCAGCGCATCAAGTACGGAGACTGGCGCGCCCGCGCTTCCCAATTCTGGGACTGATGGCGCCGACTCTCGAACCGTCTAACGTTGCTCCAAACGAGGCGGCCTAATGCGCATGCGGAGAAGGGCCCGGTGCGTCCGAAATCAGAGCAAGAGCCGACACCTAATGGCTTCGGCAAACCGATCTGTTGCTTCTAACGGTGTAAAATGTCCGATCCCGTGCAGTCTCTCCAGCGTATAGTCTTTGAAGAAAGCATCAAGCCGGTCCGACCAACAATACGGAAAAATCGCATCCTGGTCCTGCCATAAAATTGTAGTTGGGATTGTCAGAGGACTTGCGGCCAGGTCTGCCTCGGCAGCGTAGGCGGTTACAGGGTTGGAAGATGTACGATACCAGTTGACTGACGCGATGAACGCTCCCGGTGCTGAGTAAATGGCGGCAAGGTGGTCTATCCGCGTCTCGTCGACGACATAATTCGGTCCTGACCAATGTGACCAGAAGTGATGCAGATAGGCACGGACGGCGTCACGTTTGCCGTCGACAATCTGCCGAGCAAGGTCAAGCTGATGAAATGAGGTGTACCAGAACTCTCTCGCCAACTCGAGCTCGAGTCACGCGACGTCCGGCACCTGGCAACGGTGGTGAGATCACCAAGGCCTTCGCAAGATCGGGACGCATTGCAGCAACGGCCTGGCCAACGAAGCTTCCCACATCATAACCGGCCAACACTGCATCCTTAAGGCCGAGTTCATCCATAAGAGCAATGACTGCCCGCGCCTGGCCGTGACCCGAATAAAATGCCTCGACATCCGCCTCGTATTTGTCCGACTGCCCGAATCCGCGCAAATCCGGGCGGAGCACCCCGGCAACATCGTCCAGCGCGCGTCAGATCACAGCCGGTCGGCGTTTATCGATCCCAGCGCACGATATGGCGGGCGTGCAGTACCAACGTCGCCGGTACAGGTTTCTTAACGGTCGGCAATAGGGCGCCAATCGCCCTCACGCCACACACCCTCACAATCCTCCCTCCTCGCCACCCGCTCGGCATCTCCGCCCGTGCGGGCAGCGCTGATTGCCCACGTACGGACGCGACGGAAGGCGCAAAGCCGGCGTCGTTCACAGGGAATGTCAGCCAGAGCGCTGCCATTGAGGGTGTGCCTCAGCTCACGATGATAGGTGGGCACTTCCGAGCATGTTACGGCGCCTCGATCGACCTGTTCTCGCCGATGGAATGTCCGATCGTCGAGCGATTTGAGGAAGGAGACCGGCTCGAAAGTATGTTCAAGGCAGCGCTTTCGGAATGTGCCGAGGAAGAAGTCGGGGCGTGCGCCATGACATCCACTTTGCTCAAGCAGGTGTTGTTGAAACTTCTTCGTCGATCCTTGGTGTCTGCCGACGTCTGGGTTGAACGGTTTTCTATTCTCGGCGACCCGCAGCTAGCCCGCGCGTTCTCGGATATGGTGGGCTGCCCCGGCGCTTCGCATTCCGTTCATTCATTGTCGCGGACCGCCGGTCTGAGCCGCTCGATCTTCATGTCGCGGTTCGCAACGGTTTTCGGTCGGCCGCCGATGACCGTTCTTCGGGAGCTGCGAATGCGCCGGGCGTCCCTTATGCTCAACACGGGCCGATTTTCAGTCGATCAGGTCGCGCACAAAATGGGCTATGCAAACCGAACCACTTTCGTCCGGGCCTTCCAAAAAACGCACGGGACGGATCCTGCCGATAAAAAGCAACTCGAATACATTCAACCTAATACAGTTGTTTTGGGAGCATAGAGACAACAGAGAGGAGATATAGTATGTTTGACCACATCTCGATCGGCGTCAAAGACCTTGACCGAGCACGGGATTTCTACGACGCGGCTCTACACCCCCTCGGCTACAGTCGGCTTTCTGAGGCTGGCGATATGCTTGGATATGGCAACGAAAGCGTGCGCTTCTGGATCGGCAAAGTTGAACGCCCGGTGCCTGCAGATATGGGATCCGGATTACACTTTTGCTTTGTCGCGTCAAGCCCGGAAGCAGTCGATGCGTTCCATCGCGCTGGTACGGCGCAGGGCGGCGCAGACCACGGACCGCCTGGCCCACGCCCAGACTATGGGGCCAATTACTACGCTGCCTTTGTGATCGACCCTGACGGATATCGCCTTGAAGCATACTCGGTGGCCCCTCTTGAGGGAACCGGCAGACAGATGCTTTACATTTGGCAGCCTACGAACGTCTGACATTCGAGTGTCGACTTTCGGGACATTTTGAGACAACCCTCGGATTTTCTGCTTAGACAAAGCATCGAGGTTATCTGTATTAGTGCATGAACCGGCTTCCTTTAATACCTGTGAAAATCATCCGAGAGATGCGAACGCCAAACACTACAAGTTAACAGGAGATCCAGAAATGGTGAGCCAACCTGAACTCTACGAACGCTTCCGTGCTCTTCATGAACATGAGGGTGGGTTCATTATGCCGAACCCGTGGGACGGCCTGTCGGCTTTGCTGTTGAAAGAGGCGGGGTTTCAGGCCCTCGGAACGTCCTCGGCGGCGCTCGCATCGGCGATGGGTCGGCTCGATGGGCGCCATGCGTTGACCCTCGAAGAGCATTTGGCCAACGCCAAACTCATGGGCGAACTTACCGGGCTGCCCATAAACGGCGATTTTGAGGATGGTTACGGACGGAACCCGAGCGACGTTGCCACGACAGTTGAGGCAGCAATCGGGGCCGGCCTCGCTGGGATCGGGATCGAAGACACGACTGGGGATCCGTCCAATCCTATTCGCGGGTTTGATGATGCGGTCGAACGGGTGAGCCAGGCGGCGAGGGTCGCAAAGGGTCGCATCGTTCTGACGGGTCGCACGGACAATTTCATCCAGGGGCGCCCCGACCTCGAGGACACAATCCGGCGCTTGGTTGCGTTTGCCGAAGTTGGCGCCGACGTTCTTTACGCCCCTTATCCTGGCAATATGGACGAAGTTCGAGCGATTGTGGGTGCGGTGGCACCGAAGCCGGTCAATATCGTTGTGGGAACGATGAGTGGAACCCTGCCCTGGGTTGAGCTTCAGAAGGCCGGTGTCAAGCGAACGAGCCTGGGTGTGGCGCTGTATACCCGGGTGATGGGCGACTTGCGCAAGGCCGCCCGACAGCTTGCGGAAGGCGATCTCGCCTCAGCATCGGATGGCATTGGTTTTGGTCCGGTTTCAAAGATGATTTCCGAGGCAACGAAATCGAGAGCGGACTGAAATGGACTCCGGGGTGGCAGTTGTTGCCTCTGCTCACCCCGATCTCATCCGCCGGTAATCTCATGAAAAGCGTTGGCAGGTGCGCGTGCAGACCAATATGACATATGCTGTGTGGGCTTTCGCCGCCGGCGCTGCCATTCCTGTCATGGCCATCCTCAATGCCGGTCTCGCGCGAACGCTTGGCAGTCCAATGCTGGCTACGCCAGCCTTGCTTCTCGTCGGGTTGGTCGTTTCGTTAGTAGTGTATTTCCTGCTGGATCGTCATTTTGCAGGATTCGCGTCGGTTCGGGCGGTGGAGCCTCGATTTTTGATCGGCGGTGCAATCGTAACATTCTATATCTTCACCGCGACGACCCTACTCCAAAGTTTGGCGTCGGGAACACCGTCTTGTTCGTCGTGTCCGCCCAGGTATGCACGTCGGCTTTTATCGACGCGTGGGGACTGTTTGGTGCTCCTTACAGAATGGTTACCCCGACACGTGCAATCGGCCTGTGCATTCTTTTGGCCGGGTTGATCATCACTCAACTCGGGGTCGGCGAGGCCAAGCACCCTTCGTGAACCTGAGCTTGCAGTGGAGAAATCTGGATGAGCGGAGAAAATCAGGCCAGGATTGCGCTTCCGAGAACCCCGGACCGCGGTGAGGATAGGCGTCAACGACCGACCTCTGGGCGCCCCCGACCGGCTTTTGTCATATTTATCATCTTGCTTGTTGCCGCGGCCGGATCGTTCACGTCCTATATTCGGATTTGGAAGCGTCCGGCACCTGCGGTCACGGCTGAATTGCCCCACGTAACGGTTAGCGAGCCGCTCGTTCGCCAGTTGCGAACTCGCACCGACTTTCTTGGCCAGCTCTCCGCGGTCGATCGGGTCGAGATTCGCGCGCAGGTCGGGGGGACGCTGTCGGAGATTCACTTCACGGATGGTCAGATCGTTCACAAGGGCGACCTGCTCTTCGTGATCGACACGCGGCCGTTCGAAATCCGGATGCATGAGGCGACCGCGACCCTAAAGTCAGCACAGGCGCGTCTGGTGTTGTCGAACGTGGAACTGTGGCGAGCGCAACAACTCAAGAAGACCGAGTTCGGAACCGCCCAGACGGTGGATCAGCAGCAGGCAGAACAGCAAGCGTCAGAGGCAGCGGTCAAGTCGGCCGCACAGGCTGTGTTGGATGCACAGCTCGATCTTGACTATTGTCATGTGACAGCGCCGTTTACGGGTCGTATCAGCAACCATCTCGTCTCTGTTGGCAACCTCGTGAGTGGAAGTCGAGCGGGGTCGAGCCCGACAACATTGCTTACCACTCTCGTTTCGCTTGATCCTATCTATCTGGATTTTGACATGAGCGAGACTGATTTTATCCATTTTCAAAATACGCAGAAGGATGGCACTCGAAATGGTCTGATCTCGTTCTATCTCAGTGGTGAGGCCGGCTTCATCACGGAGCTAGATTTTATCGACAACGCGATCAACCGTGGTTCGGGAACGATCCATGCGCGTGCCACGGTCGACAATTCCGACCTTTCGCTGGCGCCGGGCGAATTCGCCCAACTTCAGCTAACGACAGGGAATCCAACGATGGCGTTGCTGATACCGGATGCGTCCGTTTCGCTGGACCAATCGGACCAGGTCGTCATGACGGTGGCGGCCGATGGGAGTGTCGCACCAAAATTGGTCATGCTTGGCGGCCGTTTTGCCGGCCTGCGGGATCGTCCGAGAGGGACTAACACCGACGGATCAGGTTGTTATCGACGGCCAGGTCCCGCCATGCCCGGCAGAAAGTGACGCGGAGCCCGGTTCCATTTCAATGATTCCTGCCGATAAACGATCGGAACGACCATGCGACTTCTCACTCTTATCGACCGTCCCGATCTTCGCGGTGTTGTCAGCCTGTTCATCGCGATTATCGGTTTGGCGCGGCTGTGTCCCTTCCGTTGGCGCAATATCCCGAGATCGTGCCGCCCACGGTCAGGTTACGACCGCTATCCCGGCGCTTCGGCCGATGTGGTGGCCAGACGGTGGCGACACCGTTGGAACAGCAGATCAACGGCGTGGAAAACATGCTCTATATGAGCAGCGCAGTCCACCGGGTGACGGCAAGCTCACCCTGACAGTTACGTTCGACGGGTTCAGACCTGAATACCGCCAGGTGCTGACGCAGAACCGCGTGTCCGCCGCGTTGGCGCGGCTGCCGGACCCGGTGCAGCGCCAGGGCGTGACGGTCAGAAAAGCAATCGCCCGATCTGCTGATGGTGGTCCATCTTTCTCCCCGCGAATACTCGCGGATTTGCTGTATCTTTCGAATTACGCGACGTTGAATGTTCGGGACACTCTGCTGCGCCGGCACCGGTGTGGGCGATGTGCAGGTTTTCGGCGCGCGCGATTACGCGATGCGCATCTGGCTGGATCCCGACAAGGTCGCGGCGCGCGGGCTGACGGCCGATGATGTTGTTGCCGCGCTTCGGCGCAGAATACGCAGGTTTCCGCCGGCGTGCTTAACCAGCCACCGGTGAATTCGCCCGCCGCCTTTTAGTTGAATGTGCAAACCTTGGGGCGACTGACGACACCAGAGGAATTCGGCAAGATCCTGATCAAGTCCGACCCGGACTGCCACGTCACGCGTATCGATGACGTGGCCCACGTTGAAGTCGGTGCGGCTGATTACGGCACGGCCGCGGAATCGCTGGACAACGCCCGTGCCCTCGCGCTCTTCGTCTATCGCGTTGCCCGGGGCCAACGCTCTCGCCGTTGAGCGGGAAACGCTCGCGGCGATGCAATCGTTGTCGAAAGACTTTCCCCCCGACATGACCTACACTGTCGTCTACGACCCTACCGAATACATTGCGCAATCGGTATGGCGAATCTTCGCCACCTTCAGCGCCCCCAAGAGTTGCTCGGCAGTACAGCCTGATGATGCTGCGGTAGTCGGATTGCGTTTTTGGCCGCCGCTTCGCGACGTGCTCCGCGTCGAACCGATCTGCGAGGTCGTTCATAGTTGGGCGGAGCGGTCGGCCCGGCGGTCTGCCATCGGGTCCTCGCCCACGTCGATGCGACGCTTCAGCGCCCGGGCCTCGGTCCGGGCGTCTGTCACCTCAGTCTGGAAAACTCCCGATCGTGATCCGCCGCTCCCGCCCCGCGGCGCGGTAATTGAGGACGAACGACCTCGCGCCGGCCGAGGTGATGCGGACACCGAAGCCCTTCACCTCATCATCATAAGTGATGCGATTGCCAGTCGTGGGTGCAGCGAGCGTCCGCACCAGCTTGTCGGTGATTTTCTCCGCCATCAACCAGCCGCCCCTTCGTGTCCGCGCCATGTCCGCGCCATGTCCGCGCCATGTCCGCGCCATGTCCGCGCCATGTCCGCGCCATGTCCGCGCCATGTCCGCGCCATGTCCGCGCCATGTCCGCGCACGAATAGGCGCTTTCTGTCACGGATTGTCAATGTTTGTCAGAAGGTGGCGTGTGAAATATGGCCTATGTCCTGCGATTTCGAGAGCCCGAGCGCGGACACGGCGAGCGTCGGCAGCCTTTCCGTCTGCTCTCCATCAGCGAGCCCAAGGTTCGAATCCGTGGCGCCCACCAATGATTTCAGTCAGATAGCGGCTTCACTGATATTAGTGACAGGTTTCGGGATAACATTCTGGGTAACGTTCCCCGCGTGGGGAGTCCGCTCCGTTCCATCCGGGAGTGCTGAATGCGTTTCGTTATCGCTCTCGTCGCCGTTGCTCTGCTGGGCTTGGCGGCGTGTTGCTCGGACGATGATGGCTCTCATCGCGGCGAATCGGGTCCCTTATATCGGGGGCGGTGGCGGGTTCGCTCAGTAGGCTCAATCTTGGGATGCTAGAAGTTTTACCAAGCCTCTGGAACAACTAGTCGCGGGAGACATCAATGCACTAACCGACTGGCCGGAATGGCTGGTTGTCGAATTCAAAGAAGACTTGGCCAGCCAGGGCGGCACTCGGAAGCAGGCACACCCCTGGCATTCCGGCGGTAAACTCGACGACTACGCGAAATCCAAGCTTTTTAAGGAGCTTGTTGCATTCGCGAACACGTCGGGAGGGTCGCTGGTCCACGGCGTCGCCGAAAGCACCGCCAAACCGCCGGTAGCTACGGACATCAGGCCAATCCCCAGATGCGTGGACCTAGCTGAGGCGCTCGAACGTGCCGCCCAATCAATGGTTCTGTCAGTGTTCGCGCCAACAAGTATAATTGGATGTGCGGGACGGCGCCGATCCTTCATGCGGCCTGCAAAATGCTGAGCACCGTGAGGGAGCGGGAGAGGATGTGCAGTCGGCGGTCATTGGCGGGAATAAGTTGGTTGCGGTTTGATGGGCGGCGGGGAAGTTTCGTAGTTCGTCGTAGCTTCGACAAAACCTTGCAGCGGATCGGCCGCTCTTGAACCCGCGCATTGGCTGGTATCGGCCCTTGATGCCGCGATATCTTGCTCAATCCGATTGTTTAGGTAGCGATTTGTCCGATGGCGTACGTGTCCGCCGAGTTCGGTATCGATCGCTCTCGGGTAACTGTCGTGTCCGTCGTCGTGACCCGGTCTGGCGTGATGCCGGTGACCGATTTGGCGGAGCGGAAGAACGCCCGCGCGGCCGCCATATCGCGTGTCTCGCTCAGCCTCACGTCCACCAACGTTCCCGATGTGTCGATGGCACGATAGAGGTAGCACCAGCGGCCTTGAACTTTGACGTAGATTTCGTCAACGTACCAACTCCGGCCAACCTTACCGCGTCGCCGCCGCCGGCGCAGACTGTCGGCCAGCGCCGGCGTGAGCTTGGCTTCCCAGTCGCGGACCGCTTCGTAGCTGAACACGATGCCGCGGATCAGGAACATCTCCGCCAGATCACGCAGGCTCAGCTTGTAGCGCAAACGCCATAGCACAACGAGGGCGACGACGTCGGAAGGATACTGGGTTCGGTTCAGCAGGCTGGTGCTGCGTTCGTTGAATTGCTTGCCGCAGGCGTGGCAGCGGAACCGCCGGTAACACTGGGCCGTGCGCTCAGGCCGCTCCGAAACGCCCGACGAGCCGCACTTCACACACCGCATCCCCCCGTCCCCCTGCTGGAGGAGAATCTATACCGAAGACCAATCTCGGCCGGCCACGCAAAATGGCGCGAACCCTGACGGAACCGTTTTACCCGCCCAAGACAACGTGGATTTCCCCCTGGATCAGCCGAGGTTCCTGCCTCTCGCGACGACTTGCGCCGCCTTACCGGTTCCTACGGATCAAAGAGTGAACCAGTCCACACCCACAGAGCGATTTCATCGGTAGCGTCCATCCACTCACACCTGGATCTCGGTTTCGCGCAGAGCGACCACCGCCGCGAAGGAGAGTTGTGCATGTCCGCCTCACTGTTTCGAACGGAAGCTGTGGAGTTCCGGCGCACCCGCGCCTGGGCCGGCACCACCACCGCACCGCCGGTGGCAACGTGGCTGCTGACTGCTTTCTTCGCAGCGACGATTGTGATTGCTACCACGTTCCTCTCGCTTGGCAGCTACGGTCGGAAGGAGACCGTTCCAGGATATCTGACGCCGGTGACCGGCATTGCGAAGGTGCTGCCGCCTGCTCCTGGGGTGGTTACTGAGGTCTATGTCTCGGAGGGCGACAGCGTTATCGCCGGGCAGCGCCTGCTATTGGTCCGATCGGAGCGACATGGCGCCCAAGGTCAGGCGGTCGATGGTTCGATCATCGACCGCCTTCAGGCCAAGCGCGACGCGATCGCCAACAGGATTGAGATCGAACGGCGAACCGCGGACGAGCAGAGACGATCGTTGAGCGATGCGCTCGCTGGGCTTGAGGCGGAAGTCGCCACTATCACCGACGCGATGCGGACGCAGCGCGAACGTGTCAAGGTTGCGCACGATCAGGTCGAGTCGGTGCGACCCACCGTGGCTCAGGGCTTCACGTCGATGACGGAGTTCCGGCGACGACAGGACGCCGAACTGACACAACAGCAGGCAGCGACGGATCTGTACCGTCAGATCTCCGCGAAAGCCGTCGATGCACGAGAGAAGCGACACGCTTTGCAGGAGCTGGAGGCCAGAACTGCGGACAACGTTGCCGTCCTGCAGGCGGCAATCGCCGACGCGGAGGCTGCAATCGCCGAGGCCCGCGGAAAGCAGGGATATGTCGTTTCCGCGCCGGTTTCCGGTCGCGTCAACAGCCTGCAGGCGTGGGTTGGCATGAACATTGAGACGACGGCTCCGTTTTTGTCGATTGTTCCGCAGAATGCACCACTCGAGGTGTCGCTATTGGTGCCGGCCCGAGCTATCGGGTTCGTTTGCGGCTGGCCAGGCGGTCCGTGTGGCATTCGAACCGTTTCCGTTCCAACGGTTTGGCTTTTACAACGGGACCGTCACGTCCGTATCGAACACCTTGCTGAAACCTAGCGAGGCGATGGGTCCGATCACGTCGAGGGAACCGTCCTACCGCGTCATCGCGCGTCTGGATCGTCAAACGGTTACGGCATACGGCGAGGAAATTCCACTGCGACCGGACATGCCGTTGAAGGCCGACATCGTATTCGATCGCCGTAGCCTTCTGGAATGGCTGTTCGATCCCCTGCTGAGCGCGCGCGGCCGATTTCAAGCAAATCTTGTACGGAGGTAGCTTCGATGAGTAATGCTCTTGCCTTGACAGGATGGGGACGTTCGCGGCTCCCGGATATCCGGCAAGCAGAAGCTGCGGAGTGCGGATTGGCCTGCGTGGCTATGATCGCAGGATATCATGGGAGGCATATGGACCTCGCTGCTCTCCGCCGGCGATACCCTGTTTCGGTTCGCGGCGCCTCGCTACGCTCTCTCATGTCGCTGGCTGCGGAACTGAACCTGGCCGCACGGCCACTGCGCCTGGAAATGGCTCACCTGTCGCAGATAAAAACGCCAGCGATCCTGCATTGGGACATGGATCACTTCGTGGTCTTGCGGCAAGCGTCGAGGCGTGGCCTCGAAATCCACGACCCAGCCATGGGAATCCGGCGCTATACCTATGCGGAAGCAAGCCGACACTTTACTGGTGTTGCGCTTGAACTCACGCTGACCCAGGCGTTTGCACGTACATCTGACCGGGCCTGTCCGCGCTTGAGAGAGGTGCTGATATGGCCGCGGGGCACTGGACTCTCGGTGTTTCAGGCGCTCCTACTTTCGGTAGTGTTGCAGATCCACGTCATCGCGAGTCCGTTCTACATGCAACTCGCTGTCGACGACGCAGTCGCCCAGAGCGACCACGACCTGCTGACTGTGCTAGCGGTGGGATTTGGCCTGTTCCTGTCTATTAACGTGGCGGCCGGACTGCTTCGCTCACTGGCGCTTGTGCATCTTCAGACAGGCTTGGCGTACAACTCAGCGCAGGCGTCCTGCGGCATCTTCTGCGGCTGCCCCTGGACTACTTCGAAAAACGGCGTACCGGTGATCTGCTGTCCCGCTTCGGAGCGACCGATCCAATCCGCGACATGCTGACCGAGGGTGTCATGTCGGCCGCGGTGGACGGCGTCATGGCGATCCTGATGGGTGTGCTGATCTTCGTCTACAGTGCCACGCTCGCCTGCGTTGTCATCCCGGCATTGCTCGTCTACGTCGCGCTGCGCATCGTTACCTACCGCACACTTCGCACCCGGGCCATGACTTCCCTGCAGGCGAAAGCTCGCGAAACCGAAACATTCGTCGAGACGCTGCGAGCCATCCAGACCATTAAGGTATTCAACCGCGAAAATGAACGTTGTGGGTTGTGGACGAATTGCCGGATCGATGTGTTGAATTCCGACGCCGCTATTGCTCGTCTGAAAACAGTATTCCGGGCTGCCAACGAACTGGTGTTCGGCATCGAGAACGTCTTGGTGATTTATCTGGGAGCGTCGGCGGTCCTCAACGGCGGCATGAGCATCGGCATGTTGTTCGCCTTCATGTCGTACAAGACTCAATTCGTCGACAAGGCGGCACGCTTCGTGGAGAAGGCGATCGAGTTTCGCATGCTGGATGTTCACCTTGAGCGTCTGGCCGATATCGTTGGCAGCGAGCCCGAACCGGACCTTTCCCGCCCGAGCGTCCCTTCCGTCTATCGCCGCCCGCTGCAAGGGGCGGTCGAGGTGCGGGACCTATCGTTCCGCTACGGTCCCGACGAACCCTTGGTGTTCGAGAATGCCAGCTTTGCCATCGAGCCGGGCGAATATGTCGCCATCACCGGTCCGTCCGGGGGCGGAAAGAGTACGCTGATGAAAGTCATGCTCGGCCTGCTCCGCCCGTCTGCGGGCGAAATTCTCATCGATGGTACGCCGCTCCGTCAATTTGGTATTCGACCGTTCCGTGATCAGGTCGGGGTGGTGATGCAAGATGACCAACTCATGTCGGGATCAGTTGCCGACAACATCTGCTGCTTTGACGAAGCATTCGACATTGAACGGATGCGGGGATGCGCCGAGACGGCGGGCATCCATGATGAAATCATGCGCATGCCAATGGGATACAACAGCTTGATCGGAGACATGGGCACGTTCCTGTCCGGCGGTCAAAGGCAGCGCATCGTCCTGGCTCGCGCGCTGTACCGCCGGCCCCGTATTTTGTTCATGGATGAAGGGACCTCCCATTTGGACGTCGCCCTAGAAGCGCGTGTCAATACAGCCGTCAAGGCGCTTGGTCTCACCCGGATTATCATCGCCCACCGGCCGGAGACGATCGCATCTGCTTCGCGCGTGCTGACAGTCCGCAAGGGCCTCGTCGCTGGGTCATGCGGCATCGTAAGCTGATTGGCAATAAACCACACCGGAACCGGGGCAGTCGGCCCCGATCCCGGTATCATGCAATTCGGTCGCTTCGTTCAGTCTTGCTGCCTTGCGCCGTCTCGGCTGCCTCGAAACGAAGTCGTGATCAGTTGGAGGCCCTCGCTCCAGAACAAACGTGGAGGCGATCGTTAAGCTCGCTCAAGCTCCAGCCGAACAAATCCATCAGGCGCTTGGCGAACGGCCAGTGATGGACGCGATCGGGTTCAAACGGTCCAAAATTCTTAACGTAGGCGCCGAGATAGGCGACTTGGACCGCTGGATCGATTTCCTTTTCCTTCGCCAGGGGATCGTGGAACTCTTCATATTCGTTGGAGGAGTGGTGCAGGAACCGGCCTCCCGGCAACTTGCCGCACAGCGCTTGATATTCGGCGGTCTCCAGAACCCAGTAGTGCCAGACGTCGTCTATCTCCTTTGAGACGGGAATGGCACCGGGACTGTACATTGCCAGGTTCAGGAACTTCAGCGCTTCCTCGACACGCAGATCCACCTCAGCGGACGGGAGCGGCGCCAACTTCTTGTGGAAGTAGTAAATCATCTGGGGACTGAGGAATGCACTGCGCAGATCTTCACGACTGATCATGGCCTTGCTCCAGAAAGACGGGGCCAAGCTGGCCCCGTCAAGTTGTTTCAACAATTAACGGGGCTTCGCTTGAAACGGCATTGTAGGTTCCGTCTGCGTAGCCCATTTCAGGTCAGGCAAGGTGGTGGCAACAGCAGCAAGCCGTACTCTTGGCAAGGGCCGCGGCCGCGCCGCCGGAAATGCGCTCCAGATCCTCGGTGGCGATCTCAAGCATTTCCGCCAGCTTTGCGGCTTCCTGGTCGGTAACGAACGCCGTCGAGAAAGCAGAGTTGTCGCGAGGGGTTGGTAGTTGGATTTTCACTGTCCACACTCCTAAAGGTTGAGTAGAAACCAAGGCGCTAGCAGTGGATCCCATCGAAGGGAGACAAACCGCGAGCGTCCGGTCTGGCTAGGCTTCAAGCCGGGTCTGGCTCTTTACCCAGCGATGATCCTGAGCATTTGTCGTCGACAAATCTGTGGAATGCTTCACAGACATTCGATTGCCTGTCCTATCGAGGCACGAAACATGCTGATCGGCTCGGGATAAACTCGCCTGGGCGTCGATGCCATCTACTTTGGTTGAGAAACAGCCCGTTCACTTAAGAGTTCTAGAGCTGCAATGACGATCGCGTGGCGGCCTCCGGGGAGGGCAAGACGTAGTATATGGAGGGTAGTTCGATGCTTAAATCACCTGCGTCTCGATCGCGTGCAGTGTGGTGCGGAGGCGAACGACGTGACGGTCGTCGCGCGGAGATGGGTGGGATGGGATCGCGGAGGGGTGGCCACGATCTATTTTGGGATTTGCTAGGACCAGGCGAGCGCGTTTTAAGGCTGTTTCTGTCAACCAGCGATGACCTGGTCTCGCGTGTCGCGCACAAGACGCACCACTGACTTGATCTCGTAGCGAAACGTGGCGGCCCTGGCGCGTCCATCCACCTGCCGCCTACTTTCGCTGGTCGACCCCCCGACCTGTCGGGTTAGCCGTTTCCTAGAAGACGGGCCCAGCCGTGTGGGTCTGGGGCTGTGCCGTACTGGATGCCGACGATGGTGTCGTACAGCTTCTGCGTCAGGGCGCCGGTTTTGCCGCCGTTGATGACGTAGCGCTCGCCCTTGTAGCCAAGTTCGCCCACGGGGGAGATCACGGCGGCGGTGCCGGTGCCCCACATCTCCAGCGTGCCGGCCTGGGCGGCGGCGAGGACGTCGTCGATGGCTATCGGGCGTTCGGAGACGCGCAGGCCCCAGTCGCGCAGCAGGGTCAGCACGGAATTGCGGGTGATGCCGGCGAGGATGGCGCCATTCAGCGGCGGCGTGATCACCTCGTCGCCGATTTTCAGCATGATGTTCATGGTGCCGACCTCGTCGAGGTATTTGTGCTCGACGCCGTCGAGCCACAGCACCTGGGTATAGCCGGCCTTCGCGGCTTCCTCGGCGCCGAACAGGGAGGCGGCGTAGTTGCCGGCGGTCTTGGCTGCACCGAGCCCGCCTTGCACGGCGCGGACATAAGTGTCGGAGGCCAGGATGCGGACCGGGTTCATGCCTTCCTTGTAGTAAGCACCGACCGGGCCGACGATCACGTAATAGAGGTAACTGCTGGATGGGTGCACGCCGAGGAAGGTCTCGGTGGCGATGACGGTGGGGCGGATGTAGAGCGAGGTGCCCGGCAGAGACGGGCACCCAGCGCTGGTCAACTCGCACCAGCGCGCGGATCGATTCCTCGACCATCTCGGGATCCAGTTCCGGGATGCACAGGTAGTGCGCAGAGCGGTTGAGGCGGCGGGCATGGTCGGCGAGGCGGAACAGGCGGATCTGGCCGTCCCAGCCGCGAAACGCTTTCAGGCCGTCGAAGATCGCCTGGCCGTAGTGCAGGACGCAGCAGGCCGGGTCCATCGTGAACGGCGCGTACGGCTCGATACGGGGGTTGTGCCAGCCCTTCCCCTCCTCGTAGTTCATCATGAACATGTGGTCGGAGAAGACCTTGCCGAACGCCAGCGTCTCATCGGCGGGGGTGGGTCCTGGCGTGGCGGTCCGGGTTATCGGGATCTGGTTCACTGGTGTCTCGTTGTCTGGAAGGGACGTCTTGGGGGGACACTACGATACCGTGACAGCGAACGCCAATGCAGGTTGCGAGAACCGGACATATCTATCGCATGAGGATGCTGATCGGTGTCTGCGGTCTCATGTAGCAGGTACACCCTAAGCAATACGAGCGGGGCGAGGACGGCTTGATTGGCCACAAGACGACTTAACGAAACGGGCCAGCGTGTATTTCAGCATGATCCGCGGCTTCGAGAATGCGCGTTGGTGCATGGAACCGCCGCTGATGGTCTCTCCTGTCCCCTCTTGCGTATCAGTTGACCCGGGCGGAGGATGGCATGCCGAGCCCTGCCAACCGGTAGAGCACGTTGCACCCGATTTTTGCCTCGGTCTTCTGTTGGACAAAGTTAGGGCCTGAAGTCTCCGGCCAACGATGGTCTTGTACCCGAGACATCGCCGTTTCAACCAGACTCCGCCGGTTGTAGCCTGAACAACGTTGCCAAGCCATCCACCCGTGCTCGCCGATCATTGCCAAATGTCTAGCGCGCTGTGTTGCTATGGTTTCGCCTGCAACCGATGTGAAATGGAGCCCTGCCCAAGAGGAAAACGTATGCCGAAATCACCCACCTCACCGTCCGCCCAGGAACGTCCCATCGGACTGCCGGCCGCGAGCAACGCCCTGTTCGGCAGCGACGCGATCGCCGAGACGCTGCGCGACCTCCGCATCCCGTTCATCGCGCTCAATCCCGGCGCCAGCTATCGCGGCCTGCATGACAGCCTCATCAACCACCTGGGCAACGACGCGCCGCAAATGCTGCTCTGCCTGCACGAGGAACACGCGGTGGCGATAGCCCAGGGCTGGGCCAAGGTGACAGGCACCCCGATGCTAGCCGCGGTGCATTCCAACGTCGGGCTGTTTCACGCAACCATGGCAATCTTCAATGCCTGGTGCGACCGCATGCCTGTAATCATCCTCGGCGCGACCGGACCAATGGATGCAAGCCGCCGCCGGCCCTGGATCGAGTGGATACACACCGCGCAGGACCAAGGCGCCATTGTCCGGCCATACGTCAAGTGGGACGCACAGCCCAGTTCCCCGGCCGCGGCGCGCGAGGCGCTGTTTCGCGCCGCCTGGATGGCCCGCACCGCGCCGATGGGCCCGGTGTACGTGAACTTGGATCTTGGGCTTCAGGAAGACGCGCTCCCTGAGCCGTTGCCGGTTGCCGACCCCGCCAAGCTGATGCCCCAGACGACGCCTGGCGCGCCCGAACGCCTGGTGGCGGAGGCACTCAGGATGCTCGAGGCAGCCGAGCGCCCGGTCATCTTGATGGGCCGCGTGAGCCGCAGCGAAGCCGCCTGGGCCGCTCGCCTTGCCTTGGCCGAGGCGATCCGCGCTCGGGTCGTCACCGACCTGAAGGTCGGCGCAGCGTTCCCCACCGATCATCAGCTACACGCCGGCAGTCCTGGCATCTATCCGATGCCGGCGGCATCGCGAGCCATCGTCCAGGCTGACGTGATCCTCAGTCTGGACTGGGTTGATCTTGGCGGCACGCTCCGAACCGCCTGCAACGGTGCACCGGGCGGCCGCGTAATCCAGGTCTCGCTCGATCACACCCTGCATAACGGCTGGAGCATGGATCACCAGGCGCTACCGCCGGTTGATCTGTTTCTTGCTGCCGACCCTGATCTGGTCGCAATCGCCATGCTGGACCAGCTGAAGCTTGACGGCGCAGCCACCCCTCCCCCGGCGCAAATGACGCTGCCCGACCCACCCTCGTCTGGACCGATCGTTACGCGAACGGTGGCGGCGGCGCTCCGGCGGGCGGCGGCCGGCCGGCCGGTGTCTCTGCTGCATTTGCCGCTGTCCTGGGACGGCGGTTCCTGGCAATTTCGTCACCCGCTGGATTTCCTGGGGTCGGACGGCGGCGGCGGTATCGGCGGCGGTCCCGGCATCGCAGTGGGTGCGGCCCTGGCGCTGAGTGGAACGGGGCGGCTGCCGATCGCCATTTGCGGTGATGGCGACTTCCTGATGGGGGTGACAGCGTTGTGGACAGCCGCGCATTACCGCATCCCGCTTCTGGTCATCGTGGCGAACAACCAGTCGTTCTTCAATGACGAGGTCCACCAGGAGCGCGTTGCCCGGATGCGCAACCGTCCGGTCGACAACAAGTGGATCGGCATGCGCATCAGCGATCCGGACATTGATCTGGCAGCTTTGGCGAGAGCGCAGGGGGCCCAGGGCTTCGGCCCGGTCCACCACGCCGCCGAGCTCGAGGGCGTCTTTGCGGCCGCGATCACCGCCGTCGAAGCGGGTGCGGTGGCCGTGGTGGATGTGCGCGTGCAACCCGGCTACACGCCGGCAATGGCCAGCATGGTCACGCGATCCGCGCAATGAACGTCGCCCCCTATCCTTGATCGATCGCGGCAAGAAGCCGTTTCAAAAAACCATCGATCGCTCTATTGTCGATCCAACGCACCACCGCCACCAGGTCGTGGTCGGGATCGACGTAGATCATGTTGGTTCCATTACCCATATGAGCAAACGCGCTGGCGGGCGCACTGGGCCACAACTTCTTCTCGGTGTTGAGAAACCAATTCATAAACCCGTAGGTAGGCTCGGGTTTCGTGGGGGTGAGCGCCCAGTCGACCCATTGGTTGGAGAGCAGTTGGCGGTCTTTCCACTTGCCATGATGCAACGTAAGGTAGCCGAAACGCCCCATGTCGTAGGCGTTGATAAACATGCCACCGCCAAAATGGCCGCCGCCCGACACCGACTGCATCAGGCTTCCGTCGAGGATGACCCAGGAATTCTCGTAGCCGAACCAGCGCCAGGTATCCGAGGCGCCGATCGGGTCCATAATGTTTTCCTTCAGCACCTGCGGCAATGGACGGCGCCAGACATTGAGTGCAGCAAGCGCCAGAGCATTGACCCGGGTGTCATTATATTTGTATACACTCCCCGGCTTATTCCGAGCTCGATTTGTCCATGTCCCAGGATCTGGCCCGGGACGGTCAGCCCAGTCCGGCTTGCCCCACAACGTGCCTTCCCAATCGCTGGTCTGCCGCAGCAGATTGTCCCAAGTGATCGTCCGGTTATGCGGCGTTTCAAACAGCGCCAACACACCGGGTCCAGATCGCGCGTCCGATTGATCGGCAGCGGGAAAAGGATTGTAGACCTGTATGGGCGCAATGTAGTCCCTGACCGTATCGCTGATACTCTTGATCATGCCTCGGTCAACCGCGATCCCGACAACGCTGGATAGAAAGCTCTTTGTTGCACTGTTGGCCATGTCCACGCGGAGCGGATCGCCCCATTCAGCAACAATGTAACCGTGGTGAATGATCAGCCCGGTGGGATCGCCACGGTCCTTCATGGGTCCTATGACGTCGCTAAATGGTTCGCGACCGAAAGTTTCATAGTGGCTCAGGACCAAATCGCGTGGAGCTCTTGTCTCGCCTGCGATCGCCAGGTCGACCGACTCTTTGAGAAGCTTAGGATTGATGCCCACTTCCGACGGAATTTGGTGCTGCCACGAGGCACCCGGGTAGGACGGGGCAACGGGCTGCTCGTCTCTCGCTGGTTGCGCCGCAACCCGGGGGGGATTGCAAGCCAGGAGAAGGACAAGCAGGGCGAGGTGACGAGTGATCATGCTGACCCTGTAGCCGATGTTCGCCGGATTGCCGATCGTCCGGCGATGTGATGGCGCGGGATAATAGTGGCTTGCGCGGCACCTGGCTTAAACAGGCGCATCACCCTAAAGAGGCCGGCTGGGGGGTTGCCCGCGCGGGCACGAGAACAAGACGGACAGGCCGCAATCCCGCGAAGCGGGGAAACAATCCAAATCCATGGCGCCCAAGAAGGTGACGTTCAGGCTGGCAAAGGGGCTCACAAGACAGTGTAGACGCGAGTTTATTTTCTCTACCAAGAGTTGTGATCGGGTAGCTGTCGCGCCATCGGGCATGATGGTATCCCTGTTAACAGCCACCCGGCCAATCGGCCGGATTTGACATGGGGAAAATTCAGCAGCGGGAATCCGCGTAGAGGCTTGATGTTCGCCGCACTCCACGCTTATTCTTGAGAGACTATCACGTGTATTTGATATCAAGTTACCCACAATTAAGGGCATGACCCTGGGGATGAGCCTGTGGATGAAAATCTGAGCTCGACTGCACGACTGCTAATTGGCCTCCATCTATCGGGTACGCAACGAACGCAAAGTGCCGGAAATCTTGGCGCTTTTGCCTTCGCGTAATCATTGCCCTCTATGTCGGCGACCGGCCATAAGCCGTGCCCGTGATTTTGGTTCAACACGTTGCCGGTAATCGGAACCGGATTGTGGGGATCCTTTGAAACCACACCCTGCAGAGCGATGGCATTTGTTCGGCTGCGGGCAATAACCGAATTTGCTATTATCAGGTTGGCTGAGGGACCAAATTTGAAATGTCCTGCATAAAATCCGATAATGCCGGCATTCGAAATTGAGGACCTGACCAGGGAAAATCCACCTGTGTCCCATACGCGGATCACATACCCTTTGCCCAAGTAAACGTGTACAGAGCTAAGCTTGATATCATGGGACGCATCAACCTGAATTGTGGATGCACAGCTGTGATTGGCGAGATCGCAAGGCGGCGTCGCCTCGTCCTCGTCGAGATCAAGCCGATCCACCATGATGTTTTTTTGTTCGTAACAGTTGGATCGCTGGGCAGGTCGCCTGGCCGGCCACCCTACGTAACGTGTGTCCGTTCCCGGCTAGAGTTTCGCTTGCGCACCGGCGAGCCGCATCAAGCCCTCCGTATCGCGAGGGCAGCATGTCGAGGTGGAGGAACAGGTGACGTCGGCCTCGAAGGCAAACACATCGTAGGCCTCGGCCGACGCGAAACAAGCGCTTAGGGTGCCGATATCAAGTATGGCGCAACGACGTTTCGCCGCCTGCCATTCAGAGATCAGCGCATCCCAACTTCCGATGGCTGAACCGCCGTCGCGGGGATTTGCTACCGGAGTTGTGTCGATTACGTCAGGAAGTGATTGCGCTAAGATCGTGGGCGATGAAGCCTGCGCGGCAAGTCCAGCGTTCGCGACCAGGAGTGTTGCCGGAACCAATATCGCAGCGACCCTCCATATTTGGCTCATCTACGTCGGCCCATTATGGCGCCGTTGAAGTTCACGCTCCAGACCGTCTCTGCTCCCCTGGGCGAGCTTTGGAAGCCTGCAGAAGCGTTCGATCCAACCCTCGAGTGCGATCCCCAGTGACATCATTACCCCTCATGCCGTTTGGCTTGATCTAGGGTTGCCCGCCAAAAACTAGACTTGCCCCGCACATATATTGATGTCACCAACGCCAGCCGACTATCTCCGCCACAGCGGCTATTTCCAGTGGAGCTAAAAGCGTTCTAATCGGGGGACTGTATTTTCCATAAGCTAGAGAGTCGCGTCGTCATCTCGATCGAATAAATCCAAAGGGCCAAATTCCGATGGTCGTCCGTCCCCTGCATTTTGGCCGGACAGAAGGCGTCGGGATGCCGTATAGTGAGTTCGAGAGGAGTCGTAGGGTCTAAATCTTGCCACTCAAACTCAAATGTCAGTTTTTCGGAGCGACCAATAACAGCATTCCCGAGACATCTATCCTTTATGAAAAATCCCACGCGCTGGCTGTCCTTGAGGCCAGGCGCCATTGCTGGACCCAAAAAGACGACAACTTTGCAAGTTCCAGCTGGCTGGATTGTGGGCAATGGTATGATAAGCACGCTCTCCTCATCAACCATCCAAGTCCCGAAGGGCTCAGGTTCGGCGAAGCCAGTTTGGGTAAAGAGTTTGCCGTTTCCGTTAGTCCCAAAGTTCAGACTCAGATCGTATTCGTAGTGTCTTTCAACCGTAAGCGCCAAATCATTCTGTCTTGTTTTTGCTGCCCCCAGTGTTTTCCCGACTTCCTCCCGGATCCATTTGTGCGGCTTCGTAAGTCGGGGAACCCAGCCCGGATGGCTTGTCGGATGAATGTTCCGTCGCGATAGTTGAATATCTTCTCCTCTTCCCGTTTTGTTTTTCTCATCAGATTGAGATCAGCCTTGATACAATCATACATCAAATCCTGGTCGTTCGGATACTCGTCCCATCCGGCGGTGCGCTTGTTGAGATAGTCTCCGGGGACTTGAAGATCAAAGTGTCGCTGCCATGCGGAGATAAACTCTCGCCCATTACGATCACCTACGTTGATAAACAAAACGCCCGCGTTAATGTTCCATGGGGCAGTTGTTCCGCCGCTGGCACCAATCAAACAGTAGTCTTCGTTTGCGGTTATGTAGGCACGCACGTCATAGTTTACATCAGCGACAAAGGCGTCGGCGTCGGCAAATATTACCCATCCCGTATAACCCCTTCCAACCAACTCATTGAGCATAAAAATACGATTGTAGGTTGCCATCCAGGGCGCAACCCCTGCTTTGATTCCACAGTAATTTTCGTAACGGATTCCCTGCCGCTCGCAATAAAGGATGTTGACCTCTGATGTGATGTCCAACATTTCCTTGTATACCAAAGCGTCGGCGGTCTGGAGAAAAATAATTTGCACCGGCTAACTCCTGTTAGCGTCTGGCAGCGGGCGGATGTCGATCGCCCGGGGCCCGAGCAGGTGCGGTCTGTTTCCCGGCGCTGCCACGGATCATGGGCCTTCCACCGCCAAATCGGCCAAAGCAATGCCGAGTTTTCGTCCATCTTGAGTTTCCGGGTCGATTTCGGTGGCGCGGATAAACAACGGTGCTTCGATGGAAACCACATTAAAACCATCTTGGATTGCGAAATATTCGGTCTCCAGCCAACCCCACCTATCATCCTTAAACAGAAAGCCGTGGCGAAGCACTTTGTTCCCTACGCAAATAATGATTTCAGATACCGGATAGGCTGGAACCAAGCAAAATAGGTGCAATCGTAGCCGCACCGGGCCGACCCTCGTCACTAGCTGGAACTTTGCGGCCTGGTCGGAACGCAGCCACGCAATACCAATTGACTCAAACTCATAAAAACCTTGGCGCCCGGCCATATCCCCAATAGATACCGCGGTATTGACAGGTGGCGCGAAGACCGACCTTGGATTCCAAACCGGCCCCGGCACCGGATCCTCCAGAGATCGCATTCGCTTACCGAATTCCGAACATGCCCAGTGGTAAAGCGCCAGATCCGCCGCGTTTGCTGTCGTGATCTTATGTAGACTTGCCAAATCTTCTTCGGCCGCATCCGGGATAGTCGAATTCTCGCGATATTGTCGCAATGGATAAGGAATGGACCACTTGACCTGGGCCAGCCTCAGTGTCTGGCCCATCTCCTCGGTCAGGCCGAAGTCGATTTGCCGGAGGTTCGCCAGTGCGAGATGCATGGCCCTAACTGAAGCCGCCTCATCCCAGAACTCCGGAAAGTTAGGATCTACCATTCGGGCACTGCCGCACAACAGGCGAACCATTCCATTATTAACTTGACTGTAAATCTCCGGATGCCGCGAGTTCAGAAACTCTTTCAGCGAGCAGCGCGGGTCGAGCTTCTAGTCGCTGTAGCTCGCCGGATCGCCTGCTTTCAGAAACCTGAACAGCGACAACACCCGGGAATTCGGCTCCCGAAGCATCGTAAACGGTTGAAACCGCTCAAGGTGTTTTTCGAACAGGTAGAGCGGGAGATGGCCGGTCAGACAGGATATCTTGTCCAATTCATGTTCGACCATGTCATCGATGGCCGATTGAGAATTCTTGTCGATCGTCTGAAGCCGTCGAACATTGTTGTCGCCGAACGCATTCTGCAACATCAGGAGGAAGGACGTGCCGGCGGTCTTCGGGATATGCAAAAAGAGCACTGGCCGCGTGTCTTCTCCCACGACCTCCCGATGCTGAGGACTGATCGGTGCTGCCCTGTCGTCAGCCGCCAGCATCTGATGCCTCCTCCGCCATCGTCTCGACCAACCCTGGCGTTTCGGTCGTCCTGGCTTGTGGCGCCGTGGCCTGCCTTCTTTTAGCCCGCGCACTGAAGTCTTTTCGGAATCTTCGACGGGCCTCTGGCTTCGGAGTGACGGCCCTTGCGCAGACGTCTCGCTCCGCGTCAGCAAGCGGCACCGCCACGAGTGGTTCAACATCGACCAGCGGCAGCGACGCTGGAACAACCGGTTCAATCGGCGCCGCGGTGGAGCGCATCATGGCCGCGATTTCCGTCACGCGATCCAGCACGCGCAGACCCACAGCGCGATAGCTATGCCCCAACCGAATATCTCGCCGGCCCCTGGCAGCCAACGCACGCACCCGCTCGGGGTTATCGATCAACCCGTCCAGTAGTGCGGCCGCATGGTCCGCGTTGGGGTTCGCCCAGCGCTGCCCCTCGCCAAACGGATATTCCCCCGTTTGAACAGGCACGAGGTCACAATCGACCAGCAGAGAATTATCGTTTGTCATGTAATCCAGGTTGCCGGACCATGCTGTCGCCATGGCGAGACGCCCGAGGAACATGGCTTCGCCAGTTCCCCGGCCAAACCCTTCCGCGCGATGCAGCGAGACAAAACAATCGCTAGCGTTGATCAGGCTTTTTGTCTCCAGCGCGCTCAACGGTCTGGAGATCAGATGCGCTTCAGGGATCTGGTCGCGGACGGTTGCAGCCACTCGCCAGCGTCTTTGTCACCCTCCTTGACCTTCAGAACCAGTTGGATGTCGTCGAATTCCCGCTTTCGCCGGATCTCTTTGAACATCCTTAGGACCGCATCCGGATTCTTCCGAGTTGAATATGATGAAAGATCGAAAAAATGCAAAATTACGAAAGCAGATTTCCGAATAGCAAAATACTTTCGAGGCAGGAATTGGCCGAGTGGCACTTCGACGGGCTGGCCGATCAGCGTGCTATGAGATGCCGGCTTCCGACAGGCTGTCCGCGACGAACCTGGACAGCGCCCACACCTCGTTGAATTTTCGCAGTTGCTCGGCCCACACCGTGGGATAGACCGGCAATTCCCACGCCGGGACTATGATATTGTAACCATTGGAAAAAACGCCGCCCCGCGCTTCGAATGCGCGAACGACCGCGTCAACCTCGTCGCCGTTGATGTGAAAGATACGGATGCCGTCTCTCGAGCGGTCGATCTCCAAGGGCTCGACGAGCGCGCGATGGTCGGGATCAGAACGGTGCGCGTGACGGTAGACGTCCAGAACGCCGAAAGGCATATGCACAGCAAGGCACGCTGCGATATGAGATCGGAACTGCTCACCCATGCCGATCGTTACGAAGGGGTGGCCGATCAGGGTTACGGGCATTTGGTCCTGTGTAGTAACAGTCATTGATGAAACGCCCCAGAGTTGGACATCAGGCGAGCGAGGCGGTCAGCATAGCGTTGCGGATAGCCTCAAGCCAACGGTGGCCATACTTCCGGTCGGGCTCAAGGTGCGTGCCCTCAGCCCATTCATTCCAGGCGTTGACAAACAGCAGACGTTCGTCGCCGACGAAGTGACGTTTGACCTCCTCAAGCTTTTCCTCAACATAGATCTGGAAAACCTCGGGCGACGTGTGCACGAAACTGTCCCCGCGCAGCGGTTGTCTGGGCGTATTGTCCCAACTGGGGAACACCGCGGGGTAGCGCTTGTAACCGACCGACGGGCGGCTGATACTTTCAATAACGGTAGCTTCATAATCGTATCGGGTGCCGATGAAACCGTCCCGAATGATACGTGACGCCGGCTCGGCGAGCTTTACGGCAAGACCTTGTGGTGGAAACTCGACACAGGCGTCGAAGCCTATGTCGACGGGCGGAGGGAGCTTTTGCGCGGTCTCCATGCTTTCAACATACACTAGATGGACCGCGTCGAAGCCCGCCTGACGGAATGCCTTTCGGCAGAGCCTCGCGAATCCGCGGATGTCCGGGATCAGAAGCGGCCGGTACACCATGAACAGGGGTTTGCCGTTTATCGTTATGTAGCGCGGGTCCGCGGCGTAGCGAGTGGCATCTGTTGCGACGCTGAGCAGTGTGTCGTGATCGTATTTTTGTTCGAAAATCAATTCCTTGCCGCCGCCATCCCAATGCCGCGTCCAGTTTTCGTTGGCCCAGCAGACGCAATACGGAAAATCGATGGTTGGATCCGAGACCATCGCTTCGAATGGTTCGTGTAGCGCCCGGCGACGTCCAAAGTTGTAATAATATACACAGAAGCCCGCGACTCCGTAGCGCCTAGCGAGAGCCGTCTGCTGTTGCATCATTTGCTTGAGGCGAAGATCGTAGAAACCGAGATCGGCGGGGAGATGGGGCTGGTAATGCCCGAGATAGGCGGGCAGGGCTTTGCTTACATTCGTCCACTCCGTAAAGCCCTGACCCCAGTGGAGATTGTTTTCCGCGGTTGAATGGAATTGAGGCAAGTAGAAAGCGATCGGTCGGACCCTGTTCATTTGCTCCAGCAAGGCGGACCATTTTTCGGCAAGTTTTTGCTGATTATGAGACACAAGCTGAAGCCGGCGGGTAACGGACTGTTTATTCGTGGATACGCTCAGGTGATGCACGACCACAGCCTGGTGGCAGTACAGGATGCGGCGACCCTTGGCCAAAAGTCGCAGGCAGAGATCGGTATCTTCACAGTATGCCGGGATGAAGGTTTCGTCGAACAGTTCACCTTCGAGCTCACTGCAGCGAACCAGCAGCGCTGCTCCCGAGCAATAGTGAACGTCTCGGTCGTAGCTGAAACGGGGGTTGTTTGGATCTGCAAATAACCCGACCATCGTGCTTATGCCGTCGCGATCGACCGTGCACCCGGCTTCCTGCAGGCGGCCATTTGGATACAGTATCTTCGGGCCGACTGCCGCCACATCCGGATTAGCGTCGAGCGTCTTGACCATCACATCAAGCGCACCCGGCATCAACTGGGCGTCGTTATTGAGGAGCAGAAGATACTCGCCCTGGCAAGTCTTGAAACTAGCGTTGCAGTTCCGCAGGAAGCCGAGGTTAGTCGGCTGCCTGACGAGTTTGATATTCTGGACATCAGCAAGCGCCTGAGTGGACGGGTCGGGCGATGCGTCGTCGGCGAGAACGACCTCGTAGCTGACCTCGGTTTGTGATCGTAGGATCGAGGCGAGGCATTCGACCGTGTAGTGCGCTTCGTTGTACACAGGAATGAGGATCGAAACTCTCGGCGCGTCGAACGTTGGCACTGTCAGATTGGCAATCTCCTCGATTGGATTATCGAAGTGCACGATATCCGGCGGTGACACGGAGACGACGTTTTTTTCATCCTGACGACGGCCGGCCACCCGGGCTTTGAAGGCCTGATAGAGGGCAATTGCATCTGCGGCCTTTATCTCCCCGGATCCCGCGCCCTCGTTCACGTCGAGCACGAACGAAAATGATGTTGTCTCGTCTCGCTCAGGGACGCTGGGCCGGCCTTCGGCCATTCCGATGGTCAAATAATGAAGAAGAGGCGGGATACCTGCCGCGGCCACATCAGAATTGCGCTCCAGGTAACGCTTGCCGCTGAATTCTGTGCTCGAGGCCCTTCCTTCACTATCGCCGACCAGAATGAAATGGCGTAAGCCCGACCAAATGTCGCGGATGCCTTCGAGCTGCTTATAGTACCAATGCGGATCGAGGAAGGGATTCGGCCGCATACCCGCCGTAAATCCTGTGGTGCAAAAGTGCTCGAGAAGTCCCCCAGTCTCCCGGGCAGATTGCGGCAGCTGCGTGCGGTAGTAGTCAAGGGAGAAGTAAGGGCTTGGGTTTACGAGATCATATCGTAAGGTTTCATAAAGTTCGAACGTTCCAAAGGAAGCCGGAAGCAGGAACGGGTCCGTTTTGATGATGTGCTTAATATCGATCAGCGGATGCGGGGAGCGTGCCTCGGAACAACCGTGCTGGATGAAATGCGCAAACGGATCCGTTCCCGTGGCCTCAACATCGGGCTGCGTCGCAAGATAGAATTTCGCATCGAACAAGTACGAAATCTGCGGGCGAGTTTGCACAGGCAACTTCAGATACAGCAGCGCGGCGTCAACGCTCTTCCTGTCTCCCCCAAGGGCGCTAACGTACAATTTGTCGTTGACGAAGGGTGAAGGCAAAACGGAGCCAATGAATTTTTCGGGGTCCAAATATAACTCCGACTGCGCTGATAAGAATGGTACCTAAAGCATCGAGAGGTTTTGTCTTAAGCGAAAGACAGACTGCTCGTCATCGTGCAACAGCAAAAGCATCGGTCGCGGCAGTCATGCGCGGCCGAGAAGCTCAAGCCAACGTTTGGTGGTTTGCATTTCCGTTGCGTTGGCAAACCGGCCTTCGAAAGCGCCAGCGTGCATGTAGTGATCCAGGCAGGAATTGACATCTCCGCGTGATATGGCAGTAGCGACGTCTGGATAGTTTTCCTTGTAGAACGCTTCATCAACGTCGGGCCTCGATCCGAAGCGGCCTTCGAGGTAGCCCTCCTCGATAAAGTGCAATTTCAGGTCCGCGACCTGTCCAGATAGAAACGCATCTCGAACATCGGGATAGGTGGAGAGATAGAAATCCTGGTCAAACGGCAGCGTCGAGATGGCAACTGTGAGAATGACCCTTAGGACGGGAAGGGGAACCGCGGCTTTCGAGCCGGATTGAAGCCGCTCACGCGTCATCATCAGTCCGTCGAGCAGAAGCCGGCCGTTCGGGAGATTGTTGAGTTGCACTGCGTTCGCCTTCCACTACCTCCGGTGGGTCATAAACGAAGCCGGAGAGCAAGCGCAACGAAGAGTTTCGGCTCTCGGTCCGCCAAATCGTGTCGGCGGATTATTTTCCGGCGGCGGCCTAGTCTCCCGCCACGGCGCTCATCTTTTCCGCCAGTCGCGGCAGCGCCGGCCTGCGCTTGGGCACCAGCCATTGTTGTAAGCGATCGAGGTAGAGATAGATCACCGGTGTGGTATACAGCGTCAGCACTTGACTCAGCAGCAATCCGCCCACCATCGAGAAGCCCAAGGGCTTACGTAGTTCCGACCCGGCACCGCTTTCCAGCATCAGCGGCAAGCCGCTCAGCAACGCCGCCATCGTGGTCATCAGGATCGGCCGGAACCGCATCAGACACGCCTGGCGGATTGCCTCATAAGGACTCATGCCCTCTCGCCGCTCTGCGTTGATGGCGAAATCGACCATCATGATCCCGTTCTTCTTTACGATGCCGATCAGCAGGATGATGCCGATCAGTGCAATCACGGTCAGCTGGTAATTGAACAGCAACAGCATCAGCAACGCGCCCACGCCAGCGGAGGGTAACGTGGACAGGATCGTCAACGGCAGAACGTAACTCTCATAGAGGATGCCCAGGATTATATAGACTGCGACAAGCGCGGCGGCGATCAGGTAAGGTTCCGTGCTCAGCGAGGACTGGAACGCTTGCGCGGTGCCCTGGAAACTCCCCTGCACGGAGGGCGGCACATTCATCGTGGCCTGTGTCTTCTCGACCTCTGTGACCGCGTCGCCCAACGAGGCCTCGCCCTTCAGGTTGAACGAGATCGTCACCGATGGGAACTGACTCTGGTGGTTGATCGCCAGCGGTTGCACGGGAAGCGTGGTTCTGTGGAGCAGTGTCGACAGCGGCACATTCGCCCCGGTTGACGAATGCACGTAAAGCTTGTCGATCGTCGACAGGGCACCGTATTCGTTGGGGAGCGCCTCCAGCACCACATAGTAAGCCTTGTTGCCGGTGAAATACTGCGCCACTTCCCGCTGGCCGAATGCATCGTACAGGATCGCGTCGATCGTGGCGGGCAGGACCCCGAAGCGGGAGGCCTGGTCGCGGTCATAGGTCAGCGTTTCGGTCGTTCCCGAATTCTCCTGGTCCGTGGTAACATCCGTCAAAAGCGGGATCTGCTTCATCTTGGCTAGGATCTTCGGCGCCCATTTGTTGAGCTCGTCCTGGCTGGCATCCTGCAAGGTATATTGGTACAGAGTCCGGCTCAGCCTTGCACCGACGCTGACATCCTGGGCCGGCTGCATGAACAGCCGGATGCCACTGATGGCCTGCATTTTATTGTCGATCTGCGCGATCACCTGCGTCGCCGTAGCCTGTCGGTCCGTCCAAGGCTTCAACGTGATGTACATCCGCCCGTTGTTTGCCGTCTGGCCGGCGCCTCCCGCCCCGACGAGCGAGACGGACGACGCGACATTGGGATTGGCCAAGACCACATTGTTCGCTGCGCGTTGCAGGACGGACATCTGATCGAACGATATGTCCTGCGCCGCATCGGTAATACCGACGATGATCCCGACGTCCTGGGTTGGGAAGAACCCTTTCGGAATGAACACGTACAGCATGCCGGTCAGCGTCACCGTGCCGACAAACACCATGAGCGTAATGAACTGGTAGCGCAGAGCGATGTCCAGGGTCCGCTCGTAGAATCGGAGCATCCCCTCGAACATCCGCTCAACAGCGGTGTAGATGCGACCGTGGTTGTGCGCCTCCGGCGTGAGGAACCGCGAACACATCATGGGCGTCAGTGTCAGCGACACCATTGCCGAGATCACGATGGTCATCGACACACAGATCGCGAATTCCCGGAACAGGCGTCCGACGATGCCGCCCATCAGCAGCAGGGGGATAAACACCGCGATCAGCGAAATGCTGATCGAAACGATGGTGAATCCGATTTCTCCCGCGCCGACCAGCGCCGCGTCAACCGGGTTCATGCCGTCTTCGATGTGCCTGAAGATGTTCTCCAGCATGACGATTGCATCGTCAACGACGAAGCCCACCGCGATCGTCAGTCCCATCAGCGACAAATTGTCGAGGCTATAGCCACAGGCATACATCATCCCCAACGTGGCGACCAAAGCGACCGGAATCGTTACGCTTGGGATAATAGTTGCCCAGACGTTGCGCAAGAACAAGAAAATCACCATGACGACCAACCCGACCGCGAGCATCAGGGTGAACTCCACGTCGGCCACCGACGCCCGGATGGTCAGCGTCCGGTCGGACACCACATTCAAACTGATGTTGGGCGGAAAGTCTGCCCGCAGCGCCGGCAACTGAGCCTTGACGCCATCGGCGGTCGAAATGACGTTGGCGTTGGGCTGCTTGAACACCAGCAGCAGGATCGATGACTTGCCATTGGTCCAGGCTGCCAGTTCGCGGTTCTGCGGTCCCGCGACGGCGCGCCCGATATCCCTGATGTGGATTGGCGCACCGTTGCGATAGCCGATGATAATGTTGTTGTAGGGCTCTGCCTGGGTAAGCTGATCGTTGGCGTAGACCGTGAAGGACTGGTGCGGCCCGTCGATGCTTCCCTTCGGATCATCGACTGTTGCATTTGTCAGCACAGTCCGTACATCCTCCAACGTCAAGCCCATATTCGCCAGACGAGCGGGATCCACTTGCACGCGAATGGCAGGCGTTTGTTGCCCGCCAACCAGCACCTGACCGACACCGGGAAGCTGCGAGATCTGCTGTTCGACGATATTCTCGGCATAGTTGTCGACTTCGGTAATCGGCGCCTGGTCCGACTGCATCGCCAAAATCATGATCGGCGCGTCGGACGGATTGATCGCTCGGAAGGTCGGCGGGGTGGGCATATCCTTCGGCAGCGACCCTTGAGCCGCATTCATCGCCTCCAACACCAAGGTTTCGTCGTTGCCGAGATCGCTGCCCAGGCCAAACTGCAGCGTGATCTGGGAGGTTCCCAGCACACTGGCCGAGGTCATCTGCGAAAGGCCGGGCAGCATCTGGCCGAACTCGGTCTCGAGCGGCGTGGCGACGGTGGATGCCATGGTTTCAGGACTGGCGCCGGGGTATTGCGCGGTTACGGTCAGCGTGGGGAACTGCACACTCGGCAGCGGTGCCACCGGCAGCATCGGATAGGCCACCAGACCGGTCAGAAAAATCGCCGCAGTCAACAAGGAGGTGGCGATCGGCCGCCGAATGAAAGGCGTCGAAATACTCATCGATCAGAACAATCCTGGAAAGGGCGGTCCACAACATTTTCACTTTAAGTGGAAATGCCCTGGCTTTTGTTTCGCGAGCAATTTCATCCACCTGGAGTCACTTCGCAATTCGAGGCAGGCTGATATTACTCTATCCCGGCGGTTTACTGCTGGGCGAAGAAGCTTTTGAGACGTCGGTCGCTTTCACGTGGAGACCGGGCGCCAGTCGCGATTGGCCGGACACCACGACCGTCTCATGACCCGATAGTCCCTTGATGATGGCGATGCGTCCCGTGACCTGCTCGCCGACCTCCACGTTTGTCTGTTCGGCTGTGCCGTCCGGCTTGACGGTGTAGACGAATGTTCCGTCCGGTCCGTGCTGGACCGCCAGCTCGGGGATGGTGACCGCGTTGTTCACCGCGCCAACCTGCACGCGCGCATTGACGAACTGACCCGGCCACAGATGATTGTCGGTGTTTTCGAAAGACGCCTTCAGCGAGATCGTGCCTGTGGTGGTATCGATCGTGTTGTTCGGAGTCATCAACGTCCCAGTGGACAAAAGACTGTCGCTACTGCCGTCGAACACCGTGACGGGCACCGGCCCTTTTGCACGGGCTGCTTGCACAGCCGCCAAGTCGGACTCCGGCAAGGTGAACACCACCTCGATCGGCTTGACCTGGGTAATCGAAATGATTCCGGTCTGGTTGGCGACCTCCACCAGATTGCCGATATTCAACTGATAGAAGCTGACCCTCCCATCGAACGGCGCCTTGATGATACAATAGCCGAGGTTGATCTGCGCGGTTTCGATCATGGCGTTATCGACTCCAATAGCGCCTATCAACTTGTCGACCGTCCCCTGCTGATCCTCCACCTGCTGCACCGGGGCGAAGTTGCTTTTCTCCAGGCTCTGAAAGCGTTTCAGGTCGAGCTGCGAGCTCTTCAACAGCGCTGTGTCTTCATCGCGCTGCCCCATTGCCTGATCCAGGGCCGCTTTGTACGGACGCGGGTCGATCTCGGCGACGACATCGCCGGTGTGGACCTCCGAGCCCTCTTTGACCGGAAGTGCGATCAGGGTGCCGGTCACCTGCGCTTTGATTTCGACAACGTTGAAAGGTTGAACCGTACCAAGACCATTCAGGTAAACGGGTACGTTTTCAATCCGAGCGGCCGCCGTGGTCGCGGGTATCGATTGCACCGGCGCCGGACCGGCCGCGTCCGCGGCGGCGGGCGTCATCATACGCCAACCAGCGAATGCGCCAACCAGCGCGACCGCGAGCATCAGGAGGCCGAGCCCCCGTCTGGCCGTCATTGATCTTTGTCCTTCGCTTCGTCCTACCGGGTTCGAAGTTTGTCGCTCCTAAGCGACTTCACCAGTCCGCTACCGGCATCGTGAAATGCGTAACGTAGCGTAACCATTTTTCGCATCCCGCAACGCCGCCCTTGACATCCTTATACTCATCGCTAGCATTACCCTCTAATGCTCAGTTGGAGCATTAACGAGGAGGATTCTGATGTCCACCACCACCCTGCTAGACCGCACGGACCCGCTATACGACCGGGTCAAGACCCTCATTCCGCCCATCGAATGGCCTGTGTTCGCCGATGATATCGAGGCCATTCTCCAGCTGAAGCGGGAGCGCGACGCGGTGATCCTGGCGCACAACTACATGACGCCGGAAATCTTCCACTGCGTCGCGGACATTGTGGGCGACAGTTTGGCGCTCGCCCGCGAGGCCATGAAGGTTGACGCCAAGGTGATTGTCTTGGCTGGCGTGCATTTCATGGCCGAGACCGCAAAGCTGATGAACCCCGCCAAGACGGTGCTGATCCCGGACAGCCGGGCGGGATGCTCGCTGGCTGAGTCGATTGTGCCGGCGGATGTCAGGTTGATGCGGGAGCGCCATCCTGGCGTACCAATAGTGACGTATGTCAATTCTTCCGCTGCGGTAAAGGCGGAATCGGACATTTGCTGCACCTCCGGCAATGCGCTCAAGATTGTGGAATCGCTGGGTGCGGACACCGTGATCATGCTGCCGGACGAGTATCTGGCTCAGAATATCGCTGCACAAACGCGGGTAAAAGTGCTGACCTGGGCGGGGCACTGCGAGGTGCACGAACGCTTCACCGCGGCGGAAGTCCGAGCATTGCGGACGGATTATCCGGGCGTGACAATCCTGGCGCATCCAGAATGTCCGCCGGAAGTGGTCGCCGAGGCCGACTTCACGGGTTCCACCGCCGATATGTCGGCCTATGTCGGCCGCGCGCGGCCCGCGAGAGTCGTGCTGCTGACGGAATGCTCGATGTCCGACAATGTTTCGGTCAATCATCCGGACATTTCGTTCGTGCGGCCATGTAATTTGTGTCCTCACATGAAGCGGATCACCTTGCCAAAGATTCGCCGCGCACTGGAAACGATGCAGGAGGAAGTGGTGATCGATCCGACTTTGACCGACCGGGCGCGTCGCTCCGTCGAACGTATGCTGGAGGTGCGGTGATGGCGTCATTGCCGATGGTCATGATCGAGCCGACGGTGCGGGCGGCGCTGCTGGAGGATCTAGGCCGCGCCGGTGACCTGACCACCGACGCCATCGTCCCCGCCGAAGCGCGTACCCGTACCGCTCTCGTCGCCCGGCAGCCCGGCGTGGTCGCTGGGTTGGATTTCGCCGCCGCGGCGTTCCGGCTGATCGATCCGGCGATCCAGATGGAGGTAGCGATGCCCGACGGCACCCGGCTGCGCCCCGGAGACACCATTGCCACCATCATCGGACCGGCTCGAGGCATTCTGACGGCGGAACGAACGGCGTTGAACTTCCTCTGTCATCTGAGTGGCGTGGCCTCGGCCACCCGCGGGGTCGCGGACGCGATTGCGGGAACCCGCGCGCGGGTATGTTGTACGCGCAAAACGATGCCGGGATTGCGATTCGCGCAAAAATACGCGGTACGGGTGGGGGGCGGTTCGAACCACCGGTTCGGGTTGGATGACGCTGTGCTGATCAAGGATAACCACGTCGCCATCGCCGGCGGGGTGCGTCCGGCGGTGGAGCGTGCCAGAGCCGGTGTAGGACATCTGGTGAAAATAGAACTGGAGGTCGATACTTTATCGCAACTTGAGGAGGCGTTGACTCTGAAGGTGGATGCGGTGCTGCTGGATAATATGGGTCCGGATATTCTGCGCGAGGCGGTCGAGATGGTGGATGGCCGAGCGATCACCGAGGCTTCGGGGCGTATCCGTCCCGACACCGCGCACGCCATAGCGGCGAGTGGGGTCGACTTGCTGTCGGTCGGGTGGCTAACCCATTCCGCCACCGTGCTGGATATCGGTCTGGACTGGGTGGGCGTCGCCTAGCCTTTGTTTGGCGAGCAATTTCATCATCCTGAGGTCGCTTCGCGCGTCAGGCTGGTATTGCCCCAGAGCACTTCCACTTTAATGCGGAAACGCTCTGGCGTTTGATTCGCGAGCGAATTTCATCAGCCTGAAGTCATTTCGGGGTTCGGGCATGCTGGTATTGCTCTAGTTGCCACGGAACACTGGCCGCCGCTTCTCCATGAACGCTCGCCGGCCCTCGATAAAATCCTGGCTTTCGAAACAGGCCTTGATCAGCCGGTCGCATGCTGCCAGGTCAGCCTTTTCGCCCCGTCCAAGCTCAGCCACCGTTCGCTTCAACGCGTGCATGGTCATCGGCGCGTTGTCACCGATCGTTGCGCAATACCGGCGCGTATAATCCTCCAGCGCGCCGTCGGCGACGACCCGGTTGATCAGGCCCATTTCCTTCGCCTCCGCGGCGGAAAAGTGGCGGGCTGTCAAAAAGATTTCCTTGGTGAAGGACGGCCCAACGAGGTGCATCAGCTGTCGCACGCCGGATGCACCGTAGCCCAGGCCCAATCTCGCGGCCGGAATGCCGAAGCGGGCGTCTTCGTTGGCGATGCGGATGTCGCAGCCGATGGCGATCGCCAGGCCGCCGCCGATGCAAAAGCCACGGATCATGGCAATGGTCGGTTTGGTGCAGGCGGCCAGGCGCCTTCCAGCCTCGCCGCTGATTTCGTCGTAGTGGGCGTTACTCTCCCTCGATGCGCGCGCCTTCTCGAACTGCGAAATATCGGCGCCTGAAACGAACGCCTGATCGCCGGCACCTTTCAGCACGATGACCCGAACGGCGGGATCCTGCTCGAATTGATCGAGAATCACCGGCATGGCTTCCCACATGTCCAACGACACCGCGTTTCGACGTGCGGGCTTATTGAATGTCATCCAGCCGATCGACCCGTCGATCTCGGCCAGCATGTTCTCGGTCGCCAAGCGAATGTTCATTGTCTCTCTCCTTCCGGTCAGCAATAGGGACAATTCGCCTTGGGTCAATCTCCAGCCCGATCGCGCGCGTTTCGGTCGGGGACGCGTGCTTACGCTTGAGGCCCCGGTTTGGCCGGCGCAGTGGACGCACGCTGCCTGGTTTGCTGGGGGCCCAGCATCCACCAGGGATCAGGCTTGTACGCGCTCGACGAACCGCTCGACCTCGCTTTCCAAGCGCGTGAACCGGCCGGACAAATCTCCCAAGGCACGCTTGACCTCGCCGGACAGCGATCCCGTGTCCCGGGTCGCGAGGGTCACCGATCCAACTGCCTTCGACACGCCGCGGGTTTCCTCCACCGCTGCCTGGATGTTGCTGGCGATTTCGCGCGTGGCGGCACTCTGCTGACCCACGGCCGCGGCGACTGACGACGCCACGTTGTCGATCGTCCGCACCGTCTCGACGATCGCCGCGATTGCCGCGGCGGCGGTTTTTGTCGTGGCCTGCATGGCCGCGATCTGCTGGCGGATATCCTCGGTCGCCTGCGCGGTCTGATTGGCGAGCCCTTTTACCTCGCTAGCAACCACGGCGAAGCCCTTGCCGGCATCGCCCGCGCGCGCTGCCTCGATCGTTGCGTTCAACGCGAGCAGGTTGGTCTGGGACGCTATCGCATTGATGATACTTACGATTTGCCCAACCCTCTCGGAGGCCTCGGCGAGCGAATCCATGGCCAGGGTGCTGCGATTTGCTTCGCTCGCGGCCTGCCCCGCCATCCGCGAAGAATGCGCCATTTGCTGGGTGATCTCGCCAACCGACGCTGCAAGCTGCTCCGCGGCCGCGGCCACGACGCCAATGACCCCAGTCACTTGGTGCGCGCCGGCCGCTGCTGTCTCGGTCTGGGCCATTGCCGTCGACGCAGAGGCATGCAGTCGATCCGCCATAGCCGTCAGCTCCGCCGCGGTCGCGCCGACGGCCGTCACGGTCTGGCGGACGCTGGTTTCGAACCCTTCGGCAAGTGACGCCAGTGCGGCGCGCCGGACGGCTTCGGCTTCCTCTCGCGCTGCCGTCCGTTCGGCGGCCATGCCCGCTACCGCCAGAGCGTTGGTCTTGAACACTTCAACGGCACGCGCCATGTCGCCGATCTCGGTGCGCAACGTACGCATCGGCACGTCCACGGTGGTATCCCCGCCGGCGAGTCGCGCCATGATGGCGGTCAACATTCGCAATGGCCGGATCAGGCTGCGGGCGATGGCGAATGCGAGCACGACGCCGAGAAACAGCCCGAGCCCGGCGGTCCAACCAAGTATCAGGCGAACGCTGCTGACGTATTGCTGCGCCTCGGCACTGTCGCGGGTCAGTCCTTCCTGGGCGGCGGCCTGCGCCGCCTGCATCCGCACAATCATGTCGCGTGCTGCCTCGCCGAACACGTGCTGCGTGTCACGCGCCTGTGCCACCGTCATGGCAACCACTTCGCGGAGCCCATCGCGAAATGTGGCCATGCTTTGCTGAGCCTTTTCGGCCTGTGTGTGCAGCGGTCCGGGATTAAGCTGGTCGAGTGTATCGGCCATCATCGGTACCGCTTGGCGCAATGCGGTCTGTGCGGCGGTGGCGTCGGCCGGATCGGGTATCAGTAAAAATCGGCCTGCGGCCTGCGCGGCGATCTGGACTTTCTGCTGCACGGCCGAAGCAAAGGCCTCAGCCCCGAGTTCATTGCTGACCTTCGACGCATCCTCCAACGTGGCAATGTCGCGCAGAGCCGCCGGCCCGGTCTCGTCGCGCAAGCGCCGCTCGGCCTCATGACGCAGGCCGTGCGCGGACCACAGTGCCTGCAATTCTTGATCGTACTTCGCCTTTGTGTCGACGACATCATGCAGTAACACGGCGAGATCGGCCGGTGCGTCTGCCTCCGCCCGCTGCAGGGCCGCGTCCACCCGGTGCCCTGCCGCGACAGCGTCGTTCCAGCTTGCGGCGGCGGCACCGTTACCGACGAAGTTCTGTGCGCCGCGCACCGCGGCTTCGAGATCGTTTTGCGCCTGCATTACGGTGACAGTCAGATTTGCACCTTCGGCGTAATGGGCAATCTGATCCAGAGTCTTGTTCGATCCGAAGATGCCCGATAGCCCGACCGCGGCCAAAAGCAGCAGGACGGCGCCAAATCCAAGGAAAATCCGGAGCGACACGCGAAGATGGTTCATGGGGTTCGTCCAACCGGCGGTGATTTCTTGAATTCAACGATAATGCAGGATAACTGGATGGCGATGGGACCGTAACAAAAAATTATCCGTTGAATAGTGCTACCGACAGTTGGCCCATCGGGCGGGAATGCGGCCACCACTGTCGGACGTCCGAAGAAGCGGCCTTTCCCGCCGAGAGGCCTCGGCGCAATGGTTCAACGGCAGGGTCTGGATTCGAACAAAATCCGGTTGGCTCAGTCTGAGTTAGCCCTCCGGTCGGTCCGCGATGAGACCCGATTATCCACCCTATCCTTCGTCCCGTCGCCCCGAGGGGAAGGGCCGTATACAATCCGATTCTGCTTGGTTTCGAACCAAACCATCAGGCGCCTGGACAACCACTCCGACGGCGGCGTTGCGTCAAATGCGCTCGAGGACCGAGTAAATGCTTATCGTCGCGTACTTCTCGATCACAGGTATCGCACGAAGCGTGTCTAAAACCGATGTTATCGAAGGCGGTAGGCCGGCATTATACTTGATCATTTCGATACGCCAGTCTGACGGCGAAAACAGCGACCGGAACTGCGCGGGCGTCATTTTATTCAACCCGGCGTCGGCGGCTTTCCGCCACTGCGTTCCATTCTTCCATGCCGCAAAACGGAATAAGAGCGGCTCCGGGATGGCGGTGAGCCAGGGAATACGATGTCCGACGAGGTCGTGGTCACCGAAAGCACTGTAGTACAACGGGCTGGTGCCGAGGATAAAGCGGCCGCCAGGCTTGAGCAGTCGGTGGATATGGCCTACAACGTCCTTCAGGTCGAGAATATGCTCGAAAGCATCCTTCGAAAATGCAAAGTCGAACGATCCTGACCCTGCCAAGTCGGCAATATCGTGGCAAACAAATCGGACCTTGCTGCTGAGCGTTGGATACGCATCAGGCACATAATTGGCGGCGAATGATATCGCGTCGACGTCAATATCGAGCCCGACCACCTCCTTCGCGCCACGCTGTGCAAGATTGACCGTAACGACACCTTGGCCACAGCCGAGATCGAGAACGCGAGCGTCTGTTACATCGGGCTCCAGCCTGATGCGGCGCCAGAATTCAGCTGCGCTGTCTAACTCGCGGGCAAATATTGCGCGCCTACGGCGTTCGTGGAGAGCGGCCTCCGTCTCGCCCGGCAGCGGTGGCAATTTCCAGGGAACGACGTCTTCACGGGTGGGCATTGAAAACACGGGTGCTTCGGTGAGGAGCCCATCTGTCAGGGCTGGCGGCGCGGGTCAAGTCATCTCGCAATAACAGTGGTTTGTTATCCAGGGATGGGTGTTCGGTCGGCGTAGCCGCGAGCAAGCCCCACCAAGCGTAACAACTGCGCGGACCCCGTTGCTTCGCTATCTGCTTCAGTATGGCGTGGTCGCCCAGATCTCGTTGGCCCCCGGGCTAGATTACAGGAGAAAGACTGCCATCAAAATCAGGAGGACGGCCATGAAAATGACGACGCCGAGAGTGGCGTTGGTGAACCCGTGCCACATCTTCTGGTGGTCAGCAACTAGGTCCTCCATGGTTTCCGGTTCCGTGTAACGAGTAGTGCCGTGGCTGGCCATGGGATCCCTCGGGCGAGATTCACTGTTGCGCCGCGTTCTAGGACAGACGCTCGCTTCGCGGCAAGAGGGTGCAACACGTTCCGCGATCGGGCACCGTGACGAATGTCACCGCTCGGGCAGCAAACAGGCCGGGAACCTGACCCGTGCTGTCGCCCTGGAAGTGAGACTAGTCGCCACCACCCACATACCGTCCGCCCAGGCTGTTGGACGTATTGTCATACGGACCCTGGTGAGAAGTCGTCTGCGCGAACCCGGTGGTGAGGGCGTGCGCCACAGGGGAGATGCCCGCACACAGGGTAAGCGCGACAAAGCGGCGAGGATCAGGCTTTTCAATGGAGTTCTCCATCTGCTGTCGGGCGGGATGTCCGGCTTCGATGAACGAGAGATATGTCGATATGATTAGAGAACGATGCCCGTATTTGCATCCATTTCGCCCAAAGGATCGTTCAAATACACGTGCTCCGGGTCGGCGACAGAGCATTTACGAGCCGCTGATCGGCCTCAATGCGATGAGGGTCGCCACGGCAGCGGGTTGGCCAGAAACGTCCCAGCTTCCGGCGACGCGGCCGACAACCCGGCGGCAAATCCTGCCAAGGCAGCCGGGTAAATCGCATGTTCCTGTCGCAGCACACGCCCCGCCAGATCGTCCTCGGTGTCCCCCGGCAGCACCGGCACTGCCGCCTGGGCCAGGATCGGGCCGGCATCCATCTCCTCCGTCACGAGATGGACGGTACAGCCATGCAGCTTCACCCCCGCCGCCAGCGCGCGAGCGTGCGTGTCCAGACCGGGGAACGCCGGCAACAGGCTGGGGTGAATGTTCAGCATCCGGCCTGCCCACGCGTTGACCAGGAACGGCGTGAGCAGCCGCATGTAACCGGCCAGGCACACGATCTCAGTGTCCGCCGCTCGCAGAGCGGCATCGATCGCAGCCTCATGGGCTACCCGGTCGCGCCCGAAGCGCTGATGATCGATGGTCTCCGCCGGGAGTCCGGCAGCGCGAGCGGCCGTCAGGCCGGCGGCATCCGGGCGATTCGACAGCACCAGCACTACTTCCGCGGGGAATGCCGGATCGCCGGCCGCGGCGATCAGGGCCTCCATGTTGGAGCCGCGGCCGCTGATCAAGATCGCGGTGCGGCGCCTCAAGCCAGCCAGCCGGGGGGCGGGTCGAACCGCACCGAAGCCGCACCGTGACCAGGATGTCTGTCCGGGACATAGGGGCCTGCTGCTTCGATCTCGCCGATCCGGCTCACGGTTTCGCCTTCGGCCTCCAGAACCGCCATGGCCGCGTCGGGGTCGGAGACAACAAGAGCCATGCCAACGCCACAGTTAAACACGCGCACCATCTCGTTGTGGCCGACCCTGCCCGCTTGGGCAAGCCAGTTAAAGACCGGAGGCACCGGCCAGGTTGGCGTCAGCGCCGCGATAGTCCCATCGGGTAACACGCGGGGAAGGTTGCCCGGCAGGCCGCCGCCGGTGATGTGGGCCGCGGCCTTCAGCAATCCGGCTCGGTGCAGCGCCAACATCGCGCGCACATAAATCCGAGTCGCGGTCATCAGCGCCTGGCCCAGAGCCTGGTCGGGGGCGAACGGCGCGGCATCAGTCCAGGCAAGGCCGGTCACCTTCACGATGCGGCGAACGAGGGAAAAGCCGTTGGAATGAATGCCGGCACTGGCCAGGCCCAAGATCGCGTCGCCGGCCTCGATCGGCCGGGGCAGCAGATGGCCGCGCTCCACCGCGCCGACCGCGAACCCCGCCAGATCGTAGTCTCCCTTGGCATACATCCCCGGCATTTCCGCAGTCTCGCCGCCGACCAGGGCACAGCCGGCCTCGTGACATCCGCTGGCGATGCCGGCGATGACCGACCGGGCCTGCTGCACCGATAATCTGCCGGTGGCGAAATAATCCAGGAAGAACAGCGGTTCGGCGCCGTGCAACACCAGATCGTTGACGCACATCGCCACCAGATCGATGCCGACGGTGTCATGCAGCCCGGTTTCGGCGGCGATTTTCAGCTTCGTGCCGACGCCGTCGGTGGTGGACACCAGCACCGGATCGGAGAAACCCGCCGCCTTCAGGTCGAACAGCGCGCCGAATCCCCCCAGCCGCCCATACCCCGGGTCGGGCCGTCGCCTTGGCCAGCGGCTTGATCGCCTCCACCAGCGCATCGCCCGCCTCGATATCCACGCCGGCGGCGCGGTAATCCAAGCCGCGCCGGCGTTCGGCCGCCTGAAACCTGCCTTGGTTATCCGCGGTGGTCATGGCAACCTCATTGTCATACGCCGGTTCAGTGGTCGGAGACAGACACAAACCATGGGCAGGCCATCGATGGCAATCCACATGTACGAAGGCGGCAGTCAAATGCCTGATGGGTCGCCGGTCGAGAGGAGAGGCAACGCGGGCCTGGTGAACCTGGCCAACATCATCACCTTTGTCCGGCTATGCGCCGTACCTCTGGCATTCTGGCTGGTGCTGGTGCACCGGATCGACGAAGCGTTCCTGCTGTTCGTCGCCGCCGGCCTGTCCGACGCCCTGGACGGCTGGCTGGCCCGGCGCTACGGCGGCAACGCGGTCGGCGCGCTGATGGATCCCGTGGCGGACAAGGCGCTGTTGGTGACGATGTATATCACTCTCGCGGCGATTGGTGTGTTGCCCGCCTGGCTGGCGATCCTGGTGGTGTTCCGCGACCTGCTGATCGTCGGCGGCGTTGTCGTGCTCGCGGTTTTAGGACATGCGGTGACGATCCGGCCGTTGTATATCTCCAAGCTGAACACCGTGTTGCAGATCGTATTGATCGGGGTCAGCCTGCTGCAAGGCGGTTTCGGCCTGGGCATCCCAGGGTTGGCCATCGTGCTGACCTGGTGCGTCGTGGTCACCACGCTTGGCCTCGGGCGCGGCGTACGTCTGGAATACAGCCCGAGGGGAATGAGGTGCCGGCGCCGACCAGGATCCATTTATCATCGATGCACAGCGGCAGCCTGCACCGACCGGCGCCTGCCGCGGCCGCCGCCGTTCCACGCGACACGGGCCCAGCGGTTCGCGCTGATCATCGGGCTGCTGGTGGTGTTCTGGCTGGCGTTGCAGTTGTTCGCCTCGGTCCTGGCGCCGTTCGTCGCGGCGGCGGTGCTGGCCTATGCGCTTGATCCGCCGACGACCCACCTGACGCGGTTGGGTCTGCCGCGCGGGATGGCGGCGCTGCTGATGATCCTCGCCGTGATCGCCGGGGTCCTGCTGTTCGCACTGCTGCTGTATCCGCTGGTGATCGTGCAGATCGGCCTGCTGGTGAACCGCATCCCGCAATATGCCACGCTGGTGCAGGGCTGGGCGCGGGAGGTGCTGACTCATCTTGCAGGAGAATTTCGGCCCCGACGTGGTCAACGACAAACTGCGCGACCTGGTCAGCGGCCAGGCCGGGGTCGATGCTGAGCATCCTGCTGTCCACCGTCACCGGCCTGATCGGCGGCAGCTTCGCCATCTTCAACCTGCTGTCGCTGGCCGTGGTGACGCCGGTGGTCGGGTTTCTACCTGCTGCGCGACTGGCCGCGGGTCATGCGGATGATCGATTCGTGGCTGCCCTACCGCTATCGCGACGTGATCCGAGCACAGGCGCGGGAGGTGGATCGGATCCTGTCCGCCTGGGTGCGCGGGCAGGCGCTGTGCTGCCTGTTTCTGGCGCTGTACTATGCCGCGAGCCTGACCGTGGCGGGGCTGGACCTCGGGCTGATCGTCGGGCTGATGGCCGGACTGCTGTCGTTCATCCCCTATGTCGGCTCGATCACCGGCGGCCTGACCGCGATCGGCCTGGCGCTGGCGCAGTTCCCCCATTGGCGCGGCGTCGCGTGGTCGGCGGCGTGCTGGTCGTCGGCCAGATCCTGGAGGGCTATGTAATCTACCCGCGCTTCCTCGGCGATCGGGTGGAACTGCCGGCGGTGTGGGTGATCTTCGCCTTGTTCGCCGGCGGGGCGGCGTTCGGCTTCCTGGGCGTGATGCTGGCGGTACCGGTGGCGGCGACGATCGGCGTGCTGGCGCGGTTCTGGCTGCGGCGCTATCTGGCCAGCCCGCTCTACCTGGATCCGCCCTCGGCCTGATGCAGTATGACCGCTTGCAACTGCCGCTGCCGTTCCAGCACCGACCGCGCTTCGACGCGCGCGGATTTCATTGCCGGCTGCCTCCAACCGAGAGGCACTGGCCTGGCTCGGACGCCGACTGGCCGGAGCGGCGGCTGGCGCTGTTCGGGCCGGAGGGCTGCGGAAAATCCCATCTGCTGCATATCTGGGCGGAGCGGACCGGGCGCGGTCGTACTGTCAGGCCCGGCGCTGACGGATCTGGATTGCGCTGCCTGCCAGACGGCGGCCTTGGCACTGGATGACGCCGACACGGTCCGCGACGAGACGCTGCTGTTTCATCTGCTGAATACCGCCCGCGACCGCGAGCTTGCGACTGCTGCTGTCGGGCCGGGCCGCGCCGTCGCGCTGGCCGGTCCGGCTGCCTGACCTGTCCAGCCGGCTGCGCGCGATCGCCGCGGTCGAGATCCGCCAGCCGGACGACGAATTGCTGGCGGCGCTGTTGATGCGGCTGATCGCGGACCGGCAATTGGTCGGTGACCCAGACGGTTCAGGACTGGCTGCTGCTCCGCACTGCCCCGCTCGCCGGCGGCCTTGCGTGAAGCTGTCGCCCGGCTGGACCGCGAGAGCCTGGTGTCCGGAACGGCGATCACGCGGGCGCTTCGCGGCTCGAGATGCTCAAGGACTTTCCCGTTGCGGAAGCGGATGAAGTTTCCGATGTCAGAGGTTGACCCCTCGTCCTCGGCACGCGGCTTCCTGTAAGGTGCTGGATTTCGCGCGAAAGGACCGCACCAATGGTGCTGAAGGCCGATGCGCGGAAGCTGATGGAACACGCGGCCACCATCGGCGGGAAGCCCGCGGCGGTGAAGAATGCGAGGACGAAGCTGAGCCGCAAGCCGGAGCCGTCCGTCTGCTCTGACCAGCCCGGAACGGTTCATCAACCGCGAGCTGTCCTGGCTGGATTTCAACCACCGCGTGCTGGAAGAAGCAGAAAATCCTCGCCATCCGCTGCTGGAGCGGCTGCGCTTCCTGTCGATCAGCGCGTCCAACCTGGACGAATTCTACTCGGTGCGGGTCGCCGCGCTGATCGGGCAGGCGAAGGCGGGCGCCACGTTGACCTCGGCCGATGGACGCACGGCGGCGCAGCAGCTGACCGCCATCAAGCTGCGGGCCGAGTTGCTGCTGGCCGACCAGCAGCGCATCCTGAGCGAGCTGCTGACCCTGCTGCGCGAGGCCGGGGTGGCGCTGTGCGGCACCAAAGGTCTGACCGAGGCGGATAAGACCTGGCTCGATGCGTGGTTCATGGAGCGGGTTTTTCCGGTGGTGACCCCGCTGGCGGTCGATCCGGCGCATCCGTTCCCGTTCATCTCCAATTTCGGGCTGGTGCTGGCGTTGCATCTGGTGCGCGAAGATGACGGCGTGGGCATGCGCGGCCTGTTGCCGCTGCCCAGCCAGGTCGATCGGTTCGTCCGGCTGCCGGCCGGGGACGCGGGGGGGCCGATTCGTTTCATTCTGCTGGACGATCTGGTGGTGCTGTTCCTCGACCGGGTGTTTCCGGGGTTCCGGCTGACCGGTCACGGGCTGTTCCGGGTGATCCGCGACACCGACGTGGAGTTTGAGGAAGAAGCCGAAGATCTGGTGCGGTCGTACGAGACCGCGCTGAAGAGGCGACGCCGCGCGGCGTGGCGATCCATCTGGAGATCGCCGCCGGCATGCCGCCGGAACTGCGCGAACTGGTGATCGACGAACTGGATGCGGCGCCGGACGAAATCCATGACGACCAGCGGCTGCTGGGTCTCGCCGACATGAAGCAGATGATCGTCGAGGACCGCCACGATCTGCTGTTCGCGCCGTATACCCCGCGCTTTCCGGAACGCATCCGCGATTTCGGCGGCGACTGCTTCGCGGCGATCCGGGCGAAGGACATCATCGTCCATCATCCGTATGAAAGCTTCGACGTGGTGGTGCAATTCCTGCGCCAGGCCGCGCAGGATCCGGCGGTGATCGCGATCAAGCAGACGCTGTACCGGACCAGCCGCGACAGCACGATCGTCAACGCGCTGATCGAGGCGGCGGAGGCCGGCAAGTCGGTCACCGCGATGGTCGAGCTGCGTGCCCGTTTTGACGAAGAAGCGAACATTCGACTGGCGCGGCGGATGGAAGCCGCCGGCGTCCAGGTGGTGTATGGTTTCACCGGATTGAAGACTCACGCGAAACTATCGCTGGTGGTGCGGCGCGAAGCGGGGGCGATCCGGTCGTACGCTCATTTTGGCACCGGAAACTATCATCCCGATCACCGCGCGTATCTACACCGACCTGAGTTTCTTCACCACTGACCCCGCCCTGACACGCGATTCCGCTCGGCTGTTCAACTTCATGACCGGCTACGCGCGGCCGGAGATCATGGAGGAACTGGGGTTCAGTCCGCTGACGACACGCACCAAGCTGCTGGCGCTGATCCACAAGGAAGTCGCGTTCGCGCGCGACGGCAAAGCCGGCGACGATCTGGCTGAAGATGAACAGCCTGACCGACGTGGAGCTGATCGACGCGCTGTATGAGGCCTCGGGCGCCGGGGTGAAGGTCATGGCGGTGATCCGCGGCATTTGCTGCCTGCGGCCGGGCGTGCCCGGACTGTCGGACAATATCCGGGTCAAGTCGATTGTCGGGCGGTTTCTGGAGCATGGCCGCATCTATGCCTTCGGCAACGGCCATCTGATGCCGAGCCGGCATGCCCGGGTTTTCATCAGCTCGGCCGACTGGATGGAGCGCAACATGGATTGGCGCGTTGAAACGCTCGTGCCCATTCACAATCCGACCGTCCATGCGCAGGTGCTGGACCAGATCATGGTGATCAATCTGAAAGACTTCGCTGCAATCGTGGGAATTGAGCTGCCGACGGCCATTGGACGCGGGTCGCACCCGGCCGCAAACCGGTCTCAGCGCATGATTACTTCATGACCAACCCGTCGTTGTCCGGTCGCGGATCGGCGTTGCACGGGCCCGCCGTGGCGGCACCCGTGCTGCCGCCCCGGCGCCAGGACAGGCTGATGCAGGACTGACCGCATGCCCTTTGCCCCGCCTCCCCCGTTGCCGCGCTGCGGTGTCGTCGATCTCGGTTCCAACTCCGTCCGGCTGGTGGTGTATCGAGGGTCACACGCGCAACCCGATGCCGATCTTCAACGAAAAGGCGGTGCTCCGGCTGGGCCGGGGGCTGCAGACCACCGGACGGCTGAACGAGGAGGGCATGGCGCAGGCGCTGACCGTGATGCACCGCTATCATGCCGTGGCGCGCGCCATGGGAGCCCGGCCGTTCGAGGTTCTGGCGACGGCGGCGGTGCGCGATGCAGAGAACGGCCCGGCCTTTGTCGAAGCGTTGCGCGACCGGATGCCGGACGTGCCGATCCATATCCTGTCGGGTGTCGAGGAGGCGGCTTACTCAGCGGACGGCATGCTGTGCGGAATCCCCTCGGCGGATGGCGTGCTCGCGGATATCGGCGGCGGCTCACTGGAGGTGGTGCGGCTGGTCGAGGGCACGCGCGGGGCTGTCGCACACGTTGAGGCTGGGAGTGATCAGGCTGGCGGAACGCTCCGGTGGCGATCCGGTGCGGGCCCGGGCGATCGCCGAGGAGGATCTGCAGGCGGTGCCGTGGCTGAGCCAAGCGGCGGGAGCGACCTGTATCTGGTCGGCGGCGCCTGGCGGGCGTTGGCGCGTATCCATATCGCGCAGACCGGCTACCCGCTGCAGATGGTGCATCACTACACGCATCGGGCGCGAGGAAGCGCGCGACCTGGCCGGCCTGATCTCCACCGCACCGCGCAAGGTGCTGGAGCGGATGCCGGGAGCGCCTCGCCGCCGCATCGACGATCTGCCGTTCGCCGCTGTCGCGCTGCGCCGGCTGCTGCGGGTGACGGGCGTGCGCCGGGTGGTGTTCAGCGCCAGCGGGCTGCGCGAGGGTTGGTTCATGCGTCGGATGCCGCAGGAGATCCAGGAGCAGGACCCGCTGCTGAGCGCCGCGTGGGAAATGGCCGCGCGGCATGGCCGCGATCCGTCGTTGCCGCCGGCGCTGGTCGCGTGGACCGAACCGCTGTTCCCGCGGGAGAGCCTCCAGCCGCCGCGCGGTTGCGGGAGGCGATGTGCTGGATGTCGGATATCGGCAGCCACGACCATCCAGAGTTCCGAGCGGAACAGGCTTTTCTGCGGGTGTTGCGGCAGCCCGGAGTTGGGCTGGACCACCAATCCCGGGCGTTCCTGGCCTTGGCGGTCGCGCTGCGGTACGAGGCGGAGCCGGATGCCGCCGTTCCTGCGGCCGGCGCGGCTGCTGCTCGACATCGAGACCGCCATCCGCGCAGAGGTGCTGGGGATCGCGCTGCGACTGGCCTACACGTTGTCGGCCGGGACGAAGGACCTGCTGGCGGGCACGCGGCTGCGGATCGAGGGACCGCGGCTGATCTTGCAGCTGCGCGAGAACAGCGGGGTGTTCGCCGGCGAGAGCGTGATACGGCGGCTGGAGCGGCTGGCTCAGGCTTTGGGGCTGCAGGCCACGGCGGAACCGGATCGGGCGACGGAATGATCCGGGCAGCGCGAACCAACGAGGCGGCGCGGGTGCGCGACGTCGTGCTGGCCGCCTATCAGCACTATGTGCCGGTGATCGGCAGGCCGCCGGCTCCGATGCTTGACGATTACGCGTCCGGATCGCGGCAGGTCAGGTGTGGGTGCTGGAGGACGCAGGGTGCGCTCGCGCGGTGTGCTGGTGCTGGAGGATGGACCGGATTGTTTTTTGCTCGATAACATCGCGGTGCGACCGGATCGGCAGGGGCTGGGGTTGGGGCGGATGTTGCTGGATTTCACCGAGGCGGAAGCGGTGCGGCGTGGGTGGGAGGCGGTGACGCTATATACCAATGCGCTGATGGTCAAGAATATCGCGATCTACGCGGGCCGGGGATATGTCGAGCGGGAGCGCCGGACGGAGAAAGGGTTTGAGCGGGTTTACATGGAGAAGCGGTTGAGATAGCGGCCGGTCATTCAAGGCGCGGCGGCGCCGTGGGCCGCCCTGACGGCAGCCACGCCTCGACAGCAAAGCAGCGAACCGACCCTACCGTCGGTGGAACTTTTGGGGCGCCGGCATCCGATGGAGATGAAGAAGCGATCCAACCATCATCTACCTGCGTCATCACTTACTGTGCCGCGTGTTGTTGCATGCGCAACAAGCGCAACCACGCGTCGGTAAATTTTTCTTGCCCGCTGGCGGAGAGGTGCAGTCCGTCAAAACGGTCCATTTCGCCGACGTCGTGGTCGGTGTTGGGCCCCGCGAATATGGATTTGCCGTCCGCCAAGGAAGCTTGCGCCCGCGCAATCGGATTATCCTCCGACCAGTTTGGAGTGAGTTGCCGACTGGATCTCGATATGTAGAACGGCGCCGTCACACCCTCGGCGCGAATGGTATCGATGAGTGATTTGAGGCGTCCTCGGTAATCTTCCTCCGACATATTTCCCAAGTCGGTTGAGCCTTGATGCCAGAGAATCGCGGTTATTGTGTAGCGCGTTTTTGCCTCGCGGATGACCGTCAGCACCATTCGATTTAGGTCGCCTCCGGCGGCCCATTGGCGCACAGATGACGCGCCAACGGCGGCGGGAATGAGCACGACTTTCGTATTCTCGGAACCAATGAGTTTTTGGCCGAGCAGTGTCCACGATTTGCCGTATTGGCCATCGGCTCCAAGCAACGGTGAACCGGCGATATAGCAACGACCTTCCGAAAAATTGACTACATTGTCATCCGCGCTCTTATGACGCTGGCCCTGGTAGTTTGCCGCATTGGATTGGCCGATAACCAGGAGGACGGCAGATGCTGCGTCCTGCGCTGGGCAGGGAATCTCGATTTTGCCGGGATATCGGAGCAAGCGTCCGAACCTATCCGTTTGAATGCCGGATTCTAACCACGGTTTGAGCAGCCTTGTCATTTGCGGCAATGGCCACGCTTTCTGGTGCCCTGTGTAAATTCCGATCAAATACGCTGAAGCGCACAAGGTGATCACGATCGTGATTCGCATGGCAAACGACATCGAACGAGCCCCGTGCTGATCAGGTTGCCTAGCCCGGCATCATGACCCAACCATCCGGTGACATCTAGTTACTCAGGCCTGATCAGCGGCTATAGCTATGGCCATGGCAACAATAATCCCGCTCGCGGCGGTGGGCGTTTGGGGTCTGATCCGCAGGGACGATCCGCTTTGCCTTCTCGGCGACCAGGCCATAGGTCTTCCCGCCGATGTAAGGTTCATTTTCGTCAGCCATGCGTTCATGGAGCGCCCGAGCTCCACCCCGGCGCTCCCCGTCCTGTTTCCGTGGATGGGATCGCCATAAGTTTGCTGATCACATAATGCTGCACCGCAGCATATAGGAGTTGCATGCTGCACCTGCGAAGGCCACTATAAGACCCGCAGACGCGCTTCGGCGCACTGCTTTTCTTGGACGTTTCCTCCCTAAACTTCGGCGGTGCCACAAGCACCGCCGTTTTTTTGCTCACAGCACCAGTGCCGACAGCAGCGAGTCCAAACGGATACGGCCCTCCCGCGTCGCCGACAGCCGTTCGGGTGTCTTCACCAGATAGCCTTCGGCAATGCATTGGGCCAGAACGCCGCCATCCACCGAGGCCCCGACTGTTTGACCCGTCCGATCGGCAAATCGGGCGATTCGATCCCTTCGGCCAGACGCAGTCCCATCAGCAGCGCCTCCCGTGCCCGCTCCTCGGCGGGACCGGCTCGTCCGAGGTCAAGCCATCGCCGGTGCGCTCCACCCGTTCGGCCCAGACTTCCGGCGCCCGGTGCCGCCGTGTGGCATGCAGCGACCCGCCGACCGTGACGCGGCCGTGCGCGCCCGGCCCGATGCCGGCGTAATCGAGGTAACGCCAGTAGGCCAGGTTGTGCCGGCTCTCCTCGCCCGGACGCGGCGTAATTGGAGATCTCGTATGCCAGCAGCCCGGCGCGAGCACATTCCTCTTCGGTCGTGTCATACAGCGCCGCCGCGGTGTCCTCGTCCGGCAGCACGATCTTGCCCTGCCGGAGCAGCGCGTCGAACTGCGGTCGCCGGTTCGATGGTCAATTGATACAGCGACAGATGGTCGGCGGCGATCGCGAGTGCCGCCCTCAGTTCCGCCCGCCAACCGGCCAGATCCTGACCGGGGCGGGCATAGATCAGATCGAACGACACTCGCGGAAAACAGTCGCCGCGCCAGAGCGAGCGCGGCGATTGCTTCCGCGGCCGAGTGCTGGCGGCCCAGGGTGCGCAATGCGGTCTCGTCGAGGCTTTGGATACCGATGGATATCCGGTTGACCCCGGCGGCGCGATAATCGGCCAGCCGCCCGGCCTCGATGCTGGTCGGATTCGCCTCCAGCGTGATTTCCAGATCCTCGGCCGGATCGAACGATTCGCGTCGCGTCGTCCAGCAGGGCGGCAACAGTCGACGGGTCCATCAGGCTGGGCGTGCCACCGCCGAAAAAGACCGAGGTCAGGCGCCGACGGCCCAACCGCGCGGCCTCGGTCGCCAGTTCGCGCCGCAGCGCACGGGCGAAGCGGGTCTGGTCGATTCGCTCCCGCACATGGGAGTTGAAGTCGCAATACGGGCATTTGGCCAGGCAGAACGGCCAGTGGATGTAAAGCGCGAGGTCGGCGCTCAAACCCTCAGACCGGCGGGAATGCGCATGTTCAGGTTATTGGGCACCGCCCAGATCTCCCGCACCTGGCGCACGACTATAAAATCCCGCGCGGAGATAATTGGGCAGCGCTCTGGGATGGTCGGCGGTGCAGGTGTTCACGGTCATGCCCTTCGCACCGTGCAGCCAAACCTCATCCACCGCGGCGCGCAGGAAGGCGAGACCAGTGCCGTGCCCGATCACATTTGGCATCAGACCGAAATAGCTGAGGTTTACGTCCGGCCAGACGCGGGCATCCAGTTCGAAAAACCCAGCGGGCTCGCCTTTGCTGTACAATGTGTAGATCGCGATCGCCTTGTCGCGCAGCAAAGCGGCGAGCTCATGATCGGGCGTCGTGCGGCGTAACCACCACAGATAATCCGCGCCCACGGTGTTGTAGAGATAGCGGTAAAACGGCACCGTCGGCGCCTGCGCGCGGACGATCTGAAAGCCCGGCCCAGACCCGGCCCCGGACTTGTCGGCGCCTGGTCCATCCGCAGGAATGTCACTGTGACGCCGACCCGCGTGACCGGACCCATCTGCCTTCCTTTACCATTCACTCCTTGATATTTATCCTCAAAGATCGGCGATGCCATCCGCACAGGCACGCTGTATCGGATTTCCGTCGCGACGTTCTCGGGAGCCAGTGCTGCCGCGGCATCGCCATGGGGGCGTCCTGTTCACGCGTGCCCAGCCAGCTCCGCATGCAGGTAGTCCATATCACATCCGCGGGCGACGGCCGACGACGTGTGAAGGCGGCGTTCGACAACGACCGGCTTCCAGCTAAAATTGGTAAAGCGCGAAGTGCCGGGACCGGAAACGTCGGGCCGCAGTACGGAGCGGATTTTTAAATCGGCGGTGACCGAAACCGAGGGGAACAACATGCCGAGCGACTTGCCGATCAAGACGGGACCGTTGTCCGACATGCCGGATCGGGACGCGATGAATGCCATCCTGGCGCAGCATTGGTGGACTATCGTGTTGCGCGGCGTCATCGCGGTGCTGTTCGGCATCATCGCCCTGGCGGCGCCAGGCGCGGTCTTGCTGTCGCTCGCTTTACTGTTTGGCATCTACCTGCTGGCCGATGGCGTCATCGGACTGGTCGGAACGGTGCGAGCGGTCCGCACCCACGGCCATTGGGGCGCGCTGCTGGCGGAGGCTGTCCTGAACATCCTCATGGGGTTGGTCGCGCTGTTCATGCCCGGCCGCGGCGGTCCTGGCTTTCGTGCTGCTGATGGCGGCCTGGGCGTTGATATCCGGCGGCCTGATGCTGTGGGCGGCGCTACGGCTGCATGTCAGCCATGGACGCTGGTGGCTCGGGCTCGGCGGCGTCGTGTCGCTGATCTGGGGCGTGATGCTGGTGGCGGCGCCGCTGATCGGCGCCGTGGTGCTGACGTGGTGGCTCGGAATTTACGCGATCATCTTCGGCATCGCGCTGCTGCTCTGCGGCTGGCGGTTGCACGGCCAACGGACGGTTTAACAGGGTTGCGCCTGAAACTTGGCAGGCCGTTCGACGCCGTTGACAAGCTGGGTCTGGCTATTTTTGCGATTTCGTAACAGAGAACTTTCGGGTAAAGCCGCCCCGGGGTGGGGCGGTGATAACGTGGCGAGCCGAGTGACCGGATTGGCTCATCAGCCACTATCGGTTAGCCGGATCACCCTGATCCATACTCCTGTCTCCGGGGCGCTGAAGGCGTTGAATGTGATCAGTCGTATAGGTGTCCTTGACCCCCGGCAGCGTCTGGATTTTCTCGGTGACGAAAAGTCCGATATCCTGGTCCGCGTCCAGGTAGAATTTGCCCAGCAGATCGTACTGGCCGGACGTCGAGAACAGCTCCGACATCTCCGGGATCGTGTCGGCGGCCTCCCGCGCCACGCGGTATGCCTGTCCCATCTCGCATTTGATCTGCACGAAGATCGCCCGCATCACAGTCTCCTGGCCTTTGGCCGGCACACACCGACCCGGTCTGCCAGACGCCTTTCTAGACCATTTTCAGGCCGACCATGCACTCCCTGGATCTTGGTGTCTTTATGATTTCCGCGCTAGGGTGCTGCAGGCGGTGGACGCGCCGGCGATGTTCTGCCCACGTGACCTGCTCGGCAACAACTGCGAAAGACGTCAGATCCCGCTGATCGGCTGGAACGAACAGGCATGAGCCTGGATATGACCTGGGGTCGCGCTGCGGTGCCTCGTTCGCCAATAATCGACAGAATGAACGCGGTCTTCCCCAACCGCCGCAGCATCTCCGGCAACGTCGGTTCGGCGGGCAGCGGACCATCCGCCAGGAAGTTCCGTCCATGCTCGCCATGTCGCGGTCATCCAGATCCAACGCGCGCCGCCGATCGTCCTCGGTCAGACCGATCTGGTCGCCCAGCGCGTGAAACATCGCCAGTTGCGCGCGGGTGAGATGTCGTCGGTCGCCTGCCAGGCCGGATTTCGCAGCATTGCACGCTCCGTTTGACGAATGCTTGCTGACCTCCTGCCGCCTCTAAGGCAGCAATCCGCATGGATCTTGATCAATTCGTGGCAAATCGAGCACGATTGCGTTCATCGACCGCCGGACGCGCGGACGTGACGTGCCTCGACCCGCTGCCTTATCTTCGATCCGCCGCGGCCGATCCGGACCCGCCGCCGGCCGAGGGGAGAAACACCGAATGGAACTGGCCCAGGCCCGCAAGGCGCCGCATCGCGCACCGCGTCACGGCGGAAACGTGCTGGCGGACGCACTCGTCGCCCAAGGCATCGATCATGTGTTCGAGGTTCCCGGCGAGAGCTTCCTCGACACGCTCGACGGGCTGTACGACCAACGGCGGCAAAATCAAGCTGGTGACCTGCCGGTTCGAGGCCGGCGCGGTGAACATGGCCGACGCCTACGGCAAACTCACCGGCCGCCCGGCCGCGGCGATGGTGACGCGCGGCCCTGGCGCCTGCCACGGCGCGATCGGCGTCCATGTCGCGTACCAGGACAGCACGCCGATGCTGCTGTTCGTCGGCCAGATCCCGCACGAGGACACCGGCCGCGACGCGTTCCAGGAGGTCGATTACCGCCAGATGTTCGCCCCGCTGGCGAAATGGGTGACCCAGATCGACTATGCCAAACGCATCCCGGAGGTCGTCGCCCACGCCGTCGATGTCGCCACCAGCGGCCGGCCCGGCCCGGTGGTGATCGCGCTGTCCGAGGAAATGCAGAAGGACCAGGTGCAGGTCCCCGACCTGCCGCGCGCCAAGGTCAGCCCCGCCTTTCCCGACCCCGAGGCGCTGCTGCAGATGCGCGACCTTGCTGGCGAAGGCGAAAAAGCCGATCGCCATTGTCGGCGGATCCTGCTGGACGGCGGAAGGACGCGCGGCGCTGCACGAGTTCCTGCTGGCAGAACAATATGCCGGTCACCGTCGGCTTCCGCCGGCAGGCGCATTACGACGGCAGCCAGGACAATTTCGCCGGCGACCTGGGAGTCGGATCGGATCCCGGCCTGATCGGCAAGCTGAAGGAAGCCGACCTGATCCTGGCGATCGGCAGCCGGCTCGGCGACGCGGTCACCCAGGGCTATCACGCTGCTGGACATGGCCGGCAGCGTGCCGATCGTCCAGATCCTGCCCGATGGCGCCGAAATCGGCCGGGTTTTCCGCACCGCGCTGGGCATCGTCTCCGACCTCAACACCTTTGCCATCGCCGCCGCGGGGCTGGAGCCGGTGAAGCCGGTCTGGGCCAAATGGACCCAGGAATTGCGGTCGCTGCGCGAAGCCCAGCGCGCCGTGCCGAACTACCAGGGTCGCTGAACCTCGGCACGGTGATGCGGGAACTGGAAGACCTGCTGACGCCCGGACGCGATCGTCACCACCGACGCCGGCAACTTCGCCGGCTGGGCGACGCGGTTCCTGAATTTCTCCGAAGGCCAGCGCTATATCGGCCCGACCAACGGCGCGATGGGCTACAGCGTGCCGGCCGCGGTCGGCGCCAAGATCGCCTTCCCGGATCGCATGGTCGTCAGCATGGTGGGCGATGGCGGCTTCATGATGACCGGGCAGGAGATCGCCACCGCCTTCCATCACGGCGTCGCGCCGATCGTTCTGGTGTTCAACAACCAGATGTACGGCACGATCCGCATGCACCAGGAAAGAGCCTATCCCTGGCGCGTGTCCGGCACCGCCCTGACCAATCCCGATTTCTGCAAATATATCGAGGCGTTCGGCGGCCATGGCGAGGTGGTCACCGCCACCGAGGAATTCTCGCCCGCCTTCCGCCGCGCGGTCGAAAGCGGCAAGCCGGCGCTGATCGAACTGCGGACGAACCCCGAACAGATCACCACCCGCGCGACGATCACCGACCTGCGGGCCGGCCGGAAGCCGCCGAACCGCCGAGCCGAAGCCGAGCGCGGCGCCGCCATCGGCTCATCGCGTGGTCACCGCCAAGACAAAAAGCGCGGTTGAACAAGAAGTGTCTGCAGGACGCGCGATCGCGAGGACGTTCCGTTCGTTGCCGTCGGACGTCAGCGACGAGGACAGGCTACCGACCGGCTGCCTCTTAGTCGACGTCCTTCGTTTTGACGGGCGGTCCTCGGGCTTCAGGCCGAGACCGCTTTGCAGCGCCAGACTGGAGCGCAGTCTGGCATATTCGGCCGCGACCATCGGGTAGCTTTCCGGCAGGCCCCATTTCGCCCGGTATTCCTCCGGGCGTCATGCCATGCACCGTCAGAAGATGGCGCTTGAGCATCTTCATGCTCAGCCCATCCTCCATGCAGATCAGGTGATCGCCGAAAACAGTCTGCCCATAAGTGGGATGCACGTATACGTTGTGTCGCATGGCTCGGAGCATGCCCGTTATGGTCGTGACCTCCCATGATCGTGGCCGTCATGCGTGTGCAAGGCCAACGACTGGAGACACGGAAGCCGATGGATCAAGAGCCGATAACGTATTGAAGACGTTGCGGATCATGGTTGGAAGCGCATTGCTTCCCACGTCGTTGTGGCCGGCATGAGCCGCAACAATCTGAGCGGAAAGCGCCAGGAGATGTCGGTTCTGGTCACTCATTGGTGCTGGTCCTCGGCGGAAATGAAGCTTTGACGTTTTTTTCACGTTGTATTAGCATTTCGGTTAACGTCAATGTCATTCAGCGCCAAAACGCGTTCGAATGGCCTAAACTAGACGGAGGGTGTGCATGAGCGATCAGATTTTCCAGGATGCCTATGCTCGGGTACGGGGCCGCCACGACCGATCAGGCCTGGTTCGCTCTCTCTCCGCGTGAAATCACCGATTTGATCTATCGCGAAATTCGGATCATCGATCGCGAGCGCCTGACGGTGCCGGAAGCTGACGCGTCCCGATGGCCGTCGCCGCGGAATAAGCCTCGCCGCGACCTATCGTTTGATCGATTAACGCACGGTTTGACATTCGGACTACCACGGGTTGTTCAAATCCGGACGGAACCTCCGGTCGCAGGTAGGGCGTTGTCCGGTCGTGATGAATCTGATCCGATCCGGCACGCTCTCTCCCGCATCGTCAGCGCGCGACGATCGGATGCTCCGTAAACATCTATCATCTCCATCCGCTCGTCGCTGGCCCGCTCGACAGCTTGGCCGGCGATCTTCGCGCGGATCGCCGCGATGGGGTTCAGCCATGTGTGCCTGGCCCCGCCGTTTGAGCCAGGTGGCAGCGGCGATATCTTCGTTCATGCCACGTTCGATCGGCTGCACCCCGCGCTGGGCTTCGCCGGCTCGGCCGAACAGGGCCTGGCGCTGGCGGCGGAACTGGCCGCCGGAGCGGGTCTGCGGCTGATGCTGGATATCGCGCCGGGGCAAGTCGCGATCGATTTGCCGCTGCGGCAGCGTCAGCCAGACTGGTTCAGTCCCGGTCGGTGCTGGCCAGGTGGCCGACCCGAGGCGGCGCCGCACCGGATTGATGTCGCGGTGCCGCGGTTCGGTCAGACGGCCCTGGCCGACGCGGTGTCGGATTGGTGGATCGAGCTGTTGACGCGCCTGACCGGTGCAGGGATCGCGGGGTTCCGCTGCCTGACGCTGGATCTGGTTCCGGCGTCATTTTGGCGGCGCTTGATCGCCACGTTCCCGAGTGCTTGTTCCTGGCCTGGACGCCGGGGGTCACCGGCCTGCGCGACGCTGGCCGGTGTCGGGTTCGATCTGACCTGTTCCTCGGCGGGATGGTGGGACGGACGGGCGTCCTGGTTCCTGGACGAACAGGACGCGCTGCGGGATATCGCCCCGGCGTTGGCATCGCCCGGAACCCTCCTTCCTCGACCGGCTGGCGCAACGGTTGGCGCCGGACGCGGACATCGCCGCGTCCTATCGTCTGGCGCTGCGGATCGCCGCTTCGACCGGGGCGGGTCTGTTTCTGCCGATGGGCTTCGAATTCGCCACCAGCCGCGGCGCTTCGATTCCGTGCGAGCCAGCCCGGCCGATATGGAAGCGGCGGAACGGGAGAGGCCCGCCGACCTGTCCGAGGACATCGCCGCCGCGTATCCGACAGGCCGCGGACTTGCCGCCGGTCGACCGGCTGCGATCGATCACCAGCCCCGCGGCGCCGGTTACCGGCCTGCTTGCGGTCCGATGCTGTGGTGCTGATCAACCCGGACATCGTCCGGCCGGCACCGTTGGGTTTCTCCTTGCACCGTTGCCCCCAGCGGCGGGCGTAGCTTTGTCCGCAGACGGAGATGGTGACACCCCGTTGTGGCCGGGTGAAGTCCGCATCCTACAATGCCGTCCGACCGGGAGATTCCGGGGGTGGGATGGAACTGACGCTGCCTTGGGCGCAGTCCACCCGCGTCGCCATCGAAGCGGTAGAACCGGGCGGCGACTTCCCCGCCAAGACCGTCGTTGGCCGGGATTTCACGGTCAGCGCCGATATTTTCGGCGATGGCCATGATGTGCTGGCGGCGGATCTGCTGTGGCGGCCGGCGGATGCGTCGGAGTGGCAGCGCATCCCGATGACAAAGCTGCTGAATGATCGGTGGGAGGCGCGCGTCCGGCCGGACCGGATCGGACTTTATCGGTTCGCGGTCGAGGGTTGGTGGGATCAATGGGGAACCTTCACCCATGATCTGCATGCCAAGGTCGCGGCAGGTCAGGACGTGGCGCTGGAGATCCAGGAGGGCCTGTCAGTTGGTCCAGGCCGCCGCAGGTGCGTTGCCACGGTGAGCCGACCGCGGATGTGTTGCTGTCGGACGATCTGAGGACGGCGATGCAGCAGGCGGACCCTCGGCCGTTCGCCGCGCGCAGCGCTGTCTCATTCGGTGCGGGTCGACCGGCCGGCGGCGGAATTCGCCAGTTGGTATGAGCTGTTTCCGCGCTCCGCTACGCATGATCCGGCGGTCCACGGCACGTTCCGCTCCGTCGATCGACCGGCTGCCGGCGATTCGAGCGATGGGCTTCGATGTGCTGTATTTTCCGCCGATCCATCCGATCGGCCGGATCAACCGCAAGGGGCGCAACAACAGCCTGCGGGCTGAACCAGGCGATGTCGGCAGTCCTTACGCGATCGGCAGCGCCGAGGGCGGGCACGATGCGACGCATCCGGCGCTCGGCACGCTCGACGATTTCCGCCGGTTGCTGGAGGCGGCGCGTGCACACGACACTGGAAATCGCAATCGATTTCGCGATCCAGTGCGCGCCGGATCATCCCTGGGTTACGCCAGCACAAGGATTGGTTCCGCTGGCGGCCCGACGGATCGATGCGCTACGCGGAAAATCCACCGAAAAAATATGAGGACATCGTCAATCCGGACTTCTACGGCGAAGCCTCTTTCCCCGCGGTGTGGACCGCGTTGCGCGATGTGATCCAGTTCTGGGTCGATCAGGGTGTTCGGATCTTCCGTGTGGATAACCCGCACACCAAGCCGTTGCCGTTCTGGCACTGGATGATCGCGGACATTCAAAGCCGGCATCCCGATGTGCTGTTTCTGTCGGAAGCTTTCACCCGGCCCAAGCTGATGTACCGGCTGGCGAAAGTCGGCTTCTCCCAATCTTACACTTACTTCACCTGGCGCAACACCAAGCAGGAAATCACTGAGTATCTGACCGAGTTGACCACGGCGCCGGTTGCGGACTTCTTCCGGCCGAATTTCTTCGTCAATACCCCGGATATCAATCCGGTTTTTCTGCAAACCTCCGGGCGGGCGGGATTTCTGATCCGGGCGGCACTGGCGGCGACGTTGTCAGGGCTGTGGGGGATGTATTCAGGTTTCGAGATCTGCGAGGCAGCGCCGCTTCCTGGCCGCGAGGAATATGTAAATTCCGAGAAATACGAAATCCGGCCCAGGGATTTTGCGGCAGCCGGCAATATCGTGGCGGAGATCACCGCGTTGAACCGGATCCGGCGGCAGCATCCGGCATTGCAATCGCATCTCGGGTTGGTGTTCTATCCGGCTCATAATGATCAGGTTATTCTGTATGGCAAACGTGACCCCCTCGATCGCAGCATGGTTCTGGTGGCTGTCAGCTTTGATCCCCATATCGCGCAAGAAGCGGTGATCGAGGTGCCGCATTTGGGAGTTCGGACTGGGCGACCAGGCCGCGATCTCGGTGACGGATCTGATGCGCGGGGACAATTTTATGTGGTATGGTAAATATCAAAGTATCCGGCTCGATCCGGCGGATTTGCCGTTCAGCGTCTGGCGGCTAGAGGTTCGATAGAATGAACGTTGGCCATCTGCGGCCCCATGTTTCCCAGCGCACCGCTCAACCCGCCGAACCCGATCTGCTTTGGTACAAAGACGCGATCATTTATCAAATCCACGTCAAATCGTTCTTTGACGCGAACAATGACGGCATCGGCGATTTTCCCGGTCTGATATCGCGGCTGGACTATATCGCTGATCTGGGTGTCAACACCATTTGGCTGCTGCCGTTCTATCCTTCTCCGCGTTTGGATGATGGGTATGACATCAGCGACTATCGCGGCGTCCACTCCGATTACGGCACCCTGGCGGATGTAAAGCGGTTCATCGTCGCGGCCCACGAACGTGGCATTCGCGTGATCGCGGAGCTGGTGGTCAATCACACCTCCGATCAGCATCCGTGGTTCCAGCGGGCGCGTCTTGCCAAGCCGGGCTCGATGTACCGGGACTTCTATGTGTGGTCGAAAGATGACCATAAATACGCTGGCACGCGCATTATCTTTGTTGATTCTGAGCGGTCGAACTGGACCTGGGACGATACTGCCAAGGCTTATTACTGGCACAGATTCTACCACCATCAGCCCGACTTGAATTTCGACAATCCGCGTGTGATGCGTGAGGTTCTGTCCGTGCTGCGCTACTGGGCGGATCTCGGCATCGATGGCCTGCGCCTGGATGCGGTGCCGTACCTGGTGGAACGCGAAGGTACCAATAACGAGAATCTGCCGGAAACCCACGCGGCGCTGAAACGCATCCGCGCTGAACTTTCGGAGCACTATCCCGACAAGATGCTGCTGGCAGAGGCAAACCAGTGGCCGGAGGATACCAAGGATTATTTCGGCGACGGCGACGAATGCCATATGGCATTTCATTTCCCGTTGATGCCACGGATGTATATGGCGATTGCTCGCGAGGACCGGTTTCCGATCACCGACATTCTGCGGCAGACACCCGATATCCCGCCGAACTGCCAGTGGGCCATCTTTTTGCGAAACCACGACGAGCTCACGCTGGAGATGGTAACGGAGTCGGAGCGCGACTTTCTCTGGGAAACTTACGCCGCCGACCGCCGCGCTCGGCTCAATCTGGGCATCCGCCGGCGCCTGGCGCCGCTGCTGGAACGCGACCGCCGCCGTATCGAACTAATGAACTACCTGCTGCTGTCGATGCCAGGAACGCCGGTGATCTACTATGGCGACGAGATTGGCATGGGCGACAATATCCACCTCGGCGACCGCAACGGGGTGCGAACGCCGATGCAGTGGTCGCCGGACCGCAATGGTGGCTTTTCCCGCATCGCCGATCCATCGCGGCTGGTGCTGCCGATGGTGATGGACCCACTCTACGCGTATCAGACGGTCAACGTGGAGTTGCAGGCCGCCGATCCGCATTCCCTGCTGATGTGGATGCGGCGCACCATCGCGATTCGCCGGCAATACCAAGTGTTCGGCCGCGGCGGCTATCGGCTGCTATATCCAAAAAACCGCAAGATCCTGGCCTATCTTCGGGAATACGAGGATACGGCGGTACTGTGCGTGGCAAACCTGTCGCGCACGCCGCAGGCAGTTGAACTCGACCTGTCCGATTTTCAGGGACGTGTGCCGATCGAGCTGGACGGACATTCGCAATTTCCGCCGATCGGTCAGTTGACCTATCTGCTGACCTTGCCGCCGTACGGCTTCTACTGGTTCCTGCTGTCGGAAGCCGACGACTGGCCGTCCCACCACACACCAGCGCCAGAGCCTATGCCCGAATATCAGACAATCGTCATGCGCCATGCGCTGCCGGAAGCCATCATGGCTGCGCGTTCCGTCCTTGAGTTCGAGGTTCTGCCATCCTACCTGGCCAAGCGCCGCTGGTTCGCCATGAAAGATCAGGCTCTGCGATCGGCCCGAATTGCCCTGATGACGCGGGTACCCTCCGACGATGCTGTCTTACTTGAGATCGAAACCGAGACCGCATCCGGAAAGGCTCGCTGGCTGCTCCCTGTTGCCATCGCCTGGGACGATGCCAACGCTCCGGCTTTGCCGACACAGCTCGCGCTGGCTCGAGTGCGACGCGGCCCGAAGGTCGGGTTGCTCACGGACGCGTTTGCCCTGCCGGGCTTCTCTATCGTAGTGCTGGCCGGACTGGCGCAGAAAGACATTCTTGTTATCGAGAATGGAATGATCCGGTTCGAGCCGACGTCTCGCATGGCGGAGATCCAGGTCCCCGATGGCGTAGAAATGCAGTGGATTTCGGCCGAGCAGTCGAACTCTTCGGTGATTGTTGGCGATATCGCGATTATCAAGATGTTCCGCCGGGTTACGGATGGCCCGCATCCGGAAGCCGAAATGGGACGGTACCTGACCGAGAACGGGTTCGCCAACACACCTGCCCTGCTCGGCGAAGTTGTTCGCGTCGATTCGGATTGCACGCGACATGCGCTGGCGATCGCCCAAGCATTCGTCCGCAATCAGGGTGACGCCTGGGGCTGGACGATGGACCTACTGTTGCGCGGGCTGTCCGACATCACCGGGGGCGATGAGGCTACGGTGGCCGACGCGGCTAATCACACCGACTATGTGCGCTTCGCGGCCCTGCTGGGGCAGCGGCTGGGGGAGATGCACCTGGTGTTGGCTCGACCGACGTCCGAGCCGGCGTTCGCCCCCGCGACGGCAACCGCCGCGACGGCTGCTGCGTTCGGCGAGCGGGTTCGGGAACAACTGTTGGGGGCGTACCGAGCCTTCGAGGCGATCGAAGATCGCGACCGGCAGATGATGGAAGCTGCACGGGAGGCCCTTTTCGCCAAACTGGGCACCTTGGTCGAAAGGGTGGAGGGGGAGACGTTGACCCGCATCCACGGCGACATGCACCTGGGTCAGGTGCTGGTGTGCAACGGGGACGTCGTCATCATCGACTTCGAAGGCGAGCCGGCGAGGCCGATCGAGGCCCGTCGCAGCAAGGACCATCCGCTTCGCGACGTCGCCGGTCTGGTTCGGTCGTTCGACTACGCGGCCGCTATGGTCAAGCGGCGCAGCCAAGCGAGCCACGCGCATCTGACGGATGAGCAGGTTGGCGCTTTCCTGGATAGTTTTGTCCAGCGCGCAACCGACGCCTTCCTGATCGGTTACCGGGAAGCGGTTGCGCTAGGTGGTGAGCGGGCGGCGACCGGGTTCAGTGCGGAGTTACTCGATTTGTTCTTGATCGAAAAGGCAGCGTATGAAGTCGTCTATGAGGCCACCAGCCGGCCAACGTGGATCGACGTGCCGCTGCACGGACTGGCCCAGCGCACGCGCCATTTGCTGGGGATCGAGGCACTGGCATGAATGACGCCGTCGTCGTCCCGGCACTCTCCCCCAATCAGGCTTCCCAGCTCGCTGCCGCCAGCACGCGCGACCCGTTCTCTGTCCTGGGTCCGTTTGAAACCGAGATCGGCCGGTTCGTCCGTGCATTCTTGCCCGGCGCGAGCGGCGTGGACGTGCTCGCCCGAGCGGATCGGCGGCCGCTTGGTAAGTTGGCGCCTGTGCAGCCGGATGGGTTGTTCATGGGGCGAGTCGAGGGTCATGACCCCTATCTGTTTCGCATCCATTGGCCCGGCGCGATGCAGGAAACCGAGGATCCATACAGCTTCGATCTGCTGCTGAGCGAATCCGATCTTCACTTGTTCAACGAGGGGCGGTTATTCGAACTCGCGTTCACACTTGGCGCCAACCCGATGACCGTAGAGGGCGTCCGTGGCACGCGGTTCGCTGTCTGGGCACCGAACGCCCGCGCGGTGTCGCTTATCGGCGACTTCAATACCTGGGACAATCGGCGCCACCCGATGCGGCTGCGGTATCCATCCGGGGTGTGGGAGCTGTTCGTGCCACGCGTCGGGCCCGGGACGCGGTATAAATTCGCGCTGGTGGCGGGGGACGGGAGCAGGCTGCCTGACAAGGCCGACCCGCTGGCGAAGGCGGCCGAGGCAGCCCCTGCGACGGCCTCCATCGTCGTCGACGCGCTCCCCTATGTCTGGCACGACGAAACATGGATGCAGTCCCGCGCCGCCCGGCATCGCGCCAACGCGGCGATCTGCATTTACGAGGTGCATGCGGCGTCCTGGTTCAGACCTGGTCCCGGCCAGACGCCAACCTGGGACGCACTGGCCGAACGGTTGGTGCCCTATGCGGTGGAGATGGGGTTTTCTCACGTCGAACTGATGCCCGTGGCAGAACACCCGTTCGGCGGCTCGTGGGGCTATCAGCCCTTGGGGCTATTCGCGCCCTCTGGGCGATTCGGGCCGTCGGAAGGCTTTTGCCGTTTCGTGGACGCCTTCCACCGCGCGGGCGTTGGCGTGATCATCGATTGGGTACCGGCCCATTTTCCCGGCGATGCGTATGGTCTGGCCCGCTTCGATGGCACGGCGCTCTTCGAACATGCCGATCCCAAGGAGGGATTTCACCAGGACTGGAACACCTACATCTACAATTTGGGCGGCGGGAGGTGCAGGGCTTTCTGATCGCCAGCGGCGTACATTGGCTGGAGCATTTCCACGTCGACGGGCTGCGGGTCGATGCGGTCGCCTCGATGCTTTACCGGGACTACAGCCGCAAGGAGGGCGAGTGGGTACCTAACATCTATGGTGGCCGGGAGAATCTGGAAGCGATCGGCTTCCTGCGGCATTTTAATAGCGTTGTGGAAGAACGGTGTGCCGGGGCAATGACCATTGCGGAGGAATCCACGGCGTGGCCGAGTGTTTCGCGCCCGGTACGGGACGGCGGTCTAGGCTTCTCGTTCAAATGGAACATGGGCTGGATGCACGACACGCTACACTACATGGAGTGCGATCCAGTCTACCGTCGTTACCATCATAACGAGATGACGTTCGGCCTGATATACGCGTTCTCTGAAAATTTCGTACTGCCGTTGTCGCATGATGAGGTCGTGTATGGAAAAGGGTCACTGATCCAAAAAATGCCTGGCGACGACTGGCAACGTTTCGCCAACTTGCGCGCCTATTTTGGATTCATGTGGGCACATCCTGGAAAAAAATTGATATTCATGGGCGGCGAAATCGCTCAATGGCAGGAATGAAATCACGATTCTGCGATTGACTGGGATTTACTCGATCAACCACGCCATCGCGGTATTCAAACCCTGGTGCGGGACCTGAACGCGCTCTATCGTCGCCAAACCGCGCTGCACCAAAGGGACTCCGTATCGACTGGGTTTCGTTGGGTTATCGGCGACGACTCGGCAAATTCGGTGTTCGCATTTCTGAGGTTTGGGGATGAAGATGGCGGCATGGTACTGGTCGTCTGCAACATGACACCGGTGCCCCGGGTTGGTTATGCGATTGGAGTGCCCCGGCCGGGCTATTGGCGGGAGCTGTTGAATACTGATGCGGCTGTCTATGGCGGGTCGAATATGGGGAATGCCGGTGGCATCGACAGCGTGCGCGACTTCAATGCATGGCGAAGCACAGACGCTGTTTCTCACATTGCCGCCACTTGCGACGGTTTTCCTTTCGCCCAGCCTCTGATACGCCATTTCATTCGGCAGGCGATGCTCACCTCGCCAACGGGCGAGGGCGCGTCGGTCCTGCGCCGGTATAGCTGGTCCGGCGGAACGGATCGGGGGTGATCGTTGGCGACGCTTGAAAAGAAGAGTCCGAAGTGTAAGATTTTCGGCCTTTGCCGATTTGGTTCGTGACTGGGAGACCGCCCAATGACCAACCTTTTGGACCCCGCCTGTGGTTTTGGTGCACGGCGGCTGGCGGATGGGGCGGTTCGGTTCCGGCTATGGGCGCCCGCACAGGAAACGGTGTCGGTAGCGATCGACTCGGGTGACCTGCTGCCAATGCGGCGTTCCAGCGACGGGTGGTTTGAGGCGACGGCGACGGTGCCCGATCGCACACGATACCAGTATCGCCTGGCGGACGGTTTGATGGTCCCCGACCCCGCGTCGAAGGGTCAGGCGCCGGATGTTCACGACCCCAGCATCGTACAAACGAGCGCGTTCCAGTGGAAACACCCCGACTGGCGGGGGCGCCCGTGGACCGAGGTCGTGCTTTACGAGGTGCATGCCGGCGCCGCCGGTGGCTTTCGCGGCGTGCGGGACGATTTGCCCCGTTTGAAGGAATTGGGGGTGACGGCCATCGAGCTAATGCCGGTCAACGATTTTCCTGGCAAGCGCAACTGGGGCTACGATGGGGTACTTCCTTACGCCCCGGATTCCGCTTACGGGACGCCTGATGAACTAAAGGAGCTGATCGATACTGCCCATGGATTGGGGCTGATGATGTTCCTTGATGTGGTTTACAATCATTTTGGCCCCGAGGGGAATTATCTGCATGCCTATGCGCCGCAGTTCTTTCGCGATGACGTCAATACTCCCTGGGGACCGGCGATCGACTTCAGCCGGCGGGAAGTGCGGGATTATTTCACATGCAACGTCCTGATGTGGTTGACGGAGTACCGCTTCGACGGCCTGCGTTTCGATGCGGTGCACGCGATCCAGGAGCAGGACTGGGTGGAGGAAATGGCAGCGGCGGTTCGCGCGGCGATCGACCCGCAACGCGAAGTACATCTTGTGCTGGAGCACCACAACGCGGCCTCACATTTGCGGAAGGCCGTTGATGCGCAATGGAATGACGACGGCCACAACGTCCTGCACGTGCTGCTGACAGACGAGGACGGCGGCTATTATGCCGACTACGCGAATGATCCCGCAGCAAAGCTGGCCCGCGTGTTGTCCGAAGGGTGGGTCTATCAAGGCGAGCGTTCGGCCTATCTTAAGGCACCGCGTGGCGAGCCGAGTGCAGACCTACCTCCTTACGCGCACGTGCTATTCCTGCAGAACCATGATCAGATTGGAAACCGCGCATTCGGTGAGCGCCTGACATCGCTGGCGTCGCCGAATGCGCTGGAGGCTGCCATCGCCTTACAGCTCTTGTGCCCTCAGATACCCTTGCTGTTCATGGGTGAGGAGGTGGCGGCGCGGACACCGTTTTTGTTCTTCACGGATCACCACGACACATTGGCGGACGCCGTGCGCGAAGGTCGTCGACAGGAGTTTTCCGGGTTCGCTGAGTTCACTGATCCTAAGAAGCGCGAAAGTATTCCGGACCCGAATGCGATCGAGACATTTACTGCATCCGTTCCGCGCGCCGAATCCGCTGCCCGCTTCGGGTTGTACCAGCGGCTCATTGCGCTGCGAATGAAAGAGCTCGTGCCGCGGCTGCGGGGAACGACGTCGATAGGGGCGGAGGCGATCGGGCCGAAGGCCGTATTGGCGCGATGGCGTATGGGCGACGGATCGCGGCTGACGATTGTCACGAATCTTGGAACCGACGCGGTGCCGTTCGAACCGCCGGCTGGCCGCCTGTTGTTCGGAGCGGGAGAGACCGCTCCGATGACTGCCGTGTATCTGGAGGTTGCGAAATGACCGATGAGATCGTTCGGGATCTGGCTCGGCGAGCCGGCATCGCGGTCGAATGGCAGGACTACGCCGGTCAGAGCCATGTCGTGTCACCGCCTGTCCTGCGTCGTGTACTGGCCGCTCTTGGGCTCCCGGCCGATACCAGCCGCGAATTGTCCGCAAGCCGGCGGCTGCTGACAAAGCGGAGCAGTCTCACCGATCTGCCGCCGCTGGTGACCGCTGTTGCCGGCCGCCCAACCAGGCTTGACGTCGGCGGAAGCGAGGCACAGCCTGCAGAATTGGTGTTAGAAAGCGGCGAAACCCGGCATGTCGCGCTGTTACCCGCGCGTGGACGGCTACGTGTGCCGGCAATTGCCGAAATCGGCTACCACCGACTGCGCGTTGAGGACCGCGAAATCGTGCTTGCGGTGTCACCGGCTCGGTGCCGCTCGATCGAGGACGTCGTTCCCGATGCGCGGTTATGGGGGCTGTCCGCACAGCTTTACGGCTTAAATCATCCGGGTGACGTCGGGATAGGTGATCTTGCCGGCGCCGCCGACCTGGCGCGTGCAGCCGGCGCGAAGGGGGCGGATGCCATCGCGTTGAGTCCCATGCACGCGCTTTACGCTGCCGATCCCGCCCGCTTTGGCCCGTACGCGCCGTCCAGCCGACTGTTTCTGAACCCGCTTCACGCCTCACCGGAGCTCGTCTTTGGACGCACCATCAAAGTCGAACCCAGTTCGGCGAACGGCCTGATCGATTGGCCGGAGGCGTCTAGCGCGAAATACTCGTTGTTGCGGAGGGTATTCGAAGCGTTTTTGGATGGCGACGATTGGGACGGACCGCTCGGGGCCGATTTTGCGAGATATCGCGCGGATCAGGGATCGCTGCTGTATGAGCATGCCTGCTTCGAGGCCCTGCAGGCAGCGCGCATGCCGCAGCGGGAATGGCGTGGCTGGCCCGCCGACCTGCGCGACCCGCGCGGTGCCGCCGTGGCGTTTTTCGCGGCCTCCCAGCCCGAGGAAATCCTCTATCATCAGTTCCTGCAATGGGTGTCCGACCGCTCCCTCTCGGCTGCCCAGCGCGTGGCCCGTGAGGCGGGCATGCGGATTGGCCTTATCGGCGACCTTGCGGTCGGGATGGACCCAAATGGCAGTCACGCGTGGAGCCGGCAGAGCGATATCCTGCTGGGCCTGACCATCGGGGCGCCCCCGGATCTACTCAATCCGGGCGGGCAGGATTGGAGCCTGACCGGATTCTCGCCGCGGGCGATGGAGCAGGGCGGGTTTATCCCGTTTCTCGCGACGCTCCAAGCGGCCATGCGGCATGCCGGAGGCATTCGCGTCGATCACGCAATGGGATTGGCGCGCCTTTGGCTGATCCCGGAAGGCGCCTCGCCGGCGGAGGGTGCCTATCTGAACTTCCCGGTCGCCGATTTGTTACGGCTACTGGCCTTGGAGTCCGTGCGGCACAACGTCGTGGTGATTGGTGAAGACCTTGGCACGGTCCCGGAGGGTTTCCACGACATGCTGGAACAAAGCGGCATCCATGGCATGCGCGTGCTGTGGTTCGAGCGCGATGCACAGACGGGTTTCGTCCCACCTCGGGGTTGGGGCAGCACCGATGTGGCCATGACCTCCACGCATGATCTTCCGACTGTGGCGGGTTGGTGGAAGGGCAGTGACATTGACGTCCGGCATGAACATGGCCGACTGGGGAAGGTGTCGATCCCGAGACGGTCCGCAAGGAGCGCGAACAGGATCGACCGCGACTTTGGAACGCGTTCGTGCGGGAGCACGTCGGCGAAGGTCCTGTTCCGGAACCGGACGAAACAGACCGCGTGGTTGATGCGGCCGTTCGTTTCATCGCCAAGACCGAAGTGCCGCTATCGCTGATCCCGCTCGAGGATTTGTTAGGCCAAGAGGAGCAACCCAATCTGCCGGGGACCGTTACCGAGCATCCCAATTGGCGGCGTCGGCTGCCGATGCCGGCGGATTCGGTGCTGGAAACCGAAGCGGTGGCGCGTCGGATAGGCTATGTCGCGACTGAGAGGCCCCGCCAATGACTCCTCTGAAAGGCCGCGTTTATGACCCCTCGCGCAACCATGCGGTTGCAGTTTCACCAGGAATTCACCTTCACTGACGCGTCCGGTCTGGCCCCGTATCTAGTGGATTTGGGGATTAGTCATGTCTATTCTTCGCCGATCTTGACGGCGCGGGCTGGATCGATGCACGGTTATGACGTGATCGATCCAACCTCGGTCAATCTTGAACTAGGCGGTGAGCAGGGGTTCCGCGAGTTTGTTTCTGTTCTGCGCGCCGCGGAATTGGGGCTGATCGTCGACATCGTGCCGAACCATATGGCGGTGGGCGGGTCCGACAATCCCTGGTGGACCGACTTGCTGCAATACGGGCGCTCCAGCCAATTCGCTGATTTCTTCGACGTTGACTGGGAAACAAACGATCCAGACCTGCACGGCAAAGTGCTGGCCCCGTTTCTGGGGCGGCCCTATGGCGAGGCCCTGGAAGCCGGGGAAATCCGCTTAAAGCAAGCGCTCTCCGGGGAACCGGTCGTTCGCTATTTCGACACCGAATTCCCGATCGATCCTGCGGATTACGCCCACATCGGCGAATGTGGGTTGGAGTTGTTTGATCCCGCCAATCCGAGCGGACGCTCCCTGCTCCACACATTGCTGGAGCGGCAGCATTACCGCCTTGCCTGGTGGGGTGCGGCAGGTGACGAGATTAATTGGCGACGATTTTTCGACATCAACGGCCTGGCGGCCTTGCGCGTCGAAATTCCCGAGGTCTTCGAGGCGGTCCACGCAAAGCTGTTCCGCCTCTATGCGGACGGCCTGATCGACGGGTTTCGCGTGGATCACGTGGATGGGCTCACCGATCCCCCTGGTTACTGCCGCCGCCTGCGGCAGCGACTGGACGAATTGGCACCTGATCGGCGTGCCTATCTGGTGATCGAGAAGATCCTGGGCGCGGGGGAAACATTGCCGACCGATTGGGGCGTCGACGGCACCAGCGGTTACGACTTCATGAATGAGGTCAGTGCCGTCCAGCACGACGCGTCCAGCGCGTCAGCGCTGGGGCAGCTATGGCATGAACTGACGCAGCGGGCCGTCGATTTTGAGGTTGAGGAAGTCGCCGCCCGGACAGAAATTCTACTACACGGGTTCAATGCTCAATTGCAGGCGGTCACGGAGGCGCTGCATCGCCTCGCCCGCGCGGAAACGAAAACCCGCGACCTGTCCGCGGCGAGAATCCGTGACGGCTTGATCTCGTTGCTCTCGCATTTTCCTGTGTATCGTAGTTACGGCGCCGGATCTAAACGCTCCGCGACGGATCAGGTGGCATTCGACAAGGCGCTGGCCACAGCGAAGGAGGCATCACCGCCGTCACTGCATCCGGTTCTCGATCAACTGGACCAATGGCTCGGCGGGGAACCGGGCGATAAAGTCGCAGCCACGCGATTTCAGCAGCTCAGTGCGCCTGTCGCGGCAAAGTCCGTGGAGGATACGGCGTTTTACCGCTACGGCCGGCTGCTGTCGCGCAACGATGTCGGTTTCGATGCGGCACGCCTCGGCGGGTCAGTCGGGGATTTTCACCGTGCCTGCGTGGATCGGCTGGCGACGTTTCCGGATTCCATGTTGGCCACGGCGACACACGACCACAAGCGTGGCGAGGACCTGCGTGCGCGGCTCGCGGTCATCAGTGAAATCCCCGATGAGTGGGCTGCCTTCCTTACCAGGTGTCGTCGGATTGAAGGAGAGCGGCCCGATCCCGCTGACGAGATCATGCTCTATCAAATGATCGTCGGTGCGTGGCCACCTGAACTCGATCCGTCCGATGAGGCGAGATGTCAGGCCTTCGCGGAAAGGCTTGCCGGCTGGCAACAAAAGGCACTTCGGGAAGCCAAGCTGCATACTAACTGGATGGCGCCGAACGAGGATTACGAGGCACTGGCGCGGAATTTTCTGTTCAGCCTGTTCTCGCGGGAAGGCGCTTTCCTGCCGCTCGTTCGGTCCTTTGTCGATATGATATCGCCGGCCGGCGCAGTAAACGGGCTGGCTCAGGTGGTGCTGAAGATGACGGTGCCAGGTACACCTGATTTTTTTCAAGGAACGGAATTCTGGGATTTCAGCCTGGTCGATCCAGACAATCGCCGACCCATTGATTATGGCTCGCGCCGCGAGGCCTTGGCCGCCAATAGAGACCCAGTCGAATGTCAGCGGTCCTGGCGCGACGGCCGCATCAAGCAGGCGGTGATCCGGAAAGTGCTTACGCTGCGCGAGCGGGTGCCGGCGCTGTTTAGCCGCGGGGACTATCATCCTCTGCGTGTGAAGGGAGCCCTGGAAGACCACATTGTGGGGTTTACGCGCAGCCTTGGCGGATCCGAGTTAATCGTCGTCGTGCCACAACTCGTGTATGGTCTTTTGCAGAATGGTGACGGCATCAAGTTGAACCCTCAACGCCTGGGAGACGATGCCGTTTACCTTTCAGAACGAATTGTTGGGCGTCGATTTCATTCGTTACTAACGCCCGGCGAGGACCTCATGGCTCGACCAAGCGCTTCTATCCGGTCGCTGCTGGCAGAATTTCCGATTGCAGTGCTGTATGCGACGGAGCCTGAGTAATACGCTCCGCGCCGGACGCAAACGAAGTGGCCCTCTGCGCTGCCGCCTTGTCGGCAGTCGACGTGCCTGGCACCGTTCGGAGTGAACGCTCTCTGGGAGTACCCTTGTCGGATCGAAAGATGACCACGTCGAACGGGTTTATCACCCTTCACTTTTGACCTCTATTTCCCCGGCAACGATCCGCTGGCGGCCCTGTGGCGTGTCGAGCAGCAGAGCGCCGTCCATATCCAGACCTGCAAAGTGGCCAGCGATCGACTGCCCGCCGGCCTTCGCCTGGATTGCCGCGCCGATCGGGTACGACCGGTTGAGCCACCGCTCTCGGATCGCCGCGAAATCCCTCGGCCTGCCAGTCCACCAGGTGAGCAGCTAATCGGGGGAGCAGGATATCGCGGGCGCCATCGACTGACGCAATCCCGCCATTGGCGACAATTGTGGTGGCCTTATAGGCCAAGTTCGAGGGGGCCTCGAGAACGTTCAGGCCGATCCCCAAGACGGTGGCGTCATCGACCTGTTCCAGCAGGATGCCGGCGATCTTAGCGCCGTTAATCAGTACATCGTTGGGCCATTTCAGCATGGCGCGGATCTGACGTGGCAAGAGTGCCTCGACGGTGTCTGCGACAGCGAGGGCGGCGAGGAAGCTCAACTCCGCCGAGCGGGCGGCGGGTTGGCCGGTGCGCAACAGGACCGATAGATAAAGGTTGCCGGGCGGACTGAACCAGGTATGGGCCAAGCGCCCACGCCCAGCCGTCTGTTCATCGGCATGGATGACGGTACCGTGCGGCGCCCCCTCGCTCGCCATCCGGTGCGCTTCATCGTTCGTGGACCCGATCCGATCGTAGTGCCACACAGTGAATTGGTCAGTCATGACCTGACATAGCATAGAGACCGGACAACTTCACAGGCGCCGTTCGCTCGCGGCCCAAAGGATTCCCGACGCAAACAGCGCCAAGCCCTAGGGGTGAGATCGAACCGCCGGCGTCGTCCTGGCCGCTCAGCGTCTTACCACTGCAGCCACTGCCCTGAGCGCCGCCGTCACATCGGTGGCTTCAGTCCATCCTTCCCTACTACGATCGCGGGGGCAACGAGGCTGCCGTCATCCTCCTTCTTTGCTATCACGAACACTTTGCTGTTCGGCGTCAACTGGTCGGCGGTGGCGGCGGTGAATTCAACGATCGTCGCGCTCGGCGGTACTGCAATATTCTCGACTCCCGCCCTTGTAGTCCAGCTTCAGCAGGCGATCACTGCCTACGGACTCTACCTGCGCGATATTGGCGTTGGTCATCATGTTCGGCCCGGTGCCCAAATCCCATGGATAGTGGCCTTCGCCCAGACCGCGCAGGCTATCGTCGAACACATGCACCTCCTCAGCGACGCGTTTGCCGTCCTTTTCGACTGAGGTAATGCCGACAAATTTGCCGTCCTTGATGGCGCTCATATCCGCCGGGCTGACCATGAAAACCTTGGCGTCGTCGGCCAGTTTGATGGCGTCCGTGCCGCGCGCGGTCTTGACTGACAGCATATGACCCTCGACGGACTCGAGTGTGCCGCGAACGTGCTGCGGCGGTGTCTGGGGTGTCTGGGCGAATGCCTGGATGCCGAGGGCGAGGCCGCCTCCGAACGTGGCGATCGCGACAAGCGCCTTCATTTTCCGACGGACTGACATGTGACGTCTCCCTCCCCTGATTTGGCTGCGCAGATTGTCAAATTTGGGCCCGTCGCGCAATTGGCCGAAAGGCGCGAAACAAAGACAATCGAGTGACGCAACTGCATCGGCCTCGACGCGCCGACCTCGTCGGGGCAGTGCGGGTGGTGACACCGCTACGATCCGCCACGAGGACAGGCGGGCATTGAGACGCAATTGAAACTCACACGCTTCCGAACGCCGTTTGTCGCGGAGTGCTCGCCGCGAGACGCAATCCCCTTATAGGAACGGCGCACAGGTCGAATGATGTCGTGCTCTCAGGCGGAGAACGCAGGCACGATGCCGGGTTAGAGCCCTGCCCGGCTTTGATTCGCGAGCAATTTCATCAGCCTGAAGGCGCTTTGCGTTTCAGTCAGGCTGACATTGCTCTAGATCGCATCGTGGCTCGATCCGTCGATGCGATCCGCGAAGTACTGTCCCGGGGCATACGTTTGAGATGTGCCCGCTAGCGCACGACGAACAGCAGCACGTCGCGAATTGGGTCCACGTTGTGGGTCGAGGTCTGTCTGCCGCCGCTCAGCGTCAGCACGCGTTCCGACAGCAGGGTTGCGAGAATTCGCCCGGATGGGAGCCGACGCGTTCTGACCGTAGCGGTCATTCAGCACATCCAGCAGGGCGGCGGTGAAAACGCCGTTGCGGAGGGTATCGAGTTCCGCCGCGCGCTGGCCGATTGGTGGTCGCGCTATAGACCGCCACGCCTGTCTCGGGACCGGACAACTCCGCGACGAACTTGCTGATGTCCAACGGCACGTATCGCGTCTGCTGGCCCTGAATGAAGGCGCCGGCGTAGCAGGTGTCGAGAAGGGCCACCGTGCGGCCCGGAATTTGTCGTAGCTGGGTGCGCAGCATCGATCCGGGCAATCCGTGAAGAAACGGCTCATCGGAATCGGCGTCGACCATACTCCGGCGACTTCCATAGGGAAACCGCTCAGAGCGTACTGGTCGCGAAATAACCCGAGCCAACGCGGGCAAGCGGTGGCGGCGGAGCGCCCGTTCTGGTACCCGTAACAGACGGCTTAGGCCAGCGCGTTGGTTGACCGTCTCTGCGCGCAGGTCTTTTCGATCGCGGCGAGCAGGATGCACAGCGCGATCCCCTCTGACGCGACGGTAACGTCCGCCAACGACGGGAACGTGGGGGCAAGACGGAGACTGCTGTCCTGCGGGTCGTTTCCGTGCGGCCAGGTTGAGCCGGCTGCGGTCAGGGCTAGACCGGCGTCCTTGGCCAGCGCGACGACCTGCTTCGCCGTCCCGGGCGAGGCGTCCAGGCTGATAAAGTAGCCTCCCTCCGGATGCGCCCAGGTTGCGGCGCCCGTACCGGCGAGGCGGTGGTCCAGAGCCATCTGCACCGCGGCGAACTTCGGCGCCAGTAACGCACGATGGGCGTCCATGTGGCGCATCAGCCCAGCCTCGTTCCTCAGGAAGCGCACGTGGCGAAGCTGATTCAGCTTGTCGGACCCGATGGTGCGCTTGAACAAGCGGGCCAGATACCATGCGACATTGGCTGGCGACGACCCGAAGAATGCAAGCCCTGCCCCTGCGAGCGTGATCTTCGACGTCGAGGCGAAAATGAAGGCGCGATCTCGGTTTCCGGCGTTCTCGCACGCATCGAGGATGTTGGCGATTTCGTGCCGGCGTTCGGTCAGATGGTGGACCGCGTATGCGTTGTCCCAGAACAGGCGGAAGTCTGGCGCTCCGGTGCGCATCGCGGCAAGGCGGCGGACGGTTTCGGGGGAATACACCTCTCCGCTGGGGTTGGAGTATTTCGGGACACACCACATGCCCTTGACCGAGGGGTCGGTCGCGAGAGATTCCACCGCCTCCATATCCGGACCGTGGCTGGTCATCGGGACGGGGAGCATGCGAATGCCGTATTCCTCGCACAGAGCGAAGTGGCGGTCGTAGCCGGGAACGGGACAAATGAAGGCGGGGTTCGACCAAGGGTGGGAGGAGCCGGGGACGCCTTTCAGCAGCGCCCAGACGATGCAGTCGTGCATTACCGCCAGGCTGGAATTGTCGGCGACGACGATCTGGCTGGGCGGCGCTCCCAGGAGTGGGGCAAACAGGGCTCGGGCTTCGGGGAGACCCTGCAGAACACCGTAATTGCGCGCGTCGTCTCCGAATTCGGTGACGTGATCGCGGTTGCCGGGGAGAGCCAGCATAGCCTCGGCCAGATCGAGTTGCTCCGGTGCCGGCTTACCACGGGTCATGTCGAGTTTTAGGCCACGCGCGCGAAAGGCGTCGTATTCAGCCCTCGTCCCGCAACGGAGGGATTCGAGCTCGCTATCGGGCAGGTTGGCGATTCGGGTGGTCATGGGCGCCTCGGCTTGAGCTGGCGGTCTACCGTGAAACATACGCCGACGGTAACCGTTTTCGAACGCGATTCGGCCATGCGAGTGGCGCGTGGGCAGTGAGCTACGGTATCCGTTTCAGTTGCTGGTTTCGAAACCGATGCGATAGCGGTGGCTGATCGCGTCGGATGGGGGGCAAACCAAATCGACACGGAGTTACTCCGAGTTAGCGCGAGTTTCCCTGAGTTCGACCCCGTTGATTATCCAACCAAAAGAACGGGGACCCTAGCCGGTTTCGGTCAAGCCGAACATAAGACTTTCGAGGCAACGGGGCTCAACGGCTGTTTACTAGCGTGGGGCGGAAGCCGATGGGGTCGGCCAGCTTCACCGATCGGGGCAAAGTGTCGGTGTCGGTGCGGCCAACACCCGGAGGGCCGGGATCTCGCTGGGTTCCAGGGTCATAGGTCCGTCGGGCTCCTGACCGGGTGACGGACAGCGGCGGGGACGAAGTCTGGGGTATCGGTGGACCCACCGTCCAAAAGGGGGCGTCCTTCCAGATGATCAAGGCCTGCGCCAGAGGCGTGTAAACTCCGCCCGGCGGCGAGGATGTCTGGTCCATCGGACAGATAGTCGCGGCCCTCGTTGTGGCCAGAATCATGGCCTCCAGCGCCACTCGGTTCATTGTGGTCCCGGCGGCGATGCCCATCGGAGGATAGATGGTGCCAGGACCGCACTGCATCACCCAGTCCTCCACCGATGGTGATGCAGCCGCAGGTGCATCTGGCCCGCGTGGTTGGAACCAAGCAACTTGGGGAATTCTCCCGTTCGTGGATTTGCTCCATGTCGCCCGCGGAGACGCTGAGATTGGTGCGTCTCCAGTCATCACCTGGGCAGGATCCCTTGTCGGAGGGGTCTGCCAGCGGAAATAATTGCGTTTAACCCGCGCTTTAGCGAACGCGTCGGCGAACCGGCGCAAGCGGCTGGGTGCCGTAAGCGGCTGGCAGCGAAGTCGTGGTGGATTGGTGCTGACCTGAGTTGCCCTGTACTGCGCCAACCTGATCGGCGATGGGCTCGGCGCCGGAGTCGAACTCGTCGTCCACCAGATCAGGTTCCAAAACGCCGGTTAGGTTTGGGGTAATGCCGTCGCCGAAGCCAATATCGGGTTGATCTTCGCCAAAGACCACGCGGAGGGCGACCGGATCCAAGATGCCGGCTTCTGAGAGGGCCCGCGTCGGATCTTCACCGTCGGGAACGATCACAGCCCGGATGGATACCCGGTCAAAGCTGGGAATACGGTCCAAGGGATTCTCACTCATGCATCGGGTCCATCAAATCTCCTCGCAGTGTGGAAGTTCTACATATGTTCTTATCGATTTTCAAGCAGCTTGGCAAGCTTTGTTCGCCCGAGCCATGTTCGCCCGGGGCTGTGTTTCTCCCCCTGCTGGCTCGTGGGCAGTTGGATGCAGGGACGGATTGTTTCGCCCCGCCCCAAAGTCGAATTCGTCCGCCGGGCCTTGCCTGATACGCGGGGAGCCCTGAAAGGCAGGCTCCGGACCAAAGGCGGCCGCGCCAAATCGCATCCAGAAGCCGTTCGGCCTCAGAATTTCTTCTGAGGCCGAACTCTGTGAGGTAAATGCTACCTGTCGAGATCCCTGCTACCGGTCTTGCTCCGCACGACGCTCCTGGTGCTGTGCTACCGCCGCATGATGCTGTGCCTCGGCTTGCTCGCGGGCTGCGTCGCGGCGGTCGCCCATCGCCGCATCCTCTCGTGCCCTGTGCTCGTCACGTTGCGCCGCACGCTCCTGCTGTTGCGCACGGTACTCGTGCCGAGCAGCATCGTTGTCGCCGTTGACCTGGGCCATACAAGGCGATGCCGCCAAAAATGCCGCCGTGGCGAAAGCCGGAAAAATCCGCATTCCTTGTCTCCTTGCTTGTGTCGGCAAGGAGAAATTGGGGGACGCATCTGTTAATCCCGTGGTGACATCGTGTCAGGAAGACGACATCACCCCGATGTGTGCGGGCCTTGCTAACCGCGTGTACTCATCAACCGAGCCTTGTCGCGCTTCCAGTCGCGATCCTTGATGGCCTCGCGCTTGTCCTGCTTCTGCCGGCCCTGTCCCGACGCCCAGCAGCACCTTCGCCCGGCCCTGGTCATTGAAATGGATCTGCAACGGCACCAGCGTCGCGCCCTGCTTCGCCACCGCGCCCAGAAGCTGCACGATCTGTTTCTTCTTCAGCAGCAGTTTGCGCGGCGCCCGAGGCTCGAACCGCGACAGCACGCCGCCCTGGTATTCGGGGATATAGGCGTTGAACAGCCACATCTCGCCCTCGCGTTCGCCGGCCCAGGCCTCGGTCAGCGTCGCTCGGCCGAGGCGCAGCGACTTCACCTCCGGCCCTTTCAGCACCATGCCGGCTTCGACGGTGTCCTTGATCGCGTAGTCGAACCGGGCCTTGCGGTTCTGCGCCGCGACGCCGTGCGAGATCAGGCCCTTTTTCTTGGCTTCAGCCATGGCGGCGGTGTTCCGTAGAGGCAAACGTGACCCGGCTGGGAGGTCCAGTGGCTATTCGCCGAGTGTAAGCCTTGCACGTGGGGCCGCCTGTCCTCAGCGGAAGGCATGCTCCGACAAGGATGACGCCGAGGGGCGCCAGGAGGTAGGTGCGGATCACGTCAGCCTCCTCGTGGAGGCCTTCAGTGCCTCGCGTATCCCTCAGTTCAGCAGCCCGACCTCGGTCATCGCCGCCTTCACCCGCGCTCGGGTCGGCTCCATCAGCGGCGCCAGCGGCAGCCGGCAGCGCTCGGACGTCTTGCCCAGCAGGGACGCGGCGTATTTCACCGGCCCGGGCTGGTTTCGGCTGAACAGCGCGTCGTGCAGCGGCACCAGCCGGTTCTGGATCGCCATCGCGTCGGTTCACCCGTCCCTCGGCCCAGGCCGTCTGCATCTCGCTGCACAGCCGCGGCGCGACATTCGCCGTCACGCTGATGCAGCCGTGGCCGCCGGCGGCGTTGAACGACAGCGCGGTATGATCCTCACCCGACAACTGGCAGAAATCGTCGCCGCAGGCGCGGCGCGTGTGCAGCGGCCGGGTAAGGTTGGCGGTCGCGTCCTTCACCCCGATGATGTTGCGGTGCTTCGCCAGCCGCGCCATCGTCTCGACGCTCATGTCCACGACCGAGCGCGGCGGGATGTTGTAGATGATGATCGGCAGGTCGACCGCGTCGGCGATGGCGGTGTAATGCAGGAACATCCCCTCCTGCGTCGGCTTGTTATAGTACGGCGTGACGATCAGCGCCGCGTCGGCCCCGGCTTCCTTGGCGTGGCGGGTCAGCGCGATCGCCTCCTCGGTGCTGTTCGATCCGGCGCCGGCGATCACCGGCACCCGGCCCTTGGCGACCTCGATGGCGATCTCCACCACCCGGCGGTGCTCGTCATGCGACAGGGTCGGGCTTTCGCCGGTGGTGCCGACCGGAACCACGCCGTGCGTGCCTTCCTTGATCTGCCAGTCGACGAACTCGGCGTAGGCTTTCTCGTCGACGGACCCATCTTCCCGCATGGGCGTGATCAACGCGACGAGCGATCCCTTGAACATTTCCCTCTCCCGACCCGACTTTCTGATCGAAGAGGCGGAACCTAGGCGCGTGATGGATGCGCTGCAAGGCTGAGCTTGGTAGAAGGGTTCATGCGCATTCCGATTCGATTCGCTCCTGGCCGGCCTCTGTCCTCCTGCTGAGCGGGGGCGTTCACGCGCAGGATCCCAACCCGCTGACGGCGGTGAGAGCGGATCGCTGGGCCGACGCGCAGGCCGAGGCCGCCCGTTTCGCCGATCCGGTGGCGGAGAAGCTTGTGCTGTATCTGCGCCTGCGCGCGCCGGGCGCCGCCACGGCGGCGGAAATCGCCGACTTCATGCAGCGCAACCCGGACTGGCCGGCGCAGGCGATGCTGGAGCGTCGCCGGCAGGAAGCCATCGCCTCCGACCCCGATGACGCCGCGGTTCTGGCCCAATGTTCCCCGGCGCCGACGCTGGCCACCGCCATGCTCCGCTGCGCCGAGGCCATCGCCAACGCCGGCCGCACCGCCGATGCCGATGCGCTGGCCCGTCAGGCCTGGGTCAACGAGATCGATTCGGCCACGGGTGAAGCCGCCTTCCTACGGCGGTGGGGCGGCATCGCCACGGCCGACGACCAATGGGCGCGGTTCCAGCGTCTGGCCTGGCTATCCGATCCGGCGGCCGCCGCGCGCCAGATCGCCCGGCTGACCGGGAGTCACCACGCGGCGGCCGAGGCACGCCTCGCCGCCAAACGCGACGACCCGCAGACCGAGTCGCTGGTGGCGGCGCTTCCCCCAGCGCTGCAGGTCGACCCCGGCCTGGTGCTGGACCGCGTCCGTGCCCTGCGTCGCGCCGATCACGACCCCGAGGCCGCCGCATTGCTGGGCCGGATTGCCGAGTCCGCCAACGTCTCGGAGTTCTGGTCGGAGCGAAACGTCCTGGCACGCAAGCTGCTGCATGACGGCGACGCCAAAACCGCCTACGCTATCGTCACGGCCATGGCCAGATTGCGGATGAGCAGCGCGCCGAGGCTGATTTCCTCGCCGGCTTCATCGCCCTGCGCATGCTGCACGATCCTGCGACGGCGGAAAAACATTTCAGGTCGCTCGCCGATTCCCACGCCGTCATTACGCAATCCCGCGCGCATTACTGGCTGGCGCGGACGGCGGCGGCGGGGGGGCGAGATGCTCGTCCCGAATACGCAAAATCGGCAGCGTGGCCAACGACCTTTTACGGCCAACTGGCCGCCCTGGCGCTGGGCGAGACGCCGGCTGCCGCTGATCGCCAAACTGCACGATCCGGACTGGACGCAGGATACCGCGCTGGCCTTCACCGGCCACGAGGTGCTGCGCGCCGCCGCCTGGCTGATCGCCTGGGGCGACCCTCAGCGTGCGCGCGTGTTCCTGACGCGGATGGATGAGCTCGCCCCGATCCCGGCGGAACGCGCCCTGACGGCCGCCTTCGCCGCTTATGCCGGAATGCCCGACGGCGCGGTGTTCGTTGCCCGCCGGATGGGGCGCGACGGGATCGCCTTGCCGCATCTGGGCTGGCCGGTGCCGTACAACCCTGCCGCCCCGCCTGATCCGGCGTTCTCCCTGGGTATCATGCGGCAGGAGAGCAGCTTCGATGTCGGCGCCGTCAGTCCTTCCGGCGCGCGGGGGCTGATGCAGTTGATGCCGCCGACCGCCTCAGCGGTGGCGAAGGAACTTGGCATCCTTGCCTCGGTCCCGACGTTGACGGTGGACGCGAGCCACAACATCCGGCTCGGCACGGCGTATTTGCAGGAGATGCTGACGCGCTTCGACAACTGTCTGCCGCTGGCCGCCGCCGCCTATAACGCCGGTCCGCATCGGGTGGCCCAATGGCTGGCCGACAACGGCGACCCGCGCACCGGCCCGATCGACATGGTTGACTGGATCGAACTGATCCCGGTCGGCGAAACCCGCAACTACGTGCAGCGCGTGACCGAGAACGTGGTGATGTATCGCGCCGCTCGCAACGATCCCACGCCGATCCTGACGGCCGCCACCCCGTGGACACGATAACCCATCGTATCAGCGCCTGGGACGGCCTGGCGATCCACGTCCGGGAGTGGTTCTGCGGCGATCGGCTGCCGCCGGTCCTTTGCCTGCCTGGCCTGGTCCGCACCGGCGGGGATTTCGAGGCGCTGGCTCCGGCGATCTGTGCCGGCCGTCGGGTCGTCGCCGTCGACTACCCGGGACGCGGCGGCTTCCGGCCGCGCCGCCGACGTCAACCGCTACGCGCCGGAGGCGTGCGTCCGCGACATCATGGACGCCTGCGCCGCCCTGCACATCCACCAGGCCGTCGTGATCGGCACCAGCTTCGGCGGCCTGCTCGGCATGGGTCTGGCCGCGGCCCGCCCGGGCCTGGTCCGGGCCGTGGTGCTGAACGACATCGGCCCGGACATCGGCACCGACGGCGCTGATTTCGTGCGTGATTTCGTCGCCCTGGATCCGGCGCTGGAAAGTCTGGATGCTTGCGTCGCGTTCCTGCGAGCCGACCTGCCGCCGATGTCGCTGGACACCGATGCCGCCTGGCGGCGAATGGCGGAGCTGACCTACCAGTCCGGGCCCCGACGGACGCTGGCACCCGCTCTGGGATACGCGGATCGCGCGCCTTCTGGGTGCTCCGCCGCCCGACCTGTGGACCTTGTTCGGCGCCTTGGCACATGTTCCTGTCCTGCTGGTTCGCGGCGCGGTCAGCAACATCCTGTTGCCGGGCACGGTCTCACGTATGCAGGCGATCCGCCCGGATATGGCGGTCGTGACGCTCCCCGATATCGGCCACGCGCCGATCCTGACTGAGCCTCCAGCATTGGCCGCCATCCGCCGGTTCCTCGACAGCATGAGGCTTGCCCGCTTCATCGCCGCCGGCTTTGGCACCGGCTACGCGCCGGTCGCCGCCGGCACGGTCGCCTCCGCCGCCGCGGTGTTGACCGGCGCGGGGCTCCTGCAGCTGTCGCCGCTGGCTCTGGCGGCGGCCGCGCTCTTGGCCACCTTCGGCGGCTACGTCGCGGTGAAGCGGGCCGGCGTGGAGGGCGATCCCGGCTGGGTCGTCATCGACGAGTTTGCCGGCCAGTGGATCACCCTGCTGGCGTTGGCCCGACCCACGGTACCGGGCCTTATCGCTCGCGTTCCTGCTGTTCCGCCTGTTCGACATCACCAAGCTTGGCCCAGTCGGCTGGGCTGACCGCCAGCATGGCGCATTCGGCATCATGGCGGATGACGTCATCGCCGGGATCATCGCGGCCATGGTACTGATTCTGGCACGGCTGCTGTGCCCGAAATGGATAATGTGACAGAATCAAGACGATGCCGGACAGAAATCTTCGCTAATATTGCCGATCCGGTCGAATTAACACTTGCGATCTCGCCGATTTGAGGTGTGATATACTGAAACCCTCCGGAAACGCCCCAATGCCGTTGGAGCATATGCAGACGACGACCGTCCTGCCCGCGACGGAGCGGCGTCAGGCTGGCCAGGCGCTTCGCAAGATCGTGCCAAGGACGATGCATGCCCATTGGGCGCCCTCTCCCAACCGCCGCGATCCCGTCGATATCCTGCTCGAGTCCGGCCGTCACCGCATCGCCAGCCTGCTGCCGATCCGCTACGACCGAATGCGCGCCTCGGCCTTTGCCTTCTTCCGCGGCGGTGCCGCGATCATGGCCGCCGACCTGGCGGATACGCCGATGACCGGCCTCTGGGTGCAGGCCTGCGGCGATTGCCACCTGGCGAATTTCGGCACATTTGCCTCTCCCGAGGGCACGCCGGTATTCGACGTCAACGATTTCGACGAGACGCTGCCTGCGCCGTTCGAATGGGACATCAAGCGCCTCGCCGCCAGCTTCGCGATTGATGCACTGTCGCGCGGACCTGGGCGACAAGACCGCACGGTATCTGGCCGCGGCGGCGGTGCAGGCCTATCGGCGGCATATGCAGGAACTGGCGCGGCTCGACCCGCTGGCGTCCTGGCGGTCCCGCGTCGACGTCGCCGATGTGCTGGGCGGCATCGCAGAGGAAAAGCTGCGCGGCGCGCGAGTTGAAGCGGCTGCATACCGCGACGGAGGCCGGCCATGCGGGCTACCCGGGGCTGATCGAGCGTGTGAAGGGCCAATGGCGCATCAAGGAAAAGCCGCCGCTGATCTTCCCGCTGTCCGGCCAGCGCGACAACACGCATGAGATCGTCGCCCGCACCGCCTTCGAGTCCTACAAGTTGTCGCTGCCGGAGGAACGTCGGATCCTGCTGGATCGATACGAGCTTGCTGACGTCGCCTTCAAGGTCGTCGGCGTCGGCAGCGTCGGCACGTTCTGCGCTATCGGCCTGTTCGTTACGCGCGACGACCAGACGTTGCTGCTGCAACTGAAGGAAGCTCAGACTTCCGCATTGGCGCCCTTTGCCGGACCCAGCCTCTACCGGAACCAGGGGCAGCGGGTGGTGGTGGGGCAGCGAATCATGCAGACCGTGCCTGATATTTTCCTCGGCTGGACCGAGGATCGCGGCGACGACCAGCATTGCTATATCCGTCAATTGAAGGACAGCCGCCTGGCGCTGATCGGCGCCGGATCTGGCCGAGGGCGCTTTGCCCTATCATGCGACCCTGTGTGGCGTCACGCTGGCCCGCGCCCACGCCCGATCTGGCGACTCGGCTCGAATGGCCGGATATATCGGCACCGGCACGGCATTCGATAGCGCGATCGCGAGCTTTGCGCTCGCCTACGCCGCGCAGAACCAAGCCGACTGGCGACTGTTCCTGGAGGCGATCAAGGCCGGGCAGATCGAGGCGCGCGGGGCATAGGCCGGGCTCTGCCCGGACCCGCAAAGGGCCGCCGGCCCTTTGATCCCGTTCATGGGTGGGTCGTCAGGCGCAGCAACGCGGACCTGTCCTCCGCCGATGGCGTTGCGAGCGGCGCTTCAAGTCGCGGCGGGAATGCTCTAGCCTGTCGTGGAACCAGGGAGGGGGCGGACGATGAACGACCTTATGCAGGCGAGCGAACTTCTGGTGGCGACCGACCAGCGCCACCTGATCCATCCGCTGCACTTCGCCAAGGACCATGCCAACCCGAAGGTCTACGTCTCGGGTTCCGGGGCCATGCTGCGCACCGCGGATGGCCGGGAATACATCGATGGGCTGTCCTCGCTGTGGAACGTGAACATCGGCCACGGCCGCAAGGAACTGGCCGCCGCCGCCGCCGACGCAGATGGAAAAGCTGGCTTATGCGTCCGCCTATGCCGGCTTCACCAACGAACCGGCGATCAAGCTGGCGGAGAGGCTCGTCAGCCTGGCCTACGACAACATGGCGGCGGTCTATTTCACCACCGGCGGCGCGGAATCGAACGAAAGCGCCTTCAAGTTCGCCCGCTACCACTGGAAGCGGCTGGGCAAGCCGAACAAGGTGAAAATCATCTCCCGCCGCTACGGCTATCACGGCGTCACCATGGCCGCCATGAGCGCCACCAGCCTGCCGAACTACCATAAGATGTTCGGCCCGCTGGTGCCGGAGTTCCTGCAGGTCGCGCCGCCCTACCCGTATCGCTGGCCCGGCAACGGCGATGCCGGCATCGGGGCGGCCGATGCGGTGGAGGAAGCCATCCTAGCCGAAGGCGCCGACACCGTTGCCGCCATCATCGCCGAACCGGTGATCGGATCGGGCGGCGTCATCGTGCCGCCGCCGACCTATTTCCCTCGGCTGCGGGAGATCTGCGACCGCCATGACGTGCTGCTGATCGCCGACGAGGTCATCACCGGCTTCGGCCGCACCGGCCAGTGGTTCGGGATGGGCCACTGGGACACGAAGCCCGACCTGATGTCGTTCGCCAAGGGCGTCACCTCCGGGTATTTGCCGTTGGGCGGCGTCATCATCTCCAAGCACATGCACGAGGTGATGCTGGACGCGCCGGCGGACGAAAAGTTCATGCACGCCGCGACCTATTCCGGTCACCCGGTGTGTTGCGCCGTGGGGCTGGCGAACATCGACATCATCGAGAAGGAGGGCATGGTCGAGCGCGCCCAGGTCCAGGGCGACCGCTTCCGCGCGGGGCTGGAAACGCTTCTGACCCTGCCGAACGTCGGCGAGGTGCGCGGCATCGGCATGCTGGCGGCGATCGAACTGGTCGAGGACAAGGGCAGCAAGGCGCCCGCCAAGGGACTGGGCGCCAAGGTTGTGGCGGAGGCCGCGAATCGCGGCCTGATCCTGCGACTGCGCGGCGCCGCCGATGGTCCGCCGGCCAGCGGCGACACGCTGTGCTTCGCGCCGCCGCTGCCGACGCCGGAGGCAACGCTGGACCGGATTGTCCAGATCGTTGGCGAGTCGATCGAGGCGACGGCGTAAGGACAAAGGCCGCGGCACCAGCTTTTCGCACCCGGATCGTTGGCGTGGATTGCTTTTCAGCTTATCTCGTGATCGATCCAGGTTATAGAGTTGTCTGATGCCGAAGACACTGCAAACGTCGACCCAGATTGGTGAGCGGCCGCCGGGTCACGAAGTCTCCGAAAACGACCAGCATAAGTGGATGGCGGCGGCGTACCCGGACGTCGAGGGGCGAGCCGCGGGTGAGACGAGGCAGTTGGCAGGCTGCCTTCCCAATGCGTCGCCCACAAGTACGGTGGCGGAGGCCATCGCATTCGATCCACCCGAACCGCTCGCCAGGGGCAAACGTCATCCGTAGACAAGGAATTTTGAGCGCCGCGGTGTTGGCCCTGTGCCTGCTGGCACAAGCCCCCCATGCGGCCGTCCTGCCGCCCACCGAATCGGCAACCGGCCTGGTCGTCGCCGCCCAGCGCCTGGCGGCCGAGGCCGGTGTCGAAATCCTCCGCCAGGGCGGCAATGCGATCGATGCCGCCGTCGCGGTCGGCTATGCCGAGGCCGTGGTGAACCCGTGCTGCGGCAATATCGGCGGCGGCGGCTTCCTGATCGCGCATCTCGCCGACGGACGCGACATTTTTCTCAATTTCCGCGAGACCGCGCCTGCCGCGGCCAGCCGGGACATGTATCTCGACGACGCCGGCCAAGCTGGTCCGCGGCGCCAGCCTGTGCGGCTGGAAGGCCGTCGCCGTCCCCGGTTCGGTGCTCGGGCTGGATACCGCGCTGGTGAAATACGGCACAATGCCGCGCGCCACCGTCATGGCGCCGGCGATCCGCCTTGCCCGCGAAGGGTTCGTGCTGGCCCAGGCCGACGCCGACATTCTGGCACGCGGCGCCCCGCTGCTGCGGCGAAATCCCGACCGCAGCGCGCATCTTTCTGCGCCCGGACGGATCGCCACTCCGAGCCGGCGACCGGCTGGCGCAGCCTGAACTCGCCGCGACATTGCAAGCCATCGCCGACCATGGACCCGACGCGTTCTACAAGGGCCAAATCCCGCAGGAAGCCGAGGCCGCCTCCCGAGCCGGCGGAGGGATCATAACCGCGGCCGATTTCGCCGCCTATCACGTGACTGAGAGCGCACCGCTGTCCTGCACCTACCGGGGCTACGTCGTCTTGTCCGCGCCGCCTCCGTCGTCCGGCGGTACGACGATCTGCGAGACCCTGAACATCCTGGAAGGCTACGACCTGCACGTCATGGGTTTTCATGCCGCCGAGGCTGTTCATGAAATGACCGAGGCGCTGCGTCTGGCTTTTTTCGACCGCAACACCTACCTCGGCGATCCCGCCTTCCGCCTGCACCGCCGCATGCCGGCTGCTGTCCAAGGACTACGCGACCCACCTGCGCGGCCTGATCGGCGACCACGCCATCCCGTCCGCCAGCCTTGGGCCCGGCTGCCCCGCCGCCGGGAGAAAAGGCCGAGACGACCCATTTCTCGGTCATCGACAGAACGGCAACGCCGTCGCCGTGACCTACACCATCAACGGCGGATTCGGCGCCGGCGTCATCGCCGGCGACACCGGCTTCCTGATGAATGACGAGATGGACGACTTCACCCTCAAGCCGAACGTCGCCCAACCAGTTCGGCCTGGTGCAAGGCGAGGCCAATGCCATCGCCCCCGGCAAGCGCCCGCTGTCCTCGATGGCGCCGACCATCGTGCTCAAGGACGGGACGGTCGAGATGGTCCTCGGCTCCCCCGGCGGACCGCGCATCATCACCGCCACGCTGGAAACGATCCTGAACATGATCGACTACGGCATGAACGCCCAGGAGGCGGTGACGCGCCGCGCTTGCACCATCAGTGGCTGCCGGACGTGCTGTTTGCCGAACCGTTCGCGCTGTCGCCCGACACCGAGGCGCTGCTGGAGCAGATGGGCTACCGCATCCAGCAGCAGAAGCCGTGGGGCGCGGTCGAGCTGATCGCTTCCGGATCGATGACCCATGCCGCGATCCGGCAGGGTCGCCGGCCGATTCCGTCGCCGGCCATTTGCGGGTTCAGCGGTGTTCTTCGGCGCCAATGACCCGAGGCGCCCCGGGGGAGCCGCCCTCGCGCCGTAACCCTCACACCACGACCCTATACGGCCCCCGACCCTATACGACCAGACCCTGCAGGACGCAATCGTATCGATCTGCGCATTTTCCTGTTGTGTTCTTTTGCAACTCACGGTAGAAAAAGAACAGAAAGCGAACTATCTTCTTTCACCTTATCGGAGCCCGTATTGCACCCCCGTTTTCGCAGCCCCACTGTTCCGGACCGTGCTGGGGCGGCAATTCAGGATTTCTACACGGAGGCAGAACGAGGGCCGCGATGGGCCACTGAGATACCTGGGGTTAGATACCGTCTTTGGGTTGACGGATCGCACACGCTCGGGGGGAGCGGCCTTGGGAGCTTTATGCGGCAGTGTGGTGGCTGCCTTCTCAGTGGTCGATCGCGGCTCTCGTTCTGACTCCGTGTTGAAATCCCAGGTGCCTGATCGCCGACGCCGAGGACCGACACAGATAAATTTCATGCTAGATTACATCAAGAGAACTTCGAAAGGCTTCTTTCCCGCCATGCCCACGCTGCCCATTCAGCCGGTTGACGCGCCGCTTTACGTCGTCACCTCCATCATCAATCCATCCCGCTACCGCTCCCGATACGCGCTCTACCGAGATTTCGAAAAATACATCACCGATGCCGGCGCGGTCCTCGTACACGGTCGAAGCCGCCTATGGCGACCGTGACTTCGAGATCACCGATGCCGGCAACCCGCGGCATATCCAGCTCCGCACCAATCATGAGATCTGGCACAAGGAGAACCTGATCAACATCGGCGTCTCCCGCCTGCCGCCCGATTGGAAATATCGTCGCCTGGATCGATGCCGACGTTCAGTTCGCCCGCCCCGACATCGTCGCCGGAGACCATCCATCAGCTGCAGCATTTCAGCGTGGTGCAGATGTTCGCCCACGCCACCGACCTCGGCCCCAGGCATGAGCCGCTGCGCTCGTTTGAGGTTTCGTCGCGCAATGGATGCGGCAAAACGGCCAGGCGCCGGCCGCCACGGAGCGAATACGGCGCCTGGCATCCGGGCTACGCCTGGGCCTGCCGGCGCGATGCGTGGGATCACCTCGGCGGCCTGATCGATTTCGCCATCGTCGGGTCCGCCGACCGCTACATGGCCTGCGCCCTGATCGGCGAAATCGCACAAAGCCTCAGCCCCGAAATCGTCCGCGCCTGCCCGACCTACACCGAATGGTGCCTCGAGTGGCAGACGCGGGCCGAGACCTACATCAAACGCAACATCGGCTTCGTCGACGGCCTGCTGCTGCACTACTTCCATGGCGCCAAGAAAAACCGCGGCTATTGTCAACCGCTCGGCAATCCTGTGGAACAACCGGTTCGATCCGGCGAAAGACATCAAGCGCGACTGGCAGGGCATGTGGCAACTGACCGACCAGAAGATCCGCCTGCGGGATGATCTTCGCGCCTATTTCCGCAGCCGCGACGAGGACGGCGTCTGAAACCAGCCGGCGCTTGCACCGACCGCTATTAGGAATTTTCCGGGGCACCACCCACCACCGCAGCGCACATACCGGTCAACGCGGTCGTCGACCGGTATGACACGACGATGCTACTTCGGGAGAAGGCCTGGTGGTCCCAAACGGGTAGCGACAGTGTCGCGCCCGCGAATTTCTCGCGTGTTGTTGCAAGCAACTGCCGCGATTGCACCGGGTAAGTTCAGCCTGGTATTCGCACCATCATCGACGAAATCCCGTGCACGAAGCTGGAGTATACCCGTTTCGGCTCCTCCATCAACTCGATGCACCGGGAAGCGCTTCATGATCTCTTCCCACAGGATCGTCAGTTGCAGCTCCGCCAGCCGGTTGCCGACGCAACGATGGATGCCGAACCCGAACGACAGATGCTGCCGCGGACGCGCGCGGTCGATGATGAACCGGTCGGGGTTCTCGATCGCCTCGGGATCGCGGTTGCCGGAGATATACCACATCGCCAGCTTGTCGCCCGCTCGGATCGTTTTGCCGCCAAGCTCGGCATCCTCCAGCGCGGTCCGGCGCATATAGGCGAGCGGCGTCTGCCAGCGAATGATCTCCGGCACCATGTTCGGGATCAGCCCCGGATTTTCCCGCAGTTTGCGATATTCGTCCGGATGCTTGTTCAGCGCCCACAATCCGCCGCTGATCGAATTGCGGGTCGTGTCGTTGCCGCCCACGATCAGCAGCACGCAGTTCCCCATGAACTCCATCGGGTCCATGTTCGCGCGTCGCCTCGCCGTGCGCCAGCATCGAGATCAGGTCGTTGCCGCCGGGCGCGTTCACCCGCTCGTTCCACAGCCCCATCATCGCCGCGGCCATCTTCCGCAGTTCGTTGAACCGCTCCTCCTCGGTTTTCACCAGGGCGTTGGGGTCCTTGAAATTGGTCGTGGCGACATTCGACCAATACGTCAGATCGCGCCGCCGCTCGAACGGATAATCGAACAACGTCGCCAGCATCTGCGTCGTCAGTTCGATCGAGACATGCTCGACCCAGTCGAACGTTTCATTGCGCGGCAAACCGATCCAGGATCCGTGATCGCGCGCTCCCGGATCGTCCCGGCCATGTTGGCGAGATTGCCGGGGGCGACGATCGGCGCCACCACGAGCCGCTGCACATCGTGCTTCGGCGGATCCATGGCGATGAACATCGCCAGCCGGTACTGTGTCTCCTGATCCAGTAGCGTGATCCCGGACGCCGAGGAGAACACCCGCGGATTGGTCTCCACCTTCATGATGTCCTTGTATTTGGTCACCGACCAATACGGACCGAACTGGCTGTCCGCGGTGTAATGCACCGGATCGTCGCGCCGCAGCCTGGCGAACCAGTCCGGCCAGACGTCGTCCTGAAAAATCCGCGCGTCCGCGACGTCGATTTGATCGATGCGGGATGGACCAGGGGTCGCCCAATGCTTCGGGGCTGACCGGCGCGTTCATGTTGGCCTCCATGGCGATGTGCGACACTGTACGGAGGGGCACTCGACGGTGCAAATGCCGATTTATACGAACGCGGTCAGCAGCCGGCGGAAATGCGATCCCCCGGGGTGGACGGCCCCCGCGGGACGCGTCAAGGTCGGATACATGACACCGAAACGGATGCCATGATGCTCCCAGAGACCACTTTGCATGAAGCCGAGTCCCTCCTCGCGGCCTGCCGATCCCGAGGGATCATGGTGGCCACGGCGGAAAGCTGCACAGGCGGATTGATCGCCGCCGCGCTGACCGCCATCGGTGGGTCGTCGGACGTCGTCGACCGCGGCTTCGTCACCTACTCGAACGACGCCAAGAACCATATGATCGGCGTGCCGTTGGCACTGATCGAGAGCCACGGCGCCGTTAGCGGGCAGGTCGCCGCTGCGATGGCGGAGGGCGCTCTTGCACGGTCCCGTGCTGCCATCGCAGTTTCAGTCACCGGCGTGGCCGGTCCCGCCGGCGGCAGCGCGGAGAAGCCCGTTGGCTTGGTTTGGTTTGGCCTCGCGCGCGCCGGCGCGCCTGTGATCACCGAACGACAGGTCTTTCCGGGCGACCGAACTTCCATCCGAGCCGCGACGGTCTCCTTTGCCTTCAAGATGATCCGCGCTGCGTTGTGACGGGCCGGTCTTTCGCCGGCATGCCTCCTGGCGATCGATCCCTGGTTGCGACGGGAGTCGCGGCGCATAATGCGCCTCCATTGGAGAGGGCGGACAAGAAGGTGATGTGGCTACGCATCCTTCGCGCCGGAGCCTGCGGATTGATACTGGGGGCGGCGTTGCTGACCGGTCCGGCGACTGCGCGGGAAGTTGTGCCGGCCTCCCAGGCCGAGCTGATTCGCGGTCTCATCCCAAGCGTTGTCAACATCACCGTCCGAATTGCCGGCGCCGCGGCACCGGATCAAGCATTGATGAGCGCAAACCAGCCCGCCTCAAATTACAGGACCGCTGTCGGTTCTGGTTTCGTCATCGACCCCTCTGGCCAGATCGTTACCAATTGGCACGTAGTGTCAGATGCGTTCGAGATCATCGTAAGCTTCTCCGACGGCACGCGTCTCCCCGCCCATGTCGTGGGCGCCTGGCGGGTGATTGATCTAGCCTTGTTGAAAGTCGACGCGGGCCACCCGCTGCATGCTGTCAACTGGGGTGACAGCAGCACGTTGCAGATCGGAGACCCGGTGTTGGCGATGGGCAACGCATTTGGCGTGGGCCTGTCGGTGAGCGCGGGTATCGTCAGCGCGCTCAACCGCAACATCGAGGATTCGGTGGCGGACAACATGATCCAGACCGATGCCGCCATCAATCACGGGAACTCGGGTGGGCCGCTGTTCAACCTGAAGGGAGAGGTTGTCGGCGTGAATTCCACGATCATCTCGCCGACACCAGCGAATTCGGGGCTAGGCTTCGCAATTCCGTCTAACGATGTGCAGTTCGCGATTAAGCGAATGGGCAACATGCCGGATTCCGAGCGTCCGGGATGGCTCGGCGCAAAGATCCAGGCTGTGACGCCTGAGATGGCCGAGGCAATGGGCCAGCGGCAGCTTCACGGCGCGATCGTCGCGTGGGTGCTCCCAGATCAGCCGGCAGCGAAGGCCGGCTTGCTTGAGGGCGACGTGATCCTGCGCGTCGATGAGCGGACGGTCACGGACGAGCGAGCGCTGTTGCGCGAGATTACCGAGAGAAAGCCGGGCGAGATGGTCACGTTCACGGTGTGGCGGAACGGCCAGGAGATCGAGCGGAAGGTAACGCTCGACACCTGGCCCGAGTTCGATCTGGGAGCGGAATGCCGCTCCGCCGCCGCCCGAGGTGAAGCTGACAGTGCCGCCTCACCTAGGCCTGACCGTCGTTCAACTGACTGACGACCTACGCGCTGCGAATGCCGTGGCATCCGACACGAAGGGGGTGCTGGTCACGGAGGTTGCGGCCGGTTCCGATGCCGCGCAGCAGGGCGTGGCGGCGGGCGACCTGGTGCTGCAAGTGGGCCCAACCCGGGTGAAGACCCCGGACGAATTATGGCGCGAGGTCGACCTTGCGCGCAGCAAAGGGCGCCGCTTTGGGCTATTCCGGCTGCTGTCGAAGATCCAACCTGTAGCGGTAAGCCAGTTCCCTGGCCCGAAATGGATCACACTACCGATCGCGTCTGACTAGGACGCGCCGATCATTCGTGCTGATGGCGCGGATCGTCGTGCGGGTCGTGATATTCGAGGCCAAGCGGTCCGATCGCTGTCACTTGGGTGACGTATTCGCCGGACTTCGCCCAGTGGAAATGCCAGGTTTCGCCGGGGAGAACGATGAGGCTGCCAGGTGGATAGGCCTTCACCATGTCGCCGTCGAACGTCTCGCCGAGCCCGATGTAGAAGACGCCCGACATGACTGTGTAAATGCGATCTTCCGGATGCTTGTGCGGCATCAGCTTCGTACCGCCCGGTGCCTTGACCCTGACGACGTAGGGACCGGGTTCGGCGGGGTGGCCGACCAAGACCGCCAGGCGAGCCCCAGCCGGAAACGCCGGGAACGGCTTCCACTCGATGTCTTCGGGCAGGATCACCCTGAAATCGGACTGATCAGGCTGATGATTCCGGGTCATGGATGCATTCCTTTACGGATGTTCGCTGGGCTTGGACTCGGGTGAAGCGGCTCGTCAGTCAAATGTGTCTACTTTTGAAGTCTTGGCCGATGCTTTTACAGGAATGCGCTGGTTTTCATTCGATCCGCCTGTTCCGCATAGTTGGACGGTCATCACCCTTGAGCGTGCAACACGCCGCGGGAGCAAGGCGGACCGTTTAGCCTGATCGCGGCCGAAAATGGTCTGTCCTTTATCTGACCGAGTAGTCCACGCGCATGGGCCAATCTGTGGCTCCAGCGCTTCCTCTTGATCGGTTGACGCACTCCAACCCCGGTGTCTGGCGAGTCAAACGCCGAAGATCTCCAAACGGCGGGGACATTGAACTCAGCTTGGTTACGCCCTGGCGCAGCGTCTGCTCCCCTATCGCGCTGCTCAGATGGTCGGCGTCCGACTCACGCGACGCGTTTTGCCCAGCAGTCCAAGCTTCAGATGTGATGCCGGCCTGGGAAGAGGCAGATGTCGGATGAGGCGATCTCGGGTTGCAAGCGGAGGCGGCAGAGGCAAGGCGCCGGCTCGGTCGAGTAGATCCTCAATCCTCTGGCTTTCCATGACCAGGCGGGCCCGCACATTTCCGGGGAGGAGTTGCCACGCACCGCCGAGTCGGTGGAGGGCCTCATTCACATGTTGCAAGGCCTCGATGAGTTCTTCCGCCGTCGGTTCGTCATCTTCGCTTTTGCGTGGCATCGTCACTTTCCTGGGTTCAAGGGTTCGTGCCGCATCGGTTATTTGCTTATGCAGACTGCACTCTTCTAACATAGCTTAACCGCGGAAACGGGGAAATGGCTCTCTCGACGCGCCGGCCCTTTATTCGCGCGATCTCAACCGGTTCGGCGTTTTCCGGTGGAAAACCTGGGCATGTCCGGGTTTGTCGTTGATATTTCAGTGCGGTGGCCCAGTCGATCTTGGTTCGGCGCGTTCGCTGCGGTGATCTATCTCCGTTGCCATCGCAGTAGCCAAATCGCTTAACCGACCCCATGTCCGGGTCAGGAGGTCCAAATCCATGCAAGCAAAGTTAGACGACCGCGTAATCGCCCAAAGCGACGATATCCTTGAAGTTGGCGGATACGCCTATTTCCCGCCAGCCGCAACTCATCTGGAATGGCTGGAGAAAGCCCCGAAAACCGCTTCGGACCTTGAATGCCCGCACGGCGTGCAATTTTACGACGTCGTGCTGGACGGCCACCGGCACGAACGAGCCGCGTGGTCGTACGAGCGCCCGCAGCCGAAGATGCAGGCTGTCGGTGGCCGCTTCGGGTTCTGGAAAGATGTCAAAGTAGCCTGATCGGGGAACGCAGCGGGAGGATTCGCCTTTGTCTTGATTGACCGAGGGGTTTTGCGAAAGGCGTCCTCCCCTGCACTCGCTGAAAATCCGGCTGCTTGGCCTTTGGGCGTTGTCGCTGGTCGCCAGCGTCGCGGTGGTGGTACTGTTGATCCAACTATATCGCCAGTCGACTGCCGCGCAGGTGGGACATGCCGACGCCGTGATTGCGCGAGCCTGCGACATGATCCAACAGCGGTTTGACGCCGCCGGCTGGTCAAGTCTGGCATTAACTCAATTCGACGAACGCCTTCGCTCCGAATTCAATGCGGTTGTCGCCGCCGCGTTGGCCCATGTGGACGGGGTCGAGGGTGGAATTTGGCAAACCGAATCCGGCCCCCTCGCCTACGCCTATCCGACCTACCAGGGCACCGGCCCAAAAACCGACCTGCCGGCAGCGGAGCGCGACGAAATTCAGGCCGCGAACGCGCGCGCGGCGCGGGATCAGCAGCCCGTCGATCACCAAATTCCCTCTAGGACGCAAACCTTGTTGCTGCGTGCCTGTCCGCTGAACGGTCCGATCGGCGGCCTGACAGGTTGGACCATGACGCGGGTCCAATCCGCGCTGGGCCTTCGCCCTTTGCAGTTCGGCGTCGGCATCCTGCTCGCGCTTATGCTTCTGATGTCGGCATGGCTCGGTCGCACGCTCGTTGTCTGGGGTCGCCATGTGCGGGGGATCGAGGCCGCTCTCGGCAGGGCCGGCTCAGACGGTATGCCTGCCGTTCCGCGCACCGGCGAACAGGAACTTGACCGGATCATTGACGCTCTTAACGAGGCCGGCGACCGGTTGGCGGCTGCGCGGCAGGCGTCGGACCTAATGACGCTTCGCGTCGCTCGCGCGGAACGGCTGGCCAGCCTGGGCCGTGTCGCGGCGGGGGTTGCACACGAAATCCGGAATCCGCTCGCTGCTGCCCGTCTGCAAGGAGAGAATGCCCTCGCCGGCGACGACTGCCGCCGTCGCCAGGCGATCACCGACATGCTTGGCCAAATCGACCGGCTGGATGTGCATGTGGCCGAGTTACTCGCGATGACGCAGCGGGTCGATCCGCATCCCGTCCGCGTTGACCTGGCAAGCTTCCTCGCCGGACAGGCGGTGCGCCACAAGGAAATCGCCGCCGCGAGGGACGTGACCATCGCGGTGGGCGAGGTCCGGGGCACCGCCTGCCTCGATCCGGCCGTGGTCGGGCGGGTGCTGGACAATTTGCTGACCAATGCGATCCGGCATGCACCCGTTGGCGGGGCAGTGATCTTGGGTGCCGAGCGCTCGCCCGAATCGCTGACTTTGACGGTTGAGGATACGGGCCCCGGCGTTCCCCCCGAGATGCGAGAGCATCTGTTCGAGCCCTTCGTCACCAGCCGCCCCGATGGCACAGGCCTGGGGCTGGCAATCGCGCGGGAGCTTGCCGACGCGCATGGTGGGGGATTGGTCCTTCGTCCCCCGACGCCGGGCTCTGGGGCAGTCTTCGCGCTGACGCTGCCGCAGGAGGACGCATGGCCACGATCCTGATCGTCGATGACAACGCGGCCCTGCGCTCGGCGATCGCCATCGCCCTGGCCGACCTAGGACATCAGCCGGCGGAGGCGGGCGACGGCACCGCAGCGCTGGCCTGGCTATCTATCCATCGTGCCGATGCGGTGCTGCTCGATCTGCGGATGCCGGGAATGGACGGGATGGAGGTGCTGCGGCACATCCGGGTCAAACCCGATGCTCCACCGGTTGCCGTGCTGACCGCCGTGCCGAGCAGCGACAATACGATCGAGGCGATGCGGCTAGGTGCCGCCGACCATCTGGTCAAGCCAATCGGGCGGGACGGTCTACGTGCGCTGCTGTCCCGGATGTTCCCCGATCCGGCCGCCGACGCTCCCGCGGTTTCGCCCGGACCGGTCGCGCGCGAGGGAGAGTTGATCGGGTCGAGCACCGCGATGCGGGATGTGCAGAAGTCGATTGGGCTACTCGCCGACAGTGATGCGACCGTGCTGCTGCTCGGGGAAACCGGCACCGGCAAGGAAGTGGTGGCGCGGGCGATCCACCGGCATGGCAAACGCGCCAAAGCCCCCTTTGTGCCGGTCAACTGCGCGGCAATTCCGGCCGATCTGCTCGAAAGCCTGCTGTTCGGCCATGTGCGAGGGGCGTTTAGCGGTGCGGTCGCCGACCGCGCCGGGTCTTTCCGAGAGGCGCAAAGCGGCACGCTGTTCCTGGACGAAATAGGCGACATGGACCTTGCCATGCAGGCCAAGCTGTTGCGGGCATTGCAGGAGCGCGTGATCACCCCTGTTGGCGGCCGTCCTGTGCCGATCGATGTACGGGTAATCGCTGCGACCCATCGTGACCTCGTTCAGGCTGTGCGAGAGGGACGGTTCCGCGAAGACCTCTACTACCGGCTCGGTGTTGTGCCGCTGACCCTGCCGCCGCTCCGCGAGCGTCTGGCGGATATCATCCCCTTGGCCGAGCATTTCTTGGCGATGGCGTCGGCGGTTGGCGGGTCGAAGCGCCTCAGCGCTGATGCGGCGGCCCGGTTGCTCGCCCACACTTGGCCGGGTAATGTCCGCGAGTTGCTGAACGCGATGAAGCGCGTGGCTACGCTCGTGCGGCGGCCGGTTGTTGTCGCGGCTGATCTGGATTTTCTGGCGACGGGGCCGGGTGCCGAGGAGGGGACCGACTGGCTCGCCGGAACCCTTCCGGAAGCAGTAGAGCGGGTCGAGGTTGCGCTGATCCGCCGAGCGTTGAGCGCGTGCGCGGGAAATCGGGCACAAGCAGCGGGGCGCCTGGGTATCCGTCGGCAGCTGTTGTACCAGAAGCTGGCTCGGTATGGGCTGGACCTGTCCCAAAACGGGACGGAAGGCGTCGCAATGGCGGACGCGGAAGGCCCAACAGAGTGACAATTTTTCGCTGAACCTCAATAACCGACGCGTGGCACGTCCCTTGCTGTCGCTTCGTCGAGGCATTGGCCCTGACGACGGAGGACAACGATGAGGACGCGATATGCTTGGCTGGCCGCGGCCTTGATTGCGAGCGGTGCAGGCATCGCCCGGGCGCAGCAGGCGGGCACCTATGACCCTGGTCAATTGCCGGCGATCCAGGGGAAGATTGCCCAATACAGCCTGACGCCGCGCGGCGATGTGGACGGACTGATTCTGACGGATGGGACCGAGGTCCATATGCCGCCGCACCTCGGCACGCAACTGGTCTTTGCGGTGAAGCCCGGCGATGCGGTGACGGTCCACGGCCTCCATGCGAGAGTCATCCCCATGGTGCAGGCCCTGTCGGTGACGAATGACGCGACCGGCGCCACCGTTACCGACAGTGGCCTTGGCGGTCCTCCTGGTCCAGAAGGCGCCCGGCAGGTCATGACTGCTCAGGGCCGCGTTCTGGCTCAGCTTCACGGGCAGCAAGGCGAGCTGAACGGTGCTTTGCTGGAGGACGGCACCATCGTGCGGCTGCCGCCGCCGGAGGCGCGGCGTCTGGCTGTCGAACTGGCACCCGGCGTACCTTTGTATGTCCAAGGCGACGGGTTCGCCGGCCCGCTTGGCCGCGTGATCGAAGCCACTTCGATCGGCCCAAACGAGAATCAACTCGCGCAGATCGTCGCCCCGCCGCAGCCGCCCCGCCCTCGAGGCGGCCTCCGTCCGTGAGCACCGAACCATCGCTCCGATCCCGGCGTGGGCTGGACGGGATCAACTTCCTAATGGCCGACGTACGCGATGGCGTCGGGCCGTACCTGTCGATTTACCTGAAGGGCGCCCAGCACTGGGATGCGGGAGCGATCGGTCTGGCCATGGGCGCGTCGTCCATCGCCGCGGCTGTCTGCCAGATACCGGCCGGGTTGCTGGTAGACGGAACGCGGGCCAAGCGCTTGCTGATCGCCGCATCGGGGCTAATGGTTGGTCTGGGCTGCCTGCTTATTGTCCTGTTCCCGCATTTTGGCACCGTCATCGCGGCGCAGGCGATGCTCGGCGCGGCTTCCGCGGTGATCCCGCCAGCGATCGCCGCTTTGTCGCTTGGAATTGTCGGGCGGCGGTTGCTGGACGCACGGGTCAGCCGCAACGAGGGTTTCAACCATGGCGGCAATCTGCTCGCCGCCATTCTCGCGGGGACGCTGGGCCAATCTCTCGGCTACCATTGGATCTTCTATCTGGTGTGCGGCTTCGCGCTGGCCAGCGCGGCAGTTGTCACCCTGGTCAATCCGAAAGAAATCGACCATGAGCAGGCGCGGGGCGGTGAAGATCCTGCCAACAAGGGCCAGCCGATTCCGTTCCGAGACCTATTGCGACGGCGGGACCTAATCTTCTTCCTCGCCTCGGTGGTCCTGTTCCATTTCGGCAATGCGGCGATGCTGCCGATGGCCGGGCAGGTGCTGGCGCAAACGCATCCCGGCGAGGACGCGATCGCACTTTCGGCCTGCATCATCGCCGCCCAGTTCGTGATGGTCGGTGCGGCGTGGTGCGTCGGGCAGGCCTCCGCCCGGGGGGTGGGTCGCAAGCCGATCTTCCTTGTGGCCCTGAGCGTCCTGCCGGTTCGCGGCCTGTTGTTCGCGTTCACCTCCAGTCCATACGCGGTCGTCGGGATTCAACTGCTCGACGGCGTGGCGGCCGGCATTTTCGGAGTCATCTCGGTGCTGATCGCATCGGACCTCATGCGCGGCACCGGGCGGTTCAATCTTGCCCAGGGGCTGACGGCGCTCTCGGTTGGGGTGGGCGCCACGTTGAGCAACGCGACCGCGGGCTATGTCGTGCAATGGTTCGGCTATCCTGCGGGATTCCTGTATCTGGCGGGAATTGCGGGGTGCGCGCTGGCGTTCTTCCTGTTGCTGATGCCCGAGACGAGGGACACTACGCCTGAGCCTGTCGGGCTTGGCGCCGCGCAGCCCGAGGCCGCCTGATGGCTGCGCTCGCCGCCTCCCCCTGGTCCGTCTGGGGCATTGCAGCGATGGCCACCGCTGGCGTGATTTGCGACCATTCGCATGGCCTGAATTTATCTGGGCCATCACCGGGGCGGTGCTGCTGATTGCCCTGAAGCTGTTGCCGGCAGCCGAGGCGCTGGGCGCGGTGGCCAAGGGCACCGACGTCTATTTGTTTCTGATCGGCATGATGCTGCTGGCCGAGCTGGCGCGACAGGAGGGGCTCTTCGATTGGCTGGCGGCGAAGGCGGCTACGATGGCGCGAGGGTCCGCGACCAGGCTGTTTTCCTTGGTGTTCGCGGTTGGCACAGTCGTCACCGTGTTCCTGTCCAACGACGCCACTGCGGTGGTGCTGACGCCCGCGGTCGCCGCCGTGGTGAAGTCAGCGAAGGCGAAAGAGGCGCTGCCATATCTGTTCATTTGCGCCTTCATTGCCAACGCGGCCAGCTTCGTTCTGCCGATCTCCAACCCGGCCAACCTGGTCATTTACGGCAGCCACATGCCGACGCTGTCGCACTGGTTGGCGAGGTACACATTGGCCTCGCTCCTCTCGGTTCTAGCCACCTACGCCGTGCTGCGCTGGTCGCAGCGGTTTCGGCTGCGGCAGCCCCTATCCGCCGCGGTCGAGATACCTGGAGTGACCGTCGGCGGCAAATTGTCCGCGGTTGGTATCGGATGCACCGCCGTAGTTTTGCTGGCATCCTCCGCCTTCGATATCCAGCTTGGCCTGCCGGCGTTCCTGGCCGGGGCGGCAACGGCAGCGCTGGTGCTGGCGCGGTCGCGGAGCGGTCCGATGCGCGTGATCCGAGGCGTCTCCTGGGGTATTCTGCCGTTGGTCGCCGGGCTGTTCGTGCTCGTCGAGGCGCTTCAGAAGACCGGTATCACGGACGACCTGGCCGGGCTGGTGCGCGATCTGGTTCAGGGGTCAGCAGCAGGAGCCGCCTGGACGATGGGTGCGGTCCTCGCGGTGGGTTGCAACCTTGTCAACAACCTGCCCGCCGGGCTTCTCGCAGGGCGGGTTGTGCAATTGGCCAACGTTCCCGAACACGTGCGCCCGGCGGTGCTGATCGGGGTGGATCTGGGGCCAAACCTGTCGGTTACCGGGTCTCTGGCGACGATCCTGTGGCTGACGGCGCTGCGGCGCGAGGGTCTGCGAGTCAGCGCCTGGAGTTTTCTGAAACTGGGCGCGCTGGTCATGCCGCCCGCACTGGTGCTGGCAATCGCCGGCGCGGTTGCGATCGATTGATGCAATGCCAGGCCGATGTTCGTGCCGTGCTGTTGGACTACTTCGATGCAACAAAAGCGGCAGCGCGCGCCCTGCGGCCGGCGTTCGATGGGTTAGCGAGCCGTATCGCTTCGCCGACCGCCCGAGCAAGCGCCGCCTGATCGAACGGCTTCGTCAGGACGACCATCCCATCGGGCCGCAGCTCGTCCCAGAGCACCTCACCGTAGCCGGTGATCAATAGAACGGGCATACGCGGCCGTTTGTTGCGAACGACGGCGGCCAGTTCGATCCCGTTCAAACCGTTACCCAGAACGAAATCGGTGATCAGGATGTCGACCCCGGTGTGATCCTGTTGAAAACAGCAGATCGCCTCGGCTGCGTCGTACGCCGTCGTCACTGCGTAGCCCATCAACTCGAGCAATTCGGCGGTCGTCGCGGTAACCTCGACGTCGTCATCAACCAGGAGCACCCTCCCTTCTCTCGCCATGGATCCTTCCACCTCAGCGCCGACGGGCATTTCCACTTCGGTGGTCCGGGGAAGGTAGAGGGTTACTGAGGTTCCCTGACCGACCTCACTTTCAAGGAAGACCGAGCCGGAGGACTGGCGGGCAAATCCCTGAACCATGGACAATCCCAATCCAGGCCCTGCGCCGACCTCCTTGGTTGTAAAAAATGGCTCAAACACCTTTTCGAGTATCTCCGGTGGAATCCCGTTACCTGTGTCTGAAACCGAGAGCGCGACGAAATCGCCACTCAGTCCGACGTGATTGGCGCTGCCAATAAAGCTCACGTTCTTCGTAGTGACCCATAGCGAGCCGCCAAACGGCATAGCGTCGCGGGCGTTGAGCGCCAGGTTCAGGATCGCAGCTTCCAGTTGGATTGGATCAACCCGAACACGCCACGCCTCAGATGAAAGCGTGGTCTCCACTGTAACGTTGGGCGGAAGCAGACGCCGGAGCATATCCTGGGAGTCGTCGATATAGCGGTTCAGGTCCACGATCTTGGGGAGGAGATTCTGACGGCACGCGAATGCGAGAAGTTGCTGGATCAACTGGGCGCCGCGGTTCGCGCTTTGCATAGCCGCATCCAGCCGCACCAATCCCGGATGCTCCGGGCTGAGGCGACCCCGAGCGAGTTCGATGTTCCCGACGATGGCAGCGAGGACATTGTTGAAATCATGGGCCACGCCACCGGTCAGGCGACCGACGGCTTCCCGTTTCCGTGCCTCATGAAGCGCCGCTTCGGCAACCTGCTGCGCCGCCATCGCTTCCTTGAGTGCCTCTGTTCGCTCAACCACGCGCCGCTCGAGCTCGTTTTCCCGCACACCGATAGCGGCGGCCATCGAGTTGAACGCACCGCCGAGGCGACCGAATTCCGATTTGGCTTCCGAGCATGGAACGCGGGCGCCGAAATCACCTTGGCCCCAATGCTCCGCTGCGTCGAGAAGGACTTTGATTGGCCGACCGATGAACGCGCGGGCGCCGATCCCCGCTAAAAGTAGCGCCAACACGGATGATCCAGCGATCACCATTACGTCTCGGCGGTTCGCAGTCGTGGACCCTTGCAGTAACTCGGCCTCATCGAGGCCGACCGACAGGGTCAGTCCGGGCGGCCCGTCCGGAAGGGGCATGGAAGCGTAGGTTCTGGAAACGCCATCAGAACCGGTCGCTTCGTGAACATTCTCTTCCGTCAGCTTGTAGGACCCGGATTCGCTTGGTATCTCGGTGCCGACGAACTGCTCGCTATCCGGGTAGCGCGCCAGGATCGTACCCCGGTGGTCAACGACCGCCACGATGGCCTGCGGCGGCAGTGGGTTCCGGGCGATTTCGCCGTTGAGCCAGTCCAGGCTCAACCCAGCGGCGACTACGCCGGCAAGATGCCCAGCGGCATCATAATAAGGCTGGGCGAGATGAATGACCTTGCGGTGCGACCCGTTATCCGCAGTATATTCTCCCAGGGCGAAACGACCAGTCGCGATAGCCAGCTTGAAAAACGGGCGATCGCTTAGGACGGCCGAGGGCTCCGCCGTTCCGCCGGTGCAAACCGAAAGCCCAGTCGGGTCTATACTGACAAGGCTCAGATACTGTGGGAGCGAGCTAGTCAGGTCAGCAAAAAACGTGCTGCAGGATGCCGGGTTGCCGCTTCGTACGCCTGGGGTCTTCCCCAGCGTGGTCAAGAGTTGACGCGCGCCCTCTATCACCCTCGACTGATCCTGAGCTACCAGACGTACCAGTCGCAACGCTTGGTCCTTGCGCTCGTTCACTCGTTGTGATCGCGCGTCGATCGCGTCGTAGACCTCGATTCCGACGACCGGAAGCAAGGTAAGGATAACCAGAGCAAACAATCGGGTCAGGAGACGCATCGGTTTCCCGATCGGGTCAGGCAGCCAAGACTGCTTGTCGTCAGCTCTCGGTCGAGGACTAGGCAGTTGAGCAGGTGGCGGATCAACACGCGGCCAGCCTCCGCGAAACCGGCTTAATGCGGTGGTGCGGACGCAAGTCCGCGTTCGGACCACGGAATGATACGAGTATGCGTTCGGAGGTCACAGGCTCCGATCTTCGCCAGAGAGATCCATCGGCACAATCCCATCCCGAACAGTGGTCTGATCTTGAAGCGTATATCAGGAACTTTGCAAGATGACGCCGTTTTCATCAGTGCGCAATATTTAAGATATATATACGACACGTAACGGCAGCAGCGGGGCGACTCGGGGCTAACATGTTAATCTGATCGACGTTCCGCCACCTTGCGACTCGCGGAAAGTGATAACGAGCCAACCGGTCGAGCTCGATCAAGCTACTTACCGCTCCGCAACGGCGAATGGGCGGATCGCTGGCGAGGACCGATCGGGTCCGCCCACGCAGATCTGGGCTGGCCAGTCATCCATAGCCTGCGGTGCTCAACTGAGAAATCCGCTGATGGCAGCCACGGGCTAACAGCGGGCCTAGGTCTCGACCCCCGTCCGTTTCGGATACAAAAGTTAAAGAATTAAGACTCGACGGGGTTCGAGCCTTGACGGTCCAACGACCCGTAGGGATCTTGCGGCCTCTTAAGCGGAACGACCTGTTGGCCGTAATGCTCCGAGCATCGACGCGCACATCTGTTGTGACCATAACGTTCCGTTACAGTTCTGGGCGCGTCCATTCGGCGATCTTCGCTCGATCACGAGGACTGCCGCGAGCGCCGAATTTGCGGTGTCGATTTTGCTTCTTAGCAGCAGGGACGGGAGCGCACTTGATTACAATTACGTCGTGGGTTGCCCGCGAGCATGGCCCATTTCGAGGTCGAACCCGCGGCGCACGGCTGCGCCCCTGAACCCACGCCACCGCTCGGCGGTGAAACCACCCTCCGCGTTAAGCGGATGTTAACGTTGAGCGTCCATAGGAAGCTGGTTTGAGTTCCGAGGACATGACGATGCGCGACAATGGGCCGGTTACAACGCATGAGGTGCTGCTGCCCGAAAACAGCTTGCTTGTGTCGCAAACTGACACAGGCGGCCGGATCACATTCGCCAACGATGCATTCGTCAGGGTGAGCGGGTTCACCCGGGAAGAACTGCTTGGTGCACCGCATAATCTCGTACGCCACCCACATATGCCACAGGCGGCGTTCCGCGACCTGTGGGCGACCGCGAAGTCTGGCCACCCATGGGAGGGCCTGGTAAAGAACCGCGCCAAGAACGGCGACTTTTACTGGGTCCGAGCGAATGTAACGCCCGTCGTTGAGGCCGGTGAACTAAAGGGTTTCATCTCGATTCGCACCAGGCCGGAGCGTGATGAAGTCGCCGTGGCGGAGGCCATTTATGCTTCCATACGGGAAGGACGGAGCCGCGGATTGCAAGTCAAGGGAGGGGCCATCGTTCGGACCGGTCTGGTGGCGCACTGGCAACGCGTCATGCGTGGCATTGCGACCAGCTTCGCGGTCAGTCTGGGGATATTTTTTGCGGCGACAGTAGCGAGTCTGGTGGCCGGTGACGATGGGGATCGGCGCTGAAGTCCGAGCCCCTGCGCTGCTCGCCATCGCCATCATGATCGTCGTCGCGACTACATTGTCGATGCGCCGGATGCGTCAGGCCTTCCGGCGCATCGAGGCGCAGTTTGGTGCGCTGGCTCGCGGAGATCTGCGAGAGGCGATCGAGGCCGTGTCGGTGCATGAGTTGCGTATCATTAGTGATTTCCTTCGCAGCTTGCGGGCAAGATTAGCCTATGCGGAGGAGGCGCGAGCGCAGCGGGAACGCGACGCAACGTTAGCGCGGGTGGCAGCCCTTCGAGATATGGCGAGCAAAGTCGAAAACGTCGCCAACCAGACCGGTGACGATGTTGCAGCGACCACCTCCTCGATTGCCGCCAATGCCATCGAAATGGTCGAAGCGGCGGCAGCGGTCCGTACAAGGGCGGATACCGCGGCGCAGGCTGCCTCTGATGCGCTGCTAAGCGCTCAGACAGTGTCGGCAGCTACTGAGGAACTGGCGGCCTCGATACGCGAGATCGCCACCCGCATCAACGGCGCAAGCGAGTTCTACTCGGGGGGCTGTGGACGAAAGCAACGCGGCAGCAGGGACCATCTCCCATCTGCGGACCGAGGTGGAGCGCATCGGACAGATCGCGTTGCTGATCGCTGACATCGCGGGCCAGACAAACCTTCTCGCGTTGAACGCCACGATCGAGGCCGCGCGTGCGGGCGAAGCCGGCCGTGGCTTTGCGGTCGTTGCGGCCGAGGTGAAGAAGCTTGCCAATCAAACCGCTAAAGCGACTGCAGACATCAGCAATCAGATTGCCCAAATTCAGCGTGCGACCACCGAGACGGTGGACGCGGTTTCCCGGATCGGCGGCAAGGTTGGCGACATTGACCAGGTCTCAGCCGCCATCGCCGCGGCGATGGAAGAGCAAAGCGCTGCGACGCAAGAAATTAGCAGGGCCGTTGGGCAGGCAGCGACAGCCGCGCAGTCGGTCACAGCGATGATGGACGGCGTTGTGCAGATTGCGTCCGAGACTGATGACAAGGCCACGCGTTTGCGCGGAGACGCGGACGGCTTGGCCGCGAGCACGGGCCGGTCTCGCCGCACATTAATCGAGACTGTTCAGGCGTCCGTCGCCGATGCCGAACGCCGGATGCACCTGCGGGTGACAACGGATGCGCCTTGCACGTTGGTCCTCGATGGCGTGCGTCACGAGGGACGGTTGGTGAATTTGTCGGAAGGGGGGGCGCGCGTCAGGACCGCCGCCCAGTGTCCGGCCGGGATGAGGGGGGAGCTGAGCGTGGCAAGTCTCGGGCTCGCGGTGTCCTGCAACATTGTCGCCGGCAACGAGGATGAGGGTCACCTCAGCGTCGCCTTTGCGATTCCGATCGAATTGCCGCCGGCGCTTCGCAGGACACGCTCTGCAGCGGCCTGACGGGGGGCGTGTCCAGCTGGGCCGGCTCTCCGTGCGGCCGCGCAAGACGGTGCGTGCGAACGTCATTGTTCAGCCGCTTCCCGCCCGTGCAACAGCAACAGCAGGAAGATTACGCCATAGATGATGCTGCGCCCATACTCGGGCATCTCCATCGCCTGGGTAGGCTGACCAGCGCGACCAGACTGATGGAGCCGGCGACGGTGCCGACGTAGTGGCCACGGCTGCCGAGGATGTACGAGCCGCCGATCACCACGGCGGCGATTTGACTGGAACGAGTACGGGTCGCCCATCCCCAGCGCCACCTGTCCGCCGAAGCCTAGCAGTAGGATACGGGCAAGCGCGGAGAAAGCGCCGCTTTCACCCGGATGCCAGCCAGGTAGCTGGCACGCGCGTTGTTGCCGATCGCGTATTTGCCGCGGAGGCGGGTTCATCATTGCGATGGTCGCGTGAAATCCATCAGTCCCCGATGCTGTCTTAACACTTTCTCAACCTTTGGCCGCTACCGTGCGGGCATGGACCTGACCGTCTGCATTTGCACCCGTGACCGCCCGCGTTACGTCCGTGATTGCTTGGACGGGCTGTGTTGTCAATCTCTCCCGAGCGATCGCTTCACGGTCCTCCTGGTGGACAGCGCCTCCTCGCCGGATGTCGCCGTCGAGCTTGCCGATTTGGCTGTCGAGCACGGCGCCCGGTTAATCCGGCTGGAGCAGCTGGGCGTTAGCCTGGCGCGCAACGCGGGCGCCTGGGCCACCCGAACCCCCGTACATCGCGTACATAGATGACGACGCAATCCCCGCCGCCGACTGGGTTGAGACCATTCTGGATGCAGTTGTTCAACCCGGTCGCCGCCCTGCTCTGATCGGCGGCCGCATTCTGCCGAAATGGGAAGCGCCCCTCCCGGCGTGGTGGCCCCCCTCTCTGCGCGGAGTGCTGTCGATCATCGAGCATGACGGGCGCGGCGAATATCGGACCGCCGCCGTGCCGCCAGGTCTGGAACCTTACGGGGCCAACATGGTCGTGCATGTGCTGTCGTTGCTCGCAGTGGGCGGCTTTGGCGGCTCAATCGGCCGCTTCGGCCAATCCGCGCTGTCGGATGAGGAAGTTCAGCTCGCCTGGATGCTGCAGGATGCTGGCTATTCGGTGCGTTACGATTCGCGGATCACCGTATTTCACCAAATTCAGGCGGGCCGGATGGAACCGGAGTGGCTGCTGTCACGCCTTTATTGGCAAGGCGCATCGACCGTTCTGACCCGGCGCCTGCTGCAGCAGGCGGGCGCCGTCTGGCGCGAACTTCCCCGACGCTTACTAGTGGCCTGCCTTCTGGCACCGACCGGCCTTATTCCGCGGCGGTCGACTTTTCTGTTATCGGCTCGCTGGCGCCTCGCCTACGCGTCCGGTTTCATCAAGGCTTCGTTCGGCTGGCACGCCACCGAAGTCGCGATCGAACAAGCCGGGGTGTCGGTGGCGGCGTGATCCTGTATCGCGGGCGGCCGCACTTGGAGCTGGGGTGAAATAGGACGTCCGCGCCGACCCGTTGTCAGTCGCAATTTTGCACACTCTCCCGGCCGACCCACGTTGCCCAGCGCAGGCCTTTTCTGGTCTGACAGTGGCGTGACGCTTGCGCCGCGATACCGATTCCGCCTACCCCTTCGCGCCCTTGGCCTACCGAAGGCGGATTGCGCCACATTCCCTGCCGCGGGATTTTCGACTGCATATGCCGCTCCCCATTTCAGCTTTCGACCTTCTGCCGCTTATTCCGTTGTCGGCGCACACGGTTTTGGATGTGGGATGCGAGGACAGCGAACTTTCCGCCGCCTATCACCGAATGAACCCTAAGGCTCGTCTGCTGGGTATCGCGGTGACTCCGGCGGCCGCCGGGCCGCCGCCCAGCATCTGGAGTAGGTATCCACAGCCGACGTGGAGGCCGACCCGCTGCCGTTCGCGGTGCCGGACGGCATCGATTGCATCATTTACAATGACGTCCTGCATCACCTGCGCGATCCCTGGGCATTGATCCGCTGCCATGCGGAGGTGCTCAGCCCCGGACGGCATCATGCTGATCTGCGTGCGCAACATCGAATACTGGCGGCTGACCGAACGGCGGCTGCGCGGCAGCGGGATGACGGCGAGGCGGGATGGACGGCCTCGCCATGGCGATTGGCTGAGCATGGCCGGCATCCGGGAGCAAATTCGCCGACGCCGGCCTGAGCGTTGTGCGATGTCGCAACGCAGGAGCCTGACGGCGAGGCGGCACAGGCATTTTTTCGAGGCGCTGGCGCCAGCGTTGTCCGCCCTTGGCATCGACGCCGGGGATTATGCGCGACAGAGCCGCCGCCAGCCATCTGATCTGCCGGGTCCGCCGCGAACCGATCGAGCGGATGATCCTGTCGGGAAATATGCTGGAGCCCGATCGGCGGCGTGTCGCATGTGCGCGTGGTGCATCCGATGCAGGCGGTCGCGAGCGACCCGGCCGTGTCACCACGGTGACCAATCAGAGTTGAACGGCCGCGCCGAGCGACAAAGTGCCGCGTATCTTCGTCCTGCATCGCCCGTCGTTGCTCGGTGAAGCAGCCGTGGACACGGTGCAGTGGCCTGTTGGACGCAGGCTACCTGACGGTCACCGAATTCGACGACCATCCCGAGCATTTCCGGATGATGCGGATGGGGGGGACCTGTCGTTTCGGGCTGTGCATGCGGTGCAGACGAGCACCGCCGCCATGGCGGAAATCCTGCGCCAGTACAATCCGGAGGTCGCGGTTTTCCCGAACGCCGATTGTCTCGCTGCCCGATGTCCGGAATTTCGCCACGCCGAATTCCGTCACGCTGTTCTTTGGCGCGCTGAATCGGGAAAAGGATTGGCAGACGTTGATGCCGGTGATCAACGCGGTCGCCGCCAAGGCCGGCGATCGCCTGAAGTTCCAGGTGGTGCACGACCAGTTGTTCTTCGATGCGCTGGAAACGCCGCATAAGACATTCACGCCCACCTGCGACTACGAGACCTATTTGCGGATCCTTGGCGGGTCGGAAATTTGCTTCATGCCGCTGGGAGACACGCCGTTCAACCGGGCCAAATCGGACCTGAAATACATCGAGGCCAGCGCATGCCGCGTCGCGACGCTGGCCAGCACCGTGGTGTATAGCGACAGCATCGAGGATGGGCGCACCGGTCTGCTGTTTCGTGATCCGACGGAGTTCCATTCCGCGGCTGCTGCGTCTGATCGCGATGCCGGAGCTTGGCGCGCGATCTGGCGGACGCAGCCCGGCGGTACGTCGCGGACCATCGCATGCTGGCCTATCAGGTCGCGCCCCGGATCGCTTGGTATCGGTCGCTGTGGGCCCGGCGCGAGGCGCTGGAAGCAGCTCGGCGGGCGCGGATCGAGCTTCGGATGGCGGCCTGACCATGCGCAGCGCGCTCCTGCCGGGCGATCGAGGCCACTTCGGTCGCCCCTCGGTGACAGGATGCCGCGGCTAACTGCCGCGATAAGTCGTGTAGGTCCAGGCGCCGAGTAACAGCGGGATATGGTAGTGGCCTTCGGGTTCGGAGACGCCGAAGCGGATCGGGATGACGTCGTACCAGGGTGGGTCCGTTACATTCGGCCAACCCGCGTAATAGTCCTCGACGTGGAACCGCAGTTCGTAGCGGCCGATCCGCAGCGGGCCGTCCGCCAGAAGCGGCGCGTCCGTGCGGCCGTCATGGTTGGTGACGGCTTCGTGGATCAGCGTCGCCCTCGCGGAACACTTCGATGCTGACGCCCTCGGCCGCCTTGCCGCGGGCGGTATCGAGGACGTGCGCCGACAGATGGCCGGCGGTCTTCGGCATGCCCGGGCCGGTGACGCGATCCACCAGGCGCAGGCGGGTGATGTGCGCCGATCTCGGCCAGGGCGGCGGTGCGTTCCTGATCCGGGCGTGTTGGCGAGGCGGCGTTCCAGTCCGCGCAACACGAAGGGCGGGGTCAGGCGGCGGACGCAGACGATGAACGGAAAGCCGAAGCGCGCCTCATAGGCGGTGGAGCCGGCCTCGAACGCGTGCCAGACGGTCACCCAGGCTGGTCATGCCCAAGCCCGCCCTGTTCGGACGCGCGACGACACGGTCAGGCTGGGATCGGCGAGCGCTTTTGGCGACAACGGCGGATGGCCGCGCAGAAAAGCCGAGGCAGGCATCCGCCGGTGCGGCGTGGACGGCCGCCATCAGGGCGTCGTGCAGTGCGGTCACGCTGGCGAATGGCCGTTGCGCGGCGGCGGCCTGCGGCGACCCAGGGGCGTGCTCGAATACGCCGTCCAGCGCCGCGACGAAATCGTCCGGTGGCATCGTGTTGAGATGGTCAAGTGTGGGCATGGTCAAGTCCCTTGGTGCCGCGTATCGGCGGTTGTCCTTCGGAATTTTCCAGCAATCCGCGTGCCAGATCGGTTCAGCGCATGATGCGCCCAAGGGTCGAGGACCGTCACGCCGGCATCGGCGAAATCGGCGACGTTGCGGGTTACGATGATCTTGTTGTTCACCCGAGCGGTCGCGGCGATCAGCGTGTCCACGACCGGACGCGAGCGCTCCGCCATCAGCCGGCCCCAACTTGTCGCGACCTCGTTGTCAATCGGCAGGATGCGGGCGGCGTAGATGACACCGCAGTTCGTCGAGCCAACGCAGCAGAACCGCCGCCGCCGGCGGATCGGTTCGTAGCTTCATCGTGATGCCCTTCATGATCTCGCCGATGGTTATGGCGCTCAGGAACAGGGTTTCCGACCGGGTGGACCGCAGCCAGCTCACCGCTTCGGGCGTGCGGCGGCGGGCCTCCGAGATGACGCAGGTGTCCACCAGATACATCAGAACGCGATGTCGCGGCCGGTATCGGTGCTGCGATCGTTGATCGCCTCGACGACATCGTCGGGCCAGGCTCGGCCCGGGGTCTCACCCAGCAGAAAGTCAACGAAGGAGAGCGGCGGTCTTGGTCAGGGCGTCGAACTCATGCGCCGAAACGACGACCGCGGCACGCTGGCCGTGCACGGTCACGGTCTGGGGGCCTTCGTCCCGAGCGCGCTTGACGACTTCGCTGAAGCGATTTTTCGCGTCCTGCAACTGCCAATCCTGCACGGCAGCCTCCCGATCTATCCAGACAGGCTAGATTTATCGGCTTTAGGCCAATGTCAATCTTTTTGCAGGTCGCGGGCGATTTCCGGCCGGTGCATCAGTTCCTCGATCTTCATCGCGTAGTCCAACGCCTGGTCCGGCGTGAAGGTCAGGTCCGGGGCGATCGCGCAGGCGCAGCGCTTTGGCGACCTGGCCGCGCAGATAGGGCGTCGCGCGCACCAGGGCAGGCACCAGCGCATCGGCATCCGACCGGCCGAGGCGGGAGAAGAACGCTGTCGCGCGCTTCAGGTCGGGGCCGATCCGAACTTCGGTGACGGTGATCTGGGCCGTCTGCGAGATCGGGATCGCGGAATTCGCCGCGTCCGAAAATCCCCGACAGCACGTGGCGGATTTCCTCCGCCACGCGCAACTGCCGCTGGGATGGGCCCGCCTTGGACACGCCTGTCTTGGCTGGACTTCTTCAACCCGGGACCATCTCCGTCTCGAAGCACTCGACGACGTCGCCTTCCTGCAGATCCTCGAAGTGGGCGAACGACAGGCCGCATTCGTAGCCGCGGGCGACTTCGCGGACGTCGTCCTTGAAGCGCTTGAGTTGCGAGAGTTCGCCGGTGTGGATCACCACGTTGTCGCGCAGCACGCGCACGCCGGCGCCGCGCTTGACGAGGCCCTCGGTGATCGTAGCAGCCCGCGACCTTGCCGGTCTTGGTGATGTTGAACACCTTGCGGACCTCGGCGTAGCCCAGGAACTTCTCGCGGGCTTTCGGCGCGACCTTGCCCTTGACCAGCTTTTCGACGTCGTCGGCCACTTCGTAGATGATCGAGAAGTAGCGGATATCGACGCTTTCGCGCTGTGCCAGTTCGCGAGCCTGCGACGTGGCGCGGACGTTGAAGGCGATGACCACGGCGCTGGACGCCTTGGCGAGTTGCATGTCGCTTTCGGTGATCTGCCCGACGCCGGCCAGCAGCACGCGAACCTTCACTTCCTCATGCGCCAGCTTGGCGACCACCACCTGGATGGCCTCGGCGCTGCCTTGCACGTCGGCCTTGATCAGGACGGCGACTTCCTTCTGCTCGCCGGCCTGGATGCGGGCCAGCATCTGGTCCAGCGTGCCGCGCGCGCCGGCCGCCGCACCGGCGGCCTTCTCGCGCTGGCGGCGTTCGCGGAACTCGGTGATCTCCCGAGCGCGGCTTTCGTTCTCGACCACCACGAAGGGTTCGCCGGCGGAGGGCGCGCCGCTCAGGCCGAGGATCTCCACCGGGGTGGAGGGTTCGGCCGTCGGCCATCTGCTTGCCCTTGTCGTCCAGCATCGCGCGCACGCGGCCCCATTCGGAGCCGGCGACGACGATGTCGCCCTGCATGCAGGGTGCCGCGCTGCACCAGCACGCGTGCCGACCGGGCCACGGCCGCGATCGAGCCGGCTTTCGATGACCGTGCCTTCCGCGGAGCGGTGCGGGTTGGCCTTCAGGTCGAGGATTTCGGCTTGCAGCAGGATCGCCTCTATCAGCTTGTCGAGGCCAGTTCGCTTCAGTCGCCGAAACCGGCACGTCCTGCGTTTCGCCGCCCATTTCCTCGACCACGACCTCGTAGCTGAGCAGTTCCTGACGCACGCGGTTCGGATCGGCGTCCGGCTTGTCCATCTTGTTGATGGCGACGATGAGCGGCGCGTTGGCCGCCTTGGCGTGGCGGATCGCCTCGATCGTCTGCGGCATGACGCCGTCATCGGCGGCGACGACCAGCACGACGATGTCGGTCACCGAGGCGCCACGCATGCGCATAGCGGTGAACGCTTCGTGGCCCGGCGTGTCGATGAAGGTGATCTGCTCGCCGTCGGGCATCGTCACCTGATAGGCGCCGATGTGCTGGGTGATGCCGCCGGCTTCGCCCGCCGCCACGTCGGTGGACGCGCAGGGCGTCCAGCAGCGAGGTCTTGCCGTGGTCGACGTGGCCCATGATGGTCACGACCGGCGGGCCGGGCGAACAGATCGGTGTCGACGTCCGCGATGCCTTCCAGGCCGAGTTCGACGTCGGATTCGGACACGCGGCGCGCGCGATGGCCGAATTCCTGCACCACCAGTTCGGCGGTGTCGGCGTCCAGCGTCTGGGTGATGGTCGCCATCACGCCCATCTTCATCAGGGCCTTGATGACTTCCGGCGTCCGCGCGGCCATGCGGTTGGCGAGTTCCTGCACGGTGATCTGTTCCGGCAGGATGACGTCGCGCACGACCTTCACCTGGTCGGAACGCAGCCGGTCCAGTTCCGCCTGACGGCGTTCGCGTTCGCGCTGACGGCGAACCGAGGCCAGCGAGCGGACTTTTTCGTCCTCACCCTCGATCGCGGCCTGCACGTCGATGCGGCCGGCGCGGCGGCGATCGCTGGTGCCGCCCTTGGGCGCCACGACCGGCGGCTTGCGCGCAGCGAGCGCCCCCGGCGCCGGCCTGCGGCGGACCGGGCGTCCTTCGTCCTCGTCTTCGGGCCGGAGCGGCGCGCAGTCGCAGCGTTTCGGTCGCTGACGACGGCGTGGCGGCTGGGGCCGGTGGCCGAGCGGGAGCGGCGGCTTTGGCGACTGGCTGAGCCGGCTGGCGCAGGTTGGGCGGTGTGCCGGTGGCGAGCGCCGCCTGGCCTCGCCGCGGACGTTCCTCGGCCGCTGTGTCGTCCGCGATCAGACGGCGCGCGGACTGCCGCTGCGGCCGCGGCATCGGCGGCGCGCTTGGCCTCGGCCTCAAGCTTGTCGCGAACAGCCTGTTCTTCGGCTAGACGCGCCTCTTCCTCGGCGGCTTTGCGGGCCTCGGTTTCGCGGCGGCGTGCTTCCTCGGCGGCGGAGAGGATCGAGATCTTCTCCTGCTCGCGGCGTTCGGCTTCGCGCTTGGCGGCGTCGCGCTGCTGTTCCACCAGGGCACGCTGGCGCGCGGCCTGTTCCGTGGCGGTCAGCGCGCGTCCGGCGCCCGGGGCCGGACGGCCGGGCTGCTGGCGCCACGCGGGGTGCAGGAGCCGCGCCGGCTGGCGGCGGCGGCGGTGCGCCCGGCGGCGGCTGAGGGATTTCGGCAACGGGCGCACGCTTCTTGCGCACTTCCACTTGCACGACTTTTGACCGGCCGTGGCTGAAGCTCTGCCGGACGGAGCCCGCGTCGACGGTCCGTCCCAGTTCCAAACGCCCTGCCGGACGCAGAGAGAGCCGCCCCTTGCCGCCGTCCTGATCGTTGCTTTCGCTCATGTTTATCCGTTGGCACCCGTTCCATCGTTCACCGAGGCGGTTTCCCGCCCCGTGGCCCTTGCGGACCCCAAGGCCCTTGCGGACCCGTTCCTCAATCCGGCCAGCCTGCCCGCTTCCACGACGAGCGACTCCGCCAATTTGCCCGGCGCGACCGCGACGTGCACGACATAGTCCCGACCGAACACGCGTCCCAGGGCCTCGCCCGGAAGCGGATCGATGATTGTCAGATCCGGCCCGAAGCCGGACAGGAAGCGCGAACGCTCCGCCTCACTACCGTCCGACGCCTGCAGGACCAGCCGATAACGGCCAGTCCTTAGCGCCTCCCGCGCCTTTTCGTAACCCGCCACGGCCTGCCCGGCGCGTCGGGCAAGGCCAAGACATTCGCCGATCCGCCGGATCAACGCCGTCTGAAGCAGGACAGAAAGATCAGATGGCACCGATACGGGGCCGCGCGCGGCCCTGGCAAATGCGCGGGCAAGGTGGCGATGACTGCCGTCGCCCTTGCCTTTCCTTTTGCCGCCCGCCTTCCAGTCGTCTTCTGGTCTTTCTCTTGGGCGTGCCCAGACTCTATCACATCCGAGGACGCGCTCAACCATATTCCCCGTCCGGGCAGCCTTGCAGCCAGGTCGGGGACGATCTGCCGGTCCGGCCCGACGACGAAGCGGATCATCCGCTCCTTCGGCAACCGCTCACGCGTGACGATGCAGCGGCGAAGCGGACCCGTTTCCGGTTCCGTCATCGTCGGTGCTCACTGTCATCCGCGAGAGCAGCCGGGTCGGTTTCAGTCGTGACCAGCCTCCTGCGTCGCGGCCGGTTCTTCCTCGCCATCGAACCAGTGGGCGCGGGCCGCCATGATCACGTCGTTGGCGGTCGCTTCGTCCATATTGTCCGCACCGACGATCTCGATCAGTTCATCGGATGCGAGGTCGCCCAGATCGTCGAGGGTCTTCACGCCCTTCTCGCCGAGCGCCACCAGCATCGGCGGCGTCAGCACCTCGATCGAGGCGACGTCGTCGCTGACGCCGAGTTCGACGCGCTTGTCGTTCAGTTCGTTGTCGCGCTGCGCCAGGAAGCTTTCGGCGCGGCGCACCAGTTCCTCGGCGACGCTTTCGTCGAAGCCCTCGATCGCGGCGACTTCCTCGATCGGCGTGAAGGCCAGTTCCTCGACCGTGGTAAAGCCTTCGGTGACCAGCAGGCCGGCGATCATGTCGTCGACATCCAGCGCCTCGACGAACAGGCCGGAGCGGCGGCGGAACTCTTCCTGGCGGCGCTCGCTTTCCTCGGCCTCGGTCAGGATGTCGATGTCCCAGCGGGTGAGTTGCGAGGCCAGCCGCACGTTCTGGCCGCGGCGGCCGATGGCGAGCGACAAGCTGCTCGTCCGGCACCACGACCTCGACGCGGCCGGCTTCCTCGTCCAGCACGACCTTGGTCACTTCGGCCGGGGCGAGCGCGTTGACGACGAAGGTCGCGGCCTGGCTGCTCCAGGGAATGATGTCGATCTTTTCGCCCTGCAGTTCCTGCACCACGGCCTGCACGCGCGAGCCGCGCATACCGACGCAGGCGCCGACCGGATCGATCGAGGAGTCGCGGCTGATCACCGCCATCTTGGCGCGGCTGCCGGGATCGCGGGACACCGCCTTGATCTCGATGATGCCGTCGTAGATTTCCGGCACTTCCTGCGCGAACAATTTGGCCAGGAAGCCGGGATGGGTGCGCGACAGGAAGATCTGCGGGCCGCGCGGTTCCTCGCGCACGTCGTAGATGTAGGCGCGCACGCGGTCGCCGTTGCGGAAAGATTTCGCGGGCGATCAGTTCGTCGCGGCGCAGCAGAGCTTCGGCGCGGCCGAGTTCGACCATCAGGTTGCCGTACTCGGTGCGCTTGACCACGCCGTTGATGATTTCGCCGACGCGGTCCTTGAACTCGTCGTACTGCCGCTTGCGTTCGTATTCGCGGACGCGCTGGACGATGACCTGCTTGGCGGTCTGCGCGGCGATGCGGCCGAAATCGATCGGCGGCAGCGGATCGACGACGAATTCGCCGACTGCCTTGTCTGGGAACAGCTTGGCGGCGTCGGCCTTGCCCATCTGGGTTTCTTCGTTTTCGACCGTGTCGACGATCTCGGTCCAGCGGGACAGGCGGACATCGCCGCTCTTGCGGTCGATCGTCGCGCGGATGTCCTTTTCGTGCCCGTATTTGGCGCGGCCGGCTTTCTGGATGGCCTGTTCCATCGCCTCCAGCACTTCCTCGCGATCGATGTTCTTTTCGCGCGCGACGGCATCGGCGACCAGCAGCAGTTCGGGGCGGGCGATAGCGGTGTCCATGGCGACCTCTGTAAGTGGCGTCCGGTGGGGCGTTCAGTTGGCCAGCGGCTTTGCCGCGGTGGCTTCGATCAAGGCGTCCGTCAGGACAAGTTTCGCGCGGCGAATGTCGGGATGGCGAATCACGACTTCCGAACCGTCGTCGAGGCGAATTCGGGCGAGCGTCATTGTCGGCCCCCAGAACGATGCCGGCGAAGCGCTTGCGGCCGTTCTGCGGAAAAAAGGTTTCGACCCGGGCGAGATGGCCGGCGAAGCGGTTCCAGTCCTTGACCCGGGTCAGCGGGCGATCGATGCCGGCGGAACTGACCTCCAGCGTCCAGGCGCCCGGGATCGGATCGTCGACATCGATGGCCGCGCTTACGTCATGGCTGATCTGCTCACAATCCTCGACGGTGATCTGCGAGCCGTCGGCGCGGTCGGCCATGACCTGCACCGTTGGCCGTTCGCGGCCGCAGGACGGCGACGCGGACAAGCTCAAAGCCCATCAGTTCCAGGCGCGGCGCGATGATCGCGGCCAGCCTGGCTTCCAAGCTGGTGGCCGGGCATGCTGGCAGAGTTCGATGAAGATGATGTGTGTCGTTTCCGTCCAAACTGGGTCGTCCAAAACAAAAAGAGGCGGCCCGTGAAGGCCACCCCCGTATAACAGCGGAGAATGATTTCGGCGTGAATAGCGCGACGACACACGCGAATGCAAGGCGGTTCGTACGCTTGTTAACCTTTTTCCCCGCATTTTGCCCGCCATGAAGCGGCTGGACTCCCTGGACGGCGTCCGCGGCCTGCTGGCGGTCTATGTGTTGCTGAGCCATATGGCGCCGTTCGCGGTGCTGCCGGGCTGGATGCAGGACACGATTTCGCATGGCGGCGCGGCGGTGGATGTCTTTTTCGTGCTCAGCGGCCTGGTGATCACCCAGTCGCTGCTGCATGCCGGTGGCCACGCCGCCCGTTCCTGTGGCCCGCTTGGCTCGGATTTTTCCGGTATTCCTGGTCGTGTTCGCGGTGGCGGTGGCAGTCGCGCCGTTGTCCTGCGGCTTCGAGCATATGCCATGGATCGGCCCGGACAACGCCGCCCGGACGATTTGCGTCAAAAGCTGGCCGCGATGCCTGGCTGCCGGAGATCGCGGCGCATCTGACGATGACGCATGGGCTGTTTCCCAACGCGGTCTGGCCCAATGTCTGGGTTAGTTTGCTTGGGGCGGCATGGAGCCTTTCGACCGAGTGGCAATTCTATCTGCTGGCGCTGATTGTCGCTCAACGGAGCCATAACCTGTGCTGGATTTTGCTCGGTCTGGCTGTCGTTGGGACCGGGCTGGCGTTTGACGATGCCGGATGCCTTGGCAATTCAGCCGAGCTTTCTTGCTGAACAAGGGGCACTTTTTCGCGTTGGGTGTGGCGAGCGTCCCGGTGGTTCGGTGCGAAGCGCGGAGCGTTGGTCGTTACGCGCTGGTTCTGATCGCGAGCCTGGCTATCTGCGCGACCGACGGCAGTTTGGGCAAAATGCTTCCGCCGATGGCCTGGACCTTCTGTCTGGCCATCCAGATGAGGCCCGATGTGACCGGGCTTCGTGAGGCGAGCGCCGTGCTCTGCAGCCGAACGGCTCGATATCTCGGGGCGATTTCCTACTGCCTGTATTTGGTGAACGAACCGATCCACAAGATCACGGGCGAGGTGTTGGGCCTGTTTTCCGGCGGCGACGGCAGGCTGTTCACCTTGTTATGGGTTCCGCTGTCGATCGGCCTGCCGTTGCTGGCCGCGGCGTGGCTGCATACATATCTGGAGGCACCCGCTTTGCGGTGGGGACGGGACGTTGCGCGGCGATTGTCATCGGACCGGGTCGCGGTGACTGTGCAGGTTCGCAGCTGAGGGCTATAGGAGCGAAAATGAAACCTCCTCATAGCGGCCGTCCAGGCGGCGGATCTTCTCGTCCTCCCTCCGATCGTGGTCCCGTATCGTGGCCCAGCGGGACAGCCGCCTCGGCCGCCCGGCCAAGGGCCACGGAGTGATGCGCGCGCCGGTTACGGGGGTGGGCCGAACGGCGGTGGACGCGACGGGCAGAAGCCGCGGTACGATGGGCCACGGGCTGAAGGACAGCGCCCCGGGGGGTAATCAAGGGGGCCAGACCCCAGGGGGTAAACCTCATGGCGGTGCGCCGCGGGGAGATTTTCAGTCGCGACCGCCGCGCGAGGGGACGGCTGAACGGCTGTCCATAACGCCGCAACGGCACCGAGACCACCAGGTGCACCGCAATTCGCCTGACACGCCGAAGGGCACGGTGTGGCTGTATGGTCATCATGCGGTCGCCGCCGCGCTGGCCAATCCGGCCCGCCGGTTGCGCCGCCTGCTTTTGACCGAGGAAGGTGAGGCTGCGATCGAGAAGCTGCTTCCGCCGCCGTGGGCAGTCTCACCCGAACGGGTCGATCGCGGGCGGCTGGATTATCTGCTTGGGCGCGACATCGTGCACCAGGGAGCGGCGCTGTTGGCCGATCCGCTGGCACCCCCGAGCCTGCAATCTGTTTTGGAAAAGTCGGGCGCCATTGTTGTGCTTGACCAGGTCACCGATCCGCGCAACGTCGGCGCCATCATGCGATCAGCCGCCGCATTCGGAGCTTCGGCGGTGATCACGCAGGACCGCAACGCGCCGGAGGAAACCGGTGGTCTGGCCAAGGCGGCGTCTGGGGCGCTGGAGAAGATGCCGCTGTTGCGGGCCGTGAATATCGCGCGGACCATTATCGCGCTGAAGGCGGCGAACGTTTGGTGCATCGGACTGGATGCGGGCGGCAAGCCTCTGTCCGGAGCTGCTTTCGCCGATCGCCGTGTGGCCTTGGTGCTGGGGGCGGAGGGCGAGGGTTTGCGTCGGTTGACCCGCGAAACCTGCGATGAGATCGCTGGGCTGACGATCAAGGGGGCGGTCGAGAGTCTGAACGTGTCGGCCGCCGCGTCGGTGGCATTATACGAGCTGGCGAGGCGTTGATGGTTTTCGACGCAGTCCCCGCAGCGAAAGCCCTTCATCGGATCCGTCGAGACCGGCTGGTGGTGGGGCCGCTGCCAGGGGAGATTGCACCAAGGACGACGGCGGAGGGCGCCGCGGTTCAACGCGCGCTGGCGCAACTGGTCGGCGCGATGCCCCCGGCCGGGTTCAAAATTGGCGCCACGGGCAAGCGGATGCAGGAGTATCTGGGGATCGATACTCCGATCGCCGGATTCATGCGGGCGGAGGACGTTTATCATGGTCATGCCGAGCTGCGCTTCGCCGACTTCATAAAGCCGGCAGTCGAGTGCGAGGTGGCAGTGCGGCTGGCGCGCGATTTGCCGCCAGGACCGTGCTCGCTGGAGCAGGCTTTGGCGGCGGTGGGCGAGTTCTTCGCCGGAGCCGAGATCGTCGAGAACCGCTATGGCGACCTGAAGGACCTTGGGACACCAATCCTGCTCGCGGATCAGATGTATCACTGCGCGGCAGTGATCAGCGACGGGCACGAGATGGACTGGCGCGCGCTGGATATCGATGCGTTGCGGGGCCGAATCAGCCTGGATGACGGCTCCGCCGACGAAGGGGTCACGTCGGACCTGTTGGGTCATCCTCTCAACGGGCTGGCATGGCTGGCGGGGTCGGCGGAGGCGGCGGCGTTCGGAGGCCTGAAAACCGGGCAGGTTATTTTGCTGGGTAGCGTGACGCCGCCGCTCTGGCTAAGCGGGGCGGCCACCGTAACGATATCGTTTCCGCCTTTGCCAGGGGTGACGGTCCGGCTGGGCTGACATCGGTGACACCTCCCGGCGGAGGCGCAAAAGGGCAGGCCGGAACGCAGACTTTTGAGAGCACGCCCGATCCGCGAGGCCTCACATCTTATTTGCCCTTGTGTAAAACGGCTAGTTGTAGGCAGCGGGAGGTGTTCGGGTCGCCCGAGCCGCACGCACTGTTGCGGGATCGGTGGACGGCGACGGGCCCGAGAGAGTAGTCGCCGCCTTCTATTGGAACCCGAGAACTGGCCAGTGTCGCAATGAGCCAGCTTGCGAAAAGGTAGGCCACCGTGGAGGTCGAATCGAGTGTCGGCAGCATTGGGCTCGCGTCCGTCCCGATAACCTACTATGCGGTCGCATAGAATCCAGGGCTTCGCCAAATGGTAGTGGTCCTGGGAGCGGGATGATTAACCGATGACGGCGCCTGCCACGCGGATCTTTTTGAAAGACTGGTCAAGTATTGGCTTGCCGGCCTTTGCGGGCTTATTCCTGCTTGCCAGAATAACTTACGTCAATGTCTCTCGTGAGCGACCGGTTCCAGCCAACGCTCAATGTGGGCGCCTCCGTCATAGGCCCACTGGCATGCCTCGCCGGATTCGCTTTCCTTGCTCGGAGGAGCAAGTCCAAGAAAACCACGTCCCAATCGATACTATTTGCCCCTTGCGTCGTCGGCTGTATTTTTCTGAGGATGGCTTTAGGCACGATCCTGTTCCCAACGCCGCTGTATCAGGTAGCCATATGGACCCTCGAATCCATGCTATACTTGCTTGCGTTCGCGGCGCTGGGGATCGCCATGATTTCCGGAGGGTTACTGGCGAAGGCTGGCTGATCGCGAAGCGACACCGCCAGGGTATCCCAGACCGCTGGTCAGATCGGCGGCAAATGGCGATTTTCGGTGCTCAGCATGGCGACCAGCGCACGTCCTAACCGATACCGGAGATCGCGCGCGATTTGGGCAATTGCCTGCGTAATCAGGCGGTTGCCTTCGACGGTCAGTTCCATCGCGTCGGCGGACTGGGTCCAGAAATCCGGTTTCTGCATAACGACATCCTTTCGATAGCGGCGCATCCTATTGCACTGCAACATGGGTCAATGCCGTAGCGCTTTCAATGAAAAAACCCATCGGTAGCGGGGTCTGCGGGACCGCCATGTCGTTTTCGCATCCGTGATGACGAGGGAAGGCGCGTCTGCGAAGTTAGAGGCCTGGGAGCGGCACGTGTTTAGGAGTTTCGGCTCCTGGCGACCGCACGGAATCCGCGACGCCAAACGGGTCGTCAGATCAGTTTCGCCTCGAACGGCGGCAGCAGATCGGGGGCTTCGAATTCGATCACCCAAAGGTCGGGGTCGAACTTTAGCTGCCTCGCGACGTAAGCGTCAGCGGTTGCGTCATCGACCGGCCCGGGACCGGTAGCGCGCATCCAGGCAAGCTCGCCCTCGCCGGAACGAGCCTGAGAAAGTACGGAGACTTCCTTATCGTTGCGTAGGACGACCAACACGCCACCGGCGTCCGGGTCGCCCTTGCGGATCACAGTGCCATAGCGGCCGTCCGCGTTGCCCTTTCGCAACGCCACTCCGACCCAAATTCCCGCTTTGATGCGGGGCTCCGTCATTTGCCGATAATGCGGCGGGCGATGGCCATGCGATGCACCTCGGAGGGACCCTCGTAGACGCGCATCGTGCGGACCTTTTGTGCCATCAGTTGGAGCGGCAACTCCTTGGCCACGCCCATGGCACCGAACGCCTGCATCGCGTGATCGACGACTTCGGTCGCCATTTCGGTGCCGTAGAGCTTCACCATGGAGGCCTCGGTGCGGACGTCCTTGCCGGCCGTCGGCCTTGGTCGCCGCATCGTAGACCATCAGGCGGCAGGCGTGGATTTTCATCGCGGCTTCGGCGATCCACCACTGGATGGCCTGGCGGTCGGCCAGGCGCTGTCCGAATGTGACGCGCTGTTTTGTATGCTCCACCATCATGTCCAGCGCACGGCGAGACATGCCGATGCACCAGGCGCCGATCTGCACGCGGCGAACGGTGAGGCGGAGTTGCATGGGGGCGTAGCCTTTGCCCTCAACGCCCAGCAGTTGGGTGGCGGGAATACGGCAGTCCTCGAAGACCAGTTCGTAGGTGCGCTGCCCACCGAGCATGGGGATTTCGCGCTCGATGATGAAGCCTTTGGTGCCGCGCTCGACGATGAACGCGGTGACGCCGTCGGCGCGTTTGCCCTCGCCGGTGCGGGCCATGACGATGAGGAAGTCGGCCTGCGGCACGCGGCTAACCCAGATTTTTCTGCCGTTGATGATCCAGTCGGAGCCGTCCTTGACCGCCCGCGTCGTCATGCCAGCGGGATCACCGCCCGCGCCGGGTTCGGAAATGGCGATCGCCGAGTGAGCGTCGCCGCGGGCGTAGGGATCGAGGTATTTTCGCCGCTGTTCGTCGTTGGCGACCGCGATCAGCATGTGCAGGTTGGGGCTGTCGGGTGGGAAGGTGAACGGGACGCAGGTGCGGCCTTGCTCTTCGTAGACGCCGACGAGCGCGGAATAAGGCAGGTTGGCGCCGCCGTATTGCTCCGGCACGTCAAGGCCCCACAGGCCAAGTTCCTTGCATTTATTGAGGAGGTGCTGCTCCTCGTCGGGCGCGAGACCCGACCCCTGGCCGGACATTTCCCGAGCGAGGACGTGTTTCTCCAGCGGGATTACGTCGCGGTCGATGAACTTCGCGACCAGATCCTGTAGCATCCGGTGTTCTTCGGGCAGTTCAAACATCAACGGTCGTCCTGATCAGATTGGCAGCCAGCTGGCGCCGTCACCGATGCAAGCACGATCGACGCGCCACGTCACCCGGCCGGCCTGGCGGGAAGGACAAGGCTGCCTTGCTGCGCCTCGCGGTCGGACCCGACGGGTCCTTGACAGCGAGAATGCGCACCCGGCCCTGAACGTCATTCCGGCCCACCTGCAATTGGTCCGGAAGCCGGGTAAACCTCCTTTCGCCATCACCCGGACCACGCGGTGAGCATAGTCAACGGGAGAAAACCCCTTTGAGCAACATGGACCCCCCAGTGGCTGGGACAAACCAAGCGATCCCATCGTCCGCTCGCGGCCAATCAGTGGTGGTTTCCGTGCTCCGGCACACCGTCATGCCAGAAAAGGACCAGGAGTACGGATCCTGGCTCGGCGAGATCGCCCCCATCGCAGACAACGTGGAAGGACATCGTGGGGTCAACATTATCCAGCCGCGTACCGGATCGCGGACTTACACGATTGTGCACTATTTCGACACGCTAGAGCATTTGGAGCGATGGGCGGCTTCAGAGGTGTGGGAGCGGCTGCTCCTAAAAGCGCAGCCCCTTCTTCAGGAGGAGGAGCAGGTCGAGATCAAGACCGGACTTGAGTTCTGGTTCAGACCTCCGGACTCGAGGCAGAAGCACGCGAAACCCTACAAGCAATTCCTCGTGACCCTGTCAGCGATTTTCCCCCTCACGATACTGGTTCCCTGGTTGCTCGGGCCATTGTTCCGCGCCGCACCCATCGTCGGGGTGCCAGGGGTCGCCCATTTTCTTGTTGCAGCGGTCGTCGTCGCACTGATGACCTACGTCATCATGCCCCACTATACGCGACTGATGGCAGCCTGGTTGTATCGTTAGGCAACCAGGCTGCCATTAGTCGCGGGCTGAGGGTTGAGTTGAGCCGAACACAGCGAGTCGGCGCTTGGCTCCCGTCGAAGGGCCGAATACAATCAATCCAAGCTGATTGCTCGCTCGTAAGAGGTGATGGCGTGCGGCGTCTGGAACTGCCGCTAAGTGACGTGGGACGGAGGAATCGAATGTCGGAACGCGACGACGGTAAAATCGCCCTTGAGGAACATTTCTATCTGCCGTCCTTTGAAGCAAACGGAGCAGACGGCTCGGCACTCGATGGCGCTGGCAAGGCGCACAATTACGATCCGCACTACTTTGCATCTGTACAGAAACGATTGAACGACGTAAAGCTGCAGCTTGAGGAGATGGATCGCTACGGCATCGAGCGGATGGTCCTCTCACTGACGCAGCCAGGCATTCAGGGCATACCGGATCGCGCAATCGCGGTCGATACCGCCAAGCGAATGAACGATGATCTGGCCGCGATCGTGGCGGCACACCCGAGCCGATTTACAGGCTTCGCTGCTGTGGCGCTGCAGGACGTGCGCGCCGCCGGCGACGAGCTGGAGCGCGCCGTCTCCCAGCTCGGTTTCAAGGGGGTGTTGATCAACGGCTATTCGAACATTGGCGACGCGAACACCGCCCAGTATCTCGACGAAGCGCCCGTATGGGATTTTTGGGCCCGCGTCGACGCGCTTGGTGTCCCGGTCTACCTGCATCCTCGCAGCCCGTTACCCAGCCAGCGCCGCGTCTACGAGGGTTATCCGGTCCTGGCTGATTCGCCATGGGGTTTTGGTGCCGAAACGGCCGTGCATACGCTTCGTCTGATCTTGAGCGGGCTGTTCGACCGCTTCCCCCGGCTGAGGATCATTCTCGGCCATTTGGGTGAGGGGCTTCCCTTCCTGTTGCCGCGTGTCGAGCATCGGCTCCGGCATATGAGCCCGGAAGTACAGGGGCGACAGGTCAAGCCTGTGACTTGCTATCTGCGCGAGAACTTTTATGTGACCACGGCCGGCCATTTCCGGACTCAGGCGCTCATCGACACGCTCCTTGAAATGGGCCCCGACCGGCTTCTGTTTTCGGTCGACTACCCTTACGAAACGGTGCAGGAACAGTCGGACTGGTTTGACAGCTTGCCAATCAGCGAGACGGATCGCCGCAAGATCGGTCGGACAAATGCCCTGCAGTTGTTGCGGCTCAGTTGACCGGATCGCTGATAAGGACGGGGGCAATCTCTCGACAAGGCCAACGATATTCCGCCCCCGACCGGACCGCGCCTCGAACACACGAGAACTTACCCGTCGCGTCCTGTAGGGCAGCGCGACGCGCCGGGTACCCTACCGTCCCACAAACCGTGGCGGCCGCTTCTCCATGAACGCCGTCCGCCCCTCCTTATAATCCACACTGTTGAAGCAGATTTCGGAAAGCTTCCGAACCGCCTCCATATCCCGCTCACTCTCGTCCTTCAGCATCTCATCGATTGTCAGCTTGGACGCCGCCACAGACAGCGGCGCGTTATCGGCAATCGTGCGCGCAACGTCCAGCACCACGTCGTTCAGCCCCTCCTCCGTCGTCATCCTGTTGATCAACCCGATCCGCTCCGCCTCCGCCGCATCGATCCTCTTAGCGGTATACAGAATCATCCGCGCATGCGCCGGCCCCACCAGATCGATCAACCGCTTCACCGCGTCCGGCGCATACGCGATCGACAGCCGCGCCGCCGGGATCCCGAACTGACTGTCCGCCGAGGCGATCCGCAGATCGGTCGCCATCGCGATCGCCAGACCACCCCCCATACAGTAACCTCGGATCCGGCAAATGATCGGCTTCTTGAATCCATGCAGCTTGTCCCGCCCAACCCCGGTTGCCCGATCATATTCCACCTGCGCATCGGCGCTGTTGCGGTTCTTCTCGAATTGACTGATGTCCGCGCCCGAAACGAACGCCTTGTTGCCGGCGCCCGTCAGGATCACCACGCTGACGCTGTTGTCTTCGGAAAATTCGTCGAGGATCTCGCCGAGGCCGGTCCACATCTCCATCGACATGGCATTGCGTTTTTCCGGCTGGTTGAACGTGATCAGACCGACGCCGTCATCCTTCGCCGCCAGCATTTTTCCACCCGCATAAGGGCGGGTCTCCGCATGATCCGGCAGCATTCAGATGACTCCTTTCTGTCGCATATCGTTCAGTTCGGCATCGGTGTAGCCTACGCTTTTCAGAATTTCGTCGCCGTGCTCGCCGGCGTCCGGCGTGTAGGCTCCGGATCGCTTTGGAGAAACCGGAGATATTGATTGCGGATGCAACCACCTCCGTCTCCCCGACATAGGGGCTTTTCATCGTCGTTGCCATGCCGAGGTGCTTGACCTGCGGATCAGCGAACACCTGGTCGATCGTATTGATCGGGCCGCACGGGATCCCGTTCGCCTCGAACAATTCGATCCAGTGGTTGGACGGCTGCGTGGCGGTGATTTCGGAAATGGCGGCGTTGATCGCCCTGCGGTCGTTGCTGCGACCGATCTGTGTCTTCCACTCATCTTTTTCTAGCCAGTCCATGCGCCCGATCGCCTCGCAGAAGCGCGTGAACACGCGCGACGAACTCGCAGCGATATTGATATGGCCGTCGCTGGTGGGGAACACCCCGGTGGGAATGCCGGTGGGATGATCGTTGCCGGCTTGCCCGGCGACCTCGCCTTCCATCAACCAGCGGCTTGCCTGGAAATCGAGCATGAATACCTGCGCCTCCAGCAGGCTCGTGGTGACCCAGCGGCCGACGCCGGTACGCTCGCGATCGAACAGTGCCATCATGCAGCCGAGTGCAAGAAGGTTGCCGGCGGTGAGGTCGTCGACCGGGATGCCAACGCGCATCGGGCCGCGGCCGGGTTCGCCGGTGATGGTCATCAGGCCGCCCATGCCCTGGGCGATCTGATCGACGCCGGCGCGGGGACCATAGGGGCCGTCCTGACCGAAGCCGGAGATGCTGCCGTAGACGATCCTCGGGTTGATGGCCTTCACGTCATCGTAGGACACCTTCAGGCGGTGTTTTACGTTGGCCCGCATGTTCTCCAGGATCACGTCGGCTTTGGCGGCCAGACGCATGAAAGCCTCGTGGCCTTCCTTTGATTTCAGATTCAGGGTGACCGCGCGCTTGTTGCGATGCAGGTTCTGAAAGTCGAAGCCGTGGCGGCGGCCGGCGACGTCCTCGCCCTCGGTGGGTGGCGGTTCGATGCGGATTACGTCCGCCCCCCAGTCGGCGAAGTGCCGCACAGCTGTGGGGCCCGCTCGGGCGAGTGTCAGGTCCAGCACGGTGATACCGTTCAACGGCAGGCGAGTCTGGCTGTCGGCGAACATAGCCTTGTCGGCCGGGCTCTCGGGCATGCCTTCGTTCCTCCAGAGGACGTGGGGCGTCGATCATCCGCCGGTCTTGCCGTTCGCTCAAGAGCCGGGCGAAAAGGCGGGACGAGCGACAAAGATCAGGGCCGAGGTCTATATGGGGAAGGGTTTGTGATGGATAGTGATCGAACGGCGCCGAAGCAGGCGATGAAGTCCATGAACGAATTGGCGAATCCCAAGAAATAGCGGATCTGGTGCCGTTTGTGTGTTCCGACGCCTCGGAAACTCGACGGCCTGTATCTGTGTCCGAAAGCAGCGGTCGCGGCTTCCGTTGAACTATCCGGTTCGCAGTAGCCGAACGCCCTCGGCCCGCAGCCAAGTGATTGCGGCTTTGGTGTGCGGCGTCAGTTCCTCTACCAGCGCCCAGAATTTTGGCCCGTGGTTCATGTGCTTCAGGTGGGCGACCTCATGGGCGACGACATAGTCCTGTACAAACGTGGGGGCCATCACTAGCCGCCAGCTTAGAGCCAGTGATTTGTCGGGGGCGCAGCTTCCCCACCGGCTGGTGGTGTCCTTCATCGTGACGCGCTTGGGTGTGACCGCGATGAGGCTGGCTTTGGCCGCGACCAGGGCACCAAGGCGCCGTTGTGCCTCCTTGCGGAGGAAATCGCGAACGCGGCGCGGTAAAAACTCGGGTGCGCCGGTGACGTGGAGTTCCTGGTTGAGGAGGAAGGCACCGCCTCTTGCCGTCGGCGCGTGACGGAGCCGGTGGGGGACGCCGGCGATCGGGACGGTGGCGCCTTCGGTGAACGTGATCGCCTCGGGTAACGCGGCTAGTCGGTTTGATACCCACTCGGCATGGCCCATCAGCAACGCCATACCGGCCTTGCGGCTCGCTCTGGCGGGCAACGTCACGACAACGGCGCCTCCCGTGGGGTCGATCCGCAGAGACACCCGGCGCGCACGGCTACTACGACGCCATTCCACACGGGCCAAGCCGGATGGGAGGGCGAGCATCTCTGGCTGGAGATCGTCCATCGGCGTGAATGGGCAGAGGTTTGGACGATTCGTCAATGGGTTCTTGAGCGGCGCGTGGTTCTAGGATATCATGTTATATTATAACGTTGCAGTAGGTGGAGCGATGCGCCGGCGCTGTTTCCTCGCGGGGTTGACTTTGGCGCCGTTCGCTGGGCTGGCGGCCGAGCCATTGCGGGTGGTGGCGAGCTTTTCGATCCTGGCTGATCTGGTGCTGCAGGTTGGCGGAAGTGCCGTCTCGGTGGAGGCATTGGTCGGGCCGGATGGGGACGCGCATGTGTACCAGCCGCGGCCAAAGGATTTGCGCACGTTGATGGAAGCCCGGCTGCTGGTGCGGAACGGGCTGGGGCTGGAGGGATGGATGGACCGCCTGACCGGGGCGGTCGGGTTCAAAGGCGAGGTGGTGGTGGCGGCGGAGAAGGTTACGCCGCGGACGATGAAGGAAGCTGGCGGTGCCATCGCGACCGACCCGCACGCGTGGCAGGATCCCGCGAATGCGGTGTTGTATGTGCAGGCGATCGCAGAGGGCCTGGCGTCGGCGGATGCGGGCAACGCAACGTTGTACCGGGGTTCGGCAGCCCGCTATGCTGGCCAGATCAAGGAGATCGACGCGTGGATCGAGGCGACGCTGGCGCCGATCCCCGTTGGCCAGCGACGGATCATCACCACACACGACGCGTTTGGCTATTACGGCGCGCGGTACGGGATAGAATTCCTCTCGGCCGAAGGGATTAACACCGAGTTCGAGCCCTCCGCCAAGGCGATCACCGCACTGGTGAGGCAAATCGAACGGGAGAAAGTACGCGCGGTGTTCATTGAGAATATGACAAGTCCGCGGATGGCGGAGATGCTGGCGCGGGAGACTGGGGCGTTGCTGGGAGGGACGGTGTATTCGGATGCGCTGTCCCCTCCGGGCGGGCCGGCGGCGACGTATCTGGAAATGCTGCGGCATAACACGGGGTTGTTCGCTGGGGCGATGCGGCCGGGCGGGTAGCGGAACTTTTGCCGCGGGGCAAGTCGGTGATTGGTGTGGCTCGCGGTTAGTCGAGGGCAGGATCAGCGCCCCTGGAGCACGTTTTACGTGGGCCTGGACAAATTCGGCGGCGCGATCCCGCTGTTGCCAATGAGCACCCATGGGGGTTCGCGTGAAACTCTAAAGCGCGGCTTTGATCCGCGCCCAGTCCTCGATGGCGGCTTCATGGCCGGGAACTAGCTGAATGGTGAACTGCGTGTAGCCGCCGTCGCGGAGGGCGGCGATGCGCTCAAGCAGATCGGATTCAGTATCGGTGAAGGTGGTCCGCCGGATCATCTCCGCTGTGATGAAAGGGCGCTCGATGTCCTTCACCTTCATCAGATGACCCCGGTGGTTCGTCAGATAGCGGGCGTCGGCCGGTTTGAAAGTCTTCGCCAGTTCCACATAGCCGGCGATGGGTTCGGCCAGTTCCGGCGGGACGGGAGACGTGTTCGGTAAGCCGGCCAACGCCTCATCCGCCGCGCGGTGCAGCAGCACGGCGGCGCGCGGGCCAGCCTCCGCCATGGCTCGGTCGCTGTCAGGAGCCTCGCCGGATTGCAATACGCAGCCTACGGCGAAAGCGACCGCAGACAGATCGACAATGTCGTTGCCGCCACGGTCCCAGCTTTGCTGCATCGCCTTCATGGCGGCGACGCCGCTGGTCACGTCACCGACGAAATTTATCCAGCCGGCACCGAGCCGGGCGGTCAGCGCGCGGCCGCGGGGACCGAAGGCGGAGATGTATAGCTTCACCTCGTCGCGCAGGTTGATCAGCTTCAATTCGGGGTTGAGGAAGGTGATCTTCTGGCGCCTGCCCTCGACCTCGAACTCCGGTGTTTCGCCGTCCAGCAGGGCCATGACGACGCGGATGTATTCCTCCATGTCGGACTGCTTCATCGCGCCGAGGCCCATGGTGCGCCGTCCGGTGAAGCCGGTGCCGACGCCGAAATCTATCCGGCCGGGGGCGAGCTGGTTGAGCGACGCGAAGGCATTGGCGGTGACCGGTGCGATGCGGTTGGTGGGGATCAGCACCCCGGTGCCCAGGCGGATGCGGGACGTTTGAACCGCCGCGGCCCCCATGGCGACGAAGCAGTCCGCGCACAACATCTGCGTGTCGTAGAACCAGGCGTGCGAGAACCCCAGTTCCTCGGCACGCCGGACGGTTTTCCAACTATCCGCCGCTGTGGCGAGGGCGATCCCGAATTCCATAGTCTCACTCTACCCCGCCGCGGCCGAAGCGGCCACCCCCATTGTCCGGCACGGTCACCGAGTGGCGTCGGCGTCCTCAATCCACGGCGCGGTTAGAGACCCACGGCGCGTTAAAGTGTGCGTCGCCGTGCCGTTCGCGGCCACGTCCTGGATCGGCAGGTCGCGCAGGTATGCGAGGAGAATGCGTTATGGTGGCTCCTCGCTCTCGCCCGACGCGGATTCGCTTCCAACTATCGTCGGTGGCAACTTGGGTCGAAACGCGAGGGAAATCCGATATGTCCGACATCGTCCACGACAGTTTTTCCTTCAAGGATCTGGCGCTGCAGTGTGGCGGAGCACTCCCCCGGGTAACCTTGGCTTACGTCACGCGTGGCCGCCTGGCTCCGAGCGGGCGCAACGCGATCCTGGTTACGCATGGATACACCAGCGGCCCTGCGATGATTGAACCGGGCGTGGGATCTTCGGAAGGCGCCTGGAGCACACTGGTCGGCCCGGGCGCGCCGATTGATACCGAACGGTATTTCGTCGTGTGCTCGAACATGCTGGGATCGAGTTACGGCTCTACCAACGCAGCGTCGATCAACCCGGGATCCGGGAAGCCCTACGGGTCGACGTTCCCGAAAATCACGGTGGCGGACATCGTTGCTGCGCAGAAGCGATTATTGGAACATCTGGGAGTGACGCATTTGCGGGCGGTGATCGGACCGTCGTATGGCGGGTTCCAGGCGTTCCAGTGGGCGGTTACGTATCCGGATTTCATGGATGGGATTGTGCCAGTGGTGACCTCGCCGCTGCCGCCGCGGGGCAACCGGGTGGTAGAGCTACTGAAATGGTTCGACAAAGACCCGAACTGGAACGGCGGCGACTATTACGACAAGGGTGGGGTGCATGGTCCGCTGACGGCACTGCGGGTGGATACGCTGACGCGGTATGGAATGGCGGCCAGCCTGTCCGAGCGGTTTCCTGATCCGGCGGCGCGGGACGCGGAGTTACGGCGGATCGCTTCGCAGTGGGCGGATGAGTTTGACGCTAATTCCTTATTCATTCTGGGAGACGCGATGGCGACGTATGACGTGACCAAGGATTATGGGCGGATCAAGGTTCCGGTGCTGTATGTGCTATCCCGGACAGATGCGCTGTTCCCGCCAAGCCTGGCGCAGGGGGTGATGGCAGGTCTGCGTGGGGCCGGGGTGGACGCGGAGTACGTGGAAATAGACAGCGAGCACGGTCACTTGGCCTCCGGGGCCGACGCGGCCAAGTGGGCGCCGGCGCTGCGTGCCTTCATCTCCAGGCTGGGAGCGAAAGCCTGATCATGGATAGGTTTGTCCCGGGTTCTGTCGCCGTCGACCGCGCGATCACGTTCCCGGCGGTCATCCGGCGTCGTTCATGAGCTTTGACGGGTTCGATTGATAATTATATGCGCCCGAGATTGACCAGCGGTGCCTAGTTGATTGGCGCCGCTTTTGGCGATCGCTTCGTCCCGACAGCCTTGACCCTCACAGGCGAAGGCGACTTGGCGGCGGGCCTTGGCGCTTTGCCCCCTGGGTTCCCCGGCTTGAGGGCTCGCGCCGCCTCAGGTGGCGGCTCGACCGTCGCCGCGGCGGGCGCACTGACGGTGGTTCCGGTCAGGCCGGCGTAGGTCTCAAACTCGCTCCTGAAGCGGTCGACGATGGCTTGCGGGTCCGGAACCAGAGCGGCGTCGGTGATGACGCCGAACTGCAAATGGCCATCGAAAGACAGAATCGACACCCCGAGGCCGATATTGGCCGACTGCGGCACCCAGAACATCGCATGGCGCCATCGCGACCCGGCCATGTACAGCGGTTTCTGCGCCCCCGGAACATTGGTGATGACCGCCGTCATCCGGCTGAGCAGCAAATCGAACAACTTGGCCTGCAGGACCTTCGGGGCAGAACCGAGGGCCGAAATCAGGCCAAGGGTGACCCGGGGTTCGTAGGACTTTTTGAGCGCCGCCATGCGTCGGCTGACTTCGCGCAAGCGAGCCATCGGGTCGGCAACGCCGACCGGCAGCTCGACAGCGACCAAGCCGAACCAGTTGCCGAGATCCCGCTCGGATCCCGGCGGCCGCAGATTGACGGGGATCGTCGCACGCAGTTCGATGCCTTCGGTCGGATCGCCTTTTTCTTCCAAATAGCCGCGCAGAGCCGCGGCCACTGTGGCAAGCATCAGGTCATTGATGGAGCAAGCGCGGGCATGGCTGACGGCTTGACGTCGGCGAGCGTCAGAGGATCGGTCCACGCCAGTCGCTTTTGTTCGGACGATCCATCCGCAGCCAGGCCGTGTCGACCGGGGTCATCTGTGTGCCACGTGCTATGATACGCTTCCTCGATATCTGGCGTGTTGCTCACGAGCCTAGATCGTTAACCTGTATGAAGGAAGCGCAACCGTGAGGGCGGTTCTTTCAGACAGCCTCTCTTGGAGATGATGGCCTGAGATTTGGCTTCGCCGATCTGCAAGGCGCGACAACAAGCCCGTCTCACGCGAAGTGAGACTGTCCAGGGCTTTGTTCGCCCGCGGCGACCAATTGCTTGGCTATCCGGAAAGTTCCTGGGCCGCTGGGTGACCTTAACCAACGGAAGTTCCCTCATGAGAGGTTACAGTGCCAGGACGCGCTCGGTTTCAGGCGGATCGGGCGTAGGGGAAAGACCGAACATGCTGGCTCGTGTTCTTCAGGCCTGGCTTTTGGTGCAGGCGGGCGGTTCCGCGAGTGGGTTGGTGCCGCGTCTTTGGTGGGGCCGTCGCCGAGTGGCTCGCTTTGGTGGCACTCTACAGCGTTCTGATGCCATTCCAAAGCTGGTGGATGGGAGCGGAGGCGCCGTTGTCGCCTCGCCGCGGTCGGCCGATTATTGTGGTCATACACGGCTACCTCTGCAACCGTGGTTTTTGGTGGTGGCTGCGCCGGCGCCTTCGGCAGTCAGGGCCGGTCGCGGCGACGATAACGCTGGAGCCGCCGTTCGACGACATCGAGGCGTTCGCCGAGCAATTGGATCGCCGCCTGCGCGAGTTGCCTGGCGCTGACGAGGTGCCGCTTGTGCTTGTGGGCCACAGCATGGGCGGTTTGGTCGCTCGCGCCCATCTGCGTCGCTACGGCTCCGGGCGGGTGGCGGAGTTGATCACGCTGGGGTCGCCCCGACCATGGCACCCAGTCGGCTCGGATGGGTCTCGGCACCGACGCCCGCCAGATGGAGCCAGATAGCCGGTGGTTGGCAGAATTGAACGCAACGGAACGACCGCCAGTGCCAACGCTCTGTCTTTGGAGTCCCCATGATGCCGTGGTGCTGCCTGCATCGAGTGGCCGTCTTCGAGGTGCCGCCGAAGTGGTGCTGCCGGCGCTCGGCCATCTGTCGATGGGCTTTTCGCCGCGGGTCCTTGCTGTCCTGAAAAGGAGGCGACAAGCTGCGCCACTGCTGCTGCCGGCGGGGCCTGATCCCCGCTTGGGTGGAAATTCGGCGGATGGCGCTGATGCATCCCGCTTCGTTGTCGCTCACCACAATCGAGCAGGCACCCGGAACGGATGGCCGTTCCGCCATGTGGAACGGAAAGAATGTTCGCGCCCGCAAATGTCTATTGGGATGAGAGACGTTTAGCCGCTAGAATGGTTGTTTGGGTACCGAGACTGGGGCGTGGTAATCCGGCCACAAAACGCTCCATATTGTGGGTTCGACCGGTTAACCAACCATATATGGTTTGCTGGGAATCCAAAGGCCTGTGGGAGAAAGGTTATTCGCGACATGATGTTCCCAGAGGAGATCGCCGTGCTTGACGCCGTTCAGATGCCAGGTCGCTATCAGGTTCGAGTCGATCGATCCCGTGACGCCCTGCTGACCGATTTTGGGCGGGCGACCCTGACCGACCGGTATCTGATGCCGGGTGAGGAATTCCAAGACCTGTTCGCTCGGGTGGCGTCGCAATACGGCGATAACCATGCGCATTCGCAGCGGCTTTATGACTATATGAGCAAGCTGTGGTTCATGCCCTCGACGCCGATTCTTTCCAATGGCGGCACCAACCGCGGCCTGCCGATCTCCTGCTTCCTGAACGAGGCGACGGACAGTCTGGACGGCATTCTGGGCCTCTGGAACGAGAATGTCTGGCTGGCGTCGAAAGGCGGCGGTATCGGGTCGTACTGGGGCAATTTGCGCTCGATTGGGGAAAAGGTGGGCGCGGTCGGAAAGACCTCGGGGGTTATTCCGTTCATCCGGGTGATGGATTCTCTCACGCTGGCGATCTCGCAGGGCTCGCTGCGGCGGGGGTCGGCGGCGGTGTATCTGCCGGTTTGGCATCCCGAAATCGAGGAATTCATCGAAATCCGCCGTCCGACCGGAGGCGATCCGAACCGCAAGGCGCTCAACCTACATCACGGGATCCAGATCCCGGACGCGTTCATGCGGGCGGTAGAGAACGATGAGCAATGGTCGCTGCTATCGCCCAAGGACAAGTCGGTGGTGCGGTCGATCTCGGCGCGCGCTCTATGGGTGCGGATTTTGACGGCACGGATCGAGACCGGAGAGCCGTACCTGGTATTCTCCGACCATGTGAACAGCGCCCGGCCGGAACATCACAAGCTGGCGGGGCTCGAAGTGAAGACGTCCAACCTGTGCAGCGAGATCACGCTGCCCACCGGGGAGGATCATCTTGGCAACCACCGGACGGCAGTTTGTTGCCTGTGTAGCCTGAACCTGGAGAACTGGGCGGAGTGGGAGGAGCATCCGACGTTCATCGAGGACATCATGCGGTTTCTCGATAACGTGCTGCAGGATTTCATCGATCGGGCGCCGGCGGGGATGGAGAAGGCGCGATACGCAGCCATGCGAGAACGGTCTGTCGGGCTGGGCGTGATGGGGTTCCATTCATTTCTTCAGGGGCTCAATGTTCCATGGGAGAGCGTGGTCGCGAAGGTTTGGAACAGGAAGATCTTTCGGCACATTCGCGCGGAGGCAGACGCGGCGTCGGTGAAGCTGGCGGCGGAGCGGGGGGCCTGCCCAGATGCGCTGGAATACGGCGTGCAAGAGCGATTTTCGCATAAGTTGTCTATAGCGCCGACGGCTTCGATTTCGATCATTGCGGGAAATTCTTCGCCGGGGATCGAGCCGATCGCCGCCAACGTGTATTTGCAAAAGACGCTGTCGGGGAGTTTCTCCGTGCGCAACCGCCATCTGCAGAAGCTGTTGGCGGAGAAGGGATACGATACGGATGAGGTTTGGTCGTCGATCACGACGACGAAGGGAAGCGTGCAGCACCTGGCCTTTCTGACCGAGCAGGAGAAGGCTGTCTTCAAGACGGCGTTCGAGCTGGACCAGCGCTGGGTCGTGGAGCATGCCGCGGATCGGACTCCGTTCATTTGCCAGAGCCAGTCCGTCAATGTGTTCTTGCCGGCAAACGTGCATAAGCGAGATCTGCACCAGATCCACTTCATGGCCTGGAAGAAGGGCGTGAAGTCACTGTACTACTGCCGCAGCTTGTCGATCGCCCGGGCGGATACCGTGAGTGATCGGGGAGTGGCGCCGGCGGCGTTTACCGGCATGATGCTTGGGGCAACGCTACCCGCGAACGATCAACAGGCGACACTGCCGCTCGTGGCGATGGCGGCGGAGAACGCGACCGACTACGAGGAGTGTTTGGCCTGTCAGTGAGGGATGGCTTTTCGTCCGACAGCGCGAGACGGAACGAACAGGTCGCATACGACTTAGCGCCCAGCACCGAGGCCTCGATCCAAACATCGGCACCAACACGCCCGGTTCGGGAAATCGATAGTCGGCCGCAGAGAGCGATACGCCAGTTGCGTTTGCCGAGGACCGAGGCCCCGAGGACCCCGGCCCAGCGATAGATTGGGCAGTTGGACGAGGTCCCCTGCCTTTAAGGCCTAATCAGGTTCTCGCATGCCTTCGATCAGTGCGGGGACCACACGGGAGAGCAAATAGGCCAGCACCGTGCGTCGTCCAACCTTGATGTCCGCGGTCACCGGCATCCCGGGTGTCATCCGGAACCCGACCGGTAGGTTGTGCAGCTTCATCTCATCCATCGAAAGGGCAGCGCGGAAGAACGTCGCGCCGCCGTTTGTCTCAGTCTGGGACGTGTTCGGTCGGCTGGGCCGGTCGTGGCCGGTCTGCGAGCCGGCGAAGCTGTCCGCACTAACCCTTTGCAGCGTGCCGGTCGCGTAGCCATACGTTGTGTAGGGGAAGGCGTCGAACTTGAGCACCGCCTTGTTGCCCGCCTGAACAAAGCCTGCGTCGCGGGCGGGGATGTCGGCTTCGATCTCCAACTGTGCAGCGGTTGGGACCAGAGTGATAAGCTCATCGCCAGACTGGACAACCGAACCCGTCGAGACTTTCGCCACGCTCAGGACGATCGCGTCGCGATCAGCGTGCATATCCACGAGGTCGCGCCGATGGCGGGCCTTGTTCTGTTGCTCCAGTGCCTCGGACAGTTTGCGACCCTGCTGAATTAATTGGGTTGCCGTCTCACCTCTTATTTGCTGCAGGTAGGCATCACGCTCGGCAATCAGCCCGTCCAGGTCGCTTTTTGCCGCAGCGTTGCTGGCGAAAGCGGCCTGAAGGGTGCGGTTCACTTCCGCTCGCTGCGCGCCGGCATCCAGCGTGTTCAGTTTGCTGCCGATTTGCAGTTGCTCGAGTTGTTTGCGCATGCCCTCCTTGGTTTGGGCTGCACGGTATTCCTCCGCGTAGCTTGAGATATCTGTCACAGTCAGGGCAACCTTGGCCCGAGCGCTGTCGATCCGCTGGCGGTAGCTCTCCTGCTTGGCCGCTCGTTCGGCGTGTGTCTGTGCGAAGATCATCGCCTGCAACTGGCTCGCAGCATTGCCGTTCCCGAGATAGGTCCTCCCATCCGCTTCGGCTTGCAGCCGATCGACCTCGGCCTGGAGGCTGCTTACCTGCTCGTCCAGCGAGCCGGCGTCGGCTGCCACAAAGGTGGGATCCAGCATGACCAGCCGGTCTCCGGCATGCACAAGCTGGCCTTCCCGAACGCTGATCTGCCGCACGATCGAGGTTTCCAGTGGCTGCACCACGATGTTGGGCGTCTTCGCGACGACCTTCCCTGGCACGGCCACGATGCGATCGACGGAGTAGAAGCCCATAACGCTGAGCGAGGACAGGATCGCGGCGGCGATGACCCAGATCGTCACACGGCCGCTGACCGGGATGCGGTCGGCGATGACTGCCGCTGTGGGCGACTGGAATTCGAGCAATGCGCGGGTGGTTTCAGTTGTGACGGACATGACTGTATTTCCAGATTGAGGGGAATTATTGCGCTTGGATCAGGTGCCGGTTCTGCTGATGCCAGAGCTGCTGGTAGGTCGGGCAGCGAACGATCAGATCGCGGTGCGGTCCGAGATCCAGAACACGTCCCTGGTCAAGCACCAGAATGGCATCGCAATCGGTCAGCGAGGACAGCCGATGCGACACGATCACCATGGTCCGCCCGCGCGCCATCTGCGCAAGGTTGGCGTTGACCAGCGCCTCGCTTTCGGGATCGAGAGCGCTGGTAGCTTCATCCAGGATCAGGATGCGCGGGTCGTGGACCAGGGCGCGGGCGATCGCCAGCCGCTGGCGTTGGCCGCCGGACAGGTTGGGCGAGCCTTCCTCGATCATCGTTTCGTAGCCGTTTGGCAGGCGTTCGATGAACTCCGAGGCCCCTGCCAATCGGGCTGCATGGACGGCGTCGGACAACGTCAGGCCGGGCCGGCCGGCCAGGATGTTTTCGGCGATCGAGCCGCGGAACAGGAAGTTTTCCTGCAAAACCACGCCAAGGTTGCGCCGCAGGTGCGCCAGATTGAGGTCGCGCACGTCGATGCCGTCGATGCTGACAAGGCCTTGGTGGTCGCGGGTGATGCCTTGAAGCAGGCGGGTGACGGTCGACTTGCCCGACCCGCTGCGGCCGACGATTCCCAGAACCGTTCCGGGTCCAATACCGAAGCTGACTCTTTCCAACGCCGGATTAGTGGCATTGGGATAGCTGTAGGATACCTTGTTGAAGGCAATCCCACCCTGGAACCTCGGACGGAGGCCAGCGGCCGGATCGTCTGATTTCGGGACGTTGGTTCAGCACCGAGGCTGCCAGAATCGTCGCGGTGCGGACCTCGCCGATGTCTTCCATCAGCTTGGCCAGGCTGGCGAGTGGCTGGGCGACGCGGGCGCTCAGCATCATGAAGGCGACGAGGCCGCCGACGGCCACCGTTCCGGGATCGACCAGCGTGATGTAAGCGCCGACCAGGAGAACGCCGCGCTGCATGAAGCCCTCGATCGGGGTGATGAGCATCTGCGGCAGATTGGCGAAGCGGCCGGCAGCGATTTTTGCCTGGGTAGCTTCGGCAACGCGGGCGTCCCAACGTTCTTTTTGTTGCGGCTCGAGAGCAAGCGACTTGACGGTGCGGATGCCGTGCAAGGTTTCCACCATGACGCTGGACTTCGCCGTTTCCGCGTCAATGAAGCGCTTCACGCGGCGGCTCATTGGCTTCATGAACGCAACGATGATTCCGGCGATCAGGCCGGCGGCAAGCAGCACCATCCAGGACAGAACCGGCTGCAGGACAAACAGGATCGGCAGCAGCACGACCAAGGTGACCAGGTCCAGCATGGTCGTGAGCAGTTTGCCCGTGAGGAACTCGCGGATCTTGCTGATCTGCAGGCCGGTCATCGACCAGACGTAGCCCGCCTGGTTACGTTCGAAATAGTCCAGCGGCAGGCGGAGCAGGCGCTGGAAAACGTGCAGATTGAGCTTGGCATCGACGCGAGCGCCGACGATCAGGATCAGTTGGCGGCGGGCGTATCCGAGCAGGGTTTCGGACAACAAAGCGACGCCGACGAGCAGCGACATCATGACCAGGGTGGACAGGCTTTGATGGGTAACGACCTGGTCGATCACCGTCATGACCATCAGTGCGGGCAGCACGGTCAGGATGCTCAGCACCAGTGACGCCAGCGCCGACGTCGCGCATGGCGTGACGCTCCATCCAGACCAGTTGCGCGACCCAGCCCAGGCTGAATGGCGCGTCTTCGGTGGCGGCGGTGCGCTTGCGCGCGCATCAGAACGGCCTCGCCCGCCCAGACCTGTGCAAGTTCGGACTGCGTGAGGGCGACAGGCGCATCCTTGGCGCCAAGCTGGGAGTGCCGGATCAACACCAGATCGCGTTTCTTGTCGCTCGCCACCAGCAGGGCGGCGCTGCCGTCGTTCAGCAGCAAGACCACGGGTGAGGAAACGTCCATGCCCACCACTTGCTTCCACGGCAGCCGAACGGCCTTGGCCCACAATCCGCTCGCCCGCAGCCAGTCCGTCAGCGCCGCCGGCGACGGGATTTCATCGGCCGCAGAACGAAGATCGCTTTGATGCAGTTCAGCGCCATGAAAACGGGCGGCGGCCGCGATCGCCATAAGGCGGATCTTGATGGCGACCTCACCGCCCGGTGTTGGCACTTTGGTTTGATCCGCCGCCGTCAGGCCGCTGTTGCTCGAAACTGTATCCATCGCCGTGCTCCCCAAACGCACGCAGCCGGATCGCTGCCTGCGGCCTCAGTGCCACGTGTCGCGGACGCGGGGAGTGACCGGGGGCACAGTGCCGCGTGAAAATCCATCCTTGCGAAACTTTCCGACAATCAATGCGAAACGTGACCGACAGTCACCTCTGGACTATCGTGACGGTGGCAGTTTCATCTCGCCAACTGGACCTGCACTTGCGCAGTTCAGTCAGAGGCATGCCCCGGATCAGTATTCGGGATCACAAATACGTAACAGGAGAAAACCAATGGCTACCGACATCGACGTCAAGAACTTCACCACACACAACGACGCCAACGACCCCACCTTCAACCAGTTGCTCGGCATCAACAACGAAGGCGTGATCGCCGGTTACTTCGGCAGCGGCGCGGTGGTCAACGGGTCGCTGCACCCGAACAAAGGCTACACGCTGAACCCGCCGTACGGACAGGGCAACTTCGTCAACGAGAACTTCCCCGGTTCCGTGCAGACCCAGGTCACCGGCATCAACAATGACGACCGGACCGTCGGCTTCTGGGTTGACGGCAACGGCGACAACTTCGGCTTCGTTGATCACGACGGCAAGTTCACCAACGTTGTTGATCCGCAACAGCGCAGGCCACGGCCGGCGGCATGACCTTTGACCAGCTTCTGGGCGTGAACGATCAAGCCAAGGCGGTCGGCTTCTGGACCGACGCCAACGGCAACAACCATGGATTCACCTACGACGTGAAATCGGGCAACTACAGCGAAGTCAACATCGCCGGCTTTGCCAGCACAACCACGACCGCGATCAACAACGAAGGCCACATCGCCGGCTTCGTCGTCGAATGGCGCTGCCGACACCAGCTTCATCAAGGAGGGCAACAAGCTCGAGTGGCTGACCGGGCCGAAGGGTGCCGTGTCGGTTATGGCTCTCGGCATCAACAACGAAGACCAGGTGGTCGGATCCTACACCGACGCAAACAACCTGACGCATGGCTTCCTATTCGACGAGCAATCCCACACCTACAAGACCATCGACGATCCGAACCAGCTCAACGTCGTTGGGCGGCGGAACGACGCTCAACGGCATCAATGACAAGGGCCAGGTTGTCGGCTTCTTTATGGATAAGGCCGGCAACACCGAAGGCCTCCAGGTCAGCGTCAGCATCCACCACAGCTGATGTCGCGCGGGCGTGGCGTTCGCTGTTCAAGCGGACGCCACTACCCGGGCTGAGCGCATAGCGACGAAGAGGTCACAGTCGACGACGACCCCTCGACGCGGCGCCCCGGACGCTCCATCTTCAGGTCCTGAGGAGCCCCCGATGTCGCAGACCCTTGTCCGTCCGCCGCCCGCCTTGTTCATGCCGCAGAAGCAGCCGGCCAAGCCGATGACGCGCCGGCTGAAGGTTGTCTCGGACTACGAGCCCGCCGGGGATCAGCCGACCGCGATCACTGAACTCGTCCGTGGCGTCGAGGCCGCCGAACGCGACCAGGTCCTGCTCGGGGTCACCGGCTCGGGGAAGACTTTCACCATGGCGAAGGTGATCGAGGCGGTGCAGAAGCCGACGCTGATCCTGGCACCGAACAAGACGCTGGCGGCGCAGCTTTACGGCGAGATGAAGAGTTTCTTCCCGGACAATGCGGTCGAGTACTTCGTCAGCTACTACGACTACTACCAGCCCGAGGCTTACGTCCCCCGCACCGACACGTATATTGAGAAAGACGCTCAGATCAACGAGCAAATCGACCGGATGCGACACGCCGCCACTCAGTCGCTTCTGGAACGCAACGACGTGATCGTCGTCGCCTCGGTGTCCTGCATCTACGGTATCGGCTCGGTCGAGACCTACGCCAAGATGATCGCGAAGCTTGAGGTCGGTGGCAAGATCGACCGCGATATTCTGGCGAAGGCGCTGGTTGATCTGCAATATCGCCGCAACGACACGGCTTTCCAGCGCGGATCGTTCCGGCTACGCGGTGAGATCGTTGATATCTTCCCGAGCCATCACGAAGACCGGGCGTGGCGCGTCACCCTGTTTGGCGATGAGATCGAATTGGTGCACGAATTCGATCCGCTGACCGGAGAAAAGACCGCTGATCTAAAGGAGATCACAGTCTACGCCAACAGCCACTACGTGACTCCTCGGCCGACCCTGACGCAGGCGATCCGCGATATCAAGATTGAATTGAAGGAACGCCTCACGGAACTGAACGCCCAAGGCAAGCTCCTGGAGGTCCAGAGGCTTGAACAGCGCACGATGTTTGACATCGAAATGATGGAGACTACCGGCTCGTGCAAAGGAATCGAGAACTACTCGCGCTATCTGACCGGTCGGGAGCCTGGCGACCCTCCACCGACTCTGTTTGAATATTTGCCGGAGAATTCACTGCTGATCGTTGACGAAAGCCACGTCACCGTGCCGCAGATCGGCGGCATGTTCAGAGGTGACTTCAACCGGAAGACCGTGCTGTCGGAATTCGGCTTTCGCCTGCCCTCCTGCGTGGATAACCGCCCGCTAAAATTCGAAGAGTGGGAACGGTTCCGGCCGATTACAATGTTCGTTTCGGCAACCCCGGGCCCTTGGGAGATGGAGCGCACCGCCGGCGTATTCGCCGAACAGGTAATCCGCCCCACCGGGCTGATCGACCCGGTCACCGAGGTCCGCCCGGTGGAACACCAGGTGGATGATCTGCTGCATGAGTGCAAGAACGTCGCCTCGCACGGGGGACGCGTGCTGGTCACGACCTTGACCAAGCGGATGGCGGAGGATCTGACCGACTATCTGACGGAACATGGCGTGAAGGTGCGTTACCTGCACTCTGACATCGACACGCTGGAGCGGATCGAGATTATTCGCGATCTCCGCCTGGGCGTTTTCGACGTTTTGGTGGGGATCAATCTGTTACGGGAAGGGCTCGACATTCCGGAATGCGCGCTCGTCGCGATTTTGGATGCGGACAAGGAAGGATTTTTGCGCTCGCAAACGTCGCTGATCCAGACGATTGGCCGCGCAGCACGCAATATCGATGGCAAGGTGGTTTTGTATGCGGACGTGATGACGGGGTCGCTGCGCACCGCGATTGAGGAAACCGAACGGCGACGGAATAAGCAGCGAAGCTGGAACGAGGCGAACGGGATCACGCCGATGTCGATCCGAAAGCAAATCGGCAAGGTGCTCGAGAGCGTGTTCGAACAGGACTACGTAACGGTCGCCCCGATCAAGGACTCCGATGCGACGGAGTTCGTCGGCAAGGACCTGAAATCGGCAATCGCCGATCTCGAAAAGCGGATGCGCGTCGCGGCGTCCAACCTGGAGTTCGAGCAGGCAGCTCGGTTCCGTGATGAGATCAAGCGATTGGAGGCAATGGAGCTTGGCCTGCCGCCGCCGCCGATGGCAAGCGCGCTAATGCGGCCGAAACGAGGAGACCGAACGCCGGAGCCAATGGGACCAGGTGGTGGCGGCTACGATCCGTCGAAGCGACGTGGGCGAAGCGGGATGAAACGAAGGGGCCCGTAGGAGGGTCGGACGGAAAGCCGCGGTCCGCGCAGCGGTTTTGGCAAGACGACGCAATCAAATGTTCATGTCGAGGCTGGCTGAGTCTCTTCGGCAACCGGGAGGTAAATAGTAACACATGTGCCCGTGCCTGGCTGGCTCTCCAGGTGCAGATGGCCCCCGGACTGGCGCACAAATCCATACACTTGGGACAAGCCAAGCCCGCTCCCTTTGCCAACCTCTTTTGTCGTGTAGAACGGCTCAAAGACCCGAGCCAGAACCTCAGCGGTCATTCCGGCGCCATTATCCTGCACCGAGACGCTGACGAAACGGCCCGGGCTTGCATCGGGGTTCGACGACAGATCCTCCATTCCGAGCATGGTTGCGCCGGTGGCGATGGTTAGCTGGCCGCCTTGTGGCATGGCATCGCGGGCGTTGATGACCACATTGAGGATCGCGGACTGAAAATGTGCCGGGTCGGCTTCGCACTCGGGCAGACCTGGCTCGAGCGACACCCGTACTTTGATCTTGTCGTCCACTGCCCGAAGCAGGATTCGCTCGAATTCCTCCAGCAAGATGTTGAGGTTCACCCGCTCAACGCGCTGCGGCTGGCGTCGCGCGAAAGCGAGAAGGCTGCCGGTGAGACGTGCGCCGTGCTGCGCCGCCTGCTCGGCGGCCCGGACGTACCCGAGGATCCGAGAATTTCCCTCGGCGAGTCGTTCAATCATGCTCAGATTGCCAGTCACGACCTGCAGAAGGTTGTTGAAGTCGTGGGCGATTCCGCCGGTCAGGTGACCGATTGCCTCCATCTTCTGCGCCTGATGCAGGGTCGCCTCGGCTTTCTGCCTTTCTGCCACCTCGCCACGCAACCGGTCGTTCGCGTCGCTTAGCGCGCGCCCCTGCCGGCTCAGCGCGAACTGAAGCCGAATGTGCTCGCCGAAGGCGCGATGGGTTCGCAAGCTGGCCAGGGATAGCGCGGAGGCAAAGATGAGGATCATGATCCCCGATATGAGCAAGGGCTCCGATCCCACGGTAAGAAATCTGCCGGCCAAGGGCAGACTGGCCGGCAGGATGAAGGCCAGCACCGTCGGCATATGGGCTGAGTTGACCGAGGTGGTGCCGGCGCACATGCCGCCGATGAGGAATGCCCAAAAGAGCTGATACGTCTCGACAGCCGGAAACAGTACGGTGGCGCCAACGCCCCAAAGGATACCCGTCATCAGGGAGCCGATCACACTGATAGACGCCAGCAGCCGATATCGTCCGCTGTCCAGCGCTCGGAGGAATTGCTGGCGGATCACCCAACGAATGCCGGAGACCGCAACAATCATAGCGACCCATATCCACAGCAATTTGTGGCTGACGAGCGGGTCGAGCACGACAGCGGCAAGGACCGAATTGATTGCGGTCACCGGGAGCACCAAAGGCGCTTGCTGAAGAACGGATCGTATCCGTTCGGTATCGACAAGCAACTTGTCTGGGTCGGGCAACCTTCACTCCGACTGATCGTTAAAGTTTGGGTACGGAACCAAACGAAGACGAGACGTAGCTGGCGGCCGCATATTACCTCCCCTGCCGTTTCGCTTGGTCAGCGCAAGGCGGCCATGATGTCTGGTAAAGGACACCTCGACCGAAGTGTAGTTGCTGCAACGCGAAGGGCGATTTTGACACTTACCCAAAAAGGTGTAGGCCAGCACTCGTGCCTTGTCATTCACAATGAACGTCAATCTCCCGCGGACACACACGCTCACGCGATCTTTGTTGCAAAGCAGCCTTACGGGAAATGTGCGCGGTGGGAAACCTGACCAGGTTCCGGCGGCTCGACTGACGGGCGTGACTGGAGCGTCCTAGGTCGAGCGACGCGTGCGCAGGGCAGCGGCGAGGGTGCCGTCGTCCAGTACATCCAGTGCGCCGCCCATCGGGACGCCCTGGCCGACACGGGTGACGGCGACGCCGGTCGGCCGGAGTTGGTCTGTCAGCCAATGTGCCGTAGTGGCGCCGTCGACGGTGGCGCCCAGGGCAAGGATCACCTCCGCCACATCGCCCTCGGTGATCCGGCTTAGGAGGCCGGCTACATTCAGGTCTTCCGGGCCGATCCCAGACATTGCGGACAAGGTGCCGCCCAGCACGTGATACAGGCCGTGATGAACCCGCGCGCGCTCCAGCGCCCAAAGGTCGCCGACCCCCTCTACCACGCAGATAATGGAGCGATCGCGGTGCTCGTCCGAGCAGATCGTGCAGGGGTCCTGGCTGTCGAGGTTGCCGCAATCGGCACAGGGGCGAACGGCACCGGCGGCCTGGGTCAGTGCGGCGGCGAGCGGCAGCATTCGGGCTTCCGGCTGCTGAAGCATCTTCAGGGCCGCACGCCGGGCACTGCGCGGCCCCATGCCCGGCAGCTTGGCGAGCAGGGCGATCAGATGGTCGATTTCAGGGCCGCCCATGTCCAGTCGTCAGTTTTCAGTAGTTTTTAGCAGCCGATCAGTGTCGCCGATCACCGACCGCTAGAATGGCAGCTTCATGCCGGGCGGCAATTGTATCCCGCCGGTGACCTTTTGCATTTCCTCGGCCATTGTGGCCTCGACCTTCGCGCGGGCATCGCGGGTCGCCGCAAGGATCAGGTCTTCCAGAATTTCGGTATCCGCGGGGTCGATGATCTTGGGATCGATCTTGATCTTCCGCATGTCGCTCTTGCCGTTCATGGTCACCTTGACGAGGCCGGCGCCCGCCTCCCCGGTGATCTCCATGGCCTCTAGCTTGGTCTGCATCTCTTGCATCTTGGACTGCATCTGCTGTGCCTGCTTCATCATGCCGGCCAGATTCTTCATAGGTCGATCTCCATCGGCTCTTCGTCAAAATACGCCGCGTCGGGGGGCGCGAAGTCAGGTATATCTGGGATCGCGGCCCGCAGTCCGTAAGCATCCGCCGTCTTGTCATGCACCGTGTCGATTCGCGCACCTGGAAACGCCTCGAGGATAGCGCGCACCAGCGGGTGGTCCGCGGCGGCGGTTTTCCGCGCGGTATCGGCGGCATTGCCCTGCTCGGCGATGGTGGGTTCGCCGGTGGCCGCCGACAGGGCGATGGTCCAGCGGGTCCCGCTCATTTCGAACAGCAGGGCCGCGAGGCGGGCGGCAAGATCGCGCGGCGCCTCAGGCTGGGGGCGCAACTCGATCACCGGCGGCGCGAAGCGGACGAGATGAACCGAGTGCAGAAGGTGCGCATGCAGCATTGCCTCCTTCCGTTCGCCGGCCAGAGCGACGACGTCGCGGAAGGTGTTTAGCCGAGGACCTGCGTGCGGTGCCGGCTCCGCCGAAATCAGCGGCGAGCCGTTGGCGACCGCACGAACCGCGCCGCCTCCGCCACTGGGTGGGGATGGTGCCGAGCCACTGGCGGGTGTGGGGGACGTCAGACGACGAATGAGGTCGGCTGGCGGGGGCATTTCGGCGACGTGGCAGAGGCGGATCAGAACCATCTCGGCCGCGGCGCGGCGGTCGGGGGCGATTTCCACCTCGCCGATGCCTTTCAGCAGCATCTGCCAGGCTCGGGACAGAATGGGGACGGTTAGGCGGTCGGCCAGTTCGGCGCCCCGGGTGCGTTCGGCTTCCGGCAAATCCTGACTTTCCCGCAGGCTGGGGACGGACTTGAGCCGTGTGATCGTGTGCAGGAGGTCCAACAGGTCTTGCAGCAGAGTTCCCAAGTCCGCGCCGCGTTCGTATGCGTGATCGGTGATTGCCAGCGCGGCGGCGGGTTTACCGCTCATTGCCGCGTCCATCAGTTCAAATACGGCCTCGCGATCGGCGAGGCCTAGCATGTCGGTGACCTGTGCGGCCGTGATGACGCCGTCGGCCTGGGCGATCGCTTGGTCAAGCATCGACAGGCCGTCGCGAACAGAGCCATCGGCCGAGCGAGCAATCTGCTCGAGCGCGACGGACTCGATGGTCACGTTTTCCTTGTCGGCAATGCGCGCGAACAGCCCGGATAATTCGGCAATGCGCACACGACGAAGGTCGAACCGCTGACAGCGTGACAGGACGGTGATCGGAACCTTACGGATTTCCGTTGTGGCGAAGACGAACTTGACGTGCGGCGGCGGTTCTTCGAGGGTTTTCAGCAACGCGTTGAAGGCGTTGCGGCTGAGCATGTGGACTTCGTCGATGACGAAGACCTTGGTTCGCGCCTGCATTGGTCGGAAGCGGGTGGCCTCGATGACCTCGCGCATGTCATCGACGCCGGTACGGCTGGCGGCATCCATCTCGATCACGTCGGGATGTCGGTCCGCAAGGATCCCTACGCAGTTGGAACACACGCCGCACGGGTCGGCGGTGGGGCCGCCGGTACCATCGGGGCCGATGCAGTTCAGGGCACGGGCAATGATACGGGCGGTGGTGGTTTTGCCGACGCCACGGACACCGGTGAGCATGAACGCATGGGCGACCCGGCCAACCGAGAAGGCGTTTCGCAGCGTGCGGACCATCGCCTCCTGCCCGATGAGGTCATCGAAGGTGGTTGGGCGGTATTTGCGAGCCAGCACGCGATAGGGAGCGGCGTGGATGGGTTCCGGAGGTGCCACGGGCAGCGCGTCGCCGAACAGGCCCGGTCCCTCGGGAGGGGGAGGTGCTTCGTCTTGTTCGACGGGATCGTCCTGGAACAGGCCGGACATTCGGGGCGGTCACCTAATCGTCTGGGCGAGGCGGCCGCCATACAGTGCGCACGGGCCGACGGCAATCGGGAGAAGTGGGAGACCGACAAACGACCCGAGCGGTGACCCGTTGCGGCTGCTTCCTTCCGGACCTGACCGGGTTGGCGAGGCGCCCGTCCACCGCCGATCTCCCAACCGGTCTTTACCATGGTTCGGGGGGGTGGGGGCAAGGGTAGGTCAGCGAGGCCCTTTAGGAGGCCTGGCCCACTGGCAGCGATCATGGGGCTGCCTCTCCAACACGCGTCGGTGCATGAATAGATCGCAGGTTGTGGAGAGAGACAGGTCTTCGCGCGTCTCGTGATCGTCGATGCTGTTCCGAAGACCTGGATGGATCATGCTCAACGCGCATAAGACCAGCCGGTGTGCCGAACCGGTTGTCGATTTCGAAATCCGCGGGGCGCGGGGCCTACGAGCGGTGCGGTAGCGGATGCTGCAGTCGCCACGGTTCGGCGAGACCCAACCCGCGGACCTTAATGCCATTTGGCAGCAGCGCGTCGTAGGCTTGGTGGTGATGACCGTGGACGATCAGGGCGGCACCGCAGGCGTCGGCGAGGGCATCGATCACTGCGAAGCCATGCGGATGGCTGGATGGCGCTTCGTGGGATACCAGGACGTCGCAGCGGAAAGCGGCCAGACGGTCGAAGTCCTCAGGGAAAATCGTATCGCGGTGGAACAGCGGCAGGCCACCGCGCCAAGCCTCGCCGGGTCGCAGGGCCGCCTTGAAGGCGGCACGGGTGCGGAAAGATGGGATGGTCCCCTCGGCAGGGTGCCAGACCCTTGGCTTAAAGACACCCGGCAATCCGGCGATGCGGAGTCCGCCGATGGTGGTTACACGCAGACCGAGATCGCCGGAGGCGGTAGTGAGATTGTCGTAGGACGCTTCGGTTTCGGTGTCGTGGTTGCCGAGGATCCAATGGACATTCCACCCTTGCCCGATCGCCGCGGCAAAAACCTGGTGCAGCGGCGCGGGCAGGTCGCAGTCGCCGAGCAGGATCAGGGTGCCGGGGGGACCGGCGGCGCAGGCGCGCAGGATTGGCGCGAAATTCCGGTGCGGGTCACCGGCGAACAAGATCGGTGCGGCGGTATCACCCAATCGCGGCTTCCACCCAGCGGGCCCAGGCCAGGACCGCTCGGTCGTCGCCCTGGCGGCCGACGATCTGGATACCAAGCGGCAGGCCGTTCGGACCGGTGCCTGACGGGACGGTGACGCAGGGGACGCGCAGGGAGGTCCAGATGAAGTTGAAGGCGGGGTCGCCGGTCCATTCCAGGCCTTTTGGTGCCTCGCCGGGGGCGGATGGCGTGACCAGCACGTCGAGCCCGTCCATGGCGTCGGGGAAGGCCCGCTGGGTGGATTGGAAGACCGCATAGGCGTTCTCCAGCACAGACTGGGGCTGGTTCAGACCCCAGTCGAGCCGTTCGCGCAGGCCACCACTGATCTGGTCCGGGTGGTTGGCGAGTTCCCAGCCCAGGGCGCGGGCGCTCTCGCTATTCATGATAATGGGATGGGCGTCTATCAGCGCGTTGAATTGGGGTGGCAGTTCTCGGGGGGTGACGGATGCCCCGGCGCGAGCGAGCGCCTCGGTGACGCGGGCGAGGAGCATGTGAGTTTCTGGCGCGGCGACATCCCAGGTTGGCGAATGGCAGATGCCGACGCGCGGGGTGCGGTCGGGCTTGGTGTCCGGATCGCCGAGGTCACGGCCGCACACGGCCGCGGCGAAGAGCGCGCAGTCGGCGACGCTGCGCCCCATGGTCCCGATCGTGTCGAGGCTGTCGGACATGATCTTCATGCCGATACGGCTGATCATGCCGTAGGTCGGCTTGTAGCCGACGATGCCGCAAAAGGCGGCGGGGCGGATCACGCTGCCGGCGGTTTGGGTGCCGTAGGCGAGTGGGAACAGACCCGCGCCGACTCCCGCCGCCGACCCGGAGGATGATCCGCCCGGCGTATGGGCCGGGTTAGTGGGGTTCGTGGTCGGGCCGGGCTTGCGGGTGGCAAATTCGGTGGTCACTGTCTTTCCGTAAGACACTCCGCCAGCCGCCCGCGCCCAGGCGACGCATGCGGCGTCCGCTCTTGGCCACCAGCCCCGCCAGATGGGGGAGCCGTACTCGCTCGGCATATCGGCGGTATCCAAAACGTCCTTCACCCCGATGGGAATGCCCTGCAAGGGACCGGGCCGAACCGAGGCTGTCGCCGCACGCACCTTAGCCGGGTCGAAATGCGCGAAGGCCCGTACGCCGGATTCCTGACCGCCGATATGGTCCAGGTAAGCTTCCATCAACGCCTCTGGCAGAAGCTAGCCGTCGTGGATCAAGCGTACTGCCTTTGTTGCGGTCAGGCTGAGTAGGTCACCGGACATCGTGCAATTCTCCGTCTTGAAACTTCGCCACACTGACGCAGCGCCGCTTGAAAACAAGATCCCGTTCACCGCACCGCCTCTGCTTTCAATGGGCGTAGAAATGAATGACTTGCCGAAGGCTTGGATCAGGGCGCGAGCGCCAAAGACGGTATGGGAGAAGGCCCCCCCGGGATGCCCAGCGAGCAACAAATCTATCGTATCAACGTCGAATGGACCGGCAACCTAGGCGCGGCAACAACCGACTGCATCGCCTACGGCCGACTACAACGATCAGAGCCGACACCAAGCCGCCGATGGCCGGCTCGTCCGAACCCAGCCCGTAGCCACCACATGCTTGCAGTCTCTTGCACAATTGGGTAAGGTGATTGACGTAAGCGGCAATCAAGAAACTATTAGGTCAATGGCGCTGTCGTGGCGCGGACTAGGAATTGGCTGCGGCTGCAAGGGAATGTCAGCTTCGCTCGAGATTCGGACGCGTGTTCTGAGCACATACCGCACCCTTCGAAGGTCTGGCTCAAGCGACGCCGGCCTGACCAGGTCCGGTTGCCCTTCCGAAGCAAAGGAACGCGATGGACACGCTTTCGCCTAAACCGCTGGAGCCTCTCTCAATTCCAACGCTTTTCGATCGTGCGGGGACGGCTTTTGCGGACCGGCCAGCGCTATCGTTCGAGGGGCGGGGCTGGACCTATCGGCAACTCGTTGCCCTGGTCGATCGAGCCACCGCTGGCCTTCAGCGCCTCGGACTAAAGCCGGGCGAAAATGTAGGGTTGTGCCTGCCAAATACACCATATTTCGTGATCTTCTACTACGCGGTCCTTAAGGCCGGCATGGTGGTAGTCAACTACAACCCCCTCTATGTAACCCGAGAGTTGCGGCATCAGATCGAAGATTCCGGCACCACGACGATGATCGTGCCGGATCTCGCATCGATTTACGACAAGGTCGCCGAGATCGAAACGCTGCAACGCCTTATCGTGTGTCCCTTTGCCAACGTGCTGCCCTTCGTCAAGGGGCTCGCTTTCTCCATCCTGAAGCGAAATATGCTCGCCCGCCCGGCGTACGGGGCACGCATCATTCCCTACGGCAAAGTCATCGCCTCCAACGCCAGGCCGACCCCCGTAACGATCGAGCCATCCGACGTCGCGGTGCTGCAGTACACCGGTGGAACGACCGGGCGTCCGAAAGGTGCGATGCTCACGCATGCCAACCTGTCGATCAACGCGCAGCAGACGACGCACCACATGCCCAGCATGCGGCCCGGCGAAGAGAAGATGGTCGGCGTTCTGCCGTTCTTCCATGTCTTCGCCATGACATCCATATTGAATGGCGGCCTCAGCAAGGGCTGTGAGTTGATCCTGCACCCCAGGTTCGAAATCGATGCCATGATGAGGTCCCTGGTCCGCGACAAACCGACCATCATGCACGCCGTGCCAACGATTTATAATGCGATCGCCACGGCCGCGGAAAGGAACCATGTCGATATTTCCAGCCTGCGCGTCTGCGTCTCCGGTGGTGCGCCGCTGCCGGCCGAAGTCCGCGAACGATTTCAGAGACTAACCGGTTGCCGGATCATAGAGGGCTACGGCCTGACCGAAGCCTCCCCGGCCGTCACGTCGAACCCTCCGGACGGGCTTGTTCGGCCGGATTCGGTGGGAATCGTGATGCAGGGCACGGTTGTCGAGATCCGCTCTCTCGATGACATCAACCGCATACTGCCGGCCGGTGAGCGCGGCGAGATCTGCGTGCGCGGCCCTCAGGTCATGAAGGGCTACCTAAACCGCGACCAGGAGACCCGGGACGCTTTCATCGACGGCGCTCTGCGCACGGGCGATGTCGGCTACCTCGACGCCGACGGGTATTTGTTCGTCACCGATCGAATCAAGGATCTGATCATTTGCAGTGGCTACAACGTCTATCCGAGGGTGATCGAGGACGCGCTGTATGAGCATCCCGCCGGTTGCCGAAGCCATCGTCATTGGCATCCGCGATTCTTACCGCGGCCAGGCACCGCTGGCGTTCGTAACGTTGCGCGCCGGCGAAGTTCGGACTGGCGATGAACTGCGGGACTTCCTGCGCGACAAGATTTCCCCGATCGAGTTGCCCGTGCGGGTCGAGATCAGAACAAGCCTGCCCAAGACGGTGATCGGCAAGTTGTCCCGCAAAGAACTGATCGAGGAAGCCGTAGCGTCAAGTTCCGCGTGAGGTAGTTGACGTATAGGTCAACCTGGGATATCGGGTGGCGCATGGCGCAAGGACGGCTCTACACCGTGACGGAACTGGCGAAGGAGCTTGGAATGACTGCGCGCGCGGTCCGGTTCTATGAGGACAAGGGCCTCATAACGCCGCAGCGCGCCGGGACCACGCGCGTCTATTCCGCGCGCGACCGCGCCCGCATGATTCTGATCCTGCGTGGCAAGCGGCTGGGATTTTCCCTGAACGCGATCAAGGAATATCTCGATCTGTACGACGCTGATGTCACCCAGCAGGCGCAACTCCGCGTCCTCCTGGCCGGCGTGGCCAAGCGTCGCGACCAGCTTCTGGCGCAACGCTTGGCGATCGACGAGGCGCTGGCTGAACTGGCCGATATCACCGCCCAATCCGAGGCGGCGTTGCAAACCCCCATTTCGCGCGCCAAACGCGCCGCCAGCGGCTAGGACCGAAGTATGCCGCCTCCAACCAGGTGCCCCGACTGGGGAACGAACGCGACGCGGCAATCCGGTTTTCCGCGCGCGAGCACCGACTTAAGGAGACAACCATGACCAATGCCGTCATCGCGGGCTACGCACGCTCGCCCTTCCATTTTGCCAGCAAGGGCGGCCTGGCCCGAGTGCGCCCCGACGATCTGGCCGCGCAGGTGGTGCGGGCGCTGATCACCCGCACTGGCGTGAAGCCCGAGGATATCGAGGACATCATCGTCGGCTGCGCGTTCCCCGAAGCCGAGCAGGGGCTCAACGTCGCCCGCCTGATCGGCCTGTTGGCGGACCTGCCGCTTATCGGTCGCCGGGGTCACCGTCAATCGTTTCTGCGGTTCATCCATGCAGTCGATCCACATCGCTGCCGGCCAGATCGCGCTGGGCGCGGGAGACGTCTTCGTCTGTGCCGGCATTGAGAGCATGAGCCGTGTGCCGATGATGGGCTACAATCCGTTGGTCAACCCGGCGCTGATGAAGTCGATGCCCGCCGCCTACATCGGTATGGGCGAAACTGCCGAGAACGTTGCCCGCAAGTGGCAAATCCCCCGAACTGAGCAGGAAAAGTTCGCGGTGCGGAGCCACCAGCGCGCCGCCGCCGCTGTCGCCGCCGGCAAGTTGAATGACGAGATCGTACCGATAGTCAGCAAGGGCGGTTCGGTCGATCAGGATGGCTGCATACGTCCGGACACGACACCGGAGGGCCTCGCCGGATTGAAGCCCGCGTTCGACAAGGATGGCAGCGTCACGGCCGGCACTGCCTCACCATTGACCGATGGGGCCGCCGCCGTGCTGGTGTGCAGCGAGGCCTACGCGGACAAGCACGGGCTACCACCGCTCGCCCGGATCAAATCGATCGCGGTGGCAGGGTGTGCGCCGGAGATCATGGGTATCGGCCCGGTCGCCGCGACCAAGAAGGCGCTGTCTCGGGCCGGCATCGAGATCGGCGCGATCGACGTAGTGGAACTCAACGAGGCGTTCGCAAGCCAGGCCATCGCCTGTGCCCGCGAACTTGGCATCCGTGATGAGACCCTGAATCTCGATGGCGGCGCAATCGCGCTCGGTCATCCACTGGGGGCGACGGGCGCTCGCATCACCGGCAAGGCCGCCTCATTACTTGCCCGCACCGGCAGCCGTTACGCGCTGGCGAGCCAGTGCATCGGTGGTGGCCAAGGCATCGCGACGATTCTGGAACGCGTGTGATGGCCGACCCAATCTCCAGTGGCGCCATCAAGAAAGTCGGCGTCATCGGCGCCGGCACGATGGGGGCCGGGATCGCCGCCCAGGTCGCCAACGCCGGCGTGCCCGTGGTGCTGCTCGATATCGTCCCGCCCGGTGCCGACAACCGCAACGCACTGGCCGAGGGTGCGATCGCAAAGATGCGCAAGGCGGAACCGGCGGCGTTCATGCACGAGGGCGCCGCGAAACTGATCGATACCGGCAACCTGGAGGACGATCTGGCAAAGCTCGGCGACTGCGACTGGATCGTCGAAGCTGTGCTGGAGCGCACCGACATCAAGCAGGCGCTGTATCGCAAGCTGGAGGCCGTGCGCCGGCCGGGCAGCGCGATCAGTTCCAACACTTCGACCATCGCGTTGAAGGTACTGACTGAAGGCATGAGCGAGGCGTTCCGCCGCGACTTCCTGGTCACTCATTTCTTCAACCCGCCGCGCTATATGCGGTTGCTGGAGATCGTTGCCGGAGCGGAGACAGCCCCTGAAACGGTCGCCGCTGTCGCCGAGTTCGCCGATGTCGCGCTCGGCAAAAGTGTCGTCCGATGCGAGGACAGCCCGGGCTTCATCGCCAACCGGCTGGGCATCTACTGGATGCAGGTGGCGGTGAACGAGGCGATCGATCTCGGCCTGACCGTCGAGGAAGCGGACGCCGTCGTCGGCCCGCCGATGGGAATCCCGAAAACCGGCGTGTTCGGGCTGATGGATCTGGTGGGCATCGATCTTGGACCGCATGTGAGCGCCTCGATGCGTGGCGTGCTGCCGAAATCGGACGCTTTCCACAGCGTCGATCGCGAACAGCCGCTCATAGGCCGGATGATCGAGCAGGGATTGACCGGCCGCAAAGGCAAAGGCGGCTTTTACAACTTGGATCGCTCCGGCGGCGGACGGACCAAGCTGGCAATCGATTTGAATTCGGGGAAGTACCGTCCGGAACAGAAGCCTATGCTGCCCGAGATCGAGGCGGCCGGCCGCGACCTGCGCGCGTTGTTGTCGGCACAAGGCAAGGCCGGAACCTATGCATTTCGCGTTCTCGGCCCAGACCATCGCCTACGCAGCCACATTGGTCCCTGAGGCCGCGTCCTCGATCGCCGACATCGATGAAGCAATGCGGCTCGGCTACAACTGGAAGTGGGGTCCGTTCGAGCTTGCCGACAAGCTCGGTTCGGCCTGGCTGGTCGAGCGGCTGACCACGGCTGATCTGTCGGTGCCGAAGCTGCTGGCGGATGCCGCCGGCAAGACCTTCTACCGTGTCGAGGGTGGCAAGCGCCAGTTCCTGGGCGCCGATGGCGCCTACCACGATATTGTCCGCGCGCCGGGCGTGCTGCTGCTGGAGGATATCAAGCTTGCGTCCAAACCGGTGCTGCGGAATGGCTCCGCCGCGCTATGGGATATCGGCGACGGCGTCGCGTGTTTCGAATTCACCTCCAAGTCGAACGCCCTCGACGAGCAGATCATCGATTTGCTTGGCAAGTCGATCGAAGTCGTCGGGCAGAAGTTCAAAGCGTTGGTGATCTACAACGAGGGCAGCAACTTTTCGTTGGGTGCCAATCTGGGCCTTGCGTTGTTCGCCGCCAACATCGCCGCCTGGGGAGAGATCGACAAGTCGATCGCCGCCGGCCAGCAGACCTACAAGGCGCTGAAATACGCCCCGTTCCCGGTGGTCGCGGCCCCGGCCGGTATGGCGTTGGGCGGCGGCTGCGAGATCCTGCTGCACGCCGACGCGGTGCAGGCGCATGCCGAGACCTATATCGGCCTGGTCGAATGCGGCGTCGGATTGATCCCTGGCTGGGGTGGCTGCGGCGAGATGCTCGCTCGCTGGCGGGCTGACGCCAAGCTGCCTCGCGGCCCGATGCCGGCGCCCGCCAAGGTGTTCGAGGGGGTCAGCACGGCTGATGTCTCCAAGTCAGCTCATCAGGCGATGGAAAAGAAATTCCTGCGCGAAACCGACGGCATCAGTATGAACCGCGACCGTCTGCTGGCGGACGCAAAGAAACGAGCTTTGTCGATGGTTGATGGCTACGTGTCGCCGAAGCCGCCGGAGTTCGTGCTGCCGGGACCGTCCGGCCGAGCGGGATTGTATGCGGCGGCGGTGGGGTTCCATCGGCGGGGAATTGCGACGGACCACGATCTGGTGGTCGCCGATGCGCTGGCCGAGGTTCTGTCCGGCGGCGACACCGACATTATCGATACGGTGACAGAGCAACAGATGCTCGATTTGGAACGGAAGGCATTCATGCGGCTGGCACGCACCGCGCCAACGCTGGCTCGGATCGAGCACACGCTGGAAACCGGCAAGCCATTGCGGAATTAGTGTGTGTTTCCGCCGTCAGCCCGGCGGAGGGCGGTTACGCTCGAGGTGCGAAACCGCACCGTCATGATTAGCGGAGGCTGGCTGGCAGCGTCGATGCGAACAACGCCGTGATGGCCGGCCTCCGCCGACCACAAGAGCGAGAGTGAAAGGCACCCAATGCAGACCTATAAAGCGCCACTTCGCGACATGCGTTTCGTGCTGCATGAACTGCACGACAGCGCTGCGCTCACCCAGCTTCGCGGCCTTCAAGACGTGTCTCCCGACCTGATGGACCACATCCTGGAGGAAGCCGCCAAGGTAGCCGAGGAAGTCCTGCTGCCGATCAACGCCTCGGGCGATGAGGCCGGCTGCGTGCTGGAGAATGGTGTCGTCCGCACGCCCAAGGGCTTTAAGGAAGCCTACGACACGTTTCGCGACGGTGGCTGGACCGCTCTGTCCGCTGATCCGCGCTACGGCGGGCAAGGCCTGCCGGAGAGCCTGAACAAGCTGATCGAGGAGATGTCCTGCTCCGCCAATCTCGCCTTTGGCCTTTATCCCGGCCTCACGCATGGCGCGTACCAGGCAATCATCAGCCATGCCACGGAGGAGTTGAAGGACGCCTACCTGCCGAAAATGGTGGACGGCACGTGGTCCGGCACGATGTGCCTGACCGAAGCCCACTGCGGCACCGACCTCGGCATGCTGCGTACCCGGGCGATGCCGCAGGCGGATGGCAGCTACAAGGTCAGCGGGTCGAAAATCTTCATCAGCGCTGGTGAGCACGACCTGACGGAGAACATTATTCATCTCGTTCTGGCTCGGTTACCCGATGCGCCGCCTGGAACACGCGGCATCAGCCTGTTCCTGGTGCCGAAGTTCATCCCGACAACTGACGGCCGTCCCGGTGCCCGCAATGGCGTGGTCTGCACCGCGCTTGAACATAAAATGGGGATCAGAGCCTCCGCCACCTGCCAGTTGACCTTCGAGGACGCCACCGGCTGGATGGTCGGCGAGCCGAACAGAGGCCTGCATTGCATGTTCACCATGATGAACAGCGAGCGCTTGTCGGTCGGAATCCAAGGCCTCGGCGCGGCGGAAAGCAGCTACCAGAGCGCTGTGACCTATGCCCGCGAGCGCATCCAGGGCCGTAGTCTGAGCGGCGCCAAGGCGGCGGACAAGGCGGCCGACCCGATCATCGTCCACCCGGACGTGCGCCGCATGCTGTTAACGATCCGCTCCTATACCGAGGGCTGCCGAGCGTTGGGCGGCTGGGTCGCCCGGGAGCTCGATGAGATGGAGCGGTCGGATGACCCCGACGTCCGCAAGCGTGCCGAGGATTTTACAGCCTTGATGACGCCGATCGTGAAGGCGCTGTTCACGGATCTCGGCTTTGAGGCGACCAGCATTGGCATGCAAGTGTATGGGGGGCACGGCTACATTCGCGGCAACGGCATGGAGCAACTTGTCCGCGACGCTCGGATCTCGATGCTCTACGAGGGCACCAACGGCGTCCAGGCACTGGACCTTGTCGGCCGCAAGCTACCGCAGGGCGCAGGACGGATGTTGCGATCGTTCTTTCACCCGGTAAGCGAGTTCATCGAGCGCAACAGCGCGCACAAGCAGCTTGGCGAGATGATCAAGGGGTTCGGGAAGGCCTTCGGGGCACTGCAACTGGCAACTGCCCAGATCGCGGCGAAGGGAATGGCGGACCCCGAGGAGGCCGGTGCCGCCGCGACGGAATACTTGCGTCTTTTCGGCCTCGTCGCCCTCGGCTTTATGTGGTCGCGAACCGCGGTCATAGCGGTGGAGAAACTAGCGCGGCCGGATGCTGACGCGGGGTTCTACAAAGCCAAACTCACGACCGCCCGCTTCTACATGGAACGGGTACTGCCGCAAGTCGGGGGGTTGTTGGTTGCGATCAAGACCGGCAAGGGCGCGATGATGGAGATGGACGAAGCGGCGTTCTGAACCGGAACTTCACCACCGCGCCGCTCGCCCCTTCCCTTTGTCGGCGGAACGGCTTCGTTCTCCGGGGTTGCGTTTTCGCATGGATCAGCTCGTATGATACGGCCGCAACGGCGAAGGAAACGCAATGAAATACGGCATTCACCTACCGCACGCGGGCGAGCAGGCGACACCGGCGCTGATCCGCCGCCATGCGGAGCGTGCCGAGGATCTGGGGCTCGAGGATGTCTGGGTGAGCGAGCACATCATTGTGCCGCGCGATAAATTCCCCCGCTCGCCCTTATTCTTCGATCCCGTGCTGTCGCTCACCTGGGCCGCCGCCGTGACGAAACGGGTGAAGCTGGGGACGACCGTGCTGGTGTTGCCGATGCGGCACCCGTTGCCGTTGGCCAAGGAACTCGCCACGCTGCATAATTTCTCCGAGGGGCGGCTAATCCTGGGTGCCGGCTCCGGCTGGTTGAGGGAAGAGTTCGCGGCGCTGGGTGTGCCGTTCGAGGAACGTGGCCGGCGGCTGGACGAAGGGATCGCGATGATGCGCGCGGTCTGGTCAGAGGACCCAGTGACGTTCCGGAGCCGCTATATCCCGTCCGTTATCGAGGGGATGACAATGACCCCGATGCCGGTCAGCCGGATCCCGCTTTGGTTCGGCGGCAGTGCCGAGCCCGCGTTAAAGCGGACGATTCGAATCGGTGATGGATGGCACGGAAGCGGGCTTACGGCGGACCAGGCAGCACCGATCGTGACACAGCTACGCGAGGCGCGGCCGGGTGCGGATTTCACGATCTCCATGAGGGTCCAGTGGGACGGAACCGATCGAGGCGTGCTACGAGCATTGGTCGACAGCTATGCGGCCATTGGCGTCGAACACCTCTTGGTTGCGCCTCAGGATCGGAATGTGGATGATTGGGAGAAAGTAACGGAGGGAGTTGGCGCCCTGGCGGCGTAGCGACGTTCCCTCGGCCAAGAATTTGGGCTTGCCCCATGCCTAGTCAAAACCCAACGCGGAGCCGGGTAGAACGGCGGCATCCGCGCCCCTGCGTCTCGACTGATATTGCCGTCGCCCGAGACAGGCAGGGCCAGGCTCATCGCCTGGCCCCTCCACCGTGGATCAGTAGTCCATATCACCCATTCCGCCGCCACCCGGTGCCATGGGTGGTGCCTTCTTCTCCGGCTTTTCTGCGACCATCGCTTCGGTGGTGATCAGCAGGCCAGCGACTGACGCCGCATCCTGCAGCGCGGTGCGCACAACCTTGGTCGGGTCGATAATGCCTGACTTCACCAGGTCCTTGAACTCGCCGGTCTGCGCGTCGAAGCCCCAATTGTAATCGTCCTTGTCAAGCACCTTGCCAGCAATGACCGCACCGTCCTCACCGGCATTCTCGACGATCTGACGCAGCGGAGTTTGAACTGCTTTGCGCACGATCTCGATGCCGAAGCGTTGGTCGTCGTTGTCCGCCTTCAGCTTCGCCAAAATGAGCGATGCACGCGCCAGCGCGACGCCGCCACCCGGAACGATACCCTCCTCCACAGCAGCGCGCGTGGCGTGCATCGCGTCATCGACGCGATCCTTGCGCTCCTTCACCTCGACCTCGGTCGAACCGCCGACACGGATGACCGCGACGCCACCAGCCAGCTTCGCCAGACGCTCCTGCAGCTTCTCCCGGTCGTAGTCCGAGGTGGTCTCCTCGATCTGCGCGCGGATCTGACCGCAACGACCCTGGATGTCGGCTTTTTTGCCAGCACCTTCAACGATGGTGGTATTTTCCTTCTCGATCAGAATCTTCTTAGCCTTGCCGAGGTCGTTCAGTTTGACGTTCTCGAGCTTGATGCCGAGGTCTTCGCTGATCACCGTGCCGCCCGTGAGGATTGCGATGTCCTCCAGCATTGCCTTGCGCCGATCGCCGAAGCCAGGCGCCTTCACCGCCGCCACCTTGAGGCCCCCGCGCAGCTTGTTCACCACCAAGGTGGCAAGGGCCTCCCCCTCGACATCTTCGGCGATAATCAGCAGCGGGCGGCCGGACTGCACGACGCTCTCCAAAAGCGGCAGTATTGGCTGCAGGCCCGAGAGTTTCTTCTCGTGGATCAAGATGTACGGCTGATCCAGGTCGGCGGTCATCTTCTCGGTGTTGGTGGTGAAGTATGGCGAGACATAGCCGCGATCGAACTGCATGCCTTCGACGACGTCGAGTTCGGTTTGAATGCCCTTGGCTTCTTCGACGGTGATAACGCCTTCGTTGCCGACCTTCTGCATAGCTTCCGAAATCATCTTGCCGATCTCGACGTCGCCGTTCGCCGAAACGGTCCCGACCTGCGCGGTTTCCGCCGGGGTGGTGATCTTGCGGCTGTGCTTGTGCAGCTCGTCGATCACCGCTTTGACGGCCTTGTCGACGCCTCGCTTGATATCCATCGGGTTCATGCCGGCGGCCACGGCCTTGGCGCCCTCGCGCACGATGGATTGGGCGAGCACTGTCGCGGTCGTGGTGCCATCGCCGGCGATGTCGCTGGTTTTGGAGGCCACCTCGCGCACCATCTGGGCGCCCATATTTTCGAATTTGTCGGAGAGTTCGATTTCCTTGGCGACCGTCACGCCGTCCTTGGTCATACGCGGGGCGCCGAAGCTCTTGTCGAAGTAGTACGTTGCGGCCCTTGGGGCCCAGCGTGACCTTTACGGCGTCGGCGAGAATATCAACACCACGCAGCATCCGCTGGCGTGCGTCGCCAGCAAAGCGCACTTCCTTTGCAGCCATCGCTTAGTTCCTTTCCGCTGATCGGTGAGTCTCAGGCGGCCTTGCGCCGAGCTGAGCCTTCGATGATGCCCATGATGTCGGACTCCTTCATGATGAGGAGTTCCTCGCCATCGAGCTTCACCTCGGTGCCAGACCACTTGCCGAACAGAATGCGATCTTTGGGCTTTACGTCGAGCGGTAAGAGCTTGCCCGATTCATCGCGGGCACCAGGGCCGACGGCGATGACTTCGCCCTCCATCGGCTTCTCCTTGGCGGTGTCCGGAATGATGATGCCGCCGGCGGTCTTTTCTTCAGCTTCGAGCCGGCGAACCACGACGCGGTCATGCAAGGGACGGAATTGCATTCGGATTCTCCCGTTATCCGATAGTGGTTGCTTGGTGAAGCCAGAGGTCCGGTGACACCGAGCCGCTGGCACTCTCATATCGAGAGTGCCAGCGATTTATGTCCAGAACAGCGCTAGGTCAAGCGACCATTGACGTCGATCTGACACATGCATCGAGCCGGGTGAAGATCGACCGACAGATATCCCGATACGGCGCGGGGAACGGATGGTTTACCGCAGCGGCGCGCCAACAATTTTCAATTCGATCAGGTGTCCTGCTTGTGCAGCAACCCGGCGACGTCCCGTAGCGGCACCACGAAATCGGCACCCGCGATGATGTGTGCATCCGTCACGGAGACCACCTTTGTGCTCACATAGACTTTCTCGTAGCCGGCGGCGTATGTGCCGGGTCACGATGGCTGCCGCCGTCGGCGCCGCCATGAGCACAAGAGAAATCCCGAGAAAGCATAAATTCGCCTTCGCCCTCTTGGTTCTATCGATTTGGATATCAACAAATATCAGTATGATCAGGGGTCAGCTGTGATATTTCTATTATGATTGAGCACATTACTAATATATATTGTCAAAATACATGTGTCCCCGGATGTGCAGTTACTCCTCAGAGCGCGATGATTGTCGCCTCGTTTTTCGCATGCACGTTGCCAGCGAAGCACTAACGATCCTCCGTCACAGCAATTCGCAATGAAGGCCGCGTATCCCTGAATAACACAAGAGGCATCAACAGTTTAATCAAACATTGGAACATTGGGTGCACGATGCAAAATCGCGGGCAAGGTCCAAACTGCCCCTCCCACCGGGTAGGAGAGCTCGCGAACTCAGACCGCCCGTCCGAAAATATGATCAGACAAATCCCCCGCGTACGCCTCACCACTATCGCCTTGGTGACACGGATCGGGCGTACCATTGCCGAGATTAGCGCGATCCCCGGTTCAATCGCTGCTGCAGCAGACCAGCAGCGCTTGGGGCGACGGCGGGCACCACACGGAACGAGGCACAGGCCGCGAACACAAGCGACGAGACGACAATCCGCGCGACAGAGGTCTCGAACGAGGCCCACGATACCACTTGATGATCCGAATCGTGCTCAACCCAGCCATGGGCGTTCCGATCGACGCGTAGAGCGCCCGCTACGGCCGACCCCAGTTGACCTGATTTCTAGACCGCCTCGTCCAGATCCGATCCCCACATCTTCTCCAGCGCGTACATCGTCCGAGCCTCTGGCTTGAACAGATGGATGATGATGTCGCCGGCATCGATCAGTACCCAATCGGAGCCGCCGGCGCCCTCGACCTCCACCCGCTTCAGTCCAGCTTCCTTCAGCTTCTCGCTCAAATGCTGTGCCATCGCGCTGATCTGCCGGTCTGCTAGCCCGGAAGCGATCACCATCCGGTCGCAGAACATCGCCTTCCCGGCGAGATCCATCGTGACAACGTTCTCGGCCTTATCGTTCTCCAGGCTGGTCACGATCACGCCCTGCAGGCGGTCCAGCGCTGTCGATTCCGCCTTCACTGCCTTCGCCCGAGGCACCGCCACCTTCTTCGGCCCGGCGGCGATCGTCTTCTTCCGCGGGCTACCGGGAACCACCCCGGCCTCCGGCAGCTTCGGCTTTGCGGTCGCCTTGCGCGGAGCCGGCTTGTGCCGTGCCGGAGACGGGGCGATCTTTGGCGGCTTGCTTATAACACAGTTCCTTCGGCGGCTTGACGGATTGCAGTGGCGGAGACGGCGGTCTGCCGGCCCGGCAGGAACACCCACCCCGGGGCGGCGCCCGGCAGCAACGGCGCCTCCCGGACCGGCCGGCGCGCTGCCCGTAGCCGATGCGCAGCCTGTCCCGCAAGCGCCCGATTGGTGTAGCGCGGCCGCGGCAACACCACGAGCGGCAAGTGGCGGGCGATATCCATCCAACGGCGCCAGTGCGGGAATTGTTCCAGGATATCCGCCCCCATGATCCAGACGAAGCGCACTCGAGGAAACCGGCGCAGCAAAACTCGCAATGTATCGACGGTATAGCGAGTCCCAAGTGCGGCCTCGATCCCGGTGGCGACCACGCGCCGGCCGTCACCAATGCGGGCCGCCCCAGCCAGCCGGTCGACAAGTGGCGCCATCCCGTCAACGGGTTTCAACGGGTTGCCTGGCGAGACCAACAGCCAGATCTGATCCAGGCGCAACTGCCGCAATGCCAACTCCGCGACGTGGCGGTGGCCTTCATGCGCCGGATTGAACGACCCGCCAAGCAGCCCGACGCGTATTTGCCGCCGATCGCCGAACCGGGGGATGGAAGCGGACCGGTCAGGCACAAGACGAGCCGCGCATGACATGTTCGGTCTTGGTCACATCCACCCCGAACCAATAGCGTACAGGGGCCAATAGTGGCAGCACGGGCCCTTGTCTTTTTCGTCATGGCCGGGACACTGGGCCAGCCATGACACGGGCGACAAACCGCGCCCCACCCCTCGAATTGTTGTTCAGGGCCGTACCTGACCTGAACCCAGGACGAGGTAGCGATACGTCGTCAGTTGCTCCAGCCCCACGGGGCCGCGCGCATGAATACGTCCGGTAGCGATGCCAATCTCGGCGCCAAACCCGAACTCCCCACCGTCACAGAACTGGGTGGAGGCATTCCACAATGCCACTGCGCTATCCACGCTGCGCAGGAATGTCTGCGCGATCGCTGCGTCCTCGGTCACGATGGCGTCCGTGTGCTCGCTGCCGTGCGCCGCGATGTGGGCCAGCGCCGCGTGCACGCCATCGACCACGGCGACGGACAGGATCGAGTCCAGCCATTCGGTATCGAAGTCCGCCTCACCCGCGGACGACAGCCACGGCACAATCGCCTTCGCCGCAGCGTCGGCACGGAAGTCGCAGCCCAGCGCTTTCAGGTCATCGACTAGCAACGGCAGCAACGCCGGTGCGATAGCCCGATCGATCAACAGCGTTTCTGTCGCACCACAGACGCCGGTGCGCCGCATCTTCGCGTTCGCCAGGACGCGCCGCGCCATGGTCGGTTCAGCGGCTGCGTGGATGTAGGTGTGGTTCAGACCCTCGGCATGCGCGAGGACTGGAACCCGAGCCTCGCGCTGCACCCGCTCCACCAGGGACTTGCCGCCACGCGGAATAATCAGATCCAGCAACCCGGCGCCCGCCAGCATTGCAGCCACATAGGCTCGGTCGGTGTTGGGGGCCACCTGGATGCAGGCCTCCGGCAGGCCCGCCGACGCCAGCCCCTGCCGCAGCGCGAAATTGATGGCCTGGGCGCTGTGCGCACTGTCCGACCCGCCCCGCAGGATCACGGCGTTGCCTGACTTCAGGCAAAGTGCCGAAGCGTCGGCGCCAACGTTCGGCCGGCTCTCGTAGATCATGCCGATAACGCCGATCGGGGTGGCGATTCGCTGGATGCGCAGCCCGTTCGGTCGCGTCCAGTCGGCCAGCGTTCGCTGCAGCGGGTCCGGCAGCGCCGCAACCTCCTCCAACCCCTTGGCCATCGCCTCGACACGAGCTTCGGTCAAAGTCAGGCGATCGAGGAACGCTGCGGAGCCGCGATAGGCCGCCACGTCTTGCCGGTTGGCAGAAAGGATGGCCCGCATTCCGTCGCGCAGCGCGTCCGCCATTGCTGTCAGCGAGGCATTTCTTGCGGCCTCGCTGCTGCGGGCCAGCACATGGCCCGCCGCCCGCGCGGCGCTAGCCGCTGTTTTTAAATGTTCGATCGCTTCCATACAGCCACTCTGCCGGGGAAACGGTTCGATTGCCAGTGCGTCGCGCACGGTTTCACCGCCCCAGCCATGCACTGTCGCGAGCCCGATACGATAGTTTTTCATCGGTGGAAAGTCGACGAGGACGATTGCGGCGCGTGTAACGCTAATACATTCGCGTGAGATCGGCCTTGTCCTGTGGTGTAGTGTCCCGGGGGATATCGCAGTGTCCTTGGACTGACCAGAGGAAGTTAAAATGCGCCGACGTGTGTGGCTCAGTTTGGCCCTGCTGCTGCCCTGGGCCGTCGTCGCGCAGGCACCGACCTTTTCGGATGCGATCGAGTTGCTGGGTCAGGAGCGAAGCTACGCAGAATTCGGGGCGGGTATTCTCAAGGCGTACGCTAATGACGACGTCGAGGGGCGGCGTCTCTACGACGAGGCCAAAGCGGCCTTCGACGACCTGATCGAACAGTTGCTCGCCGACCTCGCGCAGGACCGCGACCCGACGCTATCGCCGGCGTTCAGCGAGCGCCTGGACGCGGCGGTGGGCAAGCGTGTGGCATTCAGCGAGCACATCGACGAAATCATAAAGTCGCAGTTGCCGAAAGCGGCCAAGCCTGGGCTGGCCGATGCACTCGCCAAGGGTCCCGGCGAGGTGATCAAGGCGCTGGTGGACGGCGGCATCTCGATCTGGCGCGAGTGGCACGGCGCCGGCAAAGAGCAGCGCGATAAGATTGCGGAACGGCTGGAGGCGCAGCGTTGGAAACCGTTTGCCGATATCGCACCGACGCCATAAGGGAAACAATGCGGACAAAGACACCCGGCGGCCCGAAGATTCGTCCACACTCCGGTCCGGTTGCGAGGCCTGCTTGAGGCGTTGAAGGCAAATCCGGCACGCCGCCGCCCTGGCTTCATCTCAGTGGTCTGCGGATCTGGCTCGCCGACCACGTGAAGAAGCTCAGCGACGGCGCGCAGACACCAACAACGACGGTGCCGTCCGAGCGCTCACCGACCCTATCGTCTATTCCTACGGAAACGTCCGTGGTAGACGATCCCACCCGAACATTGACGCGACCCGCGGCTCGTGCTGCCGTCCCGGCAAAACGGAGGTTTCAATGAACGCGCCCGTTCCTACCGACCAGAGCCCGGCGGCCACCTTGCCGTTGTCGCAGTTCGACGTGTCGGATCCCAAGCTATATCAGGACGACGCTTGGCGCCCGTATTTTGAACGTCTGCGGCGGGAAGACCCGATCCATTACGTCCCGGCCAGCCCCTACGGTCCCTATTGGGCGGTGTCGAAATACAAGGACATCATGCACTGCGAGGTGCACCACGAGGTGTTCTCGAACGAAATCGGCGGTATCCAGGTAGAGGATCAGCCGGCGGACCTCAAGCGCCCCAGCTTCATCCGCATGGACCCACCGCGCCACGACGAGCAGCGCAAGGTCGCCAGCCCCATAGTGGCACCCGCCAACCTGGCGAACATGGAGCCCCTGATCCGCGAGCGTACCCGCATCGTGCTGGACGCCCTGCCGCGCGGCGCGACATTCGACTGGGTTGAGGAAGTCTCCATCAAGCTGACGACGATGATGCTGGCCACCCTGTTCGATTTTCCGTTCGAGGAGCGCACCAAACTTACCTACTGGTCCGACGTGGCGATCTGCAATGTCAACGCCCCCGACGCCCCGGTCCATTCCGAACAAGAGCGGTTCGACGTGCTGAAGGGCATGGCGGAATATATCGGCCGCCTGTTTAGTGAGCGCCGCGACGCACCGCCGAAATTCGACCTGCTCTCGATGCTGGCGCACGGCGCCGCAACCCGCGACATGCCGTTGAAGGAGTTCATGGGCAATCTTGCGTTGCTGATCGTCGGCGGCAACGACACGACCCGCAACTCTATGTCCGGCGGCCTGCTGGCGCTGAACCAGTTCCCTGAGGAATACGACAAGCTGCAAGCGGATCCCGGTCTGGTCGATAGCGCCGTGTCGGAAATCATCCGCTGGCAAACGCCGGTGATTCACATGCGCCGGACGACGTCACAAGACACCGAACTCGGAGGCAAACAGATCAAGGCAGGCGAAAAGGTCGTGATGTGGTACATCTCCGGCAATCGCGATCCGGAGGCGATCGACAACCCCGACGGATTCGTTGTCGACCGGGCCCGTCCGCGGCAGCATCTGTCGTTTGGCTTCGGCATCCATCGCTGTGTGGGCAACCGTCTGGCGGAACTGCAGCTGAAGATCCTCTGGCAGGAGATCCTGACGCGATTCCCCAAGATCGAGGTGGTCGGAGAAGCGCAACGTGTCTACTCCAACTTCATCCGGGGGATCCGTGCGATGCCGGTGCGCATTCCGGTCTGATCAAGCCGGCTGACCGCTGTCGGAGTCTGCTCTGGCGCGCCGCGGGCCGCCAATCCAACGCGCGGACGGGTCAACCCGAGCGTCGACCCGCCTGCCGACCGGTAGCGGTCGCACGCCGGCATTGGTAAAGGACGGGCAGAGAGGACCGGTCCCATGCCCGATACCGCGCCACCTGCCGCCAACCCGGCTGCCAGCAAACTGCTTGACGCCATCCGCGTCGTCGTCGGTGACCGGGGACTCCTGACGGATAAGTCCGACACAGCGCCTTACAGCGAGGACTGGCGCCGGCTGTACCAGGGCCGTACCGCCGCCGTTATCCGGCCGGGCACAACGGAGGAACTCTCCGCCGTCGTGAAGCTATGCGCGCAGTCGTCGACCCCGATCGTGCCCCAAGGCGGCAACACTTCCATGGTCGGGGGCGCCGTGCCGAACGAGGACGGTTCCGAATTGATCCTTTCGACTGCTCGCTTGAACCGCGTCCGTGATCTCGACCCGGTCGACATGACGCTGACGATCGAGGCGGGCGTGACACTGAAGGCGGCACAACTCGCGGCGGCAGAACACGGTTGCCTCTTGCCGCTATCGATTTCGTCCGAGGGGACCGCACAGATCGGCGGCATACTGGCGGTCAACGCCGGCGGCAACAACACTGTGCGTTATGGCAACGCTCGCGATTTAGTCCTGGGCCTCGAAGTGGTGTTGCCTGACGGCTCGATCTGGAATGGCTTGCGTCGGCTGCGCAAGGACAACACTGGCTACTGCTTGCGGCAACTCTTCGTCGGGTCTGAGGGCACGCTCGGTATCATCACCGCTGCCGTGTTTAAATTGGTGCCGCAACCGAAAGAGGTCGCGGTCGCGTTGTGCGGCGTCGACACGCCGGAAGCCGCGTTATCGCTGTTTACCCAATTCCAGGCGCACGATGCGGCCTCGATCAGCGCGTTCGAGCTGATGTCCGGGCTGGGCATGTCGTTCGTGTTGAAGCACATTCCAGGCGCGATGATGCCGGTGGAAACGCCGGTGGGGTTCTATGTGCTGGTTGAGCTTGCGTCGCCTCGGCCGGACGCCGGATTGCGGGCGATGCTGGAGACGATCCTGGAGCAGGCGCTGGAAGACGGTATCGTCCGCGACGCGGCCATCGCCGAATCGGAAGCGCAACGGGCTGCGATCTGGAGGCTGCGCGAGGAACACTCCGAGGCGCAGAAGCGTGAAGGCGCCAGCGTCAAGAATGATGTTTCTGTGCCAGTGTCGAAAGTGCCGGCATTTATCCGCAAAGCCGCAGCCGCATGCGAGCTTCTGCTGCCTGGCGCGCGCGTCGTCCCTTTCGGGCATATGGGCGACGGGAATATTCATTTCAATGTCGAACAGCCCACGGGTGCGGATCCGGCATGGTTTCTTGCTCAGGACCATGCGATCATGGATGCGGTGAACGCGGTCGTGCGGGAATATGATGGCAGCTTCTCGGCCGAGCATGGAATCGGAAAACTGAAGCCTTACATGATGCCCGACTGGCGCGGCGGCGTGGAACTGGACTTGATGCGCCGGATCAAGGCGGCGATCGATCCGGCTCGGATTATGAACCCCGGCAAGGTCCTGCCGTAGGTCGAATCGGCAACAAGCCCGGCGCCGCCTGTGCCCCGCGTCCGCTTCTTGCCCCGGCGTGCGTCCCAATCCTTACCATCAGGGTCAGCCGGATTGGAACCGTCGCTCCCGGCATCGGTGCACGCGCGAGCGACGCCGGACGAGGCAGGTGCCCGGCTTCGCGGGGCAACACCAGCTCTCACCCATGTGGTGCGCGGCGAGGTCGGCCGATGCGACGTCGTTGGGGTCACGGCGAGACCATCGTGGCGCTGGAACTCAAGTGGGTCTTCGGGCTCCCGGTGGTCTACTATGCCCTCCGACGGCTGCCCGCTGTGGACTGGTCTTTTTCGCGATAGCGGCCCCCCAGGGACGCCTTGCGCGCCGCAACCGGCTTGCGGTCGCCGCCGTGGTAACTGAATGAAACGTGCTTTCCGATATCAGACCCGACGGGCGACATCCTCAAATGTGCGCCTGTCTGGGGATTGCCGGATCGCTTCCCGCTTTGCGATCACACGGGAAACGCACGAGCGCGCCCCGAACGTTCCCTAGGGTCCCACGAACGCCCCGCCGTTCACATCCAGGATCGCCCCCGACAAATAGCTCGCCGCCGACGTGCACAGAAATGCGATTGGCCAAGCCAGTTCCTCCGGCCGCCCGATCCGGCCCATCGGCAGCGTCGGCCCCAGGTTGAAACCTCGGGTCATCGGCGTCTCCACCGGTCCCGGCGCGACCGCATTGATCAAAACCCCGCGCCCCACGGCGTTCCGGGACAGCCACTTTACCAATGTATGCACCGCGCCCTTCGACGCCGAGTAGTCCGGCGGAGTGGTCAACGAGGTCCCACCGGTCTTACCGGCCACCGATCCCACCAGTGCGATATGTCCGCCGCCGTGTCCCGCCATGTGGTCGATCGCAGCGGCGGAAAGCTGCAGCGGAACCCGGACGTTGACGTCCATCACCCGGTGGAATCGCTCGTTCCACGCTGGATCTTGGGTCCACGGCCGCGTCTCCAGGACCGCGGCGCAGTGGGCCACGGCATGCACCCGCTCCCCCGCGAAGAACGACGCGATAAACGCATCCTCCGTTAGGTCGCCCTGCACAGCAGCGCAAACCCCACCGCCCGCTTGGATCTGATCCTTCGTCTCCGCCATCGGGGCTCGGTCGGTGATCACGAGCTGCGCCCCGAGTTGGGCCAGCACCAGCGCGGTCGCCTTCCCAATTCCACTCGCGGCGCCCGTCACCAGGGCACGCTTACCCTCCATCGAGAGTGCCGAGGGCAAAGCAATGCTCGTCATGGTGGATTTCCTCCGGTTGGTGTTGCCTGATACTCCTGCCCAGGTGAATTTCTGTCCATCGCTGCGGAGCGCCATGGTTCCGATTGACCTGAAGCAGCCCGGTCCATAGCTTCCGGCAAATGTCCGACACACTCCGCAACAACCTGACCGACCTCCCGAAGGCATGGCCCTTCGAGGAAGCTCGGAAAGTTGCCCAGCGCCTGGCCGCGTCCGGCAAGGATCACGCCCTGTTCGAGACGGGCTACGGTCCCTCCGGCCTGCCACATATCGGCACTTTCGGAGAGGTGGCGCGCACCACCTGGGTCCGTAACGCCTTCTCCGAAATGACCGGCCTGCCGTCCAGGCTGCTGGCCTTCAGCGACGACATGGACGGCCTGCGCAAGGTGCCGGATAACATCCCCAACAAGGAGATGCTGATCCCCTTCCTCGGCAAGCCTTTGACGGAAATTCCCGACCCGTTCGGCACGCACGAAAGCTTCGGCGCCCACAACAACGCCCGGCTGCGCGCCTTCCTGGACTCCTTCGGCTTCGACTACGAATTCGCCTCGTCCACCGACTACTACAAGGCCGGCCGTTTCGATGCCGCCCTGGTGCGGGTCCTGGAGTGCTACGACCAGGTCATGGCGGTCATCCTCCCGACCCTGGGGCCGGACCGGCGAGCGACGTATTCGCCGATCCTGCCCATCCACCCGCACAGCGGGATCGTCATGCAGGTGCCGATGGAGCACATCGACCCCGTCGCCGGCAGGGTGACCTGGAAGGACCCCGCCACCGGCGAGACATTTGAGACCTCCGTCAAAGGCGGCGCCTGCAAGCTGCAATGGAAAGCCGACTGGGCGATGCGATGGTATGCGCTCGGCGTCGATTATGAGATGTCCGGCAAGGACCTGATCGATTCCGTGAAGCTGTCCAGCCGGATCTGCCGCGTTCTCGGCGCCCAGCCGCCGGAGGGCATGACCTATGAGCTTTTCCTCGACCAGAACGGCCAGAAGATCAGCAAGTCGAAGGGCAACGGCCTCTCGGTCGAGGACTGGCTGACCTATGCCCCCAACGAAGTCGCTTGCTCAGTTCATGTACAACCAGCCGCAGCGAGCCAAGCGGCTGCATTTCGACGTTATCCCCCGCGCGGTCGATGAATACGTCGGCAACCTGGACAAGCTGCGAGCGCAGTCCGAACCCGACCAACCCCGCCTGGCACATTCATGCCGGCCGCTTGCCCGATCATGCCGGAAGCCCAATCTCCTTCGCGATGCTGCTGAACCTCGCGAGCGTCGTCAACGCCGACACGTCCGACATCCTGTGGGGCTTCATCAAGCGGTACGTTCCCGGCGCCAGCCCGGAAACTCAACCGTTGCTAGCCCGCCTCGCCGACCACGCCGTGGCTTATTACCGGGACTTCGTCCGCCCGGAAAAGCGCTACCGCCAACCCAATGCGATGGAGCGCGCGGCCCTGCAGGACCTCGCAGCCACGCTCGCTTCCCTGCCGGACGCCTCGGCCGAAACCAATTCAGAACGCGGTGTTCGCGGTCGGCAAGCGCCACCCCTTCCCCGACCTGCAGAAGCTGGTTCGGCTGCCTGTATCAGGTGCTGCTCGGCCAGCAGGAAGGCCCCCGCTTCGGCGGCTTCGTCGCCCTGTATGGCATTCCCGAGACGATCGCGCTGATCCAGTCGGCACTGACCCGCCAGGCGGAGCCGGCCTGACGAATGGCAAGGCAAACGGGTCAGCGCCCTCACGAATCTGGGTCCGCCACTTGCCGGCAGTTCTTGGCGTTGCCTTGCTGATCGGCGCCATCTATGTGGTCCAGCGCGAATTCCGCCACTTGCGGTTGAGGGACATCGGCGAGGCGCTGTCGGCGATTCCGGCCCACGCGCTGATATTTTCATTCGTCTCGACGATCGTGTCCTATTTCATTCTCACGTTCTATGACCGGCTGGGCACGATCTATGCCGGCCACAAAGTCTCTTACGGCCGCGTCGCCTTCGCCTCGTTCTGCGCCTACGCGCTATCGCATAACATCGGCTTCGCGGCGGTCTCCGGGTGCCGCGGTGCGCTACCGGCTCTATGCCCATTGGGGCCTGACCCCGCTTCAGATCGGCAAGACGGTGGCGTTCTGCAGCCTGACGTTCGCCCTCGGCGGGATGGTGCTTGGGCGGCGCCATCCTGTTCATGGAGCCTCGGGCCATCCCGTTCTTCGGCCAGCATATGCCGAAGATCGTCATGTATGGCGTCGGCGTCCTGCTGTGGGCCGTGGTGCTGGGCTACGTGACGCTGTCGCGGGTCTTCAAGCGTACAAGCATCCTCGGCCACGAGATCGATTTGCCCGGCTGGCGCATGGCGATCGTCCAGGTGCTGCTGGCCACGGTCGATGTCGCGACCACCGCCACGATTTTCTACGCGCTGCTGCCGCATGCGCCCGGTCTGACCTGGCTGATCTTCCTGGGCGTCTACGTGTCCTGCTACACCGCCGGCCTGGCCGCCAACCTTCCGGGTGGCATCGGCGTCTTCGACACCGCGATGCTGTTTGGGCTGGAGCCTTATGTCAGCGCGCCGCACATCGTCGGCGCAATCCTCGTCTTCCGCCTCTATTATTATGTGATCCCGCTGTTCCTCGCGGGCTCGCTGTTCGCCGGCAATGAGATCCTGCTGCGCGGCGGCGGCCTGCTGCGGCATTTCGGCCGGATGGCCCCTGTGCAGGCGATCGGCCGCTGGAGCGAGCCCGACTTCGCGGTCACCGCCGACCACGGGTGCCGTCGGACTGTGCGGCGTGCTGATGCTGTGTCTGGGTGTATTGGCGCCGCAAACGGATTTCTCCTGGATCGATCCTGACTACGGCGCGATCGCCAGTCAGGCCGGCCAGTTCGTGCCGTCGCTGATCGGGGCCGGCCTCGTGATGATGGCGATCGCATTGTCGCACCGCGTCAATCTGGCCTGGAGCCTGACGATCTTGTTGCTGGTGATGGGCGCGGCATTCGCGGCGACGCAGGACAACCGGCTTTGGGTATCCGGCATCCTGGTGCTGACGACCATGCTGCTCGCGCCTTTCCGGGCCTGCTTTTATCGCCACGCGCATCTCCTGAGCGGTCCGCTGCAACCTGGCAGCGCCCTCACCCTGGCGTGTGCTCGGTTTATGCCTGTTACTCGCTGGCAGTGACCCGGTCGCACACCCATCGGGCTGCATAACAACGCATTCTGGGCGGTGATCCTGTCGCGGGAGCTACCGAATTACATCCGGCTGGCGGTGGCGATTGCGGTCTTGCTGGGCCTGAGCGCGATCTGGCTGCTGTTGCGGCCAGGCCGGGTGCGCTACTTGCCGTGGGACAACCATGCGCGACAACTCGTGCGCGCCTGGGGCGGGGGTTTAGAGCAGGGCGCCGATGGCGTGGTCCTGGGCGAATCATCCAAAGCGGCCATCCCGTTCCGACGCTGCGGACGCGTGTTGCTGGGCCTGGGCGATCCGGTTGGCGACGAAACCGATCGCGTTTCCGCGATCTGGCGGCTACGCGATTTGGCGCGCCAGGAGGGCCGGGATGCCGCGGTCTGGCACGCGGGTCCCGATTTGTTGCGCATTTATGGCGACCTCGGGCTAACTGCGCTGCCGCTGGGGTCGGATGGCCTGCCGCTGCCGGAGTTCCAGGGCGACACCCCCCTCGCCGACCAGTACCTGGTTTGCGTCGCGGAGCGAGACCTCGATTTGCTGCTGCCGGTGCTTCCGACCCTCGCCAAAGGACTGCGGCGGGTCGAACCGGTGGCGGTCTGATAGCCGCGTGTACTCCAGGTACTTAGTGGCGCCGGGCCGCATCACGCGCTGTCGAGCGGTAGGCTACGACAACGTCGCCAGCAGATGCTTGGCTGCCTGCAAATCTGCCGTATCCAAGCCTTCCACGAACTCCTCGACTATCGTCTCGAGAACCGCGCGGGCGCGTTCGGTTTGTCCTTGGGCTGTCCACAACGCTGCCAAGTCAACCACAGTTCGCAATTCCCAAGATCGCGCGCCTTGGCGACGGCTCCAATCAATCGACTGGACAAAGCACATCTCCGCGTCATGAGCCCGGCGCTTTGGCAGTGAGAGAAGAACTCTTCCCTGCACCCGCAGCGCCTCCGGCATGTATACAAGGTCCCCGTTCGCCTCGACCAGACTGATCGTCTCGTTGATCAGCGCCAGGGCGTTGCCGAACAATCCGATTTCCATAAGGCCTCGAACGAGAGAGAGCTTGAACCCGGTGTTGAGCATCCGGTAACGCATCGCATGGAGTTGCTCGAGGCAGTTCTGCAGGTCCTCAACCCCTGTCCTTGCGTCACCCCGGCCAATGGCCAGCGAACCCGTATAGCCACGTGCAACCGCTTGATACGGTCCCAGAGAATGGGCTGCGGCGTGTGAGAGCAACCAGTCGGAGTATTCCCCGGCGCTCTGGAGGTCGCCGATCCACAAGGATATCTCGGGAGCCCAGGACAAAGCGAGGCCCAGCGACGCTGGATGATCTTTGCGTTCGGCGTCTCTGATGGTCTGACGCACGCATTCCGCGGCCTCCACGGGATGGCCCTGCAACCACAGGTTCCGTGCGAGGCCAATACCAACGAGAATGTGGTGATCTAGGCCGAGATAGACCTCGCTGGTCTGCTGCGAACCGGACCAGTACCGGAATGAAAATTCAAGCTCCTGGCGAGAATCGCTATGCTCACCTACAAACTGGAGTGCCCGTCCCAAGATGGAATTAGCCAGGGCCATCGCAGGCGAATTCTCTGCAATTCCTTCAACCTCCCTGCTGAGCTTTGCATAATGCAGTGAGGTTTTGAAATCTCCATCGCGGACGTCGAACATCGACAACATGCCGAGCAGCCCCACTTGGTTGAGGACGTCACCGCGTGCTTTCGCAATGGTCAGGCTTCTGCTCAACGCAGCTCGGGCCGCGTCGCTTTGCCCATGGACCTGCATCGATGAAACCCCGAGGCTCGCTTGAAGATCCATCTCCTCCCGACCGCCACGCGTCCCATCGTCGAGGGCGAGTATCGCTCTCTGCGACCAGCCATGGCATTCACGGAGCAACGACATTGCCAAGAAAACCGGCGCGGCAGCCGCGGCGAGAGCTACGCCAATCGCGAGACTGCCATTGACGCCGAAGCACCATTCCAATGCCGAGCGCACATTGTCGACATGCGCGAGAGGAATCGGTCTTTTCTCCCACTCTTTCTCAACTCGTTCGAGCAGCCCTTTGTCGTACTCGGCATGCCGTCGAGAATATTCCTGCAGTTCGCCGCTCTCGACCAGTCTCGAAAGGGCATAAACCCGCGTTGTTTCAAGTAGCCGGAAATAGCCCCCACCCGCAGCAAGGTCTGGTGTTACCAGCGACTTCTCGACCAGGTTTGCAACACCGTCGGCAATTTCAGCTTCCGAGACCTCACCGCGATTGGTTACCGCGCTGACAGCCGCAAGGGGAAAGCTGCCCGAGAATATTGCCAACCGTTGCAGTAAAAGGCGCTCGGCATCAGTTAAAAGCTCATAGCTCCAGTCGAGCGTTGCGCGGAGTGTCCGATGCCGTGGCAGCGCAGTGCGGCGCGCACTCGTCAATAACGCAAAGCGATCGCGCAATCCTGCTTCCACCTGCTCGATCCCAAGCGTTGCGGATCGGGCCGCGGCGAACTCAATGGCGAGCGGTATGCCGTCGAGTTGGCGACAGATTGCCGCAATCGTCGGCAGGCTTTCGGCGTCGTGATGGGAAGTCCGCACCAAGTTCGTTGGCTCTGGCGATGAAGAGTTCCGGTCGCGCTGTGGCTCAGAATTTGGTCAGCGTCTGTCTGCTCCTTGGCCGGCACTTCGAGCGGCGGCACGCGATAGACGTGCTCGCCATCGATCCGGAACACTCTCGCGGCTCGTCGCCAGGATCGTGGCACGCGGACACAGGCGAACGAGTGTCTCCGCCAAGGGTCGCAGCCGCGTCGATGACATGCTCGCAATTATCGAGAACCAGCAGAAGTCTTCTTCCTCCGATGGCTCGAGCGACGGCCTCGGCGGAGTTGATGTTGGATCCTAGCCTTAGCCCAAGCACAGCGGCTACCGCCGACGGCACAAGATGAGGATCAGACAGTGACGCCAGCTCGACCAGCCACCCGCCATCGGCGAATTCGCCGAGGATGCGGCGAGCGACCTCCAATGCTAGGGTCGTCTTTCCGATGCCGCCTGGCCCCGTCAAAGTCACAACGCGGTAGGCAGAAACCAGGTCATGCAACCTCTGCACCGCCGCCGATCGGCCAACGAGGCGCGTGACACCAGCGGGGAAATTGGTCGCCCGGGCTTCTCCCGTTACCCGCACCTGTTGAGAAAGAGCTAGAGGTTTCGCCGTGGCGTGACGCCGGACGGTCCAGTCGCCGAGCAGACGATAGCCGCGGCGGGACTCGGTCTTCAGCAAACCACGATACGGGCCAAGCGCCTTGCGGACTGCCGCCGCGTGAACATGAAGCGTGCCGTCCATGACAATTGCGCCGGGCCATATGCGGTTCGTCAACTCGTCTTTGGTGACAAGTTCGCCGGCCGACTGCGCCAGAGCCTCGACGATCTCGAAGGCGCGCCCACCAACCGGGACGGGAGATCCGAGAACCCGTAGTTCGCGGCGAACAAGGTCAATCTCGCACTCGCCTGACGCATAAACCAGTCGAATGCCGTCAGGAGGCATGCCAACGGCCCGCAATATGACTTCTGAGCATCCGGTTGTTCGTAGCGTCGACCCTGGGTCAGCTCCTAACCGTCAGCCGCAAGCGATCACTGATCCGTGTGCGAAAGACCAAGTCTTTGGGATGATCGAAAGCGGAACGGCTCTTTAGAACTATTTAGAAAATCCCCCAGGACTTCGCAATCGCTCGCGCGCAAATCTGATCGCGCGCCCTGCCACACGTTGGAACCGGGACGTGAGCGGCTGGAAGGAACTGGCTCACGACGGTTACGGGCCGTCTGGTAGATCGATGGAGAGCGGTGATGTCCTCGACAGACGTGAGTGTTGTGGTCGTCCATGGCGCCTGGGCCGACGGATCGAGCTGGTCGAAGGTTATCAGGCCGCTGGCGGCCGACGGCACTCTACGTGTTGGCGGCGCCGCTGCCGCTGACCTCGTTCCAGGACGACGTCGCGGCGCTCGACCGCGCCCTGGAACGGGCCCCGGGGCCGGTCGTCCTCGCCGGTCACGCCTATGCCGGCGCCGTGATTGCGGCCACGCGTAGCGACAAGGTGAAGGGGCTCGTCTACGTCGCCGCCTTGGCCCCGGACGAGGGCGAGACCGTCGCGGACGTGTTCTACCGCGGCGAGTCGCATCCCGCAGGCGCCCAAGCTCGCGCCCGACGATCATGGGCTGATCTATCTGCCCGACACGGCCTTCCGCACTGCCTTCGCGCAGAACGCTGCCGCGGAAGAGACGGCGGTGCTGGCAGCCGTCCAGCGGCCGATCTCGGCCGCCTGCATCACCGTCGCGGTGCCGCGACCTCTGTGGAAGGACCGCCCGACCTGGTTCCTGGTGGCCGAACACGACCGCATGATCGTCCCCGACAATCAGCATTTCATGGCCGAGCGCATGAATGCCCGGGTGCGCTCGCATGCAGTCGATCACACGCCGATTGTGACCGCGCCATGCCGTCGTCTTGGACGTGCTCCGCGAAGCGCTCGCAGCGATCCGGGCCGAGGGTCGGTCTGGAGCGGTTCAGCAAGCCCGTCGCTAACCGCTAAGAGACAGTAAACGCGTGACTATCCGATAAAGGGAAAAGCGTCATGACTACCGTCGCCTATCGCACAGCCAACGTGGACGGCTTCAAGATCTTCTACCGCGAGGCGGGTGTGCCGGATGCGCCAAAGCTGCTGCTGCTGCACGGCTTCCCGAGTGCGAGCCACATGTTCCGCGACCTGATCCCGCTGCTGGCCGACCGATTCCACATCATCGCCCCCGACCTGCCGGGCTTCGGAAACTCCGACCTGCCGGGCCGCGGCTGCACCTTCGACAAGATCGCGGAGATCGATCGACCGCTTCACCGAAATCGTCGGCTTCGACCGCTACGCCCTCTACGTATTTGATTACGGCGCACCGACCGGCTTCCGGCTCGCCGTCAAGCATCCGGACCGCGTCACCGCGATCATCTCGCAGAACGGCAATGCCTATGAGGAGGGGCTGAGCGACGGCTGGAACCCGATCCGGGCCTATTGGGAGGACGCGTCGCCGGCCAACCGCGAGGCCCTGCGCGCTTTCCTGAAGCCGGAGACGACCGCTTGGCAGTACACGCATGGCGTTCCCGATGCGACCAGGGTCTCCCCGGACGGCTATTCGCTCGACAATTTCTACCTTTCCCGGCCCGGCGCCGACGAGGTGCAGCTCGACCTGTTCGGCGACTACAAGAGCAACGTCGCGCTCTATCCAACCTTCCAGAACTACTTCCGGACCCACCAGCCGCCCTTTCTGGCGGTGTGGGGGAAGAACGATCCGTTCTTCCTGCCGCCGGGCGCCGAGGCCTTCAGGCGCGACATCCCGGACGCGATGGTGCGCTTCTTCGACACCGGCCACTTCGCGCTGGAGACCCATGCCGCGGAGATCGCGGCGGCTATCCGCGACTTCCTTTCCCGCTGATCTTCCACTCGGCGTGCGCACTCGGCATCGAGAGGCGCCCATGCTGATTAAATCGGAGGTTAATCGTGCGTGCCATTGATAGTTCGTACGGACGGCCGCGAGGTGAGCGTAGGCTGCCGCTTGGCCCGCGGGAGGAGTTTGCCGAGCGAACGAGTGCGTTCTCCAGCATAGATGCAGCAAACCGGACGCTACCGACATGACCACGCCCCCCCTGATCGTCTTCGACGTCAACGAGACGCTGCTCGACCTCCAAACAATGGAGCCGATTTTTCAGCGCATCTTCGGCGACAAGAGCGGCCATGCGCCTCTGGTTCGCCAATTTCATCATGTATTCCGCGGCCCTGACTGTGGCCGGTTGCTACGTTCCGTTCACAGATATCGGCTCGGCCGTGATGAAGATGCTGGCGGACACGCAAGGCATCAAAATCGATGACGCCGACAAGGAAGAGCTCAAGGAGAAGTTTTCGACGATGCCGCCACACCGGGAGGTGCCGGCAGCGCTTGCCAAGCTACGCGAATGCAGGTTTCCGTCTGTTCACGCTCACCGACAATCTGCTCGAGGTGCAAACTCGCCAGCTTGAACATGGCGGCATTGTCGATCTTTTCGAGCGGCGTTTCAGCGCGGATGGCGTGAAGCACCATAAGCCGTCGCGCCAGGCCTACGCCTACGTCGAGAGGCAACTCGGGGTGGAACCCTCGCAGCTCTGTCTCATCGCGTGCCATACATGGGATACGCTTGGTGCCGTGGCGGCCGGCTGGGAAGCCGCACTGATCAAGCGCGTCGGCAACGACATTCTGGGGTTGGCCCTCAGCCGCAGATCGTTGGAGATGACCTGAATGACGTCGCCGACCAGCTCATCGCGCGACACGGAGATGTCGATAGGCGTCACCCTGCTTGACGCGGCTCGTTACGGCATGGTTTGGCGCGGGGCAGCTAACCTGATGCAAAAGCGCCGCATGCTAGTCTGCAGCACGCAGCGCGTGCGAGTCGGCCGACCCTCAAACAGGCCACTTGAGTGCCATTCGTCGTTCCTGGCAGCGGCGTCAGGGCCAAACGGTCGCGGGCGCCCAGCTTGGAGATCAGCAGAAAGGAAATAACCATGTCTCAGTCTGAAACTTTCGACGTCGTCATCCTGGGGAGCGGCCAGGGCGGCAAGCAGCTTGCCTGGCATCTGGGGCGGTCCGGAAAAAAGGTTGCCGTCGTGGAGCGCCAGTGGGTCGGCGGCTCCTGCCCCGCCGTGGCGTGTCTGCCCTCCAAGAACGAGGTGTGGAGCGCGAGGGTAGCCCATCTCGTTCGGAATGCAGCCAGCTTCGGCACCCGCGCCGATGGAGTGAGAACCGACATGGCGCAGGTGCGGCGCCGCAAGCAGGACATGATCGATCGTGAGATCGAGCTCCATCTCAATCTTTATAAGCAAACGGGTGCCGAACTCGTCATGGGCAGCGGCCGTTTCATCGGCCCGAAAACGATCGAGGTCGCGCTGAATGAAGGCGGCACGCGCGTGCTTGCCGGCAATGAGATTGTAGTCAACGTCGGCTCGCATGCCGCCATGCCAGATATTCCGGGCCTGAGGGACTGCCGCGCGCTCACCCATATCGAGGCGCTCGAACTCGACGACGTGCCGCCGCATCTGATCGTGCTCGGCGGCGGCTATACCGGTATCGAAATGGCGCAAGCCTATAGCCGCTTCGGCAGCCGCGTGACGATTATCGAACCCGGCCCACAGATCATGGGACGCGAGGACGCCGATGTCGCCGGCGAGATGCATAGGGTTTTGAGCGCTGAAGGCATCGAGATCCTCCTGAACGCCCGACCTCTCCGTGTCGATGGACTGAACGGAGAATCTGTTTCGGTGACCGTCCGGCCGGCATCCGCGAGAACGGACGATCGAAGGCAGTCATCTGCTGGTTGCGGTCGGCCGGATCGGCGAATACCGCAGGATATTGGCCTCGACAAGGCCGGAATCGCACTGAACGCGGGCGGCTTTATCCAGGTCGACGAGCGGCTGCAGACGACCGCTTCCGGCGTCTGGGCGATCGGCGAATGCGCCGGCAGCCCGCAGTTCACGCATGTGTCTGTCGACGATTTCCGGATCGTCCGTGACAACATGGCTGGTGGAAACCGCAAGACTAGTGATCGGCTCATTCCGCATGTTGTGTTCACGGATCCGCCGCTCGCCCGCGTCGGCCTGTCCGAGGGCGAGGCGCAGCGCCAGGGCGTCCCCGTCCGCGTGGCAAAGCTGCCGATGCGCAGAGTCCTAAGGACCGACGGCGACCGACGAAACTGAGGGATTCATGAAAGTGCTCGTTGAGGCAGAGGACGATCGGATCGTAGGCTTTACGATGATCGGCTCCGAGGCAGGCGAGGTGATGGCGGCGATACAGACGGCGATGCTCGCGGAAATGCCCTATCCGAAGCTGCGTGACGCTGTCCTTGCGCACCTCACCGTCGCCGAGGGCTTGGGGCCCTTGTTCGAAAGCGTGCCGATGCGGCCCCGCTGACCCGCAGGCCTTGAACGACTTCGATCAAGCGATCGTTTGATCAGGCATCGCCTCCAGCCGCGCGAGGCATTCTGTCGGACCGGACCAGGCAAAGCAGTTGCTGCGTGCGTTGGGTCCGGCATGGCAAGAAGGATGTCCTAAATTCCGCTCGCCGAGCGTGGGGCAACTCCGCCCCTTCGCGTATGAATAGGCGAGGGCAACGCGCGGTATATAAGCGATGGAATATCTGATCCTGATCCTACTGGCTGTGACCCTGGTGGCGAGCGGGACCGGCTGCGTCATGATCCTGCGCCAGGCCCACGCACTCCAGGCTCTGCGGCTCCTCGCCGAACAGACCCAGGCTGGCCTGCGCGCGGAGAACGAAACCACCCGCAACGCCATCCGGACCGACCGAGACAACCGGCGCCGAGCGGTTGGCCGGCTTGCGCGGCGCTCTCGATGTATCCACCGAACAGATCCGAACCACTCTGTCGCGCGATCAGGGTGACCTCCGGCTGGCACTGGCCGAGGGCCAGGCAAAGACCATCGAACACACCGGCACCCAATTCGAGACCGTCCGCCAGTTGCTGGACCTCAAGCTGCGCGAACTGCGCGAAGGCAACGAGGCGAAGCTCGCCGAAATCCACAAGACCGTGAATGAGCAGCTTCACGCCGCCGTCGAGAAGCAGATGGGCGAGAGTTTCAACCGGGTCATCGACCAGTTCGCCGCGGTGCAGAAGGCCATGGGCGACGTACAGGCGGTGACTGCGCAGATCGGCGACATCAAGCGGCTGTTCAGCAATGTCAAAACGCGCGGCGGGTGGGGCGAGACTCAGGTGAAGGCGATGCTCGATGACATCCTGCCGCCCGGCGCCTACGAGACCAACAAGAAGGTCCGTCCGGACAGTGACGATGTCGTCGAGTTCGCGGTCATCATGCCCATGCGGGGCGAAATTCGCCCGGTCCTGCCGATCAACTCGAAGTTCCCGATCGAGGATTACGATCGCCTCCTGGCCGCCTCGGAGGCCGGCGACATTGAGGCCGAACGGACCGCGACCCGAATGCTCGAGCGCCGGGTGCGCGATGAGGCGCGCAAGATCGCCGCCAAATACATCGCCCCGCCGGTGACCGTGGAGTTCGCGATCCTCTATCTGCCGACCGACGCACTGTATGCCGAGGTAGCCCGCATTCCCGGGTTGGTTGATGACATCGGCCGCGAGTGCCGCGTGCTGCTGATGGGGCCGACGCTGTTCCCGGCGTTGCTTCGGACCATCCATCTCGGCTTCGTGACACTGGCGCTGGAGCACAAGGCCGACCAGATCCGCGACCTGCTCGGCGCCACCCGGACGGAGATGCTGAAGATGGATGAGGTGCTCGAGCGGCTCGCCAAACAAGCCGGCACCTTCTCTGCCACTATCGACAAGGCTCGGGTGCGCACTCGGGCGGTGGGCCGGAAACTGCGCGGTGTCGAGCAGATCGAGGCGGTTCGGGCGGAAACATTGCTGGACGCTGGCCGGAGTCGATCAGCGTCGACGATTTGGATGAAATGGAAGCCGAATCAAACGCTTAAACGCGTCGAAACCACACCCGTATGAGCGCGTCCGCACTGGCGATGGCATCAGGAACGTCGGTCACGCACCCCACGCGGCCGGCAATCGGATCCTCGAGGGAGGCAAGCCCAAGGTATCCCGCCCCGGTGACTGTGATAGGCTATCGCCGTTCACCGAGGCTATGGTGTGACAGGTGCCCCTCCGCGCAGGGCACCGCCGCGTTTTGACAAAAACAAGAAGAACTTTGATGTTTGCGATTATCCTCACCAATTCTGGCGCGCGCCGCCCCAAATTGTATAGTGGACGGCCTGTAGTGACGACTTGTGTACGGTATGCGATGCCCGGGGAGGTTGCTATATTCTCCCAGGTTAGCGTGTCCGGACGGGAGCAAACCGGTGATCTAGCCTTCGCGGGTATAGGTTGCCTTGAACAACGCGTATGATAATAGGGACGATTTTCTCTTGAACATGACCAACCGCGGCCGCGGACGCCCAAGCCGGCGCCGCGGCTTCGATGATGACTTCAGCTTTGATCGTGCTCCGCCAGGCGACATGCCGCGGGCTGCACCATCCTGGCCCTCCTCGGCGGGTTTTGGCCCCGAGCATGACGCAACCGTCAAGTGGTTCAACCCGGAAAAAGGGTTCGGCTTCGTGGCGCTGTCCGATGGTTCGGGCGATGCGTTCCTGCACGCCAACACGCTCAACCAATCCGGCCACAATGCCGTTAGCCCAGGCGCAACTCTGCGGGTGCGAATAGGTCAGGGACAAAAGGGTCGCCAAGTGTCGGAGGTGCTTTCCGTCGACGAGAGCACGGCCACGCCGACCGCCAGCCGCGGCGGTGCCTCGCGGGGCTCCGGCGGTGGTGGCTTCGCCACCGCGCGGGTGGCGGCGGGTTTGGCGGCGCTGATCGCGGGGCCGCTCCGCGCCGTGGTGCGCCAACCGGCCCTTCGGTGGAAATGCAGGGTACCGTGAAGTGGTTCAATGCGACCAAAGGCTTCGGTTTCGTGGCGCCGTCCGAAGGTGGGAAGGACGTCTTCGTTCACGCATCCGCCCTGCAGCGGGCCGGCGTGATGCAGCTTGCCGAAGGCCAGACCATTTGGATGGATGTTGTCCAGGGCGCCAAGGGACCCGAAGCGGCTTCCATCCGCGTAGGCTAGCGACGAGCACGGGGATCGACACCGAAGGCAAGCCGGCGGTGCTCTGGATTTTGGGGTCGCACAGCGACCTTCAGAAAACGGGCATCGCGGCTCTTCACCTGGGGCTTGGCGCATTTCGCGAGCGCCGTGAGGAGTTGTGCTCCGATCGCCGTCAGACGAGCCCGCTCCCGAGCATCTAGGATATCGCGCCAGATCGGTCGTTGCCATGGCCTTGGCTGCGCGCATAGCCTGCGCGGGCACCGGCGCGTTACCCGATCGGTGTGAGGTCTTTTTCGCTCAGCCTTCCGTTTGCTCAGGGGCCAGGGCATCCTTGCCAAGTGAAGCAAGGAGGATGACAAATGCCACCGATTGTCGCGGTTATCGCCCCCGGCATGATGGGAAGCGCCGTCGCCCAGAGGCTGACGTCGGCGGGCGTTCAGGTGCGGACCTTGCTGGCTGGGCGTTCGGCAGCCTCGGTGGCGCGAGCCCAGGCGGCGGGCTTGACCGACGCCTCGCACGACCAAATCGCCGAGGCGGATTTCATCCTGTCCATCGTGCCGCCGGGCGAGGCGCTGGCTTTGGCCGAAAGCCTGTCGCCGGCTATGCGCGCAGTAACCCGCAAGCCGGTTTACGTGGACTGCAATGCCGTAAGCCCCGAGACCGTGTTGCGGATCGACCGAGTGGTGCGGGAATCCGGCGCCCGCTTCGTCGATGGCGGAATTATCGGGCCGCCGCCCGAACAGGATTCCAGCAGGACGCGGATCTATCTGTCAGGGCCGGATGCCGGAACGGTCACGGTGCTGGAGCAATATGGCCTGTCGATGCCGGTGCAGCCCGGACCTGTCGGCGCGGCCTCGGCGATGAAGATGTCTTATGCCGGGATCACCAAGGGCTTCACGGCGTTGGGCGCCACGATGATGCTGGCCGCCACGCGTGCCGGCACCGTTGACGCATTGATCGACGGAGATGAAGGTCAGCCAGCCGGCACTGCTGAAATGGCTGACGAGCCAGATGCCGAAGATGCACAGCAAGGCCTACCGCTGGGTCGCGGAGATGGAAGAAATCGCCGCATTCGTCGGACAAGGGCAAATCGGCGACGGCTTCTACCAGTCTGCGGCACGGCTGTACGAGAACATCGCGGCGGATTTCCAGGGGCCGCGCGTTGAAACACGCACGTTGGACGCATTTTGCAAGAAGTCCGACCCCTAGCCGCCTGGGAGTTCTGACAACCCGAGAAATCGAACTCACGCTGTGCCCCGATCCGCTCTGCATCCGGGCTCTGCCGTTTGCGCGATCCTGGTAACCCTGCCAGCGACTTTGTCGACCTGCACCTGAACCCGATTGTGTGGTATATGACTGCCGCATGACGGGGCAATTGCCTGTTCCACCGGCAATGACGCTCTGTGATGTCGCCCGCGCGATCGCAAAGCTCGGAACTCCTTCAGAAGGTCCAGTCAAGATGAACCGACCCCAAGACTGGCAGAAAATCATCAATTCCGAGGCAGAAACTTGTTACTGGGTGGCCCCGGATGGTTCGCGATACCCAGGCACAGACGATGAAAATGCCGAGGTTCGGCGCGAACTACTGAACATTCGTACCGTCAGCGACAAGTATCGGCAGCAACGGATTGCTGAGCGATAGCCTCCTCTGCGTCCACGCCTGACGGCATTCTCGGGGCGCTTCGCTCTTGGCGGGCGGGGCCAGCCTGCGCTGGTCAGCCCTTGGCGGATCGCGCGCGATCGATCGCTTCCACGATCAGCGCCTTTGCTTCCGCCGGCATCGCCCCAGCCCAGGAGCTTGACCCACTTGCCGGGTTCCAGATCCTTGTAGTGCTCGAAGAAGTGCTGGATCTGCTCCAGCGTGATCGAGGGCATGTCGGTGTAGTTGTGGACGTTGACGTAGCGCTGGGTCAGCTTTGGCGACGGCACGGCGATGATCTTCTCGTCGCCGCCGCTCTCGTCCATCATCTTCAGCACGCCGACGGGACGCACGTTGATCACCGCGCCGGGGACGATCGGGCGGGTATTGGCCACCAGCACATCGATCGGATCGCCATCGTCGGACAGCGTGTGCGGCACGAAGCCGTAATTCCCGGGATAGCGCATCGGGGTGTAGAGGAAGCGGTCGACGACCAGCGTGCCGGCTTCCTTGTCCATTTCGTATTTGATCGGTTCGCCGCCGATGGCGACCTCGATGATGACGTTGACGTCCTCCGGCGGGTTCTTGCCGATGGCTATGGCGTCGATACGCATGGTATGTGTCCTTACGAGCATGATCATGCCGGGCGGACGGTCCAAGGCGTGTGAATCACGCGATCAAACAAAGAGCCAGACCATTTTCAGGCTGGACGGTCAGCCCGGAAAAAGCCGGCCTAACCAGGATCCGTTCGATATCCGCGCCGCAGGCGGCGAGCTTCTGCTCGACCGCTTCATAGCCGCGGTCCAGGTGATACACCCGATTGACGATGGTTTCACCCTGTGCCGCCAGTCCGGCCAGGATCAGCGACAGCGACGCACGCAAATCGGTCGCCATGACCGGCGCGCCCGACAGCGCCGGGCACGCCGCGCACGATCGCCGAGGCGCCATGAACGTTGATCCGCGCGCCCATGCGGTTCAGTTCGGGAACATGCATGAAGCGATTTTCGAAGATCGTTTCGGTCACCATCGAAGCGCCGTCGGCCACCGACATCAGCGCCATGAACTGCGCCTGCATGTCGGTGGGGAAGCCCGGATAGGGTTCGGTCATGACGTCGGCGCCGTGCAGCCCGTTGAGCCGCTTGACCATCAGCCCGTCCGGCTTCTCGGCAATATCGACGCCGGCTTCGCGCAGGATGCGCACGGTGGCGCCGAGATGGTCCAGGCGGGCACTGCGCAGGAACACCGACCCGCCGGAAATCGCGGCGGCGCAGGCGTAGCTGCCGGTTTCGATGCGGTCCGGGATGATGGCGTGTTCCGCGCCGTGCAAGCTGCTCGACGCCGTCGATGGTGAGCTTGTCGCTGCCGATGCCTTCGATCCGGGCGCCCATCGCCACCAGGCAGGCCGCCAGGTCGCCGATCTCCGGTTCGCGCGCGGCGTTCGCCAGGACGGTGCGGCCTTCGGCGAGCGAGGCCGCCATCAGCAGGTTTTCGGTGGCGCCGACCGAGACGAACGGGAAGACGATGGTGGCGCCCTTCAGGCGGCCGTCCACCCGGGCGTCGATGTAGCCGCCTTCGAGCAGGATGCGGGCGCCCAACTGCTCCAGCCCCTTCAGATGCAGGTCGATCGGCCGAGCGCCGATGGCGCAGCCGCCGGGCAGCGACACCCGCGCCTCGCCGACGCGCGCCAGCAACGGGCCGAGCACCAGGAAGGAGGCGCGCATCTTGCGGACGATGTCGTAGGGCGCCTCGGTGTTGGTGATCGCGCCGCCGAGCGACAGGGTGCGGCCGTCATTGGTGACGGGATCGACCGCGATGCCGTGCTGGGGCAGCAGCAGCGTCATGGTCTGCACGTCGGCCAGGCGCGGCACGTTGGTCAGCACCAGACGCTGGTCGGTCAGCAGGCCGGCGGCCATCAGCGGCAGGGCCGCGTTCTTCGCGCCGCCGACCTTGATCTCGCCCGACAAGCGGGCGGCCGCCGCGAATTCGGATACGATCCATTTGCGTCCTTACATCCTCTGGCAGGAGGTGCCCCGCTGACCCATGTATTTGCCCGCCTTGTCGGCGTAGCTGGTTTCGCACGCCTCATTCCCTTGCAGGAAGAGAAACTGGCAGATCCCCTCATGGGCATGGATTTTGGCCGGCAGCGGCGTGGTGTTGCTGATTTCGATCGTCACCTGGCCTTCCCATTCGGGCTCCAGCGGCGTGACGTTCACGATGATGCCGCAGCGGGCGTAGGTGGACTTGCCCAGGCAGATCACCAGGACGTCGCGCGGGATGCGGAAATACTCGACGGTGTGGCCGAGGGCGAAACTGTTCGGCGGGATGATGCAGACGTCGGTCTTGCGGTCGACGAAGCTGGACGGCGCGAACGCCTTGGGGTCGATCACCGCGGAGTTGATATTGGTGAAAATCTTGAATTCGTCGGCGATGCGCGCGTCGTAGCCGTAGCTGGACAGGCCATAGCTGATGACGCCGTCGCGCTTCTGCGCTTCGACGAACGGCTCGATCATGCGGTGGTCCTGCGCCATCTGGCGGATCCAGCGGTCGGACAGGACGGGCATGGGTGCGGCTTGCTCCGGTCGGACGGGGATGTCCGGTCGTCTAGCGCGAATCCATGCCGCGCCGCAAACGAGTTATCGCGTGGGGGACATGACTGAATCCAGTGGGCGGGTGGGTGGCAAGTCCGTGGCCCGACGCGCCGCGGACCAATCGGGCAGGCCTGCCAACCGTGCTACCGGCACCTCTTTCGAACAGCAGCATAACCTGACGGAGGGACGGCCCAGGCCATCCGCCGTTGGCCAACGCCTGGACCGGAGTCGTGCCTACGCATTGGCCTTTGGGGACGTACGCACAGGCTGCGCCGCTGATCTGTCGACGAGCGCCGGAGGCAATCCGGCGGCGATGAGCAGCTTGGCATCGAAGCGGTGCCGACGCGGACCGAGGCTATCAGTGCCGCGATCGCCTTTTCCAGCCGGTCCGCGTCGACCGTCAACGGCGGCGTGGCCGCTTCGGCGCGCCTTGCACGAAGGGCTTCAGGCGCAGCTTGGCTCGATGGTCCGGAACGCCCGGTTTGTCGTCCATGTCCAGGCCTCGGTAGTAGCGCTTCTGCCATTGGTCCGCCCCGGCGGACGGCGGCTTTTCGGCGACCTGGGCCTGGAAGCTGTTGCGCGACTGGCTCCACGCGGCGAACTGCCGGGCCGCATCGGGATTGTCGTTCAGCGGCACGAATTTGGGGTTCATTCGTTCCAGGGCGTCGCGCTGGGTCGGCTGGATGAAACAGATCGGCTCACCGGCCTCGAACCGGACCCAATGGTTCCGGCGGGTGAAGCGCCAGTTCATGGTGAAGGTGTAGGGTGACCAATCGGTCTCGATGACACCCGACAGCGGGGCGATGCCGTCCTTGGCACTGTTGGGCGAGCCGCCGACGAACAGGTTCCAGCCCGGCGGGGTGCGAAACAGGCCCTGGATGTGGATAGTGAGTGTCGCCTGCCCGAATAGCGACACCGGCGCGACGCGGACGGCATCCCGGTGTCCGACCGGACAATCACGTCGGCGGTCGATGCGCCGCCGCGCCAATAGGCTTCGAACCCGGCGGGGTGAGGATTTCCCAGCCGTGCGCGTTGGCGATGTTCAGCGGCAGACAGCGATAGGCGAAGGCCTCGGGCGTTGCGTCCATCCACGGGCGGGTCGGTTCGGCCGGGCGGATGAGCGGGTGCCAGCCTTCATGCAGGTAGCACAGAAAATCCATCGCCAGGTTCTCCATCGGTATCGCGCAGCTACCGCGGCGCACAGGTAGATGCGCGCTCTATCCTGGCAAGGATGGCCTCTTGGCAAAACCTAATTTTATCGCGGTCACTGTTCCGCGGTGGCCTGGATCCCCAGCGCGCTTCCCAACGTCCCGTTCCATGCGGTCACGCACTCATTGCCGCAGCGCTGGATCCATTTCGGTAGTATGCTCTTGGTCAACAGTTGCTTGCGTAGCGCTTCGTCTTCTGTCGTGATCGGCACAAGATTCATGTGGAAGGCCCGTCCGCCGGCGCACGCGCTGGAGCCGATATCGCAGGCGAGGCCGCTGGCGGTTTCACGATCGGCGGCATCCCAGATTGACAGTTCCAGTTTGTGGATGCCGCTCCGCAGTGCGACGCGGATGTCGGGCGGCAACTGATCCCACGCCAGTTTGTTCGCGCCGAAAAACGACAAGCCCCAACTTATCGACATCGGCGATATGTAGGACGTTACGTTCGGCAGTCCGATCTCGCCGCCGCTCATGGTGCCGGTGATCGCGCAGTCGACCACATCGGTCTTGATCGCATTCACGATATCCGAAAACGGCGTCACGATCGGGATCGCTCCCAACGCCGACATCATCTCCGATTGGCCCACCGAAGACGTCCGCACCTTGCGTCCCGCGAGATCCTTTAGGTTCTTGAAGCTCTTGCGCGCAGTACAGCACCTGAGCGGGGTAGGCGTAGATGCCGAGCAGTTCGATCCCGTATTTCTGTTGAAGCGTATCGTGCAATTGGTCGCGATACAGTTCCACGGTCTTTCTCAGAGACGCCATGTCCGGATTGAGCGTTGGCAGATCGACCGCATTCAATTCCGGCTCATCGCCGGACACCAGTGCCAGAAGCGCGGTGCCGAACGGCACCACGCCGAGCCGCATCAACTGCAACATTTCCTGGCCCGGCAGGCCGCTGCGGTCAAACGGGTGAATTTCCGCCTGAACGCGGCCATCCGTCAATTGCTGGGACTTCCTGCGTCCAGAATGGTTCCTCTAGTTTGGTATACTGGCTGACCCCGGCCAGGCCGCCGACAACCTTAAGCTGAATTGCGCCGTCAGCAGCAAACGTGGGAGAAACGGCAAAGTATCCGCCTAGCACTCCCACGCCGGCCACGACGCAGACGGCTGACAGAAGTAAATCGCAAGCCATTTCGTTTCACGATGACGCATTATGTTCCCAAGTCCCAAGTGGTGCCCAGCATTGCTTGCATGCGCATCTCGTTACCATACTTATCTAATAGCGAGATTCTGCTGAGGGAGCAATTGCAAATCCGAAGGGCTTTTCGGCCGGACGCCAGCGAGCCAGGTCCCCGATTTCCGCCGGACGGCCAACGCGGCAAAATCCCCCATGTTGCACGATATTTCATTGCATTGTCGATAGAAAACTGCCACGTCGCGCAAGCTTATGCAGGGGACGACATGCAGACCGCGCCAACGCAACAGGCCATCCGCGTCGCAAGGTTGGTGAGCAGCCCGACTTTACCGGCCGGCTCGCGAGTTCGACTTGTGGGGCTTGCCTGCATCGTCTGCACGGCGCTGGGCTGGGGGCTCAATTGGCCGGCCACGAAGTTCCTGCTGACGACCTGCCCACCACTGTCGGCTCGTGGCGTGTCCGGCCTGGTAGCAGGTGCGGCTCTGTTCGCCGTCGCCGCGTGCATTGGCGAGACGCTCATTGTCCCGCGCCCTCTATGGGGGCGCTTGGTCGTTGCGGCCCTGCTGAATGTCAGCGCCTGGATGGGTCTCACGACCGCCTCGTTGCTATGGCTTCCGGCCGGACAGGCTGCGACGCTCGCCTATACCATGCCGGTCTGGGCCGCACTGCTGGCGTGGCCGATGTTGAGCGAACGACCTGTTCCACGACAGATCGGGGCGATCGTCCTGGGCATCTTCGGGGTGGTTATTCTGGTTGGGGGCGCCAATGTCGAACTGGATGCGGCCAGGTTCCCTGGCGTCGCCATCGCGTTGTCGGCGGCGGTTCTGTTCGCGTTGGCACGGTTCTCTCAAAGCGCATGCCTATCCCGTTGCCGCGGGTCGCGCTGACCGCTTGGCAGGTTTTGCTGGGATGCATACCGCTGCTGGGCGCCGGTCTGGGGTTCGAACGAGCGCATCTCACGGCGTTGCCGCTGATTGGCTGGGTCGCGCTGGCTTACACCGCCTTTATCTCGATGGGCATGTGCTATCTGCTGTGGTTTGCGGCGAGTCAGGAGGCTCAAGCACTCGAACGCCGCGATCGGAACCCTTCTGACCCCGGTTGTCGGCGTGGCGGCATCGGCAGTGGCACTTGGCGACCCGTTGACGATGAGTCAGCTCGTTTCACTGGGTCTCGTGGTCGCCGGCATCATCCTGGCAATCAGGGATTGACGCCGACACCACCGTCAGGCCCCGAGTTCGCCTTCGCGATGACCGGCTCAAGAACGATACCGGCACGTCTACCTGGTGCAGGGCCTGTTCTTTGATCGGCTGGTTGGGGGCACCGATGCGCGATTCCTGATCTGCTACGAATACAGCCAAATCCTGTCCAGTTTTGAGGATCGCTGCTTTGCCTTCCCAACCGTGCGATTAGGCCTTGGGATCCATATCCTCCCGCGCCAGGCGGTAATAAGTCCGCGCCAACACACGCGCACCACATGATTCGTACATCTCCCGGGCGGCGGCGTTGTTGGTCTCCGTGGTCCAGTCGAGCGCGGAATATCCTTGCGCATAGGTTAGATGCGCGGCGGCCTTCACGAGTCTCTGCCCGACGCCACGGCGCCGCATCGATCTTGCGACATAAAGGTCGCGGATGTACAGCGCGCGGGTAAGTTCGAAGGCCGGAAAGGTTACGTTCAATACGATCGATCCGGCGATCGAGTCGTCTGCAATGGCGATCAGTACCCTCGGGTCGAATGTCGAACGGACCGGTTGGCAGGCGAGCGCCGCCGCTTCGATCGCCTGCTCATCCGTGACAGGACGCCGATAATGGCTCTGCATCTCCGAAAACAGCGCAGCCAGATTGGAAACGTCGCGCATGGTCGGGCTTCTGACAGTGATATCAAGAGTTTCTGCCAGCGCTTGGAACGGCATTCTCCGAGCGGCCACGATTGTCATGTCAGACAACCGGTCTGCCGGAACGGGACCTTGCTTCGTTTCTCCAGTTTCATCACAAAATCGCGACGATTGCGAGTCCATGGCGACATTCATTTGACGATCCCATCTTCGATGCAGGGTTACGCTGATATGCAATATACAATGAATCGCATCCAGCTAAATCAAAACAAAATTCCGGAATGCGGAGATCAATGAATGCTGAAACAACGAATAAGTGCAGTTTATTCTTGACGTCTGCGAGCCAAATCGGCCAGATGCAGTAACCTTGCCAATCGTCAAAGAGACGCCGATAGCATATTCGGGCCGAGTTTTTATGTTACCATGCCGTAACCTGATCGGAGGAACCAGCACTGCTCCGAACGCTTTCCGCCGGGAGAATATCGATTGGCCGTCGCCGCACTTACAATGTTGCTCCGGAGTGGATTGCCAGGAAGCATGGACTAATGATTGACTTGCCTGTATTGGTTGGACGAGCCGATCCGCCCGTTTGCGGTCCGCAGTCGGGACCGCCCGCATGAGCAGGCGTCATCCCTTTGCAGCCGTCGTCGCGTTCTGTATCTGCCTTGCTTATGCAACATTGATCGGCGGCTCCTGGTTTCTGCTCGAACGGACACGGCAGACCGCGCTGAACGCGGCGGACGCTACTCTGCAGAATGCCGCACTGATCGTCGAAAGCGTGGTCAATCGCCAATTGCTCCAGGTCGATGGTGCCCTGGTCAGCCTGCCGACGCTGTTCTCCACGGTCGCCAGGGAGGGGCAGGAGGTTAACGCCTCGTCCGCCGGCCGCCTGTTGCGTGGCTTCAACTTCCAGACTTTCGCGTTTCGCGACATCATCATGATGCGTCCCGACGGCCACGTCTGGGCGTCGGCTCGGCCCAACCCCTGGAACGGCAACTTTCCGGTCGATGTGCTGAACCTGTCGGGCACAGCGCCCGGCGGAACCGCCGTTGTCGGCGGCCCGCTTCGCAACCCGGTTACCGGGGACTGGGTCCTTCTCGTCGTGCGACAGGTCTCCGTTCCCGGTGTCGGTCTGCTGGACGCAGTGGCGGAGGTTCCGCTGCCCCTCGTAACGGTCCTGTTCTCGGCAGTCGGCGAAATACCCGGGCTGCGGATCGCACTGGAGCGCCGCGAACGGCGAACTCCTGGTCAGCCAGCCGTATGACGAAATGCAAATCGGCAAGCCACGAGCCCAACGCCATCAGCCAAATCCAGGCGAACGGCGTCGCCTTCATGGTACCCAGCAATCGGATCCAGGCACCCACGATCGGCGTCGCTCGGGCGAGCCTATATCCGGATGTCATGATCGCTCTGACACTCGATCTGAAGACCGCGATGGCGGACTGGGTTCGCGACCGAAACCGCATGATCGCCGTGGTGCCATTGCGCTCGTGCTGCTGTCCGCGCCTCGCGCTGACGCTGGCCGCCGCGCGGCGCCAGCGGGAGCGAGCCGACACTGAACGCAGCCGGGCCAGGGCCGTGCTGGAAAGTGCCATCGAGTCGATGTCGGACGGCTTCGTCATGTGGGACAGCGACGACCGGCTGGTGCTGTGCAACCAGCAATTTCGCCACATGTATGAAATCAGTGCCGAGTTCATCCACCCCGGCGCCCGGTTTGAGGACATCATCCGCGGCGGCGCCCAGCTCGGCCAGTATCCGGAGGCCGGAGATGACATCGAGGCATTCGTGGAAGCCACCGTCGCCTGGCATCTGCAGAACCATGGGCCGATGGAGCGAGAACTGCCGAACGGCCGCTGGGCACTGGTCACGGAACGGAAAATACCGGGTGGCGGCACTGTCGGGATACGCACTGATATCACCGACATAAAGCGGGCCCTGGCAAGTCTGGCCGCCGCCAACGAGCGCGCTCGGCACGCGATGGAGGAGGTGCAGCAGCAGAACGTCGCATTGCGGGAACGTGACCGGGCGCTGCATATCCAAAATGTGCTGTTTGATGCGGCGCTGAACAACATGTCCCAGGGGCTTGCTGATGACCGACCGCAACCAGCGGTTGATCGTCTACAATAAGCGTTTCCTAGACCTGTTTGCGGTCGATCCGTCGGCGTTCACCCCCGGTCTGCCAACGGACGAGATCTTCGTTCGCCTGAGGTCCGCCGGCGGACTGCCCGCCGAGATGGTCGACAACATTCATTTGAAGCAGCGCGGCCTGGCCGACGCCCGCCAGTCCGGAACATTCGTCGTCAGCGGCGAAGGAGGCCAGTCCATATCAGTATCACAACGGCCGATCGCGGATGGTGGCTGGATCGCAACCTATGAAGACGTGTCGGAACAGCGCCGTGCCGAGGAACATATCCGCTTCGCCGCCCACCACGACGCGCTGACGAAACTGCCAAACCGTGTTCTGTTCCGGATCCGGCTGGACGAGATGATCAGCAACCTGGCGCATCGCGACACCGGGCTGGCCCTGCTCTATCTCGATCTGGACCGGTTCAAGCATGTCAACGATACGCTAGGTCACCCGATTGGCGATGCCCTGCTGGAGGCCGCCGGCCGCAGGCTGCTGAGCTGCCTGCGCAGCGCCGACATCGTCGCCCGCCTGGGCGGCGACGAGTTCGCCATCGCGTTCGAGTCGACCGATCTGCCGACCGCCGCTGAGCTTCTCGGGCAGCGAATCATCAGTGCGCTGGGCATGCCGTATAAATTGGCAGGACACACGGTCATCGTCGGGGCCAGCATTGGCATCGCTTTAGCCGGCGACGGAGAGATGAATGCGGACACGCTGCTGAAGAATGCCGACATGGCGCTCTATCAGGCGAAAGCGCAAGGGACGCGGGGTTTGCAGCCTGTTCGAGGCCGACATGGAACGCCAGTTGCTCTCGCGGCTCGCGATCGAGGAGGACCTGCGGGGCGCTCTGGAGCGGCAGGAGTTCGAACTGCTGTACCAACCGCTCTGGGACCTGGGCAGCAACCGCATCGCCGGCTTCGAGGCGCTGATCCGCTGGAACCACCCGGTCCGCGGCACCGTCTCCCCCGCCCAGTTCATCCAGATCGCCGAGGAGACCGGCCTGATCCGATCAATCGGCGGCTGGGCCCTGAACCGGGCCTGCACCGATGCGATGAAGACTTCCCGACGATGTCAAGGTCGCGGTCAACCTGTCGGGCGCGCAGTTCGACACCGGCGATATCGTCGAAATCGTCGCCGCGGCACTGGACGCCTCCGGGCTGCCGGCGAACCGGCTGGAACTGGAAATCACCGAAACGACCTTGTTGAAGAACAACGAGAGCACGCTCGCATTGTTGTTCCGGCTGCACGCGCTGGGCCTGCGCATCGCGCTGGACGATTTCGGCACGGGCTACTCGTCGCTGAGCTATCTGCGCACCTTCCCGTTCGACAAAATCAAGATCGATCAGTCTTTCGTCCGCGAAATGGCGACGCGGGCGGATTGCGCGGCAATCGTCAGTTCGATCGTGGCGCTCGCCAACAAACTCAATATCACCACGACCGCCGAGGGAATCGAGACGATCGACCAGCTCGACCTTATTCGGGCGACCGGGCTGCACCGAGGCACAGGGCTATCCTGTTCAGCGTGCCGCGGCCCGCTGCGTGGAGGTGCTGGACTATTTCATGGAATCAGCGAGTCCGGCGGTCGAGGTCGCAGGGGACGCCCTAGACCGTGATTCGGGCGGAGCGGAACGTCCAGAAACGTGATCTATGCGATTGGACAGTGCACCTTAGAGCCAGGCGCCATCCTTGAACACCGGGCGGAACTGGCCGGACCGAGGTGCTGGCGAACAGATCCGGCCTCGACGTAGGGATCGGCGATCGGCGAAGGCGTCGGCGGCTGCCCTGATCGGCGACGTCGATGATCAGCATGGAGCCGATCTGTTTACCCTCGTCGTCCAGCAGCGCGCCGCCGTACATGATCTTGTCGAGAACGGTCTTCAGATATTCCAGATGCCTGGGCCTTTCCGATAGCCGCAGGGCGAGACTGTTCGGCTTGTCGTGACGAATCACGGCGAATAACATGATGGTTTGCCTTTCGTTTCTCGAAGGTCGGTCCAGCGATGCCATGACGGCGTGATATGCCGGCAATGTCCTGTTGACTGCGAGCCTAAATGGCCGCCTGCGCAAAGCAATGCCATTCCTTGCGGTTTCGTGCCATAACGCCACCGTCCAATGGCAAAGGTTTCCTCGCATGCGTATTTCCGTCTTCGGGATCGGCTATGTCGGCGTCGTCTCCTGCGGCTGCCTCGCCGAATTGGGCCACGAGGTCGTCGGCGTGGACGTCTCGCCCGACAAGATCGCGATGCTGGCGTCCGGCCGCTCCCCGATCGTCGAGGAAGCGATCGACACGCTGATCGCCGGCGCGGTGCAGCAAGGCCGGCTGACCGCGACGGACGATGTGGCGGCGGCGGTGCATGGCACCGAGGTCTCGTTCATCTCGGTCGGCACGCCGAGCGCGGCCGGACGGCAGCGTCTCCCTGGGCGCGGTCGATGGCGTGATCAAGGCGATCGGCGCGGCGATCCGGACGAAAACGGGGCCGCATGCGGTAGTGATGCGCTCCACCGTCCCGCCAGGGACGGCGCGAGGATCGGGTGATCCCGCTGCTGGAAGAAGCCAGCGGACGGCGGCTTGGGCGATGGCGTGTGCGTATTACAGCAACCCGGAATTCCTGCGCGAAGGCTCCTCCGTGCGCGATTTCCGCTCGCCGCCGTTCACCCTGATCGGCGCGCCGCCGGGGGATCGACGCCCCGGTGCTGCGCGATATCTACGCCGCGATCGACGCCCCGGTGCATGTCGCGCCGTTCCGCGTGGCGGAGAGCGTCAAGCACATCTCCAACGTGTTTCATGCGGTGAAACTGACCTTCGCCAACGAGGCCGGCGCGATCCTGGCCGCGTATGGGGTCGACGCGCGGGAGGCCTTGCGGCTGTTGTGCGAGGACCGGGTGCTGAACATCTCACCGGCCTATCTGCGGCCGGGGTTTGCGTTCGGCGGATCATGCCTGCCGAAGGACGTGCGCAGTTTCGTGGCGCTGGCCGACCAGAAGAACCTGGCGCACCGATGCTGAACCATCTGATGACGGCGAACACCGCGATCATCGACCGCACCTTCGAGGCGGTGGCCCGTCATGGCCGGCAACCGGTCGCGCTGTTCGGGCTGGCGTTCAAGCAGGGGACCGACGATCTGCGCGAGTCGCCGTTCGTGATGTTGGCCGAGAAGCTGCTGGGCAAGGGCTACGACCTGCGGATCTACGACCGCTTCGTGCAGGTCGCGACCCTGATGGGGTCGAACCGGGCGTATATCGATCAGGGAAATCCCGCATCTGGAGCGGCTGATGGTAATCAGCCCCGAGGCGGCCTTGTCGGGAACCAAGGTCGCGATCATCGGGCATGTGGCGCCCGAAGATCGGCCCGAGCTGCTGGCCAGGCTGGCGGGCCATGTAGTGATCGATCTCGCCGGGCTGGCCGACCTGCGAGCGCATCCCAGGATCACCTATGAGGGTCTCTGCTGGTGACTCGGCCTCGGCTGCTTTTTGTCAGCCCGCGGTTTTTGTTTCCGATGGACCAGGGCGGGAAAATCCGCACCGGCAATATCCTCCGCGGGATGAAGGGTGGCGCGTTCGACGTGACTTTGGTTTCTCCGGCACCTGCCGATCAGGCGCTGTACGCAGCGGATATCGAGAGCGGCTTGCGACCGATTCTCGGGGTGGCCGGAACGTGCGCGGTCTCGGGTACGCCGGGTGCATGGCACTGGCGAGCCGATTGCCAGTGGCGGCCGCGACCGATCGCTCGGTGGCTGGCAGTGCCGTCGTGCGGCCGGCGTTGGCCGAGCGGCCGGATGTCGTAGTGGTGGATTTTCCGCATGCGGATGTGCTGATGCCGGCGCGGATCAAGACCGCCTCGGTGATGTTCACGCATAACGTGGAAGCCGAGATTTTCGAGCGGCACGCCGAGCGGGAAAGCGGGATCTGGCGTCTGCTCTGGGCTGATCAGAGCCGGAAAATGGAGCGGCTGGAACAGGAAAGTCTGGTCCGATACGACACAGTGGTGGCGGTTTCGGCGCGCGACCGAGACGTGCTGGCTCGGCGGCTATGGGCTGCCGAGGGTTGAGGCGATCGATACCGGCGTCGATCTGGATTTCTTCGCGATGCACGGGCCAGAGAGCGAACCACGACTCCGGGGGCGGATGGCGGGACGCTGGTGTTTACGTCGCCACCATGAGTTGGGCAGCGAATGTCGAAGGGATCCATTTTCTGCTGGACGAGGTTTGGCCTCGGTTGCTGGCAGTGCGCCCGCGGCTGCGGGCGGTCATCATTGGGCGGGATCCGCCGGCCTCACTGGCGGAGAAGGTTCGGGTCACGCGGACTCGAATGTCACGCTGACCGGATTCGTCGATGATATTCGGCCCTATGTCGCCGCAGGCGAATGTCTATGTGATCCCGCTGTTTGTGGGCAGCGGAACACGGATCAAGGCGTTCGAGGCGATGGCGATGGGACGGCCTGTCGTTTCGACGACGCTGGGGATCGAAGGACTGGATGTGACCGACGGAGAGGACTTTCTGCGGGCGGATGACGCGGACGCGTTCGCGGCGACGAATCTTGGGCTTGTTGAAGGATGCGTCGATGCGGGCCCGGATCGCCGGGGCTGCCCGGCGTCTGGTGGAAGAGCGGTTCTCGTGGTCGCGGGTGGCGGATCAGTTCGAGGCGATCTGCCTGCGGGCGCTGGAGACGAAGACAGACCATGCGGCTGGGCACTGAACTATTCGCTTTGCTTCGACGCCTGCCATCGACGGCCGGACACTCCCACCGCTTGCCATTGCCGATCGTGCCAACGCATGTCCGGCCCTCCGTGCTTCAAAACGTCCGAGGCGAGATGGCCGGAACAGTCCTGCCGTGACGACGGATGGACGTCGTATCGCGACAAATAGAGAACGGCGTCTATCTGAACGTATAGACGCCAAGCATATTGTCGCGGAACAGCATGCGCTTTTCAACTTCGGTCATCTGGAACTTGAAGGCCAGGTGGGGTCGTCGAAATCCCAGTGCGGGTAATCGCTGGGTGCCTATCCAGCGGTCGCCCGTTCTGTGAAAAACGAAGGTCGCGCGTCCAGGCGGTCAAACGGCACCCCGTCAGGATTGAACCCCGTGATCGTCCAGGGCGCACTGGCTACCGCGAGGTGCGTGCCAAATGCCAGTATTTCGGGATGGAACAACGGCCCGGCAGATGCATAGTCCACCGCCCGGACGTGACCGGAGAATCCCTCGAGCCAAGCGATGAACCACGCCCTTCGTTTGGGCATCGGCCTCACGCAGCTTCAAATCCACCTCTACGAAAGCGCCAAAGCCGATCGGCGGCGCAAGCGCCATTCGCTGGCCAGCGCCATCACTGACGTCATCACCATGAACAGGACGGACGAAAAGAACACCCAGCGCGGCAAATTGTGGTCCATGATCCAGCCGCCGATCAACGGGCCCAACGTCCCACCGATGTTGAAGCCAGTCGTGACGATGCCGAACACCCGCCCAAACGCCCCTGGCGGCGACGCGGCCCGAACCAGCATATCGCGCGACGGCGAGATCATCCCGGACAGGAATCCGGCCCCGCCCATCGCCACGACCACCAGAATGGGGCTGAGGTTGACCGCGCCGACAGCGAGGATCAACACGGCGGCGCCCCCGAAGCCGAACGCCGCGACATCGCCGTGCCGGTGGGTCCGGTCGGCGACAACCCCGCCGGCCAGCACGCCGACCGCCGACATAAACAAGAAGGCCGACAGCGCCAGGTTCGCCGACGACAGCGAAAGCCCATAAACCGACACCAGCGCCACCGCCGAGTAATTGGTCAGCGCCCCGCTGCTCAGACTTAGCAGCGCGAAAAACCCGACCAGCGCGATGACGGCTGGCGTCAGCAATTGGCGCATCGGAATGTTCAGCGCCAAGCCATCCGGCGTGCGGGATGCGGCGTGGCGATCGAGCCAACCCGCCATCGCAAGCGGGATGGCTACCGCGAGGCCCAGTGCGCCGGCGGCGGTGATGGCTGTTCGGAAGCCGAAGGCCTGTGCCCCGAGCAACATTAGAACTGGGGCGATAGCGCTGCCCAAAAAGCCGGCGAAGGTGTGGATGGAAAACGCTTTGCCGAGGCGGCTTGGTTCGATAACGGCGCCTAGGATGGCATAATCGGCTGGGTGATAGACCGCGTTGGCGATGCCGAGCAGCGCCATGGCGCACAGGATCCACGGATAGCTCGGAAAGGCGCCGACGGAGATATATGCTCCACCGCCCAGCACCAGTCCCGCGACCAGCACGCGTCTCGCGCCGAAACGATCCACGGCGTAGCCCATCGGCGTCTGCACCAAGCCGCTGATGATGTTGAACAACGTGATCGCGAAGCCAAGCTCGACGAAGCCCAGGCCGAGGTGGTCCCGCAGCATGGGAAACAGCGGAATCAGGACCAGATAATAGAAATGGCTGATCAGATGCGCGGAGCAGATCAGCGCCAGCGATTTTAGTTCGATCCGCTGCAAAGGCGTCTTCATCGGTCACTCAGGGGGCGTGGTAGTTTCGGAACTGTACCCATCACACCGCGTCACACCAGCCTGTAAATCTCTTCGCGAGACAGATCGGGGCGCCCTCGCTCGGACCCCACCCGCCCGGCGGCCGCTTGTCCGTCTTTGTTCGGCGCACTTACCCATAGCCGTCTGTCCGTTAGCGGACGACCGCCGCGTGATCTGATCCATTTAGTCTGCTCTCTTGAAGACTGGACGTCCCAGGGTTCATGTTCTCATCGAGAAGCGCCAAGGTCAAACGAACACGCGATCGATGACATCCGGCGTCCCTCGCCAGTGCGCACACCGCCGCGACGAAATAACTCCCTCGATATTCGCCCAGCGCTGCCACCGCCCCGCCGAACACCGGGGCACCCCCGTGCCGCCGTCGGATCCCGGCGCCCCGCCGCTCGGAGGCCACGCATCGCGGCGCGAGAGATTTGGCTGAAACCTGGGATAGGTTCCGGGTCCGCATAGGGGCCGCAGCCGAACCTGCCGTATTCGAACAGATGCTTGCCCCAGCGGTCCGACAGATAGGCGTTCAGCGCCCCCGCTTTCGGCAAGGAATGGATATTGCAATCGATAATACCCAGTCCGCTGTCCGTGGATAGGGACCGGACCTCGACCGGTGCGTTTACCTTTAGCTACCGAAGCCGATTGACAACCGCGCTGCTAGTCCCTACCCCGCCGCCTCCCCACCGAACTGAGCACCCCCGATTATGTCCCGCCGCAAGCCCCGCGGCCGCCCGCTCGACGGGTGGCTGATCATCGATAAGCCGGCCGGGATGACCAGCACGGACGTGGTCAATCGCGTCAAACGGATGTTCGACGCTCAGAAAGCGGGCCATGGCGGCACGCTGGACCCGCTGGCGACCGGGCTGTTGCCGGTGGCATTCGGTGCGGCGACCAAGACGGTGCCTTACGTCATGGACGGTACGAAGCTGTACCGCTTCACCCTGAAGTTCGGCCAGGCGCGCGACACCGACGATGCCGACGGCGCGGTCGTCGCGACCAGTGACGTGCGCCCCGATGACGCGACGATCACAGCGGCCCTACCCGCGTTTCGCGGCGCCATCATGCAGATCCCGCCGATCTTCTCCGCTATCAAGGTGGCCGGTGAGCGCGCCTACGACATGGCGCGTGAAGGCCGAGCCCCGTCGCTGGAACCGCGTCCGGCCCGTGTCGACCGCTTCGAACTGATCCAGCGCCCCGACTGCGATACGGCGATCTTCGAGGTCGCCTCCGGCAAGGGCGTCTATATGCGCAGTCTGGCCCGCGACCTAGCCGCGGCCTGCGGCACGGTCGGACATATTGCTGCCTTGCGCCGCCTGCGGGTCGGCCCGTTCCTGGAACATCACGCAATTCCGCTGGACAAACTGCGCGAACCGGACGATACCGCGCCCGCTTCCCCGGACCTGCTGCTTCCGGTCGTGACCGCGCTGGCCGACATCCCGGCGCTGGCCTTGACCGAACAGGAGGCCGCCGACCTTCGACATGGCCAAGCGATCAGCTTGGTTGCGCTGATGGGCCGGATTCCGGCGACGGCCGATCCCGATGGTGGGTTGGCCCGAGCAATGGCGGGGGGCCGCGTGATCGGGTTGTGCCGTCTCGAGGATGGCATGCTGAAGCCCGAACGGGTTCTCTGAACACATGTTCCTGGAATCCGGACACGTGCCGGCGCCAACCCTTTCTCAGGAGATGCCTGATGTCGATATCGGCGGAGCGTCGCACGACGCTCATTGGTGAATACACGACGGGCGCGGCCGATACCGGCAGCCCGGAAGTCCAGGTGGCGCTGCTGTCCGAACGGATCGGCAACCTGACCGAACATCTCAAGATCCATGCGAAGGATTTCCATTCGCGCCGCGGTCTGCTGATGCTGGTGGGACGGCGCCGCCGTTTGCTGGATTACCTGAAGAAGAAGGATCAGGCGCGCTACCAGACGCTGATCGGGCGTCTGAGCCTGCGGCGGATAGATAAAGCTGGTCAGCGGCTGGAATGATCCCTATTTTCAGCCTGTTGACTGAATGAGAAGACCTGAACGGGGGCAGGCATTCCCCCGGCACACTGCGACACGCGGTGGACAGAAGGATCGCCGATCCGGCACGCCCCGAAAGGCGCGGGACAAGCGACGGCGTTTCCGGCCACATGGCCGCGGCTGCGACCCCTCCAACGGCGCGCAGCACGCGCTCCGTGTTACCCGAGACGCCGCCACCCGCCCATCACAAGGGACTGGCCGAGAAAGCCGTCTGGTTGTCCGCCGATGCCGCGCATCTGAAGGACGACTGAATGTTCAATTATTTCCGCAAGGAACTCGACTGGGGCGGCCGCAAGCTGGTCCTGGAAACCGGCAAGATCGCACGCCAGGCCGATGGCGCCGTCATGATCTCCTACGGCGAGACGATCGTGCTCTGCACCGCCGTCGGCGTGAAGTCCGCCAAAGCCGGGGCAGGATTTCTTCCCGCTGACCGTCAACTATCAGGAAAAGGCGTTTGCCGCCGGCAAGATCCCGGGCGGCTTCTTCAAGCGCGAGGGCCGGCCCAGCGAGGCCGAGGTGCTGAAAAGCCGGCTGATCGACCGCCCGATCCGCCCGCTGTTCCCCGAGGGTTTCCGCAATGAGGTCCAGATCGTCGCCACGGTCCTGAGCTACGACAACGAAAACGACCCCGATATCGTGTCGATGGTCGGCTGCTCCGCCGCGCTGACCTTGTCCGGCATCCCGTTCTTCGGCCCGATCGCCGCCGCTCGGGTTGGCTTACCAGGACGGCCAGTATATCCTAAACCCGACCACGGACCAGATGAAGACCAGCGAGCTGGAGCTGGTTCTCGCCGGCACCGCCGAGGGCGTGCTGATGGTCGAGTCCGAGGCGCAGGAGCTTTCGGAAGAGATCATGCTCGGCGCGGTGAAGTTCGGCCATGCGGCGTTCCAGCCGGTGATCGAACGCGATCATCGAGCTCGCCGAACATGCCGCCAAGGAGCCCTGGCCGCTGCCGGAGAAGTCCGAGGAGGAGAAGGCCCTGGCCGCTCGCGTGGACGCGCTGGCTCGCGCCGGCATCGCCGAAGCGTATCAGGAGAAGGTCAAGCAGGCCCGCTACGAGAAGGTCGGCGCCGCCAAGAAGGCCGCCGCCGCCGCGCTGGCCGCCGAGGGGCTGGATCCGGAGAAGGCCAAGGGCCTGTTCCACGACCTGGAAGCCGATGTCGTCCGCAATGCCATTCTCGATACCGGGCATCCGCATCGACGGCCGCGACACCCGCACCGTTCGCCCGATCATCGCCGAGGTCGGCATCCTGCCGCGCGCGCACGGCTCCGCCCTGTTCACCCGCGGAGAGACGCAGGCGTTCTGCGTCGCCACCCTTGGCACCGGCCAGGACGAGCAGGTCGTGGACGCCCTGCTGGGCGAGTACCGCGAGCACTTCATGCTGCACTACAACTTCCCGCCGTACTCCGTGGGTGAAGCCGGCCGCATGGGGTCCCCGGGCCGGCGCGAGGTCGGGCACGGCAAGCTGGCGTGGCGCGCGGTGCATCCGCTGCTGCCGTCGAAAGACAAATTCCCGTACACGATGCGCGTGGTGTCCGAGATCACCGAGTTGAACGGGTCATCGTCGATGGCGACGGTTTGCGGCACCTCGCTGGCGCTGATGGATGCCGGCGTGCCGCTGAAGCGGCCGGTGGCGGGCATCGCCATGGGCCTGATCAAGGAAGACCGCGGGTTCGCCGTGCTGTCCGACATCCTGGGTGATGAAGACCACCTCGGCGACATGGACTTCAAGGTGGCCGGCACCGAAGCAGGCGTGACCAGCCTGCAGATGGACATCAAGATCACCTCCATCACCTTCGACATCATGAAGACCGCGCTGGAGCAGGCGAAGGACGGGCGCATGCACATCCTGGGCGAGATGGCCAAGGCGCTGACCGGCGCGCGCGGCGATGTCGCTCAGACGGCGCCTCGGATCACCATCATCAACGTGCCGAAGGAGAAGATCCGCGAAATCATCGGCACCGGCGGCAAGGTCATCCGGGAAATCGTCGAACAGACCAAGTGCAAGATCGACATCGACGACGACGGCACGATCAAGATCGCCGCGGTTGACTCGGATCAGGCGCAGAAGGCGATCGACTGGATCCGCGGCATCGTGGCGGAGCCGGAGATCGGCGTGATCTACAACGGCAAGGTGGTAAAGACCGCCGATTTCGGCGCGTTCGTGAACTTCCTCGGATCGAAGGACGGGTTGGTTCATATCTCTGAGCTGACCCAGGGCCGTGTCGGCAAGACCACCGATGTGGTCAACCAGGGCGATGCGGTGAAGGTAAAGGTCATCGGCTTCGATGAGCGCGGCAAGGTCAAGCTGTCGATGCGGGTTGTCGATCAGGCGACCGGCGCCGATATCACCGAACAGGTTGGTGCCAAGCCGGCTCGGGGTGGCGATCGTCCAGAACGAGGCGATCGTCCGGAAAGGGGCGAGCGGCGGGAGCGATTCGAGCGCTCCACGGCCGGCGAGGGCGAACAGCCTTCCGGATTTAACGACTGATACCAGTCGGTGTGTGCGTCGGCCGGTATCAGGGAGTCGCGCGCCCACCGATTCAGCCGCATACGGGGCAACGCATGCGTCGGTCGGCATGAAACACTTGCATTCGTCAGCGGGGGCTTTATCGGTGCGCCGATTAAGGCGCCCCTGAGGGAGCGAGCCAACAAGGGGTCTAAACGACCCCGTCAGGCTTCCCGAGGGATTGGCCTTATCGAGGGACATACGGCCATGCGAGCGATCAACGCGATACGGATGGGCGGGGGTGATGTCCTCCCGCTCGTAGAAGGCGGCAAGGGCGTTTCCATTTCCAACGGGCTGTCGGCCGGGAATTGGGCACTGGCCGGCGGCGTCGGGACGTTCAGCGCGGTCAATGCCGACAGTTTCGACGTGAACGGGCGGCCGATCCCGCAGGTGTACCATGGCCGCACGCGGCGGGAGCGGCATGAGGAACTGGTTCACTATGCCATTCAGGGCGCCCTGACGCAGGCGCGGCGGGCGTGGGAGATAACCGGCGGCAAGGGGCGGATCCACGCCAACATCCTGTGGGAGATGGGCGGCGCCGAACGCATCATCACTGAGGTGCTGGAGCAGGCTAAGGGCATCATCAACGGCATCACCTGCGGCGCCGGCATGCCTTATCGGCTGTCCGACATCGCCGCCCGGTTCGGCGTATACTACTATCCGATCATCTCCTCCGCCCGAGCGTTCAACGCGCTGTGGAAGCGGGCCTATTCGAAGACAGCGGAGTTGCTCGGCGGGGTGGTTTATGAGGACCCCTGGCTCGCCGGCGGGCATAATGGGCTGTCAAACGGCGAGGATCCGACGCGGCCGGAAGACCCATATCCGCGGGTGATGGCGCTGCGCAAGGTGATGCGCGATTTCGGGCTGCACGAGACGCCGATCATCATGGCGGGCGGGGTGTGGTGCCTGGAGGACTGGGAGACCTGGATCGATAATCCGGATCTGGGGCCGATGGCCTTCCAGTTCGGCACGCGGCCGTTGCTGACCAAGGAAAGCCCGATCGGCGAGGCGTGGAAGCAGCGGCTGCTGACGCTGAAGGAGGGCGATGTTTTCCTCAACCGATTCAGCCCGACGGGTTTTTACTCCAGCGCCGTGAACAACGGGTTCATCCAGGAACTGCGAGAGCGGAACGAACGTCAGGTGGCCTTCACCACCGAGGCGATTGGCGAGCATGTCGCGGAATACGGGGTTGGGCCGCGCAAGCGGATCGTTTACCTGACCTACGGCGACCGCGAGCGCGCGATCGGCGTGGGAGCGCGAGGGGTTCACCGAGGCGCTGCGGACGCCGAACTCGACGCTGATCTTCGTCACGCCGGAGAAGGCGCGGGAAATCCTGGAGGATCAGAAGGCCTGTATGGGGTGCCTGAGCACCTGCCGGTTCTCCAACTGGGCGCAGCATGGAGCCGGACTACAACAACGGCAAGAAGCGCCGATCCGCGGAGTTTCTGCATCCAGAAGACGCTGCAGGACATCGCCCACAACAGCGATGAGCCGGCGGCGGTGGAGCGGAACCTGATGTTCAGCGGGCACAATGCCTACCGGTTCGCGCAAGGACCCGTTCTACTCGAACGGGTTTATCCCGACGGTGAAGCAGTTGATGGAGCGGTTGCTGACAGGGCGTTAGGAGTGAGAATTCCGTGGTCCCCAACAGCCAACGTCGGTGACGTTTGGCTGGCGGAGAGACAGTCCGCCGTGTAGTCGAGGTTTTACGGGCTTTCTAATGGCAGGATGGTCGATTATCCCCTGTTCCATCCCCTACAAAGGAGCACTGATCGCCCACGCAGCATCTTGCGAAGGCTGCGCCGGAGGGCAACGCTTCGCCGATGAAGAAGCTCACGCCATCGAAGATCAATCAAATCGCCTTTGCCGCCCGCGACGGCACCGCTGATCCGGACGACGTGCGGGCCGCACTCTTGCTCTTCTGTCAGTGTTCGTTGGAGGGGAAGGCAATTCCCGCCAGACTGATTAGTTTGGTATTTAGTCGTTTTGTCGATTTTTTGAACTTAGGGGCGTGTATGCGAAGGCATCAGGTCGGGGCGGCGGGCGGCTTTGCGCGGTGGGCGCTTGGTGGTGATCATCTAAGGAACTCCTGTGCAGCTTTGAACTGCCGCGAACATCTGCCAACGGGCCAGCAAGTTCACGTTCCTTCTCCGGGATTTTCGCACACTAATTTCCGGATTTAGGACCCAGTATTCTTTTTATCCGCCTAACCTCATCCTCCGAGGGCGGGGGATGGAAGCTCACTTCGGACAAGCGTCACAGCACTCACGATCCACGACACGTCCCTCCTTACCGGCATCGGACGCACCAAGATTTACCAATTGATCAAGGCCCAGCATCTCCAGGTAACCCGCGCGGCCGGCCGGGTGCTCGTCCTCGGCGACAGCCTGCGGGCAATGGTTTCTCCGCCTCACAAGTCTGACCTTGGGTACTAAAAGAACGCCCGCCCCGATGCGTGCGGCACGGACCGGCGGCAGAGAAACTTTGCAGGGCTACATCTTGCGTCGATATTCCTCTTGGACTGCGCCGGGGCAAGTCTGAAGGATCCTACCCATGCTAGTTCTTACAGTCTCTGATTTCGAACGCGCAACCACCGGGGCTATGCGCTGCTTTGCCGACCCGACGGTCAGTTTCGCGGGGGCGCTGACATGGGCGCCCCGAGACCGACGTCATCCAATTCCACGGGTTCCACGGGTGGCACGGGTTCCGCCCCTCGCAACCCCGCAGTATACCCCGAGTTTCATGGAGACGGGGTCGGAACCCCCGCCCGAGGGGTTACGGGTTCTACGGGCTCTCGCGTGGACTTCGCAGCGGCGAACCGGGTCGCCATGCGGGACCTCGGCGTTTTGCTGGCACGGTGGTTACCGGCGGGGAGGGTCGTGGCGGGTGAATATATCGCCCGGAACCCACGCCGGGCCGACCGGCATGCGGGCTCCTTCCGGATCAACCTGCGCACGGGCCGGTGGTCGGACTTCGCCACCGGCGACAAAGGGGGTGATCCTGTCTCGCTCGCCGCCTTTCTCTTCAATTTGTCCCAGGCGAGTGCAGCCCGGCGCCTGATCGATATGCTGGGGGTGCACTGACATGGATACGACGCCGCCGTGGGTCCCCGCCGATCCCGAGGTTGCGCCCCTGACATCACTGGCGGCGTCTGGACCTAAGATCGCAGCAGAGGGGGGAGCCGCGCCACTGACAGGCGATCTGGCAGACCCGGCGAATGAGGAGGCCGCCTTTTATCGTGCCGGCGAGAGCCCGTTCGCCTCATTGACCGAAGACGACCGTGCCCGCGCGGCTTCGATCCCGTCCGGGGTCGGTGAAGGTGCTAGTGCTGACGACGACACGCTGGAGGTGTGCCCCTGTCCAGAGCAGAACCCGCCAGTTCGGCGGTTCAGGCACGGTCGGCTCGGCGAGCCGTCGGGCGTGTGGTTTTATCGCGATGCGACCGGCTCGTTGCTGTGCGTGGTCGCGCGCTACGACCTCCGAAACGCAGATGGCTCACCAAAGCTTAAGGAAAACGGCAAGCGGGTGAAGGAATTCGCGCCTTGGAGTTACGGGCGGCGAGTTTGGACAGACCGAAAGGGCACTCCGCGTGAGGTCACTGGTTGGCACTCCAAGGCACCGCCGACGCCCCGCCCCCTCTACGGCCTGGACCGGCTGGCCATGCGGCCTAGCGCACCGGTGATGGTGGTCGAGGGGGAGAAGCCCGCCGACGCAGCGGGGCTGCTGTTCCCCGATCATGTGGCTGTCGCCCCCATGAATGGCGCCCACGCACCGGATAAGACGGGACTGGACGACGTTGCAGGGCCGTCCCACGGCAATCTGGTCTGACAACGATGAACCCGGCGCGGCTTTCGCCTCGGCTGTGGCGAGGCTGGTGACGCGAGGCGGGGCCACGTCCGTTTGCACCGTAAAGGTGCCTGCCGATTGGCCGAAAGGCTGGGACCTGGCGGACGATCTACCTGACGGCGTGGCGCCGAAACGGTTGCAAGAACTTCTGGACGACGCCATTGACGATGCTGCGGTTGAGATGCCCAGCGGGTTCGAAATGACGCCTCAGGGGTTGTTCTTCACACCTGATAAAATCGGGAAGAGCCAGGAACCGTCGCCAGTCTTCATTGCAGCGCCCTTCCGGGTCGTCGGTGAGACTCGCAGCGATCATAACGAGGAATGGGGTATTCTCCTCCGCTGGAACGATCGTGAGGGCAAGCCGCACCAATGGTCGAGCCCACTCCGCTTAATCCATGGTCCAGGCAATGAAATCGCTGCAGAACTGGAAAATACGGGCCTGTCTTGCGGGTCCGTCTTCGCGGGCGCATGAACTCCTGAAGCGCTTCGTTGGCGGGGTGAAGGCTGCGCGGCTGCTGCGGTGCGTCACTCGCACCGGCTGGCATGCTAGCGAAACGGGCTTCGTGTTCGTGCTGCCCGGCGGGGAGACGTTTGGACGCGGGGCGGCTGACACGATCCTCCAAGCCGACCGGGCCAGCGCAGACGCGGCATATCACGCCAGTGGAAACATTGGTGACTGGCAAACAAAGGTCGCGGCGCTGGCGGTAGGAAACGACAGGCTGGCGCTGTTTCTCGCAGCAGCGTTCGCGGGTCCGCTGCTCGACGTCCTAGGGGAGCCGTCCGGGGGGCTACATCTCGTTGGTGACAGCCGAACCGGCAAGAGCTCGGCGGCGGTAGTGGCTGCGAGCGTCTGGGGGAAGCCGACCCCCGACGCGCAGCTTCGCGCCTGGCGCGGCACCGCAAACGGCTTGGAAGGTACCGCGGCCGAGACCTCAGGGGAATCGGCTGTAACGATTACGCAACTAGAAGGCTGGCGAGGTAACCATCATCCCAGCCAGCGACCTTGCGTCGGATCCTGAGTGACTGCTTCCCCGGTGCGCGCCGGATCAGGTTGTGTGCCATGTGCCTGATCACGGCCAGATTAGCGGGTGCGTGATCCGTCCGGACCCGGCATTCATCGTCGCGGAATGCCATATCCATCACCCAATGCAGACTGTTCTCTATGCTCCAGTGGTCGCGGATTGCCGGTCCAACGAGATTCGCCGGCGCAGTCAGGGAGGTGATGTAAAAACGGGTCTCCTTCTCGGTCTTTCCGTTGATCTCGCGTGTGCTGTCGACGACGGCGACGGCTTTCAGCCCGGGCCAGTCATGCCGGTGGTTGAGCCAGGCCATGTCGTGGATAACGACGACGGTGCGTGTCTCGATGCGGCCGTGATCGCCATCAATGGTCTCGCTGTGGCTGACCGTGGCATCACGGAAGCCGACGGCCTTTTGCTCGGCCACGAAGAGTTCGACGTCATCACGAAGACTGCCTTGATTGCCTTTCAGGGCCAGGATGTAATCCGCCTTCTTGTCGATGATCTTTTGCGCGATCTCGCGCTGGCACCCCATAGCGTCGATGGTGACGATGGCACCTTCGATGGTGAGCAGGTCCAGCAACTTTGGAATAGCGATGATCTCATTGGATTTTTCGGTTACCTTGACCTGACCCAGCACGAGACGCTGGCGCGCGGCGAAGGCGGACACCATGTGGATCGCCGCCTTGCCTTTGTTTTTTTGAGACCGGACCGGCGAGACGTCTTCCCGTCGATCGCGATGACGCCTTCCGGTATCCCCGTAATCGACGCAACCCATGCAGCGAAGCAGCTTTGGAACTGTCCGGCGTCCAGCACGGCGAGGTCCGAGGTTACGCTCAGTCTCGACTGTAACTTTTCGCCCTCCCAGAGTCAAGCTAGGGTTGCGTGCGGTGGAAGAGTCGTCCCTCAAACCAAGCTCCCAGAGGGAGTCTTTCGAGGTGCAACCGTTGGTTTTCAGTTTATCATTTGGCTGCGCGCTCTCAGGAATCACGCTTTTCGGCCGATAGCTCCGCCATGAGGTGGAAGTATGCTCAAGTTTCGCCGCGCCCCATCCCCGGAGAACTCGGCTCGCTCCGCAAACTACGATCCTTATTTCGGCCCGATTGGGCCGGTGAGACCGCGCCCAGCTCAGCTCGCCACATCGGGTTCGTCCGCTCAACCCCGGTCTTTCGTCCGCCGCCGGCTCTCCGCGGAAGGTGGCCGTGCGCTGGAAATCCTGGGCCACGCAATTGAATACCTGGCCGACGAGTATGCCAATGATCTGGCAGACAAAGGCCCGCTGGGGAACGCCGATCCGCGCGTTGCAGCCATCCAGATTCTGAAAGGGCTCAACCGCGTTATCTATTATTCCGGCACCGAGGTGGAGCCGGCTTTCGGCCGCATGAAGCGTTCTCTGGGTTCGCGGATTATGGGCTTGGTAGAGCTCTAACGTCGGGCCGGTGATACTCTCCCTGTATGCATTTCGTCCTCAACGGTCGATCGCGGGACTTTCCGCAATTGACGGTCCCGGCCCATCTCCTGGACCTGATCACTGACCTGGGTCTCCAAGGCGACCGGGTGGCAGTGGAGCATAACGGCAATATCGTTCCTCGCGCAGAGTGGGCCAACACCGGCCTGGAGGATGGGGACCGCCTGGAGATTGTTCATTTTGTTGGCGGCGGCCGCGCCTGATGAGCCGCTTGCGCAAAGCAGCAAGCTTCTTGCTTGCCACCGCCTGCATCGCCGCACCGTTGCCATCAGACTCGCCGCCACCCTCGCAAGGCAGCGACGAGGACAGCGGCCCGACCTTTACCGTCTCTGATTTGCCGGTGGGGCGGCCGCTGCGCATTGTGGTCTACGGCGATATGCGCTTTACCGATCCGGCCAATACTTCCGACACCCATCCAGGAGTGCGCAAATGGCTGGCGCAAAAAGTCGGCGAGGAGAAGCCCGACATCCTGCTGCTGACTGGCGATATGCCCTTTCACGGCAGCAACGCAGGACGACTGGAAAATCTATTTCCAGGAAACGGCGCTATGGACTCAGGAACGGCTGCGCATCTATCCCACCATCGGCAACCATGAAGGGCTTCCCGATCCTCGCAGCGGCCTGAGAAATTACTTTGCGGCGTACCCGCAGATCGACCACCACGAGTGGTACTCGGTGCAACTGGGAAATATCTATCTCATCACGCTGGACAGCAGTAACTTTCTTGGCGTCGGTTGGACGCAGCGTCATGGCTGGAGTCACAGCTCGCCCATCTTCCTCCGTCGGCGGATTTTGTTTTCTTCCTCTTCCATGTACCGCTGGTCTCGGATCTGCAAACCGCCTTCATGCTTGGCATTCCCGACCCTGACACGCTCGCGCTGCGTCACTATCTTGAAGCCCAGGCGGCCGCATCGCATGCCAAATTTGTTGTCTTCAACGGCCATATTCATAACTACGAGCGTTTTGAAATGAATGGCATCACGCACGTGATCACCGGCGGCGGGGGTGCGCGGCCTTATCCCGTTTTTATTCGCGGCGATCAGGACCTCTATCGCGCCCGCACCTATCCCAACTTCCACTATCTCGTCATCACGCTGGAGGGTAAGCATGCCGACGTGAAGATGTACCGCGTGGTGGATCCGGATGCGGCGCAGAAGTCGGTTGAAGTGAAGGATAGCTTTACGCTGGACGCCAAGTAGGGGTTAGAGATGGGTTTTGCGGCGAGCGAACATTTCGCAGGTCCCGCCGCATTGAGAGCGCAGTCCCCGGATTTCCTGCGGACGCTCCGGTCGGGATGACAAAGTGGAGGCGCGCTTCCAGCCTACCATTTGAATTGCGATCGACGCGGACCTTCCACCACCTCGTGCTTCGGACAGCGGGATGACAAGCCCCGTCTTGCGAGTGAGTGGGATTCGCAGTCCCAGCGGAGTCGAGGGCTGTTTGTTTATTGAGGAACGGGTGCTGGGTTGAGGGCGGGGAATTGCCGCTGGTGCCAATAGGGGTAGGGAGCGCTTATCTTGCTGGCGGCATCGAGCTTGGCTACTTGCGCGGGAGTCAGGTTCCAGTCCTGCCGCGGCCAGATTCTGACGCAGCTGGGTCTCATTGCGCGCGCCGATGATGACCGTGGCCACCGTCGGGCGCTGCAGCAGCCAGTTCAGCGCCACCTGGGGAACGGGTTTGCCGGTCTCCTTCGCTACCTCATCCAAGGCGTCGACGACCTTGTAGAGATATTCATCGTCGACCTGCGGACCCTGGGCGGCGGTCTTGTGCAGGCGGCTCTCCGCCGGCAACGGATGTCCGCGGCGGATCTTTCCTGTCAGCCGTCCCCAGCCAAGAGGACTCCAGATGATGGCGCCCACTCCCTGATCGATCCCCAGCGGCATCAATTCCTGCTCGTAGTCACGGCCAATCACGGAGTAGTAGACCTGGTGCGCGACGTAGCGCGACCATCCATACCTGTCCGACACGGCCAGCGACTTCATCAGATGCCAGCCGGAAAAATTGGAACACGCAATGTAGCGTACCTTGCCGCTGCGCACCAGGGTGTTCAAGGTATCCAGCGTCTCCTCCACCGGCGTCAGCGCGTCAAATCCGTGGAGATGGTAGATGTCGATGTAGTCCGTTCCCAGGCGCTTGAGGCTTGCCTCACAGGCATGCACCAGGTGCAGCCGGCCGGAGCCGATATCGTTGGGACCGTCGCCCATGGGAAAGGTGGCTTTGGTCGATATCAAGACCTTGTCGCGCCGGCCGGCGATCGCCTGACCCAGGATCTCTTCCGACATCCCTTGCGAGTAGACATCCGCGGTATCGAAGAGGTTCACGCCCGCTTCCAGACAGATGTCCACCAGGCGCGTGGCCTCGGCGACATCCGTCGATCCCCATGCTTTGAAAAATTCGCTGCCACCGCCAAAAGTCGCTGCGCCGAAGCAGAGCACCGGCACCTTCAATCCCGAATGTCCAAGCCGTCTGAATTCCATAGTGCAAGAATAAACGAGACTGGAATCTTCAGAACGCCATGATCGCCGCTTGGGAGCTGGTTTGTGGTTGTTCTGCTTTCAGTTTTTTGTGGGCGAGCAGATCGCCCGGTTGGGTTGGACGGGGCACTACAGCATGGCGCGCGATTACATCAGCGATCTGGGCGCGTGCGCGTGGCGGCTCCGCAGCGTGCTCGCGCTGCACTGGGTGATGAACGGCTCGTTTGTGCTGCAGGGATTGCTGATCGTCTTCGGCGCCGTCCTGGTGCGCGGATTTTTCCCTGCCAGAGCTCGTCTATCGGATCGCGCTGGCCTTGTTGGTGATTGCGGGCGTGGGTGTGCTGGAGGTCGGCCTGGCCCCGGAGGACGTTAACTTCCGATTGCACCTTCTGGGCGCGGTTGCCAATTTCTGGGAGGCAACCTTGCCATGATCCTGCTGGGCCTGGTGATGATTCGCCGATCCGTCTGCGAAGCGCTGCCGTTTCGCGTTTAGAAGCTGGATCACCTTTGCGCTAGGATCTATCGGACTGCTGGCGACGCTTGCCTTGGCCTTCCGCGGCACCCCATCCTGGGTGGCACTGGGATGGAATGCAGGTACGGTAGAACGCCTGGCTGCTTATCCGCTTCCTCTGTGGCTTACCTGTGGACGGGCTTCCTGATCTTGACGAGAGCTGCGCCTAGGCTTCGCTCGAGCGCGCTGCGATCCCAATGCGCGAGGTTAGCTCCTGCTTCGTAGGAGCTTTGCAGGAAAGTGAGCAAGGCCTCGTCCGGCGAAGGCTCCTTGAGGAGATCTTCGTAAAGATAGATGAACTCACCCAAGGCGCTGTTGTAGCCGGCCTTTGCCGGCTTGATGGATGCGGTCTCAAGGCCCTTCGGCGCGGGCGCGGCATAGCAATAGAAGGCGGCTTCGCCGAAGCCTCCGTTGCCGGGCCAGAAACCTGCGCTGATCACTTCATGCGAATAGGCCTCGCGGGTGATTTTGTCAGCACCCTCGCGCGGCGGCGCCGGCCGGCCGGAAAAGCGGGTGACCGCCAGATCGAAGCTGCCCCAGAAGAAATGCACCGGGCTGACCTTGCCCACAAAGCGCGAGGAGAACTGCTGAAAGATTTTGTCCGCATGCATCAACACCCGCCAGAAGCGGTGAGCTGCTTGCCGGTCGTAGGAGGCATGCTCGAAATCCTCCGCGAAGGGAATCGGATGCGGCAGTTCCACCGGCACCGGATGGATCTCTACGCTGACCCCCAGTGCGGCGAGACTGCGCTGATACTCGAGGTAGAACTCCGCCACCGACTGGGCGCGCAGAGGAGTCGACAGGCTGGCGCCGGTGCTCATCACAAACTTCAGTTCATGACTGACGAAGTCGAATGCGACCTCAAGAAACTCTGATCCATAGGGCATCGCGGAGGTGTTCAGCCCGCGCGCGCTCACATAGAGGGGAACATTCCACCAGTGCGCCTGCAGAGGGCTGAGCGCGAGCCGTGTTTTGCCCACGATCTGCGTCCACATGTGCAGGGTGTCCGCAGTCTTCTGCCACTCTGTCCATTTGAGTTGCAGGCCAGATGTCCACACCGCGCTCTACTGGCAAAAGACCAGCATGCCGAAGAGGAAGATCCAGAACACGCCCATGGTGTGCCAGTACCAGGCGGTGCAGTCCACTACTACCTGGCGCAGTTCGATACGGCGCAGAAAGATGAGCGCCAACATCGCGGCCCCCAGCGCCAACACGCCGATGAGCAAATGGAGGCCGTGGGTGCCGGTGATCAGGTAGAAAAAGTGGCTGCTCGGATTGGAGGCAAAGAAGACGCCCTGTGCGACCAATTGCTTCCAGGCAATCCACTGGCCGGCGAGAAACAGGCCGCCCAGCAGAACCGTTGCCGCCAGCCAGGGAGCAGCGCGGCGGATGGTCGGGCGGCCCAGTCCTAACCACTCCTCCATCACGTCGATCTCACGGAAGAAATGCCTGCGGCCGATCTCCATGGTCAGGCTGCTGAGCACAATCAGCGCGGTGTTGATCCACAGGATGGGAGGCAGTGCGATGGGGTGCCAGTCAAGCACCCAATTGTTGTTGACGGTGAAATGGCCGCTGCTCTGGCGGGCAAAAAAGGCACTGACCAGGGCAACGAAGAACATCAGGTCGCTGGCCAGGGCAAAAAACAAGAACATGCGATAGCGGCTCAGCAGGTCGCGGGGCCCGCGCCGGCCGGGGGGCCGGTTTTCCCAGTTCTCCCCGTCTCCACCGCCGCCTGTCGGCCTGCGGGCAACCGGCGGCTTGCCGCCAAATCCGGGATCCTTGCGCTCTGTCTCAACAGGGGTGCGAGTGAAGGTAGCAGGCATAGATCAACTCCGACATTCGAAGATTACTCCTGTTTGGCCTCCGGCTCCCACTGCATTTTGAAATCTGCTTCATTGCCGTGAACTCCGTAGTCATACCCTTTGACGAATTTGGATGCGCATGAAGTGTCTCTCGTCACGCATTCCCGCAAAAAAAAGACCTACTGCGGGCGGTCGCGCTGTTCACGCACCATGTCCACGAAAAGCTGGTGAACGCGGCGGTCGCTGGAAAGCTCCGGGTGAAAGGTCGCCGCTAGTAACCTGCCTTGGCGCACCAGCACGGGAAAGCCGTCCCGCTCCGCCATCACTTCCACGCCGGGGCCCACGCTGGCAATGCGCGGCGCGCGGATGTAGACCATCTCCAGCGGGCCGCCGGGCAGTTTGGTCGGGCCCGTCTGGATGGCGCTGTCGATCTGCCGCCCATAGGCATTCCGTTCCACGCTGATGTCCATCACCGGCCAGGCTCTGCTGTGGGGGATGGGTGACATTGGGGGCCAACAAGATACAACCGGCACAGGTGCCGAAGGCCGGCTTTTCGGCGACGAAGCGCTGCAGGGACTCAAGCAAGCCGTCGCGCTCGAGAAATTTTAGAAATGTAGTGGATTCGCCCCCGGGCAAAACCAGGCCGTCGAGGCCGGCCAGCTCCGCCGGCTTTCGTACCTCGACTGCATTGGCGCCTGCGTCTTCGAGCGCCTGGGCGTGCGCGGCAAAATCCCCCTGGATGGCGAGCACGCCGATGCGCGGACGTTCTTCCCCCATGCCTACCAGCCGCGGGTTTGCAGCAGTTCAGCCTCTTGCAAGGCCGCCCACAGCCAGGCCGTGCATGGAGCCGGTCATCTGCTCGCTTACCTCGGCCAGCACCTTGGGATCGTTGTAATGCGCGGTCGCGATCACGATGGCCTTGGCTCGCGATTCGGCTTCCTCGCGCTCCTTGGGGTTGCGGACGGCGCCGGTTTTCTCATCCAGCTCCACGTCCAGCGGGGTCGCGCCTTCTTTCATGAAGATGCCGGAGCCGACAAAGACGGCTTCCGCGCCCAGTTGCATCATCAGGGCCGCGTCGGCCGGCGTGGCGATGCCGCCGGCGGAGAAGTTGGGCACCGGCAGCTTGCCGGTCTTGGCTACCATGCGCACCAGTTCATAGGGGGCACGATGCTCTTTGGCCGCGGCGTAGAGCTCCTCGTCGCGCAGCACGGTGAGGGCCTTCATCTCTTTCACGATTTGCCGCATGTGCTTCACGGCATGCACCACGTCGCCGGTACCGGCTTCGCCCTTGGTGCGAATCATGGCCGCGCCTTCGGCGATGCGGCGCAGGGCTTCGCCCAGATCGCGCGCTCCGCAGACGAAGGGAGTGGTGAAGGCGTGCTTGTCGATGTGGTGGAGCTCATCGGCGGGGGTGAGGACTTCGCTCTCGTCGATGAAGTCGACCCCCAGGTGCTGCAGGATCTGGGCTTCGGCGAAGTGCCCGATACGCGCCTTGGCCATGACCGGGATGGAGACAGCGCCGATAATCTGCTTGATCAGGCTGGGCTTGGCCATGCGGGCCACGCCGCCCTGGGCGCGGATCATCGCGGGCACCCGCTCCAGCGCCATGACCGCAGTGGCGCCGGCGCCGCTCGGCGATGATGGCCTGCTCGGTGCTCATCACGTCCATGATGACGCCGCCCTTAAGCATCTCGGCCAGACCCAGCTTCAGCCGCAATCCTGTTCCGCCCGGGTAGGTTCCGTTTGTTTCCGCCATCTTTCCGCCTCCAGCATGTCGCCAACAGGCTCGCTTCGCGTGCTGCGCCTGCTACTTGTTTCACGAGATCTTAAGTTTAGCAGGCTAAGAGCGTTTGAGTGCGCGCACCTAGGCCTCAGATCGTCAGAATAGATACCGCAGCCCTGACGGCTCGGCCGCGTTTGGCATCGGCCCTACGGGCCGTGATCTTGAAGTGCCCGAATAGCCTCGCCGCGGATTCATGTGCCCGCTGAAGAAACGACGCGCAAATCTCGTCCCTGTCCTAAAGCCCGGAACCAGCCTTAAATGTGCAGCCCAACACGTGTAGGGCTGCGGTGCCAGTCCAGATGATCGAGCGCCTGCGGTGCTGCGCTCTATCTCGGCGCTGGTGTTCACCATGTCCGCCGTGCCCGCCACGACACTCGTGGGCAGCTCTTACTGCGGTATACTCGGTCTCAACATGGCGCCTGAAAAAACGTTTTATCTCGAGACTTTCGGTTGCCAGATGAATGTGCATGACTCGGAGAAAGTCATCGGCACGCTTTGCCATGAGGGCTACCACCAGGTAGATACCGAAATCGCCGCCGACCTGATCCTCTACAACACCTGCTCCATTCGCGATAAGGCCGAGCAGAAGGTCTTCAACCGGCTGAACGACTACAAGAAGCTGCACGCCCAAGGCAAACGCTTCGTGGTGCTGGGTTGCGTGGCGCAGCAGGAAGGGGAGCGGATCTTCGAGCGCGCTCCTTATGTTTCCATGGTCTCGGGATCGGCTTCCTACCGCAAATTGCCGGAGATGCTGGTCCGGCTGGAGGCAGGGGAGTCGCGCATCACCGGCCTGGACGACCGCCAGACCGAAGAAACCTTCGAAACTGAGTTCACGGCGCGCACCAATCCCCACCGCGGCTACATCACCATCATCGAAGGGTGCGACAAGTTCTGCGCCTATTGCGTGGTTCCGTATACGCGAGGCAAGGAACGCAGCCGCACCTCCACTTCTGTGCTCGCCGAGGCTCGCACGCTGGCTGAAGCCGGCTACACCGAGATCCAGTTGCTGGGGCAAAACGTCAATTCCTATCGCGACCGCGAAGGCAAACGCACTTTCGCCGAACTCCTGGCCGCGGTGGGCCAGGTTCCGGGCATTCGCCGGGTGCGCTTCACGACTTCTCATCCGCGTGACTTTACCCCGGACATCGTCGAGGCCATCGATGCCGTGCCCTCGCTTTGCGACCACGTGCATCTGCCGGTGCAGAGTGGTTCGACTCGGGTGCTGGCAGCCATGCAGCGGGAGTACAGCAGGGAACAATACCTCCAGCGCATTGCGTGGATTCAGTCCGCCCACCGGCCCATCAGTATCACTACCGACATCATCGTCGGCTTTCCGGGAGAGACCGAGGAGGACTTCGAGCAGACGTTGAGCCTGCTGGCCGAGGTCGGCTTCGACGCGGTATTTGCCTTTAAATTCTCTCCCCGGCCCAACACCCCGGCCATTGCTTTAGCCGACAGCATCCCAGAAGAGGAGAAGAGCCGTCGGCTGCAAGTGCTTCTTGAACGCCAGCGCGAGATCCAAAGGTCACGTTACGCCAGTCACATAGGGCAAATCATGGAAGCAGCGGTTGAAGGGTATAACAGCCAAAGGGGCCAGGTAATCGGCCGCAGCTCGCAGAACAAGACTGTGAATTTCACGACTCCGCACCCCATCAGTCCCGCCCCCGGCAGTTATCTTCCGGTGCGGATTACGCAGAGCTATCCCAACAGCCTTGTCGGCGAGGCGGTCTACCTAGCCGACCACGGAGTTGACCATGGATGTGGAAATGAAAATCCGCGGTCTGGTCATGGATCCGGCCAGCAATATGCCCATCGTGATCCTGAAAGATGTGAAAAGCGACACTGTGCTGCCGATCTGGGTTGGCATGTACGAGGCCAACGCCATTGCGCTGGAAATTGAGAAGTCCTCGACCCCGCGGCCGATGACTCACGACCTGCTCAAGAACCTCATCCGGGGCTTGAACGCTGCGGTGCAAAAAGTTGTGGTCACTGAACTTAAGAACGACACATTTTATGCAGTCATCTGGATGGAACAGGATGGGGAAGTGGTCAGCCTGGATGCGCGGCCCTCCGACGCCTTGGCCTTGGCTCTGCGATCCGACTGTCCGATCTACGTGAGCGAAGAGGTCATCCGCATCGCCAAGCTCGCGCCCAGCATGGCGGAGACAACGCCGGAGGAGCTTCGCCGCTGGCTGGAAGGTCTCAACGATGAGGACCTGGGCCGCTACAAGATGTAACGTGACAGCCTTTGCCCAAACTAGCTTTTTTCGACCGGTCGATCTAGACAGCACCTGCTCAAGGACCAATCTGCTATCCCGTGTACCGGGATCAGTCCCGCAGGGACGGCTGAGAGTAGCCTAGGACGTCAGTCCTGAGTGTATTCCCAACGAAACCGAGTCCCGCAGGGACGACTGAGAATGACCCAGGACGCCAGTCCTGGGTGTAACCCGTAGCGCACGCGAATGCTGATTGCACACCATAAGGGAATTGAGCCGAAAAGGAACCTGCGTTGCGAGCCGGAGATTTAGTTAACAGAATATATGTTATCGGACGCGACAGCTAAGGGATTGCTATCAAACCACCCGAGAGTCCCTGAGCCACTGCGCCCCCACCATCCCGGCGGCGAATATCAGCGCCAGGGTCAAGCCGCTCCACAGCCCGTAAATCCCCCAGCGAGTGTGGAAACACAGCATATAACCGATGGGCAAACCGATCACGCCGTACGCCACGATATTAATGACCATGGGACCACGGGTTTTGCCCAGGCCGCGCAACGCGCCGGTGCTGATGCCCTGGATGCCATCAAAAATCTGAAAGGCGGCTGCCACGGCTAGCAGGCGCACCCCAACTGCGACGGTCCCCGGGTCGTGGGTATAGATGTGTACCAGCTGCCGCGGAATGGTCAGGAAACCCGTCGCCGCAAAAGCCATGAACACCACGCCGATGCCGATCGCCATGGAACCTTTGCGGCGGGCGAGAGCACGATTCCCTGCCCCTATGGCATGGCCCACGGAGATGGCCGCCGCTGAGGAAACCCCGAGCGGCACCATGTAGGTGAGGCTGGCGGAATTCAAGACAATCTGGTGTGCGGCCAGGATGTCGGGCGAGAGCCGCCCGGCCAACAAGGTTGCGGTGGAGAAGGCGCCTACTTCAAAAATCAATTGCGACGCTGCCGGCCAACCCAGCCCCAGGAGCCGCAGAAACAGACCCGGCCGCAAACCTGGCCAATGGGCAAAGAGGGGGTGTCCGCGCTCCCGCTCATGCTTCCAGGCCCACCAAATCAATACCGACGCCATATAGATGCGGGCCACGCAGGTGGAAAGCGCCGATCCGCGCACGCCCATTGCGGGAAGTCCCAACTTACCGTAGATGAGCGCCCAGTTGCCGAACCAATTCACCAGGTTGGCGGAGATCAAGGCAAAGGTGACCGGACGAACTTTCCCGACACCCTGCAGGTAGCGGCGAAAAGCAACGTACAAGAGAAGCGGAAGCGTGCTCCAGTTAAGCAGGCTGATGTATTCCCTGGCGGGACCGCGCACCGCTTCGGTGATTCCGATGAGGGGAAAGAGATGGGGCGCGTATCCGATCACCAACATGGCGATGGGTGCGTATCCGATAGCCAGGTAGACGCCCTGGGCCAGCGCCCGGTGGCAGTCATCGAAATCGCCGCGGCCAAAGGCCTGCGCCACCAAGGTATCGAGTCCCAGCAGCAATCCGATGCCAAAGAGCGCGGGAGTATAGAAGATGGCGCTGCTGATGCCGACGGCCCCAATGGCCGCTGGGCTGAGGCGTCCCACCATGATGGTGTCCACCATGGACATGGCGCTCCAGCCGAGCTCGGAGAGCACGACCGGAATGGCGAGCAGCAACAGGGCTCGCAGTTCGCTACGAAAGCCTGCCGTGGGCGGCGCCTGGGTCGCTGGAGCGCGGGAGAGCATGATCCTTCTCACCTTAACTGATTGAAGAAGCTGCGGGGCCTAAGGATTGGGGTGAATCTTTGCGGTGGGGAAATTCAAGATGGTAAAGTCAATGAGGCGCGGCTGAGCAGCAGCGAGCGCTCATAGACCGGGAGAGATGGCCGAGTGGCTTAAGGCGCACGCTTGGAAAGCGTGTGTACCGCAAGGTACCGTGGGTTCGAATCCCACTCTCTCCGCCATAGAAAGGTCCCCCGCATTAAGCATGGAGCCAGACCGACACCATTGTCTTGCTTTTCAGGCTTGTGGTGGTGCTCGCACTGGTGCTGTGGATCGGGCATCGTTTCCGAGGCGGCCGTCCTCCCCACTCCGATGCATCCTTCCCCAGCAGATGACACCCTCCTGCTACTTCGCAAAAGGCGAAGCAGGAAGCAGGAAGCAGGACGCTGAGCTTTCTAGAATCTTCTGAGAAAGATTGCAGCGACTTCTATTCAGAATGGGCCATTCTGCATGTGCCTGTGCACCTTCCTCACCCCGCGGAGT
>CAVTFL010000039.1:0-23388 GCA_963733925.1 uncultured Alphaproteobacteria bacterium | reverse complement strand
ACCCTGCATGGCTGTAAACCCTTGATCTGGCACCCGTTGTGCGGGCGGCATCATACCACAGTTTCGGTAAAAGGGGTATAATGCCGCAAGTCTGCCCCCTGGTGGGATACACGGCATCTCCTGCCGCATGCCCGCTCGCGATGGGCGAACAGCATTGCCTGGGGGCACGCGCGTCCCCAACGGCGATGACCGGATTCGGGCCGAGAATTAGCGAATTTCGTGAGTAAACCCGCTAGAAAAACCCCAGCAACTCGCAGTCGGTGCCGACGGAAAAGCTTGCCTTGTGCCGCTTGCCGGCAATGTCGATGACGTGCACCGAGCCGTCGCCCTGGCAGCCAACGAACAATTCGTTGCCACGGAACGCCATGTCCATCGGCTGCGAGCCGACCTTGATCGCGGTCTGCTCGACAAACGACCGCTCGATCAGGCCGACGCTGTCGCTGCGGGCCCTCGTGACCGCGAGCAGGCTGAAGTCCGGTGCGAAGCGTGCGATCTGCGCCGGCTTCGGCACGTCCTTCAGCGGCACTTCCTCGCGCACTTTGCCGACCTCGGTGTCGATCAGGAACAGCGTCGGCTGCTCATCGTCGACCGCGATCACGGTGCGGCCGCCGGCCGAAATGGCGATGCCGGCAAGCGGCCGCGGGGTGGCGATCTTACCAAGAAACTTGCGCCGCGGCAGGCTATGACAGACACCGTGGCGTCCTCCTCGTTCTCGGTATAGAGTCGCTGGCCGTCGGGTGCGATGATCAACCGGTGGCCGTTGGTCGAGCCGGAATCGATCGCGTCTACGACTTGGTTCTTGTCGTGGTCGATCACCGCCGAGTTCTCGCAAGTCATGTAGATCAAGCCGTCGGGCCCAAGTTTCAGCGTATGCGGGGCGATATAGGGCGATGTATCGATGGTGGCAGAGAGCATCCGCCGGTGCAGGTCGAATACGCAGAGATGGGGCTGCGGATTCGGGTTGCGACCATGAACGCCGTCGCCGAAGATCGGCCCATAGGCGAGGCCGGCCTCCGGCACGATGTGTAATTCGTGCACGGTTTTCAAGAAGCCGTCGATCACCACCTCGGTGGTATAGGTCTGCGGATTGACGCAGCGTCAGACCGTTGCTAAATCCGGAACGGTCGGTTTGAGGCGCGCAACGTCGATAAGCAGACGTTCGTTCATGGGGATTCCCAACGGCGAGCGTCGACCCAAAACGGCGGCGCTGTTGCCCCGCGATCAGCCAGCCAACTCCAACGAAAATCTGAGCTTCCTGGCGAGAGTTCCGATGCTCCGCTGGTCAAAACTGTATGACAAGCCGCCCGCGGGTTCCACCGGCCTGCAGTCGCCTATGCGCCTCTCCAGCACGCTCGGGTGGGTACATAGCCGCCACCCGGAGCGTCAGGACTCCAGCCTCCACCTGTCCGCGCAACCGGTCGAGTTTCTCGAATTCGCAATCGTAATTCCTCACGAATGTCGTGGTGAATCGGATGCCGCGTTGAGCTATACCCGTGAAGCCGCGCACCGACGTGAACGCGCCGCCGTCGCGGACCGCTGGTATCACACGCTCGTTCAACACCGCACCATCGGCGAGGCCGTCCACGCCATGTGGAAAGTGCTCCCTGATCCGTGTCGCGACGTCGTCACCCCGACGGACGACAATATCGGCACCGAGCGCCTTCACCAGTTGATGATCGGCCTCGGACGCGTCGGCAATCACCGTCAACCCATCGGCTTTCGCAAGCTGTGTGACATAGCCGCCATAGGCGCCCGCGGCGCCGGTTACAGCGAGCGTCTGACCGGGCGACAGCCCCAGCAGGTCGAGCGACTGGCGAGCCGTCAGTCCGTTCATCGGCAGGGTGCAGGCCTCCACGTGCGTCGTGCCTCTCGGAGCCGGAACAACGGCCCGAGCGCTCAGGACAATCTGTTCACGATACGCGCCGTGGCTGCCCTTCGGGATCACCATGGCGATGACGGCGTCCCCGACCTTTACGCCGGTTGACACACCGTCGCCGACCTCATCGACGATGCCCGCTGCATCCATGCCGGGCACATAGGGCGGCGGATCAACCTTTTGCTGCGCGGCACGTGAACCATCCCGGGCGGAAATGTCTGTCGGGTTCACCGCCGCGGCATGCACGCAGATGCGCACCTGGCCAGGCCCTGCGTGGACCTCTGGGAGATCAACGACCTCCAAGGCCTCTGGACCTCCGTGAACCATAGACTCCTACTGCTCGCATGGGGCTGACCTCTCGTCAGGAAGGGACGATTTCGCACGTGGGTGGTGGTCGAGCGTCGTGAACGATCATCCGATAAACCACCTCGGCCGCACCGTCGATGGCGAACGACGCCGCCGATTGTTGACACAACTCCGGGGACGCTGAACGATCGATCCGGCCTGACGCTGCGCAAATCGGCCCGGGAGGGAAGCAGACGGTGGAATTCGAGCTCAAATACAACAAGGCGCAAGAAGAATTCCGCGACGAGGTCCGGACCTGGCTTGCCGCGAACGTGCCGGACGGGATCACCGCGCGCCCGCGGAGTTTCGAAGAGTCGCGCGCGGTTTATCTGAAGCGCCGCGAACTCGGCCGGAAGCTCGGCGCCAAAGGCTGGCTTTACCCGTCGGGCGAAAAGCAATACGGCGGCGGCGGTCTCGATCTGGATCAGATCATCGTGCTGGAGGAGGAAACCGCGCGCCTCGGCCTCGGCCTGCCGCCGTACTACGACAGCGGCGGAAAGATGGGCAGCGCCAGCATCCGCGTCTGGGGCACCGAGGAACAAAAGCAGCGCTTCTTGCCGCCCATCTACCGGGGCGAGGTGCGCAGTTGGCAGTTGCTGACGGAGCCTTCCGCCGGGTCCGATCTGGCCGGCGTCAAGACCACGGCGATCCGCGACGGCGACGTTTATGTCGTGAACGGCCAGAAGATTTATATCGGATCGCACCACGGCGCCGATCGTTACTGGACCATCGCGGTCACCGATCCCAAGGGCAAACGCCACCAGAACGTGTCCTGGTTCATGATCGATGCCTCGCTGCCGGGCATCACCACGCAGCCGCTGTACATGCTCAGCGCGCAGAGCGAGGGCGAAACCGACGAATTTGGCCACAAGAACATCATCTTCTTCGACAACGTCCGGGTTCCCGCGGATTGTCTGGTGGGCGGCGAGAACAACGGCTGGAAAGTCGCCTCGACCCATCTGGAGGTCGAGCACAGCGGCCAGGGCAACATCCGCACCAATCCGGTATGGCTCGCGCTGCTGGCGCATTGCCGGAAGCAGCATCGCGACGGCAGGCCGTTGATCGAGGACCCGGATGTCCGGGCAAAACTCGCGGAGATCTTCAGCCGGCTGGAGGCGGTGCGTCTGTTGTCGACGCGCAATTTCTGGATGGTCTATGCCGGCGAGAAGCGGTCGTACGAAGGATCGCAGGTGTCCTATCTCCGCAAGACAACGAACCTCTGGCTGACCAAGGCCGTGCTCGATCTGCTCGGCCCGGCGGCGCTCACCAACGATCCCGATCCTGGGCGCGATGGGCGGCGTGGCCGAGGCACAGCAGCGGCGGGGCATCGTCGAGCAACATCCAGGCGGCACGACCGACATCCAGCGGGTCGTCATCGCCCGCCGGCTTGGCGTCGGCAACCGGGAGCCGCAACAGGCGGGCCGGCTGGGCGAGGAAGGCATGGCGCGCAAGAACCCGCCGGCCGCGCAACCGGTGGAGGCCTGAGACGTGGACCTGTCTCTGACACCGTCACAAATCCTGATCCGTGACAGCGCGCGGGCCTTCGTCCGGCGGCATGTCCCGCGTGCCGAACTGGTGCGCCAGGCCAAGGACGGCGAGACCTGGGACCCCGCCTGGTTCGCGCATTTTCGGGAGGCGGGTTGGACCGGCGCGCTGGTGCCGACCGCGTTCGGCGGCCTGGACCTCGACCCGCTCAGCGCCGCGCTGATCTTCGAGGAACTGGGACGCGGCGCGGTGCCGAGCCCGCTGATCGCGTCGAGCGTGATCGCCACCGGCCTGCTGCGCGGCTGCGAGCCCTCCGAGCAACGCGACGCGGCGCTGACGGCGATCGCGGATGGCACCATGATCCTGATCCCGGCGCTGCGAAAGCCCGACACATCCTGGAAGGGCGTCGCGGCCACCGGCACGGCACTGACGGAGCGAGAACGGGACGCTGGGTTCTGACGGGCTCCAAGGTGTTCGTGCCGTTCGCGGACGCGGCGACGCATTTTCTGGTGAGTGTCGCGACGCCCGGAGACGCGGTGCCGGCGCTGGCGATCGTTCCGGCCGGCACCGCCGGGATCGCGACACGGCCGCTGCCCGGGTTCCTCCAGGCGAACCATGAGGTGGTGTTCGACAGCCGTGCCGGTTCCGGCGGACCGACCGTGTTCGCGCCGGGGACCAGATCGTTCGACAACTCGTTGGCCGTCGCGCGCGTCGTGGTGGCCGCCTATCAGGTGGGCGGGATGCTCGAAATGCTCGACATGTCGGTGAACCACAGCAACACGCGGGTGCAATTCGGCACGCCGATCGGCCGGTTCCAGCGCGTGCAGGACCATATCATCCGGCTGCTGAACGCCATGGATGCCGCGAAATGGACGACCTATGAGGCCGCCTGGGCCATCGAGGCCGGCCGCGACGGGATCGCCCGCAGCTACCTGGCCGCGTCGACCGCCAGCGACAGCTATTTCGAGGCGGCCAACGCCGCGCACGAAGTGCACGCCGCGATCGGAAGCGATCCCCGATACGGTCTTACGCTCTACACGCGGATTTCCCGGACGATGTATGAGTTGCTGGGGCCTCCCGGCTGGCAGCGGCGGCGCATGGCGGACGCACTGGCCTGGTAGAGGTATGGGTCTGCCGCGGCGGTGGGTCAGGGTTACCCCAATTCTATGCCAGGCACTCAATGGCAGAGTACCCGCCTACGGTCTGGCGCCGACGTGCTGGTGCGCATCAAGCGCCCGCTGCACGGCCGATTGCAAGATGGACGGGCGTATCCGGGAGCGTACGAACAAACTCACACTATGAATGGCCTAACAAGCGGTCACGAGGAGTCCAGTGCCAATTTCTCTGCCACGGCGTGTATTTGCCCAAGCGGCAGCGCGCCGGCCATTTCGGCAGTCCCGCTGGTAGGGGCACGCGCCGCAAACTATTCGTTGCGGCTCGGCTGCGACATCACCGAGGATCATCCGATCGGTTCGCACTTGATTGCGGCTGCAAAGAGTATTTCGAAGGCCACCAACGGCGAGGTTGACATTCAGGTTTTCCTCAACAATCAGCTTGGCGACGACACGCACATGATGGCCGCGCTGCGCACGGGTGCCATCGATATCATGGCCGTTGGCGACAACATTCTGGCCGAGATGGTGCCCAGTGTTGCGATAGACAACGTCGGATTCGCATTCAAGGATGCGTCCAGCGCATTTGATGCACTGGACGGAGAGGTTGGGCAGATTGTTCGCGGCGATATGGAAAAGGTCGGTCTCCATCCCATGCCGAGAATCTGGGACGAAGGGTTCCGGCAGATCACCACCGCAACCAAGCCGATCAACTCGCCTCAGGACCTGCGCGGCTTCAAGATCCGGGTGCCGCCCAGCCCGATCGCGCTGTCTTTGTTCAAAGACCTTGGCGCCGCGCCATTGACCCTGAACGGTTCGCAGTTGTACACGGCGCTCCAGACGCACCTTGCCGACGGCCAGGAAAATCCGCTGGGAACAATCGAAACGAACAAATACTATGAAGTCCAGAAATACTGCTCTTTGACCAACCACATGTGGGTCGGCTACTGGGTCGTGGCCAACCTTGAGTTGTGGAAACGCATTCCGCCGCAGTTGCAGACAGCAATCGAGCAGGGATTTCGACAACGAAGTGGCGGCTCAGCGGCAGGCAACGGAGAATTTCTAACGAATTACTGATCCCCAAGCTGGAAGCCCAGGGATTGAAGTTCAACAGGCCCGATATTGCGGCTTTCCGCAAGGCCTTGGCCGAGGCCGGGTTCTACAAGGATTGGCAGCAGAAATTCGGGACCGGATTGTGGAAGGCGCTGAGCAAATACAGCAGCTCGGTCGCCTAATGTCCTCGATCCGATGACTCCTGAACCGGAGCGGGCGATCGACTCGCCGACATACGCGAGTTCATCCCCGCCTTCGGTGGTGGTCGACCAAATTCTGACGGCCATCACCGAAATCCCAGCAGCCGTTCTCGTCTGCATCGAGGTAGGAATTCTGTTCGCAGGCGTAGTATTCCGCTATGTCCTGGACAGCCCGTTGGTATGGAGCGATGAGATCGCGGAAGTCCTGTTCCTCTGGCTGGCGATGCTGGGTGCCGTCGTCGCTCTTCGCCGCAGGGAACACATGCGGATGACTGCGGTCGTGTCCAGGTTACCGGTCCGGGGGCAGAACTTCCTCAGCGCTCTGGTGGCCATGGCCGTCGCGGCTTTCGTTTTGCTGCTGTTGCCGCAGGCGTTCGCCTACATGACCGCGGTCGAGGTGATCACGTCACCAACGCTCGGGATTCCCGATTCGTGGCGTGTTGCAGGCCTCGTCGTGGCCCTGTCGCTGCTGATGATCGCCACCGTGGAGCAATTGGCCAGCAACTTGTCGTGGAAGGATCTGGCGCTGGCGGTCCTGGTCGTGGCGATTTTTGCGTCCGGCTTCTGGGTCATGAAACCTTGGCTGCTTGACATGCGGAACGGGAGCCTGGTCGTTTTTTTCGTCGGCCTGGTCAGCATCTGCATCGCCACTGGCGTACCAATCGCATTCAGCTTCGGAATCTCGACGATTGCCTATATGGCATTTGCCACCCATGTGCCAGTTTCAATTGTGGTCGGTCAAATGGATCAGGGCATGTCCTCGATCGATCTGCTGGCGGTACCGATGTTCGTCCTGCTGGGCCTGCTCCTTGAAATGACGGGCATCGCCCGCGCTCTGGTGCGTCTGATGAGCGCACTGGTGGGACATAAGCGCGGCGGATTGTCCTATGGACCACTGGGTGCGATGTACCTGATCTCCGGTATTTCCGGCTCAAAGGCAGCGGATCAGGCAGCGGTCGCCCCGGTTTTGTTTCCAGAAATGAGGCGTCGGGGCGCCGATCCCGGCGAACTTGTCGCCCAGCTAGCCGCCGCCGCCGCCATGTCCGAAACGATCCCGCCCAGCCTGATCCTGATCATTGTCGGCTCGGTGACGGGCGTCTCGATCTCCGCCCTGTTCACCGGAGGCCTGCTGCCCGCCACGGTTGCTGCCCTGGCGCTTATCGCCGTCGTTGCATTCCGGGCACGACGGGATCGGCCGACCGGAGAGCGCGCCAGCCCTGCCGAAATCGGGCGTGCATTCATTGTTGCGATACCGGCTTTGGTCCTGCCCCTCCTGATTCGCTCCGTCGTGCTGGAGGGAATCGCGACCGCGACCGAGGTGGCCACCGTTGGCGTGGTCTACTCGATCGTCGTCGGGCTGGCAGTCTATCGTTGCTTCGTCTGGAAACGGGTGGTTCCTATCTTGGTGGAGACCGCCTCCCTCTCCGGCGCGATCCTACTCATCGTCGGAACCGCAACGGCAATGGCGTGGGCGCTGACGCAGGCAGGCTTCGCAAACTCGCTCGCCTCACTGATGATCAGCATGCCGGGAGGGCATTGGGGCTTCCTCGCTATCTCGATCGTGGTCTTCGTTATACTCGGGAGCGTGCTGGAAGGCCTGCCGGCAATGGTCATCTTTGGACCGCTGCTCTTTCCCGTAGCGCGCAATCTCGGCATCAACGATGTGCACTATGCTATCGTCGCCATCCTGGCGATGGGGATTGGGCTGTTCTCGCCGCCATTTGGTGTCGGATTTTTATCAGTCCTGTCTGATCGGCCGGGCTTCCAGCGATCAGGCGCTGGGACCTATCTGGGCGTACATGGCCGCACTCATCGCCGCCCTGGCGATCGTGGCCGCGGTGCCGTGGCTCACGACCGGGTTTCTGACATGACCCCGTGGGAGCAAAGCGGCGATATAGACGGTAACGCAACGATACCGCTGTCGCATGACGCGATGCAGGTAGATCTAAAATCCTTCGAGCACGGGAAGTGCGGGAGAACCCAATCTTCGCCGCCGATAGACAGCAAGCGCTCTGCTTCAGCCAACGATGCCGGAATATCGGCCGATGGCAGCCCCGTTCGTAGTGCTTGGGCTTGCCGACCCGATTGACCACGTTTTTTCAGGGGTGTCATGGAGTTCTGGACAGCATCACAGATGGCGTCGATCCACAAAATGCTCAACCCGCGCTCCATTGCGATCGTGGGCGCGACGCCGCGGATGCAGTATGGCGGGCGGTTTCTGGCTGCGGCGCTTAAGGCCAAAGACCGGGTGCGGGTTTATGCCGTGAACCCGCGTTATGACGAAATCATGGGGGTGAAGTCCTACCCGAGTGTGACCGACCTGCCGGAGGCCCCCGACGTGGTGGGCATCGTGGTGCCCTACGACCAGGTGCTCGATGTCCTCCAGGAGAGCCACCGTAAGGGGGCGGGATCGGCGATCGTGATCTCGGCGGGCTTTGCCGAGCGCGGCGTGGACGACCGGCGTGATCTGCAGGGGGAATTGGGTGAATTTGCCCGCGCCTCAGGCATGCGTATCAGCGGCCCCAACTGCCTGGGGCTTGCGAATGTCAAGCACGACATCTGGGCCACGTCTTCCTCGCGCGGGGCGGATGGCCTGAGCGGGCCGATCGGCCTGGTGTGCCAAAGCGGCGCGACGGCGTTCGGGCCGTTCCTGGTGCGGGCGGTGGAGAACGGCATCGGCTTCAGCTACATCATCTCGACAGGGAACGAGGCAGACCTCGACTTTACGGATTTCGCCCGCTACCTGCTGGACGATCCGGATACGCGGGTCATTGCCGGTTTTGTCGAAGGCTTCAAGCGGGCCGATAAATTTCTCGAAGTGGCAAAACTCGCGGCAGAGCGCGGCAAGCCGATCGTCCTCATTAAAATCGGGCGGTCGGAACTCGGCGCGAGGGCGGCACAATCGCATACCGCGGCGCTGACGGGCGCGGATGCCCGGTACGATGCGATCTTTGCCCAATACGGGGTGATCCGGGTCCAGGATTACGACGAACTTCTGGAGGTCGCGCACCTGCTGGCCCATACGCCGAAGCCCGGCGTGCCCGGGATCGCGGTGGTATCGCACTCGGGCGGCATCAGCTCGCTCACCGCCGATATGTGCGGTCAGGCCGGTCTCGATCTGCCGACGCTTGGCGAAACGGCGCGTGACGGCATCAACGGGATCCTGAAGGGCTTCGGGTGGGCTGCGAATCCTGCCGATGTGACGGGCTTTGCCAACAGTGAGTCCTTCCCGCAGATCATGGAGCATATGGTCGATGATCCCCGGATGGGGACGCTCGTCGTGGCGAGTGCCGGGGCGGACGCGCAGGCGCAGCAGGTCATCAGCCAGCGTGATCGGACCGACAAGGGTGTGGTGTTCTTGTGGACAGGAAACCGGGACGCCAAGGCTGGCCTGGGACTGCTCCGGAACGCCCGGATACCGTCTTCTACACGCCGGACAAGTTGGCCCGAGGCCTGCGGAGCCGCCTGAGGTATCACACATGGCGCGAGCGCCGCGCTGGCCGATGGCTTTGCCACGGCCCCGTCGCGCACGGTGCCGCAGGATGAGGCCATCGCCCAGGCTCTTGGCCTGGGGCGTCCGACACTCTCGGAGTCCGAGAGCAAGCAGCTGTTGGCAGCCTGGGGCGTGGGGAGTGCGCGTGAGCGCCTGGTGAGGTCTGCCGAGGCCGCCGTCGAGACCGCAGAGCAACTCGGGTTTCCGGTGGCTCTCAAGGTCGATTTGCCGGATATTCTGCACAAGACAGAGGCCGGGGTCGTTCGGCTGAGCCTCGGCGATGCGGCACAGGTGCGAACGGCCTACGCAGAGATCCTGGCCAGTGCCAACGCCTGTGCGCCACAGGCTCGGATCATCGGCGTGTCGGTGCAGGAGATGGTAGGAGAAGGTGTAGAAGTTATCATTGGCGTGTCTTGCGACCCGCAATTGGGCCCGGTGCTCCTGTTCGGTAGTGGCGGCGTGATGGTCGAGGTCTACAACGATGTGGCCCTGCGACGCTGTCCCATCACCCGCCGGAAGCACAGGCCATGATCGCTGAGGTCAAAGGAGCCCGGTTGCTCCAGGGCTTTCGCGGACGGCCAGCGGCGGACCTCGAGGCGCTCGAGGATACCCTGGTGCGTGTGTCGTACCTCGCCATGCACATGGAAGGACACCTGGCGGAGTTGGATATCAATCCGCTCATGGTGCTGCCGGCAGGTCAGGGAGTGAAGGCGGTGGACGCCCTCGTCGTGTTTCGCGGCACATAGCACCGCACGTGGCGGAGAGTGATCGCCGCGAGCCGGTGATCTCCAGTGTCACCGGCCGTCAGCTCGGGTAATTGCCGAACATGGCCCACCCGTCATTGCTGGGAGTGGTGAATTGACCTGGATTTGTGGCGCTGGCCGGTCGCTCGTTGCAAGCCACAATGCGGTCTCGCTTACAGCATGTCGAGCGGCTACGGTAGTAAAGGGTTGCAATCGATCAAGACCTGTGGGCTGAGCGGAACGAATGACGTAAGGCCGAAATAGCAAGACGTCAACTTGGCGCCGCCCTCGACATGTTTCTTCGGGGGCAAGATCCGGTTTCGGTGCACTGCCTAGCGATGGCTGGTTGCGAGATTGCGGAGTGGTTGGCGGAGAATGCCGGTGCACAGGCTTTCAAAACTCACATTTTGACAAACGTCCCTGATACGAATATCAAGGAAATCCGACGACTTCAGCGGAAGTATTGAAACGCGTTCAAGCACGCGACTGAACGGGACGGGAAGGACCGTGAGGATGATGAATTGCTCAGGACCTTCAATCCAGACGTAAATGATCACATGCTGTACATTGGCTGGCGTGACTACGGAATGGCTGGTTTGGCTTTACCGATCGAGCGCAAGTCTTCGAGCCATGGTATCTCGCCAAATACCCGGAGAAATTGAGCTCTGAAGCATCGCTCGCCGGCATTGATCACGTTTTTCCGAACCTATCCCGGCTATCGTCGGACGAACAGCACGAGAAGCTCGCCGAAGCCATTGCCAAATGGCGGCAATGTGTTGCCGTTGTGGAACACCCCGGTACGGATCGGAGACCGTTGGTCATGCAATGGCGTCAAACTGAACGCTGAAACCATGCAGGCAAGGTGATTGGGAATGGACTGGTTGGCACAAAGTCGATATGTCGCTCGGCAGTGATCGCGGGCGATTTTCCGTCGAATTCTGTCTTGTAGCGCCATCCGCTTCCCGCGGTCTTCAGCTACCGGGTCGTGCACGCGCCGTGGCTCGCAGTCTTTTGGCTCCTCGTCCTTGTCGTGCCATCCGCGAAGCATGACCTCTGCCGCCGGCTGGTCGCCCCGAGCGGCGTGCCGCCGGACCGTGGACCGATATGCGGTTACTGCGCCGTCATACCGCCATCGATCACCAGTTCCGAGCCGGTGACCCAGGACGATTCGTCGGATGCCAAGAACAACACGCCATTGGCGATATCCTCGGCGGTGCCGAGCCGACCCATCGGCGTGCGATCGAGCAGCACCTGGCGCACGGCCGGATCGCTGAAGCGCTGCTTGATCAGCGGCGTATCCGCATAGCCCGGGTGCATCGGAATTGATGCGGATATTTTCCCGCGCATATTGCAACGCCGCCGACTTGGTAAAGATCGCGATGGCGCCCTTGGCGGCCGAATAGGCCGGCGAGGTGGGGCTGCCGACAATGCCCATGACCGAGGACGTATTGATGATCGACCCGCCTCCGCCTTTGCGCATGGCCGGAATCGCCGTGCGGGTGCCGAGGAAAACCCCCTTGGCATGAACGCCAAGCTCGCGGTCCCAGATTTACACGGTGATGTCCTCGACCTTGGCGGGAAAGGAGACACCGGCGTTGTTGAATAGGATATCCAGCCGCCCGTGCGCCGCCATCACCGCGTCTACCACCTGTGCCCAGTTCTGTTCCGATGTCACGTCGAGGTGCATGTAACGCGCGTCATGGCCCTCGGCGCGCAGGGAAGCTGCGGCGCGCTCGCCGAGTTCGTCGCGGATGTCGGTCAGCACGACTTTCGCGCCCTCGCGGACAAAGAGATGCGCGGCGGCGCCGCCGAAGCCCATCAGTTCGCCCTTGATCGCAGCCGCCGCGCCGGTCAGCAGTGCTACCTTGCCCTGGAGTCGCATCCTGCCCTCCCTATTTCGGCGTTGGTTGCGGGCACTATGCGGTATTTCACGTCCAGTCTCCATCGTCGCACCGCGCCCGCCTGACCGCCAGGTGCCGCATGAATGTCGTAGTGCGGCACTTCGTCTTCTCTCAGCGAAAATCAGGCACGAGGCAGCAGCAGGAGGGCGCGCCGTTCCTCGCAACGGCGCTGAAGCGGTGGCTGGCGGACCGGCGGCGATCCAGGTTATCCTACCGCCAAGCTCGAAGAACCTTCGGCCGCCTCGATCCCACGTGGGACGGCGGAGCTGCCCAAACGACCAAAGGTGCCGAAAGGCTTATCCGGGAGGAGAGGTGCGCATGAACGACATAGTGGAAACCGCGCGCGAGCCATCCACAGAGCTGGCCACCGATTTCGACGCGATCGTCATCGGCGCCGGGGTTTCCGGCCTCTATCAACTCTACCGCCTGCGCGAACTTGGCCTGACGACGCGGGTGTTCGAGGCCGGCTCCGGTGTCGGCGGCACCTGGTACTGGAACCGTTATCCCGGCGCCCGGTTTGACTCCGAAAGTTGGACCTACGGCTACTCCTTTTCGCAGGAACTGCTCGACGAATGGGACTGGGAGGAGCATTTCGCCGGCCAGCCGGAAACCGAACGGTATCTGAACCACGTCGCCGACAAGTTCGACCTCCGGCGCGACATCCAGTTCAAAACCACAGTGACCGCGGCGCATTACCAGGAAGACAGCCGAAGCTGGAAGGTCACGCTCGACAACGGCACGCATTGCACCGCGCGCTTCCTGATCACCGCGGTCGGCGTGCTGTCGGCGTCTGTTCTGCCGCGCATTCCCGGCATCGAGAGCTTCAAGGGCCAGTCCTGCCACACGCATAACTGGCCCAAGGAACCGGTCAGTTTTGCGGGCAAGCGCGTCGCGGTGATCGGCACCGGCGCCACCGGCATCCAGGCCATCACGGAAATCGCCAAGACCGCGGGCCACCTGACCGTGTTCCAGCGCACCGCGCAATGGTCGGCGCCGTTGCACAACTCCAAGGTCACGCCCGAGGAAATGCGCGAAATCCGCAAGAACTACGCCGATATCTTCGCCCGCTGCCAGGAAACCCTCGGCTGCTTCATCCACGCCGCCGACCCCCGCTCGGTGTTCGAGGTGACGGAAGAAGAACGCGAGGCGTTCTGGGAAAAGCGCTATGGCGAACCGGGCTTCGGCATCTGGATGGGCAATTTCCGCGACGTCCTGGTCGATCGCGAGGCCAACAAGCTGATGTCCGACTATCTGGCGCGGAAAGATCCGCGAGCGGGTCAAGGATCCGGCGGTCGCGGAAAAGCTGGTCCCCAAAACGCACGGCTTTGGGACGCGGCGGGTGCCGCTGGAAAGCGGCTATTTCGAGGTTTACAACCAGCCGAACGTGAAACTGGTCGATCTGACCGAAACGCCGATCGAGCGCATCACGCCGGACGGTATCCGCACCTCGGACGCCGATTACCAGTTCGACATGATCATCTACGCGACCGGGTTCGACGCGATCACCGGGGCCTTCGACCAGATCGACATCAGGGGCGTGGGCGGCGTGTCGCTGAAGGACAAATGGGCCGACGGGCCGGTGACGCTGCTGGGCATTCTGGTCGATGGGTTCCCGAATTTCATGATGGTGATGGGCCCGCACGCCGGCCTCGGCAACTTCCCGCGTGCGGTGGAATACACCTCCGACTGGGTCACCGCGCTGATCCGCCACGCGCGCGACAACGGCGTGACCCGCGTGGATGCGACGCCCGAGGCCGCGAAAGCCTGGACCGATCACGTCATCGAAACGAACGAAGGATTGCTGTTCACCGAGGTCGACTCCTGGATGACCGGCATCAACCGCAACCTGGAGGGCAAACAGGTCCGCCGGGTCATGCGCTACAGCGGTGGCCATCCGGCGTTCCGCCAACGCTGCGACGCGGTTTCGGCGGGGGGCTATCGGGAACTGTCGATGGCGTAGCGGTCAGACCGGCGGTGCCCCCGCCGACGTTATCGGAACCCGGTCCGGAGCGGCGCACTTCTCAAGGCGTCGGAACGCCGATCGATTTGAGCCGCGCATGGGCTGCGGCTGGCACGCGCCTTCAGGCCGTCAAGATAGGTGCTGACGTCGGTCCCAGGCAGGTTCAACACCTTGCACCCAAGCTGCCAGTACTCCTCGATCTGCGCCTCGGTCTCAGCCGAGCCTCGGGCAAGCTTGCCGTAATTCAAACTGAGACACTGCCGAGTTGGTGATCTCCAGCGTCACAGGCCGTCAGCTCGGCTGCTTTGCCGAACATGATCCAGCCGCCGCTGCTGGGCGTGGTGAAAGCGGCCAGCGCGGTCTCGGCCCGAACCCTGACCTGCCGGGCGCCGGCCGTGCCGCGGAGTTGCTCGATGCTGTCGGTGTACATGGCCGTGCGCAGGCGCCCGGTCCCCAGATTGCCGCCGCTCGAGCAGAGCGGGTGCGGTCCCTCGACCCGGATATCGCCCGCGTAGAACGCGAAGGCGTCGCCGCGTTTGACGCCGTGCCACTGGAAGCCCTCCAGGAAGAACTGCGTCATGATGAATAGCCGTCGTAGGGATTGAAGATATCGACGTCCTTGGGCCCGAGCCCGGCGCCTTCGTACATTCTCCTGGCGGCGCGGTCGGTCCAGTCCTCGATCTCGTCCAGATCGGCCTGTGTGCTGCGCTGCCTGAAATTGTGCTGTGAGTGATTGAGCACATAGACCGGCGGCTGCCGCATGTCGCGGGCGCGCTCGGCCGTTGTGAAGAGATACGCGGTCGATGCGTTGACCGGCCGGTCGCAGTCCCAGAGCCTGAGCGGGTTCAGGATGTAGCGCGAATTGAGGTATTCCTCGATGGTGAGCTGCGGCACCTTGTGGCTGGCATTGTACCCCCACGGCGTCAGCAGCCCGTTGCGGTGCTGGTTGACGACGAAGGGGGCGAGGTCGTCGTGCTTGCCGCCGTATTTCCGGCAGTACTGACCGTGCGGGAACATGTTGATGAAATCGTTGCCGCCGTGATTGCCCCAGGGCGCCGTCCATTGGCGGGCGCCGCGGGCGTAGTCGTCGGCGTTCTCGCCACCGCGTCGATAGCGGCCTTCGAGATTGCCGGTCGGGTAGATGACAAGACAGGTGCTGCAAACGCCGTCACCCACGGCCTGTGCCGCCATGCCCACCATTTCGCTGATGGTCGGCACTCCGGTCGGCGCAAATTTGACGTTGGGCAGGCCCATCTGCTCGACGAGCCACTGCGCGTTGACCAGCGTGAGCCCCAGCTCCGAATTGTAAGGCGGGGCGAAGTAGGGCCGTGGCGCCCACTGCGACGCGGAGCCGCCGCTGCCGCCGGCGATATGGCTGTCGCAGCAGATGACGCCGTCGACCTGATCCGGCGTCACGCCGGCCTCGTCCATCGCCTTCCGGCAGGCCAGGATGGAGTAGGCGCCGAGCGTCTGGTCCATCGAGACTCCGTCCCAGCGACGGTCGACCGGCGAATGTCCGACACCGGCCACTGCGACCTTGCCGCGGTGCTCCCATACGCCGAGCCCGTCCTTGTCTCGCCGCCACTGATACCGGTCTGGCGCGGTCATGGCTCCACCTTTCCTCTATGCTCTGGCTGTGAAGGGGATGGCGGGGACGAACTAGCCGACGACCCGCCACTCGTGGATGAGCTGGTCTGGGGCCACCTCCTCGAACGTCACCTCGACGGCGGCGCCCACCGGCACCTTGTAGGGCGGGGTGCCCGGGAGATTGGAATAGAAATTGACCCGCGGGTCCGCGTCCAGCGTCACCATTGCCATGTTATAGGGCTGATCGGGCATGCGCCGGTTGAGGCGGCCATCCTCGATCACGATGTAGGTCGCGATATGGCCTCTTCCCTCGACCTCTTTCCACGTCAGACCGGCGGCCGAGTTGCAGACCTGGCAGGCCTGCTGCGGCGGGTATTGCAGCCTGTCGCAGGCAGCGCAGTGCTGCAAGACGAGCCGCCTTTGATTGACGGCATCCCAGAAGGGCTTGCTCAAAGAGTCGGCGACGGGGATCAGCTTCGGCATCGTTTCACTCCGCGCTCCGTATGGGCGCATTGAAGCATCCAATGATTAGCCGCGTGCCGTTTTCCAACTGCCGCAGCGGTGTGATCGGCCTCGCAATCGAGGGTAATCCAGAAAATGACCGGCACCTGTCGCCCTGGCAAGAGGCGGTCGGGCATGAGATCATCCCGGACACACACACAAAAACACACACACAAGAACGGCTGCGCGAACGAGGCGACGACTGGCCTCACGCTCGAGCTCTTCGTGATGCTGTATCAGGACGTCGTGTTCGGCTTACCGGAACGCGAGGGAGCATCATGCAGCCCATCAGCGCCAAGAGATGGTGACAAGCACGACCACCGGCGCTTGAGCCAAAGCCGATACAGCTTGATGCTCCCGATCCACCGCTCGACTCCCGGCAGAAGGCTCTGTGGGACGGGTAGGGGGGCGCATCCACGACTACCTCGAGGCGGCTGGCCACGACGACGAAGAGCAAGGGCCGCTGTTCCGGCCGATCCGCAACAACCGCACCGGCCGCATCGATAAAGCGCCCGTCGCTGAAGGCCGGCATCGTGGCGCGGTCCGTCATGTCGAGAAAACTCGCGGCCTGCCGCCTCCAGGAGAACCAAATTCTTGAGAAGGGGTGATCCCCCGGACGGCGTGACGCTAAGGCGTTTCGGCCGATCACTAACCGCGCCCACCTTGACGGCGATTGGCCGATTGCCAAAGGTGCCACTCACGATCAGGTCAGAAAGGAGATGCCGATGCCGCCGCTGATTCTCTCATCTGACTCCCACGTGTTCGAACCGCCCGATCTGTGGCAGACCCGTATCGATGCGCCATTCCGGGATCGCGCGCCGCGGATACAGCGGATCGACGGCGACCGATCAGATCGTGGTCGAGACGGACCAGATCCTCTCCGGGATCGGCCTCATCTCGAACGCCGGCGCGCGGTTCGAGGCCCCGGAGACCATCTCCGCCCAGGGACGCTTTGAAGACGTGCATCGCGGCGGGTACGACCCCGAGCAACATCTCAAGGACATGGCGCTCGATGGGGTCTCCGGTGAAGTCCTCTATCCGTCGCAAGGGCTGTTTTACTTCAAGATCGCGGACACGGCCCTGATGTCCGCCATCTTTCGCGCCTACAACGACTGGCTCGCCGAGTTCTGCCGCACGGATCCCGTCCGCCTCAAGGGCATCGCGATGATCAACCTGGACGACATCCCAGATGGGATCAAGGAGCTGGAGCGGGCCGCCCGCCTGGGCCTGGCCGGGGCGATGATCACCGAGTATCCGCTCGAGGACCGGCGCTATGACCAATCCGAATACGAACCGTTCTGGGCCGCGGCGGCGGCGCTCGACCTGCCATTGAGCCTGCACACGGCCACGCGACGGCAGGGCAAGATCCGCGGGGCCGGCGACATGACGCTGCGCGACGCCAGCAGCCGCGCGACGAAGGCGTTCTATCCGGCGCTGTCGATATGCGACCTGATCTTCTCCGGCGTCTTCGAGCGTCATCCACGCCTGACAGTGGCCATCGTGGAGTTCGAGTTGGCCTGGGTGCCCCACGTACTCTCCACCATGGACTACACCTACCGCGAGCGCCACGGCGAGGCGATCTACCGGTTCAAGGACGCCATGCTCCCGAGCGATTTTTTCCGCCGCAACGTCGTACTGGGCTTCCAGGAGGACGCCATCGGCATTCGCCTGCGAGACGTCATCGGCGTCGACAACATGATGTGGGGCTCGGACTATCCGCACAGCGAGTCGACGTTTCCCCAATCGCGGAAGATCCTGGCGGAGATCCTGGCCGGGGTGCCGGACGACGAACAGGCCAAGATCGTCGGCGGCAACACCGCTCGCGTGTACCATTTCGACGTGACGAAGCTGACCGTTCCTGCCTGAAGAGCTGGCCTCTTCGCGGGTCGGCGGGCTCAGCCCGCGCTGTTCACGCAAGAGCCGCGCTTCCAGCCCAAAACGCGGTGCACGAATCTCCACCCTTCCGAACACGGACGACAGCCGCCGCGCGCGGACATGCCTGAGCGGCCGTTGCGACCCCAGATCAGCGCGCCGGGCTCCGTGGATGCCCGGCGCAAGCCAAAGTCAGGCTGGGAGATCTCCGATTGAGGCGGAGATCAATTTGATCGGATCCGGCGCTACTGGGCGGCCGCCGCCATGGTTCGCGCTCCCGCCGCGGGCCGATACGCCCGCAGGAATGTGCGAATATGGCGCACCGCCAGCGGGATCTTATCCGGGGTGTCCTTCCACGGGTACAGGCTCACCTGCGCGTTCGGCGCGAGATGCACGGTTTCCATGGCGACGGCATAGGGGTGCGCCGGCACGTCGTCCGGCAACACCAGGATCGGCGTCTGGCAGCCGCGCACGAAATCGCGCGTCACGGTGTAAACGAAGTCGGCGCGGGCGCTGTACATGTTGGTCAGGAACTTATCGACCATCGCCATCGTGATGTCGGGCCGGCGGGCGCACAGTTCCGGACCCCAGCCTTTCATGTTGTTGTCGTACGAAAGGCTGGGCATCTCAGGGCGCCAGCCGCTGGGCTGCGCCGGCACCGCCGCGATGACGCGATCACCCGCGCGCTTCAACATGTTCCAGATGAAGGGGCCGCCGATGCAGAAGCCGAGCACCAGGAATTCCCGGATGCCAAGGTGATCCATCAGGCCGATCTGATCGTCGGTATAGGCGTCCCACGGCCGGTCGGTCTCAAGCGGACCTGACGACTGGCCACCCTTGGCATTGCGCAAATCCGCCGAGATCACGCGGAATTCGTCCTTGAACTCGTCGAACGGGTTGAAAGGGTGGGTGGCCAGGCCCGCGACCGTCGAGTTCAACCCGCCGCCGGGGATGACCAGCAGCGGAAAGCCGGAGCCGGCCTCTTGGTAATGGATGCGGACGTCGCCTTTTTCGTAGAACGGCATGAGGTTTCTCCTTGACCCAGTGTGGTGTCCCGTATGGCGCGTCTTGCCCGGCCGTGTGCGCGTCGAAAGATGCCAGGCATGAACGGGCGGAGTTTCTGGGATGGCATTGCTTCAGGATTATCACCCAAATCTCGCGACCGCCAATCCCTGGACAAGCGGGAGGGCGGCCAGACTATTGCGCGATAGCCGTGGAGCGTGTCGCTGAGCCGGTGCCGGTGTCCGATTGCGAAGCCCAGCTCGCTGAGTTCGGCGGCGAGGGCGTCGGGCGACGTGAAGTGGATTGCGTGCATCCCGACCTCGCTAGCGGCGGCGGCGTTGGTCGGGTTGTCGTCAATATAAACACATCGCGTCGGATCGAGCTCGAAGCGCTCGACCATCAGCCGATAGATGGCCGGATCGAGCGTCACCAGCCTCTCGCTGCCTGACACGACGATGTCGCGGAACAGCGACAGAAAGTCGAACCGTCGCTGAGCTATCGGGAAGGTCTCCTGCGACCAGTTTGTCAGGGCATAGAGGGGCGTCCCGGCGGCGTGCAGCGCGCGCAGAATGGCGACCGTACCGGGAATCTCGCCAGCGACCATCTTGGACCAACGAAGACGGTATGCACGGATCAGCTCATCATATTCCGACTACTGATCTTGAAGCACCGCAATCGCGTGGGCCCAGGGACGGCCGGCATCTTGCTGCCAATTCCCGGCGGGTGTGCAGACCTCCGACAGGAACCGCTCGCGGCGTGGTCGCTGTGGAACAATGTCCGGTAGAGGTGGCGGGGGGCCCAGTCGATCAGCACCGCGCCCCGGTCAAACACGACGGTGTCGCAGCAATCGTTGGTCATGCTCGGTCCTTATTGCATCCTGGCGTCAGGTTGCGCGATGCTCGCCACTAACGCGTGCTCGATCAACAGCCCCACGGAGCCAGGCCGATCGTGGCTTACATCTTGAATCTCACTATCGGCACGCCGCACAGTTCCTGCCGCCTGGATTCGCGCCCGCGTCCTCCTGACTGAACAAGACATCCCTCATGCCCTCCGACATCGTCATCACCGAAAAGAGCAGTCAGGCCAGGGACGTTCGTGCCGCGGTAGGAAACCGCTACGGCGCAATCCTGCCGGCCGAGGGGCATCTGATCGCACTGCTCGAGCCAGAGGATGTGAACCCCGATTGGAAGCGCTGGTCGGCGGTACTGCTGCGTCCGGAAGGGCTCTTCGGGACCAAGCCCGCGTCTGGCGGGAACAAGGCCACCAAGCTGAAGGCAATCAAGACTGCCCTCCGATCGGCAAGCCGCGTCTGGCTTGCCACGGACTGCGATCGCGAGGGGCAGTTGATCGGCCAGGAAATCCTCGAGCATTGCCGCTTCCATGGCGAGGTCATGCGGGTCATTTTCACCGCGCAGGACCCGAAGACCATTCGCGACGCCTTCGCGATGGCGAAACCGAATGCCGATTACCAGCATCTCTATGCGGCGGCCGTGGCGCGGCAACAGTCCGACCAGATTTACAACCTATCGCTCACCCGCACGGCCACCGTCCTGCTGGGCCGCGGTCAGCGCACGGTCATCGGCGTCGGCCGTGTGAAGACGCCGACGCTGGCAATTGCCTGCCGGCGTGAGCTGGAGATCCGCGCGTTCCGCCCACAGGCCTATTTCGAGGTTGCGGCGATCGCGCGCGCCGCGGGCGGAACCTTCCTGATGCGTCACGCCCCACCAGAGAAAATCGTGAAACATGAGGACGCGGCGTTGATCGCGGCCCGCGCCGATGGCTTCACCGGCCCGCTCTCCGTCAAGGTGGAGGAGAAGCGCCAGGCCCCGCCGCGACTGCATGACCTGCCCACCCTTCAGAAGCTCTGCGGCTCGCGCTTCGGCTGGTCCGCCGCCAGGACGCTCGATGTCGCGCAAGAACTGTATGACGGCGAGGGCAAGAAGCTCATCACCTACCCCAGAGCCGAGTCGCGCTATTTGCCCGATAGCCTGATCCCTGACGTGCCGACGATTGTCGCGGCGCTCACCGGCGGGAAGATGTTCGGCTCGCTGCCGATGCCGCCCCGCCCGATCATCCGCCGAGGAAAGCAAGGGCACTTCTGGGACAAGGGCCTCGAGGGTGTGTCTCACCATGCCATCATCCCGAACGTGAACACGGTGGGCGATCTACGCACGGTCTGGCCGCGTCTGTCGGGCGATGAGCGCCGATTGTTGATGGTCATCGCTCGCTCTTACCTGTCCGCGCTGATGCCGGATTTTCGCTACCGCCAGACGACGGCGCTGCTCGACGTCCAGGGCCATGCATTCCGGGCGGTGGGGCGACAGCCGAACGAAATTGGCTGGCGGGCGGCATTCGGCGAGGAAGACGAAGGCAACGGCCATGATGACGGAGACAAGGAAGACCGCCAGATGCTGCCTCCCCTTCGGGACGGGGAGAACGTCGTCCTGAACGAGCCGAAGGTGGAAGCGAAAGAGACGAAGCCACCACCTCGTTACAATGAGGGGACCCTGATCGAGGCGATGGTCAACGCCTGGCGCTTCGTCGAGAACCCCGAGCACCGCGAACGGCTGAAGGAGGCGAAAGGTATCGGCACGCCGGCCACGCGGGCCGAGATCATCCAAGGCCTCAAACGACAGGAGCTGCTGGCAGCGAGTGGCAAGCATATCGTGCCGACAGAGCGTGGCCTCGTGTTGTTCGATGTCCTGGGGAACGCTGATCAGGCACTGGTCGATCCCGCGGTGACGGCGAAGCTGGAATTTCTGCTTGACGAAGTGTTGTTCGGCCGGCGCCGCGCGGAGGAGGCGATCGACGCCGTCTGTGGGCAGGCCTCGCGGATCATCGGCCGGCTCCGCGACGATACTCTCGCGGGCGGTGCCTCGCTGCCGGCAGTCGCGGCGCGGCTTGGTCCGATGGCGCGAGATAGGGCCAAAAATAGACAGCGGACAGGCCGGAGGTCGATGCCTCCGGACGAAAGTGGCCAGTCGAATGCCCCGCGACGCCGAGGGGCAACCCGGTCGGCAAAAGTGCGGTCGACCGTCGTGCCTGAGGTGGCAGCACCAATGCGCCGCCGTTCCGCGAAGCAGGAGACAAAGGTCAATGCCTCCCGATACGCGGTCGGAACACCAGCGGGACGGGGTGAGCAACGCGAGGGTACGCTCGGTCCGGCGAAACATGGCAGCGGTCGGGGGAAATCGACACGCGTTGCCGCCGCCGTCGGGGATGCACAGCGGGCTTCCGGCGCCGATACCGGAACACGGCTCAATATCCCATTCGGCAACAAGGAACTGGCAATGCGCCTCGGCGCCCGATACCGCACCGGCGGGTGGTTTGCTCCGCCAGGGACAAATTTGGAGCCTTTCCAGGACAGAGGCTGGCTATAGGCGAGTCGCGGGAAATTCGCTGGGCTGTCCAAATTGGTAATCTCGGTGCTGGCGACGGCCGTTGTCGCTACGCATACCGTGAACACCGGCAACGGCAGAACTGCGCCACAAGGATTGCCCGCGGTTGGTGAAGTAGATCTGAGCAGAATTTTTGGCGACTGTCCGGCGGTCGAGGGAACACTGATTTGCCGTGCGGTGGGCGAAAAGCGTTGGACGCCGAGAAGGGGGGCTATCTGACCGACCTCGCGAGGGGCAAATTCTAGCGGTCTACGTTTGGCAGAGTCCGCGCAACCCATTGAAACTGCTTGAGGCCTCCCGAGGCGCAATTCTGCCAAACGTGCTTGGTACTCTGATTTTGCGGCGGAATCATAATCCCATAATCCCTTTCCCCTAAGTCACAGCTATAACCGTAGTCGCTACCGTCGCGAAGTCGCCGCCGCTTTGCATAGCCTGGCCGACCGACAGTCGCCACGTTATGCGCGTCGGAGAGAGAGACGATGGAGGATTCGAACAGGTGAAATCTCGGCGCCCATCGCCCCCGTTGGGCCCGTCCTGGCGCGATCACCCTTCCACCGCCTCGCACCGGCATCCCGAGCCCATCGGCAGCCTGATCAGCGGGACGGCCCGACCTGGAAGCCTCCTGCGGAAGGTCCGGCATATCCAGCTGCCGACGGACGGTCGTGGTTCAGGGTGACGGGCGCTGGATGGCGTCGGGCGGAATTTGCAGGAGGTGAAGTGACGCTGTTGCCCCCGTGGCCCGAACCGGCATCAATCGACCCCGGCGCTGCATCCGGCGGTTGGCAAATCACGGCGGTACCATCCGCGAGGAGCCACCCGAGCCGGCCAGTTATGCCAACCGGTGATTGAAATCATTGGAT
>CAVTFL010000038.1:0-486698 GCA_963733925.1 uncultured Alphaproteobacteria bacterium | reverse complement strand
CCCTGCACGAGATCAGCTACCGCGCGTGCTTCAAGTCGCAGCTTCCCGCGTTCTTCATCGAGCGTCTGACCGGATCAGGCGATCGGGTTTACGACCCATTTTCCGGCCGCGGCACCACGGCGGTGCAGGCGGCGTTAATGGGCCGGGGACCTGCGGCGAACGATGTCAATCCGCTGAGTGCGATGCTGTCAGGCCCACGCTTCGATCCCCCTTCGGTCGCGGCGGTGCGGGCTCGGCTGTCCGAGATCGACTTGTCGCGAGCCGTTGATGATCCGGCGGAGGCGGATCTACTGGCCTTCTACCATCCGGAGACTTTGCGTCAGATCACCGCCTTGCGGGCCTGGCTCCTGGCACGCGGCGGGGGCCTGGATACGGTGGATGCGTGGATCAGGATGGTGGCGATCAACCGATTGACTGGGCACTCACCGGGGTTCTTCTCGGTCTATACGATGCCGCCGAACCAGGCGGTCTCTGCCCTGTCCCAACGCAAAATCAACGAAGCGCGCAGTCAAATCCCGCCGGTGCGGGACGTGCGGGCCATCATTCTGAAGAAAACGCTGAGCTTGCTGTCCGATGGACCGCCGCCGCCGCACCCGCCAGCGGTGCTGCTGACTGGACCAGCGGAGCGGACCTCAGGTCTGGCGGACGGCTCGGTGGAGTTGATCGTGACGTCTCCGCCGTTTCTGGATGTAGTGGATTATGAGGGCGACAACTGGCTCCGTTGCTGGTTCGCCGGGATCGACCCCGCGGATGTCAGGATCGACAAGCATCGCGATGTCGCGTCGTGGGAGGCCTTCGTCCGCCGTTGCTTCGAGGAGTTCGCCCGCGTCGTTCGCCCCGGCGGGTTCGTGGCGTTCGAGGTGGGTGAGGTGCGTGGCGGATCGGTACTGCTGGAGCGACACGTCGTGGCGGCAATTAGGGGCCTGCCATTCGATGTGCTGGGCGTAATGGTGAACCAACAGAATTTCACCAAGACGGCGAATTGCTGGGGAGTTGGGAATAACCGGGGTGGGACCAACACCAACCGGATCGTCATGGCGGTGCGGCGTTAGTTTAGTTAGTAACGCAATTCGGCGCACACGGCGTAATGGTCGGATGGCACAACGCCCTCGGCGCGGCCAGCCGACGAGGATGTAGTCGATGCGCTTGTCCGGAAGCAGCGCGCGCGCCGTCCAGGGATTCGTCCGCGCCCACGTGTGTCCCTTGCCGCTGCCGGCCATCTCCCACGCGTTGAAGAGGTACGAAGCCAGGTGCCACAGTATCACAACGCCCGGTCAGGCTCCGGATTTCGTCCGAAATCGGGGCGGAGTTGAAGTCGCCGCAGATAATCGGCGGAAATGATGCGCTCGCGACCTCGCCGACGAAACCAACGAGGTTGCCGACGGACGCTTGCCGCACCGCGCTGGCATGCGGGGGGCCAGTCGAGGCCCACCGAGAAGACCGGCAGCAGGCCGCGGGGGCCATCGATGCACCCGAAGAGGGCCGAGCCGCCCCCGGTGTCAGCCCGGATCGCGGGGAACTCGCGATACTCGTGAGAGTGGATGGGCCATCGCAACAACAGTCCGGACCCATACCCCAATCTTCCGCGAAGAACATCCCACCGCCATAGATGTGATTATAACCGAGCGCCTGACCCAACCGGGCCGCCTGCGTCTCGCCATCCGGGGTGCACCAGCACTCCTGGAGCGCCACGATGTCCGGCCGGACCACCTTCAGCGTGTTGATGAGTGCGGCTTCCCGGGCTTGCCAGGGCCCAAAGCGGCCCCACACGTTCCAGGTCAATACGCGCAGCGTCGAGGTGATTAGCTCTCCATAAGGAGGTCCCGCGGAACTATTGGACGTCATCCGATGGCCTCCTGCACCGCCGTTAGTGGCTTCCGCCGAGGATTGCCAAACTTGAGGCGAGGGCAGTCCTCCGTTGAGGAAAATGATGGCCGAAAGGAAGCACGCGCGCGCCCCGCCAAAAGCAATGACATTCTGCGATCTTGGGTTCTTGCCGATCTCCGCGCATAAAATTCAGGCCAACTTACCAGTCAAGCCCCACCTTCCCCTCGGGCAGAATCCGACGGCGGGTCCCGCTTTACCGATTAAATTCGCTGGGACGAGTGCTACCCGAACACCCGGTGCCCGCGCTTCCAGGTTCCCAGCACCACACCTTCCAGCGCACGCCCGTCGAACGGCGTGTTCTGTGCCTTGCCGGGTAGCTTCCCAGCCTCGACCTTCCAGATCCGCTCGGGGTCGAACAGGCACAGATCGGCGACAGCCCCCTTGGCGATCCGCCCGGCCTCCACCCCCAACAGGGCCGCCGGCCGAGCGGTCAGCAGATCGACGGCGGCGGGCAGGGCGAGCGACCCATTGTGGACATGCGCCAGGGTCACCGCCAGCAGCGTGGCCAGACCCGCCCCGCCAGCCGAGGCCAGGGCAAACGGCAGCCGCTTGTCGTCGGCATCGCGCGGCTGGTGATCGGACGCGATCGCGTCGATCGTGCCATCGGCCAGCGCGGCGATCACCGCCTTTCGGTCGTGCTCCTTGCGCAAGGGCGGCGACAGCTTCGCGTAGGTTCGGAAATCGCCGATCGAGGTCTCGTTCAGGTCGAAGTAGGGCGGCGCGGTGTCGCATGTGACCGCCAGTCCCGCTGCCTTGGCTTGCCGGATCAGGGCCAGCGCCTCCCCGGTCGAGACGTGTGCGAAATGCACCGCCCCGCCGGTCAGTTCCACCAGCCTTATGTCGCGCGCAACCATCATCGCCTCGGCGGCCGCTGGTATGCCGGGCAGGCCCAGGCGGGTGGCCTGCTCGCTTTCGGTGGCCGACCCACCGGCGAGCGACGGTTCCTCGGGATGCTGCACGATTCGGGCGCCGAAGCCGCGTGCATACGACAGCGCCAGCCGCATCAGCCGCGCCGGCCCGATAGCCCGCGATCCGTCGGTGAACGCCACTGCGCCGGCTTCGCGCAACAGGCCAATTTCGGCAAGTTCGTCGCCGCGGCAGCCGCGGGTGACCGCGCCGTACGGCAGGATGAGTCAGGCTACCGGTCTCCTCGCCCTTGGTCCGCAGCAATTGCACCAGGGCCGGGTCATCGATCGCCGGCTGGGTATCGGGCAGGGCGGCCAAGGTCGTGATCCCGCCTGCGGCGGCGGCGATTGCGGCGGAGGCGATGGTCTCGCGATATTCAAAACCCGGCTCCCCCACGGCGGCCCGCATATCGACCAGGCCGGGGCAAAGCACGGCGCCGTCCGCCTCGATCAGCGTGGCGCCGTCGGGCCGACCCAGCGAAGGCCCGAAATCCAGCGATCAGGCCATCGCGCACCAGCAGATCGCCACGCACATCAACACCGGCGCCAAGGATGCGAACGCCGGAGAAAAGCGTGTCAGGGCTCATTCCGGCGATGGCCCCGCGACAGCATGTCCAGCACCGCCATACGGACGGCGACCCCCATCTCGACCTGTTCCTTGATCACGCTGCGCAGCGGATCGTCGGCGATCGCACTGTCGATCTCCACGCCGCGGTTCATCGGGCCAGGATGCATGACGATGGCATCAGGCTTGGCGTGAGCCAGCTTCGCTCGCGTCCAGGCCATAGAACCGGAAAAATTCCCGAGCGCTGGGCACTTGTCCGCGCGACATTCTCTCGCGCTGCAGGCGCAGCATCATCACCACGTCCGCACCGGCCAAACCGCCCGCCATGTCGTGGAATACGGTCACCCCGAGTTCGGCGACCTCGGCAGGGATCAGTGTGGGCGGGCCGATGACCCGGACCTGGCATCCCATCGTCGTCAGCAGATGGATGTTGGAGCGGGCAACCCGCGAATGCGCGATGTCGCCGCAGATCGCAACGACCAGACCGGCGATGCGGCCTTTGCGACGCTTGATGGTCAGCGCGTCCAGCAGTGCCTGGGTCGGATGCTCATGCGTTCCGTCGCCGGCGTTGATCACCGCGGCATCGACGATCTGCGCCAGAAGGTTCGGGGCGCCGGACTGATCGTGGCGCACCACCAGCAGATCGCACTGCATCGCATTCAGGGTCGCCGCGGTGTCGATCAACGTCTCGCCCTTGTTCACTGACGATGTGGAGACGGACATGTTGATCACGTCGGCGCCCAACCGCTTGCCGGCCAGTTCGAAGCTGGTGCGGGTGCGGGTGCTGTCCTCGAAGAACAGATTGATCAGAGTGCGCCCGCGCAGCAGATCACGCTGGGTCTTGCCGGACCGGTTGAGCAGCACGTAGCTCTCCGCCAGGTCGAGCAGTTGGCTGATCGCGGGGGGTTCCATCCCTTCGATCGCCAGGAGATGTTTCTGCCAGTAGAACACGGCGCTTCGTTGCCGCAACATGGCCGCGTGCGTCAACAGGGTGTTGCTTGGACCGACCTCACCGGCTTCCCCCGCGAGGACGGCCTCTGGTATCCAATGCCGCGCCTCGTCCGCCAACGCCGCGCCGGCGCTTAGGACGAACCAGTCCCTTGGCCGATAGCTACGCTGCGCGGTCGATTGAGGGCAGGGCAGTAGCGTCAGCCGGGGGTCTGGGCCGGTTTGCCCGCGCCTCGTTTCCCGGATCGGCAGCAGCGCCACCCAGGGGCAAACCGGGACAAGGCAACAGGACGCTTCCCCAAGGTATTTCGATTCGTGTACAGCCATTTCCCAAACAATGCTCATGGACACGATGGCGTCGCAACCCCTCCTGCGTTTCGTCGAAGATCGGCTGGCAACGATCCTAGACCTATGGCCAAGGCGGCCTGCCGCCCGGGAAGCCGCCCTCGCACGCCAACTGATCGATGATCTCGACAAACTGGTGCAGGCGCCCAATCGCAGTGAAGGTTCGGAATTCTGGCAACGAATTTGCCGCGAGTTGCACGACCTGGCGATCAGCAATGACTCTCTTGAGTTCATGCGCTGGCCTGCAATCCGAGCAACGATGGTGCATGGGGCCTCTCCGACAACGATGCGGTTCTGGCGCATGCTGCGTCAATCACCGCATTGGAAGCATGTTTGGAAGCCCGCTCTGCGGCACCGGCAATACGGGGCACCACCGCCGTTCCTCCCCATGCTTTCGACGAACGCGATGGCGATCGAGCACGCGGCCCACCTGTTCCGTTTCCGCCAGCACCTCGGAAAAAGCCTTCTCGACGCCGATTGTATCATCGAATTCGGGGGCGGTTTCGGGTCGATGTGCCGCATGGCCCGGGCTCTGGGGTTTCGTGGACGCTACGTTATCTTCGATCTTCCCCCGGTCTTGGCGCTGCAACGGTTCTATCTCGGTCTTCACGGGATCAACGCGGAGTTGGAGCCCGGAGCCCCCGTCTGGTCATGCTCGGATCTCGACCGGATTATCGCACTGGCGAACGAAGGAAAAGTCGGACGCATAGGTCTGATCTCAACCTGGGCTCTCAGCGAAATGCCTTTGACTTTGCGAGAGCGGATCGAGCCGGTTTTCGCGGCCCGGAATCCAGTCATGGCCTTGCTGGCCTATCAGCCCGAATTTGAGGGAAACGACAACCGGGCATACTTCCGGGCTTTGGTACATCGAAACGGCCAACCCTGGAAATGGACTCAATTGCCGGTCGATCCGGCGGTTGCTGAGGCCGGCCCGAATGACAGCCTGTATCTGTTCGGGATAGCACCCTAACGTCGTCATTCCTGGCTTTGTGATGGGAGGTGGCGGTCGATCGGACAGCTCAAACCAAGCCCATGGCCTTAACCTAACCGCACCGGAACTTCCCGCATAAGGTCGTCGCCGCGAGTTTAACCGGCCATCACGGTTCGTCTCTGATCCAGGGCCCGAAGAGAGACCTAGAGCTTAGCCCGGCTGAGGCGCCGGCGCCGCCCCGCCCGCGGGTGGCGGCGCCGCCGGGCCGGCCGACCGGCGGTCGGAACCGAAGCCCGGCGCGACTCCGGCGCCGGCTCGTCCACCACCTTGCGAATCACCGGCTCCCCGCGCAACACCGTGCGGATTTCGTCGCCCGACAGCGTCTCGTGCTCCAGCAGGCCGCGGGCAAGCGGTGCAGTTCCTCGACGTTCTCGGTCAGCAGACGCCGAGCCTTGGCGTAGGCGCGGTCGATGATCGTCCTTGATCTCGCCGTCGATCTCGCGCGCAGTGGCTTCCGAGACGTTCTTGTTCTGCGTCACCGAGTGACCCAAGAACACCTCCTGGCTGTTGTCGCCATAGGCGATCATGCCGAGTTTATCGGACATGCCCCATTCGGTGATCATCCGCCGGGCCTGATCGGTCGCCATCTTGATGTCGCCGGAGGCGCCGTTGGACACCTTGTCCGGCCCGAAGATGATTTCCTCGGCGGCCCGGCCGCCCATCGCCATGGTCAGTTCGGACAGCAGCTTCGACTTCGATTTCGAGTAGCGGTCGCCCTCCGGCAGGCTCATGACCAGACCAAGCGCGCGGCCGCGCGGGATGATCGTGGCCTTGTGGACCGGGTCGCATTCCGGCTCATGCATCGCGCACAGCGCATGGCCGACCTCGTGGTACGCCGTCATCCGCTTCTCGGCCTCGGACATGACAAGCGACCGCCGTTCGGTGCCCATCATCACCTTGTCCTTGGCGGCCTCGAACTCGGCCATCGCCACGACGCGCTTGCCCAGACGAGCGGCCAGCAGCGCCCCCTCGTTCACCAGGTTCGCCAGGTCGGCGCCGGAGAAGCCCGGCGTGCCGCGCGCGATCACCTTCGGATCGACGTCGGAGGCCAGCGGCACCTTCCGCATATGCACGCGCAGAATTTTCTCCCGCCCGTTCACGTCCGGGTTCGGCACCACGACCTGGCGGTCGAAGCGGCCGGGACGCAGCAGCGCCGGATCCAGCACGTCCGGTCGGTTGGTGGCGGCGATCAGGATGACGCCCTCGTTGGACTCGAAGCCGTCCATCTCGACCAGCATCTGGTTCAGGGTCTGCTCCCGTTCGTCGTTGCCGCCGCCCAGGCCGGCACCGCGATGGCGGCCGACCGCGTCGATTTCGTCGATGAAGATGATGCAGGGGGCGTTCTTCTTGCCCTGCTCGAACATGTCGCGGACGCGGCGCGCGCCGACGCCGACGAACATTTCGACGAAGTCGGAGCCGGAGATGGTGAAGAACGGCACGTTCGCCTCACCCGCGATGGCACGGGCGAGCAGCGTCTTACCGGTGCCGGGCGGCCCGACCAGCAGCACGCCCTTGGGGATCTTGCCGCCGAGACGCTGGAACTTCTGCGGATCCTTCAGGAACTCAACGATTTCCTGCAGTTCGCCCTTGGCCTCGTCGATGCCGGCGACGTCCTCAAACGTCACGCGCCCCTGCTTTTCCGTCAGCATGCGCGCTCGGGACTTGCCGAAACCCATCGCGCGGCCGCCGCCCGACTGCATCTGGCGCATGAAGAACACCCAGACGCCGATCAGCAGCAGCATCGGGAACCACGACAGCAGGTAATGCAGCAGCGGATTGACATCGCTGTCTTCCGGCTTGGCGATGACCCGCACGTTCTTGTCGGTCAGCGTCTTCACCAGCGCCGGGTCCTCCGGCGTATAGGTCTGGAATGTCCGCCCATCGTTCAACTGGCCGGAGACGGTTCGGCCCTGGATCACAACATCGCGCACCCGGCCGGCATTCACCTCGGTGATGAAGTCCGAATAGGCAATCTGCGTCGAGTTGGTGTGGTTCACGCCGGGCTGGAACAGGTTGAAGAGCACCACGAGCAGCAGGGCGATGATCACCCACAGCGCGAGGTTGCGGCCGAAATTGCTCATATGACTTTGCTCACGTTCTCAGTCCGATCGGGGCGCCAGGCATTGGTAGCCGATATCCGACCCGGCGAAACAGCGCTTAACATAGTGTGTGGGACCAGTCGCTACATCCCCGCACCATAGCGATCGTCCACCAAGTTGGGGCCAATAACAAGCCGCAGGAACGATTTTGCTCCGCCCGGTTCAGGCCGCCGCGACAAACCCGGGGCCGGCGGCAGGCTTTCTGCGGGGCGAACAAAGTGTCATGCGGCAGGTCATTTGCCCGACACTCATAACCCAAATGCGGCACCGAGGCCAGAACTTCGCCAATCCTGATGGCGGGCAGCGTTCGCAGGACCGCCGACGGCAGCTCGGAACTGCCTCTGAACCGCGCCGCGTCGGCTCCCAGCTTGCCGATCGTCGCGCCGTTGGGACGCGCGACGGGCGACCACGACGGAAGCGGCTGTCCCAAATCGCGCCGTGAGATGCCGGAACGGGGGCGGCGATCGCGGCTTCCTCGCGCACGATCAGCATGCCGTCACCGCAGCCGGCCTGCCGGCATGATGCGCACGCCGGCCACCGTCGCCGGGCCTCGGTCGCGCGGCCAGCTCGGTGATTTGAGCCGGGCTCGGCGGATAGGGCGCGCCTCCGATGGTCTGGATCAAGCGACCGCAAAGCCGCGGGGCCGATCCGGCCGGGAGACAGCAGCGCGAACCCTTCCGGCCGGATCGTCGCGCGTCGGGCCAGTTCGGCGGCAATCTCGCTTCCTCGTCCCGCGCCGCAGCGGCCGACGCCGCGTAGCGCGTCGCTGAAGATCCGGTGTCGGCCTGCCGGTGCGAGCGCCAGGCGCATGCCGCAAGCCGGGGCGCAATGCCCGCATGTCCTGGTTGGACGGATCCTCGACCCAGCCGATGCCCCGCGCGGTCAGAAGACTCCGCAGCATCGGCCGGCTCGATCGCCAGCAGCGGACGCAGCAGGCGGACGCCGCGCGTTTCGCGCAAGGCGGACATGCCGGCGAGGCCGTGCGTCCGGCTGTCGCGCAGCACGCGCATCGCCAGCGTTTCCACCTGATCCGCCGCGTGATGACCGAGCAGCAGATGCAGGATGCCGGCTTCCGCGCAGGCCCGGTCAAGAGCCTCGTAGCGCATGATCCGCGCCCGCTCGGCCAGCGCGGGACCGTGTGTCAGGTCTGACGAGCGGCAGAATGCGCGCCGGAACGCCAATGCGGCCAGGCGCTCGACGGTGATCCGCGCCTCGTCGCGCCGATGCCGCGCGCAACCCGTGATCCACGACCAGTGCGCTGCGCCGATCCACCGCGCCGGCGCACCCAATCCCGGGCCAGGATGGCCAGCGCCATGCTGTCGGCGCCCCCGGATACCGCGACCGCGAGGCTGGGGTTGCGCTTCGAACGGGCCCAGCCGGTCCATCGCCGCCGCGAACAAATCGTGGCTGCATGCCCGGAGTCGATCGCATTGGGTACGGACTGTCCAGGTTGGCCTACACGCACCGTTTTCGATCCTGGCGCGACATGCGCTGACCGCATGGCTTCAGATCGAGCTATGGCACCCGGCCCTTGCGCCGTCGCCGCCATCCCGGCGCTGACGTCGGGGCGGAGATGCGGGAACTCGCGCCGGCATGCGGGCCAGCATGTCGCAGGCGGCTTTCTTCTCGTTGATCGCGGTCAGCGCTGTGGCGAGGCCGAGCCGGGCGTCCTGGGCGTGAGTGCCCTTGCGCGAGCGGTTGTAGGCATCGTCGTAGGCGACCGCCGCCTGCGGATACTGCCGCTCACCCGGCCAGTGCCTGGGCCAGCAGAAACTGCGCGTCATAGGCGCGCGGCGAGGTGCGGTTGGCCAGCACCTCGCGCGCGGCGGCCTCCGCGGCCGCATAGTCGTGACGGGCGAGGGCGGCGTTGCCCTCCTGCAAGGCCATTTCGGGCGTGCGCGGACCCGGCGGCGCGTGCGGGGCGCGGGACGCGGGGGCGGAACTGGTGGCGGCCGGCCGGCGGCGGAGCCAGGCGCTGCCCTGCCGTTGGCGGCGGCAGTGACGGCCAGACTGCCCGGCCGGATGCGCCGCCTTGCGGGTTGATCTGGAACGCCAGGTCGTCGATCCGCTTGCCCAGGTCGTCGTTCTGCCGCTGGAGCTGGTTCTGGGTCTCGTCGATTCGGCCCGCGCAGCTGGCGAACCTGTTCCTCCAGCGCGTCGACGCGGGTCAGCAACTGCGCGAGCAGGTCGTTCCCGCCGGCTAGGACGGGCGCGGCGGTAGGCGGGCTGCGCGGTAGCACGGCGCCGCCGCCGCGAGACGATCTGATCCTCGAGCGCTTTCAGCTCCTGACGAAGCTGGTAGATCTGATTCTGCAGCGCGATGCCTTCGCGGCTGTCCACCTGGGCATGGGCCGGCGATGGGCGCCGCCAGCAGAAAGGCCGCCACGATCGAACGGGGCAACGACGAACCGCATGCGGGTTTCCTCAACAGTGACTACTGACGTCCGTCCGCCGCGTCGCTCGCCGACGTGACGGTCCACCCTGCATTCCAGCTCGTCCGGGCCATCCGCCGCAACCACCGCGCGGCGAACCACAGCCCGGACGAGTTGCGCCATGACGATATGGGTATATTCCACAAGGCGACGCAATTACGCCATCGGCAGATGGCGGGCGATATACGGCGGCAGATTGAATGCCCCGACATGGATTTCCGGCGTCCAATACCGGGTCGTTCCGAGAATGCCGGCCTGCCGCGGCGCGGGCGCGGATCGTTTCGATCGGCGCGCCGCCAGCGAGGCATCCTTCGCCGCCCACCCCAGTGTCATGAAACCGCCGACATAGGTCGGCACCGCGGCGACATAAGCCGTGACGTGCGGAAAGAATTTCCGCCGCCGCAGACTGGTTTCGCGCAGTTCGTCGGCCTGCATGAACGGCACGCCGCACTGGTTCACCACCAGGCCACGCGAGGTCAGGATGCGAGCGCAATTGTGATAGAATTCGTCGGTGAACAGCACCTCGCCCACGCCGATCGGATCGGTCGAATTGACGATGATGACATCGAACGAGCCGCTCCGGCGCACGCTTCACGTAATCGATGCCGTCGCCGACGATCACCTCCGCGCGCTGGTCGTTCCAGGCGTCGCCGGCGATCTTCGGCAGGAATTCCTTCGACAGGCGGATGACCTCGCCGTCGATCTCCACCATCACTGCGCGCTTCACGCTGCCGTGCTGCAGCACGCGCCGCAGCACGCCGCCGTCGCCGGCGCCGATGATCAGCACATTCTCCGCCGCACCATGCGCCAGCAGCGGCACATGGGTCAGCATCTCCTGATAGACGAACTCGTCGGCCTCGGTGATCTGGATGACGCCATCCAGCACCATCACCCGGCCGTGCGACGCGACTTTCGAAGATCACGATATCCTGGAATTCGCTCTTCACCCGCGCCAGTTCGCGCTTCACCACGAAGCGCTGGCCCCAGTCGGGATAGAGCGTTTCGTTGATCCAGCTATCGGTAGGCATTGATCTCTCCCAATGCCTTACGCGCCAGCGACGCAACGGCCCGGACCTGTGCGCCCGGGCCGCCATGTCCGATCGGATCGAGCCGCTGCGTCAGACGATCAGGCCGCGCCGCTGTTCGCCGAGGTTGACACGTCTGCGGCTCGAACGCCGCCTTCAGCGCGGGAACGCTGTCGATAGGGATCGCAGGCGCCGCACATGAAGATGTCGATCGCGGCGAAATCCCGCTCCGGCCACGTGTGGATGGAGATGTGGCTTTCCGCCAGCACCAGCACGCCACTGACCCCGCCGTTGGGCGAAAAGTGGTGGAAATGCCCGTGCAGAATCGTCGCGCCGGCGGCTTCGGCCGCTTCACGCAACGCGCGGTCGATATGATCCGGATCGCAAAGGTTGGACGCGCCCCACAGGTCGACCAGCAAATGCATGCCGGCGAACTTCACGCCATCCTTCTCGACGAAATAATCCTTCTGGACTTCCGCGCGCGGACTATTCGCACCTGTCCGCTCAGCGTCGGACTGAATCTGGTTGCTGCTCGGAAGTTCCGAGACCATCCCCAGTGGGCTGAGTGCGTTCATCGCGTACCCCTTCCTACCAGTAGACGGCCTGTTGGACTGTACGCGCGAAAACGCGCCCACGGTCCCCTGGGGCCAAGGGGGCGGAACATGATGAGTAGGGGGGTGGGGTGCAAGCCTCTTTTTGCCCGCAGCCACGATAAATGCGCATAGCCCCCGGCAAGAACGTAGCGCGTCACACCGCCGGAACGCGGAGCCTCGCGGCGGCCTGCGCGCTTCGCGCCACCCGAGCGCCTTCAGGTCGGCAGGCAAGCGACGCCGCCAAACTCGTCTCTTGCTGCGAGCGCCCGATATCGGCGGTGGTGCGGATCGGCTCGACGGTCAGCAGGCGGAACATGTCGCCCAGAGGACCGGCGCCGATGCGCGCGCCGAATGTGTCACGCAGCCCGGCCAGCTTCGCGTCGTCCCCCGCCCGCGCGGTCGCTGTGGCCAGGCGGAGCACGGTCCGTGTCTGGGCCTCGTCCAGCATGCCGCTGTCCGGCAGTGTCAGGGCCGCGCAGTCCGACCACGCCTGCTCCGCGCCCGCCCAGTCCGATGCGGTCTCCAGAATCTGGGCACGCGCTTCCGTCGCCCGGGCGGTTCGGGTAGCGGCCAGCATCGCGGCGGCGGCCGCGGGATCACCCTGATGCGCGACCGACCCGGCCCGCACGATCAGCCGTTGCTCGATCAGGTCCGGCGGCAGATCCGGGCCCTCGGAGCGCGTCCAGTGCCGAAATCGCGCCGGCATCGTCACCCTCCCGCGATTCAGCGTCGCGAGGCTGGCACCGAACCGCGCTTTTGCCATCGCAGACTTCGCCTGACGTCATCAGCTTTTCCAGGATCGGTTTCGCTCTCTCCAGGCAGATCGAGCGCGAGAAGCCGATCGGCCAACGGTTGTTCGCACCGCCTCATCATCGCCGGAATCGCGGCACCAGATCGGTGTTCTCCTCCACCATGGACACGAACTCGATCGGCGGCATCTGGCCGCGCTTCCTGGTCACGGATCATCGCGGCGAACGTGTCCTTCAGTCCGATCGCCAATCGGCCGCGCCTGTTCGGGAAAATCGGTTTCCGCCTGCCGGAGTGTCGACAGCGCCACGCGCCATGCGCCGGTCTGCACCGCGCAGCTCCGCTACCCGTTCGCGCAACGCCAGTTCCCGCGCATCGCCGCGCCAGGCGTAGAGCAGCTTGTCCAGGGCATCCGCGGCCTGGGTTTTGTCCAGCATGCCCGTCGGCCAACCGCAGTTCGACCGCGCGGATCGCCGCGCGCGCCCGATCGAACTGGTCGTGCCCGTTCGGCCAGCGCGTCGAGCATGCTCAACGCCTGCTCGGTGTCGCCCTCGGCCTGCTGCAGCAGCGCGCGCGCATAGGCCAGCCTTGGATCGTTCTTCCGCTGGTCCAGCAAGCGCGCCGCCGGGTCGATCTCGCCACCCTGGATCATCGTCTCGACGATCAGCGGCAGGATGTGCTCACGGATCGGCTTCGGGATACTGAAACACCAGCGGCGCCGTGGTCGCGAACACCGCCGCGGCGCGCGGGGAACCTTCATCCTGCATCGCCTCCCGTACCGCGCGCCACAATGCGATCTCGTCGGTGCCGTCCAGTTTCGGGATCCATCAGTGCGCCGGCTTCGTCCGGCCGTCCGGCCAGCAACGCGGCGATAGCGGTCAGCGCTTTCGGTGTCGGCCGAGGCTGCCTCTTTCGGATCCTGGTCTGACTGCCATGTGCAGCAGGCTTTCGGCCTCGGCGGCGAGACCGAGCGCCAGCATGCTTTCCGCGGCGCGCCGATGTTTGGGCCGCGGGCCAGCGGCGGGCGACTCGGCGGCATCGTCGAGCTGCCGTTCGCCAGCCGCAGCAGCGCATCAGCCGGCATGGTCGGAGAAATTCAACCGCCGGGTCAGATGCGCCGCATCCATCAGCGCCGCCGTGGTGCCCGTCGGCGGCGACAGCGCGAGGCCGGATGGGGCCGCCCGCCAGGCTGAACCCGGTCGGCATCGGCTTGAGCACGATCGCGTCCGAAAGTGGCTTCGACCACCACCCCTTGCAATGGTTGGCCGCAGAATGAATTCCGTGCTGCGCCGGCCGGCGAGCACGCCTTGGCCAGGGCGGTGCTGGGTTCCGACCAAAATGTTGCTCCGGTGTCCGGATCGGCGATGGTCGACAACATCGCTGGGTTGCTCGGCCGCCAGGTTCAGGCGGCCGTCCGCAACCGAGGCGACGATCGGCTCCTGCTTCGGGGTGGTGGCCAGGGCCGCAATTCGCCAGCCCTGCTGCAACTGCGTCAGCGCGATCGATAGCGCGGCAGGGTGAGGAACCCGCAACAACGTGCCGGTCGGCAACAACTGCACCGATGCCGAGCCAAAGACCGGGTCGGCCGTCAGGGCGGCCATGTCCACCGGCCGGCGCTCATCGAACACGATAAAGGTGCTGTCGCCGCTGCGAAACGCCGCGGCGCCCGTAGTGGCTGTCGAACGGCACGAGAAAGGCGGATCCGTCCATCTCCTTGGGCAGCCGGGTTCGCCGGGCCCTCAGGCCGACCGGGCCCTTCGTTTTCCGGCAGAACGTCTCGTCCAGGCGGGGTTTGCTGGGTCAGCTCCCCCACGCCGGGTGGCGCGGCCGGTTGCGGTGCCGCGAGCGGGGACGGGGGCGAGGGCGGCGGCGGGGCGGGGGCAATGGCTGGGCCACGACGGGCGCCAACGTGGCAGGTGCCGCGGTCAGCGGCCTGTCGCGGCGGCGGCGGTCGATCGGCCGCCAAGTTCCGGCGACGATGCCATCGTAAGCGGCGGACGTGGCGGCGTGGTTCCCGCTGCGGGGCTTACCTGCGCGGGCCGCTGGCGTTGCCGAGGCTGCATCCACGATGTCCAGGACGATACGGCCGTCCATGCGCCAGGGCCGCACTTGAGCGCCTGTGCCGAACCACCAGGTCGAGGGTCGGACCATCGGTCGTGATCCCGATGACGTTCCGCGGCGGCGATGGTGGCGACCCCAGCGGAACATTGTTCTGCAGGCGGACGACCACATGGTCGCTATCCTGATCCAGCGTGTATTCCGTCTTGGCGGCCGGTATCGATCACGATACGCCCGAAGTCAGAATGGTCACCGGATCGGACTGCAGTCCCGGCGACAGTGGGCGCGGCACCGACCGGACTGGCTGCGACAATGGTGGCCGGGACAACGATGGCCAGGACAACGATGGCGGCGAATGTCCGCGATGTCCCGGCAAAATTCATTCGAAACTTGCCAGCAACTTGTCGATATCCGACTGATCCATCGCGTGCGCCGGAAGTTGTGGGCCATTCAACAGGTCGGCGTCGCTGGCGACATGGGTCCGCAGTATGCGCAACGGCCCCGGTTTTCGGACCGAAGGTGGCGATGATATGCGCCACTTTTGCTTCGATCACTTTCAACGTCGTGACGACCTTGGTGATCCGCTGGCCGGTGATGTCCTGAAAGCTGCAGGCCTCATAGATCCGCGTCACCGCGTCCTGCAGTTTTGTCGCCGGTATCGCCGCTGACCGAAGCCGACACCTCGTCCAGCATTTCGCAGCTCTCCAGGATCGCGTGCGTGGCGTGGGCGGTGTGGTCGACGATCGCATCCAGTTCGTCGGTCGCGAACGGGATATCGTGGTCGGTGATATCGTCCACCCGCAGCGCGGCGATTTCGGACTTGGCGATTGCGATGGTCCGCCCGAGTTCTTCGACCTCACGCAGGAGCGTTGCTTCCTTTGCCGTCAAGTCATCACTGATGGTTGTCAGCACCGCACGTACTACCTCCGTGATCATTCCTGGCTCGATCTCGGGTTGCCGGGCCCGGATCGAGGCCAGTTTCAGTTTCAGCGCCTCGATGCCGACGCGTGCGGCTACATCGGAAACTTCATGCATGACGCCAGCACTTTCTCGATCTTGTCCTTGAGCGTTTCGGCGTTGAACGGCTTGACGATGTAGTTGGAGACGCCCGCCGCCTTGGCCGCGATGACGTTTTCCGTTTTGCTCTCGGCGGTGATCATGATGAAGGGCGTAGCCTTCAGGCGATTGTCGGCCCGCACTTCCTGCAGCAGTTGCAGACCAGTCATGGGCGCCATGTTCCAGTCGCTGATCACCAGGCCGAAATTGCCGCCGCGCAATTTCGTCAAGGCTTCGGTGCCGTCCGAGGCCTCCTCGACATTGTTGAACTCGATCTGCTTCAACAGGTTGCGGATGATCCGCAGCATGGTCTTGTAGTCGTCCACGATCAGCACATTCATGGACTTGTCGATCGGCATATTAACCTTCCTTTGATTGAAATTAGCCGCCGTTAGAACCTGGCCGCGACGCGGCCGGCACCGTTGAGCCGCATCCTTGCCGGTTCGCATCTGTGCCAGTTCCGCCGTTACGTCGCGCGCCTTGTCGGGATTCATGGCTGCCATGATTGCCGCCGTTTTCGCTTCCTTCATTCGGTCGAGCACTTGCAGCAATACCGGCATCTGAAGGTCGTTGAATATAGTCGCGGCGTCCTTGGGTTTCATATCCTCGTACACCTTGACCAAGCCCTGCCAGCCCGCCTCTTCTTTCTGTTTCTGTGCTGCATCGAGACCTTCCAGTTTCTTCTGCAATGTCTGCAGCTCGATCAGTCGGCCCGCCAGCTTGCGTTCCGCGGCTGTCAGCACCGATTCACGTATCGCGATCGCGTCGGCACGGGCATCCAGTTCTTTATGGCGCTGCCGAAGGTCTTGCAGCAGGGCTCGCTCGCTCTCGCTTACGGGTGGCGGGCCCTCAGACGCCGGCGGCGAAGGAACAGGCTTCTGTTCGGCGGCGGGCGGTGCGGCGGGGCGGCCGGCTTGGCAGGGTCCTCGGCATGGCCGCGGGCCGCTTCCGGCGAACGTTCCGTGCTCGCCGCGTTGGCGACGGTGACCATTACGCTATCGGCCTTGCCCCCGTGCGTGGCGACCGCCTGCAAGATGATGCCGCATTTTACCGTCAACAGCGCGGCCAGCGCGGCAATCGTCGCCGGCAGCAGCCTTGGGGGACGGTATCTTCCACATCAGCGTGCCATCCGCAGCGCCTGCAACAGGTCGCGTTCCACTTGGCTGACGCCTCTGGAGGGGTCTATCTCCGGCCTGCGGTCCGGGCGATTCGGCGCAGCCCGGCCTTCGCCGTCCGATCCTCAACGAGCGGCCGAGCGGCACGCACCAGCATCTCGAGCCGGTCGGCCAGGCGGTCGCCGCGCTCCGTCAGGAACGCCAGATCGTCCTTCAGGGACACCGATTTTGACAGTTGGGCCTCGATCTGCCGTCCGGTGCCATCCGCCGCGGCCCGCAGCCGCTGGATACCGCTTTCCGCCTGATGCGTGCTGGCATTGAAGCCGACAACAAGCGACTCAAGCGAGGCCCGGTCGCGCTTCAGCACACCCAGCGCGCGCTCCAGCCTGATGGCCCGGAACAACGTCGCGCCGAGCAGCATGACAAGAACGATTTCGAGGGTCCATTCCATGATCGTCATCGTGCCGATCAAACGTTAACAAATGGTTGATCGCTGCTAAAATCGATCATTGGCCTGGGGCCGAATCGAGTTCGCGTTCGATCTTGACCGCGACGTTGTTGTTTTTCTGTCCCATGCGGCCTTCAAACAGCGCCACCGGGCCGCAGCGGACCGAAACCACGCCCCCCGGCGCTGTATTCAGCAGCAGCTGTTGGCCCGGCTTGAGGTTGATGACATCGGACAAGCGCATGACCTGTTCATCGAGCACGACGGACAAATCCACGTCGGTGTTCCAGAGCTGTTCGGCCAGATGGGTTTCCCAGATCGAGTCACGGCCGAACTTTTCGCCCATGAACTGTTGCAGCAGCAGTTCGCGCACAGGCTCCAGCGTGGCGTACGGCAGCAGCAGTTCGACGCGGCCGCCGCGATCTTCCATATCGATGCGCAGCCGAGCCAGAATGGCGGCGTTGGACAGCCGGCTGATGGTGGCGAAGCGCGGGTTGACCTCCAGCCGTTCGAACCGGAAGTTGACAGGACAGAGCGGGTCGAAGCTGGTGGACAGGTCCGCCAGCACCACCTGTATGAGGCGTTCGACCAGAGTGCGCTCGATGGTGGTGTATGGACGGCCCTCGATCCGCATCGCGGCGGTGCCGCGGCGGCCGCCCAGGAGAACGTCGACGATCGAATAGATCATCGCCGAAATCGATCACCATCAGACCCTGGTTGTCCCACTCCTCGGCCTTGAACACCGCCAGCATGGCGGGCAACGGGATCGAGTTCAGGTAGTCGCCGAACCGCAGCGACAGGATGTTGTCGATGCCGACCTCGACGTTGTCGGAGGTGAAATTGCGCAGGCTGGTGGACATGATGCGGACCAGCCGGTCGAACACGATCTCCAGCATCGGCAGGCGCTCGTATGACACGAGGCCGGAGCTGATGATCTTCTGCATGCCCGTGCGGGCTTCGCCGTCCGCCGGACCCTTGTCGAAGCCCAGCAGGTTGTCGATTTCCGACTGGTTCAGCTCCCGCGCCGGCTGCACGTTGGTCGGCGCAGTCTCGGCATCGGTTTCCGCGCCCCAGGCGGCGGCGAGTTCCTCGTCCGTTTGTTCGGTCGTTTCGCTCACTGGACCAACATCTGGGTAAACAGCACGTCGCTGACCCTGGCCGGAGCCACCGCCACATTCGCCCGAACCAGCAGCTCCTCCCGCAGCCGATAGGTTCCCGCGGACCCTCGCAGTTCCTCCGGTCGCATTTCGCGCAGGTAGGTCTGCATCATATCCTGCAGGCGCGGCAGCGCGGCTCTGACCAGGTCTACGTCCTCGGGGTTGGGGATCTCGACCCGCGCCGACAGTTTCACGTAGGCGAGCTTGTGCATGTTATTGTTAAGGTTGGCGACCATTTCGGGAACGTCGAGGTAACTCGGGGGCACTGGTTTGGCGACTTCGGCCACCTTTTCCTCGTGCTTACCCATGCCCAGCAGGTGCGGCAGGATGCCGGAGAACCAGAGCCCGGCGCCGGCCAACAGCAGCGCGACCGGCACGGCGATCAAGATCAGTTTGCCCTTTCCGGCCTTTTGGGGGGGCTTTTCCAGGCTCTCATCCGTTTGGGGCGGGGGTGGTGAACTCATGCCGCCCAGGGTGACAGACAACGGTTAACGAAAGGTTGACGGGCACTTTCGACAGAGAGACGCTCGGTGCCTTCGGCGTTATCGGGTCCGCGCCTGACTGTCCCAAGTGGTCTCGAGGGCTCAAGGGGACCAAGCCAAGAATCGAGCAGGTTCGGGCCGCACCGTCGCGTTGAACATTTCCTCGGCATAGTATTGCTTTACCGTTTTGAGTGGTTCACGGATGGCTTCGCGCCCCGCACGGCAGGGCGGCGCGATCGCGGCATCGTCGGTTGACAGGCTTTACGGTTAGTTAACGTTTCAACCCATACACTTGGGGGTGTTGATGAGAAGCGTCGTGAAAAACCAAGGATGCGGGCCCAGTGACCATTCTAAGCCGTCTCCGCCTTCGCTCAAAGCTCGCGCTGCTACTCGGTCTGTCGGCCGTGGCCGTCGTAGCTTCGACATTGGCTGCTGGATTTTTGATACACCAGCGTATGTTCGATGACCGAGTAGCCTTGCTCCGTGCGATTGTGCAGTCAACGATCTCCATTGCTCAGTCGTTGGAGGATCGGGTAATTGCACATACGCTTACCCGCGAGCAGGCGCTGGCCATGCTCCGCGAGGACGTCCATGCGCTGCGGTTCAATGATGGCATGGGTTATGCCTACGCCCAGACCTTGGACAACATCATCGTGCTGCACGGGGCGGCTCCAGCGCTTGAGGGCAAGCCGTTACCGCCGCCCTACAAGAATACCACCCCGCTCACCGAGTTGATTCGTGATACGCTGCGAAACGGCAATGGGGGTATCGTCAGCTACGTGTTTCTCCGGCCAGGGCAAACCGAGCCCGTGCAGAAGGTGACGTACGTCGAGCGTTTCACGCCTTGGGGTTTGGTGTTCGGCGCCGGCGACTATGTCGACGATCTCGACGCCGCATTCCAGGCGGCGGTGCTGAAGCTCGGACTGTTTGGGGGCGCCATCTTCGCCGTCGCAACTTTCACCGCGTGGCTCGTCAACCGCGATATTGCCATCTCGCTTAGTGCCTTAAAGGCCGCGATGGAACGACTGGCGAAAGGAGACCTTACCACTGTAATCCCTGCCACGGAAAGGAGTGATGAGTTCGGTTTTATGGCCGGCGCCGTATTAGTGTTCAAGGAACACATGGTCCAGGAGAAGAATCTGGCCACTGCGCGGGAGGAAGACAATCGGAGGTCGGCAGCAGAAAAACAAGCCGCTCTGATAGGTATGGCGGACACAATAGAGGCTGAGACGACCACGGCCCTATTAGAAGTTGCGGCACGCACCGATGCCATGACCGCGACAGCGGAGGAGATGAGCGCCTCAGCCGCCCGGACCGGCAATTCAGCCCACGACGCAGCGATCGCGTCGGCGCAGGCCTTGGCCACCGCGCAGACGGTGGCAAGCGCTGCCGAACAACTCAGCGCCTCGATCCGCGAGATTGGCGGCCAGATGGCGAAGTCCACCGAAATAGTCGGCCGCGCCGTCGCTGCTGGGACAGAAACCCGCGCCACCATTGATGCCCTGAACGAACAGGTGGGACGCATCGGTGCGGTTGCCGATATGATCGGTGAAATTGCTGGCAAGACCAACTTGCTGGCGCTGAATGCGACAATCGAGGCCGCCCGTGCCGGTGATGCGGGCAAGGGTTTCGCCGTGGTTGCCTCCGAGGTGAAGGCGCTCGCTACCCAGACCGCACGCTCCACGCAGGAAATCGCCAAGCACATCAGTGAGGTACGCAGTGCCACGGGGGTCTCGGTCGCAGCAGTGGCGCGGATCGAGCAGACCATTGGCGAGATGAATGCCATCGCCGGCTCGATCGCCGCGGCCGTAGAGGAACAAGGGGCGGCGACGGCTGAAATCGCCCGCAACGTGGGCGAAACGGCGTCTGCTGCCATAAAGATGACTGACCGCACCGGGGAGGTGTCGATCGAGGCTGACCAAACCGGAAAGCACGCCGCCGACGTCCGTGAGAACGCCGCCGCGCTCAACACCGCCGTGGGTGATCTTCGTCACTCGGTGATCCGTGTGGTGCGCACCTCCACCACCGAGGTGGACCGCCGCAAGGCTGTGCGGCATCAGATTGATCTGCCCTGTAGCCTGGACGTACCGGGTCAAGCCGCAATCAGCGCTTACGTCACCGACATTTCGGAGGGCGGTGCCGCCGTCCGAGGCGGGCCACCGCTGCCTCCCGGAACTCATGGGGCGCTGCATCTCCACAGCATCGGCTTTACGTTGCCATGCGTCGTTCGCGGCAGTGAAGACGGCACGCTGCGCCTAATGTTAGAGTTGGACCAAGCGACAGCAACGAAGTTTCGGCCCATAATGGAACGTCTTGCTCAAAGCCGCGCCGCGAAGGGCCGGGCCCTGCACATCCCGCAACCGTCTCCGAGGATCGACAGCCTTCCCTGACCGGCCGAAGATGGTGCGGCTAACCGCGTACCCCCGAACCCGCGATACCTACCCCGCTCAGACATTCTCATATTCCGCGGATATGTCTCGATTGGTGTGATCTCGCAGCAGCGATGTCGCGATCAGGCCAACAATCGAAACGCCGAGTATGTAAATCGCGACCGGGAGGCTCGAATGGTACCTTGCGACAAGAAACGTGGCCACGAATGGCGCCGGACCGCCGGCAAAGATGGAGGCAAGTTGATACCCGAGGGACGCACCACTGTAACGAAGTCGTGGCGAGAAAGACTCGGCGATAAGCGCCGCCTCGGGCCCATAGAGGTTCATAACCGGAATAAGAGAGATCGCTACGGCAACGAATATGATCCATGGAACCTGGGTATCCAGCAATGCATAGTAAACGAAGCCAAAAATTGCCATGATTACGCAGCCGCTCATGTACATCCGCTTACGGCCGACGATATCCGACAGCCGGCCGGCGATAGTGACCCACAGGAAACCGAGGACGGTCTGGGCCAGCACGCCCAGCAACAGGAAATCACGTGTCATGCCCAGCACAGTGGTGCCGTAGGTGAAGATAAACGTTCCAACGATATACCCCGGCGCCTGCTCCGGTAGCCGCAGCAGGGCGGTCAACAGCACTTGCTTCGGTTGACGCTTCAATACCTCGAGCACCGGCACGCGCTCTATCCGCTTTTCATCGATTACTTTCTGGAATACGGGCGTCTCGAGAATGCCCATCCGGATCCACAGTCCGATACCAACCATCACTATACTGATCAGGAACGGTATCCGCCATCCCCAGACCAGGAACTGGTCACCGGATAACCAACTGAAAAGCAGAACCGCTCCGTTGGCCAGGAACAGACCGGCCGGCGCGCCGAATTGTGGCCAGGACGCGATCATCCCCCGATTGTGGTTCCCTTTGCTCCATTCCATCGCCAGCAATACAGAACCGCCCCATTCGCCACCGACCCCGATACCCTGGACCAGCCGGATAAACGTGAGCAGCACGGCGCCCCAGATCCCAATGCTGGCATAGGTCGGCACCAGGCCGACGGCCACGGTCGCGATCCCGGTCAGCAGCAGTGTCGTAATGAGCGTGGCCTTGCGCCCGATCGGTCGCCGAAATGGCCGAAAATTGCCGCGCCGATGGGTCGTCCGACAAACCCGATGAAAAACACCCCAAAGGCCTGGAGGACGCCGATCAACGGCTCCGATCCGGGAAAGAATAGCTTCCCGAACACCAGGCTGGTGACAGTGCCATACAACAAAAAATCGTACCACTCGACTGTGGTGCCGACCGTGCTTGCGATAAGTGCCCGGCGGAGATGCTTGTCGTGCTCGACTTCGGGCAGGCCACTGAGACTGGAGATAGCCGTAGACATCCTGGTTCCTCCCTTTGTTGGGTGGCCACGGATGTATCGTTCTACGGCTTCAGCGGTTGTGCTGCCGAGCGGTTAACCCCGCCCATGGTTGATACACCCGTCGCCGTCCTTTTGACATGATGGCCAAAACGGCTTCAGCCGACAACAAGGAATTGGCGCGCGGGCAATGGCTGGCAGCGGCAGAGGCGGCTGGTGATCTCGTCCCGGTGATTTTCGGGATCGGCCAGGCGACGAACAAGCTCCACCTCAGCGTTTCGTTTGGAGTTGTTGCCCGAGCGATGATCAAACTTGCCCGCGATCCACGCTACGCCGGTGGCGCCGTTGTCGGGTCGCCGTGTTGCATACTTAGACACAGCAGTTGACCCTCCATCCCCATTTCCATTGCCTGGTTCGCGGTGCGACCTCTGAAGACGCCCGCACCTGGCACCCCTCGCCCCAGAACTTCCTGGACACCGTCTGGCGCGCTGGGTCCGTAAGGTCATTTCCTGGGCCAGCGGCGAAGAGGCGATCCTTCGCGCCGTCGTGGTCGGCGAACTCGGCGCCGGGTACGCGTTCGTCAGCAATAAGCAGATGAACAATATTGGCGTGATTGATCCGAAGCAGGACTATCACGTGGTCAATTGGATCGAAACATCCCACCGTCCCCGGGACAAGGCATTTCGCGACCATCGAAAACAGCTACTGGTTGCCCGGGAGATGACGACGGTATAGACGTGATCGACGTAGCGACGCTGAGGGTCACCGATGGCATCCCACTGGCGCCGATCACGAAATATCTGGACTCAGCCGAGACGAGAAACGCTCTGCGTTTCTGTGGCGACCAGTCAGGTGTCGGCACGTCTTAGCTTCCTGCCGCCGGGATCGCGTCGTGCAGATGTCACCCCCGTCGGCATGACCACGGCCAAAGACGGCAAGCTCGCGTTCGTTTTGCTCGGCCGTGGCAACTACGTCGCTTTTGCCACACCGCGATGCGGAAGGCATGACTATGTGGCGGTGAAGAGAGGTCCACCAGACGTTGCTCTCAGCGCCGACAAGAAGACGCTCTACGTCACAAATAGACTGAGTGCCGATCTTTCGATTATTGACAGGCCCACCCGCAAGGTAGTCAAGGCCGTGCCGGTCGGCCGCGCGCCATAGACAATGACGGCAGATGATTTCAAACCGGACCGGCTGCCTTGGCTGTTGTGAGGGCTTCCGACCGACAGCGACGGCCGCGTTTCGTACGACAACCTTCCGGCAACAACGCTTGCACCAAACCCCCGGCCGCGCGATGCTCCAGCCGGCAGAACCATGCCCTGCCAATCTGCGAGCAATCGACCTTCAGGAGATCGCGAGATGACCCGTCTGTTAGCTGCCGCTGTACTCCTCGCCACGGCCGCCGCGCCTGCCTTCGCCTGCGACCTCGAGAAGTCGGTTTCGACCGACACCCAGAAACGGACCGTCGCGTCGCAGCCAGCCGACCACTCAACGCCCGCCCCAAGCACGACAACGGACCGCAAGCCGTCGTAGCTCAAACCTCGACCGCCCGGGGGGCTTGCCGGCCACAAGCGTCGCTCGCTCGATCGGGACCGACCCGAGCATATCGCAAGCACGATTCAGCCAAACCAACCGGTGGGAGACCGGCCAGCGGTGGTTTGACGACCATTGAAGCAAGCCTGCCGACGCTGCGCCGTGCCACCGGGGTTGCAACACCCCTTTTCGAAATGATGGCACTCCTATTGTGTACCCGTCACTGCGGTCGTGTAACGGAACCGCTTCATGGATTTGCATACCGTCACGGAAGTCAGCCGCCCTGAGTGCCGCAATGATCTGCCGCCGTGGCGCGCAGGCGATGCTTGGCTCGCAGGCGGGACGTGGCTGTTTTCCGAGCCGCAGCCGGCACTCACGCGGCTGATCGACTTGATGGAGCTCGGCTGGCCGGCACTCGAAACCGGCGCCAACGGCCTGCGAATTGGCGCGACCTGCACACTCGCGACGCTCGCCTCCGCCGAATTTCCGACCTCCTGGCTCGCCAGCCCGTTGTTCCGCCAATGCTGCCGCGCGCTATTGGGATCGTTCAAAATCTGGAATGCCGCGACCGTGGGCGGCAATCTCTGCCTGGCGCTGCCGGCCGGCCCAATGGCGCGCCCTAACCGCGGCACTCGACGGCATATGCAGAATTTGGATGCCAGGGCGCCGCACCCGCTCCTTGCCGGTCATCGACTTCGTCCGTCGGACCCAACCAAAATGCGCTGCGGCCAGGCGAATTGCTGCGCGCCATCGACCTGCCAATCGCCGCCCTCCAGCGTTTCACGGCCTTCCGCCAGATATCCCTCACGCCGCTCGGCCGTTCCGCTGCGCTACTGGTCGGGACGCGGGCGCCGGCGGGCCACTTCGCCTTGACCGTGACCGCCGCCACGCGGCGTCCGGTCAGGCTGGATTTCGCGACTATCCCCTCCGACAACGACCTCCGCCACGCCCTCGTCCGGGCGATCCCTGACACAATGATTTACGACGACCTTCACGGCGCTCCCGGCTGGCGCCGTCACATGACATTCCGCTTCGCGGAAGAAATCCGGCAGGAGCTGTCGTCGTCGTGACCCTGACCGTCAACGGCGTCAGCCAGGCCGCAGCGCCCCAGCCAGGGCAATGCCTACGCACGTTCCTGCGGGCGCTTGGCTGGTTCGGCGTCAAGAAAGGCTGCGACGCCGGGGACTGCGGTGCCTGCACCGTGCTGCTCGACGGCCAACCCGTACATAGCTGCGTCACCCCGGCATTTCGGGCCGAAGGACGCGAAGTCACGACGATCGAGGGGCTGGCCGGACCCGACGGGCTGCACCCGATGCAGCGCCGCTTCGTGGCGGCGCAGGGCTTCCAGTGCGGCTTCTGTACGCCGGGTATGGTTCTGACAGCGTCGTCCCTGAATCAGGCACAGCTTCAGGACCTCGCCACGGCGATGAAGGGGAATCTGTGCCGCTGCACCGGATATCGCGCGATCGCCGACGCGATCGGCGGCATTCGCCATACTGAAGCCGCCGACGCGGGGACACCGTTCGGCCGCAGTGTTCCGACCCCCGCGGGTCCTGCGGTCGTCACCGGCGCGGTTCGTTACACGCTGGACGAGCCGCCTCCATCGGGCCTGCTGCACCTGAAGCTGCTGCGCTCGCCCCATGCCCACGCGAGGATCGTCTCGATCGACACCACGGCCGCCCTGACGATCCCAGGCGTCTACGGTGTCCTCACGCCATCGGACGCGCCACGTCGGACCTTCTCCACCGCGCGACATGAAAACCCGCTTGACGATCCGGCCGACACCCGGGTGCTGGACGATATCGTCCGCTTCATCGGCCAGCGTGTCGCTGCCGTGCTCGCAGACAGCGAGGCGGCGGCGGAGGCCGGTTGCCAGGCCCTGCAGGTCGAATACGAGATGCTGGCGGCCGTCTTCGACCCGGAAGCGGCGATGCAGCCCGGAGCGCCTCTGCTGCACGCGGATAAGGGACCCGAGGCACGCATCCACGATCTGGGCCGCAACATGGTGGCCGAACTGCATGTCACGAGCGGCGACCCGGCGGCCGGGCTTGCCGCCGCGGACGTCGTGCATACGGCAACCTACACCAGCCAGCGGCTGCACCACGCCGCGCTGGAGACCCATGCCACGACAGGCTGGCTGGATGAGGCCGGTTGCCTCCACCTGCGCAGCAGCACGCAGACACCGTTCCTGACTCGCCGCGCCCTGTGCGACCTGTTCGGCTTGCCGCTGGACCGCGTGCGGGTGTTCTGCGAGCGTGTCGGCGGCGGCTTCGGCGGCAAGCAGGAAATGCTGACCGAGGACATCGTGGCATTGGCGGTCTTGCACACCGGCCGTCCTGTGCGGCTGGAATTCACCCGTCAGGAGCTGTTCATCAGCGCCCCCTCCCGCCATCCCATGCGGGTAACAGTGACGCTCGGAGCCACCCACGCCGGCACGCTGACGGCGATGCAGCTGCGCGCCGTGTCCAACGCCGGCGCCTACGGCAACCACAGTGTCGGCGTCCTTTTCCACGGCTGCGGCGAGTGCCACGAAGTGTATCGCTGTGCTAACAAACAGATCGACGGCTATGCCGTCTATACAAACACCCTCCCCGCCGGTGGCTTCCGCGGCTACGGGCTGAGCCAGACGGTATTCGCCGTGGAATCGGCGATGGACGAGCTGGCCCACAAGCTTAATATCCACCCCTTCGAGCTGCGGCGGCGCAATATCATCGGTGCAGACGCCGAGATGCACGACGATGTGGAGATCGGCAGCTACGGCCTGACGCAGTGCCTTGATCTGGTGGAATCGGCCTTGCAACGGAGCACAGATGCAGCACCGCCGGACGACACCTGGCAGGTGGGCCAGGGCGTAGCGCTCTCGATGATCCACACCATCCCGCCGCGCGGTCATTTCGCCGAGGCGCGAATAACCCCGATCCCCGAAGGCGGCTACGAGTTGACCGTTGGCACCGCTGAGTTCGGCAACGGAACGACAACGGTGCATGCGCAGATCGCCGCGGCAGTGCTGAACACCAGACCGGCAGCGATCCGGATCCGCCAGTCGGATACCGCGTTGATCGGCCACGACACCGGCGCCTTCGGCAGCACTGGCAGCGTAGTAGCCGGGAAGGCGACCGAACGCGCGGCGGAGCACCTGCGCGACCAACTGTTGGATCTGGCCGCGGCACGGATGGGCGTAGATCGTGCCGTGTGCATTCTGGTGGGAGATGCAGTGCTGGCTGCCGGATCAAGCGCCAATGTTGCCTCAATAGTGGCGGGGACTGCGTTGACCGGCACAGGCGGTAGCGATGGCTCGCCCCGATCGGTTGCGTTCAACGTGCACGGCTTCCGGGTAGCGGTGCAGCCGGGCACCGGGGAGATCCGCATCCTGCATAGCGTGCAGGCCGCCGATGCCGGGCGGATCATCAACCCGATGCAATGCCGCGGCCAGGTCGAGGGTGGCGTCGGCCAGGCACTTGGCGCGGCGCTATACGAGGATCTGCGCATCGACGCCGCAGGCCGCGTTGAAAACCCGTCATTTCGCGGCTACCACATCCCCGCCTGGGCCGACCTCCCGCGCACCGAGGTCCTGTTCGCCGACACCGTCGACCGGCTCGGCCCTTTTGGCGCAAAATCCATGAGCGAAAGCCCGTTCAATCCGGTCGCGCCCGCCCTGGCCAACGCGGTGGCCGATGCTGCCGGGGTACGCTGCCGCGACCTGCCGCTCGCCCCGGATCGTGTCTTCCATGCGCTGGCGGAGCAGGTCAGCGAGGTGGATTGAGTTCGAACGAATCGGCCAGGCTGGATAACCGTGACGGCGCTGGTGCGCGCCAATTCACAGTCCCGGACGCACGGCCACGAGGCGATCAGCCTCGATCAGATCCTCAGGAGTGTTGACGTTGAAGAACGGATCGACCGGCTCTGTTCCCCATTGCACCACGGAGCATGAATAGCGCTGGGTGAACGCACCGACCTTGCGCACACCATCCTCGGCTACGGTCCGCCGGAACTCCCCGCGGATCGATACGGGCCACAGCGCGACGACAGGGTGCGTCCGTCCGCTGGACCCTGCGCACGCAAAGATCGCACCATCGCGATGGCGCTCTGCGTGCAGCCTCGAGACCAGGTCGCGCGGAACGAACGGAGCGTCTCCAGGAACGGTCACGACCCACTGGATTCCCGGGGCCGACAAAGCGGTCCACTCCAGCGCCGCGAGAACCCCGGCGAGTGGCCCAGGATAATCGGGCAGGCTGTCGGCGACGACGGGCAAACCTACCCCATTGAAGCGTCGCGGCTCATCGTTGGCGTTGAGCACTAACCGCGTAACCTGTGGCGTCAGGCGATCCACCAGCCTCGACAGGATAGTTCGGCCTCCGACCTTCCGCAGAGCCTTGTCGCCCCCGCCGAGCCGCCGGGCGAGACCGCCAGCCAGGATGGCGCCGACGGTTGGCGGAACTGCTTGCTCAGACGTCATAGGCCCGCGAGGCCACGGTCAGGCGGGCGTCGGCGGGGCTGGGGCGAACACAGGTGCCGTCAATCACATTCAGCGTCGAAGTGTCTAGCATCAGATTCATATGACGTCTCCGGCGTCGACCGTGACTCCCGTTCTGGGACAACCCAATGAGGTCGCCGAACGACGTGCGGTCAGTTTCCTGTGACCCGGTCCAACCTCATGGCGCGCTGAACCTCCTGAGTTTTGAGACACCAGCCACGCCGCCAATCGTCATGTCGAAGCGTCCCGGAAGGATAGGGATTTTCGGCCAGACTTCGTCCACCTCCGGCGGCCAGATAGCCCTCGTCCTCCTGGCCCTCTCCCCTCCCCAGCTTCACGATGCGTCGGATTTCGTCTTTCTTGATACGCCAGCCGCGCCGCCAATGCTCAAAGCGGATCGTGCCGACCGGATAGATATTCTCCGACAGGCTTCGTCCTGCTTCGGCGGCCAAATAGCCCTCGTCCTCTTCTTTATGAGGGTTGCAAGGGGTCACATCCGTCATTCCCGGCCCTCCCGATCCTCCGCATATGCGCAAGTCGGTGACTGTCAGCGCAGACGGCATTTCGCGCAAGTTGGTAGGGTGCGGACCAAGTGCCTTTACGTGCTTTTGGCGCTCACGGCGGCGGCTATGTGAATTGACACGCGTCGGACGGAACGGCACGCTTTTTTCGATAAAGGACAAATCTCAAGGTCCGCAACGACGGGGAACGGTACGATGCAAGGGAAGAAACTGTCACGCCGGAATGCCATCGGCGGCGCCGCCGGCGTGGGCGCGGCGACCATCCTCCACTGGCCCGCGAGCGCGGCCGAGTTCTCGTGGAAGTACGGCACCGTTCTGCCCATCACCCATCCGATGGTCGCGCGTGTCGCCGAAGCCGCGCCGAAGATCAAGGAGGCCACCGGCGGCCGCTTTGAATACGCGGTCTACCCCAGCAGCGCCTTGGGTGGCGACACCGCGATGCTCGCCCAGACGATCTCCGGAGCGTTACAAATGTACTCGCTTGCCGGCGACATCCTGGCCCCGCGCAGCCCGTCCTTTGGTATCCTGGGCATCGGCTTCGCGTTTTCTGGATATGGCCCGAACTGGGCCGCGGTAGACGGCGAGGCAGGGGAGTGGCTGCGAGGCCAGATGGAGAAGCAAGGCCTGTTCGCGTTGCCAAAAACCTTCGACCACGGGTTCCGCAATATCACCTCCCGGGTCAAGCCCATCGTCACGCCCGACGACCTGGCCGGCATGAAGATCCGTCTGCCGGTGGCCCCAACTTTGATTGCCCTGTTCAAGAGCCTCGGCGCCTCGCCCGTCGCGCTCAACTTCGGCGAGGTCTATAGCGCGCTACAGACCGGGATCGTCGATGGCCAGGAAAATCCGCTGCAACTGATTGACGAAGCCAAATTCTACGAGGTGCAGAAATACGTTAGCATGACCCGGCATTCATGGATCTGCATTTATTCCGGTTTCAACCTCGCTGCATGGAAGAAGCTTCCGCCGGACATCCAGGACACCATTGCGCAGCATTTAACCGAGGCGGCGACGCTGGAGCGTGCCGACTGGCAGAAGCTTATCGATACAGAAATGAAGTCGCTGCAGGACCACGGCATGATTTTCAATACCCCTGAAATCGAGCCGTTCCGAGCCTTGGCCCGGAAGAACGGTTTTTATATCGATATGAAAAAGAAGATGGGGGACGAGGCCTGGGCTTTGCTGGAGAAATACGCCGGCAAGCTGGCCTGAGAGGAGACAGCCGGTATGGCAATGGGTTTGACCACCACGCACGGACTTGAAGCCACCGACCGCTCCGGATTGCGACACGCCGCATTTCTGCTGGACCGAGGCATCGGTCTGGTCACCGAAAGCGTGGGCGCAGTGATCGTCGTAGCCGAGACCTTGATTCTGTTCGCCGGCGTGGTGTCCCGTTACGTGTTCAACAGCCCGCTGTTCTGGACCGATGAGCTAGCGAACTTCCTGTTCCTGTGGCTCTCGATGCTGGGCACCGTGGTGGCGTTGCGTGCCGACGGACATATGCGCCTGACCACTCTGGTAGGCTGGGTGCGCCCTTCCCTTGGCCGCTGGTTCAACTCCGTCAGCGCGCTGGTGGTGATAGCCTTCGTGCTACAGATTCTGGGGCCGGCGTTCACCTACCTAGACGAGCAACAATACACCGAGCTGACGTCGTTGGGGATATCCGAAGGATATCGAGCGGTGTCGCTGCTGTTCGGCATGAGTTTGGCAGCGATCATTGCGATCCTGCGGCTAATCGAGAACACCACGTGGCGCGATTTCTTAGTGGCGGTCCTGGTGGTCGCCGTGGTCAGCGCGGCGCTGTGGTATTTCCAGGCACAGCTCACCGCGATGGTATTCGGCAGCCTGTTCATTTTCTTCGTCGTGCTGGTGGGGTTTTGTGTCGCCATCGGCGTGCCGATCGGGTTCACCTTCGGCATCGCCACCATGTCCTACCTGATGACCACCACCGACATGCCGCTGTCCGTCGTGGTCAACCGGATGGACGACGGCATGTCGAACCTGTTGCTGCTGTCGGTGCCGATGTTCGTCTTCCTCGGCCTGCTGATGGAGATGACCGGCATTGCCCGGGTCATGGTTGCCTTCCTGGTGACCTTGGTCGGGCATGTGCGTGGCGGCCTGTCCTATGTGCTGCTGGGAGCGATGTATCTGGTCTCCGGCATTTCTGGCTCGAAAGCCGCCGACATGGCGGCCGTGGCGCCGGTGCTGTTTCCCGAGATGCGCCGCCGCGGCCAGCATCCGGGCGAACTGGCGTCGCTGCTGGCAACCTCCAGCGCGATGTCGGAGACGATCCCGCCATCCCTGGTGCTGATTACCATCGGTTCGGTCACCAACGTTTCGATCTCGGCATTGTTTACCGGCGGCCTGCTGCCGGCGCTGGTCGCGGCGATCGCGCTGGTGGTGGTGGCGTGGTGGCGATCGCGCAAGGAGGACACCGGCGGGCGCCGGCGGGCACCGGGAAGCGAGATCGGGCGGACCCTGCTGATCGCTCTGCCCGGCCTGACCCTGCCCTTCGTCATCCGCTTCGCCGTGGTGCGCGGGATCGCGACGGCGACCGAGGTTTCGACAGTCGGCGTGGTCTATACCGCGCTGCTGGGACTGCTGGTCTACCGCCAGTTCGACTGGCGGCGGATCTATCCGCTGCTGGTGGAGACCGTGGCGCTGACCGGCGCGGTGATGCTGATCGTCGGCACCGCGACGGCCATGGCCTGGGCGCTGACCCAGTCCGGGTTCTCCAACTGGCTGGTCGCGGGGATGGCCAACGTACCGGGTGGCCGCGCCGGCTTCCTGGCGATCACCATCGTGACCTTCATCTTCCTGGGCAGCGTGCTGGAAGGGATACCAGCGATTCTGCTATTCGGCCCCTTGTTGCTGCCGGTCGCCCGGGCGATGGGCGTGCACGAGGTGCATTATTCGATCATCGTGATCCTGGCGATGGGAATCGGGCTGTTCGCGCCACCTCTTGGGGTCGGCTTCTATGGTGCCTGCGCGATCGGCAAGATCTCCCCCGACGATGCACTGTGGCGAATTTGGCCGTATATTTTCGCCTTGGTGGTCGCGCTGATTATCGTCGCCGCTGTGCCCTGGCTGTCAATCGGCTTCCTGTAGCGGCTCGGTCCGCTCAGCGAGCGGGATTGGTGGACAGTGGGTCAGTTCGAATGTCGGCAAGCAGTGGAATGCGGACGTTCGCGGACGACCGTATTACCATTGGAGCCGACGTAGGATATTCTCCGGCATCGGACTGTTGAGGCGAGCTTACGGTTGCTCGCGCGCGTCGCCAAGAACGCATAGCGTCCACCCGTTTCGCCGGGTAAGTAGCCGCGCGAATCAGCGCGCTGTTCACCATCCATCGCCAAAGCAGGTTGACAATGTATTTCACCGATGATTCGTTGCTGCCCGAGAACCAAGCCCCGCTGATGATCACCGCGGCACCGGATGGGGCCGATGTGGATGCCAGGGGACTACACCCCCGAGCAGCGGCTTCCCGTCACCTGGGAAGAGCAAACGCAGATAGCGGTCGATTGCTTCAACGCAGGCGCTACGATCCTGCACATCCATGTGCGCGATCCCAAGACCGGCCACATCTCCAAGAACTTCAAGGAATACGCCGACCAGATCGGACGCCTGAGGCAGGCGGCAAGGCGGCCCTTCGCTTCCGTCTCGGATAGCGCCAGAGCGCAACTCACGGACCCAGCCTTCTCACTGGCCTGCGCGTCACAGAACTTCGGAGCTACGACCCCGATTGCTGGATGGATTCCGTGAGCCGGTGTCCATTCGAGCCGGCGCATAGCAGCGGAAGCGACGATACCGCGGCCCGCACGCTCCCTCGGAGCGCTCTATGCTTCTCCCTATCGCGCCTGAGCAGGCCTTCGCACAGCCTGATCGCGTCGTTGCGACATCGATTCTTCCATCGCACGGGGGTAGCGGCGCGGCAACGCCGACACCGTGTCGAGCCGCTCGCGTGCCTCGTCGGGCAACTGCCAGACAGCCGCGCCAAGCGTGTCGGCCAATTGCCGCGCGGTCCGGGCACCGACAATCGCGCTGGCGACCATTGGCTGTTCAAGCACCCAACGCACCGCGACTTGCGCCGGGCTGCGCCCAATGTCGCGCGCGACGGCCAACAGCTCCCCCAGGATCGCCTGGTGGTTTGGGTGGAAAAACCGTGTCGGAAACGCCCAGTTTTCCGATGAACGCGAGCCGGCGACGCTCTGTTCGCCCGGTTGGTATTTGCCCGACAGATATCCGCCGGCGAGCGGTGACCACACCACCATCCCGAGCCCTTTCAGGGCACAGGCCGGAACAAGTTCCTCCTCGATGTCCCGGACCACCAGGCTATATTGCGGCTGATAAGCTGTGAACCGGGTAAGCCCTTTGCTGTCGCTGAGCCAAAGGGCCTCCATCAGCCGCCAGGCCTCGTAATTGCTGCAAGCGGTGTATCGGACCTTGCCGTGGCGCACGAGATCGTCAAACGCCCTCAGCATTTCTTCCAAAGGCGTCTGAATATCGACATGATGGATGTAGTACAGATCGATATAGTCGGTTCCGAGCCGGCGCAGGCTGTCCTCGACGGCGTTCATGATGTGAACGCGCGACATGCCTAGTCGTTCGGTCCCGGCCCCATTGCGTTGAACACCTTCGTTGCGATGACCGCCTCGCGCCGCCGCGCCCCAAGGGCACGCCCAAGCATCGTTTCGGAAGCACCGTCGCTGTAGCCGTCGGCGGTGTCGAAGAACATGACGCCAGCGTCCAGCGACGTTTGCACGATGCGCTCGGCCTCGGCGTTATCGGTGCCGTGTCCAAAAGTCATCGTGCCGAGGCAGATCTCGGAAACCTTGAGGCCACTGCTGCCGAGACGACGATAGTCCATGATCGGTCCTTTGTATTCTCTGTGTGGGATCTCAACGCAGCACAAACGGATTTGGCACCTCGGTCGCGGTACTGATCCATACGCTCTTCTGCTGCAGGTATTCGTAGATCGCTTCCTTCCCGCTCTCGCGGCCGATGCCGCTCCGTTTGTAGCCACCGAACGGCGACATGAAACTCACCGCGCGATACGTGTTGACCCACACTGTACCGGCGCGCAGCTTCTCCGACATCAACAACGCCCTGCGCATACTCTGCGTCCATACACCCGCCGCGAGTCCATACACCGTGTCATTGGCGATTGCGATCGCCTCCTCCTCGTCCTCGAAAGGAATGACCGATAGGACCGGACCAAAAATCTCCTCCTGGGCGATGCGCATTCGGTTGTTGACGCCGGTGAAGATTGTCGGTTCAACGAACCAGCCGTCGCCAAACCGGCTCTTGTCCGCGGCGCTGCCGCCAAGGGCGACCTGAGCCCCCTCGTTCCTGCCGATTGCGATATAATCAAGGATTTTCTTATACTGCGGTGGGGTCGTGACCGGCCCAACCTGGGTCTCGGGGTCTGACGGATTACCCATCTTCGCGGTCCTGGCAAAGGCCACCAGTCGATCAACGAACTGGTTGTGAACGGAACGTTGCACGAGCAGCCGGGAACCGGCAATGCACGTCTGACCGGACGCCGCGAATATCCCGGAGATCGCGCCTTTCACGGCATCGTCGAGTATAGCGTCGTCAAAAACAATGTTCGGTGACTTTCCGCCGAGCTCGAGCGTGACGCGTTTCAAGCCTTTGGCGGCGCTTTCATAGACGCGCTGACCCGACATTTCGCCACCGGTAAAGGCGATCTTGGCAACGTCCGGATGGGTGACCAAAGGCTCGCCAACCTCGCCGCCAAATCCAGTGATGATATTGACGACACCCGGAGGAAAACCGGCCTGCTCGACAAGCCGGCCGAATTCGAGGGTGGAGGCGGAGGTGAACTCGCTGGGCTTGATAACGACGGTATTGCCCGCCGCAAGCGCCGGCGCGAGTTTCCAGCTCAGCAGCAGGAGCGGCGAATTCCACGGAACGATCGCCGCGACCACGCCGAGTGGCTCCCAACGGGTGAAGTTGAACACGCCGGCTTTGTCGATTGGCAACACGCCGCCCTCGACTTTGTCAGCCAGGCCGCCAAAGTAGTAATACCATTGCGGAACGTACTGCGTCTGGCCAAGCATTTCGGCGATGAGCTTGCCGTTGTCGCGCACCTCGGTCTGGGCGAGGTCTTCGGCTTGCGCCGCGATGAGGTCGCCCAGTTTGCGCAGTAGCGCCCCGCGCTGGGTCGCGGTGGTTGCAGGCCACGCGCCGCGATTAAAGGCAGCGCTGGCTGCCGCAACGGCACGACTGACGTCGGCTTCGGCGCATCGGGGGATCAAGGCCCAGGGCTTGCCGGTATAGGGATCGGAGGTTTCGAAATACTCGCCCGAAGCCGCGTTTTGCCATTCTCCGCCAATGAGGACCTGATACTTTGGAAGTGACATCTGAACGGCCTCCTGCTCTTCGGTTGGCCCCCCCCGCCATTCTCTTCGGGCGGAAGGTCGGTTCGGCAAGCCTATCGCGTCTGCGGCAAAAGCTGAACCCCGGGCTCAGCAGGGCAACTGCATCCGCATCAAACCATGCTCGCATTTGTGCCGGCCGGTCGCTGTTGCGACCGGCCGGCACGGACGGGTGCACCCGGGGGAGGATCTGGAAAACCGCGTTTTGTTCAATCTTCCATCATTTCGACACGAAGGACTAACGAGGGCCTCGGCGGCCCGCGGAGAGCGCCTGCGCCCAGTCATCGAAATCCAGGCCCCCACCGTCGCGTCTAGGAACAAGCAATTCCGCTGCCGAGTGCTTTGGGAGGCCACAAATCGACAAGACTCTGCAATCACCCTCCGCGAGCTTCGTCGGCGTCTGCTCCGCGGCCCTCAGCGGCCCTCGCGGGTCCTCCGTGTTGAGAAACTCGGTCCACCACCCCACCGATGTCGACTGGGTCAAACGATAGTGGACAAGGTCACTGAACCTTAAGCGAAGTGCGTGCGCCGGCGAACACACAGCACCCGGCGCACGCAACGCCAGATGCGACCGCCTTCGGCGTCGACTTTTGTGTAATCGCGGCAGTCGTGTTAATCGTTAACGGTGAATCCTTTCCGCCTGCACCAGCCAAAATGAGGTCTAAAAATGAAACCTTCGCGCCGCACGGTACTAACTGGCGGGTTGGCTGCACTGCTTGTTCACGGCACGAACGCTCACGCCCAAACCACCTCTGAAATTGCAGCTCAAATAAAGCAACTATTCGGACGCCTGCCAGGCACTAACACATTGAAAATTTGGGCGCCTGCGACATCAAGCACTGACGAAATACTGGTGGTTCTACATCCATCCCAGCGCGTCTTCGTCGCGAGCGCGTTCAAGTGCTACGTCCTGGCGGCCCGCCTGAAGGCACTAGATGCACCTGACATTGTAAGCCTGCTGAAGTCGAACGAGCTGACGCTTAATGACAGTGTTTGGTCGCTCGGCAGCGACATGCTGAACCCGCCCGACCTGACGGGGCTGATAAGTGAGCGGACAGCAGCGGAAGCCATGATTATGCACAGCGACAATACCGGGACCGATATGATAATGAAGGCTACCGGAGTCGACTATATCCGTGAGGTTATTGCGGGTCTCGGCCTGACGCACACCCAAATACCGGACAGCACACGATCATTCGGAGCCTACCTGTTCGGCCTGCCCAACTACAAGACCGCGACTTATGCCGAGGTTCTGGCTGCCGTCCAGAGCGGAACGCCCGTTACGCACCCTTTCCTAAATGACGTAGAGACCATCGCCTCTTCCGCTTCCGACTTAGTGTCGTTTTATTCGCACACGTTGCAGGGTAATTTTTTTGCAAATGCAGAGACCCTGAACGAGTATCGACGGATTTTATCGCTCGCAGATGGCGTTTTTGAAGCGGTGCCCTTCGGGACTAGAGGTTTCGCGAAAACGGGCTATTCTGACTTTCCCGGCTTCCACGCGCGCAGCAACGCCGGAGCGGTGACCTTCGACGGCAAATGGATATATTTCGCCAGCATCATTAACTGGGGCTCGCCTGAACCGAACGATCCCCAAACTGTCATGGACTGGACCGAGTCCATCAGGTCAGCGCTCGAGCTTGTCTATCAGCATTTGTCGCCAGCCCCTACTTAGCAACATCGGCACCTATTTTCGCGGCGTGAATTCTAGTCGTTATTCGTAACAACAATTCGATCACTTACAGCGGGCTCAGGTTCCTGGCGGTTCCTGGCGGAGTAAGCCGCGTCTTCAATCATTCCGGGACCGGAGCCGCCGAAGCCTGGTCGTGATGCCACTCCAACCACGTAATCCGCGGATCGGATCAGTGTCCGAGGCTTAAAATCGTGGGCGTGATTGGGTCCAGAGCAACCACAAACCGGTCTGCCTGCAGGATCCGCCCCGGAACCCGCAGATCTTTGATCACCGTGGGCGTGCTCAACCGAACCTCGATCTGTCCAGGCGCCCCCCACGGCGCAACCGTCTGCAATGCCAGGATCGTGGTATCGCCATGCCGTAGCCATTCGGCGTTAACTCCGATCGCGGTCTGCCCATCGGGTCCCAGCAGCTCCGCACGTGCCGGAACGCCGGCGTTTCGTAAGAGCGCGCCGAGCGACGCGAGCGTCTCGGGGCTTGTCTCGCCCGCGTCCAGCATCATCGCCTCCGGAAGCGCCGCGACACCCGCGAGTAGCGCCGCCGGTAGGCGACGGCTGTGCTGATCGAACAGCCCAGGGTCGGTATCGGCCAGCACCGTTCCACCGCGCTGAGCGAACGCCCTGATCTCGTCGGCCTCCGCCTGAGACAGCGCAATGGCGTGCGGCAGGATCAACACTCGCAACCTGTCGCGCCTAAGCGCCCCGGCCTCCACCATCGCGGAGGACAACATGCGCGGCTGGATAGCGATTTCACCCAGGCGCTGCAGCACCTGCCGGCGTGACGCTCGCCACGCGTTGTCTTCGTACTCGCGGGCGGCATCCCGATCCGACCAAGCGGCGTCTCGCCCCCGCTGGTCGAGCATCCACCGCGTGCGAAAGCTGGCCTGAGAATACAGCACGGCGACTGGATCGAGCGCCGGTTCGCTTGCCATCAACTCGGGGGCCACAACGCGCATCGCTGCTACCATCGCCTCGATCGCCAGCCCGCGCGGACCTGGCTCACCGTCCGCCTTCACGACGTCGTTCCTCTCGTCCCAAACGATCATCCCACGCCCGCCAAGGAGCAGGTGCCGCCACGTCGCGTGGACTTCGCGTGGGCCGGTGGCAAAACTGGTGCGCAGCGAGATCAGGTTTGGGTGAAACGCCCGCGCGAGTTCAACGGCGTTGCCCGTGTCGTAGATCTCCATAACGTCCACGGCCGGGGGGAGAAGGCTATAGTCATAACCGCCCCAGCCGGGGATTTGCCCGCCCTCTAACCCAGCCAGCGCAGTCGGGTCCGCCTGGTGCACGGCGTCGGCGCCCGCCCGCACCGCGCGGGCGAACGCGACATCCATCCAAGCCTTGAAGTCGGCCCACGCTGAGTAGTTGTCATCGGTTCGAAGCATCGCCGCCGACGTCAACTCCGGCACCACCGCGTCCCAGCTGGAAAAATCGGTGCCCCACTCTCGGTTCAACGCCGCGAGGTCAGCGTATTGCGCGCGCAGCCACGTCCGCATGGCGTCCAAGGATGCGGGCGCGATATCGGCGTCCCAGGCGGCCGCCAGATCGCCGATCCCAGCCTCATCGGCTAAGTTATAGAACAACGGGCGGTACTGCGATTGCCCCCGCACCAGCGCCTCCAACCGTGCGCGCACCGATTCCAGCCAGACCGGGTCGGACAGGCTGGGCTGGCGAACAAACACGTCGGTATCGGCCGGATTTGTCCGCAGCCGCGCTTTTGCCGCATCGAACAGCCAGTTGACCGGCTTGCCCGGCGTGTAGCGGTGATACGGCGAATAGAAGTCGGTCGCGATGTTCTCGACATACCAAGGCAGACCTGATTCTTGTTCTGCGATCAATCTCGACTGATCGATCCGGCCACCGGTACCCGTCAGCCTGGTACCGGTGAAGCCAAGCCGAACCAGCCCCTGCGTTTCCGGCGGCGTGTGGTCCTGCCACATGATGACTTCGAATTGAGCGAACGGAGCGACCTCTGCGGCGCCGGCGCGCGCTGCCGCTGCCGACACCGAAATTGTCACGATCGCCGCGGCAACGGCGAGTCGGCCTATCATCGGCCCACGAGTCCCAACAGTCCGCGCTTCACCTGACCCGCAACAGCACGCACCTCATCCTTCGTGCCGTGATACAGGGCGGAGGCGCGAAACCGCCATATCCCGCTGGTGGATAGCCCTGCGTCACCTAACCCGATCAGATTGCCTTCCAGCACGGGCTCGTTACTTGACCAATCAAGCAGTAAGACTGCTGGCCGGCCGGTCCCGTTCAGCAACTGGTTGCGGCGCAGCTCGGGAGAGTCCGTTCCCGTCACCAGCACTGCGGCAGCCAAGCGAGGTGAATTGGGGCCAAGGGATAGCTGATTGTCCTCCATGACCAGATGTCCGCCCGCGCTCAATATGGCTACCGCGGGCTCCTCGCCGGTACCTGTCTCGATCTGATTGTCCGCGAGCTCCGTCCGGTTCGCCGAGGTATTTATCTGTCCGCCCTTCACGCCCTTGAAGCTGGTATGTTCGATCCGCAACAGGCTCACCGCACCGGCATGCACGGCGAAAGTGGGGCGTTCGCCGCCGATGCCGCCGCCTTCGAAGCCACATTCGGAAAGGCTGATGGTGCCCGCTCCCGCCGTAGCGGCTAACAGGCCGACCTCGTTGTTCAGGAATTGCACACGCTGCAGGACCAAGCCCCGACCTTCCTGTCGGATCCCCGCGCCGTTTCGGTCGGGCACGCGTGCTCGTGCCAAGGTCAAATCACGGATCGTGGTGTCGTGACCACTTACCACAAACAGTGCCTTGCCCTGACAGGTCGTATCCGTGATCACGACGCCGGGGCGGACACCGGCAATCACCAGATGGCTTTGCGTCCACACGGCGCAATCGTAATACTCGCCCGGTTCGATCAGCACGATGTCGCCATCCTGCGCGGCAAGGGCAGCGGCGGATGGCAGTGGGAACGGTTGCTGCGGGCCTACGGACAGCGTCCGAGCGCCCACGGGACCCGAGAGCAGCAGCAGGCCTAGCAGCAGCCAACGTGACATGCAGTCAACGGCTGGCGATTACATGCCCGTCGCCTCGCAGCGGGTCTACTGAACCGGTAAGCCGGTTGCCGCGCAACTGCGCCTCGGTAGCGGTCTGGTTGTTGACGAATATAGTCTCCCATGGACCGTCATTTGCGAATGTATTGTTCTCCACCGTGATCTCCCGCGTCGGATGAGTGACGCCCTCAGCGCCGATCACGATGACACCCGAGTGGTTTTCCGCTTTGCGGCCCTTCTCGATCGTGTTGCCTCGCGCCACTAACGACCCGCCATTTGGAATTTCTATCTCGTAGCTCGCGGTTCCGTCCGGGCCGTCCTGGATCGTGCAGCTGGTTACCTCGGTCCGGAGAGCACGAGACTTAATATGATGGCCTCGCTTCGTACCGATGAATTGGGTCTGTTCAACCTGCAGCAGATCCAGATTCCCGACGTAGAGTCCGTGCGCGCAGGCGGCGTCGCAGGCGCCGTTGCGGTCGAACAAGCTGTTCCGGACAATCATTGAGCCGCCCGTGGTGCCGGACAAAATGCCATTCTGATTGTTGACGAAGCGGACGCCATCCACCACCAGGTCTTTGCCCTCTCCCCTGATGCCGGCTCCGTTGCCATCCGGTACGCGCGCGCGGGTCAGTGTCAGATTGCGGATGGTGATGCCCTGACCAACGGTAATGAACAGAGCCTTGCCTTGACAGCTCTTGTCGGTGATGACCACCTTGTCCGGGTTGCCGACCCCCTCGACGACCAGCTTGTTGGCGGTCCAGATAGCGCAGTCGAAATACTCGCCAGGTTGGATCTCCACGCGGTCACCATCTTGCGCCACTGCGGCTGCGGCCGACGGCATCTTGAACTCTTTGGTCTCTCCGACCTCCAAGGTTCGGGCGTGCGCACCCGTTGAGAGAACGAGAACCATCAACATCAAGCGGACAACGGAGCGCGTCATGGTCTAACCTCTTCTGCAACGATCGATTCTAAGCCAACCCAGGAAGCCAACCCCGGCAAATGCCGGACAAGCGCTTCTAAACCAGTGGCAATGTGGCCGGGCCGCAGCAAATCCAGATCGACACCTTCACTGCGTTTGGATCGGTAATCCGTGCTTCGCGCCAGCCACTACGAATGCACCACCTCGATCGCCGCCACAGAATGGTAAAATCATCTTCTGACGTATCAAAGCTCATTTCTGGGGTATCGTTCTCACAATCGAGTTGTGACGGATTTAGGGTTTATCGACTGGTCTGTCCGGATGTCAATCATGTCTCTATAACACCGTTGGACCTCGAAGTGCAGCGTCGAAACGCAGTCAGTCCGACGGGAAGCTGCCTCGGACGGCGGGATTGGGCCGGCCGTCATGGCTCCGTCGGGATCCAGAAGAAAGCCGACGAACCAGTCGTGTGGCGAAAGTCAGTACATCACTTTCCGGCCCCTTAGGCCGCCCGGACAGCCACCACAGCACCACCAGTGCCAGTGCGTAGACCGCGGCGCCAAGCGCCGACGCACCAGCCAACGTCCACACCAGGTCCAGCGCGCCGCCTGTCGCCTGTGTCCACCCCGCCCCGGCCTCCACCAGTATCGCCGCCATGACCGCCGCGGCAATGATCGGGCGCCAGATTCGCCGGACAAGCTCCACAACGTTCAAGTTGAGGTGACGAAACATCAGGACCATAAAGGCGCAGTGCTCGAACACCATCCCCGATAAAGCGCCGATTGCCGCGCCTAGAATACCGAACTGGCCGACGAGCAGAACCAGCAGGGCCAGCCGAGGCACCAGGCAGCTCAAGGTTATGGTAAATTGCTGACGCAGCATCCCGAAAGCCGCCAGCGCGGTCGCGGCGACAAGACCGAACACCGCGAGTGCGCCCATGACACCCAGCAGTTCAATGATCGGAATAGCCGGCGCCCATTTCTCACCCATAATCAGACGTACCAGCGGGTCGGCCAGGAGCGAGATGCCGAGCCCAGCCGGAAAGGTGATCATGAAGGCGATGGCGACCGGCCGCATGAAGGCTTCCTCGATACCCTGACCTGCTCGGCGCGCCGCAGCAAAGGACGAGAAGCAGGCTCGACACAGCGGCGCCACCAGTTCGGTCGTTGGCAGGGCCGCCACCTCTTCGCCTATTGCGTAGACCCCAACGGCGGTTGGAGCCATCAGCCGCCCGACCACAAACATATCGATCCTGTCACGTACCAATCCTGCCATGCTGAGCGCCCAGCTCCATAAGGAGAAACCAATCAGGTGGCGCCAGGCCGAGAGGGTAAATCGCGGCCGCCAAACGTGCATCCGGTAGCTGAAAACGGTTCGACCGGCCCGTGCAGTCAGGATGCCGGCGATCAACGCCCAGTAGCTGTGCCAGATCATTGCGACACCGATGGTCACCGCGACACTGATGATCCGCGGCAGTATTTGCAGCAGGAACTCTTTCTCAAACGCCATGTCGCGGCGGAAATCAATAACGCCGATGCTGGCGATGCCGCCGATCAACGTGCCCGCCGCCAGCGCCCACAAGACATCGGCCAGCCGAGGTTCTCCAAAAAATGCGGCCACGGGCACCGCGGCGAGGGCGATCACCACGCTCGTCCCTACGCTGCGGATCGCTGTAAGTGTGAACGCCGTGTCGTACAATGCTCGGGTTGGCGCATGTTCGCGCACCAGTGCGTCCTCAACGCCCAGCCCAGACAACATGTCCACCGCGCCGATGAAGCTCGTGCCGAGTGCGACCAGACCAAAGTCTCCCGGTGCCAGCAGACGCACCAGGATCAGCGTACTGATGAGGCCAAACAGCCGCGTGGCCATGCGCCACCCGACGATCCAACCCGTGCTCGTCGCCGTACGCGAAAGCATGGATGGCCCCTGCAGGTCCGGCAAGAGCAGCCTCGACCGTCGCTCCGCGCTCCGTCGTTTCCACCTGCAATAGGCACTCCCTGTTGTTCGCGTGGCAGAAACTCCCGATACCATAGAACTTATGATACCGATATGGAGTTTTTCCCGGAATGAGATGTCCCCGTGCACGGCGGATAGCAGCGCGGCGCGGACGAGGCCGGATGGTTGGCTGACCAACCCGCTTTCCGCCAGATCTATCAGATCCGGCGGATAACCCCGCATCCCCCAACTCCTCGAACAAAACCGAGAAACCTTGCGGCTGCACGCGACAAGCCGCTCTGCATCCTGAGCCGTATGGCCGTACGCTGTAGGGCCGGGCTAGGTGATGGGCTGTGATAGTGCGTGACGAAAAGCCGGTGGCCTCGGCGCAGCACAAACTTGATCGTGTTGTTCCGCCGCCGTTACCCCTTATGGCGTCAGCTTGATGGTGTCGGTGATCGGCAGCCACGCCAGCACGGGCTCCATTCGTAAATCAGCCCGGGCAGTCGCCCGCCACTAAGTTTCTTCGTGGAGCCGGAAGGCGTCGGAAGCCTGCAGGCGACAGATGGTCAACCGCTCGTCCAACCGGGCGATGTTGCCCAGAGACATCAGCCGATAGTAGAGGTCGTTGGCGTACTTGTATTCTGTGCGTAAGAATGTACTCGGCCGTCGGACACCCTCCGAGCGGAACATGATAGGTGAACAACCTATCGAAACGAAAATCATTTCGCCTCAGCCCGACCACGCGCAATCAGCAGACCGGCTATGACGTCTTCTGATACAGACCGAAACTGCACGACAGCGGGCTGAACGCCGTCGTCAGGCCGAGGGTCGAACTCGGCGCCCCCCAGCGCCAGATAGCCGCCCGGTTTTATTTTTGCCGCCAGCGTCGCCAGGACCTTGCGCTTTGTATCCGGTTCGAAATACAGCAGGACGTTGCGACAAAACACGATATCGAATGAACCCTGGCCCGGCGGCACGTCCATCAGATTGAGCGCCCGAAATTCGACGCCGCTCCGCAGTTCGGGTCGCACCCGCCACTCGCTGCCAAGATCTTCGAAATACCGAACCAGAAGCCGAATCGGCAGCCCCCGCTGCACCTCGAACTGCGTGTAGATGCCGCTGCGGGCGCGAGCCAATACAGGTTCGCAGATATCGGAGCCGAGAATCGTCGGTTTCAGGCCGCGCAGTTGGGCTTCCGCCTCGCGCAGCGTCATGGCGATCGAGTAGACCTCCTGTCCGGTGGAGCAGGCCGCGGACCAGATCGAGAGTGTCCGGTCAGCGGTTTTCCTGGAGACCAATTCCGGGATAATCACAGTGCGCAAGGCCTCGAAAGGCTTGGAATCACGAAACCATAACGTCTCATTTATCGTCAGCGCCGCAATGACCTGATCCGCGAGCGACCCCCTCGGTTCGGCCCGAAGGCGCTCCGCCAGCCCATCGAGGGTCTTCACATCCCAGCCGGACAAGAGGGGCTTCAGGCGCGAAATCACGAGATAGTCCTTGTCGGCGCCCAGGTTGATGCCAGCCCGACCGCGCACGAAGCTGCGGAGCGCCTCGGTCGCACCGGTCATGGGCGTCCTCCTGCCAAAGCCAACAGCTTTCCCGCTATGCCACTCAGCGGGAGCACCGCCTGGCATAGTCCCGCCTGCGCCACGGCCCCCGGCATACCCCACACCACGGATGTCTCTTCGTCCTGAGCCAGTACCGTGCCCCCGGCGGCGACCAGCGCTCGGCAACCCGCCAGTCCGTCATGACCCATGCCCGTCAGTATCAGCGCCAAGGCCTTGCCCCCGTAGATCTCAATAACGGATCGCAACATCGGATCAACGGCAGGCTTGCAGAAATTTTCCGGCGGGCCGTCATCGAGACTGCAAACGACCTGGTCGCCCTTGCGGACCAGCAGCAGGTGACGCCCGCCCGGTGCGATGTGAATACGACCGGGCATCAATGGCATGCAGTCCGTCGCCTGTACCGTGGGCATCGACGTACTGCGTCCCAGATGTTCCGCCAGAAGCTGCGTGAAGGCGGCCGGCATATGTTGTGTAATGACGATGGGCTGCCGGATTTTCCCGCCGAGCGGCCCAAGCACCAGGGGCAGGGCCTGCGGGCCACCGGTCGAACTTCCGATCGCAATCAGTGCCGGGGGCCGAGACATAATCCCGGGCGGCTTGAGCATGACGTCCGGGGATGGGTTCCGGGCGGCCGCAGACCCTTTGTGGCACAGGGCCGCCTGCAATTCCTGACTAAACCGGGAGTGCGGAAAGACCGTTTCCAGTGCTAGCGGACGACGAATAACCTGGGCTCGCGGTGTGTTGCCCGGGAAGCGGGCTTGGTTCTCCCCGGCCAGCACCAACATCTTGACCGCCGAAGTTCCGGCCTTGGCCAGTGCTTCGGTCGCCACGCCGCCGTCTTCGAGGACATCGACGATTACCATATCGATGCCGCCTCGCTGCAGCAGATCAGCCATCTGTGCACCCGACCGCGCGTGGCCGGCCACCTCGACGCCTGGGATGCACGCCAGCAATCGGCGCATATGCATACGGGTCCGCGCTTCGGAAACCACCAGAAGCACGCGGATCACCGCATGCGATGGTGCCGTTGAAGCGACAGTCGTGGCAGACATATCCTAGGTGACGAGGCCAATGTTGCGCAGCTTGCCCTCGATGATGCTGAGGTCGAACGGCTTCATCACATACTCGTCGGATCCGGCCTCAAGTGCCTGCCGGATATGCTTCAGGTCGTTGTGATTGCTGCAGAACAGGATCTTCGGACCGTGCCCCGTCGCCGCTCGCAAAGTGGTGGCAACCTCGATGCCATCAATTTCGGGCATCTCCCAGTCGAGCAGGAGCAATGTCGGCATACTCTCGCGGCAGATCGCCAGCGTCTCCCGTCCGTCGCAGGCTTCGCGGCAGACGAAGCCGAATTTTTCCAGAATAGAGCGGGCGACGCGGCGCACAACCGCACTGTCATCGGCAATAACCGCGGTTTTCATGGTCCGACGCCTGTCTGAGGTTTGATTGCGGCCAAGATCCGTTCCGGCGAGAGCGTCAACAGCAACTGCTCCGGAAGCCTGACGATCCCATTGCTGATCGCCTTCCACCTGGACGGAAAGGTGGGTGGCAACGGCTCGAGCGTCTGCTCTCTTAAAGTCAGCACATCGCCGACCTGATCCACCAGCAGGGCGTAGAGTTCGCGGTCGTCCGCGACAACAACGCTCATGACACGATCAGGTTCGCCCGATCGGCCAAGGTCCAGCACCGCGCGCAGGTCCAGTACGGTAACGATGCGCCCCCGCAGGTTGATCGAACCCGCAACCGCGTCACAGGCCAACGGTACCCGCGCGATAGTTTGCGGACCGAGAATATCGTGAACGTGCTGCACCGCGACGCCAAAGGCGTACCCCGCCAATGTCATGGTCACCAGTTCCAGCGTTGACCCGAAAGACGCCGCGTTAGTTTGATTCATGCAAGACAACTTCATCCTGAGACGAATGTGCGGCGACGGAGAAGTCACGTACCATCGGTGATGGGCGGACCCCGTTGAGCACCGAAGCCGCGTTGCCGTCGCGCCGAAGCTGATAAATGACATCAATGACGTCTGTCGGTTCCCCATCAATGACGGCAGAACCGATGATGCCAGGACGGCCGTGATTCAGCTCGATCACCGCGTCGCTTTCGGCGATGTCAAGAATCTCGTCGACGATGAGGCCGATCCGAGGCCGCCGGCGATCCAGACGAGCCCCGTCGCGGTTGCCGGCATGTGGATCGAAGAAGACCAGTACCGGCTGCCTGCCCTCGCCGCGAAGCTGGAGATCAGGACTACCGAGAACCAGCGGCATCAGTCTGTTTCGGTACAGCACCATCATCTCGCCGCCGCTGTAGCAGATGTGTTGGGGGTCAATCTCTTCGATCCGGTCGATATGATCCAGCGGGATCGCCTTCCGTACCTCGCGTCCCGCGCGCACTAGCAGAAGCCGTTGACGGCTCCGGCCGGTTGTCCGTTCATCGTTATTCCGGTCCGAAATGTCTGTTTCATCGGTAACGGTATGGCCAAGGTGCTCGACCGCACCGGTGGGGTCGATAATCATACAGACCGACCCGTCTCCCAGGATCGTATTGCCCGAGTAAATGTTGATTCCAGCCAGGACGGACGATACGGGCTTTACCACGATCTCTTCGGTGTCATAGACTTGGTCCACGACCAGGCCAAACCGCAGCGCGCCAACTTGAGTAACGACCACCACATTGTCCGCTGAAATGTCCGGGCCGGCGTCAATGCGCAACAGATCCCGGAGGCGGACCAACGGCAACAGCCGTTCGCGCAGACACAGGTACAGCCGTTTGGCCGATTCGCTGAATCGCAGATCCACCCGACTTCGAACCGAGCACCAGCTCGACCACCGCCGTCTGTGGAATGGCGAGGCGCCCGCCGCCACAGCCGACCACCAGCGCCGAGACGATAGCAAGCGTGAGCGGGATTTTCATGGTGAAGCAGGCACCACGACCCGGCATCGAATTCAGGTCGAGCGTGCCGCCAATCTTTTCGACATTGACCCGCACCACATCCATTCCCACGCCCCGGCCGGACACCGCCGTCACCTCCGCCGCGGTGGAGAATCCCGGCCGGAACACGAAACGAAAGATCTGGGCTTCCGACATGGCCGCCAGCTCAGCCTCTGTCGCCAATCCGTTCTGCGCAGCCTTGCGGCGGATGCGCTCGACGTCCAGGCCGCGTCCATCGTCGCTGACCTGAACGATGATATGGCCACCTTCATGGAACGCGTTCAGCCGGATGCGGCCGGTCTCGTCCTTGCCTGCCGCCAGGCGTTCTGCGGGCGGTTCGATGCCATGATCCGCCGCGTTGCGGATGATGTGGGTCAGCGGATCCTTGATCAGTTCCAGCACCTGCCGATCCAGCTCGGTCTCGGCACCTTCCATGACCAGCTCAATTTTCTTGCCTAGCTCGCGGGCGAGATCCCGGATCAGCCGTGGCAGGCTTGACCATACGTTGCCGATCGGCTGCATCCGTGTCTTCATGATGCTCTCTTGCAACTCGGACGTAACGAGTGAGAGATGCTGAAGCGGAACGGTAAACAGGCTGTCCTTTTCATTGCGGAGAAGTTGCAGCAACTGATTGCGTGTCAGCACCAACTCCGCGACCGAAGTCATCAAGGTTTCCAGCAGTGCGATACCAACCCGAATGGTTTGACCGGCAACCGCCGGTTCGCGCGCCGGTTTGGCCTCCAATGCCGACGCGGCGACGTTCACTTCCCGTACCACGCCGCCCGGTACCGGCACCGCGACGGTGGCGGAACTTCCATAGAGTGTCTCCAGGTCGTCCAGGAGTGCCGTGTACTCCCGTTCGCCCTCGCCTCTACCGGCTTCGATCGTCGTGAGGATATCCTTGATCGCATCCACGCAGCGTAGGATGGCGCTGATCACCTCTGGGGTGGGGAGCAACGTCCCCTCGCGCAGCAGGCCCAGGACGTTCTCTCCCGCATGCGCCACCCGGCCCAGCTTCGTCAGCCCGAGAAATCCGGACGTACCTTTCACTGTATGAAAGGTGCGAAAAATGCCGCTGACGAGCGTTTTGTCTCCAGGAGCGGCTTCCAGCAGGACCAGATCATTATCCAGGGCACCCAGCGCCTCGACGGTTTCCACAAGGAAGTCCTTCATCAGCTCATCCATGGGCCTTGCCGCGACTCCGTCGGGATTCGTTGTGCGAAACGCTAAAAGGATCTCCAGCTAACACGTACTCGGTCACTATGGAACGAATACCTTACCGTTGCGAAAAAATTTCAGTATGCGAATTAGGTTAGGCCATGGTAAGCGAAACGCTGACAGGCCCTGACATCCACCGGAGAAGTCCGTGAGAATTTTGGTCGTTGACGACTATCCTACGATGCGGCGCATCTTGCGAAATCTGCTCGATCAGATCGGGATAAAGGACATCGAGGAAGCGGGTTCTGGCGCCGAAGCTCTCGCGAAAATCCAGAGCACCCACGTCGATTTGGTGATCTCGGACTGGAATATGGAGCCAGTCACCGGCCTCGAACTGCTCAAGAAGCTGCGCGGCAACGCCGCTACGGCCAGTCTGCCGTTCATAATGGTCACCGCCGAGAGCAAGACGGAAAACGTGATCGAAGCGAAAAATGCCGGGGTGAACAATTACATCGTCAAGCCGTTCACCGCCGATACGCTCAAATCCAAGATCGCGGCGGTGATGGGCTGACCAACATGGCCACCGCCGAGTCACCTGTTCAAGAAACATGCGTCACGGCCGCCGACCTGGCAAGCCGTCTCGAAAACATCACCGACCAGTTGCAGCGGGAGGTGAGCCGGCTTGCCGCGCTCGAACCGATCACTGTCGCTGAGAAGCAGCTTGCGGTGTTGCGTGACGAACTGAACGGGATTGCCCGCCTGATCGCGGAAACGCGGGTCGAGATCGCCGGTCTGCAGCCGTCGGGGTTGGGCCATTCGCATCTGGTTTCCGCCACCGACGAACTCGACGCTGTCGTCAGTGCAACAGAACGGGCGGCGGTCGAGATCATGGTTGCCGCAGAGAGGTCGCAAGAAGCGGCCCAGCGCCTGCGCAGCCTGCCCGGGATGACGCCCCAGGCATTGGCCGAGCTCGACGTCATCGAGACCGCCGCTCTGGATGTTTTCGTCGCCTGCTCATTCCAGGACTTGACCGGCCAGAGGATACGGAAGGTCGTGGGCGCACTGGCCCATATCGAAAAGCGAGTGAAGGCACTGACGTTGCTTTGGCAGGACGTTCCCGGCACCGATGCGCCTGTGGCCACTCCGGTCGATCCGCGCGTTGACGCGCATCTGCTGAATGGACCGGATGAGTCCGGACTGCAGCAGAACGACATCGACATGCTGATGCGTGGAAGGTGCGACACAACCCGTGTGGCACAGGATGACGTGGACGCGTTGTTTGCCGACTTTGCGAAAACGTCTGGCTAATCACCCGCCACTTCGGGCCGCGACCCTCGACAGTGATGCGATGAACTTCCGGGACCCCGTCATCGCCAACCCAGCGCCGCGACCTCGCAAGGAGTCAAAATGACTGCCGTATCCGTTGCTCCGGCGTTGATTTTTGACGGCGGTGCGCACGCGCCGGCGGCTAAGGGAACCGGCACCGAGCGGGATGAAACGTTCGACGCGATGGTTTCCGATGCAGTGAACGCGGACGCCGGTCAGCGCGGCACTGACCCCGTCGGTGGTCCTACGGGGGGTACAAATGCGCCAGCGGCGCCACGGGGTTCCAGCCAACCGTCTCCTAGCCCGTCAACCACGAACAACGGTCGGCGCAGCGGCGCTTTGTCTGGGACCGCGGCATCCCGGACGTCGGGGCGATCCGCCACGGCTCCCGGTGATCAGGCACCATCTTCCGCGGACGGGGGTTCCGCTGTCTCCTCGACGAGCCCGCCACCATCTCCCGCCCCCCCGGCCCCCGTGGCGGGCCCGCCATCGCCTCCGGGGGACAGCCCTCCCATCGTACCCGGCGTAACCGAGCCGTCAGCATCCATCGACGCGCCGCAGGCCGCCTCATCAACGCCATTCGCGACAAGCCAGCCCACGCCCGCGCCCGGCAGCAGCCCTTCGACGGTGCCCCTTGGACCCGCGCCGTCGGCCTCCAATGAAGCTCCCCAGGCCACCCCATCAACGCCATCCGCGCCGAGCCAGCCAATACCCGCGCCGGCCAACAGCCCTCCGACGCTACCCGTTGGGCCCCCTCCGCCAGCCTCCCTCGGTGCCTCGCAGGCCACCGCATCAACGCCATACGCGACCAGCAAGCCCGCGCCCGGGCCGGGCAAAAACCCTGCCAGGATACCCGGCGTACCGGTGCCGTCGGCCTCTGCCGGTGCCCCGCAGGGCCCCCCTTCATCGACCTCGACAGTCGTAGATTCCGTCGGCGCCGTATTCGCTGCCGCGGCAACCTCCACAAATCCACCGGCTGATCAAGCGGGATCCACTGCCACTGGCAGTGGGCAATCCAGCCCTCCGGCGGAACCGGCCACTGCGGTGCAAACGCCGGTCACCCCAGCGCCAGCCCAACCTGCTGCATCGGCGCCGACATCGACGGGTCCTGCGCCCAGTGGACCCTCCGGCCCCTCGCAAGACGGGTCTCAATCTTCCAGCAGCGGGCTAGGTATTGCTACATCGAGCCAAGCCCAACCGGCGCCCCCAGCAGCCGCCGAGGCAATACTCGCAGCGGTCGCGGCGGCCCAATCGAAACCGTCGCCGGCAAATCCGGCTCCGATTTCTTCCAACCCGAGCGACATCGTCGTTTCGGCATCCAACGGGATAGCCAGCGGCGGCCAACTCGCCGGCACCAATGTGGCATCCGTCTCCCCCGCGGAGAGCGACACGAAGGACGGTACGACCGGTTCGTCGCACGAACCGCAACCTGTGCCCAACATCGCCATGAATCCGGCCCCCGCCGGGTTTGCCGCCCTGGGCGCCGCCCCTTCACCCCAGGGTGACGGCGCCGGCCAAGCGTTCGTCGCTCCGGCCGCCATCCACGCCAACGCACCAAGCGGACCAGATCCTGGTTCCTTGATCGCTCCTCCGGCCGTTCCGGCACCCTCCACGCTGCCGGCCGTTGCAGGGACCGCACTTCACGCCCCGGCGCCGTCCACGCCGGGATTGCCGGACCAGACCCAGGCGTTGCTGACGATACGGCTGGCGCGGGCGGTTCAGGACGGGACGCCCACGCTCAGCGTGGAACTGCATCCAGCCGAACTCGGCAAAGTCCAGGTCCGCTTATCGTTCCACGACGATGGCGTCGGCGTGCAGATGACGGTCGACCGGCGGGAGACGTTCGATGCTTTCACCCGCGACCGCCTCTCCTTGGAGAGGCAGTTCAGCCAGGCCGGTATCGACCTCGGCAGCGGTGGTCTCGACCTGCGTTATGGCCAGCAGTCGGGCCAACCCGCTCCCCGCGAGGCCATCGCGACGGGTCGCTTTACCACGGTGATGCAGCAGCCGCCGTCCAGCGGCCAGCCAACGCGGCAAGCCGCTTCGAACAGCCTGATCGACATTCTCGCCTGAAACTGAAGAAGGATACCTTGTCATGAGCGGTACAACCCCAGTCACCGGCACCTCTCCGCTTGGCGCTCTTGCGAACACCGCAGCGACAACTCAGGTCGGGCCAGGAGCCAATGATGCCAACATGAATGAGTTCCTCACTTTGCTCACGGCCCAGTTGAAGAACCAGGATCCGACCAATCCGACGGACCCGACCCAGTTCGTTGCTCAGCTCGCGCAATTCTCCACCGTGGAGCAGTTGACCCAGAGCAACACCACGCTCGATACGATTTCCAACTCGCTGACTGGCCTCTCGCTCGGACAGTATGCGAGCCTCGTTAACCAGACAGTTACTTCCAACGCAAGCGCAGTGGATGTGCCGGCGTCAGGAGGCGTTTCGACACCGATCACATTCAACGTCACCTCCCAGTCGGTGTCGAACGTGGGTATTCAGGTCAAGAATTCGTCTGGAACCGTGGTGAACAGCATACCCGTCAGCGGCACCAGCGGTTCAGTGACCTTCACCGGTCTGGATAACAAAGGCAACCCGCTTCCGGCCGGCCAGTACGATCTCTCTCTCGTCGGCGCCGGAGCTGGAGGCGCATCGCAGTCTGCAGGAACATTGGCGATGACAGGTCAGGTAACCGGCGTGGTCCAGGGCACCAGTGGCAGTTGGCAGCTTCAACTCGATAACGGCCTTGCAGTCGATGCGGGCACGCTGACCTCTTTGCAGTGAGGCTTCAGGGCACCTGATCGTATGTCAAAGTTTGGCACAGTAACGAAAATATGGGCGGCATCACTGTCGCGCACCGGATATCGCCTGTTGGCAAGGATGCATATGCTGCGCAACGTCATGTGTCGCGCAGGCCGGCCATCCACGGCCTGCAGTTCTGAACTCAGGAACCGCGGATGGTAGCGCCTTCGGTTATTCTGACGGCAGCCCGAATGCTGCGCACGTCATGGTCGGCGCAGTCCGATATGAACGGCTTGCGATTCGGGTCTTAGAAAATCAGCCGGTAGGTGGTCTAGACGACACAGGACGAGGGCGCGCCGTAGTCGATCTCGCCGGCGGGGGATGTCGGTGAAATTGCAACGAATCCATGATCTGGCCTCGGCCGCGCGCGAAGGGCGAAGCCAAGCCGACGCACCGTCACGATGACCTTATGGGCCCCAAACGGCACCAGCGTTTGGCGGATACCGTTGATCACCTCGTCGACAGTTCGCTCGTTGAGAGCTTCGACCAGGCCGCTTAGCCGTAGCAGAATGCTCTCCCGGCGAACCGGCGCCCCATTACGGACCGCCAGTAACTCGAGCGTTGTATACTCGGCGGCGTTGAGCAGCAGCGGGTGGCCATCCACCCGAACCAAACCGCTCCTGAGATCGAAATCCAGCGGCCCGACCTGCAATTCCGTCGTCGGAGCCGGTTCTTTGCGCCCAGCAAGCACGTCGATCCAGGCTTTCAACGTTCGATCGTCAATCGGCAGCGCGGCAACGGCGTTCGCCCCAAGCGCCAGGGCCCGCTGAAAGGCCTCGGGCGTTGACCTCGCCGAGATGAACAGCAGCGGCCGGTCGACGCCGGCCGCTCGGAGCCGGCAGATGGCCTCATATCCCAGCAGGTCCGGCCGCAAATCCACGACAACGATGTTGAACACCGAAGTCCCGAGCAGATCGACGACTTCGGCAACGCCTTCCGCTCGGGTGACGATCCACCCGGCCTTGCGAAACGAGCAGGCCAGGCCCCCTCCGCCGGCCAGATCGTTATCGAGCAGCAATATATGTCGCGTGCCGCGGCCGTCCCGATCGCGGCCCGATAGACTACCGTTGTCCACAGAGCCTAGCAAAAGGCCCGGTGGCAGCAACTCTGAGGGATCATGGATAAACATCGGTGTGGACTTCTTGTGCAACAACCGCGTGGGGTCGACCAGGTTGGGGGAGTCTCCAAATCCGAAACCACATCGGTGCGCCACGAGCCCGCGGAAAGTGTGAATCTCGTAACCAATCCGAAAATCGATGCAGTTTCTCTTTAATTTGGTCCTCTGTCGAAGCATTGGGAAGCCGTGGCAAACAGACCCACAACGGGGTATGATATTTCAAGTCATAAAGACCAAGGAGTCAATCGAAAGAGTATCGGCCGGCGAGGTGGCTGCCGTGATGACTGAGCCAGCCGAACCTGGCGTGACGATTGACGATTTTGGGGGACATGAAACACGCCGTCCAAGCAACGACTCGGCCGCGGTCGTTTCAGCAAGCCACCCGAACCACCGACGGGGCGGCGAGGCGATAGGCGCGGGTCCAATTTACCTCGCCGTAAGCCCCCGGCGTGGCAAATCGCGGCACGATATCTGCGGCAGCCAGGAAGTCGATAAGGTCCCCTAACGGGATGGCAGAGGTCAGGCCTGTCCCCGTACCGTCCGCCACAACGACCGCCAGAACAGCGCCTCCGCTGTCAACAACCGGACCGCCGCTGGCTCCATGCCCCATCGTTACGCCGATTTCCAATGCCCACCGCATCCTCTCGGATGCGGTTTCGCCGAAAAACGCCACCCCATCACGCCAGGTCGGATCGACCGGGTTCCCCTTCCGATCGATTGCGCGGAAGCTCTTCGCTTGCCCGCTCTCAGGTCGATGAACCATGATCGTGGCCTGTCGCACCATGCCCAGAGCGCCGTAAGGACCGACCGCGTCATCGTTGGCCAAATAACCCAAAACCAACGACCGGGTGTCGCGCTGCACGTGTGCCGTGGCTGACAACGCCAGCGCCGGAATGGCCGATGCCTCGGATCCCCGCAGCAGAACCAGGTCCAACTGTTGGTCCTCTCGCGTCACCTGCCAGGTTCCGCTGGATCCCCCCACACGAATGGGCAGTTGATTGGCGACGCAGGTGAGCGTGACATGGGCGTTGGTAACCAACAATCCCGGACCCACGCTGAACGCGGTACCCGCGCTCTTCGCAAAACCACTTCCCCTCTGGCTCGCCCCAAATGTCACCGAGGCGGCCGAGGCAACGCGCACTACACCTGGCGCCGATGCAACCGGGGTCCGCAGTCCCAGCAGGGACGCCGCTACGATGACGCCCGCCGCTAACGTCGACACGCTGATGGTCCATTTCCGCATGCCGCCACGGTCCATCGATCAGCCCACAACCAGTTTGGGATCGTAACCAATGGCTAACACGAATTGCGCGGACAGATCCATGCGAAAATTAATGATGAAACCCGAACATGATCCGAGTAGATAGCCACCCGCAACGAACCCGTTAGGGAAACGATATGGCCGGTCTCGCACTCCTCATTCGCCTATCTCGTCAAGTCGCGGAGGAGCGCCAGATTAGCCTCGGTCAGGTCACCCAGGCGCATGCAGAGGCCGTGGCGGCCACCGTCGAACATGAAATGGGCGTGGCGGCCGAATGCCAGATAGCAGCCAACGATCTCGATGCCCTCGCCGCGCTCGGCCGCTGGGCGTCCGAGGCAGCGCGCCGCGGGAAAGTCCTGCAGCGGCGACGTTCCGATCTGGCCCACTCGGAGGTGGCGGCGCGGGGCGCGCTGCATGATGCCTTCATCGATCTGAAGCGCCTGGAACTCGTTCTCGACACCGCCTTGGAGACCGCTGCTTACACGTCGCGTCGACGCGCGGACCTCCTGGCCGATGAGCGCGAGCAGATCAGGCGTGCCGGAGCCGACGCGGCGTAACAAAGAACCACTTCTCGCGGGCGCCGACCCTGAACGTTATGACGGCTGTGACTCACAGTTGACCTTCGGAAGGTCAACTTCAGGGCGATGAGGTCGGCAGGCGCTGAACGGCAGCTTTCCTGACCGGAGCCAACGGGGAGAAACGACCCAGAGCGGACACTCGCGAACGCCTGACGGTGTGATTTCCGGGAATGCGTCGACTGTTACCATGCCAGCGCGATAATGCCACTACAAGCCAACTTAACTTGCTTTGCAAGCGCCAGCAAACCCGGCGATTCAGCGCAGTCTCAATGGGGGGAGGGTTCCATGGCGTGGCCTACACCCACTGATGCGGAGATCGCGGCGCTGGTCGGCGCGCGTATCGATGTCGTTGCCTTCGATGTGAATGTGATCGACGCTACCGGCGGTCGCGAGGCGGTGGCGTGAACCGCGGCGTCGCCGATCCGGAGCGGGCGGCTCCGAACATCTGGGACACGACACCTGAAAACCAGGCGGCGAGCAACCAGGACCAGGTCTGGCCGGTGCGCGTCATCTGTCGCGGCGACGCGGTGCGACCCCTCCCACCGCACGCCCGTTCGCTTGCGGACCTGACCTTTGAAGAGGGCGATGTCCGCCTCAGCCCCAGCGACTACATGGCCCGCCGCCGCACGGCCGGGCTCCTGATCCTGAAGCACGGGTGGCCGACGGTCCTGCCGCCCGGCTGGCGCGATCTCGCCGGCCAGCCCGACAGCGCAGCCACCGCCTTCGGTCGGCTGGCGCCGGGCGACCCCGGGGGATACGGCTACCACTGGTGGGCGGTAGCTCCCTGCCGGGCGGCGTGAATAACGGCGCCTTTACGGCGCTCGGCGGCTACGGCCAGTTGATCTTCGTCAATCCGACCGAGCAAGTGGTTGTCGCCATCCAGAGCGCGTGGCGTCAGCTTCTAGACAGCGACGCCGTGGTCGAGACCGTCGCGCTGCTCCGAGCTGGTACGGGCGCTGCGACCGGACCCGGCCTCGTAGGGCGCGAGCCCGAGGCCGTGCCTCATCGGTCCAGCGGGATGCCAGGGTGTTTGCGAAACTTCCCCCAGGCGCCAAGGATCTCTTCGATCTGGGCGTTTTGATCAGCCTTGCGCAAGTCGATCAACCGGTCCCTCAATCTGAGAACGACGTGCCCGGCCGGCAAATTCGCGGCCGTCTCCAGGCGATCAAGGAAAATCCGGCCAACCTTCGGATCATCCCGCAGGACCCGGTGTGCCGCATACACCATCGCTGAAGAGCGGCCGTAGCGTACCGTCTTCCGGGCAAATCCCCGCAGCCGCATGAATTCCGGGTGCGTGCGGATCACCTCGCGGACCTCCGCCGCGGTGGGCCGGGCGTTGGGCTGCCCGGCGGGCTTAAATTCCCTTCGCCAGAGCAGGACCGCGGTGGCCGAAACCAGCGCCTTGTCACCGAAGTCCTCGAGCAGTTCGTCGACGATCGGAGCCTTTTTCGCCTGCTTGTCGTATGTGTCGAACGCTTCCTCTGGAAGCGCTCGCATCACCATGACCTCGATCGACTGGCCAGCCTCGAGCACTGCGGAAAGCCGGTGTTGTCCGTTTAGCAACCGTCCCGACCTGGAAAAACAGATTGGCTGAGCGTTGAACATCCACTGCCCGTTGGTGATATCGCGGGCCATCGCGGCGACATGGGACAGGACGATGTTTCGATTGCCACGGTTGAACGCGAGATACGCCTCGGCGCGCTCCGGCGTGATCGTCTCCATGGTCATCTCGCAAACGCTGCGGTCGCTGAGCGCTGCTTTGGTCTCACGCACCGGGCCGGCATTGCGCGCATTCGGTTTCGCTAGGTCGCGGAGGCCTGAGTAGCCGTCCAGGGCGGGGAATTGCTCGGGTGCACGTTTAGCGAGGGCCGAGGTGGTCCAGGTATAGGCGTCGCTCCGTCGACCGCTCATCGTGTCGTTGAGCGCCTTGATGCAGACGGCAAACAATGCAACCGAGGGCAGCCTGAGCGCTCGATCCATGCGGCCCTCGACCAACCGGCGGCGGATCATCACCCCGGGCTCGTTGGCTTCGAACCGATCCGGATGGGCTATCGCATCCAGAAAGCGCCTGATCGCGCTCCGGTCAGCTTGCAATCCCATGAAACTCAGGGGCGTGCGAATCGCCTCGGACAGCAGGCGGGCCGGGTGATCGAAGCTGAACTTGACGGCAGTTTCAATTTCCACGCGGTTGGCGTTCAGCGCCCGCTCCATCCGGCTCCAGGGCGGGGTGGAGGTGCCGCGGGTCAACGTGCCGTCATCATACCGAATGAGTTTGGCTAGCAGGCCGGACACCGCCGCGGGACGGTGAACCCCGCGGGTTTCCAGAACACCGGTGAAGGAGCGGCGGCGCTGCTGGTCAATTGTGTGCAGCGTATCGTCCGGTACGTTTTCCACTAGGACCGTCACGAACGAGGTCGCGGCGTCGATACACGCGTAAAGCCGCTGCAAGCCGTCCAGTAGCACGTCATTCCGAGACAGGATGATGGGCATTCCATTCAGCACCCACTCTCCGCTCCGCATCGCCTGAGCGTAGGAACTGGCGGCCGCCGCGCTGCGATTTGCCGCCGGCCGTTTCTTGATGATCAGGCTCAGCGCGATATCTGGCGTGATCCGGACGATGGAAAATCGCACGGCATCGGGCGTACGGCCTTGCAGCGGAACGACATGGTTTGGCGGCTGCGTCAAGACCTGGGTATCGATGCTGCCGGACACGTCCGTTCCTTTCGGGTGAAGCCGCTTCGGCTGCGAAGCGAGCGTAAAGATTATCTAGTTTGGTGGCGAAATTGTGTCAACATTTTTGTAACGTCTCATTTTTCTCCCGGTTAAGGCTGCCTTCCCGCGAATATCAGAGGCAGATGAGGCTATAACACCCGTATAGCGTGTAATGATGGATATTTACACCACTACGATAATCCTGTTTGCGAAAATGCCTTGTTACTGTATAGGTACGACAGCCAGACGGCGGCCGTGCGGGCCACATCAACGAGCGATGGACGGAGAGAGAGTGGTACAGCCGCCTGATCCTGCCGCTTCGATAGGGGGTGCGCCGGTCGCCGCGCCAAAGCTGTCACCCTTGGCTAGCGATGCCAAATTGCACGCCACCGCCAAGCAGTTCGAGGCCATGTTCATGACCGAAATGCTCCGCCTGGCTCGGCCGCCATCACATGCGGCGGGTCGCTTCGCAACCAGTCACGCCGAAAAATCCTGGCAGATTTTCATGGATCAGGCTCTGGGCGAGGCCGCCACCACTAAGGGCGGCACCGGACTTACGGGTGAGATCGAAAAGGCGCTGCGCGCCGCGCAGGGTGCACGCAGCAATGGAACCAGCCGATGACATCAGCGCCTCAGACCTTCCTACAGCTTACCGTCCAGCTAACCGAGGCTCTGCGCCAGGAGACCATGCTGGCAAGAACCGGCGCGCTGGCTCAACTCAATCGAGCCGCGGTCGCCAAGCAACAGACCTTCAAGGCATTCAGCGAAGCCTGCGCCGCACGCGGCGAATCTGATCCTGGTAACGAGGCAGAGCAGGAGGCCCTGCGCGATCTTCTGATGGCGGCGAATGAAAGCGCATTGGTTCTGGAGGCGGTAAAGGGAACGCTGGATGATTTCGTGGCCAGGCTAAAGGCAGCGGTGAAATCCTTGGCCGACTCAGGCACGTATGGCCCGAACGCCTGGCGATGCCGGGATGTGATCGCTGTCCGCCTCGACGCCTCAGCCTGAATTCTGCGAAATACGATATAATATCTCTTTACCAATGATCGTCACTTTGCTAAATGCCGCGACGTCATCGTCTGCGAAAGCCAAATGATGACCTGGCGTCAGAACGGCGCTCCCGAAACACACCCTGAATGGGAGCTTTGCTATGACCTCCGTACTGACCAACCCCGGCGCATTGGTCGCCCTCGAGAGCCTCGATCGAACAAACAACGCTCTGACCGATACGCAAAACCAGATCTCCACCGGCCTGAAGATCTCGTCGGCAAAGGATGATGCCGCGATCTGGACTGTCGCCACGACGATGAATGCGAATATTTCGAGCCTGAACCAGACGAACACCGGGCTGGGCAACGCCAATTCGCTCCTCGGGACGGCGGTGTCCGGCGCTACGCAGGTTGCCAGTCTGGTTTCCCAGATCCGCGCCCAGGTGGCATCGCTGACCGACCCAACCACCAACGCAGCAGCGACCGCCAGCAATATCCAGCAGCTCGCCAATCAGATCCAATCGACGATCGCCAGTTCCAGTTTCAATGGTGTGAACCTGCTGAACGCCGACAGTGCCACCGGCAGCACCTTCCTCGCCGCAACCAACAACGACTACACCCAAACCGCCCAGGCTACCTCGACGACCATTACCACCGGAGCATTGGTCAATCTCGGCAGCACGAATACACCGGCAAACGCCACGGTCACTGCGTTCAACACGTTGATGACATTCCTTTCGGGCGCCGGCGCCGCGACGATTTCGGCGACTGCGGGAACGGCCGCCACATCGGGGGAGGCCGCGATTGCGACGTATGGTGGCACAAATGCCACCGCCAGCAGCCTCGACGGAGCCTTAAATGCAATCGACGGCTACGCCGCGACCGTGAAATCATCAGCCTCCGCACTAGGCTCCGTGCAGTCCGAGGTTGAATCGCAGGAGACGTTTGTCACTAACTTGACCACCAATCTGACGACCGGTGTCGGCAACATGATTGATGCCGACATGACCGCCGAGTCTGCCCAGTTGACCGCGCTGCAAACGCAGCAGCAGCTCGGCGTCTCCGCACTCAGCATCGCCAATCAGGCCCCCGCGGCGATTCTGAAACTGTTCGGCTGACCAGATGCGGGGCCGGTCTCTGCGGTCGGCCCCGTAGCCTCCCGGCACAGAAGTCGCCAGGAACATCGAAAACATGCGACGAGGAAGAAGACCCGTCCAATGCAACAACCATCAGCCGAAACATTCTTCGCCCCGCTGAACTCCCGCGGGCGCGGCGTACAAAGCTATCATCCGCCGAACCGAAGGGCCGCGCGACATCGAGCACCGCGTCTTCGCGCAGGTTACCGCCGCCTTGCAGGAAGCCTCGGCGCCGGACACCCACTTCGCCAAGCGTATTCAGGCAGCGCATCGCAATCGGGAACTCTGGCAGACCCTGGCCTACGACCTGGCCGACGATAACAATGCGTTGCCGGACGACTTGCGTGCCAAGTTGATCAGTCTGGCGATATGGGTCACCGGTGAAACCTCGCGTGTCATCCGAGACGGCGCCTCGCTGCAGCCGCTGATCGACGTCAACAGCAGCATCATGCAGGGACTGCAAGGCGCAGCGAAAAAGGTTGACTGATGCCGCTCAAACTCAAGCTGGGCGCCAATGAGCGCCTCGTGGTAAACGGTGCGGTGCTGGTCAACGGCGCGTATCGTACCACTTTGGTCGTAAAAAATTTCGCCCATATCATGCGCGAAAAAGACGTGCTCCAGGAAGAAGATGCCAACACGCCGACAAAGCGTCTGTATTTCCTGATACAAGCGATGTTGATGCAGCCGCCGCCATCATCTCTGTTGTTGGAGACCTATCGCTCGGCCTACGAGCAACTGCAGGATGTCTACATCAAGCAGAATAATAAAACGATCCTCCAGGATGTCGATGTCTTGGTCAACGCGGGTGATTACTATAAGGCATTAGCCAAGCTTCATCCGCTCATCGCCTATGAGGCCAAGCTGTTGAATGTGGAATCGCATGAATGGCGCCGGCACCGCGGCTCGGCCCGCCTAGGTATTCTCGCCGACCCGGTCAATCAGGTCGTGCCAGTATGATCTGACCAAGGCCTTGCAGAGGGCGGCCGCAACAGCGCTCGCTATCGTCAGGACAGAAGAGCAGGAGCCCGAAGCCGCCATGGATCCTACCATCACCAACCTTGGCATTCCAACCGGCGTCGCCGGTTGGAAGCTCCTGCAAGGCAAGACCGCCGCCAACTTCCCAGCGCTGACCAGCGACCCCGTCGTAACCCGGGAGATCGCTTACTTCGAGGCGAACGCTCCAAAGGCGACAACCGCCTCGGCCTTGTTGGCCAACCCGAGGCTCCAGAATTTCGTGCTGACGGCGTATGGCCTGACGTCCGAGAATGGCATGACTGCCCTAATGACAAAAGTTCTCAACTCCGACCCGACAAACCCGAAATCCTTCGCCGCGCAGATGGTGAACCCCGCCTTTACGCAGATCGCCACTGCCTTCAACTATGGTGGCTCCGAGACCCCGGCTCTGCCGCCGACCGCGTCCTCGGCCGAGGTGAACGTGAATGGTCTATTCCAGGCGAGCACCTTCGGCACGTTCAGTGGTACTTTCGGCGGTGTTGCAGTAAGCAACGTCGACCTGACTGGCGCGACCACATGGCAGGGTCTCGCCTCCGCTGTGCAGACCGCATTCCGCAGTGCCGATGGAAACCGCACAGATATCTCGGTCACGCTGGATGGGCCAAATCTGGTATTTACCGACGACAAAGGGCGCGGCACCGCCTCGGGCTTCACCTGGACGGCGAACCCCGCCAATACCGAGCCGAGTCCGACCGCTTCTAGTCCGGTCAACCTCGTGGCCGGCGCGCCGGCGAAACCACAGGTCGGTGGTCCCGCGGTGACCTCGCCGTCGTTCATCGCTCAGGTCGTGCAGAAATACACCGAGGCGCAACTCGAACAAGTCGTCGGTGACACATCGAACGTGCTTCGCCAGGCGCGTTACGCACAGCAGCACCTGCCGAGCATTACGAACTGGAATTCCATCATCGCAAGCCCTCCCTTGGCCAACGTCATTCAAACGGTGCTTGGCCTGCCCCCAAGTTTCGGTGCACTCAATATTGCCCAGCAGGCGCGAGTATATTCACAAAGAATGAATATCGCGAACTTCCAGAATCCAACCAAGTTGGCAAGTTTGCTGAATCAGTACGTTGCGATGGCATCTGCATCATCCCCGACTTCAGCAAGCTCGCCCGCCTTACAGTTACTGAATGCCTCGTCATCGTCATCAGGCATTGTCAGTCTGATCCTGCCGACGGCGGCGACATCGACGACCACAACAAACGACAGCTACTCAAGCGCCTCCATGGCCGTAATGCTGCTCGGCGCCGCCGCGAACGGTTGATCTCCCGCTTGCCTCCACCGCGGTTCACATCGGCATAACGCCGTTATCCCCTGCGCCGCGCGATTTGCCGGTGCGGGGGCAGGCCCGAATGAGGCCGGTCTATACGGTCAGGGAAATCGTGGTCGTGGCAGCGCCCTGGCTGCTGTAGGCTTGGAGTGCCTGCCCAATGCTGGCCGCGAACGCCTCAGTTAGGCTCTGGTCACCATTCGGAGTAGAACTCTGCGAGGCGCTTGCAGACGACGAAGCGCTGGTTCCGCCACTGCTGTTTGCGTCCGCCGAGGAGCCATCGGATTGATGGCGGTGATGGTGGTGATGCGGTTGAGGTTGGTCGGTGGAGGCGGTCTGCGTCTCGGTCGCCGACTGCGCACTCGGGTCGCTGCCAGCCTGCATGCTCTGTAACTGAGTAAAAAACGACTGCAGGTCGGTCGCCACTTGCTGCTCCGGCGTCGCGCCGGTACTCGTTGCGCTGCCAGTAACGCCAGACCCGGTCGCCGCGGCAGGCTGGACGGCGGCACCCGAGCCCCGAAGCAATACGGCCTGCGCGTCCGCGGCAAGCTGTTGGAACAATGTGCTCGTGCCCGCGGCCGCTGACCCGCTGCCCGCTTGGGAGAGGAAGGGGACACTCGACGCGTTCGATGTAATGCCGGCGATTGACAAAATAAACAGCTCCTTTTGGTAAGGATTCAGCCAGACGTAAACCCGGCCGGGCTCCGCGACATGGCAAAGGACTTATGGCGGGACGCACGTGGGTATTTCCAGGATCAACACACAAGAATACCGATCTTTACCGTATGATACGGAGCTGCCGGCCGGTTCCCATCAGGCTTTCGGTCAAACACTCCCACCGTCGCCACGACCACAATCATGCCGAGTGAAGGCAAAATCCTCCAGATCACCGGCTACTTCGGCAATGACGGCGTCCCAGTCCCCAGGGACTGGCTGGCGATAAAGCCGCAGGCTCGGATACCACGGGCTGTCGCGCCGTCCCGTGAGCCAGCGCCAGCATGAGTCGAAACGGTCCAACAGCCAGACCGGCTTGCCCAGTGCCGCGGCGAGATGCGCCACAGCAGTATCGACCGAGATAACCAGATCGAGGTTGGCGACCAGTGCCGCCGTGTCAGCGAAATCCGTCATCTCGTGCACGTAATCGATCAGCGGGAAATCTGGCGGGCGCGGGTGGCCCGTCCTTCTGCAGACTGAAGAAGTGCAGCCGCGGCAGTCCGAGCAGGGGCGCCAATCGATCCGGGCTCACTGAGCGCCGGCGGTCGACCGCGGCCAGGGCAGGGGAGTTGCGGGAACTCCCTGCCCACACCAGCCCGACGCGCGTCTCCGAGCCAACCAGTCCGGCAAGCCGGTCCCGCCACGCGGCGGCCTGAGCCTCATCGGGCTTCAGGTATGAGATGTGACTGGGAACGTTTGCAAGCGTCGTGTTCATCGCGAATGGCATGCTGAGCATCGCGCATTGCAGGTCGAACGCTGGAAGCTCCTCGCCTTCCGCAACCACCTGATCGATGCCGGGCAGACTGTGCAGCAATCGTACCAGTGATTTCTGTACAGACATGACAACCCGCAGCCCTTTCTCAGCGGCAAGTTGTCCATAGCGACAGAACTGTAGCGTGTCGCCGAACCCTTGCTCGGCGTGGATCAGCAGCGTTTGCCCCTCCGCCGCTTCGCCCCGCCATTGCGGCCGCTCAAAGCAGGGGCCCGCCGCGATCATCTGTGGCATCTTCCAGCGCCATTCGTATTCCGACCAACCCGCGGCGAGATCACCGAGCGCCAGCAGCACCAGCGCCTTGTTGAAGTGCGCGTCAGGCAGATCCGGCCGCAGAGCCAGCGATTTGTCATAACACGCCACCGCTTCTTCCAGCTTCCTTTGGTCGGCCAGCGTTCCGCCAAGATTGATGTAGGCGTCGGCGAATTGTGGGTTAAGGCCGATCGATTTGCGAAAGCAGGCGACTGCCAGGTCGAACTCTCCGTATCTCTCAGGACGTTGGCCAGATTGTAGTAAGCCTCCGCGTAGTTTGGCTTCGCGATGAGGGCTGTCCGGTAGGACGCGATCGCTTCCTTTAGCTTCCCTTGTTCCCGGAGCGCATTGCCGAGGTTGTTGTATGCATCCGGGTAGTCCGGTCGCAGTTCGATGGCCCTGCGAAAGCAAGCGATCGCCTCCTCCGGACGGGCCAGTTCCGCCAAAGCGCTCCCCAGGTTGTTGTGCGCGTCCGCGAAGTTTGGATTGATCTCCAGGGCGCGGCGGTAGCAACCCGTAGCCATGTCTGGCTGCCCAAGTTGCATGTAAGTGTTTCCGAGGGTATTCTGTATCGCTGGAGAATCAGGATCAGCTTCAAGGGCCTTGTGGTAGCAGACAACGGCCTCGTCCAGTCGCCCGCAACGCCTCAAGGCATTGGCAAGGTTCGCGTGCAGGCCAGGGTACGACGGCTTGATCTGCAGAGCCCGCCGGTAGCAGACAATCGCCTCTTCCGGCCTTCCCTGATCCGCATGCACATTGCCCAGATTGTTATGGGCGTCCGGATTGTCCGGATCGAGCTCGAGCACCCGAAGATAGCAGACCACGGCCTCGTCCAGCCGCCCTTGCGCGGTAAGCACGTTGCCAAGGCTGAGGTGATACAAGGGGGCCGAGCCATTGACCGCGATCGCCTCGCGAATCACGTCGGTCGCCACTTCACTGCGTCCGGTCTGATGCAGGATCAAGCCGAGCAGGTGCAAACAGTCGCCGTGGCGAGGATCAATGTCCAGCACCTTGCAATACAGCCGCTCGGCTTCCCGCAAGCCGCCAGTACGATGACACTTGAGTCCCTCCGAGAACGTTGCTTCCACGCCCACCGGGGAAGCTTGAACCGAAGCGCTGCTCAGGCTCGTTTTTGCTTGTGGTGCTGTGGTTATGCTCATGGATCGTTGCCTGGTAACATCGGTTCAAGCGCTGCTGACGGGGTCGTGCGGTCGAGGATCTGCGCCAATGCCGCGAACGTCTCGTTGGCGGTCATCCGTTCACTGATTTTTTGGCCTAGAAACGCGTCGAACGCCGGCTGTTTCTGGATCGCCAGATCGACCAATGGGTCCGAACCCGATCGGTAGGCGCCCAGCCGGATCATCTCCGACATACGTTCAAAGGCGTCCAACAGACGTCGTGCCTCGGTCAGCAGATCGTTCTCCGCATCGCTGTGGCAGCGCGGCAACGCGCGGCTGATAGAGCGCAGCACGTCGATCGCTGGCCACCGCCCGCGCTCGCCGATACGCCGATCCAAAACAAGATGCCCGTCCAGGATGCCGCGCACCGCGTCCGCCACCGGCTCGTCGTGGTCGTCGCCGTCCACCAAGACCGTGAAAATCGCGGTGATATCACCCTCCCCGTTCATGCCTGGGCCCGCGCGCTCCAGCAGTGCGGGGAGTTCTGCGAAAACTGATGGTGTGTAAGAGCGTGCGGTCGCTGGCTCCCCGGCAGCGAGACCGATCTCGCGCTGCGCGTGTGCCAACCGCGTGACGCTGTCCAGCAGGCAAAGCACCTGCTTGCCCTGGTTGCGAAACCACTCCGCTACGGTCAACGTCGCTTGCGCCGCCCGGCGGCGCGCCAAGGCGGGCTGGTCGGACGTGGCAACCACGACGACGGTGCGGCGCAGACCCTCGTCGCCTAGAACGACGTCCAGGAACTCCCGCACCTCGCGCCCGCGTTCGCCGATCAACCCGACGACGATGACATCGGCGGCAACAAAGCGGGCCAGCATGCCCATCAAGGTCGATTTGCCGACGCCCGACGCTGCGAAAACGCCAAGCCGCTGGCCGCGGCAGAGGGGGACGAATGCGTCGAGAACACGAAGGCCGGTCTCCAGTCGTTGCCCCATCAGGCGGCGGCGAAACGCCGCGGGGGCAGCGCGACGGAGCGGCATCCGCGCGTTGCCCTGTGGTAAGATCCCTTTGTCATCGATGGGCCGGCCTAACCCATCCACCACCCGCCCGAGCCAGCCCGAACACGGATAGAGCACGGGGGATTCCGCCAACCGGACCCGCGCCCCCGGTATCAGCCCATCGCTCCGCCCCTCCGGCATCACCGTGACTTTGTCGTCGGTGAAGGCGACCACCTCTCCGGGAAGGTCTTCTCCGACCCGCTCCACCATGACCCGGTCGCCTAGCGCCACCGCGCGTCCAAACCCGGTCACGCTGAGCGCGGCTCCACGGACCGAGTCCAGTCGTCCCCACCGTTCGACGCGTCGAATGCGCGCCAACTGCTCTGGTACATCGGCCAGCGGCAGCGCGATGGCGCATGCCCGGACCTCATCGGCAGCAAAGGGCGAGGGAATGATCATTGTTGCGAAAATCTGATAATATAAATGTACGGCCGGATACCATCGGATTTTGCGCAAAATAATTCTTTTGCGAAATGTATGGACACAACCGTCTCGGTTTCCTTATAAGTCCGGCCGTCAATGTCATCGCAAGAATTGCGAAATTAGATGCTTGAAGCCATCGACCTCTTTCGTCTCACCGGCGACCGTATGCGCTACCTAACGGAGCGGCAGACGGTCGTCGCCAAGAATATCGCCAACGCCGATACGCCAGGCTATCAGGCCCAGGACGCCGCGCCGTTCGCCTTCGACAGCGCGTTGCTTCACACCGGCATCTCCGCCAGCACCGCCGGCCACGCCACCGCGCTCACGCTCGCACAGACACAGCCCGGTCACATCGCGCTGACGGCCAGCGCCGCGACCCAGGCAGGCACCAAGGCCAACGCATACGGCGAAAAGCCCGACGGTAACACCGTATCGATAGAAGAACAAATGGTCAAATCCGCCGACATCGGCAACGAATTTGCCCTGGCCAATGCGGCCTACACGAAAAGCTTGACCCTCATGAAAATTGCAATCGACGCCGGCAAATGAACAGTATCCCTCCTATCAGCGGCAGCGGGCCGCTCCCTCAGGCGATGGAAACCTCGGCCTCGGCGATGCGGGCGCAGTCAACGCGCTTGCGCCTGGTCGCCGAAAACCTCGCCAACGCAGAAGTCAACCGCCGCCGTTCCAGGCGGCGACCCGTATCAGCGCAAGGTCATGACTTTCCAGCAGGCAGTCGACAAGCAAACCGGCGCCGCCCTCGTGCAGCCCGGCCCAATCTCCACCGATCGCGCACCGTTCCGCACCGAGTACGACCCCTCGCACCCCGCGGCCAACGCCCAAGGCTACGTGACCATGCCCAACGTCTCGCCCGTCCTGGAAACCGCAGACATGCGGGAAGCGGAACGATCTTATGAGGCCAATCTTGCCGCTCTCAATCAGGCGCGCTCGATGATTGCCAAGACCCTGGATATTCTGAAGGCATAGAACAATGACCCCGATCCCTTCAATCGTTCCGCTCTCGCAAATCACCTCCGCTTATGCCGGTGGAACCGCCGTCGGTTCAGCCCCTGGCACCGACTTCGCGGCCATGCTGGGCGATGCCACCAATTCGGCGTTGCAGACCCTGCACCAGGGGGAGCAGACGACCGCCGCCGGCATCGTCGGAAAGGCCGACGTGCAGGACGTCGTCCAGGCTCTCAGCAATGCCGAGGTCACTATGCAGGCCGTGGTCGAGGTCCGCGACAAGGTAGTGGCGGCCTACAACGACATCATGCACATGTCCGTCTGATACAACCCCACAGGAGCGGCGGCGATGGACGAAGGCGACGTCGTCGAGATCCTGCGCGCCGGCTTTCACACCGTGTTAGTGGTTGCCGGCCCCGCCCTGGCCGCCGCACTTCTGACCGGTCTTTCCATCAGCATCCTGCAGACCCTGACGCAGATCCAGGAAATGACCCTCGCCAACGTGCCGAAGATCTTCGTCACGCTCATCGTCATCATGCTGTTCTTGCCATTATCGTTCGCCGCACTGCGCGCGTTCATGGAACAGATCACCCAGATCATCGTCGGGATCTGATCGATGTCCGGAAGCGTCAAGCCGCTCGCCGGGCAGGTCCCCATTTTAGATCGTCTGCGCCAGGCCCTCGGCCATCAGGACGTGCTGTTTGCAGCCGGGATCATCGCGCTCGTCGCGGTGCTGGTGCTCCCGATGCCCACCTGGATTGTCGATATCGGCCTGTCCACTTCGATCACCCTCTCGGTGCTCGTGCTGATGGTGGCACTGTGGATCGACAAACCACTCGATTTCTCCAGCTTCCCAAGCATTCTGCTGGTCGTTACCCTGTTGCGCCTCGCGCTCGACCTGGCCACCACCCGGCTCATTCTGTCCAACGGACACCATGGCCTCGACGCCGCCGGTTCAGTTATCAACGGCTTCGCCAGCTTCGTCGTCGGCGGTGATTTCGTCATCGGCGTCGTGGTGTTCGCGATCCTAATCGTTATCAACTTCATGGTCATCACCAAAGGCGCCGGCCGCATCGCCGAAGTCGCCGCGCGGTTCTCGCTCGACGCGATGCCCGGCAAGCAGATGGCCATCGATGCGGATCTCTCCGCCGGTATGATCACCGACGAGGCGGCCCGCCGCCGCCGCAAGGAGCTAGAAGAGGAAAGCTCCTTCTTCGGCGCCATGGACGGCGCGTCAAAATTCGTGCGCGGTGATGCCGTCGCCTCGATCATCATCACTCTGGTCAACATCGCCGGCGGCATCATCATCGGCACGCTGCGCCACGGTCTCGGTATCAACCAGGCGGCCATGTTCTACACCACCCTTACCATCGGCGAGGGAATCGTCAGCCAGGTTCCCGCGCTGATCGTGAGTCTTGGCGCCGGCTTGCTGGTTTCCAAGGGTTCGGGACGCGGCTCTGCCGACCGCGCGTTCGTGTCACAGCTCAGCAGCCAGTCGAAGCCGCTGTTTCTGGCCGCTGGTATGGCCGGGCTGTTCGCGCTGCTGCCCGGTCTCCCGTTCCTCCCGTTCGCCCTCCTGTCGGCGGTCTGCCTCGGCGGCGCTGTGCTGGTGGGCAAAGCCGTTCAGCGCCGCACCAACGAAGCCGATGCCAAGTCCCGTAGTGAAGAGAATGTCGGTGGTCCACGGGAGGAGCCGATCAATGACCTCATGCGGGTAGACGATATCCGCATCGAACTCGGCATGGGGCTGATTTCATTGACCTCGGCCCCAGGCGGTGGATTGACCGAGAAAATCCGCAAGCTGCGCCGCTCGATCGCGCTCGACTATGGCTTCCTGCTCCCAGCCGTCCGCATCAAGGACAATCTGGAACTAGGCAACGGCGACTATTCACTCCAGGTTCTCGGCGTGGAGGTCGCACGGGAGTCAATGGAGCTGGGCCGCTTCTTGGCTTTTTCACCGAGCGGTCAACCACTGCGCATCGATGGCCGCGATACGCTCGAACCATCATTCCGCATCCAGGCGCGGTGGATCACCACTTCCCAGCAGCAGGAGGCCGTCTTGCAGGGCCTCACCGTGGTGGACGTCGAAACCGTTCTGACGACTCATCTGTCCGAAACGGTCAAAGCGCACATGGCCCAGCTCATGTCATATTCTGCCACCCAGAAGCTGCTGGATGGGCTCGGTCCCGACAACCAGAAGCTGGTGCAGGATCTGGTGCCAGGTCTGGTTCCCATGACGACAGTTCAGAAGGTGCTGTCCAATCTGCTGAGCGAACGCGTCTCCATTCGCCACCTGAGCCTGATCCTGGAAGCCATGCACGAGGGCGCCGGTTTCACCCGCAACGTCAGACTCATGACGGAGCATGTGCGCGGCCGGCTGGCCCTGCAGATCAGCCGGACGCTGCAGGGCGAGGACGGTTTCATCGCCGTCATTCCGGTATCTCCTCAGTGGGAACGTGAGTTGAGCGAGGCGATCATCGTTGAAGGCGATCAGCGCACCTTCGTTCTGTCGCCGTCACGCACTCAGGAATTCGTGCAGACCGTTCGGGCGAAGCTGGCGACCGCGTCCTCGCGTGGGACATGGCCGGCCATCCTGACCAGTACGGAGGCCCGTCCGTTCGTGCGCACCCTGGTGGAGCGCGTCAATCCAACCATTGCCGTGATCTCCCACGCCGAGGTCCATCAGCGCAGCAAACTTCGCACGGTCGATCAGATCTAAGTCCGGAATGACCGCATATTCATTGTCGGACTGGATGTCACTCGAGATTTACCGCACTCTTCTGGTATTCGTCCGTGTGGGCACCGCGTTTCTGTTGTTGCCCGGCTTCGGCGAGCCATTTGCTCCCGCAAGGATGCGTATTCTTGCGGCGCTTGCCTTCGCTTTCGCCATCGTGCCGACCGTGGGGGGAATGCCTGTCGCCCCGCCCGCCAGTATCGGACTTGCTGATCTCTGTGGTAGCCGAAGCGGTGGATGGCGCATTGCTTGGTACGCTAGCCCGCACCGTGATTTCTGCTGTCCTCGTTGCGGGGCAGATCATCAGTCAGAATATTGTCCTGACCAACATCTTCGCCACCGGAGTGGCAGTCGACGAAGCAGCAACGATCGGTGCGGCCCTGTACGCAGGCATCGTCGCCATCCTGTTCGCATCCAACGGCCACTACGTCATCCTGCGCGCCCTGGCCGACAGCTATAATCTCCTGCCCCCTGGTCATTTCCCCAACATGGGCGCCGGCGCCCGGGTGGTGATCGAAGCCGGCGTCCGGTGCTTCCGTCTCGGAGGTCAGCTCGCCCTGCCTTTCATTCTGCTCGGTCTGATATTCCACGTGGCGCTTGCCGCGATAAATCGCGCCATGCCGTCAATGCCGGTGTTCATGATCGCCAACCCGTTGATCGTCGTTCTTGGACTGTATCTGCTGGCCGCGACGGTCCCCGGCATGATGGACGGGGGCATGAGCGGTTGGTCCGACCTGCCGTCACTGTTGCACTGAGGCCTTGAACGGATGGCCGAGCCCCAGGGGGAAAATCGTACGTTTGAAGCCTCCGCGCGAAAATTGCAGCAGGCCAGGGAACTCGGCGATGTGCCGGTTTCCCGCGAAGCTCCAGCCGCCGGTGTCCATCTTGCGGCTCTGGTCGGCGTGGTACTGACCGGCGGGTTCACGGCCCACCGCATCGGCGATATCCTCCTGCCGATGATCGATCAGTCCGGCGGGATGTTGAATCTCACCGTCGACGGCTGGCAGCAAGCGGCCCTCGCCGTCGAGAAAGCGGTCGCCCTCGCCGTTATCCCCTTTTTTATTCTACTGGTCGCCGGGGCGTTGCTGCCATACGTTCTTCAGGGCTCTATTACATTTGCCCCGAACCGGTTCGCGTTCAAACCGTCCCATTTGTCTCCGGCTGCCGGGTTCAAGCGCATCTTCGGACCGAGATCGTTGTTCGAGTTTGCCAAGCACCTCATCAAGGCCAGTGCGATCGCCGCCGCCTGCTTCGCCGTGGTGTTGCCGCTCTACCAACGGTCGATCAGCCTCGTGTCGGTGGATCCCGCATGGTTACCACAGATGCTGCAGGAATCTCTGACACACATTCTGCTCGCCGCAACGCTTGTTGTAGTGCTCGTCGCCGGCATCGACGTGCCTTATCAGCATTGGATGTTCGGACGCCGCATGCGCATGAGCCGGCAGGAAGTGAAGGAGGAGATGCGCACCATCGAGGGCGATCCGCAGATCAGGCAGCGGTTGAGACGGCTGCGGCGCCAGCGTGCGCGGCGGCGCATGATGCACGATGTGCCGAAGGCCACCGTGGTGATTGCCAATCCGACACATTTCGCTGTGGCATTAAGATACCAGCGCGGAAAGGATGTGGCGCCCGTAGTCGTCGCCAAGGGCGTTGACCTGATCGCCAAGCGCATCCGCGAGGTCGCAGCAAATCATCGGGTCGCGGTCATCGCAAACCCGCCCCTCGCGCGGGCGTTGCATGCCACCGTGGAAATCGGTGAGATGATCCCCCACGAACACTTCGAAGCCGTGGCCAAGATCATTGGCATCGTTTGGGCCCAGCGAATGCCGAAGCCAACGCCCCCGGCGGTTGACGCGCCTCCCAGCTAGCCCGGCGGCGAAAACTCGTGTTCGGTAAAGTAGCGTTCCAGCGTCTCTGGTTTCTGTTCGGTGGCTGCCAGCGCCACATAAGTGTCGGGCCGGAGCAAATACATGGCATCTCGCGCAAGGCCCGCTTTCGCGTAGGCCTCCAGCCAGGCGAAAGCGTGCAGCGGAAGATTTCGCTGTTTGCACCAGTCGGCCAGTGCGGGGGTGGGGGTGCCATACACATGGACTTGCCAGCCAATCGACTGGAAACTGTCAAAATTGTCGGCAAGCGGCACCGGCGCCCAAGGAAGACGGTCGCCGCCCCGGACACTTCCCGCACGGCCGACACTGATCGCGCTGTCATGATAGGCAATGACGATCTGCGATACGGCGCTGAACATATACTCACGCGCGGCTTCGAACCGGAACAGCGTGGGCACGATCACCGGTGCGAGGCGGGTGCGGATGAAATCCGCCACGCGCCCCTCGGCGGTTGCGAGCGTGAAGGCCTTGTCGGTGGTAGCGACAAGTTTTCGGGCGAAGGCACGGCGTTCGGTTTCATACGTGTCCAGCAACGCGTCTGACGCTTGTCCGGACAGAACAGCCTTCAGTTTCCAGGCGAGATTGATGGCGTCGCCAAGGCCGGTGTTCATGCCTTGGCCGCCGGCGGGGCTGTGAATGTGGGCGGCGTCGCCCAGCAGAAAGCAACGGCCTTTGCGAAAATGCTCGGTGACGCGATGATGCACCCGATAGGTCGAGAACCAACTGACCTGCTGCACCTCCACCTTCATATTTTGGATGGCCCGGTGGCTGACATCCTCGAATTTCAGAAGTCTCGGGATGCTCCGCGCGCTCGTCGCGCACCGTGCCGATCAGTCGGGCATGGCCTTCCCCTTTCAGCGGGAAAATCGCCAGGAAGTCGGCCTCGTCGAGATCGACATGCAGCTCGCCGTCAAAAGCAGGTCCCGTGCCGTTCACATCGGCGACATAAAACACCTGCTGATAGGTCCCGCCAGGAAAGCCGGTGCCGATGCTCTCTCGGACGAGCGAACGGGCTCCGTCACACCCGGCGAGATAACTGACTTCGAGGGTTTCTTCCGGTCCGCCCGGGCCTCGGATCGTGGCGGCGATATGGTCGCCGTTATCGCTGAACCGAAGAAGTTCGGTTTGCCGTTCGACGACGACGCCCAGCGCTTCGAGCCGCTCGACGAGCAGCTTTTCGTGCTGATCCTGCGCGTAAGTGAAGGGGCCATAAGGCGTGAGATCGGCGGCAAGATTTTCGAACGGGACACGCGTTTGCTTTCTGCCCTGAACCCAAAGGTTGATGGCAGGAACTTTATGGCCCTGCGCGAGAACCTCGTCGGTAAGGTCCAGTTGACGGTATAGCTCTAGCGTGCGCGCCTGAACGGCAACGGCGCGCGAAGTCGTGCCGGGGCCGTCGGTCTTATCCACGATACGGACATTCACGCCCTGCTTGGTGAGCCATAAGGCCAACACAAGTCCGGTTGGACCTGCACCCGCAATCAAGACATCTTGGTAACTCATCGGCTGCTCCACAGTTCAAACGATATCTGCCGGCAAAATATGACTGCCTCCGCTCTCGTCACCTCGTGCGACCAGGGCCGCCCATTTTCGTGCGAAGTCCGACAGCGGCGACAGCAACCCCAACAGTCGAGTACCCTTCGTCACTGAGACGCCAGCCTTTATCGTCGCTCGTCACCAGGCAAGCGGCTTCCAGTTCCTTGAGACGACGGTTGAGCACGCTTTGCGACATCGAGTCGCCCGAGCCGCCAGATCACGAAAGCCCACCGCTCCGTCACGCAGCTCCCAAAGAATTCGCAAGGTCCAGCGCTGTCCCAGAATGTCGAGCAGCGCCATGATCGGCCGTCCCGATTGCGAACCTCTGACGGGTCTGCCAAGCACCGAGAGTGATCTCGATGTCATCTTACCCCCTCCGGCGATCGGACATCCTCCGGAAATCTATGTGCCCAACTCTCCCTCTCGGTCCGGGTTCCGCTCGCGAGATACGAGATGGTGTGATACCAGCCGACCAGGACGAGGAGTTCGATCAGTGTCTCGTCGGAGAAGCGAGCACTCATCTCCGCCCAGACCGCATCGGACACATGGCCTGTATCGTGAAGGTCGTCGACAAACGACAAAGTCGCCCGGTCTTCAGCAAACCAACACAAATCCGCACTCGTCCCGTACACCAGCGAATAGGCTTGGGCAGCTGTTATGCCGGCCTCCTTCCGGTAGGCGGCCATGTGCACCCCCCACTCATACTCGCAGCCGCAGCGCGCCGTGACCCGGTCGATGACGAGTTCCCGGGTTCGGGTATCATAGCCGGCGGCGACCGCAGTGTTCCGGCCAAGCATGAAACGGCCAAGTCTGAACATGAGGTCGCAGAGCGGCTGATCCCGCGCGATCAGACGGAACAGCTTGAGCGGCTCGCGCGGCGATGTTCTGGAGGTGATTCCAAATAGCAGTGCCTCGACATCCGGACCATAGGGCGGATCGAGGCACGCAATGCGTGCCGGTGGCGCCGCGACTGGCAAATGGTCCGCGTTCAATTGATCGATCCTGTCCATGTCACAACTCCGGGCTCCAGGGGCAGTTCAGCGGTGTTCGCAATCATCGCGACCCAGACGTAGCGACCGACGAGAGCTATCAATTCGACAACCTCCGCCGCGTCGAGCGTCGAATGCACCGCGGCGGCGGTAGCGGACGTCAACCGCCGGTTGGCGACCAGCTCGTCTGCCGCGGCAAGCATGGTCTGTTCTCGTCGCGATAGCGGCTCCCCCACCGTTTCATGCAAAGTCGCACGAAGGTCGGCGTCGTTCACACCTGAGTCTTCGGCGAACACCGCTGCGTGGACGCTCCATTCGTATTCACAGCCGCATTGTCGACTGACACGCAGGATCAGCAGCTCCCGTTCCCGTGCAGGCAGCAGTCCGCGGTCAAGCAGACGGCTGGCACGGAAGCGCGACAGGATCCGCGGATTGTGGGCGAGAACGCGGAACAGCGCGATCGGCGACGCACCGGGCGGCATCAGGCCAGCCAGATCTTCCCTGACCGCGGGGCTGTAAGGCGGTTCGCATGGTTTGAGGAACAGGCTCATCGTTGCTTCTCCTTTAGAAGCGCCGACTTATACTCCGCTTCTGAAAGAGAAGCAACGGGGCTGCGCAATCCTCAGTGGTTCTCTTCAGGTGGGCGGGCAATCGGATTTGGCGTTGGTGTACGGGCCGCGTGAAGCAGTTTGCTCAGAGCTTGGTCGCGTCCGCTGTCGTTTAGCTATTCGGCTCGATGGGGTAGTCGATCTGGGCTTCTCGACAGGCGCACGCGCGAGGGCGGCAGAGGGCCACGGAGCAGAAGCGCAGTTCACGCCGATCAAGCACTGCCGAGATGGAATTGCTTGTTGGCTATTGCGACGATTGGCTCGCCCGGATTTCGATGGTTGCGCACAGGCGTTCTCCGCGGCCCTCCGAGGCTCTCGTTCTTTCTCCGTGTTGAAAATGGTGGAAGATTGAACGAACTGGCCTGTCGAGACCGTCCCCTGAATTTCAACAGTCCGGCCGCTGGTCGCGACGCCGACCTTTCGTCAAGAGGTCGGATGAAAATGCGCAAACCTATATCCCGTATCGGTAGTCGGACCCAAGACTCAGTGCTGAAATGAAGCCCGTCGCTGTTCGACCTCCTCGGTGATCGCCAGAGCTGCGGGCGTCTCCATCGCCGCAAGGATCGGCCCCGCCATGTGAGTATCCAGCCGCTGCAGAATACGCGCGGCCTTCGGCGGATCCAGCTTGCCGATCACCGCTGCCGCTTGCGGTGGTTTCATGTTCGAAAACAGGCCGACCAGCAGGTTCATGTCTTCCTCGGCCACTGTGCTCTCGTGCCGCACCAGACCCTCGACCGTCTGCCGGAGCTGGGTCAGCTCCGTGATCTGCTGCCTGGCGAGGGTCGACGCGGCATCCAGCTGCGTCTCCCGCAGCTGCAACTCGTGTTCGCGATGGTCGAGCTCAGCTTTGCGACGCGCCACCTCCGCCAACAGGTGACCATCGACCGGCCGGTCATCGCCAATCGGTGAGGCGCGCTCGGTCGCCGCCAAGGCTGCAACTGAAACGGGGACGGCCACAACGCCGCTGGGTAGCACAACCGGACCGTTGTCGGTTGCCTGGGCCAGCGTCTGCGCGGTCGGGTAACGTCCGTGCCTCGGCCTGCCAGCGTTGCATCAAATCGACCCCGACCCATGGCAGCAGACCCGCCAACCCAGCGGCGGCGAAAGGCAGCAAACGCGCGCGCAGTCGCCTGAGTGCCCGGGATGGCGTCGCGGCCGGTGTAGCGGCGACCGGCGTTTTCGTTGTCACTGCGACTCTCCGGCAGGTGACACAGGATCAAGCCCGGCGCGTTCGGCGAAGCCCTTCGGTTCAACCAACTCGCGCGCCATCGGGGCTGCCCGGGCAATGTCCAGTCGGCGGTGCTGGCGCAGCAGCCGATCAAGCTGAACGGTGGCGTCCTCGGCGGCGCGATGAGCTGCCGACAACTCCATTCCTGCTTTCCGCGCGGCGGCCAGGCGCCCTTCGACCGTCTCCAGGTCGCCTCGTAAACGTTGGGCGAAGCCCGAGGAAATCGCTGTCATGCGTCCGATCGATGCGTCCAGGATCGGAAGCACCGCACCCACCTCGGCGAGGGCACGGTGGAACCGGTTCAACCGGATATGCAGGACAACGGAATGTACCGCGATCGCAGCAACCAGCAGTAAGCCCATCGCCTCGCAAAGGATGGCAATCATTCGTCACCTCGCGGCATCGGAGATTCAACAACTGCCTGTCCCGGCCAATCTTCGGCGATCCGGCGTTCGTCAACCAGCAGCGCGAGGCGGCCGTCCCGTTCGGCGATGTGCGCGCGCAGCACCGGCAAGCCCTCGCAGATCACATCGATCGGCTCGTCATGGCGCCGGTTGAGCAGCAGTCTCGACCCTGGCCGCCAGCGCAGAACCTCCGACGCCGAGATCCGCCGGTGCTCCACCACAGCGCGCAAGTGCATGGTCGTGTACGCGGCAACGTCCCCTGCAGATGCGAGCGGAACGCAGCATCGCCCCCTTGCTTCTTGCCAACATATTCCTGCGACAGCAGGTCATGAACCGGCTCGAGCGTGGCATAAGGGAACAGAAAATCAATGTGCCCCCCTCGGTTCTCCATCGCCACTTCTGCTCGGAACCCGATCGCCGCCGCGGAAAGCTTGGTGATCGCAGCGTACGACGGCGTAGATTTCGAACCGTTCCAGGATGAAATCAAGTTCGCCGACCATCTCGAAGGCCTGCTTCAGGTCCGGGGCAATGACCTGCTTTATCAGCCGCTCGACGAACGTCCGCTCCAGCGCGGTGCAAGGGCGTCCCTCGATCAACTGCGGCTTGTTGCGCCTTCCCCCAAGCAAAAGGTCGACCGCTGAACCGATCAGCCGCGGATCAAGCGCGGCGAGGCAGTGTCCGTCCCACTGTTCAATCCGGATCACCGCGATCATCGCCGGCAACTCGACCGATTCAAGAAAATCCTTAAGCCGGATCGCCCGCACCCGGCCGATGCTGACGTCGGCGTTGTCGGCGGTAAACACACGGAAACTGGCAGTCAGCAGTTGCGCCAGCCGGTCCACGATGATGTTCAGGGTCGGCAGGCGATCGATGCCGGCCAAGGCCCCGCCCGCCAAGGCCTGAAGGCCCCGGCGCTCCTGCGTGTCACTCTGAGCCGGCTTGCCGCTGTCGCCAAACAGCGAGTCAATGTCATTCTGATCCAGCGTCCGGTCGCCGGGGTCCCATCCCGGCTCGAGGGCTTCGTCCGTCGTGTTCTCGGCCATGATTGTCAGCCCGTAACCAGGCCAGTAATCAATACGTTCTCCAAAATCCCCGGACCCAGGATGAGGGTTAGGCGACGATAAAGATCGCCACGGATGCGATCGAGCGCCAGTCCGCCTTCCAGGTCGCTGTCACGCAGCGTGCGAAGATAGCTGAGCAATGCATCGTTGACCCGCGGTGCGAGAACTTCCGCCGGGGGGATCTCGTGGGCGTTCGGAATCAATTCGAGACTGAACTTAATCCGTAATTGTCGCGCGCGGCCACCATTTGGCAACGTGACCACCATTTCCGGAACATCGACAATCTGAGGACGTGGCGCAGCCGCGCCGCCAGGCGGCGACTGGGGTTGCGAAGCGGCAAGATGACTAACCGTATCGGCAACAGCCGGAACAAAGAAGTAGGTCGTTGCCGCGGACGCGACCAACACGAGGGGAATGGCTGCGAATATTACCAGCCTCCCGCGCCGGCGCTTGGGCATCGCGGGAGTTGATTTGGTCTTGTCGCCAACGGCCTGCTTGACTTCTTTCACAGATGCCCTCCGAGTTCTTCAGGGGTTGCGCGTCGTCTTTGCGAAATCCACCCCAGAAGGGTAAAATCCCACCAAGGCGATCGGACGATGCCGCTATAATCTCACTTGCGAATTGACGCCACGAGAAAATTCGCGTATCGAACTAATAACGGTTCCGAACGTTTAGGGACCATAACTCGTGACTGCAGAAAGCAGAGCATACCCATGGAACAACTCGCCGGCCTCAAGCGGGTAGCCGCGGGGTTAGGTCTTGCGAAACTCGGGGCGATGGCCGTCGCCGCGGTGTCCGTGCTCCTGTTGCTCGGCTGGATAGCATCCCGGTCCGGCGAGCCTACCGGCTTGCTTTATTCCGGTCTCGACCCTGCCGAGGCCGGACGCATCGGCCAACGCCTCGATGAGCTTAAGATCCCCTTCCAGGCGAGTGGCGATGGGACCATCATCCTTGTCCCCCAGTCCCAGGTGGCGCGCACCCGGATGGCTCTCGCCGCCAACGGCTTGCCGCATCAGGGCGGCGTTGGATATGAACTCCTCGACTCACAATCCCCAATGAACATGACGTCGTTCATGCAGCGGGTCCAGCGCTTGCGCGCGCTTGAAGGTGAGCTCGCCCGCACGATCGCGACCCTGAACGGCGTCCGCACAGCCCGCGTCCATGTCGTGCCCTCCGAACGGGAAACATTTTCCAGAGAGACGCCGAAGGCAACTGCTTCGGTCGCCGTCGTGATGACCGGCGCCATGCGCTTGACCCCCGCCCAGGCCGCCGCCATCCGCGTCCTCGTCGCCGGTGCGGTATCCGGCCTGCAGCAGGAGGACGTCTCCGTCCTCGATCCCTCCGGCATCGTGTTGGCCGCTGACAGCAATGCCGCACTGATCGGCGGCCGCATCGCCGAACTGAAGGCCAGCGCCGAGCAGGCCATGCAGCGCTCGGTCACCGGCCTGATCGAACCCTTGGTTGGTCAGGGCAAGGTCCGCGTGGTCGCCTCCGTCGATATCGACAGCTCGCACGAGGTTTCGCGCGAGGAAAAATACGATCCTTTGTCGCAGGTCGAGCGCTCGAAGCAGACCCAGTCCGATCAAGACGCTTCCGACAGCACGAAGCCGCGTGAACAGCCGGTCTCGGTCGGACAAAATCTCCCTAATCCACCAACCCAGACCCCCACACCGGAAAAAACCACCTCCACCAGTTCCCATAACGGTCAGACAATCAACTACGAAATCGGCTCGACCAAAATGGAACGGGTCCGGGAACCGGGCGAGATCAAGCGCCTGACTGTCGCGGTCGTCGTCGACGGTGTGCTGGATGACAAAGGCGTCTTCCAGCCCCGCCCGAAAGAGGAGTTGGACCGCATCGCTGACCTGGTTCGTTCGGCGGTCGGGTTCGATGCGAAACGCGGCGATAATGTCGTGGTCGACACATTGCGATTTGTTAGCAGCGACCAGACTGGCACCGGCTCGGACGAAGCCGCCATCCCCGCGTCGTTGCCCTGGATGTGGATTGCCCTTGGCGCCCTGGCGGTGTTGCTCACCGTTGGCTCCCTCGTCTTTACCATGATGAAACGCCGGCAAGCCCAACTGGAACTCGCCGGTGGCGACGAACGCGAAGCCATCGCGGCCGCCTTGGCGGATAACACTCTGATACCCGACGCCGCCCCGCTCGCCAACCCGCTGGCCGGTCTCCGCGAACTGATCGACGCACGCCCGGCAGAGAGTTTGGCCGTGATCCGTGCCTGGATCGCCGAAAGCGAAGCGTCGTGAACCGGCGGTTCATTCCCCCCGCGGTCGATGCCCTGCGCGAAGGACCGCAAGCCGAAGCGGCCTTCGAAGCGGCGCGCGCCAGGGAGGAGGGCTACGCCGAAGGGCTGCGGATCGGCCGCCACGAGGGTCATGCTGTCGGTTTGCGCCATGGCGAGCAACAGGCAGCCCAGGCCCATCAGGTGGAATTGGAAAAGTTTCGCAGTGCCTATGCCAGGCAACACACCATCGAGATCTTGCTGGCAGCCTTGCAGGAACTGCGTGCTGGCCGCGAAGACATGAGGCGAGAACTTGAAGCGGCGGCCCGCGCCGCGATCAGCAGCGCCCTGCGCGTACTGTTCCCGGTTTTACTGGCGCAGACAGCCGGACAGGAGATCGCCGCCTTGGTCGCCGACGCGCTTGCCGAACGGGGCATCGAACGCCTGACTTTGCGAGCCGACGAAGTAACGATTGCATCGGTCAAGGATCAAGGCCTGACCGAAGGCGACACCCTGACACTGCTCCTCGATCCCGCAATGAAGCCGGGAACCGCGGTCGCGACCTGGTCCGGCGGTGGCCTCAGCTTCGACCCGGCGGCTTTGCTCGAACAGGTCGCCGCCATCCTTTGCCCCAATGCCCAGCTTGAAGAGGTCACACCCGCATGAGTGATACGACAAGGCAAATCGGTGAAGACCGAGTTGCATCCGTTATGGATATCCCAGTCACCCTGACGGTTGTTCTCGGCGAAAAGCTGCTGCCGCTTGGCAAGCTTTATGCCCTGGGCCGCGGCTCGATCATCGAGCTCGATCGGAAGGTCGGTGAGCCGATCGAGATCTTTGTCAACGATCGTCTGGTGGCGCGTGGCGAGGTGCAAATCACCGACGAGGGCCGCCTGGCGATCTCAATGACTGAAATCGCCTCCACCGGCCTCAACTGATCTCCACCGCGGGATAGGCAGAATGCCAGGACCGAAGCGATGCGCGCGACTAGCGGCAGGAGCGATCGCATTTGGCTGCTGCATGACGGGCGCAGCCGGAACCGCCGTCGCGCAAACCTTGTCACTGAATATGGGATCCGGCGGAGGCCAAAGTCTGGCGACCAATTTGGTCAGCCTGATGGCTCTGACCTCGGTGCTGGCGATTGCCCCTGGAATTCTGGTCATGGGAACAGCCTTCACCCGGATCGCGGTGGTCCTGTCGATGCTGCGCACTGCACTGGGGCTGCAACAAACGCCGCCGAACAGCGTCATCATCAGCCTCGCGTTGTTCCTGACCGGATTTATCATGGCGCCGGCCTTCGAGACCGCCTGGCGCGACGGCCTGCAGCCGATGATGGACGGCTCAATCACCGAACAGCAGGCATTCGATCGCTCCGTGAAGCCATTCCGAAGCTTCATGGCGGCGAATACCGCCGACAAGGACCTCGTCCTGTTCATGGACCTTGCCGGCTGGAAGCCATCCGCCGACGCATCCGCCGAAACCATCCCCGGCCAACCCGCCGAGACCGGTCCGGGCGCCCACCAATCAACCGGAACCGGCCCGGGCGACCACCAATCCGGCCGCCCATCCGCGGAACCAAAGGCGGGATCGATATCCAGCGCGATCCGTGCGGACATTCCACTGCGTGTGCTCTGCCCTGCGTTTCTGATCAGCGAATTGTCCAAGGCATTCCAGATCGGCTTCCTGTTGTTTCTGCCCTTTCTGGTCATTGATATCGCGATATCGGCGGTCCTGATGGGCATGGGGATGATGATGCTGCCGCCCGTCGTGGTCAGCCTGCCGTTCAAGCTGATTTTCTTCGTGCTGGTAAGCGGCTGGGAACTGGTCGCCGGTTCCCTGGTGCGGAGCTTCTCCAGTTGAGCAGGATTTCCCAACCCATGCGACGTGGCCTTGTCATAGTCGGCGCAGCCCGGCCATCCACGATATTGCCCGGACCGGGACCGTGCGCTGCCCCAACAGACCCGGTTATTTCTTCACGGAGCCAAAGCGCATGTTGAAGCCGGCCGCCAAATCCGGTCCCGTGGCTAACCGCACCGACGTCGTCAAGGTCCCCGGCGGGCGGGTCAACAAGGCGGCCATCATCATGATGGCATTGGACCCCGAACGATCGCAGCGGATTCTCGGGGAACTGGATGAGAACGAAATTCGCCGTCTCGGTGGTGCGATGGCCGGTCTCGGCCGCACCGGTCTCGAACTGGTCGAGAAGACGGTCGCCGACTTTCAGGTCGAGGTCGGACGCACCTGCAATGTGGTCGGCACCCTGGAGACCACGGAAAAGCTTCTCCGGCTGGCGCTGCCGGCGGACAAGGTCGCCGACATCCTTGATGAAATCAAAGGCCCCAACGGCCGAAACATCTGGGAGAAGCTGACCCATCTGCAGCCCCAGATGCTGGCCGGCTACCTGCGCAACGAATATCCTCAGACAGTCGCTGTAATTCTGGCCAAGCTCCCGGCGGGCCATGCCGCGCGAATACTGCGGCTATTGCCGGAGCGTCTGGCCGCCGACGTTTCGATCCGGCTGGTGCGGATCAACAGCATCCAGCGATCGGTGCTGCACGACATCGAGGATACGCTGAAGCGGGAGTTCGTCACCGAACTGTCCCGTTCCTATGAGCGCGACAGCACGTCGATCATGGCCGAGATGCTGAACCGCTCGGAAAAGGAAGTCCTCGATCGCATCATGGCCTCGTTGGAGGCAGCCGAACCACAGGCCGCGGCCCGCATACGCCGCATCATGTTCACCTTCGAGGACCTGAAGCGTGTCGATCCGAGCACCTTTGGCATCCTGATCAGCGAATGCGCGGTCGAGAAGTTGCCGATGGCACTCAGCCGAGCCAGTCCCGAACTTTGCGATATGTTTCTGTCCTGCATGTCCGAACGTGCGGGAAGCATGCTGCGCGAAGAGATGGAAACTATGGTGCCGCCGCGCCGGAAGATGGTGGACGAGGCGCAGGCCGAGATCGTGGCCATCGCCAGGCGCCTCAACGACGAGGGCCGCATCTTCATCAACGAGCCGGACGAAGACGGCGAAGCGCTATATTGAGTCTGCAACAAACCTGCCAAACGTCGCCTTCCAGCCATTTTCGTTGGTAAATTGTACTTGTTTGCGAAACGCCATGAATATACAGAGGCATCCACGGCTGGCTATTACCCCTTGGGGCTCGGTTCATGAGTGATCCTCGACACGCGAAACGACCGATTATCGTAAAGCGTCAGGCGGCCCATGACGATGAGCATGGCGGCCAGTGGAAGGTCGCGTACGCCGATTTTGTCACCGCTATGATGGCGTTTTTTCTCATTATGTGGCTGCTCGCGACCGCAACGCAGAATGAACGCGCCGTTATTGCGCGGTATTTCTCCACCTCCTCGGTTTTCGACCTGCCGTCCGGCAGCGGTGTCCTCAGCGGCGGCAAAGCCGTCCTGAATGGCGGTGAGTTGAAATCCGATCAGATCGTCACCAGCCTTCGTACGCGAAAGGGCAGGGACGATGGCAACGACTTACCCGCGACCACGACCAGGGAACGCCTGGAGCACCAGCGCTTCGAAGCCCTCAAGGCCGAGCTGGAGCATATGGAGCAGCAAGGGGCGTTGAAAACCTTAGCCGCTCACCTCTCCCTTGAGATGACCTCGGAGGGGCTGCGCATCCAGATATTCGACCGTGACGGAGACGCAATGTTTGCCACCGGCAGTTACGAACCCAACCCGCGGCTCTCCACCATCCTCGGGGTGGTCGGAGAAGTGCTCGGGACGGTGCAAAATTCCGTCATCGTCACGGGTCATACCGACGCCCAGGTGCTGCAAAGGCCGACCTACTCAAACTGGGAACTGTCCGCGGATCGCGCCAACGCCGTCCGGCGGCAACTGGAGGCCGGCGGACTGGCGCCAGGCCGTTTCGTCAGCGTGGAGGGCCGTGCCGCCACCGAATTGCTGATGCCGCAGTCGCCCACCGACCCGCGCAATCGCCGCATCTCCATCACCATCCTTCGTAGCGGAGCGGAACCGCAAGCGCGCGAGAACGGCCGCGCCGACCCAGGACCATCGCCGTGATCGCCTTTTCACGTCCCGCCGCTCCCTCAGCAGATACGACGTCATCAGGAGTTAGCATCCCATGAGCATCCTAGGCGCTATGGACTCCGCCGTTTCCGGCCTCGACGCCCAATCAATGGCGCTTTCCAATATTTCGAACAACATCTCTGGCAGCTCGACCGTCGGCTATAAGGAAGCCGAGACCGAGTTCGAGACCCTGGTGCTCGGTGGTACGTCCGGCAACGCGGAACTCGGCGGCGTCAGCTCCTCGACACGGCTCGACGTCACGACGCCCGGACAGATTCAGACCACAGGCGTAGCGACGGACATTGCCATCAACGGTTCGGGCTTCATGGTGGTGAACAGCAATGCCAACGCTGCCAACGGCAGTTATCTGCTCACCCAGGCAGGCTCTTTCCGGCCTGATGCCAACGGCAACCTGGTCAATGCAGCGGGCTTTTACTTGCAAGGTCAGCCGCTCGATGCGGCCGGAAACGTGATCGGTACGCCTGCCAGCACGGTCGCCGATCTCTCCACGGTCAATATCGCGAACCTCTCCGTGGCCGCCACGCCGACCAGCGCAATGACTTTCACCGCCAATCTGCCGAGCAGCGAAACCAACACGTATTCGGCGACCACGGCAACGCCCTCGTCGACGCAGGTGACCTACTACGATTCGCTAGGTACCGCGCAGACCTTCACGTTCCAGTTCGTGCCAACCCAGCCCGCCGCCGCCGGGAACCCGCCGACCAATACCTGGACGATGAATATTCTCGACTCCGCATCAGCGACACCGGCCACGCCCATCGATTCGGCGACCCTTACCTTCAACGCGACCGGCGCCAACGCAGGCACGTTGGCATCCGTCACGCCGACCGCCGGAATAGGCACCTACGATCCAGTCGCCGGGAGCTACTCGATCACGTCCGGAGACGGCCAGGTCATACCGATCAATATCGGCGCACTGAACAGCGCGTCTGGCATGACCCAGCTCGACGGCAGCTACACCACGACCAAGATCCAGAACGACGGTTCCGCGTTCGGACTAATGCAGAGCGTGTCGATCGGCAACAATGGTGTCGTGACCGCATCGTTCTCCAATGGCGCCACGCGGCCGATCTATCAGCTTGACGTCGCGGTCGTCCCCAACCCGGACGGATTGAACGCTGTCACCGGCGATGCATACGCCTTGTCGGCCGCTTCCGGCGTGCCACAGCTCTACCAGCCCGGCCAGGGGCCGGCCGGCACCACCGATGGCGGCGCGCTCGAAGGGTCGAACGTCGACCTCAGGTACGGAACTGACCAACCTGATCGAGACCCAGCGCGCCTACGCCTCGTCGGCGACTGTGATCCAGACCGCCAACCGGATGCTGAGCGATCTGTCCACGCTCAATCAATAAGCGGGAAAAGTCCGGCCGGCGCTTTGCGAAATCGCCGGAGTTTTCAATAGTGGGAAAGAGCTCTCGCCATGAGCGGTACAATCCAGGATGCCCTTTACACCGCGTTGTCGTCACTGGACGTGTCGCAGCAGCAGATCAACGTCATTTCGAACAACATCGCCAACGCCAGCACGCCTGGTTACGTGCAGGAGGACCAGCCCACCGCGGAATTGATTTCCGGTGGCGTCGGCGCCGGCGTCCTGGCCGAGCCGATCCAGCGCTTGACCAATGCAGCCGCGGCGGCAACGGCCAATCAGGCAGCCGGGGCGCAGGCTTATAGTAACGAGATGGTCAACATCCTCACGAACTACGACCAAGCGGTGGGCCAGGCCTCGAGCAGCTCTTCCTTGCCTTCGACGGTCTCGGCTTTCAGCAGCCAGTTGACCACGCTCTCCGCTTCGCCCAATGACGCGACCGCGCAAAGCGAGGCGGAGACCGCGGCACAGAATGTCGTGGACACATTCCACAGCCTCGATTCCGCTGTCGACACCGCCCGCCAACAGGCGGATCAGGGCATCGCATCGGGTGTGGCCTCGGTCAATGCCACACTCAATCAGCTGGCACAAAACCAGACAGCTCTTAAGCAGGCTGCGGCCGGCGGCGGCTCGATCGCCTCATTTCAGGACACCCAGGACCAACTCATCGCCAGCCTGTCCAAGGAATTGCCGGTCAAGGTGTTTCAGAGCGGCAACAACAGCATCATCGTCACCACAGATCAGGGAACCACGCTCTACGACGGTCAGGTGCATCAGCTTTCCTTCACCCCGACCCCCAACATCCCCTCGAACATGCGCGTCAATCCCGATAGCGCGCTCGGACAGACCGGCGGCCTCGGTACGGTGACCGTCAATGGTCAGCCGCTGGAAATGTCGCAGACCGGCAATATCGCCGCGGATCTACAGTTGCGCGACGTGACCCTGCCTGGCTTTTCCGATCAACTGGACTCTCTGGCCGGCAACCTGATCCAGGCCTTCCAAACGGCGGACCCCACCGTCAGCGCCGCGAACCCGACCGGCCTGTTCACCGCTGGCGGCGCCGCGGTGTCTTCCACTGCTCCAGCCCCTGCCGCAGGCCTCGCGGCCAGTATCGCTGTGAATGCCCTGGTCGACCCCACCCAGGGCGGCAACCCCGCGCTCATTCAATCAGGCGTAAATGGCACGCCAAACAGCAGCACCGCTGCTAACAACAGCACGATCCTGGGCTTCATCCAGGCATTGCAGACGCCACAGACCTATCCCTCCACGACGGGATTGCCGACGTCGATGACGATCAGCGATGCCGCGTCGCAAGTGGCAGGATTGCAACAATCCACATTGGGCAACTGGACGTCGCTGAACACCGACCGGACGACGCAGGCACAGACAGCGACAACCGCCCTCAGCAGCGCCACCGGCGTTAGTGTCGACGACCAGATGCAACGGATGTTGATCATCCAGAACACCTATGCAGCGAGCGCCCAGGTGATTCAGGCGGCGTCAACCATGCTTAGCCAATTAATCCAGGCAGTCCAGTTCTAGTCTGACGGAGAACGCAATATGTCCGGTCGCGTATCCAGCTATTCCGGTCCGATGCAGATGGATTCGTTAATCCAGACGATGACGGGCCAGCTGAACCAGCTCACGAACGAAATCGCGTCCGGCCAAAATGCCAACCCGGCCGGCTCCATGGGTACCAGCGCCGCGCTGCTCTACCAGTTGCACGCCCAGTCCGACCAGGAAACCGAACTGCAAACCTCGATTGGCATGGCATCACAACAACTGGACACCGTCCAGACCGTCATGACCAGCCTCGGTTCAATCGCCCAGACCGTTTCAAATGCTGGACTGGCGACCCAGATCAATGGAGTGGGGACGATTGCCACTACGTCGGCCGTCAGTCTGGCGCAGCAGGCTCAAAGCTCCATGCAGCAGATACTTGGCCAGCTGAACACGACCTACGCCGGTAGCGCACTATTTGCCGGAGATAACACCGCCCCCCCAATGCAGGCAGCGGATGCCACAGGCGGACCGATTGACACCATGGACGCGATCCTGAGCGCGGCTGTCGCTGCCAACGGCGGCAATCCGTTGACATCAGCCGATATCGACAACCTGGTGAATGGACCGAACGGGATTGCCAGTGTGTTTAGCAATACCAATAGCAATCCTGCGCAGAATTACAACGGTGCGTTTTATACGGGCGCGACATCCACGCAGCCGACGACCGGTACTGATCGGCACGAACCAGACCCTGCAGTACAACGCCCAAGCCAACCAGCCAGCCTTTCGCGACCTGCTCCAGGGCCTCTCGATGCTTAGCTTGGTCGGCGCGCCATCGAGTCAACTCGATGAATCCGCTCAGGCTGAACTGGTCACCCAGGGCGTGCAAATGATATCGCAGGGGCAAACGGAACTCACCAATCTGCAGGGCTCGCTCGGAAATACCCAGGCGCAGATGCAGTCCGCCATCAGCCTGCAGCAGTCGGCCGCGAGCGCGACGCAACAACAGATCGCGGGATACGAGCAGACCAACGAGACCGCGGATGCCACCAACCTGGCCACTCTGCAGACCCAGTTGCAGGCCGCCTATGAACTGACCGCTCAGATCTCACAGCTCAGCCTCACCCACTACATGCCGACCCCCGCCTGACCCCGACCTGCCCGATCCTTTCAAGGAACCAACAATGAAGCGGTGTTTCGGCAGAATGCCGGCGCGTTGCCTGCTGCGCGCGGCGGTCATGTTGATCGCCGCACTGCCGGTACATGGGCAGGCCCAGATCCTCCTGCGCGACCTCGTATCGATCGAAGGCGTCCGCACCAACCAGCTCGTCGGCTACGGCCTGGTCGTTGGCTTGCAGGGCACCGGCGACACGCTTCGCAACTCTCAGTTCACCCAGCAATCGCTGACGGCGATGTTGCAACGTATGGGCGTAAGCGTGACCGGGCTGCAGCTGCAAACCCGCAACACCGCCGCCGTGGTCGTGTCGGTGACGCTGCCCGCGTTCTCTCGCCAGGGCACGCCGTTAGACGCCCAGGTGTCGTCCCTCGGAGACGCTAAATCCCTGACTGGCGGGACATTGATGGTCACCCCATTGGTGGGCGCGGATGGAGAGGTCTACGCGGTCGCCCAGGGACCGGTCGTCGTCGGCGGTTTTCAGGCTGGTGGTGCCGCGCAGAGCGTCAAACAAGGCGTGCAGACCAGCGGCCGGGTGCCCAACGGGGCGACCGTCGAGCGAGAAGTGCCGAATACATTGGATGACTTGCCGTCCCTGCGACTGGCGTTGCGTACACCCGATTTCACCACGGCCAACCGCATCGAGGAAGCGATCAACGCCCAACTCGGCCCCCACGCGGCGGTCGCCACCGACCTCGGGACAGTCGATGTGGCGGTTCCATCCGCCTATACCCATCGCGTGACGGCATTACTGGCGCGGATCGAGCGGATCTCCGTGAAGCCCGACGTCCCCGCGCGGGTGGTGATCGACGAAAAAAGCGGCACCATCGTGGTTGGTGCCGACGTGAAGCTCGATCCGGTGGCCGTTACCCACGGAAACCTGGTCGTGCGAGTGACCGAGACCCCCCAGGTCAGCCAGCCAGAGCCGTTCTCGAACGGGAAAACCGTGGTGGTACCGAGGACCAAGATAGAAATCAACGATCAGCACGAAAAGCATCTTCAGGTTCTGCACCGGGCCACCACGTTGCAAACCCTCGTGGATGGCCTCAATGCGCTCGGTCTCGGACCGCGCGACTTGATTCAGGTTCTGAGTGCGCTGAAAGCGTCCGGCGCCCTCCACGCCGAGCTTGAATTTATCTAGTTCGTTTCCTCGTAAATCCGAATCCTCTGGGATATGTCACACCGCCAGCGCCCTCTGGGCATAAAGCGGAGATAAACCCACGCGCCGACCACGTGTCGGCCATAAGCCTGCCCCTTCGTCCTGCGTTGTGCCTTTGTGCTGGAAAAGCGATGTCAAACTCAAACGGTGGCGGTCGTGTCGAGACCGTATTGAAATACCACCACGAAGGCAGAAAGCACACGAAGGACGGTGCCAAACCCACAGGTGCAAGGATATTTGCTCGTTCATTTTTAACGCGGCCTATCGGCTGCCGCGTGATTTACGTTCCATGGCATCAGTACACCAGCTCCCGTCTCCGGCAGTTATCGTCTCGATGCTCAAAGGCAAGGCACAAGCCTGCCAGACAGGCCGAGAAGCTGCCGGGCTATGTAACAAACACAATTCGAAACGAGCAAACCATGCTTGCTAGTCTGTGCGAAAATGAGCTATATCAATATGATTGATCGGATGTTGCGCGTTAGCGTCCGTCTCGCGCACCGATGGAAGGGCCTATGAGCGAAACATTAATCCAGAGTTCCTCCAGCCCGTCCGACGCCGGTCGGCTTGCGTCGAACGCCTCGAGTGGGTTTGCGAAGTCAGACCCGAGCGAGGAGACCGACGCGGACGCCAGTCGCTCGGGACCGTTACTAGATACACTCACCGGCCTCGGCAATCGGCGCTATCTCGATCTCTGCATCGAGCGCGCCTTGCTGCAATACCAGAGCGATGACACCGTCACCCTCATCCTGATCGACCTCGATGGTTTCGGCGCCATCAACGACACGTTCGGCGACTCGTTTGGCGATGCAGTGCTGTGCGTTGTCGCGGGGCGCCTTCAGCACGAAGCCAGGGAAGCCGATATCGTCGTCCGCTTCGCTCAGAATGAATTTGCAATTCTTTTGCGAAACGCTGACGCGGAGATGGTGGTCGGAGACCTGGATGCCCTTCTCGGCCGAGCGTGCGTGATCAGCGGCCAAGCTGCCAACGTCCGCCCGCGCTTTGGCATTGCCCAGTCAAACCGGCGGCACAGCGTCACGCCGTCCGATCTGATCCGCCACGCTGGCCTCGCCCTATATGCTGCGAAACACGCAGAGCGGCAGAACTGGCGATTCTTCGAACCTTCCATGACTCGACGCGCCGCGGCCCGGCTGGGCATCGACGCGGAAATGCGCCAGGGGCTGGAACGGGGCGAATTCAAGCTCGTCTACCAGCCACAATTCAGTTCCCAGACGCATCGTGTAGCCGGGCTCGAGGCGCTCCTCCGTTGGCATCATCCCCAGCGCGGCCTCATACCCCCCGCCGAGTTCATCCCCCGCGCGGAAGAGGCAGGCACGATCATTCCCATCGGCGCATGGGTGTTGAGCACGGCCTGCCGGGCAGCCGTGGATTGGCCCGGCGCGCCCAGGGTCGCGGTTAATGTCTCGCCGCTTCAGTTCCATGACCCGGGTCCGCTGCTCGCCGCCGTGGAACGTGCGCTGGCGGCCAGCGGCCTCTCGCCCGAACGGTTGGAGATTGAAATCACCGAGGGCATGTCCTTGCGAAAGGACCATCGAACGCTCGAGGCGATGCATCGTCTCCGCAAGCTGGGGATAACCATCGCCATAGACGACTTTGGTTCTGGCTATTCCTCGCTCAGTCAACTGAAGGACTTCCCGTTCGACCGGATCAAGATCGACCGGTCGTTCGTTTGCACCCTCCCGGATAATCCCATCGCCGCCGCGGTCGTCGCCGCTATTGCAAAATTGGGCGCCAGCGTTGGGATGACAACAACCGCTGAAGGTGTCGAGACCCAAGAACAGGCGTCTATCGTGCAATCAAACGGCTGCACCGAGATGCAGGGATACCTCTTCAGTCGGCCCATCTCAGGTGAGGATGTCGTGGCCCTGCTAACGGCATGACTCCAGCCGTCGCGTCGCCCGCCGAAAGATCTTCGCTGCCCTATGCGGCGGACGCGAGGACGAGAAGGCCGGTGAAAACAAAGACCCAGTGACCCAAGACCTAAATTCGCCCGCTGCGGCGAACTTCAGTTTCGGGAACTGGTGGATTGGTGAGGTCAGACACGCCCTCGCTAAGCCGAACCCCTACCATCCACCATTCCCGCAGCTTGATATCACCCTTTGGACGCCCCGCCCGCCGAACTTTGCTCTGGGTCCAGGCCGCTCGAGCTGACCAAGGTAGAGACCAAGCCGAATGGCAGCGCATGATTGCGTTTGCCATGCGTCGCTTGTGAGGACGTTTCACTTCGGTCCAGCCGCGTGAACACATTGACCAGCGACGCCACCATGGCCCTTTCGGCGGGCGTCGCGCTGGCACGGGCCAGACCCAGGCCGCGCCCCCCACCGGCGCCGAGTCCGGCCGCGGCGCTCGGTCCGGCAAACGCCAACGCACCCTGCGGCATCGCGGCCCCCACATCCGCGAACGCTTGAGCCACCCGGCTACGCATGCGCTGGACAAACTGCGAGACGGTGCGCGGTGTACCGTCCGCCGCGTTGAATGCCGCTGGGTTGGCCTGTGCCGCCTCCGGCAGCACCTCGGCGGCCGACCGCCCGGGGGTGATTTGCGCCGCATGTAGCATTTGCGTCGCTCCGGATGTGCCCAGAAAGTGCGCCATGTAAGTTTCCGCCGCGTCAGGCGAACGGCCGATGCTCGCCCCCAGGCTCGTAGCTAGCCCTCGTAGATGATCGCCGGCCATGGTCGCCGAAACCACCGGATCGAACCGCAGGTTCAGGATGCGCTGCCTCTCGACTGGGTCCGCAACGGTCAACTGACCGTTCTGCGACACGATCGCGGCGGCATCAGCCCGCAGGCCCTGCGCAGCGCCATACTGGCGAACCGTGGCAAGCCAGGTTTGGTCGGTGAACTGGAACAACCCGCTGGCACTGGAGGTGCTTGCCTTGGCGGTCGAATGAAGCCCGCTCTCAAGCGCGGCTGAGGCCATGAGTGTATCGAAACGAGCGCCTGTCGTCGCGCTGGCGTCACGGACAGCGGCCACCACTTGAGGATCGGGGGTGTAGCGGCCCACGGAGGGGTTCAGGGCGGGAAGGCGAATGGGCAACGGGGTTCTCCTTGAACACGACAGCGCTGAGCGGCCAGCGTTTCGTTGACGTCAACGGGCTGACGAAACGCGAGGGAAGGTCCCAACAAGAGAATCATGCGATCAAACAACGAGACAGACTATTTTCAGCCTTCATGGTCAGACTTTGCACGGCCTCGGACCGGTTATGCGAATTTATCTAGCCGAGATCAATGCGAAATGCTATCAATCGAACATGCGGCGCAGAACGTGCCCCGTAAATGTCAAACCGGGTAGGCGAAATCGATTGTGTGGCAGATCGTTGGGATCTTCGGCGTGTTTGCCGCAATCGGGACCGGCTACACCCTTGCAGGCGGGAAATTCGCCGTCATCCTGCAGTCCATCGGCCCCGAACTTCTGACCATCCTGGGCTCCGGCTTGATGACCGTGCTGATCAGCAACGAAGTCGCGACAATCCGCAAGATCATCGTCGGCATGCGAAAGATTTTCGCCGGTTCGCGTTGGAAAAAGGGCGATTACGTCGATGCGCTTTGCCTCGTCTTCCTGTTGGCCCGTGTCGCCCGGCAGGAAGGCAACATGGTCCTCGAAAAGCACATCGAGAATACTGACTCCTCGCCGATTTTTCAGCGCTATGCCCGGCTGAACGCTGACTCCTCTTTGATCCGCTTCATCTCCGACGTCTTCCGCAGCATCACTATGAATTTCACCGATCCTCATACTGTCGGCGAAATGATGGAGACAGAACTCGAAAAGCGCCACCATGAAGAGATGCGCGCCCCCAAGGCCCTGACCATGATGGCCGATGGTCTGCCCGCGCTTGGCATCGTCGCGGCCGTCCTCGGCGTGATCAAGGCTATGGGTTCGATCAGCGAACCGCCCGAGGTCCTCGGTCATATGATCGGTTCCGCGTTGGTCGGAACCCTGCTCGGGGTTTTCCTGGCGTACGGATTGGTTGGCCCCCTCGCCGTGCGATTGAAGGGTGTCATCGAGGAAGAGGCCACCATGCTGGGGATGGTTCGCCAGGTCATCGTTTCTCACCTCGAGGGACTTGCCCCGCAACTCGCGGTCGAGGTTGGCCGAAAGGCCGTGCCCAGCAAATTGCAGCCAAGCTTCGAGGAGCTTGATCAGGTTGTGAACGAGGTTGCGAAAAGCGTTCGCGCGAAAGTGGACGGCTGATGCGCCGGCTTCTTCTCCTCGGATCGTCGATCGTCGTCGTGGCCTGCCTGCTCGGCCGTCCCTCCGTTGCCCGACCGCCGGACGCCAGTCCAGCGAAGACGGATGCGACCGGCCGGCCGCAAGAGATCGCCATCCGCTACTCCCAGCAGCCTGAGTCTCGGCCGGGCGAATTTGGTCATCGGCCGTCTTCGTACGCCCCGTGTGCACACCGTCCCAAGCGGGGTTGAACTCAGCTTCGCGACCAGTCGCCCGATATGGATTTCCGAAGACCGAAACTTGCGCGAAGTCCTGGCTGTCGAATCCCACGCCGAAGCCGGCCACTTTATCGTCTTGATCCGCCTCGCCTGTGATTGCACGGTCGAATTTTCCCGTGCGGGAAAGACGTTCAGCATCCTCCTGCGGGACCCTGCGAAAACCGCCGGCCCCGCCGCGCATGCGGCAGACAATGGCAACGCCGCGCATGCGGCAGACAATGGCAACGCCGCGCATGCGGCAGACAATGGCAACGCCGCGCATGCGGCAGACAATGGCAACGCCGCGCATGCGGCAGACAATGGCAACGCCGCGCATGCGGCAGACAATGGCAACGCCGCGCATGCGGCAGAACAAGCACGCCGCGCAGGCGGCAGACAACGGCAAGGCCGCGCATGCGCCAGACAACAGCAAGGCCGCGCAGGCGGCAAAACACGGCAAGGCCGCGCCAGCAGCAGACCAGAGCAAGGCCGAGATCGCCAAGCTGCGCGACTCTCCGACCGCCAGGCTGGCAGCCTTGAATGCTCCCCCAGACACGTCAAAGGGGTCGCAACCACCACGGTCGACCTCGCTGAACCCTACAGTTGCAGCCGAGGTCGGACCCGCGTCGATACCCCGCCCCCCCTGCACGCTGGATCTCGATATGAGCCGCTGGAAGGGACCAGACAGCTTCCCAGCGACGCTGACCGCGCTGCGCCACGCGACTGCGGAGGCCCACGAAGGCGCCCCGGAAATGGCGACGCTGGCGGAGTTCTATTTGGCCTATGGTCTGGCCGGAGAAGCGCAGGACACCGCGCACACCGCCCTCACTGGCGATGTTTCCGTCACCGACCCCGATCGCTCCCGGCTGCTGCGCGACGCTGACTTGGCTGCCTTGCTGCGAGGCACCCCGATCGGCGCGGCGTCGCCCCTCCTTGCCGAAAGACCGGGCTGTGAACGGACCGATATCCCCCTGTGGCGAGCCCTCGCCGCCGCGGCCTCGCACGACGCGATCGGTGTCGCGCGTGACATCCACACCGCGCGCTCGGCGCTGGGGAACATGCCGGAACCGTTGCTGCAAGCCTTTGCATACCGCTTGGCCGATGCGGTCGACGATGTCGCAGCACTCCGCGACGTGGCGGCCGCGGTGCGAAACTCCAGCGAGGGATTGCCGGAGGACGAGTCCGCGCGCTTTTTACTCCAGGCCAGGATCGCCCGCGCCGGCGGAGACACGGGCGATGAATTCGGCTTCCTGGAGCGCGCTGCCCGTCATGAACTGACCGTCCCCGGTATCGTCGCCGCCGAGCGGTTGGCCGAACTAGCGTCAACCAAGGATGATGACGCCGGTTCGCACAGCGAGGCGGTGCTGGGCGATATGGCCCGGGTGATCCGCGGCGGCAGGCTGGCCAGGACGCGGCTGCCGCGCTTGCGGACCGTCATTTGCGGCACCAGGACTACATCAGTGCCTTGACCGTGGCCGACGAAAGCGCCAGCCCCGACGGCGTGCGCGGCACGGACAGTCGCGGCGCTGCGCTGGTCGCCAAAATCCTTCGGCTGCTTCTGGTGGAACCGACCGGCGCCAATCTGCCAGACCCGGATAACCGTATTGCGCTCTATTTGAAATACGACGGGTATGCGACCCCAGGCCAAGTCGGCGACAGTATCCGCCTGGGCGCGGCAAAGCTGATGCTGAGCCAGGACATGGCGTCCGCGGCGCGCGACGTTCTGCAACAACTGTCGGACGAAGTTGCATCCACACCACAGGCCGCGGTGGTTCGGGCCCAAGCCGAGGCCCTCGGCGGCGACCCTGCCGTCGCTCTGTTGCTGCTGCGCAATCTCCCGGTTGGCGCCGACACACAACGTGCCGGCGCGGACGCGCTCGAACGCTTGGGACGGCCCGGCGACGCCGCGCACCGACTCGATGGGCTTACGACAATCGCGGATCGGCTGCGCCGCGCCGCGCTGCTGTGTCAGGCCAAGGCCTGGAGCGCCGCCGCCACCGCCTACTCGGAACTGTTGCGCGACCCAGCCCTGACCGCCGATGCGCGGGGGGAGGTAGCTGACCGCTATGCATTCGCGTTGGCACTCGCCGGCCAAAGCCCCGACCGGACCTTGCCTGATGTGCAGGGTGGCGTGGCAGCGCGGACGCTTGCGGCGCTTCATCCACCAGGTAACCCGGCCACCATGGCAGCAGGCAGCCCACTCTTCCTGACGGCGATTGAAGGCTCTTTGCAACGCGCCAAGCAGGTCGAAACGCTGTTGCCCGCAAGCGGCTCCAAATAGGGATCCTGAGTTATGGAAGCTCCAACCTACGTCACCCTGTCGGCACAGATTGCACTACAGAAACAGTTGGAAGTGGTCGCTAACAACGTCGCCAACGCCAGCACCTCGGGCTTCAAGGCGGACCGGCAATTGTTTCAGAGCTACGTCGACCAACTGAACGTGCCGGGCGGCAATGTTTCCTTCGTGCAGGATCGGGCAACATATATCGACCGAACCGCCGGCCCGATCCAGTCGACCGGCAACGCGCTGGACGTAGCCATACAGGGAGACGGTTACCTGTCAGTCCAGACGGCGCAAGGCACCCAGTACACGCGTGACGGGCGTTTGCAGGTCGCTGCAGACGGCACGCTGACCGATCTGGGAGGCCGACCGGTGCTAAGTCCCGACGGTACGCCGATCCAGTTGCCGCCTGATTATACCAATCTCGAGATCAAGGCGGACGGCACCATCAGCGCCACTGTCAACGGCGTATCGCAAGATGTGGGACAGATCGGTACGTTCCGTCCAAACGACCCGCAAATAGTGCGGAAAAGCGGCGACGGCCTGTTCGCCGCCTCGCCGAATGCCATGCAATCGATCGAAACGGATGATCGCAGTTCCCGCCTGATCCAGGGAGCGTTGGAGGGATCGACAGGTACAGCCGGTCAAAGAGATCGCCAACATGACCGAATTGAGCCGCGCCTATGAGCAGTTGCAGAGCCTCTTGAGCGACGACAACGACCGCGAAGCAAAGATGATCCAGACCCTCGGCGCACCCGCCGAGTAATCATCACTACAGGAGCAGAAAGCCAATGCGGGCACTCAGCATAGCTGCCACGGGAATGGAAGCGCAGCAGACCAACGTCGAAGTCATTGCCAACAATATCGCCAACGTTAGCACCACCGGGTTCAAGCGAGGCATGGCGGAATTCGAGGATCTGCTTTACCAGGACATGGCGCGCGTCGGCACGGAATCCTCCGAAGCCGGAACGGTCCTGCCGACTGGGATGCAGTTGGGACTTGGTGTGCGCTCCTCGGGTGTCACCCGGGTCACCACCCAGGGCACGCTGACCGAGACTGACAACCAGCTGGATCTTGCGATCAACGGTCGTGGCTATTTCGGCATCAAGATGCCCAGCGGCGACATCGTCTACACCCGTGATGGCACGTTCAAAACATCGCCGACAGGTCAGATCGTCAACAACGAGGGTTATCCCGTCCAACCCGGCATCACCGTCGCGACCACCTCGACCGCGGTGACGATCAACTCGGTCGGCCAGGTCATTGAAACCACCCCGACGGGTACGCAGAGCACGGTTGGGCAGCTCGAGCTTTACAATTTCCCGAATGAGCCCGGCCTGGAAGCACAAGGTGGCAACGACCTGGCCGAAACGGTCGCATCGGTACTCCGGTTTCCGGCGTGCCCGGTAGTCCCGGATTCGGAACGATCCAGCAAGGATATGTCGAGGCATCGAACGTCAACGTCGTGCAGGAGATGACCAATCTGATCAGTGCCCAGCGCGCTTATGAGATGAACAGTAAGGTCATCGAAGCCGCGGATCAGATGATGCAGACCACGACACAGATTTGCTGAGCAATGCGTATGTCGGGACTCCGCGCTGCTGTCGCTGTCGGCTGCCTGCTGCTTTTCCCGGCGCGGGGGGCATTCGCTCAAGAGGTCTGGCAAGCGGTCCATACGTTGCTTCCCGGCGACATCGTGCGCGAAGAGGACGTTACTGTTAATACACGATCGGGGCGTGTTCAAGACGCCTTGCCATCCACCACCCCAATCGTCGGACTGGAGGTCAGGCGTCGCATGTACGCGGGTCACGAGGTGGCGGCTCGCGATGTCGGCGCTCCACTCGTCATCAAAGCCGGCGCGATGATTACGGTACGATGGAAATCCGGCGACCTGTCGCTGGAACTTAGTGCACGTGCCCTCGATGCCGGTTCGCTTGGCGATGAAATCCGGGTTTTGAACCCGGATTTGCTGCGGACCATCCGTGGGACTGTGGTCGGTGAGGGCATGGTCGAGGTGAGGTCCGCAGAATGACCGCCAAGCGGTTTTGCCGGCCCCTGGTCGTGCTTTGCCTTATCGCATGCGCTGGATGCGACACATGGGATCATTTTCAGAAGCCCCCTGATTTCAGCAGCCCAGGCAAGGTGAACGCGATCCCGCCAACCGCCGATGATACGCAGGTGGTTGGTGCCGCCAGCATGGCATACCTGGGTCCCGAAATGCGCGGCTCCCTCTGGCGTCCAGGCTCGAAGACCTTCTTCCGCGACCCCCGCGCCCGCAGCATTGGCGATCTGCTCACCGTGGCGGTCAATTTGAACGAGCAGGCACAGTTCGCCAATCAGACCGCTCTCACTCGAACGACCTCAAACACCGAGGCGATACAGCAGGTCTCATCCCCGTCCGGATTGGCTAGCTTCCTCGGTCATGTGTTTCCTGGAATTGTTACCGACCCATTAGTCGCCACCTCAGGCAGCGACAGCACCCAGGGACAGGGAAACATACAGCGCAGCGAGACCGTCGTGGTGAATGTCGCGACCACGGTTGTGCGCGTGCTGCCCAACAATAACCTTGAGATCGCCGGCAGCCAGGAGATCCGCCTGAACAATGAACTGCGGGAAATGAATATCCGCGGCATCGTCCGGCCTGAGGACATCGCCTCCGACAACACGATCTCCTCCGATCGCGTCGCCGAGGCCCGGATCGTGTACGGTGGCCGGGGCGTTTCCTCTGATCTGCAGAGACCCGCCTGGGGACAGGATCTGCTGAACCGTCTTGCTCCATTCTGAGATATTTGAATTGAAACAGCCATGATCAAATCATATCGTTCCCGTCGTTCCGTACTCGCGGCTCTGGCGTTCGTGAGCAGTTCGCGCTGGCTTGGGTCCGCCGCGGTCGCGGAGGAAGGGCATAAGACCAAGCCCGGCTTCATTTCACTGGGTGAGTTTACGGTCAACCTGCCCGACGATGGCGGCGCGATGGGTTACGTCGTGATCGGCATCACGCTTGAGGTCGCCCCCGAAGCAGCAGGGGACTTCAACGACATCACGCCGCGACTGAAGGACCTGGTCATCAGCCGATTGATGACCATGGCCGCCAAAGGCATGCTGGCGCCCGGTCACACCGATCTCGTTATGATTAAGACATCACTGCTCGACGGTGTTGCCAAGCTGCGTCCGGATAGTGTCCGCGAAGTTTTGATAACGCGCTTGCTTTACGGCTAGAGGAACGTCTGACAATGCTGATTCTCGCTCGTTTCAGGCTCCGCACAAAGCTTGCGTCGCTGACGGCGGTCTCGATCCTCGGGCTTATCGTCTTCGGTTGGCTGGCGGCGACGATGGTCCGTCAGCGCACGATCGATGATCGTGTTGACAAGCTGCGCGCGGTCGTGTCGATCGTTGTGGGGTTAGCCCAGCAATTGGAAGATCGCGTCGCCGCCGGGCAATTGACCCGTCAGGACGCCGTGTCGCAATTGCGTGACCAGATCCACCGGGTACGCTTCGGCAACGACACCGAGTACGTTCTGGCAGAAACATTCGACGGCACGGTCGTCATCCATGGCGGTGATCCGGCGCGCGAAGGCAAGCCCACCACCGCCCGGAACGCGGACGGTCAGAGCAGCGCCGATCTCGCGCGCATCGCTTTGCGCGACACGGACCATGCTGTCATTTCCTATGACGTCGCCAAACCCGGCAGCACCGTCCGGCAGCCCAAACTTTCCTTCGTTGCTCGGTTCGCACCATGGCAACTGGACTTTTTGGCCGGTGCCTGGATCGATGATATCAATGAGGTGTTTCATGAGTGGCTGATGCGGCTCGCCGGCATCACCGGATCGGTCCTGATGCTCACCCTGCTTGGCATCTGGATGATAAATCGTGACGTTGAAGCATCCTTCGAGGGCTTGAAGCAATCAATGCTCGATCTGGCCAACGGTGACCTTTCGGCCGGGGTTCTTGGAATTGACCGGCACGATGAGATTGGCGAGATGGCGCGGGCCGTGCAGCTCTTCCAGAACCGTGCGCTTGAGATGCGGCGTCTGGAAACGTCGGCCGCCGAAGAGAAGGTGGCAGCCGAACAGGGCCGGCGCGAAGGCAGCGTGCGCATGGCAGCCGAATTCGAGGCACAGGTGGGCGCGGTTGTCGAGGCCGTGGGGACCGCCGCGTCGAACCTCCAGACGGCGGCTGGTTCGATGCTGACCACTGCGGGAGAAACCAGCGACAAGGCCACCGCGGTTGCAACCGCGTCCGGCACGGCCACCGAGAATGTCGAGTCCGTCGCGACGGCGGCGGCACAACTCGGTGCGTCGGTCTCGGAAATTGCGCGCCAGGTGGCCGACTCGGCCGAGATCGCTCGCGACGCAGTGCAGCAGGCCAGTCACACCAACGAAATTGTCCATGGCCTTGCCGCCGCGGCAAACAACATCGGCAAAGTAGTCGAATTGATCCAGAGCATAGCCAGCCAGACCAATCTGCTGGCACTGAACGCAACCATTGAGGCCGCGCGCGCCGGCGCGGCCGGTAAAGGCTTTGCCGTTGTCGCCTCGGAGGTCAAGAGCCTCGCTGCGCAAACCACTCGTGCAACCGAGAATATCCGTGGTCAAATCGAAGGTGTGCAGGCAGCCACCGATCAGGCGGTGCAGGCGATAGGTGAAATCGTCACGACCATCGATCGAATTAGTGGGATCGCCAGTGCGATCGCCGCCGCGGTTGAGCAGCAGGGCGCCGCGACCAGTGAGATCGCCAGTAGCGTCGCCCATGCCGCGCAAGGAACGAAGCAGGTCCTGCAAGACATCGAGGGTGTCAGCCGAGCCTCGGTGGAAGTCGGCGCTGCTGCGGATCAGGTTTTGAGTTCGGCTACGGAATTGACCCGCTATGCCGAGACCCTGCGCCATGAGGTCAGGCAGTTCCTGGTCGGAGTACGCCGCGCCTGACCTTGCCCCCGACGACAATTCGCGGCGCCCGCGACCACCGATCAGCGAAGCCGCCATCAAGATTTTTCTGGGAGACCACAGCGATGCCTCCAGGCAACACCACCGTCGATACCATGACAGAACGGCAAGTCAGGGCGACGCTCCCCTCGCCAGATGTGTCCGCGCAGCCGGCGATCGTGCGGATCGACCCGCTGCCCGATCGGCATTGGGGCTCGAGGGAGGCCATGAGACGTATCGACGATCTCGCCCCCGCAAAAGGCATCATGCTAAGCCTGCTGCTCGGGATGACCCTCTGGGGCTGCATCGTTGCCTTCTGCCTCCGCTGACAATACGCGCGGGCCGGCCGCGTCCGATCAAAACCAATGTCGCATTTTATTAATAGAGTCTTGTTTTCTCTCTCACTCAGTTTTAATTCGATATCGCCCCCATCTACTTCTAAATCGGTCGGAAATCTCCAGAGTATGCCGATATACCTGCAGGGGAACATTGTGTCCGCATCCGCCGCTGTCGATCTGACTGACCGCCTTCATGACCAGTGCGCCTACGAAACCGGTGTCGCCGAAAGACTTCGGAACGCCGCACGCCACGAACGGACCCGGCTATACAGCCAAGTCTACGACGAATACGCTGAGAAATTCCCCGAAAGCTTTCCCAAGGACAGTACAGGCGCAGAGCGTATCGCCCGATATGAGGCGTCATTTCTGCGCCGGTTCCTGACGCCATCCACCGTTGTGCTCGAAATCGGTCCCGGCCGCTGCCACCTTGCCTTCGCGCTCGCCCCGTTGGTCAAGAAAATCTACGGCGTCGACGTCTCCGCCTTGGACACCGGCTTGCGCCTGCCTCCGCGGAATTTTGAGCTTCGGCTGACGGACGGCGTCCACATGCCGGTCGAAAGCGAAAGCGTCGATCTGGTGTTCAGCAACCAGCTTATGGAGCATTTGCATCCCGATGACGCCAATGAGCAGCTCCGAGACGTGTATCGGGTCCTGCGGAAAGGGGGCAGCTACATCTGTGTCACCCCTAGCAGAGCCAACGGGCCGCACGACTGCTCTGCCTATTTCGATGATCTTCCCTGTCCGGTTCAAGCAGGCCATTACCGGGCAACGGGACTGCATCTGAAGGAATACACCACCCGCGAGTTGATGGACACCTTCCGAAAAGTGGGCTTCAGGCGTGCACGTACCTACATTGGCGCCCGTGGCAAATATCTCCCGCTCCCTCCCTCGGTCATTACTTCGGTAGAGGCCTCCCTACGCCTGATCCCGCCGAGCTGGCGCAAGCGATCCACCTTGCTGGGCGTCATTCTAGGCAACCGCGTCTGTGCAACAAAATAGAGGTGCGCCTAACGCCCCAATTGCATAGCTCGTAGGATAGCCAGGTAAAACGCCCAGCCGTCATGGGTGGCGCCGGCAGTCGCGATCCGGTTCTGGAGCGAATCGGCCAAGCCAAGTAACACTCTGGGCCATCGACGCTCCTCTCTGGATCTGCCGAGTCCAGTAGCCAACACCGGCCGGGTCGCCCGCCTGATGAAACACATTCTCATACATCAGGTTTACCTCGGCACCGGCGCTTAGTCCCGCGAACATTGAATAAAACTCTGTCGACCCGGCCAAGCTTTGGGCTACCTGCAGCGGGCTCGCTCCAGAATCCAGATCGCCGGTCCAATATTCCAGGCTGGCCACGTCCGGCGTCCGGTTAAACGCCGCCTGATAAAGCCGGTAGGCCTCCGACATGTCTTTGTCGCCAATTGTTGCCAGCGTATCCTGCTTGTACTCGAAGCTGTCCGAAAAACCGAGCAGCACGCTACCCTTGGACACGCCGGCGTTGAGCAGTCCCGTCCAGTAAGCGACGCCCGCTGCATCCCCAACCCGGCCTAGCGCATTGTGATAGAGCTGCTCAACGAAGTCCTGGTTGCTCAAGGAACCATATTCATCCTGGAACTCTGTCGAATTGATAAACGACATCGCAACATCACTGAGCTGCAGGGTGTGAGAATCGATCAGGCCAGTCCAGTAGTTCAACCCTGGAAAGATCCGCGCTGCGCCCAAGGGCAGCCCCATACAGCCGGGCCACTTCTTCAGCGTTGCCGGTCGGGTCGAACCGGCCGACGCCGTCGGAAAAAGCAATCTCGTCGACCCCAGGCACCGTCTGCGCCCCGTCCCGGTTCGCCACCAGATCCTGGTAGTAGAGGTCGTCGGTATTGTTGGCGATGATAAATTGCGTGTGGGCTCCACTGACCGTTAAAACCCCGTTCCTGATTGTCACCGGCGGCGGCGGCGTCAGCGAGGCGTCGTCCTCGACCCATTGGTCGATCTGATTCAACACCGAAGGGGTAATCAGCATGTTATAGCCGGCCTGATTGACTTCGCTCTCGGTCGAGACAAGACCAACCACCTGCGGGCCGTTCGCGCCCTGAACAAACACCGGACCTCCGCTTGATCCGGCCCCCAGTGCAACGCCATCCAGCAGCGAGTAGTCCGGGTCAACGGAAACTGTCTGCGAACTCGCCACCATCGCCCCGTTCGCCGAGGCCGGATAGCCTGCGATGGTGACTGGTCCCCCCTGGAAATTCGCCAACAGCCCCATAGTGCCAGTCGACGTGAATGCGGACGACAAGTGGATCACAGCGTAATCGTACTGCGAAGTCGTAATTCGAAATCTGATCGCCCGCGTCGTCGATGGCATTGTAATGGATATAAGTCCCGTAAGCGGAACCGAACGGTGCAGAACCATCGTTGTATCCGGGAGTGACGACGATGTCGTTCGCAGTACCGACGCCTGTGCTGTAGACAACGTGGCTGGCCGTGAGCACTTCGTCGGGTGAAATCAGCACCCCGGAACCCTGAATACGCTCATTGCCGATGGTGTCCGTAATTCGGACCACCGTATCGAACGGATAGGACGAAGAATTGACAGTCATAACCAGATCACCTGAGAACGATCCGAGAAGTTTATGACAGGATTGTCAACCCCGCAACCTCGGCCATCTTGGCCGGCGCGCCGCGGCACTCGGCCCGCAGTCACCGCGAAACCCGCACGGACAGCATCAGCCCCGGTCTAAATTAAACCGAAAAGGATACTTCGCGCTTGGGTTCAGAACGACGACAGCGCTGGTCGACTGTTCGGGATGCAACTGAAACTCATCGGACAATGAAATCCCGATCCGCTCCGCCCCCAGCATTGCCAGAATAGGCGCCTGATCCTCCAGCCGAGGGCACGCGGGATAACCAAACGATACCGGCTTCCGCGATACCCCTGCGACAGCATCTTATCCATATCTCGATCATCCTCCGCGGCGAAACCAAGTTCCGCTCGGATCCGCTTGTGGACATACTCCGCCATTGCCTCGGCCATCTCCACGGACAGGCCGTGCAGGTACAGATAATCCTGATAGCGGTTGTCCTCGAACCAGTCGCGCGCGGTGTCGGAGGCTTTCTGACCAACCGTGACAACCTGCAGCCCGATGACGTCACGCTCGGCATCGTCTACGTCCCGGAAGAAGTCGGCGATGCACTCGCCATCCTCCTTCGGCTGACGCGGCAGGGAGAAGCGGGTAACCTCGGTCACCCCGTCCGGTTCAAAGATCACCAGGTCGTTGCCCTGCCCCGCGGCCTTCCAGTAGCCGTACGCAGCTTGCGGCTTCAGGATGTCCTTCTCCTCGCACAGCGCCATCATGCGGCGCATCACCGGTCGCAGCTCCTGCTTCGCCCAGCCGAGAAAATCATCCAACGAGCGCCCCTGCTTGCGAAAACCCCATTGGAATTGATACAGGCTGCGTTCATTCACAAACGGCACAACCGCCTTTGGCGCTGATTTCCACCACCCGAGCGCCCCAGAACGGCGGCTCGATCACCGGCACGTCGCGAGTGAGCCGACGGCGCCGCTCGCGGACAGCGGCGACATCCACCGGACGAAACGCCTTCGCATCGGCCTGCCCCAGCGTGCGCGCGGTATTGCGGGCCTTGCCGGCGCGCTTCGACTGGATCACCGCCAGATAGTCATCGAACGCATTGCCGGTCACACGGTCCATCAAATGCAGCCCGTCAAATGCATCGCGGGCATAGGCCACCCGGCCGGAGGCGTAGGCGCGGACACAATCGTCCTCCACGTAGTTTCGCGTCAGCGCTGCACCGCCCAACAGAACCGGGATTTCCAGCCCCTGCCGAGACATCTCCTCCAGATTTTCCCGCATCACCACTGTGGATTTCACCAATAGACCGGACATGCCAATCGCATGCGCTCGGTTGTCCTGCACGGCTTGCAGCATGTTCGCCAGCGGCACCTTGATGCCCAGGTTGACCACGCGATAGCCGTTATTGGTGAGAATAATATCGACCAGGTTCTTGCCGATGTCATGCACGTCGCCCTTTACCGTGGCGAGGACGATGGTGCCCTTTTCCTGCCCCTCCACCCGCTCCATCATCGGTTCCAGATAGGCAACGGCGGCTTTCATCGTCTCCGCGCTCTGCAGCACGAACGGCAACTGCATCTTGCCGGCACCGAACAGGTCGCCGACCACTTTCATGCCGTCCAGCAACACGTTGTTGATGATGTCCAACGGCGGCAAGGTCCGCAGCGCCTCATCCAGATCCGCCGTAAGGCCCTTCCGATCGCCATCGACGATACGATCCTTCAGGCGGCCCTCGGCTGTCTCAGCGCGCTGCTTCTTGACCGCGTCGCCGGCTTTGCGCCCGGCGAACAGTTCCATCAGCCTGTGCAACGGGTCGTACCCTTCGCTGCGACGATCGAAGATCAGGTCTTCGGCGACCTGCCTTTCCTCCTCTGCAATCAGATGTAGCGGCCGGATCTTCGAGACATGGATGATCGCGCCACTCATGCCGGCCCGCCGCGCATGGTCGAGAAACACCGAGTTCAGCACCGCGCGAGCCGCCGGATTGAGCCCGAAGCTCACATTGGACAGCCCCAGGATGATCTGAATATCGGGGAATTCCGCTCGGATTGCCGCGATGCCCTCCAGCGTCCACTGCGCCAGCTTGCGATCGTCCTCGTTGCCCGTCGCGATGGTGAAGGTCAGCGGGTCGATAAGCAGGTCCGACTGCGCCAGACCGTGCTTGTTGCACGCAAAATCCACCAGCCGTCGAGCGATGCGCAGCTTGTCCTCCGCCGTCTTCGCCATGCCCACCTCGTCGATGGTCAGCGCGATCACCGCGGCGCCGAAGCGCTTTGCCAATATCAGGCGATCGGTCGCGTGCGCCTCGCCGTCCTCGAAATTGATGGAATTGATGATCGGCTTGCCGCCATGCAGCTTCAGCGCCGCCTCGATCACCGGCGTTTCCGTGCTGTCGATCACGAGCGGAGAATTCACCGACGCAGAGAACCGGCGGATGACCTCGCTCATCTCGGCGTTTTCATCGCGTCCGACGAACGCGGTGCAGATATCCAGCGCGTGCGACCCTTCGCCGATCTGCTCGCGGCCCATCGCAACACAACCGTCCCAGTCGAAAACTTCCTGCAGTTCGCGCCACTTCTTGGATCCGTTGGCGTTGCATCGCTCGCCAATGGCGAAGATCGCGTTTTCCTGCCGCAGCGGAACCGCCTGATACAAGCTGGCGACGCCAGGCACCCAGATCGGTTTGCGCGCTACCGGGACGGGACGAAACCCGCCGGCCCGCTTCCGCAGCATCGCGTCCAGCGCCGCGATGTGCTCGATCGAGGTGCCGCAGCAGCCGCCGATCAGGTTGACGCCGTCCTCCGCGACGAAGCGTTCCAGCCAGGACGCGAGGTCGGCGGCGCCCAGCGGATAATGCGTGTGGCCATCCACCAGTTCAGGCAGGCCGGCGTTCGGCTGCACCGAGATCAGGCCGGGCCAGTTCTTCGCCAGCCAGCTGACGTGCTCAGCCATCTCCTGCGGGCCGGTCGCGCAATTCAGACCCATCAGCGGCACATCCAGCGCGCCAATAACCATGCCCACCGCAGCGATGTCTGGGCCGACCAGCAGCGTGCCGTTGGTCTCGACCGTGACCTGGACGAAGATCGGCGTCTCAGTCCCAGCCTCCCGGCGGGCGATCTTGGCGCCGTTGACCCCCGCCTTGATCTGGAGCGGGTCCTGGCAGGTTTCGAGCAGGATCGCATCCACGCCGCCGGCGATCAGGCCCCGGCATTGTTCGGCGAGCGCCGCTTCCAGCGGATCGTACGCGATGGTCCCAAGACTGGGCAGCTTGGTGCCCGGCCCGATGCTGCCGATGACCCAGCGGTCGCGGCCGTCGGCAAATGCCTCCGCCGCTTCGCGAGCCAGTTCGCCCGGCGATCTTGTTGATCTCGAAGGCACGGTCGGCGAGGTCGAATTCGCCAAGCGTGACCGGCGACGCACCAAAGGTGTTGGTTTCCACCATGTCGGCGCCGGCTTCGAAGTAGCCGCGATGGATTTCCCGCACCATGTCCGGACGCGACAGCACCAGCACATCCGTGCAGTTCTCCCGGCCCCAGTAGTCCTTCTCGATATCCAGTGTCAGCGCCTGGACCCGGCTGCCCATGCCGCCGTCGCACAGCAGCACGCGATCGCGTAGGACATCCAGCAGATGCGGTCGGGTCATAATGTCGCTTTCAGTGGGCGCGTTCGAATGCGGAGGCGGTAGTGGCCTCCGCCATGCGGATGGCAGGCCAAATGCGGATCGGCAAAGGAGCCGGGATAATGACCGGCTCGAGCGAGGTTATCCCGGCGGCCGTAAACATCTCGTTAATGGCCTCATCGGAGAATCCCGGCCACCGATGCGCCAGTTTCCCGGTGACGTCGGAACGGTCGTGTTCACCAAGGTCGATCACCAGCAATTGGCCGCGCCGGCTGAGAACCCGCGTGGCTTCCAGCACCGCGCCAGCCGGGTCCTCGGCGTGGTGCAGAACCATTTGCAGAACCACGATGTCGAACGATTGGTCCGACAGCGGCAATCGGTACATGTCCGCCAGTCGAACCGCGCAGTGCGCGAAATCCGGCCCGGAAAGCCGCGCGCGGGCTAGCGCCAGCATGGCCTTCGAAGCGTCCACCCCCAGCGCCTGGCGAACCCGGGGAGCCAGCAATTCCAGCACACGGCCGGTGCCAGTTCCAATATCGAGCAGCCGTCCTTCAGGACCCGGCGGAACCAGCGACAACAGCGCATCCTCGACTGCCTGGGCCGGCAGGTCCAACGCGCGCATCTCATCCCAGTCGGCGCCTTTTTGCCGGAAACTCTCGGACGCAACGCGGGCGCGCTCGGCCAGTACCCGCGCGGCTTGGCGGCGATCCGCCTCTAGGGTCGGATCGTCGGGCGGCAGCCGAGCAACAAGTTCGCGGGCCAGCGCGCCGTCATCACCGGTGGGCAGGGCAAACCAGACATTCGCCCCTTCCCGCACGCGATCCAGCAGGCCGCAATCGCACAGTAACTTCAGATGCCGCGACAGCCGAGGCTGCGACTGCCCGAGGATCTCGGTGAACTCCATGACGCAGAACGCCCCCCGAGCGGCCAGCGCAAGCAGGCGCAGGCGGGTCGGTTCAGCGGCGGCACGCAGGTTGGCGAGCAGGTGTTCCATGGCCAGTCGCTAATGACATAAAGATATCCTTATGTCCAGACGGTGTTTCGCCCGACCCTGCGGTTGCACAGTCTTCTGATCCCCTCCACTCTCCACGACCAGCAGGGCAAGCGAGAGGACGGCCACATGAAATTCGGCGCATCGATGTTCTTCACCGACTATTCCATGACCCCCGCGGCGCTCGCGCGAGCGCTGGAGGAACGCGGCTTCGATATCATGTGGGCACCCGAGCACTCCCACATCCCGCTATCTCGCAAGACGCCCTTCGTGCTCGGTACCGAGTTGCCGAAACGATACTACGACGTGATGGACCCGTTCGTGACCCTGGCCGCCGCCGCCGCCACCACAAAGACGCTGAAGCTGGGGACCGGAGTCTGCCTGATCGCGCAACGCGACCCCATCCAGACCGCGAAGCTGGTTGCGTCGATTGACCAGGTGTCAGGTGGCCGCTTCGTGTTCGGGGTCGGCAACGGCTGGAACCAGGACGAGATGGAAAACCACGGCACCAACTTTGCGACCCGGCACAAGCTGGCGCGTGAGCGGGTGGAGGCGATGAAGGCGATCTGGACCCAGGACGCAGCGGAGTATCATGGCGAGTTCGTCGATTTCGGCCCGATGGCCGCGTGGCCGAAACCGGTGCAAAAACCGCACCCTCCGATTCTGGTCGGCGGCGCCTTCCCCTATTCCGCCCGGCGCGCCGTGCGCTACGGCGACGGCTGGATGCCGCAGGTGACCCCCAAGAGCCCCGCGCCACTGACCGATGTGATCCCCCGGTTCCGGCAGATGGCAGCCGAGGCCGGCCGCGATCCGGCCGACATGCAGATTGCCATCGGCACGCAGCCGCCGGATGCCGCGCTGATCGAACGTTATCAAGCGCTCGACGTGGATATCGTCTCTACCAGCCTGATGTCGGAGAAGGAGGACACCATCCTGCCGATCCTGGACCAGTGGGTAGCAATCATGCGGCAAGTAAACGGGTAGGTTTTAGACCTCCCAGCGATAGGACTTATAAGTTGTGGGTGGCATCGCCCACGCCATTCGTCAGGCGTATGACTAAAGACGCCGACGGATGAGTTGCGTCGGCGCCCCACTCGACTTTAAGCCCTGACGGCCGTAGGAAATGGGCCATGCTCACTGGCAAGGTTGACCTAGAATTATCCGGTCGGATCGTGGCCTGCCGGCGATCGCCGGCGGGACGCATCTTGGGGGCACAACGGCGGCCGACGTAATCCACTTGTGTCTTTTCAACCGAGACGACTCGTCTTAGGCAAAGCATCCGCAAATAAACAATAGGAATCTTCCCGTGTCCGACATCGAGCGCCCAAAGTCAAAACCCAATAATCTTCCTGTCGCGCTCGGGGTTGTAGCGTTGGTCGGTTGGGGTACTGCCGGATATGTCTACTTCACCGAAAAGCAGCAGCAGCAGTTACTGTCGGACCAGTTGGCGCAACATGTGAAGGCCGAAGGCGCGCTGACCGATCTCAACCAGAAGGTCTCGGCCCAACAAGCGGCGCTGAGCAAGGCGACGCACGATCTCGACGATGCCGGTCAGCAACAGAAGTCCCTTCAGGCACAGACTGACCAGACGCGCGGCCAACTGGCCGATCTGTCCGGCCAGCGCGATGCAACGCAAACGGCGCTGCAGCAGGCACAGCAGGGGCTGGACGACGCGCAAAAGCAGGCGCAGGCGCTGAAGCAGCAGCAGGCGGACAACGTGAAGCAGGCGCTGGCGGGCGGTGCGCAAGCCGAGCAGACGCTCAGCCAGGGCCGTGACGCGGTCGCGACGGCGACGAAAGCGCTGACCGACGCGCAGGACCAACAGGCGGCGATGCAGCGGAAGCTGGACCAGGCCAAGGCTACGATCGTCCAGGGTAACGCCGACCAGACACGGTTGCAGGCCGACGTACAGGACGCTGGTCAGCACGCCGCCGAAGTGTCCGATAAGATCCCGGCTCTTGTATCGACGGCCACTCAGAACGCGGCCGATCACTCCGGCCTGCAGCAGCAATTGCAGGCGGCACAGCAGAAGGCGGACGCAGCCGAGGCCGACGTGACGAAGGCACAACAGCTGGTTGATGCCAACGGTAGTGCGTTGCAGGCCGCGAAGGACGCGCTCGACAGGCATAAGGCCGACACGCAGGCGGCGTTGCAAAAGGCCACGCAATCGCGCGCGGACGCCGAGCAGGCACTGCAGAGCGCCAGGCAGGGGGCCGAGGACGCGGCGAAGGCCGCAACCGACGCCAACCAGGCGCATGAGCAGGCCCAGAGTGATCTGCAGCAGGCGGAGCAGTCCGAGCACGCGGCCGAACAGAAATTGTCCGACGCCAACGACGCCGTCAGCGGCCGTCAGCACGATCTGGACGCTGCTCAAAGCCAGCAGAAGGCGGCTGCAGAGGCGCTCCCGGACCTGCAAACTCAACAAGCGGACGCCAGCAGGGCATTGGATGCGGCCAGGCAACAGGCAAACGCCCCACCCCCGGCAGCATCCGGGTCAGATTCGGGCACTCCGGCCACATCTGATTTGGGAGCGCAGTCGCCATCTGGGTCAACAACGGCACCGGCCTCACCGCAGGCCGATCCCACCGCGGCACAGAACACACTCGACGAGATCACCACGAAGGTAGCCGCCGCACAGCAGGCGGTGACGACCGCGGATCAGCAGGTGACTGCGGCGCAGGCGGCGTTGCAGGAGGCGACCGCGGCCCATGACGCGGCGCAGCAGGCGGTGCAGGACGCTCAGGCGCATGTGACCGATCTGCGGACGGCGGAAGGCAAGGCCGCTAACGACCTGAGGGCAAGGCAGCAGGCGGCGCAGGAAGACCAAACCAAGCAGGATGCCGCCAACCAGACGCTCGATCAGGCCAGGCAAGCAGAAACCGTGGCCCAGGCCGAGGCAGCCTCGACGGACGCCGACCGGGCAGTGGAATTGGCGCAGCAGCAATTCGGCGACGCCCAGACCCAACTGGCAGCGGCCACGCAGGCGCACGATGTTGCCGACAAGCAGCGCTCCGATCTGCAGGGCCAGGTGGACCAGGCAAAAGCGGTGCTGGATGCCGCAACCACCAGCCGCGACAGCGCGCAGACTGACCTGCAGCAGACCCAACAGCGCGCAGAGGACGACAAGACACAACTCGCCAAGCTGGCCGATATGCTGACCGATGCCGCCACTGACCAGCAGCAGGCGGAGGCGGCCCTGCCTGGCGCCGCCCAGGCGGTCGACGACGCACATCAGAAACTGCTTGCCGCGCAGAGCGACGCCGAGGGAGGAATGCAGGCGGCGCTCGGTGCCAGCGGAGATCTGCAGACCCAACTCGCGGCAATGCGCACCGGCCTCGAGCAGGCGACCCAGCAACGCGACGCCGCCCAGGAAAAGCTTGATACGCTGCAGCAGCAGATTGCCGATGCCAACAGGCAGGCTCAAGAGGCTGGCAAGGCCCGCGATGCCGCACAGCAGGCGGCCGACCAGGCCAAGAGCCAGGCCGCCGACACGGCACGGGAGCTGGCAGGGCTGCAGGCGAACGTAGAGGTCCTCACCAAGCAGGTCACGGACCTCGAGGCAAAGGCCAAGCAAGCGCAGCATGACATTGCGGATCTGCAGGGCAAATTGGCCGATACCAAAGCGCAACTCGATCAGGCCACGCAGCAGCGTGACACCACCCAGCAGGAGCTCAAGTCGACACAGGACGAGCTCGACGCGGCGAAGCAGGCGCTCGCCGGCACGACAGCCTCACAGGCGCAGGTGACGACGCAGTTGGCAGCAGACGCAGTTGCAGGCGGCCGACCTGCAGAAGCAACTGACGGATGACAAGGACGCGACCGCTAAACTGGAAGATCAGCGCAAACAGCTCGAGCAATCGATTGCCGATGCTCAGGCGAAGCAGCAAGCTGCGGTCGCCGCCGCGGACCAGGCGAAGCAGCAGCAGGACACTGCCGCCAAGCAGGCCAGCGACGCGCAGGCGCAAGCCGACCAAGCGATCAAGGCGCAGCAAACCGCGCAGGCCAACCTCACCGATCTACAGAAGCAGGTGGACGACTTGCAGAAGCAGATCTCCGACAGTTCTGCGGCGCGCGACAAGGCGTCAACGGATCTGCAGGCAGCGCAGAAGCAACTAGCCGAGGCCCAGAGCCAGGCGGCGGAGGCGGTCCAGGCCGCCACGGTGCCCAACCTGCGCAACGATTTCGACAGCAAGGCTGCGCAGGCGCTGTCAGGCAAGCCGGGTGTGACGATGGTGGGGGAACGATTGGTCGTGCAAAACGACACGTTGTTTGCCGCCGGGAGCACCACAGTCAGCGCCACCGGAAAGCAGATGTTGCGGCAGATCAGCGACGCGCTGAAGTCGGCCACCGCTTCACTGCAGCCTGACGCTGCCTGGATTTTGCAAGTTGGTGGCCACGCCGACAAGCAACCAGGGCGTATCTCCAACCTTGACCTGTCAGCCGCGCGCGCCATAAGCGTGGTCAAGGCGCTGGAGGCCGAAGGCGTGCCGCCTGGCCATCTGGTCGCCGCCGGCTTTGGTGACACTCAACCCCTCGACGCCGAGAACACGCCGGCTGCCTATGCGAAGAACCGCCGCGTGGAGTTTGAGATCACCCAGCGCTAGGGGTTTGCGCTGGAGCAGTCGTCGCACTGGGCGGGACCATAAAAGCGCTTCAAACATACCGGAGAGAGCATTTCCGCCCCGCATAGTCAGGGTGGAAATGCTGCGTGGAACAGGACCAACCGATGCTCGTTTCTTTCCCGACTTGCCCGTGGAGCTTTACTGTACAAACCTACGTATAAGCGGCCTCAACCATCCGCCTGACCGCTTCGTCGTCAGCGTCTTGTTCCAGGCCAGCTTGCGCAGATATGTCTTGTTGGTTCTTCTCCGGATCGGGCTGGAAGGACGGAACCGCCGGGACCCCGGAAGCAAGCCGACGATCGCCAGCCGAGACGGTTCGGCGAAGACGCGGAGTTCGTTTCATGACGTCCTCGCTGTCACGTTCAGCCTACACCTGGGAACAACCCGGTCACCATCAACCCGGGCGGATCCAGATGCAGCGTCCCCTCGCGAACGATCCGCGTCAGTATCGTCCCATCGGCATTGCGCGCATGGTGGATGATGGCCGGATCCTCGGTTCGCACGATCAGATAATGCCGCACCGACGGTAGCCGGAAATAGTCGATCAGCTTATCCCCGTGATCGCGCGCCCGCGTAGATGGAGAGAGCACTTCGACGACAATAATAGGATCCGTTAGCTTCACCGTATCCGGTGGGACAACCGGTCCGCATCGCACCAGGGCATCCGGCTCATAGATCGTCGTTAAATCGATCTCGACGGCCATCCCGTCCGGATAGACGGTACACGGCAACCTGCCACCCTCGATAGCCTCGACCAGCCGACGCCAAACATTGGCTTTGGCAAGCGCGTGTGCGCTCCGCTCCGGCGCCATCGCGACCACCTTGCCCGCGAACAGCTCATACCGCTTGCCTTCCGGCTGCTCCATCGCCCAGGCGATGAATTCGTCGGACGTCATGGAGGTTGGCACGGGGTCGGACATCCTCAATCCTGCTGAACGGTCAACCCGATATACTCCGGCCCACTCCGCTTTGCACTGCGCCGCCCGCTACAACACCAGTCGCCCACCCACAATGCACAGCACCGTCGCCAGCAGGGGACGCAATACCGCGTCCGGAACGTGTGCCGACAGATAGCTGCCCAGAATGATGCCCGGAATCGAGCCGCTCAGCAGCGAGGTCAGCAGCGGCACAGTCCACCGACCCCAGCACCAATGCCCGGCCCCGGCCACCAGCGTCAGCGGCACGGCATGCGCAATATCGGACCCGACGATCACCTTCATCGACACACGCGGATAAAGCAGCAACAGCACCGTCACCCCCAGCGCGCCAGCGCCGACCGACGAAAGCGTAACCAGCACGCCCAGCACGGCGCCCGCGATCGTCGTAAGCCGAGCCGACTGGCGCGGCGTGAACCGCTCGATCGACGGTTCCATCAGATGCAGGAAGCGCTGCCGGAAAATCAGCGACACCGCCGTCAGCAGCAGCATAACCCCCAAAATCAGCGATATGATCCGCGCGCTCATGGGGCCGGTGAAATCGTAGCGGGAGATCGCCAGCACCGTGATCACCGTCGCCGGCACGCTGCCGGCCGCCAGGCGCCGGACGATCCGCCAGTCGACCGTGTGGTTCAGGCCATGCACCAATGTGCCGACCGTTTTCGTCGCCGAGGCGTACAACAGGTCGGTCCCAACCGCCGTGGCCGGGTGGACGCCGAACAGCAACACCAGGATCGGCGTCATCAGCGAGCCGCCGCCGACACCGGTTTGCCCGACCAGCAGGCCAACGAAAAACCCCGACAGCATGAAAAGGGGGTCGATGGCAGCTAACGAATTCATACACCCTCACTTGACGACGTGGGCAGTTTACCACACCGGCACCGCCGGTATCAGTAGCCTGGTCGCAGCGGCTTATCGAGAGTTCGAACGCTTCGTCATAGTCCCCTGGCGAGAGAAAGAATGATCCCACCGGACAACGCCAGCGGACGATGTGGATTATCTTTGTGGACAGTCAAAACGAGAAAGCACTACCACATCCCGTCGCTCCGGTGTGTGCGATCATGCACCACCCGGGTTCAAAACTCACCCGTCCCCGCGCCCGAACCCGTCCAGCATCCCCCGGATCCGCTCCGGATCGCTCTGCTCCATCACCCGGCGGGCAAACCGGACACAGGCGTCGATCGCCACCGACCGGATCGCCTGCTTCACCTTCGGCACAGCCGAGGCATTCATGCTCAGCGACCGCACCCCCAGCCCCAGCAGCAACGGAGTGAGCTTTCGGCGCCGCCGCCAGCTCGCCGCAGATCGAGACCGGCATCCGCATCCGCAGCGCCGCCTCGGTGGCGAATTGCACCAGCCGCAGCACCGCCGGATGGACTCGGGTCGTAGAGCTCCGCCACGTCGCTTTCCGCGCGATCCACCGCCAGCGTATAGGCCGTCAGGTCGTTGGTCCCGATCGAGAAGAAATCCGCCTCCAACGCCAGCGCGTCAGCGGACAGCGCGGCGCCGGGCGTCTCGATCATGATCCCCAGCGGCGGCAACTTCTCCGGATCCGCTCGCCCCTTCGCCGCAACCGCCGGGCCACGCGCTCATAGACCTCCCGTGCCGCCCGAACTTCCCCTACCGTAGTCACCATCGGCAGCAACACCCGCACCGGGCCGACCATGGAGGCTCGAAGGATCGCCGCGAGCTGGGTCTCCAGCAGTTCAGGCCGCCGCAGCAGCAGCCGGATCCCGCGCAGACCCAACGCCGGATTGGCGTCGGCGATCTCCGGCACCACGCCGGCCAGGGTCAGTGCTTCGATCTCCTTCTCGCCGCCCCAGTCCAGCACGCGAATGGTCACGGGATCGCCGTGCATCGCATCCACGATCGTGCGGTAGCTTTCGGTCTGGGTCGCCTCGTCCGGAATGGTCTCCCGATTCATGAACAAAAATTCGGTTCGCAGCAGACCAATGCCCACCGCCCCCGATTGCACGATCAGCGGCAATTCGACCGGCAGCTCCAGGTTGGCCTGCAATTCCACCGCCACGCCATCCTGAGTAACCGCTGGCAGTCGCCGCAGCCGGGCATAACGCTGCCGCTCCCGCGCGAAGGCTGTCACCGCCTTGCGCGCAGCCATCAAAGTCGGCAGCGCTGGATTCAGCGTCACGGTCCCAGCCATTCCATCCACTACCGCAACGTCCCCAGGCTGCATCGCGTGGGCCAGGCCAGCCGCCGCCGAGCACCGCCGGCACGCCAAGCGCCCGCAGCATCACCGCGGTATGGCCATCCGCGCCACCTTCCTCGGTCACCACACCCGCCAGCCGAGACGGATCCAGCAAAGCCGCATCCGCCGGCCGCAATGCCTCCGCCACCAGGATCGCACCCTCCGGCAAGCCGGCAAAACTGCGGAACGGCGAACGGGTCAAGTTTCGCACCAGCCGCCGCGCGATCTCGCCAATCTCATCGGCGCGCCGCCGCAACCCCGCCAAATCCTCGGCCGATAGGTCCGGCTCCGCCTGCGCCATGATCGCATCGGCGATCGCCCGCGACTCGGTCATGACCGCGGCTTCCGCGGATAGCAAGGTTTCCTCGATCCGCGCCCGAACGCCACGCACCAGCCGGGACGGACCAAGCATGCGAATGTAGGCGTCGATCAGCGGCGCAATTTCCGACTGGCTTTCCTCCGGCAGCACCGCCAGCCTGGCGCGTAGCTTGGCCAATTGCTTGCGAGACTGGACGATAGCGGCCTCCAGGCGGGCACTCTCGGCGCCGATGTCGGATGCCTGGATCTTTTGCCGGGTGATCACCGCTTCTGGTTCGGTGGTGCCGAACACCGGGCCGATCGCAATTCCGGCCGACACGGCTATACCATGGAACCGCCGCTCCACTCGTGGCCGGGGCGCGGCGAGGGCGGGGGCGGCCAGTCGCTCGTGTTGTGGCGGTGGTGGCTCAATCCTGTTCATCGAAGCCGGCCTCAACCAGGGCTGCCAGAGCGTCCAACGCTTCCTTGGCATCCCAGCCTTCGGCACGCAACTCGATATCGGCACCACGCGCGGCGCCGAGCATCATCAGGCCCATGATCGAGCGGGCGGAAATGACCTGTCCGTCCTTCAGCACATCGACCGAGGCGCCAAACTGCTCGGCAAGAGTTACGAAACGCGCGGCAGCACGGGCGTGCAAGCCCCGCTTGTTGCAGATCGTGACGACACGGGTAGAGAACAGGCTCACCGGACGGCGGCGAGTTTGTCATCCACACGATCCGTTGGATCCGTTCACTTTACAGCCGTGCAGCACATGTGATGCGGCCGCGATGTATTTCCGGCCAGCGTCCTCCGCGCAGTTGACCGCATCCGCCAGAGGTTGCTTCGACCGGACCTTCGCCAGTTTGACCAGCATCGGCAGATTTACCCCGGCGATCACCTCCACCCCCTTCTTCTCCATCATGGAGATCGCGAGGTTGCACGGAGTTCCGCCGAACATGTCCGTCAGCAACACGACCCCGTCCCCGGTGTCGCACCGGCCGATACAGGCCTCGATTTCGGCACGTCTGTTTTCCATGTCGTCGTCCGGCCCGATACAGACCGTGTCGACGTTTCGTTGTGACCCCACCACGTGCTCCATGGCAGAGCGCAGCTCGATCGCGAGCCGCCCATGCGTCACCAGGACCATTCCGATCATGAGCGGACCGAGATTTCCCGGGACGTAATTGAGCGAGCTTGCGTGTAACCGTTCGATGTTACCATCGTATTGTATCAGGCCTCCTATGCCTGAACCGACAAAGCCTGCGCACCCTTGTCTATGTCCGTTTCATCCCAGCGCGCAACCGGGCGATCCATCAGAAAAGCATCCGCCTTACCCTCTCTCGCCAGCTCCCGGTGGGTAACGAACACCCGCCAGAGTGCCACGCCGCCACCGTCGACAGGCCGAGCCGCAGCCCGGCTGGTGAGATGATTCGCTAGTTTTTCAATCAGATGAACGGACCTGTGACGGCCACCCGTACATCCGATCGTGATTGTAGCGTATTTTTTTCCTTCTTGCACAAATCTCGGCAAAACGAGTTCAACTAGCTCAGCGATCCGTGAAAAAAATATTGGAAAATCCGGATCCGCCTCGACGTAAGCCCCGACATCAGGATCCAGCCCGGTCTTTTCGCGCAATATGGGATCGTAGTGCGGGTTCCGTAGGAAGCGTGCATCGAATACCAGATCTGCTTCCCGCGGCAGACCCTTTGGGTAGGCGAAGGAAACCAGCGAGACCGCCATCTGGGCCTGGCCGGCATCCGCGCCGAAATGCCGCTCGATCAGGCGGCGGAGGTTGGCGATCGGCAGGTCCGAGGTATCCACCACCAGGTCGGCTTCTTCCCGCAGCGGTTCGGTCAAGGCGATTTCCGCGGCGATGCCATCGGCGACCACGCCTTGCGGCGCCAACGGATGACGCCGGCGGGTTTCGGTGTAGCGGCGCAGCAGCGTGCTTTCGTCGGCCCAGGCATAAACCAGTTCGAGCCGCAGGCCTGGCTCCGTCCGCAGTCGCGCGACAGCGTCCAGCACGTCCATGGCATCGAAGCCGCGGGTTCGGGCGTCGATGCCCACCGCCAGCTTGCGTCGGCCCAGCGTTCCGCGGCCCTCCGCGGACCCGTTGCCCTCCGGGGTCCCGTCTCCACCGCTGGCGATCATTTCCTCCAGCATCGTCACCGGCGGGTTATCCACCGCCTCGTACCCAACATCTTCCAGCGCGCGCAGGATCGACGCTTTGCCGCCACCGGACAGGCCGGTGACGATCACGACGCTCAGGCGGCTCATGCGGCGAATGCCCCCGCGACCTGGGTGACCCGGCCGATCGCGCAATGCAGCGCGAGGGCAACGCGGTCCGGCGCGGACGCCGCAACGGGGTCGATGCGCACCACCGGCACATTCAATTCGGGATGGTTTTGGGGCATCGGCATTCGGTCCGCACGTCCAGCCACTTCGACCACGAGAACCAGCCGCGCATCAGCGCGGTAAGGCAGGCGCACGATGCCAAGCCCGCGCACTTCGAGCAACCCGGCCAATTCCACCGGGCTCGAAGCGATGCCATTCGTAACAGTCACCTGATCGTCCGCCACCAGTTCGAAGCCACGTGAGAGAAGTCGCAACACAAGATCGGATTTGCCGGACCCTGGCGGACCAACCACCAGAACAGCGTCTCCATCTCTCGATACGCAGCTTCCGTGCATTCGCCGCTGGCTGTGCATGAGACCGCACTCTGAGCGCATCGTCCACGAAAAGGAAGCGACTTGTCGCGAATGTGCCGCCATGTCAGCGTCTAACAATCATGATTGATCGAAAAGCGGTGGCCGCGGCCGCGGCACGCATATCCGCGTATGTTCGTCATACCCCGGTGCTGTACGGCGATCTCGGCATGGGCACTCCCGTCGCAATGAAGCTCGAATTGCTGCAGCATGCCGGAAGCTTCAAGCCTCGCGGAGCGTTTAATCGACTGCTGTCGGCGAGGCTCCCGGCCGGCGGGGTGATCGCTGCATCTGGCGGCAACCATGGTGCGGCGGTCGCCTATGCGGCGCGCACCCTGGGTATAGCCGCAGAGATCTTCGTCCCGGCCAACACGCCGGCCGCCAAGGTCGCCCGGATCGAAAGTTACGGAGCCCGCGTGGTGCGGGTCGGCGACACCTATGCCGAGGCACTGACCGCCTCCCGCGAACGTCAGGCCGAGACTGGCGCGCTGGAGGTTCACGCGTACGACCACGCGGAGGTGCTGGCGGGGCAGGGCACCGTGGGACGAGAGTTCGAGCAGGATGCGCCAAACCTGACCCACGTCCTGGTGGCGACCGGCGGCGGCGGCTTGATCGGAGGCATCGCCGCCTGGTACGCGGGAAGTGCCGAGGTAATCAGCGTCGAGTCGGAAGCCTGCCCCACCCTGCATGACGCGCTGCGCGCCGGCCAACCGGTCGACGTTTCCACAGGCGGCGTGGCCGCCGACAGCCTGGGCGCGAGACGGGTTGGCGCGCTGATGTTTCCCCTCGCCCAGCGCTTCGTCAGTGGCGCGCTGTTGGTGCCGGACGAAGCGATTCGGGCGGCGCAACGTCAGTTGTGGGACCGTTTCCGCATTGTCGCCGAACCTGGCGGTGCCACTGCCGCCGCTGCACTGCTGTCCGGGCGGTTCCAGCCGCCAGAAGGCGCCCGAGTTGGCGTGGTGGTCTGCGGCGCCAACACCGATCCAGCGCAGGTCGCCCAGTGAGGGCGAGGCGCCCGGTCGGGCGGGCGCAGCGCCGGACAACAACAATCCGGCGGTGCCCGCACTTCACACGTTACCAATGCGGCGATCGGATCGCTCCCGTCCCGGCGTGAGGCGGGACGAACAACGTCTCGCTGCCGCGTTGGTCATCCGTGCCCTCCCGCCAAACACAAATCGCCACCAGACCAAGCCTACATCCGATTTAAACGCGGGCATACGTCCGACGCCAACTTGGGGGCGTCGCTTGGTCGTCAACGCGTTGCTTCATCCCGACATCGTCCGAGGTCGGATCGGAGTGGCTCAGACTCTGAGTCGCCTGCTTGGTGACCTGAGGATGGCTCAGAACTCTGCGCCTGCTGCTTGATCACATTCGGGTGGGCGAAGCTCTGCCTCGGCTGCTTGGTCGAGCCTGGAGTGGTTTGCGCGACGCCCGGCCCTGCGGCCAACAGTACTGCCGCCACAGCGGCAGTGTCGATGAGAATCTTCATCTACAACTCCTGATTGCCTTTAAGTACAGACTGGAGGCTAATCGTCGAACATGCCTACCCTTCTAGTACAGCGATTCCGTGAAACCGCTCCTATCGCATCGACTGTGTTCTGAGTCGCCCCACTCACTTCACAGCCGCCGCCCATAGGAGTCGCTTCATGGAAACGCTGTACTAGTGGCCGTTCGATCTGGTGCGGCGAATGGTTTACCGCACCCTGTTGCAAAACTATCAACGCAACCCGATCCGGATAAAAGGCACCAGTCCTGACGCCAACAGCCTGCGAGACTTGCACTGACCGAACAAGGTCAACTCACTTGCCGCGCATGGAACAACCGTGTGTCTGATAACCCTCGTAGCAGACGGCCGCCATTCGAATGCCGATACGCACCTCACTCAAAGAGACCTGTGAGGCCCCTTCCGCACTCATGCGATGATTGAAGCCAGCGCTGTGATCAGACCGCCGGCGGATTGTCATGCAAACAACGGGAAGTGGTAGTCAAAATCCAGACCCGCCGAGAAAGCGGCGCCTCCGCTGGTAAGGGCGACCGCACTATCGTTGAATTTCGCCCGAGGGCGGTCCAAAGTAGCGCGCAGGTCGGTGAAGAATACATGATACTGCGCGTTAACCCCATTTGTATTCATAGTGACGATTACGGCGTCGTCGTGTTGGCGCTCTAGTCTCCAAGGCATAGTGACGCGCTTCGACGCTCGTTGTTGGCTGACTATTGGCAATCTGCACTGGCCCCACTCCTCAAGTGCCTGGCCTCAAGAGGCTGCTCGGTCTGGCTCCGAAGATCAAGAATGCCATCAATCAAGAGCCGGACGGGCTTGCGCTCTATAAGAATTTCATCTTTTCACCGTTTCCATCGCACCTAGGCATGCGTCAGTATTGGCACGACTTCGATACACTCGAGGGGTGGTGGCGCCAATCCTACTGATTCTCGACCCAGCCCAGGGGGCGTTCGCCGGTCTCGGCCCAAACGTCTGGCAGACCCGCGCGTCGTAAGCCGGCATAAACGGTCCGCTCGAAGAGCGTGACAAACTGGGGACTGGCTCGCGTAAGCAGCACAGCAATATACGAGACGAGATCTGGCCTCATCCCCATAGCTTGCCTCAACGCAGCACCGGCCTCATCCAACTCCCCGTTTTGTCCCAGTGCCGCGGCAAGCCAGCAATAAATCAGGTACACTCGGGGATTCATCGCCCGAGCGGTTCTGAGGGAGGTAATAGCCTCCGCAGTATCGCCTAGCAGCAGGTGAGCTAGGCCCAGACAGCCAAGGGACAGGGGTGCCGAATATGCGTGTGGGGAAAACCGCAGACTCCTCTCGAGAAGAGGAATTGCTTTGTCTGGCTGCCCGAGAAAAGCCAAGGTTACCCCAAGACCGCCGACCGCCGGTGGAAAATTTGGCGCCACTTCCAAAGCCACCCTATGTTCGATCAGAGAATCATTGAAGCGAAACTGCAGTCGGCGAAGCGTCCCCATCAGGGTATGGGCGATTGCGCTCTGGCCATTGACCCGAAGGACATCAGCGAGCAATTGCTCGGCGCGAGCCTCATCTCGTCCGCCGCTCGGGCTCTGGCCCATGCCAACCTTCGAGATTAAGAGACCCGCGATTCCCATCCGAGCAAAAATCGCGTCTGGCGCACGGGCAAGAGCTTGCTCAAAACATTGGAGAGCCTCTTGGCGAAAGGGGTCCTGGACCCGCTGTGCGGTCAACGGCCGAGCCAGCAAGGCCCTGCCGCGCGTTGCGAGGTCGTCGGGGGTCCACTCCGCGGACGGGATAGTCTCGATGCGACGAAGGGCATCCTCGAGGAGCTTCAGGAAGAGGGTAAACGTCGCTCGGCTGCTGATTTCTTTGCCGGCATCTATAGTGCCGCCAATGTCAATATCAAATCGCTCCGACCACAGGCGAACACCAGTCTCCACGTGGATCAGTTGCAGGTTTGTCGATAGCCGGTCGACGATCCCGCGGATACTGCCCTGAATTACATAGCCTACACCAAGCGAGATGGCGACGGCTCCCGGACTGGCTGGATCGCCGCCGCGGCGCAGGGTTTCGAAGGGGTCAACCACGAAGGTGTCCGGATGCACTGACAGGTCAGTGGAAATATCCTCTGCAATACCTTCGACGAGATATTTATACTCCTCGGGGACGCCCAGATTTCGCAACGGCGCTATCAGGACGGACAGGCGTGGAGGCTTCGGCCTTGTGGCGCTCGAGGGCGCAAGTCGGACCGGCAAAACAAGTCCCGGCCCGATGCCCTCTGACCCGAGCCGCAGCAGAAAGGCCTCCACCGGACGGGAAATGTTCTTCAGGGAGAGCGAACCAAGTTCGTCGAATATGAGGTCAAGCCGGCCATGCACATGGTCACGCACAGCCCGAGAGACGCATATTCCACCTGCGGGACATTCGGCCTGAAGCCTAACCGCCACGTTCACGCCATCGCCGTGCAAGTCGGTGCCATCGGCAATCACGTCGCCAATATTGATCCCAACTCGAAACCTAATGGCTCGATCGGGTGGCTGATCGCCATCATGGTCGGGCACCTGTTTTTGCATCTTGACCGCGCAGCGGACTGCCCCGTCGATGCTGTCAAACACGATGAGCAAGGAATCACCCGCGGTTTGAATGATCCTGCCGCCATGCTCCTGGATTGCTGGGTCGATAAGAGTAGTGCGGAGGGTCCGAAGCCGTTCGAGCGTTCCTATATCATCCAACCCAATTAGGCGGCTGTAACCGACCATGTCGGCGTACACCACGGCGATCAGCTTCCGCCCGCCGGGCGCCCTTCCGATCAGGTCCGATGAGCCGGTCACAGACATAGGGGAAACTCCGCCTTTGTACCAGTGCGGCAAACGAAAGCGACGACCTTGTGTTGCGTCGTCCATCACCGACCGGGCAGGTAGGCAAAGCGCGCCGCTGGGGTCGAACTTACCACGGTGTATCGTGCCAGGCGATCCCATCCTGGTGGGACGGTGAGGCTCGCCAGGGATCTGGCGCCCAGGAACCTGCTAGAAGAATGTGCGTGGCTGGGCCACGAATGATCGGGTCGGACAAGATCTTGGATCTCAAATCGATCAAGTATCAATCTTGGACTAAGGGCAGCTCCGCTTCAGGAATTTTTGGGCTGAACCGGAGGCGGTTGCAAACCGGTCGGGTCAAACAAATTGTATCAGAAATGATTACCAGAGCCACGATTGAGCGAACCTACGCTATCCGAAACTGTGCTAGCCCCCCCGCAACGTATGCTGGATTAGCCCCCGACATCCGCGTTAAAGATGCGGCAATTGTCGGGGGCGAAGCCCGGCCTAGAAAGTCAGCCGCGTTGTTAGAATCAATGCATGATTGTAGATTGGCGTCAGTACTGGGGTGACTTGGTAAGTCGGGGCCACGGCAATCTGGTACCCAATACCCACAATGGCCTTGATCCGGTCATGGATCACAAACCGTCCAAAAATAATGCCCGGCGTCAGGTACACTTGATTTTTGCCGCCCCTTTGCTTGCCGGATAGCCAATACGTGTGGTTAACTTCGAGTTCAGGCCAAAAATATTCGAGGAAGTGATACTGAAAGGCAATATTATTCGCGATCGAGTCGCCGACGCTGGATTGGTTCCTGGTCAGAAGTGAGATTCCCGAGGTAGCCTGGATATCGAAATCGCCCCAGCCCTTACCTGCGGCGAGGGTTGGGGTGATAGCCCATGCCCCATTGGTGAAATTCGCATTGCCGGACGGCGCCGTAACGCCGAGGAAGGCCGTGACGATATAGTTGCCCTGCTGCTCGTTGGCGCTCAGGAGGCGTTGCTTCACCACCAAAAACTGATCATCGAGCCAGCCATAGATATTTTTTTTCGTGTTGACCCTTTGCTGATAGGCTGGCGGATTAATCAGCACCTCGTTGGTTCCGGTCGGGATCAGTTCCAGGCCCTTGCCGCCGTCGAACACGTCCTGCTGCTGGCCGTTGCCGCGGTATTGCCAGAACTGGTCGTATCGCACCTCTTGCTCCAGGCGCGGCGTAACGGTCACTATTGGCGTCATCCAGTGCGGTTGACTGGCCTGCGCCTGCTCAACGACCGCAAAATAGTTGGCAAAGTAGTTGGAGATGAAGTTGGACGATACGGGCGCCGGCGTGGACCCGTCTGTCGGGGCCGCTGTGTTCTGCGCCATCTGTAGATTTGACTGGGCCGCGTAATCCGTCGGCGTAAACGAAAAAGAAATCGGTGCGCTGCGCGGGCTATCAGCCTGAGCCGCGGCTACCATTCCTGAACCGGCAAGCATTGCCGCGGCTAAAACTCGAAAACAGCGCAATCAAGCCTCCCATCGATCGTCTCCCGATCCTTCGACGGGCTGACGCTATGTCCACTTGGTTACATCGCATGAGATTGAATAGTGGACAACCCCTCTTTGCCTCGATCCGCCTGTGAACGAACCGATGGTCACGCGGACGTGATGTCGCCGCTTGATCGGAGCAACGGCAGGCACGAAGGTGCTCATGAACGCCGGAGAAGGCAGTGTTTTCGCAATAAAGGGAAGAGCGGGCATCAAAAGGCTGCCGAGGCGGGCGAAGGGGTTCCTTGATGTATCGCACGATCCAATCGTTTGATTTCCGCACGAACTATCCGATCTGATCTCAACGCGGCTTGCGCGTTCACGACAAGGCGCGAGCGGGTGACATCAATCCTGCGCCGCGCGCCGGTGCCAGAACTGGGCGTGTGTCGCGCGACCGCGGGCCGCAACAGCCGGCCAAACGGTGGAACCAACCGACCCTGACCTAGAACCAGTTCGCCTTATCGACGACATTCCGCAACGTCTCGCCGTTGGCGAACGCCCGGCAGTTGTCCTGTATGATCTGAAACCGCCGCTCATTCAGATGCGGGCCGTACCCAGCCATATGCGGCGTCAGCAGCACATTCGGCATTCCCCATAGCGGGTGCTCGGCCGGTAGCGGCTCCTGTTCGAAAACATCCAGCGCCGCGCCGGCGATTTTCCCAGCCTCCAAGGCAGCCACAAGGTCATCCAGCTTCGTCGTCATGCCGCGTCCGATGTTGATGAAGAACGCAGTGCGCTTCATTTGCCCGAATTTCGTCGCGTTGAAGAAACCCTCTGTTGCCGGCGTGTGCGGTACCGTCAGTATGACGAAGTCGGCTTGTGGCAGCAGACGGTCCAATGCTTCGGGCGGATGTAGTTCGGCAACCGAATCTGGTTTGTCGGACCGGCGCGCATCGACTGCCAGTACACGCATGCCGAACGCGGCCAATAGGCGCGCGGTCTCGCCGCCGATCCCGCCCAGGCCGACAATCAGTGCCGTCGCCCCCGGCAGCGGAACCACCCCCCGATCCTCCCCAGGCTTCTTCCACTCACGGCGCAGTTGTTGCGGGATATAAACATGTAGCCCGCGAGCGAAGGCCAGGACGAAGGCCAGGATGTGCGCGCTGATGTGGTCGTTATAGATTTCGCGGAAATTGGTGACAGTAAGCGGATGCGATATGAGTTCCTTATAGTAGTAACCGGCGGGCGGGGCGGCTTGCGGTGCCTGCAGCCATCGCAGCCGGCGCGCCGTCGCGAGCAGATCTACGGGCAACGTGCCGAAGGCGGCATCGGCGGTGACGATCGCCGCGGCGGCGGTTTCACGGTCCTCGGTAAGAACCAGCTTCATCCCGGGCACGGACTTCGACAGCCGCCGGGCCCATTCACGGGTCAAATCAGTCTGCGGCGGCAGCATGACAAAGGTGAATTCATTGGTCATCACTTGATCCTCCGGCGATCCTCCGCAGTTTATACCAGGTTGATCGTTCGGCCATGTGTCGGGGACCGCCCGATGGCCAACAACCCAGGAACCCGGGCCCTCAGCCCTCGCTTGACCAACCACGCACCACGTCTGAAATCGGATGGGGGCGCCAAGAGACGAATACCCGGACGCAAAACTCATACGGCGGCCGCGTGACACATCCTCGCGTCTAAACTTGAAAAAGGGCCCGTGATCACATTTACGGTCCGGATACGCACCGTTGTTCCAAAATCCTCAGTGTAGAGCACAACCCTTCTCGCTGTCAGACGGTGCCCTAAAGGCCATCCTTGACCTCAGTCGCAGGCAATGCGGGAGCGCTTTGCGGCCGGGACGAGAAAATGGCGCGTTAGCCGAACCAGAAAACAAGGATGACTGCTATTTTTGGCAAACCACTTGAAAGGGATTGACACGCGAAGGCCCGTTACGGAAGCATGTGATAAGCCGGTTTATCGCGCATTGGTGGCCGTTCGGTCGCGGCACGTGGCCGACGATTTACCGAAACCGCATGGCGGCGACCGGCCCAGCCTCTACCCTCTCGCCCGAAATGGCATGATGTTGGTGAGGAGGATTACGGTGGCCGGTCCGGCATCTCCCCATGTCAACGTGGATCGGCGGTCGATGCTACTGGCAGCGTCGGCGATTGTCGCAACCGCCGCCACGCTGAGGTCCACCGACACGAAGGCCCAGACATCAGTCCCGCTAGCTTCGTGGAACGAGGGGCCAGCGAAGCAAGCAATTCTAGACTTCGTCAGCGCTACCACGGACCAATCGAGTAAAGCTTTCGTGTCGCCGGAGGGCCGCAGCGCCACGTTCGATCAGGACGGCACGCTTTGGACGGAGCATCCGCTCTACGCGCAGGCTGCCTTTGCCCTTTATCGCGTGCATGAACTGGCACCGCAGCACCCGGAATGGCAGACCAGGAGCCATTCCAGTCGGCGCTATCCAACGATATGGCGGCTGTGGGCAAATTCACCGAACGCGATTGGTTCGAGATCGTCGCTGCCACCACTCCGGGATGAGCACCGACGCGTTTGGGGACATCGTTGCGCAATGGTTGGCGGCAGCAAAGGATCCTCGGTTCAAGCGACGTTATACCGATCTAGTACAGCGTTTCGATGAAGCAACTCCTATGGGCGGCGGCTGTGAAGTGAGTGGGGCGACTCAGAACACAGTCGATGCGATAGGAGCGGTTTCACGGGATCGCAGTACCAGTCTATCAGCCGATGTTCGAAGTGATGGAGTATCTACGCGCCAATCAATTCAGAACCTACTTCGTTACCGGCGGCGGGCAGGCGTTCGTGCGTGTCTATGCGCAGCGCGTGTATGGCGTCCCGCCAGAGCAGGTTGTGGGGTCGCTTGACGAGACGCAGTATGAAATGAAAGACGGCAAGCCAATGTTGATGCGGCTGCCGAAGGCAGCTTTCATCGACGATGGAGACGGCAAGGCGATCGGGATCAACCGGTTCATTGGCAAGCGGCCCTATGCTGCGTTTGGCAATTCGGATGGTGATCGCGCTATGCTGGAAATAGACTGGCGCGGGCGACGGCACTCGGCTGAAGATGCTCGTCCACCACGATGATGCGCAACGCGAATACGCCTACGGCCCCGCAGGCGGCCTGCCGGATAGCAAGGTGGGTACGCTCTCGGACTCGTTGATGATGGAAGCGAAGACCGGCGGCTGGTCGGTGATCAGCATGAAGAACGATTGGAAGCGCGTTTCGCGTTTGAGGGCGATTAGCCCGAGGTCCCCTGGTCCGAGCCGCCTAACGGGCATTATGGTAAGATCCCAGAAGTATTCGCGCAGTGCTGACAAAGTTGCGGCGCCCAGGTCGGCGTCGTGCGGCTCGGTTCGACTTGGCGAGGACTGGCGATTTCGCCTGTGGGTTGTGGCCGGTGAGAGACCGTTTCAGCGAAAACGCACCTTGCCGGCCAGGATGATATCGCGGACGTCAGTTCGGGGTTTGGGCGATGCCAATCCGGCCGCCGGAACCGATGAAGCTGGCCGTGTTGCCGTTCGGAACAGTGATGCCGCTGCCGCCGGGCGTCCCCAGGGTCTGGTAGTGCGAAGTGCCCCCGGTGGTAACGCCGAAGCCGCCTTGCGGAAGCTCATAGATTTGACCGGCTCGGCCAGGATCCGGCGCATTGGGCGTGAACAAAGTGTGGGCGCTGTCCGCCACGAGCAGGAGTTGATCGCTGCCGGCGGAGGGACCGGCTTGCATTGGGCCGGAGAACGCTGCGAGCAGCGCGATGGTTGTGGTTAGCATCGTCAAGAGCCTTCACCTCGATAAGCCTGCTGCTTACCGTTCGGCCCTGATGTGGGCGATGCTGGCGTATCCATAAGGGCGCGGCAGCATAATCATTCGTTCATCCGCCCATGCCTCCGGCGCGCAAGAAGATCAAGGCCGACATGCCGCCTCGGCCTTGCACACGGTGCCGGTCTGGGGCTGGCGCCACCATCCTGCACCGCCCCGCGGCGGCGCTGCTTCAAATCGGCCAGCACATCACCGGGCTTGATGGCTGCCAGCAGCGAGGCGCCTTCAGGGCGATCGGAGAGTCCCACTATCGCGAAGGCTCGCATCGTCGGTCGCCAGCCGAACGCATCGACCCCGAGCTGGAACAGGAGCGGCCACACCGCGCCGGCCACCTACTGTCCGGAGGACACGAGTGCGATCGCGGAGCCGCGATGGCGGTCGAACCATCGCGTCACATAGGCCATCATCGGCGAGAACATGCCGGATGCACCCAGAAGACCGATGAGCAGCAGGTTGCTGGGGTAGAGCTGATACAGCACGCCGAACGAGGCCAGCACACAAGACCGGCCGCAATCATCGTGCCGCAACTCAACGCCACGGCCGCAATCTGATGCAGCCCGCGAGCCAGCCCATTGCGATCCCACCTATGGCGGAACCGATAAATAGGTCAACGACACCGCCAGGGCGGGCGCCGAGCGCGGAGTGCCGAACTCAGCAGCGATCGTTTTGAGCGCCACCACCGTGATCAGCGGTGCCCGTAGGAGATAGTCAGTACGGCCAGAGCGACACCGGCGACCATCCAGGAGGTCGGGGCTTCGATGCTGTCCGATCCGTCGCCGGCATCGTCCATGGGTTATTCACCTCTCGATTAGGGGCAATGTAGCAATGTAGCGAGGCTTCCCGGTCCCAGCGAGACGCCCCCAGGTCGAACGTGTGACGATCCCCGAAGGCAGGTCTCCAATCGTGGGGCCCGGTTGATTGGTCGGGGTGCACGGCTGCGAGGAGCCCGGCGGTCGGTGTCCACTTGCCAGAGGACATCGGCCGGGGGGATGGAAAAGGCGTTCACTCGGAAGAGCTCACCAACGATCGGACGGCGTTTCGCTATCTCGCGTGAACCAACAAGCGGGTGCACGACGTCAACCGGCGGGTGTGCATCTGGCGGTATGGTGACGACCTCGAAACGCCATTTGTGCGCGGCCAGCGGGCCTTGCTGCGTGCCCCGATCGTCATCGACGAGTCGATCGTTGCCAATACCAACGAGGAAAGCACCGTCCCGTCTATTGAAGAGGACGACTACCCTTGGCGCATCCCCAAGCACGGTGACCTGTCCGGTTGGGTGGCCACGATCCCGATTTGGAAGATGAAGCTGCCAAGGGTGCGCGTCGAGCGTTTCTACGCCCACGCGATGAAGAAGATCCGCGCCGAGGCGGACGTCACCGGCGGCTGCTGGCTCGACATGCACGTGATGAAGGCCCCGACCCAACATTCGTGTCACCAGACGCAAAGTGGCGGACGATGGTGAGGAGTTCGAGGCGCAGATGGAAACCCCGGGAATAAAGATCCATGCTGTAGCGTCCACAGCATCGGCAGTGTCCTCGGCGGTCGAGGTCAGAGCGGCCAGGATGCCCTGGCGCAAGGGCGTACGGTGGTCGAGGCAGTGATGCTTAACACAAGGGGAGAGTGACCTAATGAGGAAGACGATGATGCTTGCGGTCGCGGTAGTCGCGTTCATGCTGTTGGGTGCGGCCCCGACGTTCGCGGCGAAGGGTGGCGGGGGTGGCATGGCCGGACACGCTGCGACGGCACCAGCAAACTTCGGCGGGCATTCGCCGGGTGCGGGGTGGCCATACGACAAAACGGCGCAGCCGCCTCACCGCTGTCAGCCAGGGGTGTGCTTCAACCCGTAAGGGCCGCGGCGCCACGGTGTTTCACTTCGACACGCGAGGGGGGATTGCCGCGCGCTCGATTGGCAGTCGTGATGCCGTCGCGCGCCTCGGAATGCCCGCGCGTACTAACCCTCGGGAAACCTGGCCTCCCTTTATATCGGCGCAACCACGGGGAGGCGTTCTTTTTTCTGCTTATGTCCCTGTTATATAAACGCTTACCTCCCGGTTAAATTTCTCATACCGATTGCCGACCCTGAACCCACCGCTACCGGGATGGGCCGGCTACTTCGGCTTCAGCCACTAGTAGGGGTGATTCGTGTCTGTCGAGTTACCGCTTTGATTTCTGCCAAAATCGCGAAGATTTCTGAGTAGAATCAAAGGATCGCCCAGGGATAACCCCCGCCCCTGCCGCTCGTGGTCCGGCCTGAACCCACCCCGGCCGGCGCGGCGCATGACCTGTCGCCGTTCATCGCCGCCGACTACGGGGATCGGCGGCCGGTCCAGCGTGGACGCCGAGATGGTCGGCGGTACCGGCAATGTCCGCTTGGGTTCAGGCAACGTGGCGCAAGGTCTGGCCCCTGGCGGTGCGCGCAACCGAGTTTATCGGCTCGGCGACCGTGCAGCCGCTGGCAGACCGCAGCTTCATCGCGTTCAACGTGGGGCGGACATTTTGAGGCAATCAGCCCCTGGGCGGCTATTGGGTTGGTCAGCTCTTTGATGCCGGACGCTATCAGGTGCAAGAAGTAGCCAGGAGGCGGGGAAGCAGACAAGACCGGGACAAAGTCTGGAAACCTCTCGCCCCGGAGCCGATTGCTGAGACTTTCGCTGCCCTGAAATCAGCAATCCTCAAATGCCCGTGCCTTCATCACTACCTTTGCCGTCCGGCGCCATTTCAGATTACGACTCGGCATCTATTCCTTGCCATCATGACAAAGTATAGTGAAATGAATTCTGTCCCCCTTTTAACTTCTGAACGTCGCGCTTTTAACTTCTAAAACTCGCGGTCGGCGCTATGTCTTAAACCGCGAAGTCCAAATGGCTGATTGTCGAGGTCGCAGCATGTTCGAAACATTACGGCGGCATCCGTTATTGGTTCTCAGTCAGGCGGCGCGCGATCCACTTGATACGCTAGCGGCGCTTCAAGACAGCTTCCACTCTCGCATCGAATCCGCCAATACAATTGGCTATATCGCGGATCCCGACTGGGAGTCTGCGCTGCGCCGCCGTCTGGGGATGTCATCAGAGTCGGAAGGGGAGGGTTTCTGGCCGTTATGGTCTGCCGTCGTGGAGACACTACGAGCACAAGGCATGGCGGTCGGCCCGTTCAGCTTTCACGAATGGAACGACGGAGATGCGGGACTCGGTACGGGCAATCTGGTGTTTGGTACGTCACCTGCGACCCGTCAGCGTGGTCGAAACCGGAGTGGCGCACGGCATGACGTCGCGCTTAATACTGGAGGCGTTTGAAACCATCGGTGCGGGCAAATTGTGGAGTATCGATCTCCCGCCATTGAACCCCGTGACTCGCCAGGAAGTTGGGGTTGCAGTGCGTCAAGCCGGCGTGCCCGTCGATCGGTGGACCTATATAGCGGGCACCAGCCGGCGCCGGCTACCAGCACTGCTTTCGCGCCTCGGCCGGATCGATCTGTTCGTTCACGACAGCATGCACAGCAACCGTAACGTCATTTTCGAGCTCGAGTGTGCGTGGCGATATCTGTCCCCCGGCGGCGTCATCGTGGTCGATGATATCGACGTCAATCCCGCCTTCGATACGTTCACCAAGGCCCACCCGGAAGATCCCTCGTTCGTCTGCACCGCCGAGCCTTTGCGGCCGGACACGCGGCGTTTCAACCAGAAAGGCCTATTCGGTATCATTTGCAAGCAATCCTCGCAGGCGCCGACCTAGGGTGATCGTCACGGCCTGCGATGCAGCCCTCGCTCAACAACAGTAGGAGTGAGAACCAACACTCAATTTCCCCAGACTATCGCCTCTATACCTGGAGCATACAAAGATGTCGACTGACAATATTGACCACCTTGCCCGCCTTCGCGACACGCTATTGGATCATCCGCTTTACGCAAATGTCATTTCCGTCGATGATCTCAGGCGGTTTATGGAAGATCACGTTTTCGCCGTTTGGGATTTCATGTCGCTGCTGAAGCGACTGCAGCAAGAGATGACGTGCACGAGTGTGCCGTGGCTTCCCGCGGATAATCCCAAGGCCGCCCGCCTGATCAATGATATCGTGATCGGCGAGGAGACGGATGTCGATCCCGATGGCCTCTATGTCAGTCATCTCGAGTTGTATCTGCGTGCCATGAAGGACGTTGGTGCCAGCACCGTGCAATTCGACACCTTCTGCTCGATGGTACGGGCAGGCGATCCGGTCGAGGTAGTGCTTACGCGGATTGGTGTGGCGCGACACGTGCGGGCGTTCGTTACGCATACGATGGATCTGGCCAATACAGGCACGACGGAGGAGGTCTTGGCGGCATTCTTTTACGGTCGTGAGGACATCATCCCTGAGATGTTCCACCGCCTTCTCAAGACGCTCTATGGCGCGAAGCACAATGAACACGACCTTCGTCACTTCATCTACTACGTCGATCGGCACATCGAACTCGATGGCGACAGCCACGGCCCCAAGGGGAAAGAGTTATTGGAAGATCTGCTGAAGAACTCACGGGATAAGGCCGAACGAGTCATGCTTGCCGCGTGCAGCAGCATCGAGGCGCGGATCGCCCTTTGGAGCGGTACATTGAGCAAGCTTCGCGACGGCCGCAACGTGAGGTCGGCGGTCCTAGCGTAGCCCATATATCTCAACGGGCTGATAACGGCCCTGCTTACGAGCGGAGGGGGAACTGATGCCAGCATCTCCCTCCGACCACCATAGGATATCTCGGGCGCTCCACATCTACAGGAGGAAGCAATATGCACCGGCTACGGTATCTGGCCACTGCTGCCACGCTCGCCATCGGGGTCGCACAATCACCCGTGGCTGCGGGCGCAAACGAAGGCGGCGGGCGTGGGAGTGGTGGGGGCCACTTGGGCGAAGGGCATGTGTTTGCAGGCAGCCACTTCGGCGTTGGGCGAGGCTTCGCAGGTGGGCACTTCGATCCGCGCTTCGATCGGCAATTCGGGAGATTCCGAGGCCGCGCCATAATTGGCTTCGGCGGTGTTTTTCTTGGCTACGACTTCGGTTACGGTCTCGGTTACGGTTACCCGGGCTACTACCCTGCTTGGTATTGCTCCCAGTACCCTTACGGCTACAACCCTGCCGTGGGATGCTACTATCCGTATCCTGGCCCGGCGTATTAACGGTTCGGTCGCTTTCTGCCAACGAGTACAATTGTTCTGCGGCGCGGAGTATGCCGATCACGCATGCGTCGGACCATGAGAGTAGAAATGAACGCCACGGTCGCGGCTGAGTCGATCAAGTTTGGCGACCACGGAGCATTTCCCCCCCGTTCTATACGCTGAAGCGTGACGTGGCGCCGGGCATCGACAGCGTGACATGGGAAACCTACGAACAGGGTCTCGATCAGCGTATCGAGGATCTGCACGCAAGGGTCCAATCAGAGGCGTATCCGGGGCAACCGTCCCGTCGGAGCTATATGCCGAAGGAAGACCGCACCAGGCGCCCTCTCGCGGTCACGGCGCTGGAAGACAAGATCGTCCAGAGAGCGGTGGCGGCGGTGCTGAACGAGATCTACGAGGGGGACTTCCTCGGGTTCTCCTATGGGTTCTGACCCGGGTGCGGCCAGCATGATGCGCTGGACGCACTCTATGTCGGGATTTGCAGCAAGAAGGTGAGCTTCATACTGGACGCCGATATCCCGTCGTTCTTTACGGAACATCGTCGTCGGCTTCCAGCATGAGGATAACGCCCGGCGCTTCTGGGATGAGATGCGCGAGAGGCTGCGGGCGGTTTCGCTGACGCTGCATCCGGAGAAGACCCGCCTGATCGAGTTCGGCCGCTTTGCGGCGCGGAACCGCGAACTGCGCGGGCTCGGAAAGCCGGAGACCTTCAAGTTCCTCGGCTTTGTGTTCATCTGCGCCAAATCTCGGCGGGGCGTCTTTCAACTCCGAAGGAAGTCGCGGGGAGATCGCATGATGGCAAAGCTTCGGGAGATCAAGGAAGCGTTGCGGAAACGAATGCACGTGCCCATTCCTGAAGTCGGGACATGGCTCGCGCAGATCGTCGCAAGTACTTTGCCTACCATGCCGTGCCGACCAATAGTGCGGAATTATATGTGTTCCGCTACCATGTCGCTGTGCTCTGGCACCGGCAACTCTGCCGGCGTCGACCAGAACCAGCACAAGGTTGGTGACGGTGGGGGTGGTGGCGTCGTGACAGCAATTACGGTGCCAATTGTCACTCCCGCGACGACTGCACCGTAATAGGGTGCTCGGACATATGGCCTGTAAACAGCGCCGGTATATACCGGACCACGATATACCGGAGCGCCATAGCCAGGGCTCCCATAAGCGGGTGGGCGATACGCCGTTCCACCATTCGGACCGACGGCAGCAGCGCCACCGTATGGGCCTCGCACGGCCGCCGCGCCATTGGGACCTTGCGCATAGCCGGCGCCCCTCGGACCAGTCGTTGCGTTGCCGCCGCGAGGGCCGGTCACAGTTCCCCATCCGAATGTCTGCAATGGGGCGGCAAAACCAAGCAAAACGACGAGCGAGATCCGAATGGAGCGATTCATTGTGAAGCTCCTGTAAGCTGCCCGCTGAGAGCAGCGCCGAAATCCACCTCCTTGGCACCCGTTGGTGGAGTGAAAGCAAAGTCTGCATCGGCCGGATGCACGGTGAAGTCCCAATCGGACATCTCGGCGCTGAAGTTCGGCTTGGGAATTGTTGTCGATGACGATGAGTTTTCGCGGCACGCCGCGGTCCGCCTCAAGCCAAAGTTCCAGTTCGATGCCCGGCGGCTGGTAAAACACTAGGTGAACGCATGCACGCCGTCGACTTGATCTCCCGGCCGGACGTGACGCCTTGAAAGAATGCCTTGTCAGGCGCGTCGGTGAGAAAGTCGGCCAAAGGAAAGTCGAGCCCGAAGCGACCCATCACAACGTGCATCATCATCGCGATGGTGTCGGGAACCGGCAGCGCCGTACCGGCTGCCGGCGGCATCGAGCGCAAGAGCGACGGTCTTGCCGTCGTATAACAACTTGACCGGTCCATCATCGCCGTTGGCGTCGATCAGCATCCGATCCGGTCGGCGAACCGTGACCTTGAAGTCGTGCTCGATACGCAGCATCGCACCGTTCTCGTTTGCATACGGCCGGATAGTCCTGGCCCGAAACGAGAATTCCTTGCGGTGCAGCGTCTTGCCCATCTGCGCCACAGCGGCGCGAGCGTCTTCACTGATCGCTGGGGCCTGCGGAGTGGCGGCAACAGCAAGTGAGCCACCCGGTACCGCCAGGCACATGGCAACGGTAACGTACAGGTTTGTAAGATGCGTCGTCATCATGCGTTGAATGTTCTTCTCCGACGATTATCCAGTATGGAGTTCAGTTTTGATACCTTGGCATTGCCCCGCCCTAACTCCATCGCCGGAGTGTGAACTGCGCCGCCACATGTGGCCGGAAGCGCGGGCCCTGCGTCGCGCGCCCGACCGTGCTCACCGAGGGGGGTCGATCAGAACGGCAGCGAATCTTGCGTTGCTGCCGCTTATCTTTCGGATCGAACATCCCGTTTTTCGCTTCGTCGTTCCGCGCCGTACTCACGGAAGGGTTGGCGCACGGCTATGAGAGGAGGTTAGACCGTCGGAACAGGCCGTCCCGTCAACCCGTCCTGTCATCAGGGGCAGGGGTATAAACGCGCGACCGGTTCTGTCGTCGCGACCTGGACTTTCTGGTGACCGGAACGTCGGGTCCTGTCGATGCGGAAACGCCTGGCGGGGTTCATCCCCAAGGAGGGTCTGACTCTAACTCCATGGGCCTTTTGAGAGCCTTCGGGCTCGCCGGCCTGCTCTTCGAGATCGCTCGGCGAGCGCTTCGGGCAGTTCCAGATCGATATCATCCAGGCTCATTTCCCGCTGTTCGATCCGGCTTCGCACTTGAGTGCAACAAGCGAGCTTACTGAACTCGGGGAGCTGAGGGGGCCGGTAACTGCCCAACCGGGGTGTGGGTTAAGCAGTTACCCCTTCGTGCTACTGCAGCTTCCAGTGGACTTTTTCGCCCACGACACCTCTTAGGAGCTTGTCGTCTGCTTTGAGCGGGAACTGGAGAACGGTCCATTCGGCGGTTCCGGAGATGCCCGCGAACTTACCACTTCCAGCAACATACGTTTCTGTTCCGCCGCTTTCAGTCTTGCGTTCAAACATCGACATGATCTGATCGCCGTCATTGTCTGTGTAAACGCACGAGCCGTGCTCCCTTTCGGGTCCGGTGCCGACGATTTCGTATATTCCAAGACACCGCAGGCCCATGTTGGTCATCATAGCGTCACGGTTGTCAGCGTGGCGAGTGCCGCTGATCTCATACGTTCCGGCCGTGTGGTCTCCCACCTTTATGGGATTGGTGGGGGATGTCACCATCCATGTGTTCGTAGTGCTGTCGGTTCCTTCCTTGGCCATGTCCGCACTATGGGCGGCGAGCGGGAGCACCGCCGCCGCGACCGTGCCCGCCAGCAAGCTGACTCCGAGAGGCTTGAAGAATCGGGTCGTGAACAGAGTTTTGAACATTTTCGCTTCCTCGATGATTGTTGGAACCATTTTGTCGTTTAGCTACTTGAAACGCAGCCGCGCCGGTGCCTTGATGCGGCAAACAGCGGCGCAATTCGAAGGCGCAGTTCGGAGAAGCAAAGTTGAAGGCGAGCCACGCGAGTCTGATAGACTACAGGCCGGCGAAGCCGAAGCGGCGACGGTGACAAGAGGCTCGATCCAGTCAAGCAAAATCTTGCATTTATCACGGAGTAGCCGCAGAAGAAGCGTAAGCCCTGGCTGCCTGGCTCACCATCGAGCTTCGACGTGAAGCCTGATGCCCCCCGCATCTCGCCAGACGGGGTACCAGGCTCGGGTTCTTTAAGATCAGAACGAACAGCCTCGCATTAATTGCTTCACATAATTTGCTGCCCGGGTGTTTAACACTTTTCCTATGGCTTCGGCCGAGGAATCAGTTTCTGCCACATTCTCTCCCTTTGTGGTCACGGTGGTGAAGGTGCGACTTGGGCTCGCAAACGTAGTTGCCTCCAACGGAAATCCGGGTCGCGGCGGGGTTGCCAGTACCAGCATTCCCCTTAGCCCCTTGTCCGTACATTTGGGGGCTTCGCGAATAACACTTGTCGCCTCATCCTGGATCGCCGCGACGAAAGACATTTTTGTTTCTGGCAATTGCGTGGGCGTAGATGTTATTGCGGGGGCACCGCCTGGTGATGCTGCTGACGTCATCATCCTGCGTCCAACTTCGCCCGCAGACGGCCTGGGGGAGGAATTGGGGGCAAGACATGGGCTGATCCTCAAGCCTGCCGGTAATTGTGTTTCAGAACCGCAGGCACTGTCTAACTGTTGTTGCGTGATATTGGTTTCCCTGATGTCAGACCCACTTAGATCAGCCCCAGCCAAATTCGCACCACTCAAGTCGGATCCGCGCAGGTCGGCGTTTGTCAGATGAGCGCCGCTGAGATTGGCGCGGGAAAAGTCGGCGGCAAGGGCAGTGTGGTCTACAATTCCGAACTGAAGTAGCATTAGCAATGGGATTTGATGATTTTTCATGATCGTTTTCAGTACGGGCTGATATCGTTGAGTCATACGAAAGACGATGTGAGGGTATGAAAAGATTCCCGTTTCGTAATCGTAGCAACAAAGGCGAGGCTACCTTCGCCGGGTCCCGCCGCGACTGCCGGAATGGAGATGGAGAAGCAACCAACCACCGTCGCCATTTCGGCAGTGTGCAGTATCAAACTTCTTGTGCCGCTCATTTTTCTCTCTCCCAAAGGGTGCTAGCCGGCTCAACCGGAATCAGCGGCGGCGATCAGAAGGCCGCGAAGTAAACGGCTCGTTCGTCAGATCGACCATCATCGAGTGCGGCGGGGCCGCGATCCGCGTGTCAACTCGGTCAATCCTCAACTGTTCCTCTGCTAAAAATCCATCACCTCGCGGGGAAAAATCGCTAAGAATTGCTAAGTGCGAAGATATTGCCGAATTCCTTTAGATCGCCTGACGTGTAGGATGTGACACGATCGAGAGCTTGGTGACTTGCGTCGCTGGCGCCACATGAAAGGGGTTGCGAGAGATGGACGCCCTGATCAGCCCTGGAATGGTTGCGTTCGAGGACTTTCGCTTCGATGTCGATCTCCGACGGTTATTGCGTCTGGACGCGATGGGCGTTTGGGCGCCGAGCGCGGTCGGTTCGCGCGCGCTCGACATCCTTGCCGTTCTGCTGCGAAAGCCCGGCACGCTGGTGACGAAAGATGCCATCATCGACCAGGTCTGGCCGGGCACCTCGGTCGAAACCAACAACCTGACCGTTCAGATTACGGCGCTACGCAAAGTTCTCGACGGCGGCCGAAGATCGGAAAGCTGTATCCAAACGGTATCCGGACGGGGGTACCGTTTCGTTGCGCCTGTCACGCGATTGCCGGCCGAAGGTGTAAGCGAAACCCTACCGCAAGATGTCAGAGACGCAGAGTTGTCGATTGGGTCAGACATGCCGGCACAACGACGCAGTCTGGGTACGCGGGAGAAGCAAGAACGTCTTGTTGACGGTTTAGCCCCGACTGATCCGTCGCTGAACTCAGGAACGTTCATTGTAGTAACGCCCGCGGAACCAGCCGAAAGACGCCGGGCCGAACGTCGGCAACTCACGGTCATGGCTTGCGACGTCACCGATTTGGCTATGCTCTCAGCCCACCTCGATCTCGAAGACCTGGCCGAGGTGACGGCTGCTTGTTCCCGGTGCTGCACAGATATCGTTGAGCGATACAATGGCCACGTTGGGGACCACTCCACGGACGGCGTGCTGGCTTATTTCGGTTATCCGCAGGCAGATGAGCATGGCGCCGAGCGCGCCATCCGGGCCGGACTTGCGCTGGTCGAGGCCTTGCCGAAGCTCACGACCGCAGTAGGCGTGCCCTTGCACGTAAGTGTTGGGATCGCCACCGGCATCGTCGTCGCAACCTGCACCACCGAGACGGTCACCATGGTGGGCAACACGCCGAAACTCGCCGTTCGGCTGCGAGGGCTGGCCACCGCCGACCAGATAGTCATCGCCGCCTCGACCCGTCGCCTAGCGGGCAATGCGTTTGAACTGAGCCATTTGGGCAAACATGACCTGGAGGGGATCGCCCAACCGATTCACGCTTGGCGGGTGGAGCGTGCCTTGGTGACGGAGAGCCGCTTCGAAGCCCGCGGCAATCAAGCGTTGACACCGCTGGTTGGCCGCCAGGAGGAACTGGATCTGCTCCTTCGCCGCTGGTCACAGGCGAAGGACGGCGAAGGCCAGGTGGTGGTGCTGTCGGGTGAGCCAGGGATCGGCAAAAGCCGCGTTCTGAGCGCGCTGCGCGAGCGGCTCGAGGCCCAAGGCGTGCAAGCACACGCGCTGCGCTTCCAATGCTCGCCCTACAACGTGAACAGTGCCTTCTGGCCCGTCATCGACAATTTCGAACGGATGCTAAAGTTCACCCGCGACGAAACGACGGACGCGAAACTCGACAAGCTGGAAGAACTAGTTTTCACGCAATATGGCCGCCCGCTGGCTGATGTCCGGTTCGTCGCGTCGATCCTGTCGATCCCGTGCGAGACGCGCTACGGCCCCCTATCTATGACGCCCCAGAAGCACAAGGACGAGACGCTGCGGGCCTTGGTCGATCTCACTGAAGCGGCCGCGCGAAAGCACCCGAGCGTGATGCTGTTCGAGGATGCGCACTGGGCCGACCCCACCACGCTGGAGGTGTTGGATCTGCTGATCGACCGCGTGAAAACCGTGCCGCTGCTGATCGTGCTCACCCACCGGCCAGAGTTTCAGTCGCGCTGGTCCGGACAAGGCCATGTCGGCGCCCTGAATCTGTCTAAGCTGACCCGGGCGGAGAGCGCGGCAATGGTTTCGTCGCTCGCCGGCGGCAAAGCGCTGCCCGCGGCGTTGCTTGAGCAGATTCTGGCCAAGACCGACGGCGTGCCCCTGTTTGTCGAGGAGCTGACCAAGTCCATTTTCGAGTCGGGTGGGTTGATTGCTGCAGACGATCGTTGCAAGTATGGTGGCTCGGCGCCCGCAGTCGCCGTTCCGGCCACGCTGCGAGACTTGCTGATGGCGCGGCTGGATCGGTCCATACCGGTGAAGGAGGTCGCCCAGATCGGGGCAGCGATCGGGCGCGAATTCAGTTACGAGCTGATCGCCGCGGTGGCGCCGACGCCTGCGGCTCAACTCGATGATTCACTCGTGCGGCTGAGCGAGTCTGGGCTGGCCTTCCGCCGCGGCACGCCGCCCGATGCTGTCTACACCTTCAAGCACGCGCTGGTACAGGAGGCGGCGTACTAACTCGTTGCTCAAGAGCCGCAGGCAGGAGTTGCACGGCAAAATCGCACGCGTGATCGAGCAGCGCTTCCCGAATCTCACGACCACCGAACCCGAGGTGCTGGCCCACCACTTCACCGCGGCGGGCCTTACCGAAGCCGCCATTCCACTTTGGCAGGCGGCCGGCGAACTGGCGTTGAAACGATGGGCCCTTACCGAAGCGATCGCCCATCTCAATGAAGGGCTCAAACTAGTCGTCACACTTCCTCAGTCATCGCAACGAGACGCCCGCGAATTAGGGCTGCGCCGGCTGCTTGGACCGATCTGTGCCGCGTTCAGTGGCTGGGCCGCCTCAAGAGCCTCAACCAACCCGCAGATGGGATCTGTCTTGACAAAATTTTGTCTGCCCCTCGTCTGGGGATTGACGATTCGAAGGTCTGCTCCTGGCATATATTGGCGCCCTGCGACGGGTGACCGGCCCCGTTTAGTCCGGCGGGAAACGTCTCCTCGAGTGGACAAGTAGCTGAGCCTTTTTATATCGGGGACGAGCCTACGGGATATCGCGAAGGCGAGCCGTGACGCCGAGGGGTCCGAGCTGGTGCGCTTACTGCCGCCACCCCTTAACAGAGGGATCCATGGCCGGCTCAGGCGCGTCTCACTGCAGCTAGCGAAGTATCGACAGTTAGCTGGAAGGCTTTGCATGGGCAGTTTGGTCGCTCGGTTGACCGTCTGTCGCGCGTCTGCCCAGGGTTAGTTCGCCGACAACCTTCGTCCAGACGCGTTCTCTTTCGGCGGTCCAATCGGCACCTAAAATCTCTTTGAACGTCGCCAACACGGTTACATAAAACGTGTCAAACACCTTGGGTTCAACACCCAATCCCTGATGGTTGACGCGCTCGATCTGGATCAGATTGGCGCCATAGGCTTTATCGCCAAGAAAATCCAACAGACTTTCGATCGTAACCTGGAACATCTGGCCGCGCACGAGGCCGCCGTTGTCGCGCACAAACAGTGCTTCGAGGTCGGGATTCTCACTGAACAGACGTCGAAACACGTGCGGCGTCGGATCACCAACGCGTTCAGAGACCAGCTCAAGCGTGGCGGCAATGACCTCGGCCTCATCGCTCACGGTCATGCGTTCGCCTGTCGCCGCGCCCAACGGTGCATCTTATTGCGCGGCGGCCAGCTCAGCACGACCGGCGTTCGCGCGGCCGTTTGCTTCCTGCTCGATTAATCTCGCAATCAGGCGGCGGAATATCGCGATCGAGCGATCGAACGTCAGCGTCATCATCGATCGGCCTTCGGTCTCATCGAAAATCTTCTGCTGTGCCTCGATCATCGTTTTGTCTTCCAGGAACGCCACCCCGAATGCCTTGAGCTGGTCTTCAATCAGAGCCGCGTCAGCGTGACGCCGCAACTGGCCACCGGAATAGTAATAAATCGTTTCGCGCTCGGATATCGGCGTGATGGCCTGCGAGGTCTCAACGACATAGCCCGGCTCAAGACTGTCATTGGGTCCGTCCGGGAACCGATCCGCCGTGCCGGTCGGATAAAATGCGTTGCGTAGAAGAAACAGCCCGGGAATGACGAAATCATAGCTAGCCCAGGCGTCCCACCGTCGCTGCGGCATTCGAACGTACGGCGTTGTCCCTCGATCGCGCAGCCAGCGGCTGACGCGCACACCGCCCTCGATCTGCGTCACAGTTGGCTGCACGGTTCCCCAGGCCGGGCTGCCGCGGCCCAACGTGTTCGCGTGCACGAAGCTTAGATGCGTCAGATCCAGTAGGTTGTCGTGGATCAACTGATAATTGGCGTCATACTCCAGTTCGCCGGTGCCTGTCAGCCAGTCTGGGTCTTCGTGATGCAGCGCGTCGGGGATAAGCGCGCTATCCGCATGCGCCCGATCACCCATCCAGACCCAGATCCACCGGTCCTTCTCAACCACAGGATAGGTACATCACCTGTACCGCCTCGGGGATCACGTCCTGAGCCGGAATTTCCAGGCACCTCCCGTCGGCAGCGAACTTGATGCCGTGATACATGCAGCGAATATCGTCGCCCTCCAGACGTCCGTGCGACAACGGCGCAAACCGATGACAGCAGCGATCCTCCAGCGCAACGACATCATTGTCCCGCTTGCGGTACAGCGCAATTGGCTCGCCGAGGATTTTCCGCGCAGTGAGGGCTCCGGGCTGAACCTGGTGCGTCCAGCCGGCGACATACCAACTATTCCGCAAGAACATGGTTGCCTCCCGTCGGCGCTATGGCCGCGCGCATGACAATTGCAGCGGACGGCTGCGTCCGGATAGTGGACGCTAAGTCCGGATAGTTGCCTTGTCAACGAATTGGTCCTGGCGGCGTGTGACCCTGTGCGGTATCGAGATCCCGCATGACCGCTCCGAGCCAATCCGACAAGCCGAGATCGCCGGACCTGGCGGAGTATCACGAACGCATTCCCTACCTGATTGGCGCCATCTCGAACCTGTTGGCGGCTGGCGCGTCGCGTCTCTACCGCAAGGCGTTTGGCATCGGCCTCGCCGAGGCGCGGCTGATGTGGGTCATGAGCCATGAGCCGGCGCTGACCGTGCAGCGCGCTGCTTGCATCATGGGCGTCGACAAGGGCGCCACCAGCCGCACTCTGGCAGGGCTGGTGCGTCGCGGACTCGTGCAGGTCACCGTCGACCCCCGAGACGGCCGCCGCCGGATCATGGTTTTCTCTGACGCCGGGGGGAAGTTACGCGATCAGATTATGGCCGTCTCTGCGGAGCGCGAGCGCCGGCTGAACGCGATCTTTCCCGAGGCCGAACTGAAGGCGATCAGGCTTTTGCTGAACAAGCTCCTGACGAATGTGCGTGAAGTCAGTGAATTCGACCCGCCGTCCGCCAGGCAGACTGGCCATCAGCGCGCCCGGGTGAAGTAGCGTGGCGATGACGGAGAGAATGTAACGGTAGGCAAAGCGTGACACTCCGACACCGAGACAATGTTCGAGAAGCGCGCCAAGTTCATTCTCCACCTTTCCCTACCCCAGACGAGTTGTCTGTCACGGTCGCGCACACGGACGGCATTTTGCGGAGAGAGATGTCGAGGCCAGCAACCTTGCCCAAGGTTCGCTCCGTTCCAGTAGTGGTCGGTGGCGAGCGTGCGGGGAATGCGGCAGGCGGCCGATTACCCATCTCGCGCACCACTCTTGCAGCACGCGCCAAACCGGCCGACGCTGGTCCCTGATGAGGAATGAGGACGAAACATGGAATTCGGCATGTTCCACGAATTTCAGCGCCGGCCGGGCCAGACCGAAGCCGAGGCCTTCTCGGAGTTCTTCGCAGCAGGTCGACGAAGCCGAGGCCGCTGGCCTCGACGTCATGTGGCTCGCGGAACTCCACAATGCCCCCGAACGCTCGGTCCTCGCCGCGCCACTGAACATCGCCAGCGCCGTCGCCATGCGGACCACGCGCATGAAGATTGGCATCGCGGTCCAGGTCTTGCCGCTGTGCCACCCGGTGCGCATCGCCGAGGAAGCCACCACGGTCGACCACATCAGCCATGGCCGCCTGATCTTCGGCGTCGGACGCAGCGGATTTCCCCGCACCTATCAGGCCTACGGCATCTCCTACGCGGAAAGCCGGGAGCGCTTCGCCGAGGTACTGGAAATCCTCAAGCGCGCCTGGACACAGGAAATCTTCTCGTTCCATGGCCAGTTCTATCATTTCGAAAATATCTGCGTGGTGCCGAAACCATTCCAATTGCCGTACCCCGAGTTGCGGATCGCGGTGAACAGCCCCGACACCTATCAGCAGACGGGCGAGGCCGGGATGCCGATCTTCGTCGCCACCCGCCTGGGCGACCTGAACGAACTGGTGCCGAACCTTCGCGTCTACCGCGAGGCCTGGGCCGCCGCCGGGCATCCTGGCGATGGCAAGGTCTATCTCCGCGTTCCGGTCTATATCGCTGAAACCGAGCAGCAGGCGCGCGAGGAACCGCACGAGAGCGTTATGTTCTTCTACAAATATCTCGGTGAGCGGATCGAGGCCTCAGCTGCACAGGAAGGCGCCCGCGCGATCGAAAACCGCGCCGAACGCGGTCAGCGCCTGCAGACGATCGATTATGAGGATGTGCTGAAAAGCAAAATCGTCGTCGGCACACCGGCGATGGTGGCTGATCGCCTCGCCGGACTGAAGGAAACGCTGGGGTTGTCGGGTATCCTGGCGGAAATGAACTGCGGCATGCGCATCCCACACGACCGCGTGGTCAGGTCGCTTCGGTTGATGTGCTCCGAAGTAATGCCACAACTACGTGATTAGACATGGACCCATCCGCGATCCCATTGATGTCATTTCCTATCCGCTCCGAAATGGTTACCATCGATCCGCTATTGTCGTCATTGCAGGCCCAGGTGGCCAGGCCCAAACGATGACGATCAGTCTCACACCCGGGGAGCATGCTTGCGATGCTAACATTGCCGACCCGGACGGGACCTGACGTCCGCCCGCTACGGCACTGGAAAACCGCCTCGGGGACAGAGGCTGCGGGGCTGTTGCGTTCCGGCATCACGATTGCCGTGGGCTGGCTGAGCGATGGCCTGGCCGCGGCTATCGCGGATGCCTTCGCTGACAACCGCCAGCCGAACGACCTGACCATCGTCTATTCGGCCACCCACGGATACGGCCGCAACCATGGCCTGAATCTGCTGGCCCATGAGGGCCTTGTGCGGCGGGTGGTTGGGGGTCAGTGGCATCCAGTCCCCGGCCTGCAGGCGCTTGCGGTGGCCAATCAAATCGAGGCGTACAGCCTGCCGGTGGGGGTCATCAAGCGGTTGTTCCGCGATATCGCCGAGGGTTTGCCGGGTCACCTCAGCCGCAGCGGCCTAGGCACCTTTACCGATCCTCGCAATGGCGGCGGCCGCCTGAATTGCCGCACGCGGGAGCATCTGGTTCGTTTGGTTCACCCGGCGGGCGATGAGGCGTTGCTGTTTCCCGGCTTCACGATCCATGCGGCGCTGGTCGGCGTCGCCTTCATGGAGGGAACCGCCGACATTGCGATGACGCGTGATTGCACGACCATTGCTCGAGCAACCCATAAAAGCGGCGGCGTCGTCATCGCTCAGGTGAACCGCATCGGAACACTGGAGAAACTGCCGCCGGGCCAGGTCGTGGTGCCGGAGACGCTGGTCGATGTGCTGATCGAGGCCGAGCCCCGGACTCGCCCATCGGAGACGTTCTCGCCCGCAGTGACCCCCCGCGGCCGGCCTGGAGCTCAGCGGCATTTGCAGTCGCAGCGGTAACGACATTCGGTCGTTGCGTTTGTTACCTGTTGCCCAGGCGATGAACGCACCCAGTAGCGAAATCGGCACTCGGCGAGAGGTCCGGTGTCATCGGTGATGGGTCCCGCGCTCCGCATAGGCGGTCCTGTCCACGGCACCAGCATATGATCGTGTGCCTGCGGCTTTCCCGGTGGCGACAAGTGACGGGCTCAACCCTTGGCTACAAGGACCTGAGCGGATCATAGTGATCGCAGGCCTGTTCGTTAGCTCGAGCCCCCTTGGGCCAGGATCAAACGGAGGGGTGGTTCGCGGATCAGCGCATGCTAGTGATCACCCCGGCGTTGCGAACAGGCACACCGCCCGAGGCTGAAACAACGGAGGACGAAATGGCAAAAGTCTTCATCACCGGATCGTCGGATGGGCTCGGCTTGATGGCGGGTCGCCTCCTGGCCGAGCAGGGACATGCAGTCGTGCTCCATGCCAGGACCGAGGCACGCGCCGAAGCCGCTCGGGTCGCGCTGCCGCAGGCCGATTTGGTGCTGGTCGGCGATCTTTCAACCCTCGCCGCGATGCGCGACGTCGCGCACCAGGCGAACAAACTGGGGCGGTTCGATGCGGTGATCCACAATGTCGGCCTCGGCTACCGCGAGCCGCGACGGGTGGAGACCGCCGACGGTTTGTCTCAGCTCTGGGCCGTCAACGTGCTCGCGCCTTATGTGCTCACCGCGCTCATGCACAAGCCCGCCCGACTGGTCTATCTCAGTTCAGGAATGCACACTGGCGGCGATCCAAACCTCGAGGACCTCCAATGGTCCGGGCGGCGCTGGAACGGCAGCCAAGCCTATTCGGACACCAAACTCCACGACGTGCTGCTCGCCTTCGGCGTTGCTCGGCACTGGCCCGATGTCCTGTCGAATGCGGTTCACCCCGGATGGGTGCCGACCCGGATGGGTGGGTCAGGCGCGCCAGACGACCTCGGCCAAGGTCACAAGACCCAGGCTTGGCTGGCGGTGAGCGACGCCCCGGCCGCGCGAGTGACCGGCAGCTACTTCTACCACCAGCAGCCCAAAGAAGTGAACCCAGCAGCCCGAGATCCCGAACGCCAGGACCGGTTACTCGATTACTGCCGCGACCTGGCCGGAGTTGCCGTAGCCTGAAGCATCCCCGACCCCCGCGACCCCTTCGCAGCGCCGGTTACCCGAACACACGCTCGAAGATCCGATCGACCGAGCGCAGATGCAGCGCCGGATCCATCGCCCTGTCTAACTCCTCCGGCCGCACCATCCGCGCCACGTCCGGGTCGGCTTCCAGGTTTTCCCGAAATGACCGCCCCTCAGGAGTGCCCAGCCGCGTCCATGTCGCCATCGCGCAGCTTTGGACGATCCGGTAAGCGTCCTCCCGTAGAATGCCGGCCTTGGTCAACGCCAAAAGCACCTCGCCCGAGTGCACCACGCCCCCGAGGCTTTCCAGGTTGGCCAGCATCCGGTCGGGATAGACCAGCAGTTTCTCCATCATGCCTGCCAGCCGCACTAGCGCGAAATCCAACGTGACCGTCGCATCCGGCCCAATGGCGCGCTCCACAGATGAATGACTGATGTCCCGCTCGTGCCACAGCGTTACATTTTCCAGCGCCGGCACAACGGCGGAGCGGACAATCCGGGCCAGGCCGCACAGATTCTCGCTGAGCACCGGGTTCCGCTTGTGCGGCATCGCCGAGGAACCCTTTTGCCCGGGATGAAAGAACTCCTCTGCCTCCCGCACCTCGGAGCGTTGCAGATGGCGGACTTCGGTGGCCAAGCGCTCGATCGCGCTGGCGATAACCCCGAGGGTGCAGAAGAACGCCGCGTGACGGTCCCGCGGAATGATCTGCGTTGAGACTGGCTCGGCGCTCAGCCCCAGTTTCTCCGCCACATATTCTTCCACGCGCGGATCGAGGTGGGCGAAGGTCCCGACCGCCCCGCTGATCGCCACCACGGCGACTTCCCTTCGAGCCGCAATCAGGCGCTCCCGGTTGCGGGCAAATTCGGCGTAGTGGCCAGCGAGTTTCAGGCCGAACGTGGTGGGTTCGGCATGGATCCCGTGGCTGCGGCCAATAGTGACGGTGTATTTGTGCTCGATCGCCCGGGCCTTCAGCGCGGCCATGACGGCATCGATGTCTGTGACCAAAAAATCGGCGGCCTGGGTCAGTTGCACCGACAGCGTGGTGTCGAGCACATCGGAGCTCGTCATGCCCTGATGCACAAAGCGGAAGTCGGGACCGATCGCCTCGGCCAGCCAGGTCAGGAAGGCGATGACATCGTGGCGGGTCTCGAGCTCGATCGCGTCGATCCGTTCGACATCCGCGGCATTCATGGCGGCAAGCTTCGGGGCGCCTTTCTCGCGGATGGTGCGGGCAGCGGACTCGGGGATAGCGCCGATGCGGGCCATGCCCTCGGCGGAGAGCGCTTCCACTTCGAACCAGATCCGATAGCGGTTCTCGGGTGCCCAGATGGCGGCCATTTCGGGTCTGGAGTAACGCGGAACCATTGTTGCCTTGTCCAGTACCGGCAGAAAGGGCCAGCTAGACCCCGGCACGCTGGAAGGCAAGCATGGATTGGACGCAGGACCTGATCGCGCTGACTCAGGTGATCATGATCGACGTGGCGCTGGCCGGAGACAACGCCGTAGTCGTGGGATTGGCCGTCGCCGGGCTGCCGTCGCGGCAACAGCGGCCCGCGATCCTGCTGGGGATTGGCGCCGCGACCCTGATCCGCATCGCGATGGGTGCCGTGGCGCTGCAACTGTTGGCCCTCATCGGATTGCTGCTTGCCGGTGGGGTGCTGCTGCTGTGGGTCTGCTGGAGGATGTTTCGCGAGTTGCGGCGCCCCCGCCACGCGGTCGCTGTCGCCGATGGAAAGACGCTGAGACAGGCGATGATGCAGATCGTCCTGGCGGATGTATCGATGAGCCTGGACAACGTGCTCGCGGTGGCCGGCGCGGCAAATGACCGGCTATGGGTGCTGGTTGCCGGATTGCTGTTGTCCGTCGCGCTGATGGGCCTCGCCGCGGGACTGATTGCACGTCTGCTGGAGCGGTACCGCTGGATCGCGTGGGTCGGGCTGCTGATCGTGCTGTATGTCGCGCTGAGCATGATCTGGCACGGCGTGAACGAGGTAGCCGGCGCGATGTGACCATCGTGGCAAGATCTCCTGAAGCGGTCCTTTTGCCGGCGCAGTCCGGGCCCATATCACCGGCGCAGTCCTGGCCCCATATCACTGGTGGCGAGACCCGAACGAGGAGATCGCGTCATGAAGATGCTGGCCACGTTGTTGGTAGGTGCATCCGCGTTGATAGTGGCCACCACTGCGTTCGCGCAGGTGAAGAAGCCTCCCGCCGATACACAGGCTCGGCAGGTCCCGGTGGCAAGCCAAACGACGACTGCTGTACCTGACCTGAACAATCCCGAGGCCAGTGTTTCGCAGCCTCGCCCGCTTTTCAAGATTGGCGAGCTACCCGTCGGCGTATGGGCTCCGGTTGAGCCGCCATACGACTCACGTATGAACCGGGACCAGGCAGGCAACCCGGTGTGGGACGGGGACGCCTTTTAGCTCGCAGGCTTGCCTTCCATTCCTCCTAAGCCGTTGATACGGCTTTAAACCAAAGGCGAGATCTTTCCAGACTGGCGCCAACTGGCAGTGTGCGGAGTTCTTGACAGGCCGTCCACCGCTTTAGGCCATGGCTGGGCGTGTCGCCTTCCATCGTGGCCGGGCGTCCTTCACGTCCTGGCTGGGCTCCTCACGTCATGGCCGGGCGTGTCCCGGCCGTCCGCGCATTATCGGTTGGCGAATATGGCCCGAGCCGGTGCGCTAGGATAGTCTTACCGGCCCATGCTCCGCCTGACCGAACTCAAACTCTCCCTCGACCACCCCCCTGACGCCCTCCGCGACGCGGTGCTCACCCGTCTCGCCATCTCCCCCGAAGACCTGTTCAGCCTGACGATCGCCCGGCGAGGCTATGACGCCCGCCGTCGTTCCGCGATCCATCTCGTCTACGCCGTCGACGTCTCCCTACGCGACGAGCCCGCCGTTCTGGCCCGCTTCCCCAATCTGCGCCCTGCCCCGGACACCCGCTACCGCTTCCCGGTCCACGTCGACCCCCCGGAAAAGCGCCCCGTCATCATCGGCACGGGTCCCTGCGGCCTCATGGCCGCCCTCACCCTTGCCCAAATGGGCTTTCGGCCGCTCATCCTCGAACGCGGCCAGCCCGTCCGCCAACGCACCAAAGACACCTGGGGGCTCTGGCGCCGCGGCATCCTCAACCCGGAATCCAACGTCCAGTTCGGCGAGGGCGGCGCCGGCACCTTCTCCGACGGCAAGCTCTATTCCGGCATCAAGGACCCCCGTCACCTCACCCGCAAACTCCTCACCGAGTTCGTCGAAGCCGGCGCCCCGGAGGAAATCCTTACCGCCAGCAAACCCCACATCGGCACCTTCCGTCTGGTCACCGTCGTCGAGTCCATTCGCGCCAAAATCGAAGCCCTCGGCGGCCAATACCGTTTTTCGTCGCGCGTCGAGGACATCGAACTGGACGCCAACCGCCACGTCCGAGGCCTGACCCTCGCCAATGGAGACCAAATCGACGCCGACGCCGTCATCCTCGCCATTGGCCACAGCGCCCGCGACACCTTCGCCATGCTGCACCGCCGCGGCGTCCACATCGAAGCAAAACCATTCTCCATCGGGGCCCGGATCGAACACCCCCAGTCCCTCATCGACCGCGCCCGCTTCGGCGCTTTCGCCGGCCACCCCATGCTCGGTCCCGCCGACTACAAGCTGGTGCACCACGCCAGCAACGGCCGCTCGGTCTACAGCTTCTGCATGTGCCCGGGCGGCCGGATCGTCGCTGCGACGTCGGAAGTCGGCTGCGTCGCCACCAACGGCATGAGCCAGTATTCCCGCGCCGAATTCAACGCCAACGCCGGCATCGTCGTGGGCGTGAGCCCCGCGGACTATGCGATCGGCATCACCCCCGCCGACCACCCCGCAGGCCCACTCGCCGGGATCGCCTTCCAGCAGGAATGGGAGCGCCGGGCCTACCGCGCCGGCGGCAGCACCTACGCCGCCCCGGCCCAGCTGGTCGGCGACCTTCTCGAGCGCCGAGCCTCGCGGGCGCTGGCGACTGTGGTGCCGTCCTACAAGCCGTCCGTCCAACCCGCAGACCTCGCCGCCTGCCTGCCCGGCCTCGCCATCGAGGCCATCCGCGAGGCCCTGGGAAAATTCGCCAGCGAAGTCCCCGGCTTCGCGATGCTCGATGCGGTGCTGACAGGGGTGGAGACGCGCACGTCCTCCCCCATCCGCATTGCGCGAAATGCCGGCGGACACAGCCTGAACACGCAAGGGCTTTTCCCGGCCGGGGAGGGGGCCGGCTACGCCGGCGGGATCATGTCTGCTGGCGTCGACGGGATCAGGGTGGCGGAGGCGGTGGCCGCCAACTTGACCGGGACCCCGCTGGCGGAGCGGATGACGCGGGGGGAGGGGGTTGGGGTCTATGGGTAGGTCCCTCCGAATCCCACTTCGCCGCGGCTGGCGGTCCTGGTTACTGCGCGAGCGGCCGCATACGGACCCGCCTAGGCTCACTGATTGAGAAATGTCCCACCCAATCATCGCGCGCCGTGACCGGGTCCGCGAGTTGCCTGCCAACGTCGGGTGGACGGGGCACGAGAATACGAAACAGCACGACGCCACAGGTCAATGGCAGCCTGGCGCTTCGAGCCAACTCCCCAAAGTCCTTATCGAACGTGAGCAACACTCGGCATTCACGCTCGATCCGCGCCAGCACCTCAAGGTCGCTCGATCCAGGCGCGGCCGTCGCTACCCAGACCACATCATGACCAGCTTATTGAAGCGCCCGAACCGCCGGAAAGGGAAGTTCTCATCCGCCAGCAACCGCACGCGGCGCTCGGAAACACCCGCTCGGAGCTCAGCGCCTCACGTGCATAAGCACGGCAGGCGAGGATGTCACATGCGTGATCCCGGATAGTTCGCAGTATGTCTGCTTCACTCCATCCGTCGGCCATTAGCCCGATTACGAACTCGACCGACAAGCGCGCCACGAATGATCGGCTTGCCGGCCAGCACATTCGGATCGAGTGTCATAGAAGGCTCCTCCGCAGTCATGGATTGGCGGCCCCTTGGTTGCGAGGAAGAATACCTGAAAACCTCGCCCGATGCGATCATCCGTCCTTGCGTCCTCGATCCGCGCCGTGGAGAGGTCTGGCAGATCGCGCTCGACCAGTTGGTTCGCGGCGAGATTCCAAAGACAATGCTCATGGTCGCCAGCGCTCCAGCGTCCCCACGCTGATACCCATTTCACGCGATACCGCGTTGATCGCCAAACTCTCCGGGGCCCGACCCATGCCCGTCTTCCTCCGTTCGTAAAGCCTCCGATCCCTTTCGGGTTTAGACGGCAACTTTTCCGACTCAAGGGGCGAGTCCTCCCCTCGGGTTATACCGTAACGTGGCTTGATGCATCCGATGCCGTATGGGACAGCTTGAGCTTGCAGATCGACGTGGCTGATTCCCACGCTAATTCAACGTGTTTGCCTAAAAACGGAATAGGCCCCCCGATTGCGCGCCGATTTAAACCCTACCCCGGGGGCGCAACGACAACGCGGTTTCGATGAAATTTATGAGCGCATCCGAATCGCATGGCTTGCTGAGCAAGCAGACCGCGCCAGCCGCAAGCACATGCTCTCTAATGCGACATTCCGGAAATGCCGTGATGAAGACGATCGGGACGCTGCTCCCTCTCGTTGCAAGCGTTTGCTGCAGCTCGATCCCGGTCATGCCAGGCATCTGGATATCGGCGATCAGGCAGTCGGTTGCTGCGGCTTCGGGCGAGTTGAGGAAGTCCTCGGCGGAGGCGAACGTACAGGCAACACGACCAAGCGACCGAACAAGGGCGCCTATCGCAACGCGAACCGATTCGTCGTCGTCAACGACCGACACCGTGGGTGTTCTGGTCAATACGGGCCACCTCGACACAATCGCGAGGAACCGTCGGATCCCGCGCGCAATGATCGTCGCATATGCGGCAGCCCGGGGACAATCATACCTAGGTTTCGAGCGGATGCGCCACAAGCGACTCGCCCATTCGAACCAGATCCGCGAGAGACCGGGCCTCCATCTTCTTCATAACGTTCCCGCGGTGAATTTTGACCGTGATCTCGCTTAAGCCGATCTGAGCGGCGATTTGCTTATTCATCAGGCCGGCAGTGACATGCATCATGATTTCGCGCTCCCGGACTGTCAAAGACTTGAAGCGAGCGTGCAGAGTTGTCACCTCCGCCAGGGCGTTCCTTCGGGCGCGATCACGGGCGAGCGCAGCGGTCACCGCGTCAAGCATATCCTGATCCCGGAACGGCTTTGCTAGAAAATCGACCGCTCCAGCCTTCATCGCACGAACGGACATTGGGATGTCGCCGTATCCGGTCATGAATATCACTGGGATCTCGCGGTAGAGCGTGGCGATCTGAGTGTGGAAATCGAGGCCACTTACACCGGGCAGGCGAACATCCAGGACCAGGCAGCTCTCAACGTCTGGGGGCTTGCGCTCCAACAGTGCCATCGTTGAGTCGAACAGTTCCGTTTCGAGACCGACGGATCTGAACAATGCTGCAAGAGCCTCACGGATGGTGGAGTGGTCGTCGACCACGAGCACGAGAGGACGCCCGTCCCCCGGCGCCGGTTTGGAAGGAAGGTCTATCGGACTCAAGTCACGGCCCCTGCTTACGCGGCACCATGCGGCACGCGATCAGCGCTTTCACTCCCCGCGCCCTCCTGGTGCAACGTCGCATCATCCTCATTCGGCAAAGCGCATGGCGCAAGTCCCACCCGAGTTCGGCCCCTGATTGCGGACAGGGGGACATCGAGAGGCAAGGGATGCGCGCTTTCGAAGCGAGTCCCTGGCCGCATATTCATATCAAAGTATGGGGTCGTCAAACCAACATCCTAACAGCACCTACCCTTGTACAATAGCCGCGCAGGGGAACTCCGTGGATTGTGCGGTCGAGTTCAATAGGGCGATCCGCGAAGGGGGCCTGCCGCGATGATTTGCGAACCGAAGGTGGAAGACTGGAGCGCTGACGGGCCCACGCTCCCAAGGGAGACTGACCTGGCAATCGAGGCGGGCAAGCTGCTTGAGGATGTGCGGACGGCACTGGAAAATGATTTGGGCGTCGCACACAGGGCGGCCGCCCATCTGGCGGCGCTTCTCAGGAAGAACCTCGCGGGGATGCCTCGCGCGTCTGCTGCGTGCGGTGGGCTCGCACCCTGGCAGAAACGCAAGGTCGGAGACTACATCGAGCGCCACCTTGAGGCCCCAACACATGTAGAAGACCTGGCCAAACTGGTTTCACTTAGCACCAGCCATTTCTGCCGCGCCTTCAGAGAGAGCTTCGGCCAAGCTCCACACTCATACATTATGCGAAGGCGGCTAGAGCGGGCGCAGGAGCTAATGCTCGCCACCCCGGAACCGTTGAGCCAAATCGCAATCACCTCCGGCCATACCGATCAAGCGCACCTCATCCGGCGCTTCCGCCAACACATGGGCGAGACGCCGAATGCCTGGCGCCGCCGTCACGAAAAGGGCCATAGGGCAGCGCCACATCGGGCAACGGACTTGCCCGTCCGCGACAACTTGCCGGATGATTTGGCCCGGACGGCCGCCCCCGGCTGACCAGCGCGCGAGCGCCGCAAGGGGAATATGGCGAAGGACGACCTGTGGTCGGCCTCAACCCGCCCGCTTGAAAACGGCGCTGCGGCATGTGGACAGGTGTTCCTCCCCGGGATCCGCTAGGATATCCTCACCTCAGGATGTTGCGCGTGCGACCGGAGCATGGGGTAAATGAGTAGTTGGTTTCGCCGGGCCGCTGAAGCACTGCTGACGCGCGTAGCGCGGGCCCGAAATGACCGGAGTTCCTATCTGGTCGTCCTTTGGCTCGGTGGCTCTTCCGTCCTGGCGATCGAGACCTGGGTGTGCTCCCTGCTTGGTCTCCCCCCCAGCGCCGTAATCTGTGCGTACCTGGTCGTCATCGTGCTGCTGTCCCTGCTGGGCAGCTTCGTTTCATCAGTCATTTTCTCTGTCATCGCGGTGGGTTGCTTCGACTTTTTCTTCATCGAACCCACCTTCACCTTTGGCGTGATGGACCCCAGGGACCTGCTTGCTCTCTTCGCTTTCGTCACGACATCATTCGTTGTTACCGGACGTGTAAGGCGTCTGCGCGATATGGCCGACGCACATCGTGAGCAGGCCCGGCTTCTCGATCTCACCCATGATTCGATTTTTGTCCGCAACGCCAGCGGCGTGATCACCTTTTGGAATCGGGGCGCCGAGGAACTCTATGGGTGGAAACGCGAGGAAACTGCTGGTAGGACGACGAACGACCTCCTACGGACGAAATTTCCGGTCCCGCTCGACGAGATCACACAAGTGCTGCGGAGCACCGGACGCTGGGAGGGCGAGCTCCTTCAAACCAAGCGGGATGGGACCCAGATCTCGGTAGCGAGCCGATGGTCACTCCAACGGGACCTGAATGGGCGGCCTGTAGCAACACTTGAGACGAACAACGACATCACGGAGCGCAAGCGGGCGGAAGAAGCGCTCAGCCGAAGTCAGGCAACCTACCTCGCCGAAGCCCAAAAATTGAGCACGACTGGCAGCTTCGGCTGGGACATCGCGACCGGCGGGATCCTCTGGTCGGAGGAAAGTTTCAGAATCTTCGGATACGATTCCACGCTCAAGCCCACTATTGAAGCGATGTTACAGCGCGTCCACCCGGACGACGTTGCTCTTGTTCAGCGAGTGATCGATCGCGCGGCCAGAGAGAAGCGGGAAATCGATTTTGAGCATCGGCTCCTGATGCCCGACAGATCGGTAAAGCATCTCCACGTCGTGGCCCGCATTGCTACCGATGAACCGGGCGACCTGCAGTTCGTGGGCGCCGTGATGGACGTCACATCCGCCAAACAGGCGCAAGAGCAGCTTCACCAGGCACACGCCGAGCTCGCCTATATCACGCGGATGACGACGCTCGGTGAGCTCGCCGCCTCGATCGCGCACGAGGTGAACCAGCCGCTGACAGCTATCGTTACCAGCGGCGACGCCGGTCTGCGCTTTCTCGGTCGCGATCCACCGCAACTTGAGGAGGTGCGCGAGGCCCTTATGCGCATGATTGGCGACGGCAAACGGGCCAGCGGGATCATTCAGCGCATCCGTGCGCTTACCAAGAAGACCGAAACGCAATCGGCTCCAGTGGACCTGAACAATGTCATCAGCGAGAGCGTTTCGCTGGTTAGCCGCGAAGTGTCGAGCCACCGGGTAGCGCTGCGCATGGAACTAATGTCCGGGTTGCCCTCCGTTCTTGGCGACGGACTTCAGCTTCAACAGGTAATCATCAATTTGATCATGAACGGGATCCAGGCAATGGCCTCCGTAGACGACCGATCATGCGAACTGACGATCCGGTCGCGCGCGGGACGAAACCGGCCAGGTGCTCGTCTCGGTGCAGGACTCAGGCGTCGGCATCGACCCACAGAACGCAAGTCGGCTGTTCGACGCATTCTTCACCACCAAACCCGACGGTATGGGCATGGGCCTGTCGATTTGCCGGACGATCATCGATGCGCATGGCGGCCGATTGTGGGCGTCCGGCAATGCCGGGCCCGGTGCGACTTTCCAATTCAGCCTGCCTGCGGTCCGCCAGCCCGTCTCGGCGGAGGATATGCGCTCCGACTTTCACTAAGGACTACTTGAGATTTTCGAGCTTCCAGAGGTATTCACTGGCTTATACTGTTCGTCTATGATTACGGTCGATGTTCCTCTGCTGCAGATACTACTCTGCGACATCGCACCCCAGGACTTTCTGCTAATGTCTATTTGTCGAGAGGAGTGGAAACAATTGATTATTTTGAGAATTACTTTGACCGATTACTGAAACCCGAAAACTCAACTCGCGTCCGCTCTCCGTCACCGATCACTGTCCCTCTATCCGGCCCCCGCCGCTCATAACAGCTAGACGACAACGGCTGGCGCTTCACGCATAAATGGACGACGTTCCGATCGTGATCGATCCGCCCGGTGCTGACTTCATGCACGTCCCGGATTTTTCCGCCGAAGCGATGATACGCGTGAGCCGTGACCCGCCTAGCTAGCGACATCGAGATCGTCTGCCGCCACATCGAGGTCTGGTCAGCCTGAGCCCACCCCGGACCCTCCCAATTCTAACCAAAACCCCATCCACCTCCCGCCTTCGTGACCCCCACTCCCCCACCCAAAAGCGCACCCTCTCGCCGCTGGCCTCCGGGCCAAACCCGGAGCGCCCGCAGGGAGCGCAACGCCACACAACGAACCGGGAGAACAAAGCATGATCAACCGCCGGACCATCCTGACCGGAGCAGCCGCCACCGCAGCCTTCGCCTCAACAGCAAAAGCCCAGACCCCAGGCGTCACCGCAACATCAATAAAAATCGGCAATACCATGCCCTACAGCGGGCCAGCCTCCTCCTACAGTGTCATCGGCCACACCGAGGCCGCCTTCTTCAACATGATCAACGACCAGGGCGGCGTCGACGGCCACAAGATCGAGTTCATCTCCTACGACGACGGCTACAGCCCGCCCAAGACCGTCGAGCAGATCCGCCGCCTCGTCGAGGAAGACCAGGTCGACTTCACCTTCCAGACACTCGGCACCCCCACCAACTCCGCCGTCGCCGAATACATGAACCACAAGCACGTGCCGCAACTATTCGTCGGCTCCGGCGCCAGTAAATGGAGCGACTACAAGAGATATCCGTGGACAATAGGCTGGCAGCCGAACTACCGCACCGAGGCCCAGATCTACGCCAAATACATCCTCACCAACATCAAGAACGCCAAACTCGGTATTCTCTACCAGAACGACGACTTCGGTAAGGACTACCCCATCGGCGTAAAAGACATCCTTGGCGATGACTGGGACAAGATCGTGGTGAAATCGGTCAGCTACGAAACCACCGACGCCACGATCAACTCGCAGATCGCCGAACTGCAGGGTTCCGGCGCCGACGTGCTCCTGGTCGCCGCCATCCCCAAATTCGCCGCCCAGGCCATCCGCAAGGTCTACGACCTGCAATGGAAGCCAACGTTCTTCATGACCAACGTGGCGATTTCGGTCGGCACCGTGATGCAGCCCGCCGGCCCCGAAAAAGCCATCGGCCTCTTGAGCACGAACTACCTGAAGGACCCCACCGACCCGTCGTGGCACGATGATGCCGACATGAAGCGGTGGCGCGCCTTCATGGCAAAGTACATACCGGAAGGCGACACGACCGATGCGGCCACGGTATTCGCGTACGGGATCTGCACCACCATGCTGGGCGTCCTGCAGCAATGCAACGGCGACTTCTCCCGAACCAACGTCATGCGGCAGGCCGAGAACCTCCATGACATGGATAACCCAATCCTCCTGCCGGGCATCAGGATCAACACCAGCCCCACCGACCACCGCCCGATCAAGGCGATGCAGTTCCAGCGATGGGACGGCAAGACCTGGGTGCGCTTCGGCGGCCTGATCGAAGGAGCCAGCGTCTAACCCAAGCCACCCCAACCTAGCCGGACGGCGAGAGACGCTCAACAGAGCGCCGTCCGGATAATGTTCTTGCTTTATTCCACAACCTACGGTAGGAGCAAATCACAAACACCACACCCGGATCCCACCCGATGCCGCCCCAAACCAATCGTTTCTTGGAACACTTGATCGACTTCCTGATGCCCTTCTTCCTTCACATCGCCCCAAGCATCGAGGAAGCGCGCGCCGAAATCCTGGAAACCCTGGCATCCTACGGCCCCCGCACGCGGCAGGAATTTCTACACGCCGCCCAGATCATCGCCTTCGGCCTGTCCACGCTCGATGCTCTGTCCGAAGCAAAAATCACGGACATGCCGCCCGCCATGCGGCTGCGTTACCGAGGCTGTGCCAACAGCCTCAACCGAGCCTGCCAACAGAACGAGAAAGCCCTGGCCAAACTGCTGACCTGCGAGCTCGCAGACGCCGCCGCCCCACTGTCCGAACCGGTGAATGACATTTCGGAAGAAGAAATCCAGCAGGCTGTGCGCCAGGCGAAAGCCAAAATCGAAATCATCCGCAAACGCCTGTCCAACATCACAACCCAGCCCCAAGACGGAAGCGCGATGTTCAACGCCCTTTTCCAATCTGCACCGCCACCCCGACCCGAGGCCGCCTGAATCAGCGGACCCGATCCTTTTAACCCGGCCACCTTTGCCCCCAGCGCTCGGCGAAGGTGACTTCCGAGACGCTACGTCGCGCCAACGGCCCGTACTTCCCCACGGGATAGCCGATAGGCATCATCGCGAATGTAAACACGTCGTCGGGCAGCTCAAGTATTGCCCGAACCTCGTCTTCGTACAGAACGTGGTTGGTCGTGATCACCGTCCCGAGCCCAAGCCCGCGGCAGGCAAGAATGATATTCTGCACCGCCGGATAAATGCTCGATCCGCGGATTTGTTCCTGGTACGCCAAGTGTGCTTCGTAACGCGCCGCCACCGCTGCCGGCAGCGCATTGCGCGGCGGCATGTCGCGCTTCTTCAGGCAGGGAACCAGGATCACCGGCGCGTCGCCGATGTGCTTCCACAGGTAAGCGCCCCCAGCCATCATGCGTTGATACTGCTCTTCGGTCTGGTCAGCAGGACGCCCGCGCGCCGCATAGATCTCAGCGACTTCATCCGACGCTTTTCGAAACACCGCCCCCAACCGCTGACGCTGCGCCTCTTCGCGAACCACCAGAAAGATCCAGTTCTGCGCATTTCCTCCATTGGGTGCTCTGATCGCTGCATCCAGCACCTTGGTGATCAGGTCCTCGGGCACCGGGTCCGGCTTCAGGCGCCGCAACGCCCGCGCCGTATAGATCGCCTCGAACAGCCCGAGTTCCGCCATGGTCGTTATCTTTCATCGTAACGCGCACACGCAAACCCGACCAGGTTCCACCCCCAACCGCCGCCTGCACGGCCCTATCCCCGAGGCAGCCCACTCATCCCAGCAGCAGTGCAACCCATTTCGGACCTGGCACGTCACGCACCTTCGGGAGCACGAGCATCAGCACGTATTGGCGCTTTTCGGCCCGCGCCGCCTCGACGTCGGCCTTCACATCCGCCGGTGACGCAACGGGGCTATCCTGCACCCGCAGGATGATATCGCCGCTGGTCATCCCTCGGTTCGCCGGATCGGAGCCGGGCGCGACGCCCGTCACCATCACGCCGTGGACACCGTCCTCCAAGCCCATGCTCGCCTTCTCCTCCGGCCGCACCGCCGCCAAGGACAGGCCGAGATCCGGCGGGATAGTAATTTTCGGCCGGTCCGTCACCACCGGCGCGTCGCGAGCGTCCCACTGGTTGCGCGGCCATTCCATGGTCGTCACGGCAACGTCCCGCTCATTCTCGCCACGCCGCACGCGCAGTGTAATCGGCTCGCCAACCGGTGCGCTGGCAATGTTACGCAACAGCGCGCGTTCGTCGCTCTGCAAGCGGCCGCCAAACCGCAAAACCACGTCACCAATTTCAAGCCCAGCCTTGTGCGCCGGCCCATTCGGCAGCACCCAGGAGACGATCGAGCCTTCCGTCCGCGCCATACCCAGCGCCGCCGCGATTTCCGGCGTCACCTGCTGCAGTTTCACCCCGATCCAGCTGGGACGAACCCACCCGTACTCACGCAATCGCTCCACCACGAAACGTGCGCTGTTCGACGGTTCGGCAAAGCCCAGACCGACCGATCCAGCAGTCGGCGAGATAATCGCCGAGTTCACCCCGATCACCTTGGCCTGCATGTCGAACAGCGGGCCGCCGGAGTTGCCATGATTGATCGTCGCGTCCGTCTGGATCAGATCATCGGTACGGCGAATTCTTGATGTCCCGGTTGAGCGCGCTGACAATCCCGGCGGACAGCGACAAGCCGAGACCGAACGGGTTGCCTGCAGCGAACACTTGATCGCCCACTTGCAACGTGTCGCTGTTGCCCCATTGCGCCGCCAACAGGGGATGACCCGCGTCCACCTTCAGGATCGCCAGATCGGCCAGGCGCGACGCCCGCCAGACCGTTCCGGACAGACGGGTGTTATCAGAGAACATGATCGTGATCTCGAACGCGTTCTCCACCACATGGTAGTTGGTCACGATCAGCCCCGACGGATCGATGACAAAGCCGGAGCCGACATAGGTCTTGATGTTTGTGTTCGGATCCACCTGCGGCATCGCCGCGCCCGCGACCACCGCGCCGGGGTCGCTCACCTCATCCTTCCTCACGGTGACGTTAACAACCGCGGGCAGCACGCTCTGAATGAGTTCCGGCTTGCTGGCAGCAGTATTATCGTCGGCACGTGCAGGAAGCTCGGCTGTCAGCATCGCCACGAACATGATCGCAATGGCCGAGGTGAGTTTGCACAACGGCGCTTGGCATCGGTTCATCGCCATGGTTCTGTGCCCATCTGTCAGTTTAACCGCGCGAATATACGTCTAATGGCCCACGATGGAACCGGATCTTTGGCCGGGTCGCCGGCCAGCCCAGAGGCCGCCATCGCGAGATCGAACCGCGACGTTACGATTGGACCTGCTGCCGGCACCTCAAACCGATGGCTTCGAGTATCGTCGCCCCCCAATCGAGTTCTCACAGGATCGCACCCCCATGAACCGGTTCACGCAGACTGTATGGACAACCACGGTGTATCGCAAATAACGAGGCGTGATTGGCCGCCTCAAACGCTCGAATTTGGCGTGAATATTCAAAACGGTTGGCTCGGCCGGAATCGGTCTTCCGATCAAGGGACGACTCTGTGCCCTGCCTTCACGGCAAACCGGCAACCGTCAGTGCCTGGGACCGGGCTTCGCCCAGGCATCGACCTCCAGCCGCAACTCTTCCACCATTGTCGCGCAGACCGGATCAATGGCCTCGATGGCGGTCAGCACAACCTGACAAGCGTCCCGCAGCCCGGAGCGCAGGATCGACCCGGAATGGCGGTTTGCCAGAGCAGCCCGCAACGTGCTCGCATGCTCAGCGTGACCACGCTGATCCAACGTATCAGCGACCTGTCGGGCAGTCTCGATGGTCTTGTCGGGGACATCCTTCATAGGCACTCTCCTAACCGCAAGACAACCACGTCTCTATCAGCCCAGTTGCGCCCGATGCGCCTTGACCCGGATCAATCGGCAGCCGCCGATTTCCCGCGGCAAGCCTCGACATCGCAGTCTAGCGCACGATTGCTTCGGGCGGAACGTCCAACGCGTGAATCGTGCGACCAAACAAGGAGATAGACTATGTTCGGCCTGCCTGCACACGGTAAATCCGACGCCACCGGGCTACCCGCGAACGCCAGCCAGGTCGCTCGAACAACCGCTCCCGGATTCAATCCCACCAGGAATGATCGCTGACGCCAACAGCGCGCGCGAAATCAGTCGTCGCATTGACCGGGATCAATGCAATGTCAGCCACCGTCGCACTTATATCGGTATCGTAGAAACAGGGGTGAAGCGCTAATGATCGACTATAAGACTATTTGGCATCGAACCGGCTGCCTCGGCGTACCGCTGCTTCTGTTCATGGCGTCTTCACCGGCTGTGTTTGCGCAGGACGTCGGCGATGCAGAAGCGGGTCGCCGCCTTTCCGAGACATGGTGCAGCACCTGCCATGTCGTCACGGCCACCCAGTCGCAAGGCGCTGGCACCGGCGCGCCGACATTCGGATCCGTCGCGGCGCAAACAGCAATGACGCCGATGGCCCTCGCCGCCTTCCTGCAAACGCCGCACCACCAGATGCCGGATCTGCACCTGAGCCGGGAAGAGATCGGCGACGTCGCTGCCTATATCCGCAGCCTGCGGGCACCCGAGAAGTCGTGATCTAAGCGCGACGGCTCCGCTAGGACATTAACCTCTTGTTAAGACAAGTCCGGTAGTCTCCCGCTCGTCGTGGCGCCATCAGGCATAGCCAGCGGCGCGCGCGGAGACTGCCTTGACCCGTCGGACTTTCGGGCTCTCGTTCTTCGATCGGACCGTCGGCGGCTGCTTCTATCTAGTTGTCCTCATTATGGCATTCGGCGTCCTTGCCATCCTGGCAATCTCGGTGGAGCAGACACGCGAGGCGCTGTGGGCCGCAAAGGGCGCCGAAACCAGGCATTTGGTGGAAACCGCCGAATTGCTCGTCGAGGATTACCAGACGCGCGCTCGGTCGGGCGAGATGACGGAGACCACGGCCCAGCAGGAGGCGCTCGCTCGCCTGTCGAGGCTCCGCTACGAGCACGACCAGGTACTTCTGGGTCAGCGACATGGCCGGTACGATGCTGATGCATCCCACCTTACCAAAATTGGTCGGGACCAATGTGCTCGGAATACGCGACGCGGCCGGAGCGCTGTCGTTCAAGGACGTGATCGACATCGTTTCCCGCCAGGGTGGCGGACTCTATCGTTACTACTGGCCACCGGATGCCACCGCGCAGCTCAAGCAAAGCTACGTCAAAGGCGTCAGCGGTTGGAACTGGGTGATAGGCAGCGGGGTCGATCTCAGCCAGGTCCAGGCTGCAATTCGTGATGCCGCGCTGCGAACCGCTGGTGCCGGCGCCGTTGCATTGTTGGGCCTGCTCATTCTCGCCGCGGTGCTTGCGCGCGGCTTTTCCAGGCCGATCAGCGCGCTGGCGGCCGTGATGCGGCAACTCGCCACGGGCGATCTGGCAGCCGAGGTGCCGGTCCAAGGCCGCACCGACGAGGTCGGTGCGATGGCCAACGCAGTGGCTGTGTTCAAGGACAACATGGTGAGGGCCCGACAACGGGCGTCCGACGTTCAGCAACAGCAGGCGCAGTTGCAGACGCAGGCTGCGCTGGTCGCCATGGCTGACGCCATCGAGGCCGAAGCCGGCCACGCACTGTCCCAGGTGCATGCTCGGACCGCCGCCATGGCGGAGACGGCGACGGAGATGAGCGGTTCCGCCGCGAGGACGCGGTCTGCGGCGGAAACCGCCGCCACGGCCGCTGAGCACGCTATGTCGACCGCGCAGGTGGTGGCGGGCGTCGCCGATCAACTGGCCGCGGCGATCAGTGAAATCGGCACTCAAGTCAGCCAATCCGCCTCCGCTGCCACCGGCGCCGTGGCGGCCGGCCGCGAAACGCGCGCGACGATCGAGGCATTAAACGGGCAAGTCGCTCGGATCGGCGCCGTCGTCGACATGATTAGTGAAATCGCCGGCCGAACCAACCTGCTGGCGCTGAACGCAACGATCGAGGCGGCGCGGGCGGGCGAGGCAGGTAAGGGCTTCGCCGTGGTCGCCGGCGAGGTGAAGTCGCTCGCTACACAGACCGCCCGCTCCACCCAGGACATCGCCCGGCACATCAGTGAAGTCCGCAGTGCAACCCAGGAAGCGGTCGCCGCCGTTGCGCGGATCGAGCACACGATCAGTGTGATCGACGGCATATCGAGCGGTGTTGCCGCGGCGGTCGAGAAGCAGGCGGCGGCAACCATGGGTATCGCGTTCAATGTCGCGGAAACCGCCTCCGCGGCCGCCGACATGAGCACCCGGATCACGGTGGTTTCGGCCGAGGCGGAGCAGACCGAGCGACATTCGCTTTCGGTGCGCGGGAATGCCTCTGCGTTGGAGGACGCGGTGGCTGAGCTCAGGCACGCGGTTATCCGGGTTGTCCGCACCTCCACCGCCGAAGTCAATCGCCGTGGCGCTCCACGTCATCTGGTTGACCTTGCCTGCCGTTTAACCGCGGCGGGTGGCACGCACGCCGCAAAAGTGGCGGACCTGTCGGAAACCGGTGCCCAGATCAGCGGCGCGCCGGTGCTGGCGGTGGGCGAGCGCGGGACGGTCTCGCTCGAGGGTGTGGCGATGCAGCTGTCGTTTGTCGTGCGCGGTACCGATCACCGAGGCGGCCTGCATGTGGAATTTGACGAAGATGAAGCCGCTCGGTTGGCGGTGAACGAGCTGCTGGATCGATGGCAGCGGCTCCGCGTGGCCTGAGGCGCTGCCCGTGCCAGATTTTTTGAAGGAGTAACAGGCGATGGCACTCATGGAATGGACCGACAAGCTAAGCGTCGGCGTCGCGGCGCTGGACGAGGACCACAAGAAGCTCGTCGGCATGGTCAACGAGCTCTACGACGCGATGCTGGCTGGACACGGCAAGGAGAAACTCGGCCGCATCCTCGACGGGCTGGTGCAGTACCACCAAGTTCCATTTTGCCCGTGAGGAGAAGTATTTCGCCCAGACAGCCTATCCGGGCTCTGCTGCGCATAAGGAACAACATGACGCGCTGACGCGTCAGGTGCTCGATGTGCAGCAGAAATACGCCGCCGGTGCCACCGCGACCCTGTCTGTCGATGTCATACACTTCCTCAAGAAGTGGTTGGTGACCCATATCCAGGGCAGCGACCAGAGTTACCGGCTGCACCTGAATGCCAAAGGGATTCACTGATCGCTGGTGAGCACGGGCGGCGAGCCGGGCCCCGTCACAGCCTGGCACCGCCGCCGCTGGCCTGTCCCGACCAAGGCGCCCTGCTTGGTGATGCCGAGGCGACGGCGTTTTGCTTGCCCTTTTCTGCCGGTGCCGTTAACCGTACGGCCTCGCGAGCACCAGATGCGCTCGCGTCCGGAACAGGAGATACACATGACTTACAGGGTCGCGGTTGTGGGTGCCACAGGGGCAGTCGGACGCGAAATGATCAAAACCCTGGTAGAGCGCAACTTCCCGATCTCGGAGGTTATCGCTCTCGCGTCCGGCCGCTCGGCCGGTGCGGAAATCTCTTTCGGCGAGAAAAAGGTTCTGACCGTCCGCAACCTGGAAACCTTCGACTTCGGCGGCTGCGATATCGGCCTGTTCAGCCCCGGAGCCGCGGTCTCCGCCATCCATGCCCCGCGCGCCGCCGCCGCCGGCTGCATCGTCATCGACAACACCAGCCACTTCCGTATGGACACCGACGTCCCGCTGGTGGTGCCGGAAGTGAACCCGGAGGCCCTGCGCAATTTCAGAAAGCGCAACATCATCGCCAACCCGAACTGCTCCACCATCCAGATGGTTGTCGCGCTGAAGCCCTTGCACGACGAGTTCAAGATCAAGCGGGTTGTCGTCTCGACCTATCAATCCGTCTCGGGTGCCGGCAAGGAAGGCATGGACGAGCTGTTCAATCACACGAAATCGTCCTTCGTGTATGAGCAAAGCCCGCCCGAGCAGTTCACCAAGGAAATCGCCTTCAACTGCATCCCACACATCGACAAGTTCATGGACGACGGCTCCACCAAGGAAGAGTGGAAGATGGTGGCCGAGACGCAGAAGATCCTCGACCCCGCCATCGCTGTGCATGCCACCTGCGTCCGGGTCCCGGTGTTCATCGGCCACAGTGAAGCGGTGAACGTCGAGTTCGAGCGACCGGTCACCGCCGGCGAAGCCCGAGCGGCCCTGCGCGACGCGCCAGGCGTGGAAGTCGTCGATGTCCGCGAGGATGGCGGCTACGTCACACCGGTGGAGTGCGCCGGGGAGGACGCGGTGTTCGTCAGTCGCATCCGCAAGGACCCGACGATCGAGAACGGCCTGTCGTTCTGGTGCGTGTCGGACAACCTCCGCAAGGGCGCGGCTCTGAACGCCGTGCAGATCGCCGAGACGATGATCGCGATGAACCTGTTGGTGAAGAAAGCTGCATAAGCCCCAGCTCCGTCATGGTGGCCGAATGGCGACCATCCATGGCTTACGGCGCTGACCGAGACGGGGGTGGATGTCGGGCCTGTACCTGTTATGACAGTAGGCCAGACGGCCATGGGCGGCACGGGTGTTGCCATTCTGCTTTCGACCTTCAATGGCGAGCAGTATCTAGTCGAGCAGCTCGCCAGCTTCACGGCACAGACGTACGCGAACTGGCAGCTCTATTGGCGCGACGACGGCTCCTCCGACGGAACCGTTCAGCACATGGAGCTCTTTGTCGCCGGCCAGGAAGCTGGACGATGCGTCCACCACCCCGGGGCTGGCCGCATGCGCGCCACCGGAGTTTTCTCGCCTTGCTCCGCATGGCTCTTGGTGGACCGGCGGCGTTTTTCGCGTTTTCCGATCAGGACGATGTCTGGCTGCCGGAAAAGCTGGCCCACGCCGTGGCCGCGCTTGCTGATCTGCCTCGAGGCCATCCGGGGCTCTATTTCTGTGCACGAGCCTTGGTCGATTCAACGCTTGCCCCGGTCGGCGAGGTGCTCGCCCCGCGTCGCCCGCCCGGCTTCCCTGCCGCACTCACCCAAAATCTCGCGCCGGGTTGCTGTATGATGCTCAACAGGGCCGCAGGCGAGTTGATCGATCGGGGTCCGGTGCCGGAGGGAACCTGGCACGACTGGTGGGCCTATGTCGTCGTCGCGGCCTACGGGGGACGGTGATCGCGGGAAACACGCCCGATATCCTGTATCGCCAGCACAGCGCCAACCTCGTCGGTGAGCCGCTTGGGTTCTGGAGCCGAACCCTCGGCGCTGCCCGCCGTGGCCGGGTCCCATTCATGACGATATTCTGGCGCCACATCGCGGCCCTTCAGACCGGGCCGGCTCCGCTGCCCGAGAAGACCCGCAAGACGCTTGCGCTCATCAAACGGACCGAACCGAGGCGGGTTCCTCGCCCGCCTCAAGGTCCTACTCCTGCCGGGGTTCGTCCGGCAAACGTGGGCGGAAACGTTGCTGTTCCGCTTGTGGTTCTTGTTGGGCTGATGCTCGGGCGCGACATCAACTCAGCGGCGGAAGTCGGCGCCTTTCCGCTCCACGGTCCGGACCATACCCCGCCAGTCTTCCAGGCCATAAGCGTCGGTCGGACGTATCTTCTTCATCCGTTCGGCGGCCTTGCGCTGCACCTATTCGTCGATCATCAGCGGCGGCTCGTCCAACTGCCGAGCGATCAGTTCCAGCTCGCAGGCCCGTTCCAACATATAAAGCCGCATCATCGCGCCATGGATAGTCTCGCCCCACGTCAGCAGGCCGTGATTGAGCAGCACGACGCAGCTGCCACCAGCGCATGTCCTGCCAAGCGCCTCGCATTCCTCGACCGAGGCAGGCACGCCGTACTCGTGATAGACGACGTCGTCGATCACATGCAGTGCGTCCTGGCTGATCGGCCGCAGACCCTTGGGCAGCAGCGACACGCCGGCCCCCGCTCGAGTATGCGTGTGCAGGACGCAATTCGCGTCCGGCCGCGCCTTGTAGACGCCGCTGTGGATGGTGAAACCGGCATTGTTGTATTTGCCGCCCGACGACAGGACGTTCCCATCCATGTCCATCTTTACCAGCGAGGACGCGGTGATCTCGTCGAACGTTTCCCCGTAGTTGTTGATCAGGAAGTGGTTCGGCTCACCTGGGAGACGTGCCGACATGTGCGTGTTGATCCCGTCGGTCCAGCCAAAGTGGTGGATGACGTGATAGAGCGCGGCGAGTTCGCAGCGAGTATGCCATTCGGCGTCCGAAATTCCTTGCTGCAGTTGCAATGCGGCTGACATCTGATGATTTCTCCATCTTTCGGCGGCGATCAGGGGTCATGCTGGGCGTTTTGGCCCGGTCGTGCAAGGTTTGGGGTCTGATGGAGGCCGTTTACCCTGAACGTGGCCCGATTGTCGCCCCATCGAAGCTTGCCCTGATGGGCGCGGGATGCGATTGTCCGACCGTTTCGGAAGGCCGGGGAACCGGCTCCGGCTGTGTTCCGCCAAGAGGATATGATGGCAAAAATTAAGGTCAAGACCCCGGTTGTCGAGTTGGACGGGGACGAGATGACCCGCATTATCTGGGGTTTCATCAAGGAAAAGCTGATCCTTCCCTATCTCGATATCGATCTGAAATACTATGACCTGGGGATCGAGTATCGCGATCAGACCGACGATCAGGTGACGGTCGATGCGGCGCAACGCGATCGCCCAATACGGCGTCGGGGTGAAATGCGCAACGATCACCCCGGACGAGGCTCGGGTCAAGGAATTCGGCCTGAAGCGCATGTATCGCAGCCCGAACGGTACGCTGCGCAACATTCTGGACGGCACGATCTTCCGCGAGCCGATCATCTGCAAGAACGTTCCGCGCCTGGTGCCGCACTGGACGCAGCCGATCGTCATCGGCCGCCATGCCTACGGCGACATCTATCGCGCGGTGGAAATGAAGATCCCTGGCCCCGGCAACGTCACCATGAGCTACCAGCCGGCCGATGGAGGCCCGGCGCAGACGCTGGAAGTGCACAAGTTCACCGAGGGCGGCGGCGTGGCGATGTCGATGCACAACACCCGCGTCTCGATCGAGGGTTTCGCCCGCGCCAGTTTCAACTACGCGCTGATGCGCGGCTGGCCGCTGTATTTCTCGACCAAGAACACGATCCTGAAGACCTATGACGGCTTCTTCAAGGATATCTTCGAAACGATCTACCAGAACGAGTTCAAGACCGGAGTTCGACAAGGCCGGCCTGACCTACGAGCATCGTCTGATCGACGACATGGTCGCCTGCGCGCTGAAGTGGAACGGCGACTACGTGTGGGCCTGCAAGAACTACGACGGCGACGTGCAGTCCGATACCGTCGCGCAAGGGCTTCGGCTCGCTAGGGCCTGATGACCTCGGTGCTGCTCAGTCCCGGATGGCACGAAAGTGGAGGCCGAGGCGGCGCATGGCACCGTCACGCGGCATTACCGTCAGCACCAGCAGGGCAAGGAGACGTCGACGAACCCGATCGCGTCGATCTTCGCCTGGACCCGCGGCCTGATCTATCGCGGCAAGTTCGACAACACGCCCGACGTGACGGCGTTCGCCGAGACGCTGGAAAAAGTCTGCATCGAAACGGTGGAAGCCGGGTACATGACCCGCGATCTGTCCGTCACTGATCGGGCCCGATCAGCCGTGGATGACGACGCAGGCGTTCCTGGCGAAGCTGGACGATAACCTGCAAAAGGCGATGAAATAGCGCTTCACGCGGTGTCCATCCCATCGCCGGGGTGGACGGTTCTGGGCGGAGGCGTCCGCCCGTGATCTTCGTGGAGGCGGGTATGGACGACCTGAGCCGAAATCGCGGGGCTTCGAGACTATCCGCTTGCCCGCCGCGGCATGCTGATGACCGGGCTGATCAGCGGCTTCACGCTGGCCACCCAGCGCGTCGAGGCGCAGGCGATCCACACCGACGACGACCGGCATCGAGGCCGGCGACGACGGGATCCCGACGACGGACGGCAACCTGCCGGCCTATTACGCCAAACCCGCCCGGACAGGGCCGTTCCCGGTTGTCCTGGTGAACGAGGAGATTTTCGGCGTCCACGAATACATCAAGGACGTGTGCCGGCGGCTGGCGAAGGTCGGCTATCTCGCGGTGGCGACCGAATACTATGCGCGCATCGGCGATCTCTCGAAGATGACCGATGTCAAGCAGATCCTCAGCGACGTGATCCGGAAGGCGCCTGACGCTCAGTATATGTCGGACCTGGATTCCACCGCTGCGTGGGCACAGCATCAATGACGGCAGCGCGACCCGGCTTGGCGTCATGGGATTTTGCCGCGGCGGGCGGCAGACCTGGCTGTATGCCGCGCATAACCCGCGCCTGAAGGCGGCGGTGGCGTTCTATGGCCCGCTCGGTGGCGACGCCGTCGCCGATCCAGCCACAAACCGCACTGGATATCGCCGGGCAAATCGAGTGTCCGTTGCTGGGTCTGTATGGCGGTCAGGACCAGGGCATCCCGGTCGAATCGGTACGGCAGGCGGAGGCCAAGGCGAAAGCGGCGCACAAGATCATTGAGATCGTCATCTATGACGATGCGCCGCATGGCTTTCACGCCGACTACCGCCCAAGCTATCGGCAGGCAGACGCGGAGGACGCGTGGAAGCGCACGTTGACCTGGTTTCATCGCTTCGGCGTTTGAGGACGACCAGCCGAAGATTGGGTACCGCGCGCCCGGTCCTCCCCCGCAAGAGCCATTAACGAGGCAATCCGGGCCACCTGGGCAATCCTTGGCTTCGTCGGCCAGGCGTTTTCTAGAAAGTGGGTAGCATGCGATACAATTTCGTTCTGATGGTGGATCCTCGTGCTGGCGCCGCCCGCGTTCGGCCAGCCACGGGAAACCTTGTTGCCGCCGGGCGATCTCAGCACCAACGGCAACCAGATCGTCGACCGGAATGGACGGGCTGTGAGGCTGGCATGCGTCGGCTGGAACCAGGTGGTCGAGGAGATCCCGCTGGAGCGCCAGACGGCGCTGATGGCAAAGCTGGGGTTTAACTGCATCCGGCATTCCTGGGTTAACGCGACCAAGGAACGGGACATCGCCGAGATCGACCGCATTGCGGTCGCTGCGAGCAAGGCGGGATTGCGTGTGATTCTGGATAACCACACCAACGAAGGAGGCCACAGCGAACGGGACAACTGGGGTGCGCAGCAGAAAAATGGCCTTTGGTACGACCTGGGCGGCAGTTCCGACGGGACCGATGGGGGTGGTAACCCCGGCACCGTCACCGATGCAAAATTCCTCGCCGACTGGGAGTCTGTCGCCCGACACTACCTCCGGAACCAGACGGTCATCGGCTACGATCTGCGCAACGAACCCCTGAAATGGCCGCACATGAGCGTGTGGGGTGGCGGGTCCGACCGCGATATCGCGTCGATGTATACCCGTGTCGGCAATGCGATCCTGGCGATCGATCCCACCAAGCTGATCATCGTTGAACCCCCGAACAGCGATTGCCGAGGGGTCCGCAAGTATCCGCTGACATTGGCAGTGCCGAACAAGCTCGTTTACTCCGTGCATGAATATCCGGGCGAGATCAGCGGGCAGAAAGTCAGCAGCGGGCCAGGCCTGATTAAGCGGATGAACGAGGAGTGGGGCTGGATTTACAACGAGAACGTGGGACCGATCTTTGTCGGCGAGATGGGGTCGTCGATGAGCAGTGATCAATCGAAAGCCTGGGCCGAAACGATCGTGCCGTACCTGAATGGCACGGGACCGGATAGCCTGCATGTTCCTTCGGGCGGCCAGGCGGTTTCGACCGATTGGTGGGACTGGGGCAACCTTTCCGGACAAGTTCCCAACGGCACCCTGGAAGCCGATTGGACGACCCCTCGGCCTGAGCAGGAGGCGGTTTACGGCAAACTGCGACAGGCTGCGTTGCCGGATCAGTGACGCGACGGGCATGCTCCGGAGCTAGCCAGCCGTGCGTGGCAGGCGTGCCTGATATCGACAAGGGCTGATGCTGGAGCTGCCGCGGCGCCCCGAGGTGCCGTGGTCGCCTCGCCATCGTTCCTCGGAAAACATGCGTTTCCGATGGATCGGTCCGCAGCGTGTCGGTCGACCGCAGGAGGTTCTCAGGCGGTTTGGCGATGCCGCCGAAGCATCCCGATACCGAATATGCCCGCACCGAGAAGTGCCATGGAAGCAGGTTCCGGCATAGCCACACTTTGGCTGGGGGCCTTTCGAAGCGATGCTGCCAGTGCCGCCGGCGGGTCCGATCACATCTGCCGCGAAATAGTAATTGGGCACTGTTCCGTTGGCGACGAAGTCGCTCACGCTGATGCCACTGGAGTCCAGCATCTCGAAGGTGAGTGGTCCCCGATTGGCATGACTGCCGCCCGGCCCACACCCAGTGCATTCGAGACCGTAGCCAAATGATCCGTGCGGTGGGTCACTTGCATTCGGTGTGAGCGGTCGCATCAAACCGACCATCGAACCCGTTACTACTGTCGAAATGCCCGAAACATTGACGTTGAACGCAATGGCAAAGTAATTGCCGGTACCAACGAATTCGGTGTTTGCAGCCAATACCACTGATACATCCACTTCGTCGGAACCATTTTGCGTCAACGTCACGGTGCCAAGAGTGCCGGTGCCGATGGATGGAGACCAAATCTGATCAAGGTTGAGCGTGGTTGGAGTTGCGTATGCACCACCGGATACACCCCCCAAAACCAGGGTCGAAGCCAATAGTTTCTTCATCGCGGCGCCCCTTCATGTTTCCTGCAAACATGAACGCCGCCTGGTCACAAACATGCCGTAGTAGACCTTTAATTGTCGCAACGATGGCGGGCACATCAGTGCTACAATCGGCACGGCGGCATCCCAAAGTCCGAGTTGCCGCCAAAACAACCCGGCGGCGATCGCTGCCCACCAGAGGGTTGCGATGCCATAGTCGGGCGCTCCAATCAGGTGGCGTACCGACCGGTGAAGGAGGGGGTAGCTCAGCAACGCCGCGATCTCGGCATATCCGTATCCGACGATCCCGTAGCGATCGACCAACATCCAGGCTGCGCCAGCAAACAGAATAATATAGACGATGTGGAACCTAGCCACTGCCCAGTTGCGGTGCAGGACATAGAGGATCGAGGCATGGATGTTGAACTGGGCGTTCGTCAGGCAACTCAACGCCAGGTATGGATAGACGGCCATCACCGGGTCCCATCTCGCGCCGAACGCGAACGCCAGCAAAATGCCGCCGAACCAACTAAACCCGACCAGCACGGGGCCGAGTAACAGGGTCTGGAGCCGCAGGCCGTCAGTTGCCGCCTCGACCAGCGTGACCGGCTCGTGTTGGACTTTCGCCAGCACGGCGACGGACAACCGGTAAGCAACGGTTTTGGGGAATGACAGGAGGTCCAGCAGCCGGACAGCGAGACCGAGCTGGCCGACAGCTTCGGCTGGCAGGAAGTGTCCCGCGATCAGCGGATTGATCAACCCCCGCAACTGCCACGGCCAGTCGGACGCCGCGTAGCCCAGGGCGTAATTCAACATCGACCGGACGGCCCCGGTATCCCAGGCCAGCTTCGGCCTGTACCGCGCCGCAACGTGGAAAGCGACACACTGAAAGAGCTGTTGAAGGCACCAGCCGGCGACCAGCGACCAGACGCCGAAGCGGGCGAGCACCAATGGCAGGGCGGCACTGTAATAGAGTACCTGTCCCGCCACCTCGATCCTCGCCACAGGGCGGAAGTCGAGCGCGCGCTCGAGCCGCGCGCTGGCGCTGACGGCGATGGTCTGGAAGACGACCGATGGCAGCAGTGTTGCCAGCAATGGAGCCAGTCCCGGCATGGGGATCCATCTCACGATCAGTCCAAGGCTCGCTTCCAGGATCGCAACCAGTGCGACGGCCGAAATGAGCAGCAATGTTGTCGCCACGTCGAAGGTCTGCCGGGGCACTTCGCCGGGGGCGCGAATCAGATAGACGCCGATGCCACCCTGAGCGAGGTTTTGCGCGTACTGGCAGATACCGAGCGCCGCTACGTAGGGGCCGTATACTGCCGGCCCGATCATTCGCGTGATCAGCAACAACCCGACCAGGCTGAGGCCCATCGAGGCGACTTGCCGCCCCATCAACAGGGCTCCGCCTGCGAAGATCTTGCCTCTCAGGTCCTGGCGGGTGAGGGGCGTCAGTTCCAATGCACTACGAAGGGTTGCGCCGAGAAAGATCCGGTTGGCAGTCCGACGAAGTCAAGCCATCCCGAGCCCAAGAGCAGTCTGGGACCGGCACCGTCCGAGACGACGGCGGCCTGAGAGGCGGAGGCAAAGCCGCCGATGCCGCCCATCAGATCTCGTATCCACCCTCGGGTGACGTTCGTAAGGGCTGCCGATCCGGCTGCAACCTCCAACGTGAATCCGCCCGCATCGGTCTCGATCGCATGGGTCCCGGCGGCCGTGAGGGCCGCCTGGTTGGCGTTTGTAATTACCGCTGACGCGGTATCAGAAGCAAGGTTCATGGTGCCGCCATTGATTGTGCTCGAGCCCACGATAGCGAGGTCCTCGTCGGCGGTGCCGGTCGGGCCGGTTTGGCATGACGCCTTGCAGTGGACCATCAGAGTCGATGGTTCGTATATTGAGCTTCGGCCCGCTTGCGGGCGCATTGAATTGCCTGATGTCGATCTGGTGCGATCCACTGCCCCGTTGACCTTCAAGGGCAAGGGTCTGGACGATCCCGGTGGCGGTTGTTGCGGTTAGCGTCTCGGTATTGCCGATCCGTGTTCCGTTGACAGATGCTCCAAACGTCCTGCGGGCCGCGGCAGTCGTATCGATCCAAAGCCCCGAGTTGGCACTGACAGTCACCGTGTCGTTGCTTGCGATTGCCTTGTCAGACACACGTCCTCCAATTGATTCGGTACGCCCCCGCGTGCGATCGAGCTGGAGAAATACACCTAGACCGTGAATGCTTAATAATCAGTTACTGTTGCACGGATATATTTGGTAACTGGGCAATATGTTTGGTTACCGAGGCGTAGGTTCGGTGACGAGCGGAAAGATTTCCACAACCGAGTGCCCGACAACTTCGTTGTAGCAGAAGGTTTCTGGCGCAACCTCCACTTGCGAAGTCTGGGTATGCCTGTTGGCGAAGTATTAGGCTTAATCCGACGTCAGCGGACAATTCAAGCCGCGGCCACGAGTTTGGCGAAACTCTCGCCCGGGACGGACGAGCAAGTAACGAGGCTCATGGCGAGAGCTTACAAGTACCGGCGCCTATTGGGCCACTAGGCTCCATCCCCAAAGGGCAGCGGCTTTACCGCGTTGCGTGCCGCAATATTAGCCGTCAAGCGCCGGCTATGATCGGTTTCAGTGTTTGCGCTTCGGCTTCCGACTGTAAACGACCTACTTCGGAACCACAACCTTGAGCTTTGTGCTGACGTGCGATGCAACCGCACGGTGGTGATCGCCGGCGGCGTCCGAGCACCAGGCGCCGAGTGGTGGCTCCGGAATTTTGAACAGGGCGTTAAGTGGAAACTCGGCCTGACGGCAGGCATGTTTTGCCTGCGAATCAGGAGCGAAGATGAAGAAGCGAGCCCGCCGGTAACCATACACCGGCCTTCAAGGCGAAGGTGGCCCTTGCTGCCCTGAAAAACGATCGAACGATTGCACAGCTTGCTGAGCAGTTCCGGGCGTCCTCGGCATCTGTCGAGGCAGCGTCTACCACGAACCGGCGCCGGTGTCGGATGCGGACCTTGCGCTGATGCGGCGGCTGGATGAGCTGCACCTGGAGTTCCCTTTCGCAGGTTCGCGGATGTTGCGCGGCTTGCTGGCTGCCGAGGGGAGCAAGGTCGGCCGTCGTCATGTCACACCATTCATGCAGAGAATGGGGATCGAAGCGATCTATCGCAGGCCCAACACATCGAAGCCTGCGCCCGGTCATTGCATCTATCCGTATCTGCTGCGCGGATTGCCGATCAATCGGCCGAACCACGTCTGGGCGACCGACATCAGCTACATCCCGATGGCGCGCGGCTTCGTCTATCTCACTGCCGTGATGGACTGGTTCACACGACGCATCCTGGCCTGGCGACTGTCGAACACGATGGAGGCTTCGTCCTGCATCGATGCTGTCGAAGAAGCCTTCGCAAAACACGGCTGCCTGCAAATCTTCAACGCCGATCAGGGCAGCCAGTTCACCAGTACCGAATTCACCAGCGTGCTGATCAACAACGCCATCTCGATCAGCATGGACGGCAAGGGCGCATGGCGAGACAACGTTTTTGTCGAGCGCTTTTGGCGAACCATCAACTACGAGGAAGTCTATCTGCGTGCCTATGATGGCGTCGAAGAAGCACGGCAATCAATCGGCCGCTACATCGCCTTCTACAACGCAAGGCGACCTCACGCAGCCCTTGACGGCCGCACCCCGGATCAAGCCTACTCTCACCCGCTGCCGCTCCGCACGGCAGCATAACCCCCGGCCGACGATCCACTTAACGACGCGGAGGGGAGGGTCGCAATGTCGAAGGCGATGAGCATCCTGGGCTCCGTTCTATTCTTTGTGGCCGCGCCCGTGGTCGTGGCAGGATTGGTCCCGTGGTGGATCATGCGTTGGGAGTTTCAGTCGGCTTTTTTGGGATTCGAAGTCACCCGCGTGATCGGAGTTATGCTGATCATTGCCGGCATCCCTGGGCTTGTTGATTCGTTTGCGCGTTTTGCACTCCAGGGAGTGGGCACGCCGGCACCGATCGCGCCTACGCAAAACCTCGTGGTGACGGGTCTCTATCGCTACGTGCGAAATCCGATCTATATCGCGCTCGTTAGTGTCACGGTGGGTCAGGCGCTTTTGTTCGGCGATGGACGCCTGCTTTGGTACGGCGCAGTGGTGTGGCTCGCATTCCATCTCTTCGTTGTGCTGTACGAAGAACCAACACTCCAGCTAAAGTTCGGAATGGAGTACGAAACCTTTCGCGCCAACGTCCCACGCTGGATACCGCGGCTGACGCCATGGCGAGCCGCATGAGTGGTCGCGACTGTTTGGCTCACGCCAGTTTCGCGGCTTGCCTACCGGCCGAGCGAGCGCTTATCGGGTGTTGCAGCATGGACGGCAAGGGCGCATGGCGAGACAACGTTTTTGTCGAGCGCTTCTGGCGAACCATCAACTACGAGGAAGTCTATCTGCGTGCCTATGATGGCGTCGAAGAAGCACGGCAATCAATCGGCCGCTACATCGCCTTCTACAACGCAGGCGACCTCACGCCGCCCTTGACGGCCGCACCCCGGATCAAGCCTAGCCTCACCCGCTGCCGCTCCGCACGGCAGCATAACCCCGGGCCGACGATCCACTTAACGACGCGGAGATTTTGTTCAAAGGACCGGGGCCACTTCACTGCATTCCGCGCCACGGTCAATGCCGCCCGTATCGCTTCAGGCAGAGCGACTGTCATCGGGTCACGCCACCCTATTCGACCGAGCCACCCTGCCCCTCCTCATCGTCGTCGCCGTCTTCTGATGGAATAGGCGCCGGCGCCGACCCGTCCTCCGTATCGGGCGTTGCCTGGAACGCTTCCGGGATGGAGAGGCCCATGACATGGATCCGCGCCTTGGCCGGTCCTGCCGCGACCGCGAGCGCGGCGATTGCAGCGCTGAACGCGAGGATCTTCCTCATCTTCAATTCTCCTATGCGGGTTGACCCGCCCTCCCAACTTAATCGTTACCGCCGTCAGCGTCCTGGGTAATACCCATACGGAGCCGGCGGTGGGTAGTATACAGGCGGCGGTGGGTAGTATACAGGCGGCGGGTATGGATAGAACCGCGGTCCCCACCCCGGGTAACCATACCAGCCGCGGTAGTACGGACCGCGCCAGCCACCACGCCACCCGCCGTAGTAACCACCATGCCACCCGCCGTAACCGCCGTGCCAATAGGCTCTGGCTGGCGACGCTGCCACGCAGAAGAGAACGATTGCACAGACACCAATCGCGGCCAGTGGCTTGATCATTCGTTGAACTCCCTCTGCACACCTATATTTCGTGATCGTTATGTCGTCAAGCAGGCATACTGACATGACTGCCGCGTTGTGGCGATAAGGGCTTTGGGACACGCGGGGGATGCGGGATACAAGCGAGCCTCAGCCCGCTTTGAGGGGCGTCGTGAAGATCGTCGCCATGACAGCCAGAAGGGCGGGGCAGGGTGAGCAATGCTCGTGGTCAACGTCTTTCCTGAACTAGCATCTACTGGTCATTACCTAACTTGCGCCAAACCTCGCGAAAGCTGGCGTTCGCGCTCGGTTAGGGGCCGGTCCGCCGGTCCGCAGCTTTAAGATCGTCATCATGTCTGCAGATTTCGCACAAAGCATTTTGCAGTTCTCCTCCTTTTGAGCCCGGCGTTGGGTCAAAAAGCACTCAAACTGCTTTGCGCGAAGATGGGTTCAATTGGCGTGCGTCGTTCTAAGGGATTGTGCGGCTAACTGCCACCCTACGGCGCCTGTTCCCACGGGCTGCGGTAGCTCGGGTCGATGGCGCGCCGGCGCGCGTCGTAGGCAGACTGGTTCTGCAGATCCTGCTCACGCAATTGCTTTTGGTGCTTGTGCCACACATGGCCGGCGATGCAGCCGCCGATCGCGCCCCAGACCCCGTGTCCCGCCATATGCCCAGCGAGTGCCCCTGCCGCAGCACCGGACAGGCAGCCAACCGCGCGTGCCGGCGGGCTGATGGCAGTGACGCCCACCAACGCAGCCGTGGCGAAAAGAAATGTTCGCATGGTCTGGCTCTCCAACTACTCTTTTTCCAGCTTTTGCTTGGCGAACACCATCGTCTGCTTGTTCGAGACGAGTTCCAGAACGTTGCCGTGATGCTGCAGCCGGTAGGTGTCCTCCTCAGCCGTGACCTCGCCGTGTTCCTCGGACGTCTTTGACTTCACCGGAGTGAAGACCAGCGTGCCGCTGGCGTCGTTGGTCTTCGACTGCGTGTAGGTGCCCCACATCTCGGCGACCACTTTGTCGTCCTGGATGGTCTGGCTGTTCCAGTGCCCGTCAACCAAGATATCCATCGAGATGATCACGCCATGGCCCATCTTGGCCTGCCATGCGCCAGCAATACTTTCGTCGGCCCAGGCCAGAGCAGGGCTGACTGCGAACAAAAGAGCGATGATTGCTCGGCGCATTGACATCTCTCCAACGGTTTGAGCGGGCAGATAACCCGAAGACGGCGCGGAGGTAAACTGGGTAAGCGAGGAAAGGGCTTCTCCCGCTCTCACTCCCCTTGCACCCGCATGCGGTGCAGTTGAACAGCTGTCCGGCGGGTGTGGATCGCATTGAGCGACACCGGGACGCTGCCGGCCTGGAGAGGCCTGCTGTCGAGCGCGATCCCGACAAGGAGCGCTATTGGAACCGCACCTGCTGCGCCGATCATCAAGGGCCGGTTGCTCTATAGCACTGACCGGACCCGGGGGACCTCCCAGGGCACCTCCCCGGCCGCCAGGGATGCGATCTCGCGGGGGCCGGCTTTATCGCCAGTACGAGTAGGTCGGTCACTCGGTCGGCCATTGTGCCCAACCGGTTGATTTCTCTCTTGCGGCGTCCGGCGCATGATCGTTGAAACAATTAGCAAACATACGACAATCACGTTATGGTGCGTTGTGGAATTGCTCGAGCGTCCCGCTGCTGACGAACCAGGATGTCGGCGGGGCAGGGGCGTGTCGTCGACAGTCGTCACCGGTGCTTCGTCCGCGCACCGCTGTGAACTGGCGTTTGACTAGCCGAGGAGGGGCACAACCGCCGGTTATTCGTGCACCAACCGGGTCAGGTCTTCTTCCTTTCCGGCGGCGCCGCGACGATACGGCCAGCCTTGATTGCCTCCAGGAAGCTGTTCCAATCCGTCTCGGTCTGGTCGGCGTACGTCACGGCAAACGAACTGATCGCCTCCTCGAAGGCTGCGCCGCCGCCGATATACCCCGATATCAGAGCAGGATCGCCAGCCCGTGCATGCGCCCGAGCCAATGTGCGGCCGCAGAGCGAGGCGTAGAACGGCAGTGCCGCCTGCAATTGCGTTCCGATATTGGCCAGCCGCGAGTCCTTGAGCCGCCTGATGTAAAAACACCGCCCATCGATCGGCGCGCGCGTCCAGCCGAGAAAGACATCGGTGGCCGCCTGCATCATGCGCTGGCCGACAACTACCCTCTCCCCATGGTTGGCATAGTCGGACGTGCCGGCAAAGGGCGCGAGCACCGACTCCTGCGCTTCCTTGATCTGCAGCAGCAGCGGGGAGCCGTCACCCGCCGTCAGGAGCCCAATCGCGCAAAACGTGCCGACGCTTCCCACCCCGACCGCCTTGAACGCCACGTCGCGAAGAGCATGGCGGTGCAACAGTACCCGTCGATCCTCCTGCAGAGTCTTCGCATAGGATGCGAAGGCCTTGCGGGCTGGCAGCGCGTGTTTGCTCAAGTGGTAGACCAGCGGTGGCTTCTCGGGGATGCGGACCTCTCCATGCTCCTTGTCGGCCAGGCCGAAGTGCTTGGCGCCACTCTCCAGCACCCGGGCGAGGCGCTTCTCCACCGCGTCGCGCACTTTGGGCTGGTCAATGTCGGCGATCGCCCTGGCGAGATCGACACGCCGGTTCCAGGCAACGACCGGCGGCAGCGCCGCCAATTCTTCGATGTGCTCGCGGTAGGATCGGGCGACTGTGCGCGCGAGCTTGCGCGCGGCCTTCGCGGAATACTGGGCGACGCGACCGGATACGACCAGGCTGGTGGCGAGCCGCTTGAGATCCCATTCGAAGGGAGCCGGAAGCGTCTCGTCGAAGTCGTTGATGTCGAAGACCGGCAGTCCCTCGGGCGTCGCGTACGACCCGAAATTCGCGAGGTGGGCGTCTCCGCAGGCTTGCAGACGGATGCCTGCGGCCGGCGTGCTGGCCAAATCCGCGGCCATTACAGCGGCCGCACCGCGCAGGAAGGCGAAGGGATCGGCGCGCATGCGTCCATACCGGATCGGCAGCAGTTCCTGGATCCGGTTCTTGCCCTGCTCGATCAGAATGTCGACCGGATCGGCCCGGTCGGCGGGGGGTGTCCACGCGCCTTGCGCACTGCGCGGCACGTCTCGACGGAGCGCTGCTCCGGCCCGCCGGCGGTCATCAGGACTGTGGGTTGCCACGGACGTGCTATCGACGAGGTTAGTATCCATGATGTCACCAAACTGTCGTATTCAACACGATGCACGGGCCGGCACCTTCTGCAAAGGCCACATGCGACCCAAAACGGCCCTGGCAACGATCTCGCTTCGCTACGGCCGTGCGCATGGTCGAGCAGGGACGCATTACGGCGGTCACCTGGCCGATCGACCAAATGGCACCTCGGAAGCGCCTTTTGCTACCGTCCGCGTTGCCGCGTCGCTGGTGGAAGCTCGCGCGCCTCGTCGAGCGGCCCGGCGCGAAGGGTCAGAGGTTGGGGCTCGCGATTCCGGTCGCGCGTAAACCGGAACGGCGACGTATCTACGAGCGAGGCTCACACGATTCGGTCCGGCCATTCAGACCGGACCGGTCCGCCTCGGCGCTGACAGATCTACTCGGCGGCCAGGCTGTGGGACTGCCCACGAGCGATCGGACGCTTGTGGAACGCGCCATCCTTCATGATGCCGAGCAGCCGGTTGGCATCTTGCAGGATACGGATGTCGGCAAGCGGATCGCCATCGACCACCAGCAGGTCGGCAAGGTAGCCCGGCTTGACCTGGCCCAACTCGTCCCCGCGCATCATCAGTTCGCCACCGTATTTCGTCGCCGCCACGATTGCCTCCATTGGGGAGAAACCGAACAGATTGACGAAATGCTCGAGGTCGCGGGCATTGCGGCCGATCGGGTTCCAGGCAAAGCCATAGTCGCCGCCAGGCAATACGCGGATGCCGCGCTGCTTGTATTCGGCCATCCGCTTGCAGGCGTGGTCCAGCTCCCGTCGCATGCCGAGACCCTCGGCGGCCGCGGTCGAGAGGCCCCAATCGGACGCTTCGTAAAGCGAAGTGACAATAACGCCGATCGCCGGCATGACGAAGATGCGATCTTTTTTCGCCTCCATCATGTCCACGGCCTCGTCATCGGTGAACGTGGCGTGGTTGATCAGGTCGATTCTATGCCGCAGGCACATCTTTACCGACTCGGCGGATCGCGCATGGGCCATAACGCGCTTGTTGCGCGTGGTTGCAACCTCCACCACCGCGGCGACTTCAGCTTCGTTCATCACCGTCATTTCGGCGCGCGCCGCCGGAACGAACTCGTCGCCGGAGGGATTGATCTTGATGGTGTCGACGCCCTCGCGGCACATCAGCCGAGCGTATTTGCGAAATTCGTCCGGTCCGTCCAGCACCACCGCGAACGTGTCGCGGTGCATATGCATCAGGCTCGGGTCACCGAGGCCGCCGGTGGTGGTCAGTTCGGGGCTGGCCGCAAGAATGCGTGGGCCGGGAAGCTCGCCGGCATTGATTGCGTTGCGGATGACGATGTCGAGCCGGGGCTTACCCGAGGCCGCGCTGTTGAGGCTAGTAAAGCCCTGATCGAGCATCAACTTGGCATTGCGCGCCGTAATCAGCGTGTGCTCCTCGGGCGGAATTTCGCCGAGCGCGTGCAGGCTTGAGATGTTGGCAAAGCTTGGATGGGCGTGCGCCTCGGTCAGGCCCGGCATCAGCGTGCACCCGGTGCCGTCGACGATATCGGCATCGGGGGCGCCCGGCAGCGGCGCGTCGATCGGCAGCACCTCCTGAATGCGGTTGCCCTGCACACGCACGTGGCCCGTGAAAGGAGTCTTGCCGGTACCATCCAGCACCCGGATGTTGGTGAACACGACGGCGCCCATGATGATGTTCCTCCTTACTTGGTTTTGCTAATCGGCAAGTTGCTGCCGAGGAAACGTGCTTCTATTGTATCGAACGCGCTTTGCAGGACGGCCTGGTGAACCACGGGAATCAGCCTCATGTATCGTTCGCAGCCGCGATCCAGTCGGGTCGTCCCGACCCCGCATGGCTTACGCGCGCATGATAGTTCTGCCACTGGCACCGTCAAGCTGAGTGGCGTTGCGGGGGGCGGTCAGCCTCAAGGTCGCCCGCCGACCCAGGTAAGCCACGGGTTAACCCTTGCGCGATCCAGCGACCCGACACCCGGCAGGTCCGAGATCCGACCCCATCACGTCCACTTCGGTGTCTTGTCCAATCCGGGCGACCGCTCCGAAGCCGACGCGCGGGCAACGGTGCAGCCGGGCCAACAACGGCGAACAGGAGCGCTACCTATTCCTCACTCGGGCCCGCTGGACGCCCGGCCCCCGGCGGCGTGCGGCCGGGCCGTGACCGATATGCACTTACTGCGCGGTCATGCCGCCATCGATGACCAGTTCCGAACCGGTCACCCAGGATGATTCGTCGGACGCCAGGAACAGTACGCCATTGGCGATATCCTCGGCGGTACCGAGCCGACCCATCGGCGTGCGATCGAGCAGCACCTGGCGCACGGCCGGGTCACTGAAGCGCTGCTCGGTCAGCGGCGTATCCGCATAGCCCGGGTGCACCGAATTGATGCGGATATTTTCCCGAGCGTATTGCAGCGCCGCGGACTTGGAAAAGATCGTGATGGCGCCCTTGGCGGCCGAATAGGCCGGCGAGGTGGGACTGCCGACAATCCCCATCACCGAGGACGTATTGATGATCGACCCGCCGCCGCCTTTGCGCATGGCCGGGATCGCCGTACGCGTGCCCAGGAAGACCCCTTTGGCATGAACGCCAAGCTCGCGGTCCCAGATGTCAACCGTGATGTTTTCGACATTGCCGGGAAAGGAGACGCCGGCATTGTTGAACAGGATGTCCAGCCGTCCGTGCGTCGCCATCACCGCATCCACCACCTGCGCCCAGTTCCGTTCCGATGTCACGTCGAGGTGCATGTAACGCGCGTCATGGCCCTCGGCGCGGAGGGAAGCCGCGGCGCGCTCGCCCAGGTCATCGCGGATGTCGGTCAGCACCACCTTCGCGCCCTCGCGCACGAACAGATGTGCCGCCGCGCCGCCGAAGCCCATCAGCTCGCCCTTGATCGCAGCCGCCGCGCCGGTCAGCAGCGCTATCTTGTCGCGCAGTCGCATGTGTCCCCCCGTTGGGTTGTTGGTCGCCGGGATGGTGCGCTATTTCGGGTCCGGCCTCCATCGCCGGCGCGGTCTGGCTTGAGTCGGTGGTCGCGTTCAGAGCCCGTCTCTGAATGGCCCGGGAATCTCCGAGGTGGGTGGGAAGTGGTCGTTCAGCACCGTCGCAGGGGGCGGTGATGACGCATGATCTCTCGCGCCAACCCCGCGCCTCGTTAAACCACCGGGGTTTCGTCAACCGTGAGGATGGGGAACAGCTATCGCCTGTTCTTTTGTTGCGCCTCACTGTCGTGTGCTCTACGTCATTGAAAGTGGCGCAAATTAGAAAAGCGCTGTAGCGAAATAAACAGGGACGGCGACGATGGCGGAGAAATCGCTCTCGGCGATTGAGCATGCGCTGGAAAACCAGCGGCTCGGCAGCTTGCAGATCCGCGTCGCTACGATTTGCGGCCTCATTCAGATGTGCGACGGCTACGACATCGGCTCGATCGGCTGGTCGGTGCCATCGTTGACCCATGTCTGGGGTGTCGCGCCACCGGCATTCGGGATTGCCTTTCTGTGGTCGAATATCGGCGTCATGGTGGGTGCCCTTCTTGCGGGACCGATCGGCGACCGCTTCGGGCGCAAGCCGCTGCTGATGATGAGCGTCACACTCTTCGGGATCGCCTCGCTGGCAAGCGCCGTTTCCCCCTCGCTCGGGTTCCTGGCGGGGACGCGCTTCTTCACCGGAGTTGGGATTGCCGGCGGGTTTGCGGGAACCGTGGCGCTGACCGGCGATTACACGCCGCAGCGCCTGCGTGCAATGATGATCATGTTGACCTTTACTGGGGCGCCGCTCGGCGGCTTTGTTGGTGGCCTGCTCGTTTCCGGGCTGCTGGCCGATGGGTTCGGCTGGCCGATCATCTTCGTCATCGGAGGCGTCTTCCCACTCATCCTGTTGGTGATCACAACGCTATGGCTCCCTGAATCGCCACGTTTTCTCGCGGCGCGTGCTTCTCTCGCACCGCACCACCACGCGTTGCTGCAGCAGCTCGCCATCACGCCGTCGGCGGAACAGGCCCACGCGGTTGACGTCGCCCGAGGCAATCCGATCAGGATGCTGTTCGGCGAGGGTTATGCGCTGCAGACGACGCTCCTGTGGATCATCTTCTTCTGCAGCCTCCTGAACCTTTTTCTGTTCATTTTCTGGCTGCCGGAAGTCCTACACTTGATTGGCATGACACCGGCGCAGGCGGTCTTCGCGACGAGCCTCTATCCGCTCGGCGGGATGATGGCCGTGCTCTATCTCGGATGGGCGATCGATCGCCTCGGTGCGCGCCGGTCGCTGGCGATGCACTATGCTGTGGGGATCGTCTTCATCTCGCTGATTTCGCTTGTCGCGATGCCCTATTTCGCGTTGCTCGCCGTGGTCCTGATGTCGGGGGTGACTGTACTCGGCAGCCAGACGGGCCTGAACGCGGCATGCGGCAAGCTTTATCCGGCACGCATGCGCACGAGCGGTTACGGGTTCGCGACCGGCATCGGACGATTAGGCGGCATCGCCGCTGCACCGCTCGGCGGGTATCTGTTGGCGCGCGGATTGCCGCCGACCGATGTCTTCTTGTCAGCGAGCCTGTTCGCGGCGATCGCCGCCGTGGCGACCGCGCTTCTGGCGTTACCCGGCAGGCAGCCGAATGCCGCCCCGGCAATTGAAGCGGCGTAGCCACCGTTTTTATTTCCTCCCACCGTTCGCCAGGGGGCTCCCGACCATCGAATACCGGGACGAACCTCGTTCGAGGGCGGTCCGGCTTAAGTCGAATGCAGACGCTCCGCGTCCGTTCAGAGACAGGGTCTCAGTCGTAACGCGGGTTAGTTAACACCCGCGCGGCGGCAGCTGCCCCGGGGGCGTTACCGGCTCCCGGCGCCAAGCGGAGCGCTTCTCAAGGCACCGGCGCACCGATGGCTTTGAGCCTAGCATGCGCCCGCCCGGCACGCGCCTTTAGGCCATCGAGATAGGCGCTGACGTCGTTGCCGGACCGGTTCAACATCCTACACCCAAGTCGTTCGGTGGCTTGTATTTCATAATGCGATGCGTTCTAGCTCAGCATATCGTCAGAGTTCGCGACCGGGAAACCGGGCGCATGTGGCGCGGAACGTTCAGCCGCGCCCTGCCGTGCGACATTCAGTCCACCGCACTGCGGATGCTTGACAATGCCAAGGTGCTGCAAGATCTCGCCGTGCCCCCGAACAATCAGTTGGAGGCCCTGAAAGGCGACCGCGCAGGGCAGCACAGCATCCGCATCAATAAGCAGTGGCGCATCTGCTTCGTCTGGACGACAGGAGGTCCCGACCGTGTCGAAATCGTCGACTACCACTAGGCAAATTCCCAACCCCACCCCAGGGGAGGTCTTGCTGTCGGAGTTCGTCAAGCCGATGGGTCTGACGCAGAATGGTCTCGCCCGCGCAATCGGGGTGCCGCCGCGACGGAACAATGAGATCGTGCTCGGTAAACGATCGATCACCGCCGATACGGACCTGCGGTTGGCACGTTATTTTGGAGTCTCGGAGGGCTTTTGGCTTGGCCTCCAGGCCGACCACGACTTGATGCAGCGGCGACGGGAGATCGATGCTGACCTGGCGCGGATTGCGCCGTATCGGCGCCCCGCGTGATTGGAATGTGCCCGATGAGGTGCATCGTGCGCGGCGGGTACTCGCCGCCCAGCACGGCCCGCAGCGCCAAGGCCGAGATCCGCGATATCCTGGAACGGGCCGTGAAGCCGGCAAAGCGCGTTCCCCTCGGCGACGCACTTGCGTCCCTGGGCCGCGTGGTCGGGCTCACGGATGAGGACCTTTCGGACATCGACAAGACACGGGACAAATCGCCGGCACAGCCGATGAAGTTTGAAAGATCGTGCTCGACACCGATGTCAGGCGAAAAACCGGCAGGTCGGGGGTTGTCGATCCGTGGCAAAGCTGACCCGGCGACGTTATCGGGGAACCCGTCCTGACCGCGCGCTTCTCAAGGCGTCGGAACGCCGATGGATTTGAGCCGCGCCTGCGCGCGACTTGCCCGCGCCTTCAGCCCATCCAGATACGTGCTGACGTCGTTGCCGGGCAGGTTCAACACCTTGCACCCAAGCTGCCAGTACTCCTCGATCTGAGCCTCGGTTTCCGCGGACCCTCGGGCAAGTTTCCCGTGCGCATTGCAGGCCTCCGCTAACCGGCGCACGGCTGCCTTGAACGTCGGGTGCTCAAGCTGGAGATGAACGCCGAGGCGCGCACTCAGGTCCGAGTGGCCATAGGCGATCATGTCGATGCCCTCCACCGCCGCGATCGCCTCGACATTTTCAAGGCCCTCGACCGACTCGATCGACACACAAGTAATGATGTTGGCATTGGCCCATGGCGCATACTCGGTCGCATGACGGGCGCCATAGCTGCGGTACCCAGTGTGCATCCCCTGCCCCGAAATGCCGCGATTGCCGATCGGCGGATATTTTGCCTCCCGCACAATCGCGCGCGCCTCGTCGGCGTTATCGACCTCCGAAACCTGCACGCCCATGATCCCTTGATCGAGGATCGCGGGGATCAGATACGTGGAGGATTTGTGGATACGCACGATCGCGGAGACGTTGGTGGCCTGAAACCACCCGGCGAGATCCGCGATCGTCTCGAGGTCGAAGGCGCCATGTTCGTGGTCGATCATGCAGTAGTCGAAGCCGGAGGCCTCGATGATCCACGGGATGCCGCGCGACGCGAACTCCTTGAGCCCGGTCCCCAGCGCGGGCCGCCCCTCGCGCACCGCCCGCCATATGCTGTTGTCTTTCATGGATCGTATAATGCTCCCATCACAACGCATAGAATTTCAGGTTCGCCTTGTGACACAGTCCAACGAACCTCAAGCGGCCAGCGCTCCAGCCACGATCATGTCGGCGCTTTTTCGGCCGACAGGATGGTGGATGAAACCGCTCTTTGCGGACATTCAATTTGACCCCCTCTCCGCGTCCAGCCTGGAGGGAGCCGCAAAGTCAGATCATCGGCGCCCGATGACGACCCCTTACGGACCAACGAAAACACGCCCGTACAGATACGCCGACGCGATCGCGATGATCAGCACCACGACGAAAATACCGCCAACAATCAGGGCGCAGTTGACCAGCGAGCGGACGGAAACGCCTGGTTCGCACAGGGGCAGCAAATTGTTGGCCAGCCCCGAAACGACCACGACGCCGCAGCCGACGCCGAACAATGCGCAGGCTGAACGGCTGAAAGATGAGAAGCTAGCGCGACGATGGAGAGGCCGATCAGCGCAAATTCAACGGCCGTCGCGGTTTGCACGCTCATTCCCTGCTTGGCGTCATCGACAGCGACAGCGTCCCCTGGGATTTGCGATCTCGTCTGCTCGGTCATGTCCGCACCGCCCTCCCGTCGGAGTCGAACACGTGAACCTGACTCACGTCGGTCCTCAAATGCAGCATCTCCCCGGTTTTGACGCGCGCCTCGCGCGGCACGACGACACGAATGTCGCAGCCCGTGCCGGTCCGGGCGTGAACGAGCGTCTCGGCTCCCATTGGCTCGATCAGTTCGGCGCGGCTGGTGAGCGCTTCGGGCGAGGCGACACGATCGGGCATCAGCGCTCGTGGCCGGATGCCGATGGTGACTTTCCCCTTCGGCAGGCGCTGCAGGGCAGGGTCGACGCGGAGCCGCAAGGAGTTGCCTTCTACGTTGAACGAAGCCTTGCCGTCGTCCATACCGCCGAAGTCAGCCTGCAACAGGTTCATCTGCGGCGTGCCGATGAAGCTGGCGACAAAGATGTTGGCGGGCTTGGCGAACACCTCGTGCGGCGGGGCCACTTGCTCGATGACGCCGTCGCGCATGATGGCGATGCGATCGGACATGGTCAGCGCTTCAAGTTGGTCGTGAGTAACGATGACGGTGGCTTTGGATAGATCGCGTCAGCACACTCTTGATCTGGCCACGCATGGATCCTGGCGCAGCTCGACATCGAGCCGGCTCAGCGGCTCGTCGAACAGGAAGCAGTTGGGGTCGCGCACCACCGCCCGGGCGACGGCCACGCGCTGTTTCTCTCCTTCGGAGATTTGGCCAGGCTGCCGGTCCAGCACGTCTTGCAGATGCAGGAGGTCGGCGACCTTGGCAACCCTGGCGTTGGCAGCCGCCGCGCTGAGCCGTTCGCGATACAGCGGGAACATGATGTTCTCGCGCACGGTGAGAGCGGGGTAGAGGGCGTAGAACTGGAAAACCATCGCGATGTCGCGCTGCTCGGGCTTGAGATTGTTCATCCGCCTGCCGGCGATGACGACGTCACCGCTGCGTCGCCCGCTCCAGGCCGGCGATGATGCGCAGCGTCGTCGTCTTGCCGCAGCCCGAGGGCCCGAGCAGGCAGACGACCTCACCGGCGGCTACCGATAGATCGACACCACGCACGGCCGTAAAGCTGCCGAAACGCTTGGTGACCTGCCTGAGCTCAATCGTCGACATTCGTGCTCTCGCTCAACGTTTGATGGTGCCGAAGGTGACACCGCGCAAAAGCTGATTCTGCAACGCGAAGGTCACGATGATGACGGGGATGAGGAACAGCGTCTCGATCGCCGCCAGAAGTCCCCAACGCACGCCGATGTCGCCGCCGATGGTCTGGGCCATGGCCACGGGCACGGTGCGCGTCTCGACGCCTGACAAGAGCAAAGCGAACAGGAACTCGTTCCATGTAAGGATCAGTCCGAACACGGCGGTCGCCGCGAGGCCGGCGATAACCTGCGGAAGGCAGATCTTGAAGAAGACACGGGCATCGGAAGAGCCGTCGATCCGCGCGGCATCTTCCACATCGGGCGATAGTTCGTCGAAGAAGCTCTTCATCATCCAGATCGTGAACGGCAAGTTGAAGGCGGTGTAGAGTGCGATGATGCCGGGATAGGTGCCGGCGAGGCCGGTGACACGGAACATCAGGAAGATCGGAATGATAACCACGATCGCGGGCAACATGCGTGTCGACAGGATGATGAAAAGATAGGTGTCGTTGCCCTTTAGGGGATACCGCGAGAAACCATAGGCGGCCAGCGTGCCGATGATGAGGGCAAGCAGGATACTGACGGTGGCAATGAAGATGGAATTGAAGAAGTAAAGCGTGAAGCCGGTGTCCTGGGCCTGTCCGCCGACGGAATAGGCTCGGCTGAACACCTGCACGAAGTTCTCGAGCGTGGGGGTGAAAATGAATTTCGCCGGGACCGCGAGCACGTCCTCGTAGCTCTTAAAGGCGGTGAGTATGATCCAAAGCACGGGGAAGAAGTAGATGAAGCTGACGACGGCCGCCAGCAGCGTACGCCCCCACCCCGCCTCGCCGACGCCCGAGGCGGCACGAAACCCCAATCGCTCTAAAAGCCCGACCGAGGACGGGTCGGGGTCTTTGGTTGTGGTCACGGGCGTTGCGGCATCAGACATTGCGGTCAAGCCTCCTTCGCGCGCCGGTTGGCGAAATAGAGATAGAGGTTGGTGAGCACGATGACCGTGAACAGCAGGATGTAGGCGAGTGCCGCTGACTCGCTGGTCTTCACATACTGGAAGGCCACACGGTAGACGTAGACGGCAATCGTCTCCGTCGCGGTGCCCGGGCCCTCCCTCCGTCAAGCAGAAACACGACATCGAACAGCTTGAAGGCCTCGATGGTGCGAAACAACAGGGCCAGCAGCAACAGCCCGCGGATATAGGGCAGGGTGATGGACCAGAACTGCCGCCAGGCCGGGACCCGGTCGATGGCCGCCGCCTCGTAAAGATATTTCGGCACGCTGACGAGGCCCGCGAGCACCAACAGCATGACGAACGGAGACCACATCCAGGCATCGGCAAAAATGATGCCGGCGCGGGCGCCCCATACCGACTGCATCAGCACGTAGGGTTCGCCTGTGAACAGTCGCACAAACTGGCTAAGCAGCCCGAGGCTCGGCTCGTAGTAGTAGCGGAAGAAGGCACCGACGGCGACGAACGAGAGCATCATCGGCGTCAGCACAAGTATCATCAGATACCGTCGCAGCGGAAACTGCTTGGCAAACAGCATCGCCAGCAGAGAGCCGACGACCATCTGCACGGTTACAGTCAGTACGACCATGATCGCGGTGGTGTGCAGCCGATCCCAGACCACTGGATCGGTGATGACGTTCTCGTAGTTCCGGAGACCAACGAAGACCGGCGGCTTCATGCGGTTCGCCCGGTAGGCAAAGAACGACAGACCGAAGGACCACAAAAGCGGAAATATGTTCATAAGGAAGAGCAGGGCCAGCGCCGGGGTCACCAGCAGCCCGCCGGTGTAGCGGCCCCAGGCGTTGACCACCAAACTGGCTGCGAGCAATCCGGCAAGCGCGGCTGAAACCCAAAAGGACACGGCGGGAGGCAGCAACATAATTGCCACCGGCATACCGACCAGGAAAAGGACCAGCGCACCTGGCCAATTGTTCCAATGTAGTTCGGTCAAACGACGAACAAAACCTGGGCGCGACGTGCTCTTAGCAATAGTCATTTCGCTGGGCGGAGATACGTGCATCATCTGGTTGGAACCCTAAGAGGTCGCGCTTTCTGGATGGCCCCTCCGTCCGGGCTTCTTCGCAGATCGGGAAGGGCACGGAACTTTCCACTTGGCGCGAGGCCCATCTCAGGGGGCAACGCAGAGGCAGCAACGCATCGTGCGCCGCCGCCTCATTGTTTCTGGCGTCAATTATTTGATACGATCGTCGTCTTTCAGGAGCTTCTCCTCGAAGTTGGCGATGTTGTCCAGCGTCACCTTGGCGTCCTGCTGACCGGTAATCGCCTTGGTGTACTCCTCTTGCTGCTCGGTCAAGAGCTCGAAGAACTCGGGCACGTGCCAGAAGTCCTTCTGCCAGTCGAGGCTAGCCGCCCAAGTGCGGTTCCATGGCCGGAATGTCAGGTAGGACGGATCGGTGTAGACCGACCTCAGCGCGCTCTGGCCGCCGGCCTTGGCAAAGGCGACCTGCGTGTCCTTCGACAGCCACCACTTGCAAAAGTCCAGTGCTTCCTTGTTCTGCACATCGGAATTCCAGGTCATCAGCACGAAAGGCTGTCCGCCGATCACTGACCACCGGACGACGCCCTTGTCGGTTTTCAGGCCCGGAAGCTGGGCGAAAGCAACCTTGTCAGCGACTTTCGAGGTTGCCGGGTTGATCGAACTTTCGGCAAAGCCGATCCATTCAAGATTGATCGCGACCTTGCCCTCACGGAAAAGCTCGTCGGTCTTGAAAATATCAAGACCGCCCGTCTTGGCTTCGGGAGGGAAGTATTTCTCGAACGACAGCAGATGCTTGAACGATTCGACCGCTACCGGGGAGTTCACGACGCCGACCGCATGGGCGTTGGGCTGCTTTGTCTCGTCCCATATGTCGCCCCCGTGCTGCCACAGGAACTGGTAGGCCGATGTCGTGAAAAAGTCGTATCCCTTACCCACTTGGAATTCGATGCCATAGAAATCGTCGTCGGCAGGTTTGCCGGCCAGCATGTCGCCCTTCTTGCGCATGAAGAATTCGCCGATATCGCGAAACTTATCCCAGTCGACCGCGTCCATCTCCTCCGGTGTACAGGGCAGTTTGTACTTGTATTTCGCCATGAAATTCTTCTGCTCGGTTGCGTCGCAGACGATATCCTTGCGATAATACGAGACAACGAGGTCCGGCATCTGCGGGAAGCCGTACAACTGGTCGGATTTGTAAGGATATGTCGAATAGGACGCCTTCACCGCCGGATGCAGATCCTTGAACACCGCCTGCAGGCCGGGATCGGCGTCGACATACTTATTGATCTTGAGGTAATAGCCGCCCTCGATGAAGGCCCCGAGCCATTGGCTGTCGGACACAGCCATGTTGTACTTCTTCTCGCCAGAGGTAAGCGATGCATTGAGACGGGTGTAGTAGTCCGGCCAAGGAATGAAATCGAGATCCAGCTTTACCTTATTGCCTGAGACCGATTTATACTCTTTGTCAAATAGATCCTTCATGATGTGTGTTGGCGGCCAATCCGGCACTGCCATCTTGAGCGTAACGTCCCCCGCCGCGGCGGGGGTTACGGCCGCTCCGGTCAGGACGACGAGCGCCGCCGCACTTGCAGTTGCGGCCAGTTTCGTTTGCCATCGCATGTTGCTTCCTCCCTATATATTGTATGTCACGATTGCCGGTTGAGCGCCGACCCGTCGTGCCTGCGGAAGAGGTGAAGCTTGGCAGCATCGATGACGATCGGCAAGGTGTCGCCGGCCTTCATCCCTACGGCCTGCGCCTCGGGCAGCACGATGCGAAGGGGGGTGTCGTTTACAAACAGAGATACAATGGTCACATCGCCGAGCGGCTCCAGTTGCTGCACCGACGGAACTACGCTCGCAACGGCTCCCTGGGCCAGCCGCAGGTCCCATGGGCGCACGCCGAGTACCAGCGGCTCCCCGGCGCTAAGGCCGCCCGCTACTGACGGAGCCGCCAATACGCCGAAGGGCGTCTCAAGGCTGACGCCGTCGCTTCGGACATCGACGTCGATCGTGTTCATGTGCGGCGAGCCGATCTTTGATGCGACATACAGGTCCGCTGGCCGATCGTAGAGGTCATCGGGCGTGCCCTGTTGCACGACGTGACCGTCACGCATGACGGCGATTTCCTCGCCCATCGACAACGCTTCCAGTTCATCGGGCGTAGCGTAGACGATGGTCATGCCGAATTGCCGGTGCAGGCGCTTCAGTTCCGCGCGCATGTCGTGGCGCAGCTTGGCATCGAGATTGGTCAGTGGCTCGTCCAGCAGCAGAACCTTCGGCCGACGGATCAGGGAACGGCCGAGCGCAACGCGCTGCTGCTCTCCACCCGACAGCGTCGCCGGTTTATGATTAAGCCGGTGAAGGAGCTGCAGCATCTCGGCGGTCTCGCGCACGCGCTTGTCGATATCGGACCTGGCGACACCCGCCTCGACCAAAGGATAGGCGAGGTTCTTGAACACTGTAAGGTGTGGGTAAAGCGCGAAGGACTGGAACACCATCGAAGTTCCACGACCCTTGATGGGGGCCGCGGTCACGTCGACGCCGGAGATACGAATGGTGCCGCTATCGGGTTGCACCAGGCCGGCGATGGCACGCAGCGTCGTCGTCTTGCCGACGGAGCTAGGACCGAACAGCACAAAGAAGCGGCCGTCCGGCACCTGGAAGCTCAAGTCCGCGAGGGCGCGCACGCTGCCATAGGACTTGGAGACCCCTTCCAAAGCCAACGCCTTATCTGGCTCTACCGCCATGAACCATGCCCTCTTGTCCGTCGGCCTGAAGGATTCAAACTGCTCTCGCGCTCACGATGTCTTCGCCAAGTCTCTCCTGGGGATTGTATCGAACACCGGTGAGCGAGCGCAGGATCGGCATCACCTCATGTGCCAGAAGATGCATGTGGCGGCGCCACATTCCCGACGGCACCCAGTCATGGTGTGAAGTAATCAAAGTCTCGAAGGGTCCAACCTCGTCGCGAAAAGCGGCGAGACGCTCCGCCACGGTTCGTGGACTGCCGGCGATGACCATTGAGTTCGATACAGTACTGAGGCGTCACTTCGTCATCCGGCATGTCCGGGTGCGACTTCAGCATTTGCACGAACCCGCCGTGGCGCGTCAGGCTGATGATGTAGTGGAAATACCATTCGAGGCTGTTGCCCGGTGTGCGCAGATAGGCGCGGGCTTCCTCGTCGGTTTCGGTTACCAGCAGGGTACGTCCGGCGCGCCATTTTGCCGGTTCCGGCGACAATCCGTGGGCCCGCCGCTCCGCGCAATAGTCGCGCCAGTGCCCCGCCACGACTTGCTTCGGCACGAAATTGGCCGAAATCATGTGCCAGCCGCGACGCGCCGACAACCGCGCGCTTGCCGAGTTGGGGCTCATCGAGGGCAGCATGATTGGCGGATGCGGACGCTGGTAGGGCATCGTCATCTTGCCGACGCCGAGCGCCGGCAGGACGTTCTGCTTGACCGCTATCTGCCAGTACTTGCCGTTGATCTCGTAGGGCGGGTCTTCCGTCCACAAGCGGATCATCATGTCGATGCTTTCCTCGAGCATTTCCATGCGATTTTTGTCGAGGACATTGAACAGCTCGAAATCCGGCGGCGCCGCGCCGGGACCGATCCCCAGCATGAACCGCCCCTTGGCGAGGTGGTCGAACTGCGCCACCTCGCCGGCAACGAGCGCGGGATGCTTGTTTGGGAGGCACAGCACGCCGGAACCGAAGGTAATGCGTGGGCATTCGGCGATCAGCCGAGCGTAGAGCATCAAGGGTGAGGCAAAGGGTTCGGACGGCAGGAGATAGTGCTCACCGAGCCAGACTTCGTCGAAGCCTTCCTGATCGGCGGCGCGGATGACGTCGAGGTCCTCGAACAGCAGCGTGTGGTAGCCCCGTTTGAAGTCGTGAATGGGGTGCATGAACATGCCGAGGCGCATAACGTTCCTCCCGCTCTACTTTCTTGTGGTTACGGCGGCCATCGGGGTGAGCTTCTGGCCGTGATGCGCTTCGTCCCGCGGCCAAGTCGACCCGTCGTTGATGATCCGGACGACAGGGCGATCGCGCTTGGTGTTGGCCGCAAACCCGAGGCGGTCGAACTCGCCCGGGAACGGCCGCGAATACGCACTCGCCCGCTCGACGATCTTAGACATCCTTTAAGTCCCCCCGGCGGCTCGTAGCCAGCCTGTTGTCTTTTCTCGTTCTGAAACAGTGGCCTGCGTATCTCGTCCAATGATTCCCGGGCGACCCTAAGGGAGCGGGCTCTTGTCGTCCAGTCGCCGATAGGATCTGGTCTCGTCGTCGCTTCGGTCTCGTTGGGCGGCGCTGTCAGCTCGGGCGCTTTCCGGCTTGGGGGCGCCAGAACGGCCAGAGATCTGGCTTCCGCATGCCGATCAGGGTGGCCATCATCGCAGGGTTTCGATCCTTCCGCTTTCAGCGGAGGTCGCGTTCGCCATGGTCCTGTGGCTGCCCTCGCGCGACGGGCGGGATCCGACTATAATCGCGACGCTTGCATTTCGGCCAGGACAGTCTTGGAAACCCAGGTCAGATGAGCGCGCGCCCGTAGCTCAGTGGATCAGAGCAGTTGACTTCGGATCAACGGGTCGGGAGTTCGAATCTCTCCGGGCGCGCCAACGACTTCAACGGGCCAGACCAGATCCGTTTCGGTGGTGATGCACTACCATCGGGGCAGACCAGGTTGCCGCTTTGACGGCACCGCTCCGGCGCTCGCGCGCACGGGCAGGAAGCCCCCCACGGCGAAGGCCTTGGTGGCAACGGCGACAGCGACGCCCGAGTTCGGATCATGCACGACGATGGACGAGGTCATTAGGGCGATACCTTCCTGCGAAGCGCCAGGATACCGATGCGGCGTTTCGCCGGATGCCACCTCAAATTTTTTTGTGTTCGCCCTGATCCAGGGACGGAGGGCGACCGTAAAGAAAGCGCATCCAAACAGTCGATGCCTTTTGACGGAGAAAATCCCATGTCCAAGCGTGCCGTTACTTTGTTGCTCGCTGGCTTCGCGATCGGCGGACTTGCCGCGATCCCTGCAATCGCAGAGACCCCTATGGCATCATCGGATACCGTAATGGTCGGCGGTGCGCCGATGTATGCTACGAAGAATATCATCCAGAATGCGGTGAATTCGAAGGACCACACGACACTGGTTGCCGCGGTCAAAGCAGCCGGCCTAGTAGAGACACTGGAAGGCAGCGGCCCGTTCACCGTGTTCGCGCCGACCAACGAAGCGTTCGAGAAATTACCGCCCGGAACAGTGGATACCTTACTGAAGCCCGAGAACAAGGGTTCACTTGTGAAGATACTTACCTACCACGTCGTTGCAGGCAAGTATACCGCCGCTGATCTGATGAAAATGGTGAAGGCAGGCGGCGGCAAGGCCACACTGAAGACCGTGGAGGGCGAGCCACTGACAGTGACGGAGAACGGAACGAAACTATTTATCAGTGGCCAAGAGAGCGGTGTCGCCGAGGTGTCGATTTCAAATGTGAGGCAGTCAAACGGCGTGATCCACGTCATCAGTACCGTTCTTCTGCCGACCTAAGCACTGTCAGCGTCGTCCTGCGCCGGGGTGTCCGGACGCCTGTCGCGACGGCAGGTGGTCCGGACTGCCTGGACCGTGATGCATTAGGTCGCATTTTCACGCGACAACCGCATCGCCTGGCTCCATTCTGCGGCAATGCGTCGCCTCCTACCTTTACTAGTGCTTGCTGCGCTCGCCGCCGGGGGCTTTGCCCTGGTGCATGACGTCGGTTGGGAGAGCCTGGCACGCCACCAGGCAGGTCTCCTGGATTGGGTCGGGAGGCACCCCGTGGTGTCGACCGGAATTTACCTTGCCGCCTACACAGCGACCGCTGCCTTGTCCCTGCCACACGCGGCAATACTGACGGTTGCGGGAGGGTTGTTGTTCGGCGAGTTCCTTGGCTGTGCCTTGACCATCGTGGGGGCAACACTCGGCGCGTCGGCTCTGCTGGTCATTGTCCGCTCGGCTTTCGCCGAGACACTCGGCCGACATCGCCATCGAATCCCCGAGACCGTTCGGAGCCGGCTCGCGACGGACGGGTTCAGCTATCTGTTGGCGCTGCGACTGGTGCCGCTGTTTCCGTTCTGGATGGTCAATCTCGCCGCCGCGGTTGTCGGGATCCGATTGGCCGTGTTCGTGCCCGCCACCTTGATCGGCATCGCCCCAGCCAGCTTCATTCTGAGCTCGATTGGAGCCAGCGTCGGCACGGTCCTCGCTGAGGGCAAGACCCCGGACCTGTCGGTGCTGTTTTCCGCCCACATCCTGCTACCGCTCGCAGGGTTGGCGGTGCTGTCGCTGCTGCCTACGTTATTCCGACGCCGACCGGGTATCCATGCCTGATTTCGACATCGCCATCATCGGTGCCGGCGCCGCCGGGCTGTCTGTTGCCGTCGGCGCCGCGCAGCTTGGTGTCTCCGTGGCCCTGATCGAGCGGGACCTTATGGGCGGCGACTGCCTCAATAGCGGGTGCGTGCCGAGCAAGGCGTTGCTGGCGGCGTCGCATGCGATGCGGGGAATACAACAGGCCGCACGGTTCGGCATCACCGCCGCCGATCCGACCGCCGACTGGGATCGCGTGCGTGCCCACGTGCGCGGTGTCATCGCCGCGATAGCCCCAATGGATTCGGAGGCTCGGTTTCGGGCCGTGGGCGCCACTGTGTTGCGAGGCGAGGCGCGGTTTCTCAATCCCACGGCGATCTCGGTGGACGGAAGAACCATCACAGCACGCCGATATGTCGTAGCCGCCGGCAGCCGGGCGACAGTGCCGCCGATCGAGGGACTCGATCGTACGCCATATTGGACCAACAATTCACTCTTCGATCTGAGAGAAAAGCCAGACCACTTGCTGATCATAGGCGGTGGTCCAATCGGCTTGGAGATGGCGGATGCTTTCTCGGGCTTGGGCTGCCGGGTCACCGTGATCGAGGCTGGCCGGATCGCGGTGAAGGAGGATCCCGAGCTGGTGGCTGGGTTGCGCCAGACTCTGATAGCGCGCGGCATCATCGTCCGCGAAGGAGTCACCGTAACCAACGTCGCACCGGGTCCAGTAATCACTCTCGGGGACGGGACCCGTATCGAGGGTTCGCATCTGCTGGTGGCGGCGGGACGTACGCCAAATCTGGCGGCGCTCAACCTGCCAGCCGCCAACATCCAGGCAGGGCCAGCAGGCATCGCGACGGATCGGGGTCTTCGAAGCGTCAGCAACAAGCGCGTCTTTGCGGTGGGGGACATTGCCGACCCGGTCGGGATCGGACCACGCGCGTTCACCCATGTCGGGTCGTATCACGCCGGCATCGTCATTCGCCGCCTACTGTTTCGCATTCCCGCGCGGATCGACTATGCCGCGCTGCCCCGTGTCACCTACACCGATCCGGAACTGGCGCAGACCGGTCTGACCGAGGCCGAAGCCCGCGCCGTCGGGCTAAAGACGCGCATCCTCCGCTGGCCGTTGGCGGAGAACGACCGTGCGGTCGCTGAGCGGGACACAAGCGGTCTGGTCAAGCTGATCGTAAACGGCAATCGGGTGATTGGGGCCGGCATACTGGCGGCCCATGCGGGCGAGATGATCAGCCAGTGGACCCTCGCGATCGCCCAGCGCACGAAACTTTCCACGCTGGCGGGATTGATCGTGCCCTATCCGACCCGCTCCGAGGCTACCAAGCGCGCGATCTCCAGCGTCTACGCGGCAACGCTCTTCTCCGCCCGGACGAAGCGGCTGGTCCGCTTGCTTTCCCGATTGCCGTGAAGCAGCTTCACCGAGCCGAAAAGACGATGATCGATTTGTTGGCAGCCGGTGTTCGGCCCCTGTGTGGCCTAGGCCATCAGGCCGCGGTGGAGGCCGCCCGCTTTTCCCGCGCCTTCTCAATGCGGCGTTTCAAGGTCTTACCCTCGATCGTCAACTTTGTGGTCGGTGTGCCGAGCAGGAATGCGTCGATCCCGCCGTTGTGTTCGACGGTGCGGATGGCACGAGTGGACAGGCGCATGCGCACTTCGTGGCCCAGGATGTCGGACAACAACGACGCCACCTGCAGGTTGGGCAGGAAACGGCGCCGGGTCTTGTTGTTGGCGTGACTGACGTTATTGCCAGAAAGGACGCCCTTACCCGTCAGTTCACAGCGACGCGACATCGCACTTAATTCCTCGAGACATATCGGAAGGCGCGGGTTATGGCGACACAACACCCGCACGTCAAGGAAGACTGCGGCAGAATCCAGAGTCAGTGACCGCGTTGATCCTGCTGCTCGCGCAACTCGCCGGACCGGACGCTGTTGATCGCGTTATTCAAGACGCCAATAATGGCCTCGTCCGACATCGACCGGGCGAGCAATGCCATCGATCCACCCAGCAGCGCAGAGGCGATGGCCAGCGGACTGAGGTTCTGAGTCATCATATACTCGATCGCCTTATCCACCACCGCGCCAGCGCGGCTGAGATTGGCCGGGGATTCGCTGTCTGCGTCGGACATAGGGCGGTTCCTTCATTGACGGGTTTAGGCGGCATATTCATGCGCGAACGACGCTGCGTTCGGCGCCATCAAGTTCGAGATCATGTTCGGCGGCCTGCAGCGCCCACATCCGGGCATAAAGCCCGTCTTTAGCCAGCAGGGCAGCATGGCTGCCGCGCTCGGCGACCAGGCCGTCGTCAAGGACGATGATCTCGTCGGCATCGACGACGGTCGACAGCCGATGGGCGATCACCAACGTGGTCCTGCGGAACGCAACCGCATTCAACGCCGCCTGGATGTCCTGCTCGGTGCGGCTGTCCAGCGCGCTCGTCGCCTCGTCCAGGACCAGGATACGTGGATCCTTCAAGATGGTGCGGGCGATGGCGACCCGCTGCTTCTCGCCGCCGGACAGCTTGAGCCCGCGCTCGCCGACTCGGGTATCGTAGCCCTCGGGCAGCTTCAGGACGAAGTCATGCACCTGGGCCTGCTTCGCCGCGTGCTCGATCTCAGCCTGGGAGGCACCGGGCCGACCATAGCCGATATTGTATCGAATGGTGTCGTTGAACAGAACGGTGTCCTGCGGAACAACGCCGATCGCGGTGCGCAGGCTGTGCTGGGTGACGTCGCGGATATCCTGGCCATCGATCAGGATTTGCCCTCCGGTCACGTCGTAGAAACGGAACAGCAGGCGGTTGACGGTCGACTTGCCGGCACCGGTCGGACCGACGATCGCCAGCTTGCCGCCGGCGGGAACGGTAAAATTGATGCCCTTTAATATCGTCCGGTTGGACTGGTACCCGAAACGAACGTTTTCGAAGACGACGTCACCGGCGGAGTCTTCCGAGAGATGTGCGGTCAGTGCCTTCGCGTCAGGTTTGTCGGCGATTTCCTGCTCGACGCGAAGCAGCGCAAACATTTGCTCCATGTCCACGAGGCCCTGCTTGATCGTCATATAAACGATGCCGAGGAAATTCAGCGGCTGATAGAGCTGCATCAGATAGGTGTTCACGACGACGAATTTGCCGACAGTCATGCTACCGTCGCGCATCCCGGACGCTGCCAGAACCATAATCAGCGTCAGGCCGACTGCAACGATGGCGGCCTGGCCGAGGTTCAGCAGGTTAAGCGAAACCTGCACTCGCACGGCGGCGCGTTCGTACCGGGCAAGGGCGTGGTCGTAGCGCTGCGCCTCGTGTTCCTCGTTGCCGAAATACTTTACCGTTTCGTAGTTGATAAGACTGTCCAGCGATTTGGTGGAGGCGTCGTTATCGGTGTCATTCATCGTCCGGCGGTAGCGGCCGCGGCGTCCAGCCAGTACGGTTGTGAAGCCGACGTAGAATGTCACCGCGAGGCAGGTCACGGCGGCATAGCGCCAGTCGAACATGTGCCAAATGATGGCGGTGACCATTACCAGTTCCAAGGCCGTGGGGACCACGTTGAACACGGCGAGGCGCAGGACGGACTGGATGCCGAGCACACCGCGATCGATGACACGTGACAATCCGCCTGTCTGCCGATCCAGATGGAAACGTAGGCTGACTGCGTGCAGATGCCGGAATGTGCGCAGCGCCAACAACCGGACCGCGCGCTGCTGGACCGAGGCAAACAGGGCATCGCGGATCTCGCCGAACCCCGACGATCCAACCCGAATGGCGCCGTAGGCCAGAATGAGGGCGACGGGGATCACAAAAACCGAGGTGGCATCGCTCGGCGCCAAGGAGTTGACGATCCGCCCGTAGATGACCGGCACGTAGACGGTAGCGACCTTGGACAGCACCATGAAGATCAGCGCCACGACGATCCGGAGGCGAGCGCCGGGATTTCCAGCCGGCCACATGTAAGGCAACAGGGAAAGAATCGTCTGCGTGGTGGATCGGTGGACCCGCAAGGAGGGCGGTAAATCCGCCGGTGCGGGTGCTCGGCTGCTTCGTCTCATGCTGCGCATGTGGCATGATGCGGTGTCGATTGAAAGGCAAGCTGCTTGTATCCCCACCCCAAAGACTCTGGATTTCAGCGTCATGTGCTTGCCTGCAACAACGCCGCCTTGCCAGGTAGACGAAAACCATTTCTGATCGGCGACCAACTCGTTGGGTATGTGCCGGAGCGGATCGTGGCCGCACTACACAACATGGCGGGGGTTTATTGTTGGCCGGATCAGGTGGTGTTGGACGATCCCGCTGGGCTGGCGGGCATCGCGCGGGAGTTGGCGGGCCGCGGGCTTTATCGGTGGCGTGGCGAGGCATTCGATGTGCGGGCGCGGCCGGATGGTCCGGTATTGGCGCGGATCGACCGCGGGGCGTTGCCGTCCTTCGGGATCCAGGCCGTGGGGGTCCACGTCAACGGGCTGGTGAGACGCGGCGAGGGACTACAAATGTGGGTGGCTCGTCGAGCCAAGGACAAGTTGCTGGACCCAGGTAAACTGGACAACATCGTCGCGGGCGGCGTGCCCGCCGGCCTGGATCTGGTGGAAACATTGATCAAAGAAGCCGGGGAGGAAGCGGCTATCCCCCCTCAACTGGCCGCAGCGGCGGTTCAGGCCGGGGTGATCGGTTACGCAATGGAGCGGCCCGAGGGACTTCGACGCGACGTTCTCTATTGCTACGACCTGATGCTGCCCGAGGATTTCGTGCCGGCGGCGGCCGACGGCGAGGTCGAGGCGTTCGACCTCTGGCCGATTTCGCGCGTCGTCGAGACCGTGCGGGAGACCGATGACTTCAAGTTCAACGTTGGTCTGGTGCTGATCGATTTATTTCTCCGCCTGGAGCTGATCGCCAAGGGGTAACCGATCGCGGTGCAGATCGCGAGAGGCGACAGGGCGCGGCGCGCCCCGGCGCCGACCACGCAAGGGCACCGCCGGACGCGAATCAGCCTTCTGGCGGAGAAGCTGCGATAGGGATTTCACGGGCCTCGGGTTGGTCGCCCAAGCCGGGTGCGCGTTGATCGGACCGCTGTTCGGCTTCTTCAGGTTCGCCCTGGATCTGACCCTGACCCTCGTCGTTACCCTGGAAGCCCTCGCCTTGCTGGTAATTGCGGCGCTGGTTCCCCGGCGGGTGCTGCTGCCCCCCCTGGCCGTTCGGTTGGCCCTGCTGCTGCGCCTGGTTTATAGCGTTCAAGATGCGGAAGTAATGTTCCGCATGCTGGAAGAACGCTTCCGCCGTCACTCGGTCACCGCTACTGGTGGCGTCGCGGCCGAGCTGCAGGTATTTCTCGAAAAGCTGTTGGGCCGTGCCGCGTATGCGGATTTCGGGCCCGTTGCTGTCGAAAACGTGGTTACGATTGAGCGGAACTCCCCCGCCCGAATGGTGGCGGATGGCGCCGCCCGATCCTCCACCGCCACCACCACCGCCCGAGCGATGGTTGCGGCCACGCATGCGCTTCATGTTCATATTGTTGCCGTCGAGCTTTCCCATTGTCGGTGGACTTGGGGTGTTGGGCGCCCGATTTGGGCGTCCCCCGGTCTTCCCTTGGCCAACCACGATCCATCGGCGTTGATGATGGCACGCGAAGGATCTTAGATCCAACCTTCGCGATCCAGGGCGCCGCCATGCAGCACCCCTGCCACTTGTCTACCGTACACGCGTCACATAGGCCTGCCAAACAATTTTTTCGCGATATGGGCCATCAGAACGATTGCGCGGGGCGTTTTCGCCAAATCCAGGCGAAGCGACGTGAGTAGGCGGGCTTGCCGCGCTTGTTCTGGCTACGTAAGTGGCCTGCCCCTCACCCAGTTCAAGGACCGCCACCCCGTTCTGCTCCAGGTGGTGTCCAATGCACGGCACGATGGCCCGGTAGGCGTCATATCCATCGGGGCCGCCGTCGAGTGCGGTACGAGGTTCATAATGGGCGACTTCCGGCATCAACGTGTCGATCTCGGGACGCTTTATGTAGGGGGGGTTGGCGACGATCAGGTCGAAACGGGCGCCGATGGGATTGGCCCAATCGCCCACCGCGAAAGCGGACCGATCGGCCAGACCAAGTCGAGCGGCGTTGGATTTGGCCAGTGCCGCCGCGTCAGGGCTGAGGTCCAGCCCGATGCCGAAGGTGGACGGGAACTCCGTAAGCAGCGCCAGAAGCAGGCAGCCGGTACCGGTACCAAGATCGAGGATGCGGCGGGGGGGTGGCCGATCGGCAAAGGCGGCAAGCGCGGCTTCAATCAGGGTTTCCGAGTCGGCGCGAGGGATCAGCGTTGCGGGAGAGACCTGGAACTCCAAGCTCCAGAACTCGCGGTGTCCGACAATGAGGGCGAGCGGTTCCCGCGTGATCCGGCGGGCCAGGTAAGCGTCGTAGGCGGTTGTGTCGATCGGAAGGGCGGAATCCCGGATAAGGTCGTTCTGCGTGAGACCATTTGCGTGTGCCAAGAGGAGGCGAGCTTCCAAGCGCGGGTTGTCGGCGATCCCCTGCAACCGATCGGCGCCATGGCAAAGCGCTTCCGCAATCGATGATACCGAGGTGAGAGTCATGACCGGGCGTGTATTGGGGCGTGTTCCCGCCGCCGGCGCAACCATTGGGCCAGATCGACGGCGCCCGGCCATGGCGACCAGCAGTGCGGGGCGCAGTTCAGCGGAATGATGGTGGCGATCAGGGTGGACGGTGCGCTCACTCCTCCGCGGCCAACCGCGCGGCCTGATCCTCGGCGGTGAGAGCATCGATGAACTCTTCGAGGTCGCCTTGCATTACTCGATCGATCTTATACAGCGTCAGGTTGATACGATGATCGGACACTCGCCCTTGAGGAAAGTTGTAGGTGCGAATGCGCTCGCTGCGGTCGCCGGTTCCGACCTGAGACTTGCGGTCGGCTGCCCGGGTCGCGTGCAAAGATGCGCGCTGCTGCTCATACATCCGCGCCCGAAGTATCTTCATCGCCTTGGCGCGGTTCTTGTGCTGGCTGCGCTCCTCCTGCATCGCGACAACGATGCCGGTGGGGAGGTGGGTAATCCGCACCGCGCTATCTGTCTTGTTGACGTGCTGTCCGCCGGCGCCTGACGCCCGATAGATGTCGATGCGCAGGTCGCTCTCGTCAATCTGCACGTCCACTTCCTCAGCTTCCGGGCAGCACCGCAACGGTCACCGTGGAGGTGTGGATGCGCCCCTGCCTCTCGGTCGCCGGCACCCGCTGGACCCGATGCACCCCCGAACTCATACTTCAACCGAGCGAATACGTTGCGCCCGGTGATCTCCGCCGTGGCCTCCTTGATCGCGCCCAGGCCGGTGTCGCTGTACTCCAGAATTTCGAACCGCCAGGCTTTGCTTTCGGCATATTTCTGGTACATCGAGAATAGTTCGGCGGCGAACAATCCGGCCTCATCACCACCGGCCGCTGGCCGTATTTCCAGGATCGCGGAGCGAGCGTCCGCCTCGTCCTTTGGCAGCAGAGCCAGGCGAATCTCATGTTCAAGCGCGGGGATCTGGTCTTTGAGTTGAAACAGTTCGGCCTCGGCCAGATCCTTCATCTCGGGGTCGGCCAACAGCGACTCCGCCTCCGACTGCGCCCGTTCGGCGGCCCTCAGGTCGCCGATACGGGCCACCACCGGCTCGATATCGGCCAGTTCCTTCGACGCCTTCACATAGGCTTCGCCGGAGACGCCTTCGGACAGCAGGGCGCGCAATTCCTCCGCGCGGGCCGCGATGCGGTCGAGTTTGAAGGCCAGACTCATTTCAGGCGCGACGGAATATGAGCGAAGGGGACGGCCTCCTGCGCGCCCGTAGCCAAGTCCTTGACCTGCGCCACGCCGTTGGCGATATCGTCGTCGCCGAGGATGACGGCGGCACGCGCGCCGGTACGGTTGGCCCGCTCCATCCGCCGCTTGACGTTGCCGCGATACGCCATTTCCGCGCGAATACCATTGCGTGCGGAGCGATTGGAGCACCTCGATCGCCATCGCCTCGGCGGCGTCGCCGATCGGGATAACGGCGACCGGGGCCGGCGCGGCGGGTGCGGCGTCCATCAGCATGGCCAGACGCTCGATCCCGGCGGCCCAGCCGACGGCGGGGGTCATCGGCCCGCCCATCTCCGCGACCAGCCCGTCATAGCGGCCGCCCGCCATCACGGTGCCCTGGGCGCCGAGCTTGGAGGTGACGAACTCGAACGCGGTGTGGCCGTAGTAGTCCAGCCCGCGGACGATGCGCGGATTTTCCACGAACGGGACGCGGAACCGGACCAGGTGGTCCTGCAGCTTTCGTAGAAAGCGCGCGCGGCGTCGGTCAGATAGGGCGCGATGGTCGGCGCGTCCGCGACGATACTGGCGGTCGGCCTCGTCCTTGCTGTCCAGGATGCGCATCGGGTTGCGGTCGAGCCGAGCCAGGCTGTCCTCGCGACAATGCCGCCTGGTGTTCGGTGAAATAGGCGACCAGCGCGGCGCGATAGGCATCGCGGCTTTCCTTGTCGCCGAGGGTATTCAGTTCCAGGACCGTGTCGTCGGCGACGTTCAGCGCCTGCAGGATGTCCCAGCCGCAGGCGATCACCTCGGCGTCGGCGAGCGGCTCGGACGGGCCGATCAGCTCGACATCGATCTGGTGGAACTGGCGGTAACGGCCCTTCTGCGGCCGCTCGTAGCGGAACATCGGACCGGCGCAGAACACCTTCTGTGGCAGCGACTGGGTCAGGCCGTTGGACACCAGAGCGCGGCACACCCCGGCGGTGCGCTTCGGGCCGCAGGGTGATGGAGTTGCCGCCCCGGTCGTCGAAGGTGTACATCTCCTTCATCACCACGTCGGAGGTCTCGCCCAGGGTGCGGGCGAAAACCCGCGTGTCCTCGAAGATGGGGGTCTGCCATTCGTCGAAGCCATAGGTCGGCGGCGACGCGGCGTGCGACGTCCACGACGCGGTGGAAGCGACGCTGTTCCTCGCCAATCAGGTCGTGGGTGCCGCGGGCGGGTTGCAGAACGGTCAAACGAAGGGTCCTCGGTGCGTGTGCTCGGGTTATATAGGCGAGGCGGCCGGCAAGCTACTCGGGTTCGGCTGCAAGGCAAGCAGAGGAGGGCGGTCCTCACCGCCAACGAGGGGCGATGTCTGGCGATCGACCAAAGCGGGTGGTCAAGAGGTCTATTCGAAGGCGTGAACTTCTGCACCAAACGAGTGAAAAAATCGCGCGGCCGCTCCAAGGCCGGGCCAGGAGCAACGAAGGGAGAGGACGCTGTGATCACTGCAATCGTCATGTATGACCTGCCGCCACACATCGACAAAGAGAGTTGCCGCGCACATTTTCATGCCATCGCGCCCGGGTTTCTCGATGTTCCCGGACTGATCCGCAAACAATTTATCCATGCGACGGAAGGTGGGGTTGCTGGCGGGTCGTACCTTTGGGAAAGCCGAACTGCCGCGGAGGCGTTCTATTCGGGTCCGTGGCGCGAGGGCATCATACTTCGCTACGGGACCCCACCGCGCATCACATATTTCGATACGTTCGCGATAGCGGATGTACCCGCCCAGCAGGCCTTTGTGTATCATGACTGATGGAGCCGGGCGTCGTTGAATTCGGTTCCGACACCAAGTGTTTGGAAGGACTATGTCTTTTTGCCCGCCTTGGGCAGGCAATGATCAGGCGCGCCTGGCCGCTGCCCCGAGTGCAGGAGCGTGCCGGCAGTGGCTTCGGCCGGTGCTGTGGGCTCACTCAGGTGAATCCTGATGCTCCCAGACCGATTGCAGCACCCGGGCCATATTTCGCCCCACTAGCGGCAGCACCTCGGGCCTAGCAAAAACACCGAACCGATCAAATTCCGGTAGCAGCAAATTACCAAACGCGAAGCGGCTGGTGCACCGCAACGTCGTGGGATCAGGCATGGTAGGCCGACGCCATTCGAATAATGCCAGATCCTTGCCCGAGACGTACCGATGGACGCCGAGTGGCACGAGTTCGGAGGGTGTGGTCTCCAATCCGGTTTCCTCTCGCAGTTCGCGAGTTGCGGCTGCCGTAAGGTCCTCACCCACCTCGGCGATTCCCTTTGGGATGTCCCATCGCGGCGAACGTGTGGCATGACCTAGGAGGAGTTGGGTTCCGTCGGTTACCAATACGCCACAGCTTATTGTTCGCACGGCGACCACTCCTGGACAGATCCCAAGATTTACCAGGTCGAGGAGAAGAACTCCCCCGTCATCTTTGGACCAACCCGGCATCGCTGTTGGGGCTTCGCAAGAAGACGACCCCGCGTCAGTGGTCAAAGTCCGAACAGCAGGCCAAGCGGCGGCGCCTCGATCGGACGCTGCGAAGGCTCGGCCGCTTCGGCTGTCGCGCCCGCGGGCCGCTCCACCCAGGCCTGGCGCAGCAGCCCGACGGTTTCCTCATCGGTGAGTTGGTGGAAGTCGCTGTAGAATGCGCCAACGCCGCGAAACCGGACGGCCGGGCGGAGGCAGACGATCTCATCCGCCTGACGTCGCATGTCCGCGAGCGTTTCCTCCGGCGCCACCGGCACGGCGAGAATGGTGCGTGCCGCCCCCTGGCGTTTGATCGCGGCGAGCGCCGCCTTCGCGGTGGCGCCGGTGGCCAGCCCGTCGTCAACAACAACAGCTGTGCAACCGGCTGGATCGATGGGCGGGCGGCTCTCCCGGTACAACGCGCGGCGGCGTTTGATTTCCGCCAGTTCCCGTTGGCATGCGCCGGCAAGAAATGCGGCATCGGCGCCGGAGGCCTGCCACACATCCTCGTTGATCACGGTCTGCGGGTTTTCTCCGTCCACCACTGCGCCGAGGGCTAGTTCCGGCGCGCCGGGGGCACCGATCTTACGAACCAGGACCAGATCGAGCGGGGCGCTCAGAGCGCGCGCGATTTCCAGCCCCACGGGCACGCCGCCGCGTGGCAGAGCATAAATTATAGGGCGCAAGAGGTTCATGGCGGCAAGCCGAGCCCCCAGCAATCGGCCGGCTTCGGATCGGTCAATAAACCGGGCGGGCACGCGTTCCATGGCTGTCCTCTACACCGCCGCATAGCGTTGCACTTTGATCTGGCTCAGCCCGGGCAGGTGAACGCAGTAGAGTTCGCCGCGCGAGACTGCTTTGATATTTGCACCTGTCCAATTCAAAGGGAATTCACGCCTTCGTCGGATATGCGGAGACATCGAAGCGAAAGGCGGAACCGGAGCGCGGGTGTGGGATCCTGTCTGCCTCCTTACCCGGGATACGGGCGCCCGAGCAAACGCATCAATGCGCACATTTTCCATAGCAAAGTAATGCTGACGAGTAAGGTCGATCATTACTACAGTCGGCCATCCACCCTGACGCCGCACCACTCAGATCAAGCACGCCGTTATTGGCAGACGATAATTGGAAGGCCCGCCGGCGGTATCCGGGTTCTTCGCTTCACAGCGTTGCGATAGTTCGTCGCCAGCGAACGGCCGCCGCAGCGATCTGCGCGGTTGACGATCGAGCGGCGACCTCGACCCGACCGACCATCACCGGTGTGTGTTCAAACATGCCGTTGCAGCCTGCGTCAGGTGTGTGACAGCAGCTAGACAGGTTTGCAGGATGTCGATACCAAGCCCGCCGTGTAACCGATGATTGAGATTTCCACTTCATGAAACCTCTCGGTAATCTTCTTGCCTGGATCAAGCCATGCGGCGGCGACCGATATGTCGCGGCCTTTGTCGGCGAGGGTGCCGTGGCTGGCGCCTATAGAGATTTCCCTGGCCGCGCACCCGCGACGCAATTCTGTTCCTCATTGGATGAGGCGCGGCAGTGGATCGAGCAGCAGGCGGCGGCTCTCGAGCTTCCGGTCAGATGGGTGAGCGAGATACCGCGAGAGTGGCACCGGATGGTTGATGCGCACAGCGGTGCCTTAAGCCAACACGCGCGATGAAATTGCAGGTCGCCGCCCCGAATAGGAGCGCGATCAGGTGTGTCCCGGCAAGTGTCGCACGTTTGGCCTTCCCGTCTGCTGCAAGACCAGAAGGCGGGAAATTGCCGTTTGCAGAATATCGGCAAGTCCAGCCTGAGCGACGAGCGTCGAAGCTTCGGCAAGTGCGAACCATCGGGTTTCCCGTTCGGCCTTTTCTGGCCATTTACGAAGCTGCCGCTTAACGGCAAACAGAAATACCGATACTTCGTGAACCGTCGCTTTTCGTGAGTTGCGGCGTTTCTCGTAGCGGTAGAAGCCGATGGGTTCTTCGCCGACGACCGCACCGAGCAGTCCGGCTTCTTCGTATGCTTCTCGGGCCGCGGTGGCGCCGGCGGTCAGATTTCGAATTGGCCAACCTTTGGGAATGATCCAGTCCCGTTTTCCTCGAGTTGTTACGAGCAGGACCCTAACCTCCCCGTCCTCGGTGATCGAAAACGGAAGGGCACCGCATTGATAACGAATTGTCGGGTCTGTCCTGGCCATCTTATGTTTTAGGCATCCAGCCACGATGGCCGGGTCTACCATCCCCAAAGCATGCTCTTCCGCGTCGGCGCAACCCCTTATCTTCTTCGATCAACAAAATGCCGGCAGGTGGAAGATTATTCCTGGCGCAGTTTGCTGTGCGGAGTTGCCCATCGGCAACGGCTGCCTACGGAGCCCGATAGTCGACTTTTAGCTCGACCAAAAAGTCGGCATGGCTTTGAATTGGCGCCAGCATTTATGAAGTGTCTTCTCGATTTCGATCCGGTCGCGTGCCTGCCAGCCGATCACGGCGCCGATGGTTCGCTGTATTTCCGGCGGGACGTGGTTACCTCCGAGGGTTGAAAGAAACGGTTGGGCGATGGTGGCATCGTTGGCATGACCCAGCGCGTTCTGCAATTTTGCCAGACATTTCAGATAGCTCTGGGTTGCGGAATTGTCGCCATACAGCCCGTGGAAAAATTCGGTGGTGTAGCGAAGCTTTTTGAGGGCGATCCTAAGTTTGTGGCGTGCCTCGGGTTGCAGATGCTGGAAATGCCGACCCCGTTTGATAGCCTTGCAGTGCAGCCGCGTCAGAATCCGAGCGGCCAGTATCGGAGCCGGCTCCAACAGGACCGCGAGGGACTTGTTTTCTAACTCGTTTCGCCAGCCCCGGCATCCAATCCAGCGACTCAGCGATAAATCGGAATCGATTGTAGCGCGCAGCCGCGAGCGCCTCGCGCAAGGCGCTGTAAGCCCCGACTCGATGAGGCTCGGCGGCCCTGCGGAGGCCGTCAAAATCGACATCCGCGTTGAGAACCCGCATCGGTCCGGCAAAAGTATCGGTGACCAGGACATCCCAGTCGCGAGGAGCGCCGAGCACCTGTGCGAGCCATTTTGCCTCGCTGGCAAACGTCTGCAGTGTCGGCGAACCAACTTCGTGGTGGAAAAGCGTGCAGGCCGTCCGTAAGCGACGCAGTGCGACCCGCATTTGGTGCACGCCCTCGGGATCGCGTCCGCAATCGGCGACGTCCTGGTTCAGCAGGAGGTGATGCTGACAGGTACGGAGGAGGAGGGCGATGACGTCATCAATCGTGTACTCGACGGAAATGGCCGCCGGCATTGCCTTCGTCGCCTTCATGGTATCGAAGGCCAGGTCATAGCCTCGATCCGATTTGCTTAGCGTGCCTATCTTGAGCGGCGCGATCTCCAGCAACTGCATGCCGAGATCGTACATCGCGCCGGCGTCTCCCGCCTTCAACTCGAGCTCGATTTCTGTAAGCCGTTCGCAACGTTCACCGGCCTCGATCGATCCTTCATCGAAGGCAACTTCGACAACGGCGCCCGAAAGTTCGAGACGCTGAGTGCAGCGACGGACTTTTGTTACAAAGACCGCGCTAAGCGCTTCGACGGCGAGTGCACTCAGGGGGACGCCAATTTCCGACACCGGCAGCAATGTGAGATCGGGTGCAGCACTATTAACAGTTGCCTCCCATTCTCCGCGAAGGAAGGGCTGTCCATGATCGGGGACACGCTTGAGTGTCTGGACGTAGCGTCTGCCGTGCCGCCTGACACGGAGCGACAGGCCATGTCGGAACAGGATGCAATCCGGCGTGTCGTAGTATATCGTTTCGAGTTGGTGAGAGACGCCTCTATCGCAGGCATAGCGTGCAATGACCGGCGCTTCCCGGACTAGCTCGAGTCCCCCGGCAGGCACGATCAGTTTCAGCTCAAGCTCGGAATTTGCATCTGGTCGCGATGCAAACGGACCATGTGAAGAATCGTTTCCTGGCGTCGGCTTAAGTTGCGCGTCCAGCATGAGCTTCCACATTGTCGGTGTTATGTGCAACTTTTATGACAGCGACCGATTCGTCGCAAGCCTCGGCCGAGACGAAAGCCTGGAGCCGCGGTGTCTCGGCCACCGACGATCGGCACGGCAGGTTTCCGCGCGAGGACCTTCCGCGAACTGCGATCAACGGGCCGCCGATCCGGCTGGGCGCCACAAGATGTCTGAGCCATGTCTTTGTGATGGACGGGCCCTCGATAGCTGAGCTAGTGCTGGTGGACGATGTCGCGATCAACATCGCACCGGCGCCGGGGGACGAGGTCGGCATCGTCCAGAGCACTGTCTGCCGATGGCGCTGGGCATCCGCGAACCGAAAGTCGATGGACTTGCGCCGATGGAGACGGTGAACCTGAAGTCCAGTCCGCGGTCGATACGGAGGCTTTATCGAAGATGAGCGAAGGCGATCAGATTCCAGGAACGGTCGTCGATGGTCCGCTGGGGGTCGCGAAGGCGACCAGCCTGTCGGTAGCCAAGACCAGTCGCGCCGACGATAGACGGTTTTGGGTCTTTACCTGTGCCGTTTCCGTGCCCTACGCGCATCGGGGGGCAACGGGCGCCAGCGCAAGACGGCCCCTGGGCGCCAAAGGAGCCAGCCCATGACGCGCCACGTGGTCACCCTCAATGCCGGTTCGTCCTCGATCAAGTTCGCGTTGTTCGTGACCGCCGGCGAGGATTTGTCGGCCTTGGCAATCGGGCTTGGTGGAAATGCGGGGCGAGCAGCGCCGGATCGTGGTTCACGATGGCACGGGCAAGCCTGGCCATGAAGCGACCTGGTCCGGAAACACGAGGGCGTCATTCCACTCCGACGCGCTGGATCGCATCTTGGCCTGGCGACGCGACGCGTTTCCGAATGCCGAGGTGTTTGCGGTCGGGCACCGCGTCGTGCATGGCGGCCTGCATTACGCCGCGCCGATGATCATTACGGACGAGGTGTTGCAGAAACTGCAGGCACTGGTGCCGCTGGCCCCGTTGCATCAGCCGCACAACATTGCTGGCATCTTGGCGGCGCGCGAGGCGTGGCTGCAGGTGGAGCAGGTGGCCTGCTTCGATACGGCGTTTCACCGCGCCCATCCCTTCGTCAACGACGTGTTCGCCCTGCCGCGGCGTTATTTCGACGCGGGGGTGCGGCGTTACGGCTTCCACGGTCTGTCCTACGAATACATCACCGGCCGGCTCCGACAGATTGCGCCGCACCACGCCGCCGGGCGGGTGGTTGTGGCACACTTAGGGAACGGCGCCTCGATGTGCGCGATCCACGATGGCCATTCGATCGCCAGTTCAATGGGCTTCACCGCGCTCGACGGGCTGCCGATGGGCACGCGCTGCGGCCAGCTTGACCCTGGGGTTGTGCTTTACCTGATGCAGGAAGAGCACATGGACGCGGAGGCGCTCACAGACCTGCTGTATCGCGAATCCGGGCTCAAGGGTCTTTCCGGTGTTTCTAACGACATGCGCGAGCTTGAAGCGTCGGACAAGCCGGAGGCGGCGCAGGCGATCGAATATTTTGTTTTCCGACTCCGCCGGGAGCTTGGTGGTCTGGCCGCGGTGCTGAAAGGGATCGATGCGATCGTGTTCTGCGGCGGTATCGGCGAGCACGCGTGGCGGGTGCGTGAACGGGTGCTGGAAGGCATGGAATGGATCGGCGTCGAACTGGACCGTCTTGCCAATCGTGACAGTGCGCAAGTGATCTCGTCCGACCGTTCCCGCGTTCGAGTGTTCGTGATTCCGACCGACGAGGAGGCGATGATCGCGCGCCATACGCTTGATACGGTTGATCGGGCCTCTCCCGTTACGTCGTGATCTGGAGGCGTGATCTGGATACGTCCTGCGCGAATGCATCGTTTGTGCCAGATGGGGCTGACTCGGTGTCAGAAGATCTGGCGCATGATTATGTACAGCGACCCGGCGATCGCCATGGCGGCGGGCAACGTCAACACCCATGCCAGCGCCATGTTTTTGATGGTGGCCCACTGAAGACCCGATCCGTTGGCCGCCATTGCACCCGCCACGCCGCTGGACAGCACGTGGGTCGTGGAAACCGGCAGGCCATACACATCGGCCAGGCCGATCGTTGCCATGGCAACGATCTCGGCCGAGGCACCTTGAGCATAGGTCAGGTGGGTCTTGCCGATTTTCTCACCCACCGTTACGACGATGCGCTTCCAACCGACCATCGTGCCCAGACCGAGCGCCAGCGCGACCGAAACCTTGACCCAGGTCGGAATGAATTTGGTGCCGCTGTCCAACGACCCGTGCAGCGACTTCAGCTTCCCCATGTCCTCGGAGTCGAAACCAGGTGGGTTGGGACCCATGACCCGCACCGCGTCGGACGCCAGGTACATGTCGTTACGGACGTTTGGTGTGGCGCTGGCGGGTACAGCTTTGATCGCGCCGTAGTCCTTCACCTGCCGTCCGATGTCCGAGGTCAGCGTGGCGAGGGCGGCGTAGACCTCGGGGTTGTTGACCTCCTTGGTCTTGAGTGCGTTGCCCACCGTGACACGCGCGGCAGCGGCGTCCGCCGGAGGCGTGGCACTCCCGGCATGCGCCTGAAAGACGGTCTGCGCGCCCTGCATCGACTGCAGGAACATCGGTGTGGTGCTTTCGGGAATGGCCCGGTTCAGGGCATAGGCCGTCGGCGCGGCACCGATCAGAATGAGCATGATCAGACCCATTCCCTTTTGCCCGTCATTGCTGCCGTGGAAGAACGACACACCGGTGCAGGTCAAAATCAGCAAGCCGCGAATCCAAAGCGGCGGCGGCTTTCTGCCCTCGGGCGCGGCGTAGAGCGACGGGGTGCGTACCACCAGCTTCATCAGCAGCAGCAAGACGGCGGCAAGCGCAAAACCGATCACGGGGCTGAACAGCAGGGATTTGAACACGTTAACCGCCTGCGCCCAATCCACACCTGAGGTCGCCGACCCTGTGGGCGCGATAATCTGGTTCGCCAAGCCCACGCCGATGATCGAACCGATCAATGCGTGTGAGGAACTGTTCGGCAATCCCAAGGCCCAGGTGCCGAGGTTCCAGATGATCGCGGCGATCAGCAGTGCGAAAATCATGGCATAGCCGGCACCGGCGCCGACCTGCAGAATCAACTCGACCGGCAGCAATGTCACGATCGTAAAGGCGACCGCCCCGCTCGACGTGAGCACGCCGAGGAAGTTGAAGGTGCCCGACCAGATCACGGCCGCCAGCGGCGGCAGGCTGTGAGTGTAGATGACGGTTGCGACGGCGTTGGCCGTATCGTGGAAGCCGTTGACGAACTCGAAGCCGAGCGCGATCAGCAACGCGATCCCTAGGAGGACGAATGTACCGATGGCGAGGGTTTGCTCGCCGACGTCGGTGAGGTCGCTGAAGATGCTGAACGCGGCGTAGACGAGGCCCGCGGCAAGCACCAACAAGAAGACGATGGCGCCGCCCCGGTGTGTCTTGCCGTCCAGGTGAGGACGTGGCGACGAAACTTCCGCCAAACTCGCTGTCATCGTCGTATCGGACATTAACCTATCCCTAGTCTTGCGGTTAACGACTGTAGCCGAGGCCTGTCGTTTGATCGATATCAGTCGTGTGACAACTCAATCGTGACCGCGACCGGATGTGGAGTTATTGGTACGTTCTGCATCAGGCGTCGGATCACGGGAACGCGATCAAGCGTCGCGAGAATTTCTATAAATTTCCAGTGAAGCCGAGGCCCTATATACTGGAGGTTGTATTTCGAATCGGTCCTCAACCATACTGAGCTGCGCGTGACCGATCCTCCGGGAGGTCCACTATAGTCCAGCTCGCCGGCCCTGTGGGCCTTCTGCAACCGATCGAGATCGTGCCTTCGCCTGTGACGGACGACAGTCTCAGATAGAGGGTTGCATCCGTCGCGTGACAGGGCATGCTGGCGCCATGCCAGACCGCCCTTTCAGAGCGGTGGATGAGTTGATCCGCCGCGTGCAGCGCGTCGCCGCCGACCGGCCGGACCCTACGCACGTCCTTGCTCAAATGATCAGCATGATCGGCGAGAGCGGCGCAGACCCGTATGCGGTTATGGGCGTGTTGATCGAGGGCGCGGCGCACACGGTTGCTCACCACATCCCTACCGAAAGGCAGGCGGATACGGCGACGACGCTGGTGCAATTGCTGGAAGAGCGCCTCAAGGCACACAGAATCAATCCCGGTGAAGAGTAGTAACCTCAGCGACCTGGCGTGAACCAGGTCGCCGCGGCGAGGAAATTGGCAAGTACACGGCCGTCAACCGGCCTTTGCGCGACATGTTCGCGATCGTTCAGTAAGTAGATCGGTAGATCACGCAACTATGAGGAATCACCTGAACTACGATGTGGCACTCATAGCCTGCCGGATTTTCTGCAATGCTGGGATATGAATGATGCGGTTCAGACAATTATTGCTCGGGCTTGTGGTGACCATGGTGGCATTGCCGGTCATGGCCAAGGAATACAATGGCGCCACGGTTGCTGCCACTGACGATTTAAGGCGAATTCCCGCAAGCTCAGTCATTCCGGCCATCCGGCAGGAAGGGCTGCTCAGGCACGACCAGATCTTGTGCCTGGCCCTGGCGATGTATCACGAGGCGCGGGGCGAATCAGAAGCCGAGCGTGTAGCGGTGGCCCAAGTCGTCTACAACCGCGCTGTGCATACCGGCTCGACTATCTGTGACACGGTTTGGGCCGATAACGGCAGCCAGTTTCAATGGGTCAAGTCGTCAAACAGCGTTGTCCCGCGCGAGTTATCAGTCTGGGAGGCGATTCAATTCAGCGCGCTGCGATTTGCTCGCCAGCGACCAACCGATAGTACGCATGGTGCCACGAATTTCTACAATCCCATCCTGTGTTCTCCAAACTGGGCAAAAGAGGGTCACGTGACCGTCTCCTTGCGCCAAGTGTTCCTCCGAATCGACGGGAAGTACACCCGGTTCAGTGGCACGATACCCCGAACTGATCCCATATCGCGAGTTGATCAATGGGGCCGGCTGCCTCCGACACGTTCATATATGAACGGCCGATCATAATCGGCGAAGGACTTTCCGGGAGAAGGCGCAGAGAGTGAGTAGCCGTACGAACCAAGATCACTTTCGCTTCGGCGCGAGATCATCGTAAATCTGGCCCAATTTTATAGGGTGGTCTCGGCCTCCCCGATCCTCGCTCCCGATCCCCGGATCGACGTTTCGGGGAGACTCGCCAATCGCGAAACTCGTGAGAATCGTTGCGGCGATCACGTTGGATTCAATCACGCAACCTGGGCACCCTCCTCGCGCAGAAATGTCAGGGTTGCGGCTTTGAAGTCAGCGTCGCATGACCTCGATTGCGGGTGACGTGCATGAGCATAAACCCCATAGGCGGCAGGATTGATCCGCCGAGTGACATGCAGTCACGAACTTGGCAGTTCAGAAAGCCAGAGGCCGAATTTTCAGCCAAAGGAATAGGGGCATGCAGAGTCCAGCGCGCCATGTGGCTTTGTCCGTGATCGAGATCTGGGAGGGGCTCGCGAAGCGACGTGATAGCGAGTTCCTAACTCCTCCAGTGCCACGACGTAAGTTTCGAGAGGCATAGACCAACCAGCAAAATGCATCCGCATGCCACGGTGCTCCTCGACTCCCTCGAAGCGCCGTCTGCCAAAGTAAGTCCCTTCGAGGACGAATGGAGAGTTCGCCTCGTTGTTGGCGAAGCGTCCACGGTCCACGAAGGGATGAACAATGGAAATGATGAGTTGTCCCGTGGGGCGCATAACACGCCTGATTTCTTTCACTGCCGCCGGAACATCGTCGACGTCCATCAAGAGATTGTAAGCCATAACGAGATCAAACTGAGCATCTTCGAATGGCAGCTGCGCGGCTGTTGCGACCGCGTAGTTCCAGGCAGATTTCGCTTGAACGGCAGCGTTGACGAGCTTGTCGACCGGATCGACCGCAGTCACCTGGTAGCCGCAAGCCGTCAACTCACGCGAGACGCGTCCCTCTCCGCAACCCAAATCCAGCGCCTTGCCACAGCTCCGCCCGACGAAAGCGGCCAACGAGGCCCGATAAGCCCAAAACGCATCATGGTTCGGCTCACGCGCCCACGCCACCCAATTTTCGGCGACCCGAGACCAATGTTTGTAATCCTCGGCTGCTCTCTTCATCGATGCACCCCAGACCACCTTGAACGATTAGTGCTCTTATACGGGCATCTGCTTGGTTGTTGCTCCGCCGATGATCGGGGAGGATATCAGCGGCGGTCACTCCGGTGCGGCGGTCAGCATCGCTTCCCCGCCCTGATCGTCCTTCACGGTGGCTGCCAGGATCCGCCAACCTTGTTTGTCCTTCGCGGCGAGGTATTCCCGGTGATGGATCGAGGCGACCTGCTTGTCGTCCCGCTCTATCACCAAACGGAAAGTCAGGCCGGCTTGCTTAAGGCCGGTTTCGAGGGCCTCGGTGAGCTGTGGCTGTGTCGCGTGGTCCGTGACAGCGGAACAGATTCCGTCGTCGGAGGACACAAGGACCAGCTTGACCTCGGGGATGGACGCGTCGAATGCCTGGCCGGGGGCGCGATGCAGGAATGCGGCGCGGGCCTGTTCCGGCACTTGTTGCAACCCGAACCGCTGTGCCCAGTCGCGTAGCGCCGACGCGCGGCCGGCGAACGGCAGACAACCCTGGACGAACAGGCCCACGAGTTCCTCGGGAGCACCGGCATGGGCGGCCACGGGTGCCAGGAGGCACGCCGCCAGCAGGCAAACCGAGCGCTTCAGCGGCGCAGCTCCATATGAATCGGACCCTCGCGGCGTCCGTGGGTAAACTGGTCGACCTCGGCGTTTCCGCTGTCCATCAGACGGGCGGCCGGGCCGGCCCAGACGATACGGCCGTCCAGAAGCATTGCCGCCTGGTCACCGATGCGGCGCGCACTCGCCATATCGTGGGTGATAGCGACGGCGGTGCTGCCCAGCCGCTTGACGCAGTCGACGACCAGCCCGTCGATGACAGCTCCCATGATCGGATCCAGACCAGTCGTCGGCTCATCGAAAAACATAATGTCCGGCTGAGAGGCAATCGCTCGCGCCAGGGCAACGCGCTTCTGCATGCCGCCTGAGAGTTCGGCCGGCGTCATGTCACCGACGCTGGCGTCCAAGCCGACCTGCTTCAGGAAATGATCTGCCTGGGGGCGGGCGGTGGCGCGGCTGGCCTTGCGGCTGGCAAGCAAGCCGAACGCAACGTTTTCCCAGACGGGCAGGCTGTCGAACAGCGCTCCGGCCTGAAACAGCATGCCAATGCGTGCCCGGACCGTTTCACGCTTGTCGCGGGGCAGCCTCAGGATGTCCTGACCATCGATTTCGATGATGCCGTCGTCCGGATCGAGCAAACCGAGAATGCATTTCAACAGCACCGATTTGCCGGAACCCGAGCCGCCGATGACCACCAGGGAGGTGCCGCGCGGCACGTCAAGATCGATACCGTCCAGCACTCGTTTGGTGCCAAACCGTTTGTATAGGCCGCGGATGCGGATTTTGGGGATCTGTTGGTTCAGGGTCTGGTCGCCCAGGGTCTGGTCGCGTCGCGTTGGTTCATCTAGTTTTTGTTCACTCATGGCGCGCTTTAATGCCGCGTGGCTTGGGGTTCGGACAAGGTCAGAGATCAAGAGTTGCAGCCGGCTTTGGATGGGCCTTAGCTGTATGGGTTCATGCGCCGCCCGCGACAAGGCTGGACGTGCGCTCAAGGAGGAGAACAATCATGAATGACGTCGTGGGAACAACCGGGAAGTTGGCGCATGCCACCGTGGACAATGCCAACTATGTAGCGGGCCGGCGGTCCTTCTTCAAATATCGGGACCTGGGTGTGACCGATGCCACGGATGGGAAGATGCGGGCGCAGGTGACCTCGGCCACGCAGGGGTTGGGGCAGCCGACCGGCTGGCACTATCACGTCTGTGAACACCAGCTTGTCTACATGCTGAAAGGCTGGGTTGACCTGGAATTCGAGGATGGTCGCAAGATCCGGCTGAAGGCTGGGGACTCGCTGATGATCCCTGGCGGGATGCGGCACAATGAGACCGGGACGGCCGATGAACTGGAGTTGCTGGAGGTATCCGTACCGGCGGACATGAAGACAGTGGTGTGTGAGCCGCCTTCCGGGATGGGATAGGCGCCCGGTTCGAGGATAGCCAGGCGAAGGCTGTCGTTGGGATGAAGGCGTGGACGCCTGGCGGTGTCGACAAGCCATCGCCCGGCGACAGTCGCTGGGCTCGAGCCTAGGCTGACATGATTCTCGCCTTCAAACTGGCCCGGCGTGAGCTCCGCGGCGGCGTGCGCGGCTTGTGGATTGTGTTGCTGTGCCTTGCGCTTGGCGTCGGGGTGATCGCCGCGGTCGGTACGCTGCGGGCGGCAGTCGATGCGGGGCTGTCGGCGGATGGCCGAGCATTGCTGGGCGGCGATCTGGAGATCGATGGCGGGTCGCAACCATTGCCCGAGCGGCTGCTCGACTGGCTTCATGCGCGTGGCGTCACGACGTCCCGTGTGGTGCAGATGCGCTCCATGCTGGTTGCCGCATCCGGCGAGCGGCAGTTGATCGAACTGAAGGCCGTTGACGGGCGATGGCCGCTCGTTGGCGAGGCTGTTGCGGCGCCCGCCCAGGCCATCACGGACGCCCTGGTAGAGCGCGACGGCCAGTTCGGGGTGTTGGCCGAACAAGTCGTGCTCGACCGGCTCGGGTTGCATCCGGGCGATCGGGTGCGGCTTGGCACCGCGACACTCCGAATTTCCGGCACACTGACGCAGGAACCCGATCGGGTTGGCACCGCCGCCATTCTTGGTCCCCGGGTGCTGGTTTCGACCGATGCGCTCGCCTCGACCGGGCTGACATCGCCCGGCGCGATGGTGCGCTACCAGGTTCGGCTGACGACGTCCGACCCCGCGGAGATCGCGCGGGACGTTCGGATTTCCTTCCCCGGCCAGGGCTGGCGCATCCGCGATCCCTCCGACGCGGCTCCGGGGGTTACCCGGTTCATTGACCAGACGGCGTTGTTTCTGACGCTCGTAGGCCTGACGTCGTTGCTGGTCGGCGGCATCGGCGTGGCCAACGGTGTGCGCGCCTGGCTCGATGCCCGGGCTCGGACCATCGCCACGCTGCGCTGCCTGGGAGCCTCGGCGGGCCTGGTGTTCGCAGCCTGTCTGATCCAGGTGATGACGCTGGCGGCGGCGGGGCTTTTTGTGGGAGTGATCGCCGGCGCGGTTGTCCCGCTGATCGGCGCCCGGTTTCTGGCGCAGATCCTGCCGGTGCCGCCGGTTCTCGGGATCTATCCCGGACCGCTGGGTCTGGCGGCACTGTATGGGTTGCTAATTGCCTTGTGTTTCGCGCTGTGGCCGCTGGGCCGGGCAGGGCGTATTCCCGGCGGGGCGCTGTTCCGGGAGGGGCTGATGCCGGAGGCGACGTGGCCTCCCTCGCTGCTGATCGTGGTGAATGCCGCGGTCGGCATTGCGCTGGTCGGACTGGCGGTGGTGACGGCGACCGACCGTTTCTTTGCGCTTTATTTCTGTGCCGGCGCGGGTCTCACGCTGGCGTTATTCCAAGCGGCTGGAATGGTGGTGATGTGGGTTGCACGGACGGCGCCGGGCGTGCGGTGGCCGTCGGTTCGGCTTGGCGTCGGCAATCTTTGTCGTCCCGGGGCGCCGACGCCGTTGCTGTTGCTGTCGGCTGGCCTGGGGCTCTCGACGCTCGCCGCCGTCGCACTGATCCAGGGGAATATGCAGCATCAGATCGAGGAGCAGCTTCCATCTAACGCGCCGAGCTTTTTCTTTATCGACATCCAGAACGACCAGCTTCCTCGCTTTGAGGCGCTCGTTCGCGATCAGCCTGGTGTGGAGGCCATGCATCAGGTCCCCTCGCTTCGTGCCCGGATCGTCGCGGTGAAAGGGGTCCCGGTGGATCAGGTCGTGACGACCCCGGAAACCGCCTGGGCGTTGCGCGGCGACCGCGGTCTGACCTACGCGGCCACCCCGCCCGAAGGCACGCATCTGGTCGCCGGTTCGTGGTGGCCGTCCGGGTATGATGGACCGCCGCTGGTGTCTTTTGACGCGGATCTGGCCAAGGGCTGGCATGTCGATCTTGGCGATGTGATCCGGGTGAATGTCCTGGGCAGGGACATCGACCTGAAGATTGCGAATTTTCGGGACATCGCCTGGCAGTCGCTGAGTATTAATTTCTTCATGGTCGCCAGCCCGGGCCTGCTTTCACACGCACCGCATACCCACATTGCGACAGTGCGGATTGCGGATGCCGGCCAGGGGGCGCTGCTGCGGGCGGTCACCGATGCTCTCCCCAACGTCACTGGGATCCGCGTCGAAGATGTGCTCTCGGCGATAGCGGCTCTACTGAACCAAGTGGCCGCCGCGCTGACGATTACCGGGGCGTTGACGCTGATTTCCGGTGCCTTTGTGTTGGTTGGGGCGGTTGCCGCTGGTCAGCGCCGGCGGGTGCGAGAGGCGGTTATTCTTAAAACCCTCGGGGCTACACGGCGGCAAATCCGAGCGGCGTGGCTCACCGAGTTTGGGATAATCGGTGCGGTGGCCGGGTTGATTGCTGCCGCTGTCGGATCGGCGGCGAGCTTCGGTATTGCGCATTACATTATGCACACGGACTGGATTTTTTTGCCAGTTACGCTAATTTACACACTTGCGGGAGCACTCGCATTGATGCTGCTGTTCGGCTATGGTGGAACAGCGGCGGCTATGCGGGCCAGGCCGGCGCCACTCTTGAGGAACGAGTAGCGCAACTTTCGGTCTCCGTCCGGCCCCGCTGACGGACCATATTTGAAGCGGCCCGACTGGTTGTTCTCCGGGGTGTTAGCGGGACGGCCAATCGGGTATAACCATCGCGGGCCTACGCCCGAAAGGAACAGGGAACCATGGCTTACAGTCCGCAATTCGGGGCCTACCCACGGGCATCCGCCACTACCACGGCCGTCTTCGACGCCGGGCTACGGGCTTACATGCTTCGGGTCTACAACTGGATGGCATCCGGCCTGTTGCTGACCGGAGTGGTGGCGTTTGCGATCGCAAACACTAGTCTGATCGAGCTGTTTTATCCGATGGTGCAGACGCCGTTCGGCTTCGCGCATCATCCGACTGCGCTGGCGATGATCGCGATCTTCGCGCCGCTGGCATTTGTGCTGGTATTGTCTCTTGGCGTGAACAAGCTGTCCACTTCGGCGGCCCAGGCCTTATTCTGGGTGTTCTGCGCGGCGATGGGTGCGAGCCTGGTGAACATCTTCCTGGTTTACACCAGTGAGTTGATCGTCCGGGTGTTTTTCATCACTGCCGCCACCTTCGGCGCGACCAGCCTCTATGGCTACACGACGAAGTCGGACCTGACGCGCATGGGCGGCTTCCTGATCATGGGACTGTTCGGGATCATCATCGCCAGCCTGGCGAATATGTTCTTCCAGAGCTCCGCCCTGCAGTTCGCAGTCAGCATTATCGGCGTGATCGTTTTCACCGGCCTGACCGCCTACGACACCCAGCGCATCAAGGCCAGCTATCTGCAGTTCGCCTATGCTGACGGCGTCGACGGAGCGGCCAAGCGTAGCGTTTATGACGCGCTGAGCCTGTATCTGAACTTCATCAACCTGTTCATGCTACTGCTGCAGCTTCTGGGTAATCGCAACAACAACTAGGCCACGTTCCGGTCGGCTGATTGAAAGGGCGGGGTTTTTCCCGCCCTTTTTTGTTGGGGGATCAATTTCCCCTGCCGCCTAGTCCTCGGAGATGCGCAATGTTTCGCTTACACCGTGGCCGGGTGGCACGATGGGCCTTCGCCAAGGGACATGGCGCAAAAGCGCGCTTCTCTCTATATCCGGCCTCATGACCACTGAGTTCGTGAAGATGCATGGCTGCGGCAACGACTTCGTCATCCTCGATGGGCGTTTTCAGCCGCTTGACCTCACGCCGGCCCGCGCCGCTGCCATTGCCGACCGACACGCCGGGGTCGGGTGCGACCAGGTCATCGTAATCCAACCGGACAAGTCCGCCGACGCCTTCATGCAAATCACCAATCCGGATGGCTCGCAGGCCGGCGCCTGCGGCAACGCGACGCGCTGCGTTGCCGATATCCTGATGCGTGAAACAGGCCGCAGCGCGGTCACCATCCGGACGATCTCCGGCGACCTCCCCACCATCCGCCGCCCTGACGGGCTGGTCGAGGTCGACATGGGCCCCGCTCGGCTGGACTGGAGGGATATTCCCCTCGCTCGCGCTATGGACACAGTGAGGCTGGAACTCCCCGGCGAACCGGCCGCCGTAAGCATGGGCAATCCGCACGTCACCTTCTTCGTTTCCGAACTGGACGCGGTGCCGATCCGCGAAGCCGGACCGCGGCTTGAGCACGATCCTCTGTTCCCGCAACGCGCCAACGTCGGCTTCGCCCAAGTTATGGACCCTGACACCATCCGTCTCCGCGTGTGGGAACGCGGCGCCGGCCTGACCCTTGCCTGCGGCTCCGGCGCTTGCGCCACGCTGGTGAACGCTCACCGCCGGGGTCTGACGCACCGTCGTGCCATCATCATTGTTGATGGGGGCACCCTGGACATCGAGTGGCGCGACGACGGCCACGTGCTGATGGCTGGGCCGGTCGCCACCGTTTTTAATGGCCGGATCGACCTATGACTGCTCGACATCCTCACCTTTGGCTGCCGGCTCAATGCGTACGAAAGCGAGGTGATGCGTGGCCTGTCCGGGAATACCGCCGCGGACACCGTGATCATCAACACCTGCGCCGTCACCGCCGAGGCCGAACGCCAGGCTCGGCAAGCGGTCCGCCGTGTCGCTCGCGAACGTCCAGACGCCTGTATCGTGGTGACCGGCTGTGCCGCCCAAATCGACCCCGCCGCGTGGGCCGATCTGCCCAACGTCCGATCGCGTGCTTGGCAACGACGACAAGCTGAAGCCGGAAAGCTGGCTGCCCGGCGCCGGTTCGATGGTCTCCGATATCATGGCGGCACGTGAAACCGCCGCGCACCTTGTCACTGCATTCGCTGGCCGCGCCCGAGCGTTCGTGCAGGTGCAACAGGGATGCGACCATCGGTGTACGTTTTGCGTTATCCCGTTCGGCCGCGGCCGGAACCGCTCAGTTCCGATCGGCGCTATCGCGAATCAGGTTCGGGCCCTGGTCGCGGGCGGATACCATGAGGTCGTTCTGACCGGCGTCGATATTGCTTCGTACGGACCCGACCTCCCTGGCGTCCCTTCGCTCGGGCAGATGATCCGCCGCGTGCTCCAGGCGGTGCCGGAGCTGCCTCGGTTGCGTCTGTCGTCCATCGACCCCGCGGCTATTGATGATGACCTCTGGCGGCTGATCGCGGAGGAACCCCGGCTGATGCCGCATCTACATTTGTCGCTGCAGGCCGGCAGCGACCTGATCCTCAAGCGGATGCGCCGGCGTCATTTGCGCGCCGGCGCCATGGCAGTCATCGACCGGGCACGAAATCTTCGGCCGGGCATCGCGGTCGGGGCCGACCTGATTGCTGGCTTTCCCACCGAAACGGACGCCATGTTCGAGGACACGTTGCGCTTTGTGCAAGAGGCCGCTCTGCCGTATCTGCACGTCTTTCCTTACAGCGAGCGCGCCGGCACACCGGCTGCGCGCATGCCTGCTGTTCCCAAGCCCGTCCGCAAGGAACGCGCCGCTGCGCTACGGGAAGCCGGCGCCGTGGAGGCTCACCGTTTCTTCACCGCACAAGTCGGCCGGACCGTGTCGTTGCTGACGGAGGGCGAACAATCTGGCCATACCGAACATTTCGCCCCGGTGCGTCTCGCCCAGCCGTCCGTCCCCGGCCGGCTGCTCCGTGCTCGCATCGTCGGCGTAACGAAGGATACGCTGTTGGCGGAGGCTGCCTGATGGCATTGGGAAGTTTCTTCTCGCGCCTGAAAGAGGGGCTGTCTCGCAGCACACAGAAAATCTCCGGCGGCATCACGGCGGTGTTCAAAAAACGCCGCCTGGACGATGAAGCGCTGGAGGAATTGGAAGATCTGTTGATTTCTGCCGACCTTGGCACCGAGGTCGCCCGCAAGGTCATCGCCGCCTTTCGCCGCACCCGTTTCGGCAAGGAAGTGACCGATGAGGAAATTAAGGACGCCCTGGCCGAGGAAATCGGCGCGATCCTTGAGCCCGTCGCCAGGCCTCTGGAACTCGACCCGGCACTCAAACCGCATGTGGTGCTGGTGGTCGGCGTCAACGGCACCGGGAAGACCACGACCATCGGCAAACTGGCGCAGTCTTACAGGGAGCAGGGAAAGCGTGCGGTCATGGCGGCGGGCGACACGTTCCGCGCGGCGGCGGTGGAGCAATTGCAGATCTGGGGTGAGCGTACTGGCACTCCGGTGGTTGCGGGCGGGAAGAATGCGGATTCCGCCGGGCTGGCGTTCGATGCGCTGACGAAGGCGAAATCTGACGGCGCCGATGTTCTGCTGATCGATACCGCCGGCCGCTTGCACAACAAGGCGGCGCTAATGGACGAACTGGCCAAGATCATCCGCGTGCTGCGCAAACAGGACGCCACGGCGCCGCACTCGGTCCTGCTGGTGCTGGATGCCACGACGGGACAAAACGCAATACAGCAGGTGAAGGTGTTCAAGGAGATGGTCGCCGTCACCGGCCTGGTTGTTACGAAACTGGATGGCAGCGCTCGCGGCGGCATCGTCGTCGCTCTCGCTGAAACGTTCGGGCTGCCGGTTCATGCGGTCGGCGTAGGGGAGAAAGTGGGCGATCTGCGCCCGTTCGATGCGGGGGAGTTTGCCCGCGGATTGGTCGGTGCAGAGGGCGTAGCAGGGTAATCGCATTTCACGCGGCGACGCCAGGCTCTGAAGACTGGCAAATAGGACTACGGTCCTGCGCATGACTGTCGTCCATGATGATATCCGACAATATTAAGTAGTGGCCATGTCACGCGGTGGTGGAATGCGCACGGGGGCGATGCTCCCCGGGTGCGCGCTGCAGCATGCAATGGAAGAAGCAAGCGTACAACAGGAGATTTATCGGTTCGGTCCCTATTGGGTCGAAGCTGGGCGCTAGCCTTCTACTAAACTGGCGGTAACGCCGAGCGGTGATCAGCACGCGACGCCTTGTCCGCCATGGCTGCTTCGGCCATAAGCAGCACGTTTTGGATCAGGGGTTCCCATGTCAACATTTACGGACTGCTCATTCGGCGGGGCGGGCCGCCTGCTTGCGACCGTTGTCCTGTTCGGCGCGATTTCGACGGCGCCGGCTCGGGCGCAACCGGATACCGATCCGGTGCTCGCGAAGGTCAACGGCCAAGCTATACATGCGAGCGACCTGAAAGCGGCCGCGGAGACACTGCCGGCTCAGGCTCGCTCCATGCCGCCGCAACAGCTCTATCCCATGTTGCTCGACCAACTCGTCGACGCTCAGGCGTTGCTGATCGAAGCGAAGAAGACCGGCCTCGACAAGGAGCCGGATGTGCAGCGCTCAATGCAGATGGCGCAGGACCGGGCGCTGGAGTCCTCGTTGCTCAACAAAGTCGTGCGTCCGCAAGTGACCGACGAGGCCATCCAGGCGCGCTATACCAGGAGCAATACGCCGGCAAGACAGGGCGACGCGGAAGTGCATGCCCGCCACATCCTGGTCGCCGACGAAGCGACAGCCAAGAAGATCATTGCCGAACTGAAGAAAGGCGGCGATTTCGCGGCGTTGTCCAAGCAGTACAGCAAGGATCCGAGTGCAGCGCAACAAGGCGGAGACCTGGGCTTCTTCAAGAAGACGGACATGGTGCCGGAATTCGCCGACACGGCGTTCGCGCTGAAGGACAAGGAGGTCACGCCGGTTCCGGTGAAGACGCAGTTTGGGTGGCATGTGATCCAGACGCTGGAGCATCGCACCACGGCGCCGCCGACGTTCGAGCAGGTGCATGATGAACTGCGCCAGCAGATGGTGCAGGCCGCGGTACAGAAGGAGATCTCGGATGTGCGTGGGCAGGTCTCTATCGAGCGGTTTAATCCGGACGGTTCCACGGTGAAGGCGACCGATACGGCGGAGCCCCCGGCGGCAGCGGAACCCGCACCAGCCGCGGAGCCCCCACCGGCCTCGAAGTAGCGGGTCGAAGTCGGAAGCGATGGCAACCGCCACGTCCCCGCTTGCCGTTCCACTGCCTGACTTGCCACCGGTTGGGGGCGTTCGTTTGTCTGCCACCGCAGCGGGCATACGTTATCAAGACCGTACCGATGTGGTGATGATGGAGGTTGCGCCGAACAGCACGGTTGCCGGGGTTTTTACGTCCAACAAATGCCCAGGCGCACCGATCGACTGGTGCCGAGCGTCCCTGCGTGGCGGGAAGGCTCGGTTGGTGGTGGTGAATGCGGGGAACGCAAATGTTTTCACCGGCAAAGCGGGGCGCGACGCCTGCGCGGCGACAGCCGGGGCGGCCGCCAAGCTGGTAGGCTGCCCGCCGCGGCAGGTCTTTGTCGCCTCTACCGGCGTGATCGGGGAGGTGCTGCCGCACGAAAAACTGATTGCGGTATTGCCGGCGCTGCAGGAGACGCTGGCCGAGGACGCATGGGAACTGGCCGCGCGCGGCATCATGACGACGGACACGTTCCCGAAGGCGACGACCCGGACGGCTCAGATAGGCGACGGGACGGTGCGGATCACCGGGATCGCCAAGGGCAGTGGCATGATCGCGCCGGATATGGCGACGATGCTGTGCTTCGTGTTCACCGACGCAAAGATCCCGGCAGGATGCGCTGCAGACGATGCTGCGGAAGGGCGTCGATGCCAGCTTCAACTGCACGACGGTGGATTCGGACACGTCGACGTCCGACACGGTGCTGCTGATCGCCACCGGTCAGGCGAAGCACACGCGAATCCCCTCCGCCGACGGGAGTGCTGCGCGAAACCGGATGCTGGCCGATTTCGCCCGTGCGTTAAACGAGTTGCTGCTGGATCTGGCATTGCAGGTTGTAGGGGATGGCGAGGGCGCACAGAAGCGGGTGCGGATCGACGTTACCGGCGCCGTCAACGCCAGATCGGCCAAGCGGATCGCGATGGCGGTGGCGAACTCACCCCTGGTTAAGACTGCGATCGCCGGCGAGGACGCCAATTGGGGCCGTATCGTGATGGCGGTGGGCAAATCCGGGGAGCCCGCGGATCGCGACAAGCTTTCGATCGGTGTCGGCGGGGTTTGGATGGCCCGGGAAGGCGCTGTCATCCCCGGGTACGATGAGACGCCGGTTGTCGCGCATATGAAGGGCAAGGAAGTCGAAATCGCAATCGACATTGGACTGGGCAGGGGCAAAGCCACCGCCTGGACCTGCGACCTCACGCATGGCTACATCGACATCAACGGCTCGTACCGAAGTTAGTCGACGAGAAAAAAGGAAATGCCGCCGCGATGGTGGATTCGCCCGGGGACGTGTCCTCGGAGGCCGCACTGAGGCGCAGCGTCATTGTCGTCCCTTCATCCGGCAGCACATCAACATCGAGTGCGCCGCCGCGCATGGCGACACGCTCCATCAAGCCTCGCACGCCAGCTCTGCGCAAGTCCTGATCAGCATTCGGGACGTCGTCGGTGATCGAGATCGAGACGTTGCCGCCATGTGCTGCGGCGGTGAGTAAAATTCGGCTGACGGGCGCGGCATGGATCACCGCTGCGAGCATTTCCTCCAGCAAGTCGGCGAGGGCGGCCCCGCGCATGCGGACCATCAGCCCGAACGAGGCCGCGACGTCAGCCTGGACTGAGAGGTTTGCCATGAGGGGCGCGAGGCGTTTCAAGGCCAGCCTCAAGGCTGCCCCTGCATCGGCCTGTGGTCGGGTCTCGGAGGGGTCGATCTCGGCCTCGTTCCCACAATCCGTGACTGGCGGACGTAGCGGTCAAGCCGCGCGCCTGCTTGCTTCGCCAACCCGCGAAGAGAAAGACGACAGAGGAGGCGGCGGCAGCCAAGAAGTACACCATCCAAATCGCAATCACGCTGGCATGACCGGAAGATTATCCAACGAACTCGTAGCAGGCTCGCCTTAACAAAAGGTAAACAAGAGGGCGTGTAGAAGCAGGTTGCATTACCTCGGTTAGTTACCCGTGAGCGCCCGGATACTCTGGTTTGGTTATGAATGGAAATGGCCCCGGATAAGAACCGGTGTAGACAGTGTGGGATACGAAGCCGTTCTCTTTCGTCCACAAATGCAATTCAAACGTTGACGGCTCGAAATTGAAGGCGCCCGGATCGCTCGGGTCGAGGGTAAGCGCAACCTGGTGTCCGACCGAGCTCGAGATGGATACGACTGCGTGCGAACACTGTCCGACAACGGGTCGGTGATGGTGGCCGCAGACGATGCGTTTGACCTGGCGGTGCCTGGCGATGACCGAGCGAAAAGCGTCCGGGTCGAGTAAAGCGATCTTGTCCATGTGGGGGATGCCAGTAACGAAGGGCGGGTGGTGCATGCCCACCATGGTCGGCTTCGAGGGTTGGGCCGCCAGTGTATTATCCAACCATTCCAGTTGAGCGGCGGATTGGGCCCCGTGGTTGGCACCGGGTACGAGGGTATCCAGCATGACCAGGCGTACCGGGTAGTCCTCGACTGCGTATTGCACGAAGTAGGGGTCGGCGGTGACGCCGGGCAGATGGGCGAGGCCGGCCCGGAGGTTGTCGCGCTGGTCATGATTGCCGGGGATGACATACACCGGAACCGACGAGGGTACGGCCGAGGATCGCCGACAAGTTGGCGTATTCTGCCTCCAGGCCGCTTTCCGTGAGGTCACCGGTGATGATCACAACGTCGGGAAGCGGGGTGAAGGCGGCGGCGACGCGGCAGGCGCGTTCGGTCAACGTGTTTGTTTCCGGGACCAGGTTGGCAGCGGCTTCGTCAGGACGGACATGCAGGTCGGTGAGTTGACAGATCAGCATAGGGTTACTCCGGGACGTTCGGCTCGGTCTGCTCAACACACGGACTCATTCGGCTACGGCCTCTGTTGGGCCTTGCCATCGCGATCTCAGGCATAGCCGTGTTGGATAGCACGGCGTGCACGGCGTCCTCCAGCGTGTCATGCACACCTATACTGTAAGTGGAGAATCGGCCGTGCGCCTAGTTGAATCAGTGCGTTTTGGTGCCGGGACGGAGCAAAGTGATGAGCCAAGATCACAAGCCGCGTTGTGGTGCGTCCTCTGTTACATCAGTTACAATCTGGATATGAGCATTCTGTTCGGTTTCGACGGCCGGACAGTGACCGGCGTCACTAACTTTGATGTTTTGCGAGGATGGTGCGATGCGAAGGGGGGCGATTTGTTGCGCTATCAGCCGGTCGTCCTTCAGGTCCACGCCGGTGAGCTTGCGATGCCGGGCCTCGGTCATCAGCCAGACGAGCATGTCGGCGGCGGCGTCGATGGACAGCCCGTCGTTCGTGGATGTTGGAGATGCAGTTGCGCTCGGAGTCCCGGCGGCCGGGCCGCGGCTGGTAGGTGAGATAGACGCCCAGGCTGTTCGGCGACACTGAGCCCGGGCCGCTCGCCGATCAGCATGACGCACAGAGTCGCCTGAAGCAGCGCGCCGATCTCGTCGCCGAGAGCGACCCGCGCCTGGGTGGCGATGACGACGGGCGCGATCGCCCAGCCGGCCAGCCGGTCGAGGCAGGCGTGCAGCAGCTTCGGCGCGTGAAGCTGCACGCCGGCCGGTCGACAATCCGTCGGCGATGACGAAGACCGCGTCGCAGGGGCCGGATGCTATCGGTTTGGCACGCCGGATCGAGTTGCCGCCCCAGGTCGGGGCGCCGCAGATAGGTTTCTCGGTCGGCTGCGCGGCTGCGAACATCATGATTGCGGGCAGCGGCGCGATGGCCTGCGCCAAGGCGCCTGTGTATCCAGTGGCGTATGGACGGCGTCGCGGGCACGGGCATGGGCGAGCTGGAATGCCAGCACATCCGTGACCGGCAGGGCGTCGCCGGTGCGGCCGAGGCCGATGCGCGCCCGGGTTGTCGCGCGCAAGGCGGCCCAGGGGTCAGACATCGGTCAGCAGGCGGGTTGCGGTTGCGAATGCACGGATGCGGCCGGCGCGGTCCTTCATGTCCATCCGGTCCAGCCAGGCATCGAACTCCGGCGCGGGACGCAGGTTGAACTGCGATTGTAGATACAGTATGTCGTGGAACGAGGCGCTCTGGTAGTTCAGCATGACGTCGTCCGAACCGGGGACGGCGATCAGGAAGGTGACGCCGGCGACGGTGAGCACCGTCATCAGGGTGTCCATGTCGTCCTGGTCGGCCTCGGCGTGATTGGTGTAGCAGACGTCGACGCCCATCGGCACGCCGAGCAGTTTGCCACAGAAATGATCTTCCAGGCCGGCGCGAATGATCTGTTTGCCATCGTAAAGATATTCCGGACCGATGAAGCCAACCACGGTGTTGACCAGCAGCGGGGAGAACGCCCGGGCGACGCGCGTAGGCTCGGGCTTCGACGGTCTGCTGATCGACGCCGTGGTGCGCGTTGGCGGACAGCGCGGAGCCCTGGCCGGTTTCGAAATACATGACGTTGTGGCCGATGGTGCCGCGTTGCAGCGACAGGGCCGCGTCGCGGGCCTCGCGCAGGATGTTCGAGGTTTACGCCGAAGCCGGTGTTGGCCGCCTCGGTGCCGGCGATCGACTGGAACACGAGATCGACGGGGGCGCCGCGGCGGATGATCTCCAGCGCGTTGGTGACATGTGTCAATACACAGGTCTGGGTGGGAATATCGTGCCGCAGGCGCAGCGTTTCCAGCATGTCCAGCAGGGCGATGCCGTTGGCGACGCTGTCGGTGGCGGGATTGACGCCGATCACCGCGTCGCCGCAGCCGAGCAGCAGGCCATCGATCGTTGCGGCACCGATGCCGCGGAGATCGTCGGTGGGATGGTTGGGCTGCAGGCGGGAGCCGAGGCGGCCGGGCAGGCCCTGGGTGTTGCGGAACGCCGTGGTGACGCGGCAGCGGCTGGCGACGCTGATGAGATCCTGGTTGCGCATCAGTTTTGTCGCGGCGGCGGCCATTTCGGGCGTGATGGCGGGGGCGAGTTCGGTCAGGCGCTCGGGGGTCGCATCGTAGGACAGCAGCCAGTCGCGAAAGCCGCCGACGGTCAGATGGGAGATCGAGGCGAAGGCGGCGGCGTCGTGGGTGTCGAGGATCAGGCGGGTGACCTCGTCGGTTTCGTACGGAACGACCGGGTCGTTCAGGAAAACCGGCAGCGGCAGATCCGCCAGGACCGAGCGGGCGGCGACGCGCTGGGCGTCGGTTGCGGCGGCCAGGCCGGCGAGTTCGTCGCCCGAACGGCGGTGGGAGGCTTTGGCGAGGACGTCCTTCAGGTCGGTGAAGCGGTGGCGCTCGCCATGGAAGTCGCTGAGGTAGGTTGGCATCACAAAGCCCCGCAGTGAGTGCTCGTTACGCAGTGGGGCAGGGTGCTTCGCTCTGTCAAGGGTCGGAGGGTGCCGTCCAGATTGGATGTCAATTGCGGATCCGAAGGCGCTGCAGCGGTGGCGGCGGCCGGAGCGCGTCAGCCCCCGTGGCGTGTGATTTCGCGGCAGGACAAGCGTGGAGAGGCTCATCGTTGCCCTCGAAGTGCTGACTCACATGGACCAGCACTTGCGGAAGCAGTTGCTGCCACGGACGCGACGATCAAACTGCAGGAACGGGACGATTTCGTCTCGATCCAGGACCAACTCAACGGCGAGAGTAAGGAACCGGTCGTCCTGGTGAACGCCTTCCATGTGCCACCCGAGCAAACGGACGCAGTAATTTCTGCATGGTCTGAGGACGCTCCCTATTTCAAGGCCGCAGGCAGGACCCTTGACCAGAATGGGCTCGAGCAAACTCAAAAACTCTTAACCTTCGGAACCAGCGCCAGCCGTGGTGACAGCAGGAGCATGAGCGGCACAACCGCGAGGGCCGTAAAGGCTGCCGACCTGCCGCCCAGACCGGGCCCGCCGCGTCACCAAGCCACCCATACAGCACGGGCGCCAGCGCGCTTGATCCCAGGGTGCCAGTGTAGAACAGAGCAAAGGCGCGCTCGATCCGCTTGGCTGGCACGAGTTCCGGTACCGTGCCGTAGAGCACCGAGGACGTGCCGTTAAGCATCACACCCAACAACGGCAACAAAGCCAGGCTCGGCGCCAGCGGCAATGCGAGCACGGCCAGGATTGCCGCCGCGGTGCCGAACTCGGTCGTGATCACGGTCGCGAGAAGGCCAAGGCGTGCGCCGAGCCAGCCGCAGGCCGCCTTGCCGAGCGCTCCGCCGATGAAGACCAGCGACAGGGCCAAGCCAACGGTCGTCAGCGGTGCGCCCTTGGCTTGGAGAAGGAAAGGCAGGAACAGCAAAAAGGCCATCCGCGCCGCACTGTCCAGCACGCCAATCACGAGCAGCAGGAAGAAGCCACTGCTACCGGACACTTCGCGGACTGGCGTGCCCGGTGCTCCAGCCGTAGCCGGGGGATTGGCGACGAGCGGCATGAGCCAATGGATCAGCAGCGCGACCGCTATTCCCAAAATGGCAACGACCCAAAGCGCCGTGCGCCAGCCCGTAGCGGTCAGCAGCAGAGCGACGGTCGGCGGGAGTATTGCTTTGCCGAGGTCGCCGGCGAAATTGTAGGTGCCGAGCGGGCCGCGCGCTGCCTTGCCGTAGGCGCGCGATACGGCGGCGGAGGCGAGCGGGTGCTGCGTGCTGCCGCCCGCGCCGGCCAAGGCAAGGAAGAAGCACAATCCCACCAAGCCTCCCGAAAGGCCGGCCAGAGTATAGCCTCCGGCGGCTAACAATGTGCCGAACACGAGGATGGTCCGCGCATTGAGATGGCGGGCAAGATGACCGGACGGCACCTGCAGCGCGGCCAAAGTGCCGACGTAGAGCGCGCGCAGCACCGCCAGCGCGCCATAACTGAGCGCGAACTGCGACTGCCAGACCGGCAGAAGCACGTAGATCATGTCGGTGAAACCGTCGTGCAGTGCGTGGGCGAGCCCGGCCAGCGCGAGCGTGCGCTGGGCACGGGACCTTCCAGGCAAGTCCATGCCGGCGGACCGAGTCGATGTGAGGACAGGAAGATGGCTCAACCTCGGTTTCTCCTATGGCATTGCTCGATGTATCGAGGCAAAAATGTCACCTGAAGCAATCTGGACATTTGTTCGCTCACCAACAAACGAGTTATTTTTTGGTGTCAGGTCAGAAAAGCTCACGTCATGGCGCAGGCCCCTCTGCAACGCAGGCTTCTTCCGCCGCTGAATGCAGTGCGCGCCTTCGAAGCCGCTGCTCGCCGTGGCAGCTTCAAAGACGCCGCTACCGAGCTCGGCGTGACGCACGGCGCGGTCAGCCGGCAAATTCAGCTGCTTGAAGAGTGGCTCGGTGCGCCGGCGCTGTTCCGCCGGCTGAACCGGGGCGTGACGCTCACGCCGGAGGGCGGCGCCCTGCTTGCCGAATTTGGTCCGTCGCTCGACCGCATCTCGGCGGCGGCGCGGCAGCACAGGGAGCGGCGAGGTGGACCAGTGGCAACGGTGCTGCGGGTCAATGCCTTGGCAACGTTCAGCCTGCGCTGGCTGCTGCCGCGCTTGACGCTGTTCCGCGAGGAGCATCCGGGCATTGAGGTTCAACTGACAACGGCCAACGAGCCTGTCGACGCCTTGCCTGAGGAATACGACGTGGTGATCCGCGGCGGCCCGGACACGTTCTATGGCTTCGTCTCACGATCTCTGCTGAATGAGCGGCGGCTGCCGGTCTGCAGCCCCACCCTTATCAAGCAGCATCCCTTGTCGACGATCACTGGCCTGGAGAGACATACGCTGCTGCACGTCAGCACCATGCCGAAACTCTGGCGTGACTGGCTGACGTTGGCCGGGTGTTCAGAGCTTGAAGCCGGCTGCAACGTTGACGCTAGACCACTTTTACCTGTCGATCCAGGCCGCGGTTGATGGTCTGGGTGTCGCGATGGGACCAACGGCGTTGGTCAGCGATGATCTTGCGGCTGGACGGCTGGTGACCCCGTTTCCCGACGTGAGCCTGCCGGCACGCACCTACTTCGCCTACCTTCCGCAGCACGATGTGATTAATCCGGCCAGCATGGTGTTTTGCGACTGGCTGGCAAAGTTGGCTGAGAGATCGGGCGAGGCTTATCGCTGAACAAGTCCGGCCACCGCGGCGGCGGGGAGCCGATCGGGGACCGCGGTGGGAGCCACCGCATCGCCTGACGTTTGGCAGCTTTGTCTCTACCCCAGATCCGCCATCTGGAACGGCTGCGCCACCTCGATCGCGCGAGCGGCGCGCAGCACCAGATCGTCGCGGAACTGCGCCGCCGCGATCTGCACCGAGTTCGGCAGCCCGTCCGCGCGCGGCGCCCATCGGCACCGTGATCGCCGGCTGGCGGCGTCAGGTTGAACGTGAACGTCCACGGCGCCCAGGCGGTCCACAGGGCGCGCACCGGATCGACGGTCGGCGCATCGGCCAACGGCGGCCCGGCCGGAACGGTCGGGCACAGCACCAAATCGTAGCGCTGATGCAACCGAGCCATGGCGTGGCCGGCCGTGGCGCGCGTGGCCTCGGCGTCCATGAACTCGACCGCGGTCATGCCGCCCAGCGTTTCGGCGACCTCGCGAATGCCGGGATCGAGCAGGCCGACCAGTTGCGTGGGCGTGCTGGCGACCAGGCGGGACAGCGCGGCGCCCCAGACGCGGCCGAACACGAGGCTGGTATCGGGCAGGTCGGCGTCGGCCTGCTCGACGTATGCGCCGGCGTCGGCCAGCAGTTGCGCGGCGCGCTCGACCGCGGCGATACCGTCGGCGTCGGCCGGCGCGTCGAAGCCGGGGTTGCGCAGCACGCCGACGGTCAGGCCGGCGACGCCGTCCTCGATCCCGTCGCGCCAGTCCCGGGCTCGTCGGGCAGGCAGAACGGATCGCGCAGGTCCCAGCGCGCCATGGCGGAGAACATCAACGCGGCATCGCGCACGGTGCGGGTCATCGGGCCGGCGACGGCGACACTGGCGAAGGCGCTCGCCGGCCATTGCGGGATGCGGCCGTAGGTGGGTTTCAGCCCGACCAGCCCGCACCACGCCGCCGGGAATGCGCACCGAGCCGCCGGCGTCGGTGCCGATGTGCAGCGGGCCGAATCCGGCCGCGCCGGCCGCACCGGCGCCGGAGGAGGAGCCGCCGGTGGTGTAGGCCGGGTTCCACGGGATTGCGGGTGATGCCGTGCAGCGGGCAGTCGCCGGGCGATTTCCAGCCGAACTCGGTGGTCGTGGTCTTGCCCAGGATCACCGCGCCGGCGGCTTTGAGGCCGGCGACCATCGGCGCGTCGTCCGGCACCGGGTCGGCGCTGGTGGTGCGGCTGCCGCGGCGGGTCGGGAAAGCCGGCGAGGTCGACCAGGTCCTTCACCGTGCACGGCACGCCGTCGAGGATGCCGATCGGGCGGCCGGAGCGCCAGCGGGTCGCGCTCTCTGCCGGCGGCCTGCAGCGCGCCCGGGTTCATCACCGCGAACGCGTTCAGGCCGGGATTCAGCCGGGCCACCCGCTCGGTGATCGCCTGCAGCACGTCCACCGGCGTCAGTTGGCGGCGGGCGAAGTCGGCCAGCATGTCCTCGGCGCTCAGCAGGGCGGGGTCGATGTCGGGCATGGGTGCTCTTTTCCGATGGGGCGAACTGGGTGCAGCATGGCGCTGCGCAGCACACGGGAGGGAACCCCGGATGAGCATCGAACACCCGACGGCGAACCCTGGCAGTGGCCCGAACAAACCTGGCGCCGCATGGTCGGCCGCGCTCGGGCCGGGCCGCAGCCTGAAGCCGGCGTCCTGGCCGAAGGGCGCGCGCTGTGCGGTGGCGATCAGCTTCGACGCGGATCATGAGACGATCCCGCTGCGCGACAACGACGAAAGCCCGATGCGGATCAGCCAGGGGCAGTACGGCGCGCGGCAGGCGATCCCTCGGATCCGCCGGCTGCTGGAGCGGGAGTCGGTCCCGGCGACGTTCTTCTATCCGGCGGTGTCGGCGCTGCTGCATCCCGAAGAGGTGCGGGCGGTGGCCGAGCGATGGGCACGAGATCGGCATCCATTCCTGGATCCACGAGGTCAACACGTCGCTGCCGCGCGAGGCGGAGCGCGAACTGACGTTCCGGGCGCGCGACACGCTGGCGAAGATCAGCGGCAGGGAGCCGGTGGGGATGCGCACCGCGAGCTGGGATTTTTCGGTCAATACGCTGGATATCATCCGCGAAATGAAACTGCTGTACGACAGCAGGCTGATGGCGGATGACGATCCTTATGAGTTGGAGGACCAGGGCGAGCCGACCGGGCATCGTCGAACTGCCTCCGGAATGGATCCGCGATGACGCGGTGTATTTCAATATGCTGCGGTTCTCGGGGTTGCGGCCGTACACGCCGCCGTCGGCGGTGGAGGAGATTTTCACCGCCGAATTCGACGGCGCGTGGGAGGAAGGCGGGATGTTCCTGCTGACGATGCATCCGCACATCACCGGCCACCGGTCGCGGATGCCGCTGCTGGAGCGGCTGATCCGGCACATGAAGGCGAAAGGCGGGTGCTGGTTCGCGACGCATGCGCAGGTGGCGGAGTGGTGTCATAACTGTCTGCTATGAGGCCTGGGGCTCATCGTTACGAACGTAACCAAGTCGCAGCAAAAGTCGAGTAGGATTCAGGACAAATCTGGGCTGCCGGAGAGCGCGGTAGCGCGAGTTTTTTCTCCGGACGGGATCAGCGCAAGTGGGTCTGAAACCACTCGCATGCGGGCTTGGCCGATTGTTCGAACGATTTAACGTAGGCGTCGAAATGGCCGCCCGGGAGCAGAACGAGCCGTTTCGGTTCATAGGCACGTTCGTAGGCGGCGATGGCAAGGTCCGACACCGCAAGATGGTCACCTATCGCAACAATCATCAGCATCGGCGTTGGTGAGATATGACCGATATAGGCCCCCGGCTCATAGCCGAAACCGTACTCGATGGTGCGCAATGTAACCTCGTTGCGCCATGCCGGTGCGCGAGCGGTCGCTGTTGTGGTAAACCATTTATATGAATTGGCGGTGGGGAGGGCTGACGGCGCTGTAGGGTCCTCGGCAACGACGGGCAGCATCGCGGGTGCACCTCCGGCGGCGCGGCTGTCCCGGTCGGCATGAAGTCCGGCCTGCAGCGACCCGAGAAAGTCCGCCCGGACGAGCCGACGGAAGTTTTGCCAACCACTGATCAGCGGCACCTGGGAGACGACGCATCTTACGCGCCGGTCTATTGCGGCGACGACCAGCACATGCCCGCCGCTGTAACTCGACCCCCAGACGCCGATCCGCTCCGCGTCGGTCTGCTCAAGGGTACGGACAAACGTGATGGCATCAGAATAGTCTCTGACCTGCAGCCAGGGATCGATTTCCTGCCGAGGCTCGCCATCGCTCGCTCCGAAGTTACGGTTGTCATAAACGAGTGAGGCGAGGCCAGCCCGCGCGAATGCCTCGGCATACTTGTCGAGATACATTTCTTTCACGGCAGAAAAGCCGTGTGACAAAACGATGGTCGGATACTTGCCGGAGCTGCCCGGCAGGTAGTGCCAGCCGCGCAGCGTAGTGCCGTCTGTCGTCTTGAATGAGATGTCTTTGCGCATGGTTCCCTCCCTGTAGCGCGCTACGGCCTGAACTCGCTGTTGTATTTCCCGTTGAACAACGGAAGGTGGTTCTTGACCGGCCCGACTTCATCGTGAAGTACATCACGACGGGCCACTAGCCAAGCAGAGTGGCCTTGCGGATGCGCATTCCGCCGAGCCGTGGAATCTGGAACTGACAAGTGCGGGGCACACTTTCACGTCGAATCCATAAAGCACCCGAGCGTGGCGGACCGCCCACGACAGGCGGTCCTTGCAAGTTTCTACAGTGACAGTTCAGGCAGCCGGCATGCGATGAAGTGCGCAGAGCTTGTTGCCGTCGGGATCGCGAAGGTAGGCGAGATACAACTCACCAACGCCACTTTGGCGAACGCCAGGTGGATCTTCGATTGCTGTGCCACCATTGGCGACCCCAGCCTTGTGCCAGGCATCGGCTTGTCCGGGGCTCGTTATCGTGAAGCCGATCGTGCCGCCGTTGGCGTGACAGGCCGGCTCGCCATCAATGGGTTTGGTCACCAGGAACACCCCACCGTTGTGTAAGTAAATCAACCGGCCCTTTTCGTCCTGTACCCCAGGCTTGCCGCCGATCGCGCCAAACAGGGCGTCGTAGAATTTCTTCGAGTGTGCAATATCATTGCTCCCGATCATCACATGGCTAAACATTCTTTTCCTCCACACCAATGTCATATGACGCCACCGCAGCGGCCCACGAACTGAGCACGATTCCATGGGACACGAAAAGAGCCACCCATGCAGGGGCCTGCTGCCTCGTCTGTTCGAACGGCTTGAGGGATGGTCAACAGGTGGCCGTGGTCGGGCTCCGTTGCAAAAAATCAGGACTCAGAAGATTTGATCGTAATAGCGCAGCAGCCGACAGGTTATCGGGAGCGTAGAGGCCGATGCGGTTGCGCGCAGTACAATCGAGGCGGGGCTGCTTGAGAGGCCTCTGAACTGCGACGGCCACTGGAAACGTAGCGAGTATCGTGGCCCGATTTGCCTTCTTGCCGGCATCATTCGTCGGGCTTTGGCGGGAGTTGCGGCCGCCAAACCGTATCCTCCGTCCAGCCCAACTCTGCGAACTCCTTGGCACGAAGTGGGGCCTCTCCAGCGGAAAAGAATTCATCGAGTTGTGGTGGCGGGACCGATGTGCCAGCCAACATGGCGTGCACTTGACCGCGGTGATGAATCTGATGCTGAAACAAGTGCAGCAACAGCCTGTCCATCCGTTCCCGCTGTACGTGCTCGTCGCGATGCACCTCAACGATTCTCTTGAGACCGTGCACGTCCAAGCCTTTCACGAGGTCGATCAACCGCCTGTCAACGGCTGTCTGCGCCTGTCGAATAGCATCGATCGTCGCGCACGGCTCGGGGTCTGCCCAAGCTGCTGGTCCGAGCGCGCCGCCCTCCATCGCATCCACGTAGAAAAGGTCAATGACCAAAATATGGTTCAGGGTGGCCCGCAAGCTCGGAAAAAAGCTGGTGCGTGAGGCGATCACCTCAGATTGTGAAAGCCGAGCACAGGCGGCGAGCAGGCGATGGTTGGCCCAACCGTTATTGTAGGCCATGACACGGTAAGACAGGGTAGCGTCGGTCACGAGCGATTATCCTTCCAACCAGTGGTTCGATTTTACTGAAAACCACGGATGACCTTTTGTTTAACCCCTTGAGCGAACAAATAATGGAGTTACGGACGGCTCGATCGCAAATATGCTGCTTACTTCAGGTGTTCACTTTGTCATATCTGGGCAGCCGCGGCTTGAAACGCTCGTAGTCCGTCCTCAATGACGCCGCGAGGCAGATCGCTTGTGATGAAGACCAGGCGGCTCGTGCGAGGGTCGCCCTCGGGCCAGGCGGTTAGTTTGACCGGCGGGTGCAGCAGATGCCGCACCGCGTGAATAGCCACGGGACGGTCGTTGCCCTTCAAATTCAGGATACCCTTGACCCGCAGAAGATTTTCCCCGCGTGATGCGACGAGCATCTCGAGCCACATCGCCAGGCCTTGCCAGTCGACCGGGTCCTCCAGCGTGACGCAGAAGGCGGTGATTCGGGCGTCGTGGCGGTTGGGATCGTGGTGGTGGTGCGCGTCGTGGGCATCGAACGCTGCCGTGTTCAGCCAAGCGGTCACATCCGGGATTTTCGCAGTGGGGTCGAAAAGGCCGGCGTGCAGGACAAAGGCCGGGTCAATGACCCCATGCTCGGCCTCGGCCAGCGGTGCGCCTGGGTTCAGTGCCGTCAGCCGCTCGCGCAGCGCCACCGTATCGGCCAGATCAGCCTTGCTGATGATGAGGCGGTCCGCGACCGCAACCTGCCGGACGGCCTCCACCTGCGTGTCGAGGTGCGCCGTCCCATTGACGGCATCGACCACCGTCACGATGCCGTCCAGCCGATAGGCCGCGGCGGCAACGGGGTCCGTCATCAAGGTCGCCAGGATCGGCACGGGGTCAGCGAGGCCGGTCGTCTCGATGACAATGCGAGAAATGTCGTCACGTCGGGCCCGGGGCAGCATCTCGCGCAGGACCCTGGCCAAATCGCCTCGGACGGTGCAGCACAGGCAGCCGGCGTTCAGCAAGACGGTGGAATCGTCGAGTTTCTCCACCAGCAGGTGGTCGAGGCCGATTTCGCCGAATTCGTTCACCAGGACGGCGGTGCGGGCGAGTTGCGGCTGGCGCAGCAGATGGTTCAGCAGCGTGGTCTTGCCGGCGCCGAGGAACCCGGTGAGCACAGTGACCGGGGTCGTCTCAGCCATGCGCGTGGCGATACAGCGTGTCGGGCGAAACCTCCGGCGCCGCGATTTCGATGAGGGCGCCGTCGCGGACGGCTCGGTAGAAGCAGTTGCGGCGGCCGGTGTGGCAGGCGACGCCATCCTGGTGCACCAACAGCAGCAGCGTGTCGCCGTCGCAATCGATGCGGAGTTCCTTCAGGTGCTGGGTCTGGCCGGAGGTTTCACCCTTCCGCCATAGCCGGCCGCGGCTCCGGCTGAAGTAGCAGACTCGGCCGGTCGTCAGGGACTCCCGAATTGACTCGGCGTTCATCCAGGCCATCATCAGCACCTCGCCGGTGTCGTGTTGCTGCGCGATGGCGGGGACCAGACCGTTGGCGTCGAAGCAGATTGCTTCGAGCACGGCAGCGGGCCAGTTTGGCGGTGTCGAGCTTTGGGTGGTAATTTCGTTCATGAATGATATCTAGGCATCAGGCGTGCCCGCCGCCAAGGAGTGCCTGATGGGGTTTTCCCCCCGCACCGAGACTTTGCTGAGCCGCGCCAACGTGATCTGCGAAGGCCGCGGCGTGCGGCTGACCGACCTGCGCCGGCAGGTGCTGGGGCTGATCCTCGACCGCGACGCTCCTACCGGGGCATACGATTTGTTGGACCAGCTTCGCAGCACCCGCCACGGGGCAGCGCCGCCCACGGTCTACCGCGCATTGGAATTCCTGCAGGAGCAGGGGCTGGTGCACAAGCTGGAGAGCCGGTCCGCCTTCGTCGGGTGTATCGCCGAGGAAGATCACGACCATGCCGCTCAGTTCCTGATCTGCCGCACGTGCGGGAAGGTGACGGAGCTGGAAGACCACGAGCTCGCCCATGCGCTGGAGGATGCGGCCCAGCGGCTCGGGTTCAGGGTGGGTAAGGCCACCATCGAGGCGGAAGGCCAATGTGCTGCCTGCGCTGGAGGGTGAGGCGAGCGTGGACAGCTCGCGCGGGGGAATGCTCGAGGCAGCGCTGCAACGCGCTCAGGACAGTGTTTGAGAAGCGGGTCAGGGAACGGCCTTTACCCGGCTCTACCCAAGCTAAGTCCTTGCAATGACAAGAAATAAAGTCGTCTGATCCGATCGGACATGCGCGGGTGCAACATGCCGCCTGAAGAGCCCTCTAAGCCGTACTGCCGGCCGCGGGGACGTCGGATGAGGTAGCGGCGACATGGCTGGCCAGGGCCTCACGCAGAGCATTTTCCTTCGTGTGATCAAACGATGTGCGTAGCACGGTTCCCCCGACCCCCTGTAGATCCTCCAACACCTTGTCGGCCGTCATCTTCCGGATGAGCAAGAACAGGGCCGCACCTCCCGGTTGCAGCGTCTGCGACAGATCTTTCATGAAGTTGTCGTTGATGCCCACGTCGGTTAACGCCCCCGCTAGCGCACCTGATGCGGCACCGAGCGCCACGCCTAGGAGCGGCACCATGAACAGCACCCCAATCAGCAGCCCCCAGAAACTGCCAGACGCAGCTCCCGTGGCCGTGGTGCTGACCATCTGATTAAGCTTGACTTTTCCGTCCGCGTGCTTGACGGCGATGACGGCATCTTCGAGCTCGATCAAATAGGTTTTCTGCAGGTCCAGGACTTTGGTTCGAACTGCTTCCGCCTTCTCCTCGGAGGGGAAGGCAATGACCACCAGATCGCTCATGTTTTATGTCCCCCGGAATTCTATGTGCGCCGAAATAGCGAGCCCGGACCCTAGCCAACTCAGAGGGGGAATCACCAGCCCTGCGCGACCGGGACCGTTTGTGCCGTAGGCATCTGGTGGTGCGGGCCGATCGTTGAGAACCGCTCCTGCCGCGGCGGTTTCAGGGTGTTCGCGCGCCGGCACTGTAGCCTGTTATCGTCGGACAACAAGACCGCGACGCGTTCTGCAACTACGGGTTATGAGGGACCGATGGGGAAAAAGCCGGCGTTGACCTGCCAACCATCGCGGATCACCCTATCGATCCGTCCATCAGTGGACGTGGCGTGCCACGGGAGGGAACAACAGACAATGAGCATCAAACCGCGCGATTTCGCGACGCTTGGAATCGACCGGCGTCACCTCATGGCTGCCGGCCTCGTTAGCGCGATGCTGCCGGCGGCAGCGAAGGCCGCCGATGCAACGGGGCCCGCCTTCGTCTATGTCGGATCGTACACCAAAGACCCGCCCGGCGGCGGCAGCAACAATCCGGTGGGGATCTCTGTCTTCAAGTTCAATCCCTCGGACGGCGGGCTCGCGCCCGTGCAGCAAGTGCACAGCGCCAATCCGTCTTTTCTTGCGCTCGACCCTTCGAACCGGTTCCTGTACGTCATCAACGAGATCGACGACTATGAGGGGCAGAAAAACGGATCGGCCGAAGCGTACGCCATCGATCCAAAGACCGGCATGCTGACTCTGCTGAACCGTCAGTCCGTGGGCGGCCCTATTCCGGCGCATCTGGCGGTGGATCCGACTGGGCATCATTTGGTCGTTGGCAACTATATCGGAGGGAACTTTGTGGTGCTGCCGATCGGAGCCGACGGCCGGCTTGGTCCAGTCAGCGGCGAGATCAAGGACAGCGGGAGCGGTCCGAACAAGGCGCGCCAGGAGGCGCCACACCCGCACTCGGTCGTCTTCGACCGCGCAGGCCGCTATATCGCCGCGGCTGATCTCGGCATCGACAAAGTACAAACATTCCGTCTCAGCGACGGTGGCATCGCCCGAGTCAGTGCGGCATCGGCGGCGCCAGGCGCCGGACCGCGTCACCTTACTTTCCATCTGAGCGGTCAGGTCATGTACGTCTTGAACGAGTTGAACGCGACGGTGACGGCCTTCGCCTATGACCCAGCGACCGGACAGATCGGCAAGGAGTTGCAGACCATCTCGACCGAGCCGCCAGGCTATGAGGGTCCGCACAGGTCCTGCCGAGATCGCGGTGCATCCGTCGGGCAAGTTCCTCTACGCGTCCAACCGCGGCTACAACAGCATCATCGGCTATCGTATCGATCCCACGACAAATCTGCTTTCGGTCATTGGCCACGCGACAAAAGACGTGAATTTTCCGCGCAATTTTGCAATCGATCCGAGTGGCCGGTGGCTGTACGTTGCCAACCAGAAGGGCGACACCATCGTTCAGTTCGCGGTCAATGCGGAGACGGGGGAACTGCAACCAACCGGCCTTGTGACACCCTCGATCACGCCGGTGGCCATCGTGTTCCGGCCCGCGGGATAGCAGCCGACATCCAGTGCGCACGTCAGGAGCAGAGGCCGAGATGGTAGGGCGCCGCCCGATCTCGCTCGCTGACCACGATCCCCGCGGCACACCGGCGGCATTTCCTGGCGTTGCTGCGGCGGGCTGAACGAGCTCGCGGCCACGTAACCGGACTTGCGACCGCCTCGTCGATCAATGACATCCGCCGCGTGTCGAAACTTTTCGATGCTCCTGACGCAGTCGTGAGACGGACAGGATTGACATCCAGTTGCGAATGAGTTGCATTCGGAGATCAGGAGGGTCCGATATGACATCGCGACTGTGGGCTTGCATCATCGCAAGCTCAGTGTGTCTAACGCTCAGCACCGTTTCGCCTGCTCGGGCAGACGATGCTGGCACGGTTATTCTGATCAAGGACGGGAAGTTCGTGCCGGCCGACGTTTCGGTGCCGGCCAACTCCAAAGTAAAGCTCATCGTGCGCAATCAGGATTCGTCGATGTCCGAGTTTGAGAGCGTCGAATTGCACCGCGAGAAAACCGTCGCTCCCGGGCGGGAAATCACCGTTTTTGTCGGCCCGCTTGATGCTGGCAGCTATGAATTCTTTGACGACTTCCATCCACAAAATCGTGGCCACCTGGTCGCGAAATAGGACTGGTCAATGCTCGCCACACTCATCATCGTTTTTCGCGAGGTACTGGAAGCAGGTCTCGTCGTCGGCATCGTCCTGGCAGCCAGTCGAGGGGTGCCCGGTCGGGGATGGTGGGTTGCGCGCGGCTGTGGGGGTGGTGTGTTGGGCGCGATCCTCGTCGCGGCTTTCGCAACCGAAATTGCTAACGCTGTCGAGGGCGTTGGGCAGGAGCTATTCAACGCGACTATCCTAATCGCTGCGGTGTGCATGCTTGGCTGGCACAATATCTGGATGAGCCGGCACGGGCGTGAATTGGCCACTGAATCCACGCGTATTGGCAAAGAGGTTCGTGCAGGCTCGCGGCCACTCTACGCGCTGGCCTTGGTTTGCGGCATTGCGGTGTTACGCGAAGGCTCGGAGATTGTGTTGTTTCTTTATGGAATTGCAGTCGCCGGCGGCAGCACCCGTCTCGGCATGGCGACCGGTGGAGCGCTTGGTGTCATTGCCGGCGCAATGGCCGGGGCGGCAATGTATTTTGGTCTGCTGAGGATCCCGCTGCGCTACCTCTTTGGCACCACATCGTGGCTGATCCTGCTGCTCGCTGCCGGCATGGCATCGCAGGCGGCCGCGTTCCTGGCCGCCGCAGATGTGGTTCCCGAGCTGGGCAACAATCGATGGGATACATCGACCATTCTGTCCGAAAGCAGCCTGGTGGGGCAGCTTGCCCACGTGCTGATCGGCTATACGGCGCAGCCGGCCGGGATCCAGATCCTATTCTATGTCGCGACGTTGGTCGTGATCGGCTCACTCATGTGGGTCTTCCGGGCTGAGCCGGTAGCTCATCAGGAGCGCCGGGTGACACTCTAGTTCGTCGCGTCTGCCACAACAACATTCACACTTTGCAATAAGGCTGGTCCAATGAAGGTCGGGACGACAGCGGGCGCCGCTGTCGGTGCGGCGATGCTTGGCATCGGCACCGCAAAGGCTGATTTCAAAGTCTGGCTGCCAGACGTCAATTTCGGCGAGGTGGCGATCGAAACCGTAGGCAACTCGGGCTTTGACCCGCACGCCGACCGCAGCGGGGAGCAGAGTCAAACGTTGGAGTTTGAATACGGTGTCACGCGCTGGTGGCAAACGGAACTGGAGTTCGAATTCGAACGCGATGCGGGGGTGGGACAGAACAACTATTTCAACCAGCTTACGTCGGAAAATCTGTTCCAGTTTACTCAGCGCGGGGAGTACTGGCTCGATGTCGGATTCTTTGCTGAATACGGTCTGGCGACGAAGACGGGGGATCCGAATGAGATTACCGCCGGTCCGGTATTGCGGAAGGATTTCTGGGGCTTAAGCAACACCATCAATCTTTTTTTCGAAAAGGATCTCGGCCACAACGCGATGACCGGGACGCAATTCCTGTGGGCATGGGAAACGCGTGTTGACGCACTGACGATGCGCTTTGGCGATCGATTTACAGTCGAGCCTGGTTTTCAATATTACAGTCAACCTGGCAAAATTGGGCACTTTTCAAACTGGAACGATCAGGATAACCGTATTGGCCCGCAATTGTTTGGCAAGATTTTCGATATTGGGCCGGGCACCCTCGAATGGAACGCCGGCGTTCTTGTCGGCTTAACCAATGCAGTGCCCAAGCTGACGCCAAGGTGGCAGTTCGAATACGAAATCCATTACTGAGAGCGTGCGGCAGACTTGAGGTCGTGCACTGGCCCGGCGATTTCCTCGCCCTCGCCGTTGATGACGATCAATCGGCGTCTGGGTTGCTTCAGATGTGTCGCCCCGATGGGTCGAGACCGAGGAAGTAGCGACCGCAGGTCTCGATGTGGCCGGTTCGTCCTTGCACCTGTTGCGCCGACGCGTGGATGTCGCGCATTTTCCGTTCGAACTTGTTGCTGGCGAAAATTGCCGTGGCACCGGCCTCGAGATAAGCGAATTCCGCTACCTCCTTGGCGCGCTGGATCGCCGTCGTCGTCGCCAGGCGTATCAGCACGCGGTTTTCCGTGCTAAGGGCGCCCGTGCGCTGGATACTGTCCCAGCCTTCGCCGATCGTTTCCAGCACGAAAGCGCGGGCCGAACGCAACTTGGCCTCGTTTTCGGCAATCAGGTGATGCAGGACCGGGTTGTCGCGCAGTGCGCGGGTAGTGTGCGATGGCTTCTTGGTTTGGGCCAGGCTTTTCAGCTCCTCCAACATGCCGCGCGCGATTCCCAAAGAGACTCCGGCGAAGCCGCAGGAATAGGCGTTGGTGGTGGTGAAGCGGAAGAAGGGTTCGTCGATTCGGCGCTCGGTGTCGATATCGCGCCGCACGGTGTAGGCGTCGGGAACAAAGACGTCGGTGAGGGTATAGCTGTCGCTACCGGTGCCCCGGAGGCCGACAACGTCCCAGTCGTTCGACCAGATGATCTGTTGCTGGCGGAGCAGCATGGTGCGCTCGATGAGGGCGCCGTCTGCGCCCTTCAGCAAGGACCCATCCGGCAGTTCGACATAGCAGTGGGCCCCCATCCACGTCGCGTGGTGGCCGCCGCTGCCGAAACCCCATTTGCCGTTGACCTTGTATCCGCCGGGTACAATTTTGGCCCGCCCCTCGAGTTGGAAGCCCCACGCCAGAACGCCACCCGGATCATCGCCCCAGATCTCGCGCGCGACCGATGTGTTCACATAGGCAGCGGCCATCGAGCACCCGCTGGCCTGGCCAACGCACCAGGCCGTTGAAGCGTCCGCGGCGGCGAGGATCTCCATCACCCTCACGAAGGTATCGAGACCGACACCGTAGCCGCTCAACTGGTGAGGGAGCAGTGTGCGGTAGAGACCATGAGCATGGAGCGCGTCCACGACGGTTGGGGTCAGCTGGCCAAGCTCCTCGATGCGGGCGCCCTCGGCCTCGAGGATGGGCGCGATCGCGTTGGCCTGGGCAAGCGGATCGGTCGGTAGATCAAAGGCATTAGTGGTTCTGTTGCGATCGACCGCAGCACTCATGGGTTGATTTTCCCTCGGGACGATAGGCCACCCTTACCAAGTCGGTTGCGGTCTGGCCAGCGCGCCGGCGGCGGTTCAGGTGTGGACCGCGGCTGCCAGTTCGGCTGCCATCTGCTCCCGCATCACAAACTTCTGGACCTTTCCGGTGACTGTCATCGGGAAGGTCTCCACGAAGCGCATGTAACGGGGGATCTTGAAGTGGGTGATCCGGTCGCGGCAGAAGCCCCTTATTTCTTCCTCGGTCGCGGTGGTTCCTGGCCTGAGGCGGATCCACGCGCACAGTTCCTCGCCGTAACGAGCATCGGGGACCCCAAAGACCTGGACGTCAGCGACCGCGGGATGCCCGAACAGGAATTCCTCGACCTCCCGCGGGTAAATGTTTTCACCGCCGCGGATCACCATGTCCTTGCTGCGCCCGGTGATGGTGATGTAGCCGTCCAGGTCCATGGTGCCGAGGTCGCCGGAGTGCAGCCATCGCGCCGCGTCGATCGTCTCCGCGGTCTGTGCCTCGCCATTCCAGTAGCCGCGCATCACCATGAAACCGCGGAAGCAGATTTCGCCCTGGACGCCGTTGGGCACGGTCAGCCCCCGAGGATCGACGATCCTGACCTCCATGTGCGGCTGTACCCGCCCGATCGTCGTTACCCGCCGTTGCAGGGAATTGGCGATCGCGGTTTGCACGCTGCTGCCCGACAGTTCGGTCATACCGTAGACGATAATGACGTCGTTCATCTGCATCTCGTTCATGATGCGGCGCATGATGTCGGACGGGCAGGGTGAGCCGCCGATGAAGCCCATACGCAATGTGCTGAGATCGTATTGGCGGAAGGCCGGATGGGTGAGGATCGCGACGAACATCGTGGGCACGCCGCCGAAGGCGTCGCACCGCTCCGCCTGGATGGCCTCCAGCGCCGCTAGCGGGTCGAACGCCTCGCCGAGGTAGACGATCGTTGCTCCGCACAGGATGCCGGCGATGCTGCCGAGCACCATACCGCCGACGTGATAGAGGGGCAGCGGGTTACAAAACCGCTGCCCCTGCCGCATGCCGGCTTCCTCGGCGAAAAAGAATGCGTTGTTGATCAGGCTGTGATGGGTCAGCGTGGCCGCCTTGGGCGAGCCGGTCGTGCCCGATGTGAACTGAATGTTGATCGGGTCGTCCGGCTGGCATTGCTCGGACAGTTCGGCCAAGCGGGCCTGTTCGCGTGGCCCACCGAGCGACTGCACGAATGCAAGGCTGTAAATGCCGGGTTCCTCGGTATCGGCGATATGGATGACCGTGGTCAGGTGCGGCAAGCGCGCCGCGCGCAAAGAGCCTGGAGCGCATTCGTCGAGTTCTGGTGCCAACGCCCGCAGCATGCCGATGTAATGGCTCGTCTTGAACTGGTCGGCCGTGATCAATGCCCGGCACTCCACTTTGTTCAGCGCGTATTCCAGTTCCGCGACGCGGTATCCAGGATTGAGGTTCACCAGAATCAATCCGGCTTTGGCGGTGGCATACTGGCTGACCACCCAGGCGATGTTGTTGGGGGACCAGAGCCCGACCCGATCGCCGGGTTGCAGACCCAGGGCGATCAGGCCCGCGGCAAGGCGGTCCGCCTGCCGGCACAGTTCGGCGAAGGTGATGCGAATACCCTGATCGCGGACCACCACGGCCTCCTGCTCCGGCCAGCGCGCCGCGGCCTTGTCAAGGCTACGGCCCAGGGTTTCAAAGAGCAGGGGCGTCGCGGAGCTTCGATGGGCGTAGCTGAGACCACCGTTTTTCACGTTTTATCCTCCCCGCCGTCGTTAATTTCTTGCGCCGCAACTTGACCGCCCCACGGTAATCATGGTGTTCGGACGTTGGGTCATGTTTTTGGGCGTGCGTTTATCGCCCGCCGCGGAAGCGTTCGACTGCGGCGACCAGGGCGCGACGGATGCCAGGTTCCAGTGCCGAGTGGCCGGCGTCGGGGACGATGGTGATCCGGGCGTTCCGCCAGGCAGCCGCCAGGTCGAATGCGCTGACCGCCGGACAAATCATGTCGTAGCGTCCTTGCACAATCTCCGCCGGAATGTGGCCGATGCCGTCCATGTATGCGAGCAGACCACCAGGTGGCAGGAACAGGCCGTGTGCGAAGTAGAATGCTTCGATCCGGGCGAGGCCGAGGGCGGTGCGGTCCTGGGAGAATCCGGTGACGGTTTCCGGGCTAGGCAGCAACGTGCTGCAGGTGCCCTCATAGACGGACCAGGCTCGGGCGGCCGGTAGATGGACCGACGGATCAGGGTTGGTCAGACGCCGCAGGTAGGAGCCCAGAAGGTCGGCGCGCTCGGGTTCCGATAAAAAGCCGGTGAAGGCGGCGTGGGCTTCGGGAAAAACCGACTGCATGCCGTGCAGGAACCACTCAACCTCCTGACGGCGTCCCATGAACACGCCGCGGAGGACCGCGCCGGCAACGCGCTGAGGATGTGCTTGAGCGTAGGCCAGGGCGAGGGTCGATCCCCAGGAGCCGCCGAACAGCAGGAATCGCTCGATGGCCAAATGGCGCCGGAGGATTTCGATATCCACGACGAGGTCGGGGGTGGAATTGTTCTCCAGTCCTCCGAGCGGCCGCGAGCGGCCCGCGCCGCGCTGGTCGAAGATGATGATGCGCCAGAAATTCGGGTCGAAGAAGCGGCGATGGACGGCGCCTGCGCCTGCGCCGGGACCGCCATGTAGAAACAGAACCGGGCGGCCGTTCGGGTTGCCGACTTGCTCCCAGTACATCACATGGCCGCCGGACAGCGGCAGATAGCCGGTCTCGTAGGGGCCAATCTCAGGAAACAGGTCGCCGCGGGGCATGATTTAGGAATGCTACAAGCACAGGCGACGACAGGGAACACGAGATTTTGCGGCCGGAGCCGATTCACTCGGGGGCACGGGGGTGCGCTACCGGCTGCGATCAAGGGGTGCCTCAGTTTCCCGGCAGGGGTCATGACGGGTGGCCGCGGGCATGCGTCCGAACCATCGCAGGCTCGAACCACTGCCCTGCCGGCGTTTTCAGATCAGCCGGCTGCGCCCTCGCGGGGGCCGGACGCAGCCGGAGGAGCTGTGATCACGCTTGAGCCAGCCCCATCGCCGCGCAGCTTGGTCCGCGATTGCTCCGCGACTTCGTCGAGCAGGCTCCAGACCCGATCCGGCTGCATCGGCACGTCCCAGTCGTTCAGCAATCGGTCCAGCTCATCGAGCTTGCGGGTATAGTCGTCGTCGGTCATGCCTTCTGCTGGGCTGTCCTTCCCTGGCGCGGGCGGTTGGCTCGTCCGCGCGGCTTGACGGCCCACCATGTTCTGCGTGATCACCCGTCTGAGGGTCATATGTTGTCCTCTTGCGAACTTCCGTCTGCCGCCACTGGTGCTCTCTCTCCCGCGCACGCGGGGGGGCGCGATAAGTCTGCGTTAGTTACCGCCGGCACGATCTTCCTATGGCGCTGACCGCGAAGCTACGAAAGTAATCTCCAGAAGAGCTCAAGCATCGGTGACGCCGCCACTGGCCAGGCACGTTCAGACGCGCGCCTTAGTTCGGTGGCGCGGATAGTTCGTTCTGAGGCGGGTCGGGTGGCGCCAATTTGTCGCGCAGGTAGCCCTGGACCCGGTTGACCGCTGCTTGCACGACGGGTTCATCGTGCAACGGCGAGGCTGCCGCCTTCTGAAGGAAATCCTCCAGCCTGTCGATTGGGTGATAAGGTGTGGGTAAATCGATCAAAAATCGTGGCATTTGGCGAATCCCTGTATCTGCGATGTACCTAACCAAGCAATATGGTGGCCTCGCAGCCAGCGCCGCGGAGGCGGTGGTGGCTGACGCTGAATTGCTGCTTTTCTGCTGGAGCGCCCCTTCCAAGGTAGCGATCCGTTATTTTTGTGCTATGCAGCAAAATATCTGGTAAGCGCCATCGAATTTGTTAGCAAGAGTTTTAAAGTAAACTATTTGAGAGGTTGGGGTACAGCCGAAAGAGTATGGAGAACTTCTAGTTCATCGAACTGCCCGTGGTGACATATCAAGAGAAGTCTTGGCGCTTAAACGCCGCTTGTATATTATTTACAGTCTATCACAATACTAAAACTATTTCCTGCGACACCCCAGCCGATCAGGCCTCGAGAGCAAAGCATCGTTATCTGGCTGATACGCAACCGCCGGCTGACAAGCGAGGAAACTGGGGCTGGGCAAATGCACAACATTCCTTATCCAACATCCGGCAGGATGCTTTTGATCGAAACTACGTAATTCTCCGTACCTGATGGAACATGATCTTCATCTGGTCGCGGAGAAAAAAGGCGACCTGTTGCGCAGGCAAGCAGTACCGATGGATAGTTCCTGACAAACACAATGGGGGGATAACACGATGGCGTCCGGCACGAGGGACAGCGGCAGCCAAGGGCCTATGACGGGGGTGGACTATCTTGCCTCCCTAGATGATGGGCGCGAGGTCTATATATACGGCGAGCGAGTCTCCAAGGTCACCGAGCATCCGGCGTTCCGCAACACGGCGCGGATGATCGCTCGGCTGTTCGACGCGATGCACGATCCGGACCGGCAGTCTAAGTTGATGGTGCCGACGGATACGGGCAACGGCGGAATGACGCACGCCTTCTTCAAGGCTCCGAAGACCGGCGCGGACCTGGTCGCGGGGCGGGGTGCGATCGCCGAATGGGCGCGGCTGACGTATGGCTGGGTGGGGCGGTCGCCGGATTACAAGGCGGCGTTTCTGGCGACCCTCGGCGCCAACGCGGAATTTTATGCGCCTTACCAGGAGAATGCTCGTCGTTGGTACAAATTCAGCCAGGAGCGGGTGCCGTTCATCAACCATGCGATAATCCACCCGCCCGTCGATCGTGACCGGCCACCCGATCAAGTTTCCGACGTATGTTGCCACGTGGTGCGGGAGACCGACGCCGGTATCGTGGTGTCGGGCGCGAAGGTGGTGGCGACCGGATCGGTGCTGACGAACTATACGTTCGTGGCGCATCACGGGCTGATCCCGCTGCAGGACAAGTCTTACGCAGCGGTTTTTATGATCCCCACCAACGCGCCCGGCATCAAGTTCATCTGCCGCACATCGTATGAGATGGCCGCGACAGCGATGGGCAGCCCGTTCGACTACCCATTGTCCAGCCGCTTGGACGAGAACGACGCCATCTTCATCATGGATGAAGTGCTGGTGCCGTGGGAGAATGTTTTCGTCTATGGCGACGTAGAGAAAGCCAATAATTTCTTTCCGCGCACCGGGTTTTTGCCCCGGTTTGTGGTGCATGGGTGCACGCGGCTGGCGGTGAAGCTTGATTTCATCTGCGGGTTGCTGATCAAGGCGACGGAGGCGTCGGGGACCAAGGACTATCGAGGCGTGCAGGCGAATGTCGGTGAGGTGATTGCGTGGCGGAACCTGTTCTGGGGGCTGTCCGACGCGATGGTGCGCGATCCCAAGCCGTGGGTTGGCGATTATGTGCAGCCCAACATGGACCCGGGGAATGCGTATCACATCATTGCCACGATGGCATATACGAAGGTCAAGTACATTATCGAGCAGACTGTGGCGTCCGGTCTGATTTACCTCAACAGTCACGCACGGGACTTCCAAAGTCCGGAAATCAGGCCGTATCTCGACAAGTATCTGCGCGGGTCCAATGGCTACAGCGCGGAGGAACGCGTAAAGCTGATGAAACTGCTGTGGGACAGTATCGGCTCGGAGTTCGGCAGCCGGCACGAGTTGTATGAGATCAATTATGGTGGCTCGACCGAGGAGATCCGGCGGTATTGTCTGTTCGGGGCGCAGGCGTCGGGCAATGCGGCAGCGTTCAAGGGGTTGGCCGAGCAGTGCATGGCGGAGTATGACCTGAACGGCTGGACGGTGCCGGATCTGAGCGATCCGGGCGAACTGAGCTACCATTTGATGCGGGGAGGCGGGTCGTAAGGGAGCTGCTAGCGAAGTTCAGGCCGATCGCGACTCCAGGCAGAGAGAGCGGTTGGCCGTTGCCTGCCGGAGATCGTGAGGCGCGCTGATATATTTGGAAGGTGCTTGCTTTTTCCGTGATTATGGTCTATAGGCAAGCGCACCGTCGGAACCATTCGCAAAACATGAAGATGTCGTGCGCTGGCCTTGGCTGGGCGTCCGATGGCAGAGAGAGAGGCATGTGCTCCCGCCCTGCAGTTTAACAGGAGGGTGCTTGTGGCGTCTCGACAACACCGACCGTAGTAGAGAAACTCCGCCGGCAGCAGGCGGCTTTGGCGAAGTTCGGACGGTTCGCGTTCAACGAAACCGACCTGCTGACGATCCTCATGGAGGCGGCGCGTATCTGCGCTGAGTCCTTGGATGTTCCGTTCTGCAAGATTTGCCGATACCGTCCCGCTGAGAACGATCTTCTCATCGAGGCCGGGTATGGCTGGCATCTCGGGGTCATTGGACGAGTCGTCTCGCGAGCTGACGAGACATCACCACAAGGACGCGCGTATATGACTGGTGAACCGGTGATCATCCGCGATGTGCGAGACCGCAAACAACTTGGCTCTTCCGGATTTTTACCCGGAGCATGGTATTGTTTCGACTGTCGATGTGGTCATCGCTGCCGCCAACGGAGCATCATATGGTGTTCTGGAAATCGACAGTCCGACGCGGCACCAATACGATCAGCATGATATCGACTTCCTGACTGGCTTTGCCAACGTGCTTGCTGAGGCGGTGGCGTCGGCTCAAAAGAATAAGCGAAATGCACGCGTTGCTGGAGCGGCAAAAACTGCTGGCCTCGGAATTGCAACACCGCGTTCGCAACAATCTACACTTGATAATCGGGATGTTGAACAACTACGCACTGTCCAGCGTCCGACGTTACGTCGCGGCAGGGTATCGGTTCAATCTCACGGCACGTGGTAACGTTGACAAATATCTACGACAGTCTGCTCGGTATCGGACTGACTTCAACGATCGATTTGAGTATATACCTGCAAGATCTGTGCGCGTCGTTGCCTGAGCTTCAAAATGAGCAACCGGGGATGTTGATCTCGAATGCCAGGCGGAATCCTTCATGCTTCCGCTCGACAGCGTGACCGCTCTGGGAATGGCCGTCGCGGAACTTGTGATGAACGGTTATCGCCACGCCTTTCCGCATGATAGGGACTGGCACAATTGTTGTGACGTTGGCTCAGCGCGGATGTCGACAATGCGATCTTGATGATCCAGGACGACGGGGTAGGCTTTGACACGACGGCCGCAACGTCAAGGCGTGGGCTTGGCCTGGTGCGGCAATTGGTCGAGCAGATTGGCGGAACGGCGCACGTGCGATCAGAAGTGGGCACGCTATGGACGCTGATATTTCCAGTGGCGGATTCGGCTGATAGCCTGAAGGCTGCTGCATAGTCCGGCCAGCGGGCCAGTTTTGATCGAGACGCAAGTCCTTGTTTCGTCGGTCGATCTTGGAAAAAATGCGTCGCTACGAAAATTGTTAAACTTGTGGGACGGTAGCCCTGCCGATGTGGGTGGCCTCAAAATGAGCGCTGTATTCGCTCGATCTGATTGCTACCCCAGACAATGGAGACGCCGAACGGGCGACATAGCACCTGCGCGCATCTCCTGACCTTTCTGCAGCCGCGTGGCGCCACCACGTCGTCGTCATCCGCGGGTGCATTTAAAATGCCATCGCCACCGGTTCGCCTCTGTGGCACGCTTTCCGCCATGCGCATCCATCTGCAAAATCCAGACAACGATCCGCTATTCGATTTCTCGCGCGCGATGTGGGAGGCCGCGGCGGCACGAGCCCATGATATCGGCGCCGGGCATACCGTCAGCATTGGCGTCACCCCGGCCGATTTCGTCGCCGCGATGCGGGACGCGGAGGCGCTGGTCACCGACGTCAGCGTCATCAAGGCGCTGTTCCCCTGCCCGGCACCCCACTTGAAGCTGATATTCCTGACCAACGCCGGTCTCGACCGGCTGGCGCCATTCGACTGGCTGCCGCCAGGGGTCGCGCTGCTGAACAACCGCGGCACCCATGCGGCGAAAGCCGGCGAATTCGCCATCATGTCGATCCTGATGCTGGCCAACCGCATCCCCGCCATGGCGGCCAACCAGCGGCAGGGCATGTGGCGCAAACTGTGGGGGTCGGTGCTGGCCGGCCGCAACCTGACCGTCATCGGCCTGGGCACGCTCGGGCGGCGCCACGGCCGAGCATGCCTCGCGGTTTCGGCATGCGAGTGACCGGCGTCCGGGCGCAATCCCGCGCCGCATCCGGCGTGCGGGCGGGTCGTCGGCACCGACGCGTTGGATGACGTAGTGCCGGAGACAGAATTTCTGGTCCTCGCCTGTCCGCTGACCGCGGCCACACGCGGCCTGATGAGCCGTCGATGGCTGGAGTGCCTGCCATCCGGCGCCGGCGTGGTGAACATCGGCCGCGGCGAGTTGCTCGACCAGGACGCGCTGTGCGACCTGCTGGACGCAGGGCACCTGTCGGGCGCGGTGCTGGATGTCTTTACGCCGGAGCCGATCCCGCCCGGCCATCGGCTATGGAGCACGCCGAACCTGATCATCAGCCCGCATACCTCGGCCGACGATCCAGCGACCTACAACACGCGCAGCCTGGATATCTTCCTGGAGAACCTGCGGGCGTGGCGAGACGGGCGGCCGCTGCCCAACCGTTACGATATCGAGCGCGGCTACTGATGCTGCCAACACTTGTCGTGCTGCTGGGGGCAGCGACCATTGCTGTGCCGCTGACTCGGCGGTCCGGCCTGGGCAGCGTGCTGGGCTACCTGCTGGCGGGCGTAGCGATAGGACCATCCGGTCTTGGATTGGTCAGCGGCGTCGAGCAGATCGCCAGTATCGCATCGCTCGGCGTTGTCATGCTGCTGTTCCTGATCGGGCTGGAACTACGACCGCGCCGGCTTTGGGTGATGCGGCGGACGGTATTCGCCCTTGGATCGGCGCAGGTGGCGCTCAGTGCCGCGGTGCTGGCGGTCCTGGCGCATTGCGATCGGTGTGCCGTGGCCCGGCGCGATCGTGCTGGGCGCAGGGCTGGCGATGTCCTCCACCGCGATCGTGCTGCCGATGCTGGCCGAGGCCGAAACTGCTGCAAAGGCGCACCGGACGCGATTGGTTCGCGGTGCTGCTGTTCCAGGATCTGGCGTTCATTCCGCTGGTTGCCCTGGTGCCGCTGCTGGCGGAACGAACACTGCCAGACAATGTCCCCTGGCACGACGTCGCCCGGGCGGCCGTCGCGATCGCGGTGATCCTGGTGGGCGGTCGTTTCTTGGTCCCTCCGCTGATCCGTATTCTGGGGGGGGCCCGGACGCGCGAAATCTTCACCACAACGTCGCTGCTGATTGTGGCGGGTGCGGCGTTCATTGCATCGCTGGCTGGGCTTTCCATGTCGCTGGGCGCGTTCATGGCGGGTGTGCTGCTGTCGGAGTCTGAATATCGGCACGAACTGGAGGCCGATATCGACCCGTTCGAGGGGCTGTTGCTTGGATTCTTCTTCATTTCGGTGGGGATGTCGGCGGATTTGGGTCTGGCCTATGCGCGTCCGGGGCTTTTGGCCGGCGCGGCCGCTGCGCTGCTGTTGACGAAAATCGTCGTCTGCTTCGTCCTTGCGCGTCTGGCGCGACGAGGCCCTGCCGATGCGGTCCGGTTCAGCCTGGCTCTGCCGCAGGCCAGCGAGTTCAGCTTCGTGCTGTTTGGCGCCGCTGTCGCAGTGGGCGCGCTGGATGGCGGCAGCGCCGCGATGGCGACGCTGGTCGCCGCGGTCTCGATGGCCGCGACGCCGGTGCTGTTCGCATTGTCGGAACGGTTCGTCATCCCTCGGTTCGAAGCCGAACCGGTACCGGATTACGACACTATCGAGGCGGCGGACGCACCGGTGATCATCTGCGGCTTCGGACGTTTCGGTCAGATCATCGGGCGCGTGCTGCGCATGCGCGGGATCCCTTTCACCGCGCTGGAGCGGGACATTGGCCAGGTGGATGTGGTCCGGCGGTTCGGCAACAAAGTCTATTTTGGCGATCCGAAGCGGGTGGATTTGTTGCGATCGGCGGGAGCGGAGCGGGCGAAGCTGCTCATCGTCGCGATGGACCACATGGAAGATACGCTACGGGTCGTGGAGGTGGCGAAGCGCGCCTTTCCCGAGTTGAAGATCATGGCGCGGGCACGCAATCGGCGGCATGCGTTTCTACTGATGGACCGCGGTGTCGATGGACTGGTGCGTGATACGTTCTACTCCAGCCTGAAGATGGCGGAGAATGCGTTGATGGCCCTGGGTATAGCGCCCGAGGAAGCCGTGAGGTCGGTGGAATTGTTCCGCGCTCATGACGAGCAGAATCTGTTGGATACGCACGCGATCTATCGGGACGAGAAACAGCTGATTCAAAGCACCCAGCAGGCGACGGAAGAGTTGATGGCGCTGTTCGAGGCGGATCAGAAGGGGTAGCGGCGCGGGTCGTCGCGTCGTTGTCCCGCGAGATGTCGCCTGCTATCGCTAGTCTTCGATGCCTCGTTCGAAGAGATCTGCGTCCGGAGATCTCAAGCCTCCCGATATCCGAGAAGCAGCAGCCCGCAGAACAGGATGCAGGTTGGCCACACCCAGCCGGCGACCTGCCATGCTATGGGGTTCTCCCTTGGGTTCAGCCTGATTTCCAGCCATCGAGCCCACCCTGCGGCGATGCCAGCGAGCGCCAGAGGCGTGTGGATCAGTTCGATCAGCAACTGGTCCTTCACGTTGGCGATCGCATGACTGTGGGTCAGGAGCAGTGTTCCTCCGGCGGCGCAGAGTAACGGAAACACCAGCACGGCATACCGGTTGTTCCAGTCTGTCGCCCGCACCCGCCACTCAAAATACGTGAACACCACGATCAGCAGCTCGAAGAATCGGTGCTGCAATACCTCTACGTCGCGAAAGCTTTCGAGAAATCCGACGTCGCCCATCGGCCAAGTCTCTGGATCCGACCGGAAGAAAAGGAAGACGGCAAGGCCGAGAAATGTCAGCGGCCAATGCCGCGCCAAGCGCAGCCCGGCGCGATTCAGTAGCGCTAGCAGTCCGATGGCGATAACTATAAGTCCTGCCCAGTGGTGGTTGTATTCCGACCAGGCGATGTCGTCAGCGTTGCGCGGCGGTAACTCCCCCGCGCCGGGAATGAATGCGATCTGCGGCGCCGCCTTTTTGGCAGCGGCTTCGGCGTCCAGCTTCGACTGTAATGCAGGCAAGGCCAGCAGGTCGTGATTTGGGCTGCTCAGGCGCGGCCATTCCGGTGTGTTGCGTTCGGCGATCTCTTGCCACGTCACCCGATCCTGGGTCAGGTCCACCGCCGGCGGCACTGAGGTCAGCGACGCGGCGGCAAAAAAGATCGCGATGCCGATGCCGAACTCCACTTCTGCGAAACGACGCAGCCGGTTGACCGAGGTCTCCGGATTTGTGCGCAGCCGCTCAACCAGCAGGAAGTTCATCCCGCCCAGAGCCAGCAACATCAGAAACATTGCGATCTTAGCGCCGACCATGACGCCGAAGGCGGTCCCATAGAGGCCCTGCCGGTCTCCGATGTACGCCCCGCTTATGGTGACGCCACTAACCAGGATGCAGCCGACGCCGACGATTGAGAGACGGGAGAACCGCGAGCCGACCAACCGGAGCCCCACCGCGTCCCGTACACTTGCCAGAGCCCCCAGGAAGAACGGGATGCCACCGATCCAGATGGCCGCGCCGAACTGATGCAGTGCCTCTACCGCAATCAATGCGCCTCGGTTGTCCAGGCGCGCGGCGGCGTGCGTGGTCAAGGTGGCGGCCGCCAACTCGATCCCGGCTAGTGCCAGTAACGGCAGCAACGGCGCGCGTTCGCGCCAACCGAGCAGCACGAAGGCCATAGACACGGCGGCGGCAGTCTTGACCAGGGCGGCGACAGCAAATCCGGCGGTCAGCACCTCGCGGAGCGATAGCTCGACTGTGTCGATCAGTACGGCCGCCTGCAACGCGACGGTGGCGGTCTCCGCCAGCAGCAGAGCGATCGCCGCGTACCCCGACGCAAGCGCTGTCCGCGTCATGATCAATTGCCCCGCTCGGCCGAGTTTTGGCGCCAAAGGACGAGCGAGGAACGCCAGGAAGAGAACGCCGCCCAGCGTCATCGATTGCGTCAGGATCGTTAGCCCGTGCACAACGATCGATAGGTAGCCAAACAGATCGACAAGCAGTTCCATCGCTCAGGGTGCCGTTACAGTGAGCGGAACGTCGCCTCTGGTGATGTGCCCGTCCACCGCCAGCACCTGCCATCGCACGATGTAGACGCCGGGCGTCAGCTCCAGATGTGAGCTGATGATGTCCGGGGGGCCGCCGGGCGCGATGGCCAAGGTATTATGGCTGTGGTCCGGCCGGATCAGCGTCAGGCGGGAGCGGCCCTGATCGATCCGGCTGTTATAGCGGAAGCGCAGATCCACCGGGCCGGCCTTCACCGACGCACCGGCGGGCGGGGTGCTTTCCTCGAGGATGGCGTGAGCCTGGGCCAGAGCCGGCAGCATGGCCGCCGAAAGGGTCAGCAGCCAGATCTTGAAGCAACGGGGCACAGCGATCCTTTCGGGGCAGAGCGGGCGGCGTGTAGCGCCTGGGTGCGGTGCTGTCCATCAACCGACGGGTAAGGTAAGGGATCGGCAGATCGTTCACCCAACACGCAGGATCCAATGAGCCGTCACCCACCCGGAAAACGTGCCGATTATCGCTGGTTCAACACCATTACGACCCGATGGATGGACAACGACGTGTTCCAACACGTGAACAACGTCAACTACTTCTCGTACTTCGATACGGCGGTGACCTATTACGAAATGAGCGAGAAGGTGGTTGGTCTGCTCGACGGCCCGGTGCATTGCGTGGTCGCGGAGGTAGCGTGCCGATACCATACGTCACTGGCGTTTCCCGACCGGGTGAATGTGGGGATTCGGGTGGCCTCGATCGGGCGCAGTTCAGTCCGCTACGAGATCGGCATTTTCCGCAATGACGAGGATTTCGCCGCGGCCGAGGGTTATTTCGTTCACGTTTTTGTTGAACGTGGCGTGCAGAAGCCGGTCCCCATTCCGGAGGATGCCAGAGCGAAACTGGCGCTGATTGCGGTAAGGTAGAGCGTGACCGAACAATCGGCCGCGCACCAGCGTGCCGTCGCTTGCAGTCGATGTTGAGTGGATTGCCGTTCGCTTTATCGGGGCCATTGTCGGATCGCCAGGAAGCCGCCGTCGATCGGCAGCATGACGCCGGTGATCCAGCGCGCCTCATCGCTGGCGAGAAAGACCGCCGCATGGGCAACGTCCCACCCGGTTCCCTCCGTTTGCAGCGGCACCGCCTTGCGCCGTCGTTCCCGCCCCTCTTCGCCTAGGTGCGCCACCAATGGGGTATAGACCGTGCCGACCACTAGGGCGTTGGCACGAATGCCGTGCACCGCGTAGTCCGCCGCGACCGACAACGTGAAGCCGTGAAGTCCGGCCTTGGTCGTGGTGTAGGCCAGACCGCCGGCGGTGCCTGACAGCCCCATGGCGCCGGCGGTCGAGGATACGTTGAGGATCGCGCCGCCGCCGGCTGCCCGCATCCGGGGCAGGCAAGCCTTGCAGGCCATGAAGGCGGAGGTCAGGTTGGCCTCGAACACCCGGTTCCAATCGGCCAGTTCCAGTGTCTCGGGTGTGCCGGAATGGCCGAACCCGATGTTGTTGTGCAAAATGTCGAGCCGCCCGTAGCGCTCCACCGCGAATGCCGCCATCGCCTCCGCCGCGTCCTGCCGGGTCACGTCGGCGGCGAAGACTGACGCCTCGCCCCCTTCGGCGCGGATTTGTTCGGCGAGCGCCTCGCCGCGCGCGGCGTCGCGGTTGACCAGCACGACTTTTGCGCCCTCGCGCGCGAACAGGATGGAGGTCGCCGCTCCATTGCCGACGCCCTCCCCGCGGGATGCAGCCCCCGTTACGATCGCAACCTTGCCAGCCAGACGTCCAACCATCGCACTATCCCCCCACACGGAGGCGCGGCGAAACGCTCGCCCCGCACCTGTTGCCGATGAGCGTTGGGTGAATTTCAGGGATGCGTCAACCCGGACGCGGGATGGGGTAAACGGGCCAGCCTCGACGATGACAAGGCAGGTGGGCGGCCGAGGTTCACCCGAGGAAGTTCACCAGTTTGCCGGAAGGTTCACCCAGGATCTCATCGTCGCGCATGACGATCTGGCCGCGCACAATAGTGGCAATCGGCCAGCCCGTTACCTGCATTCCCGCGAACGGGGTCCAGCCACAGGGAGCGGCAATCCAGGAACTCATCAATGCGGCGCTGGCGCTTCAGGTCGACCAGGGTGAAGTCCGCGTCATAGCCGGCGGCGAGACGTCCCTTGCCGACGACGCCGTAGATGCGCGCCGGGCCGGCGCACATCAGATCGACCATGCGGGCGAGCGAGAGACGACCCGCATTCACGTGGTCGAGCATGATCGGCACCAGCGTCTGCACGCCGGTCAGGCCGGCGGGACATTCGGGCCACGGGAGCAGCTTCTTGTCGCGAAGGTGAGGGGCGTGGTCGGAGCCGACGGTATCGACCGTTCCATCGTTGATGGCCTTCCAGGCGGCGGCCCGGTGTTCCTCGCCACGGATGGGCGGGTTCATCACACCGAAGCCCTCCAGCCGCTCGTAGCAATCTGGGGCAACCTGGGTGAGGTGGTTCAGCAAGACCTCGCATGTGGCGATGGCGCGAAAATCCTTCAGGTAATCCAGTTCCTGGGCGGTCGAGACGTGCAGGATGTGGGCCGGCCGGCCAGTCTTGCTGGCTAACGCCATCAGGCGGCGTGTGCCCAGGAAGGCGCATTCCTCGTCGCGCCAGACCATGTGATTGGAATAGGGATCCCCTGACTTGAACAGCGGCTTGCGCGCCTGGAGGCGGTATTCGTCCTCGCTGTGGAAGGCGATGCGGCGGCGGCCGGAGCGCATGGCTTTTTCCAGGTGCTCGTCGTCTTCGATCATCAAGTCACCGGTGGAGCTTCCGGCGAAGATTTTGATGCCACAGACGCCCCGGCCGAGTTCCAGGCCGGAGAGTGACGGGATGTTGGTTTTCGTCCCTCCGACGTAGAGGCCCATGTCGCACCAGGCGACGCCTTCGACGTAGTCCTGTTTCCAGGCTAGGTTTTCCGCATCGGTGATTGACGGGCTGGTGTTGGGCATGTCGAACACCGCCGTCAGGCCGCCAAGAACAGCCCCTTTCGTGCCCGTGGGGATGGATTCAACCGACCTGTCGCCAGGGTCGCGGAGGTGCACGTGGGGGTCGATCAGGCCGGGGAGGACATGCAGGCCGGTCGCATCGACAGTTTTGTCGGCGGTGGCATACGTGGGCACACCCAAGGCGATGATGCGGCCGTTGCGGACGCCGACATCGGTCTCCTCCGCCCCCCACGGCAGGATGCACGCGCCGTTGCGGATCAGAAGGTCGTAATGGGTGGGCATGGGTCGTCCTCTCCGGCCTCGCCGATGGTTATAGCAGGCGCGGGGGCACTGGCCACAGGGGTGCGCCGACCTCATGGGCTTTGTCCTCATCTGCGACTTGAACTTTCCGCTTGCCCATCGCGCCAGGATAGGGTCGAAGCAAATCCCGGCGGCAGACTTCCAGATCAGGACGAAGTCACGCACGCATGGTCTGGACGCAGATGACGAAACGGGCCGACGAGGATCTCTACAGGCCCCGCCTCCTCTATACATGATCGAGTGTGCGCTTTGCCCTCAGACACCCAAGATAAGATACAGAGGACCGCTCGACAAAAAAACACCTTGCAATGGCCGTCAGGTCCATGGACGGCGGGCTATTTCCCAATGCAGAAGCGCGAGAACACAGTGTCTAGTATCTCCTCCACCCCAACGTGACCGGTGATTCGTCCCAGCGCCTGCACCGCCAGCCGCAGCTCTTCGCCGCGCAGCTCCGGTAAGTCGACCCGCTCGGCCGCCTCTAGATGCTCCGCCGCCGCCCGCAGCGCAGCTCGATGCCGCGCCCGGGTCAGTGGAGGGGGGCCGTTCGACTCGGTCATCTCCCGAGCGATTGCAGCCAGACGAGCCCGCAGTTCGTCCATCCCCAAGCCAGTCTTGGCGCTGATCCGCAGAGCACCGTCTGGACCCGGGTGGCCAAGATCGGCCTTGTTGGCGACGATAAGATAGCCTTGGTTACTCGGCGCAAACGACCCGACCTCGATCACCGTGATCGCCAGGTCTGCCTCGGCGGCGCGGGCGAGGGCTCGGCGTACGCCTTCGGCCTCGATACTGTCGCAGGCTTCCCGCAGTCCGGCGGTATCGACCAGGGTAACGGGAACACCGCCCAGCACGACCCGAGTTTCCAGCGCGTCGCGCGTGGTGCCGGGGATATCGGAGACGATGGCCACGTCGCGTTCCGCCAGGGCGTTGATCAGCGTCGACTTCCCCACGTTCGGTGCGCCGGTGACGGCGAAAAACAGTCCCTCGCGCAGCTTCTCCCCGCGACCGGCGTCGTTCAGGTGGCCAGCGATCTCGCCTCGGACGCTATGCAGAGAGGCGAGAAGCTGTCCCTCGACCTCCGGCGGTAAATCTTCGTCAGGAAAGTCGATCAGCGCTTCCTGATAGGCGAGGATGCCCCGCAAACGGTCCGCCCAGTCTTGGTACAGCACGCCAAGCTCACCTTCAAGCTGCCGCAAGGCCTGGCGCCGCTGTGCTTCCGTCTCCGCGGCAACCAGGTCGTAAACGGCTTCCGCCTCGACGAGGTCCATCCGACCATTCAGAAAGGCGCGCCGGGTGAACTCCCCGGGTTCGGCGGGGCGCAGGCCAGCGTGTAGCAGCGCATCCGCAACACCGTCGATGACCGCGCGTCCCCCATGCAGGTGCAGTTCAGCACAGTCCTCGCCAGTGTATGTGCTCGGACCGGGGAACCAGAGCACGAGTGCCCGGTCCAACAGGACGCCTGACGCATCGCGCAAGCGGCGGAGAGAGGCGAGGCGAGGCGCCGGCAGGACGCCGCCGCAGAGGCCTGCCACCGCCGCGCCCGACTCCGCGCCGCTCAGCCGCAACACAGCGATGGCCGCGCGAGCGGAACCGGAAGCAAGCGCAAAGACGGTGTCGGTCATCGAGGGCACATCATGAAACCGGTCAGACGACGAAGAATGACGCCATAAACCATTCGTTCATACACTAACCAGAAAATGAAAAAGCCGACGGGATTTCCCCGCCGGCTTCAACCTGGAGGAAGAGATGGCTTCGAAACATCTTAACTTCCTAGCGTTGATGGTGGTGATCGTGATCATAAAAGTCAAGATCACCATCAAAAAACGCTAGGGGAACGGGCCGGTCCCTCTCGGGGCCGGCCCACCCCGGGTCAGCCTCCCACTGCGATCTCCCTTATCCGATCTGCCACCGTTAACATTCCTCCAGTCGCGCTGCGCACCTCGTCGACACTCACCCCCGGCGCGATCTCCAATAGCCGGAACCCGACGACAGCCGGTTCGAACAATCCATAATTCGTCGCTACCAGAGTAACGACACCGCGCGCTGTCACCGGCAGATCACACGCAGTCACCAGCCGCGGGCTGCCGTCACGGGTCACATGCTCCAGGATGATGAACACCCGCTTGGCGCAGGCCGCCAGATCCATCGCCCCGCCGATGCCGCCGCCTTTCTGGCCCTTCAACTTCCAATTGGCGAAGTCCCCGGTCATCGAGACCTGATAGGCCCCCATCACAGTCGCATCGATATGCCCGCCCCGGATCACCCCGAAACTGTCTGCGTGGTGCACAACCGCGGCGCCGTGCTTCAACGTCACGTTCTGTCCGCCGGCATTGACGAGGTTCAGGTCCTCATGTCCCTCGGCCGCAACCGGGCCGTAGCCGATTACCCCATTCTCGGAATGATAGGTGATCTCCCGGTCGCCGATATCGGTATTGGAGCACATTGTCGGGATGCCGACGCCCAGGTTGACGATCCAGCCGTCCTGGAATTCGCGCGCCACGCGGTCGGCCATCTGCTGGCGGGTGAGACCTTTGGTTCCGCTCATCTCCGGCGCTCCTGCCGCTTGCTGGGCCAAATCCCCTCCGGTTCCGGGGGCACCTGCACCAAACGGTGGACGTAGATACCGGGTGTATGCACGTCGTCGGGGTCGATGCTGCCGATCGGCACGATCGGTTCGTCTATCTCTGCAATCGTAACACGTGCGGCAGTCGCCATCACTGGACCGAAATTGCGCTGCGAGCGATGGAACCGAAGATTGCCGGCGGCGTCGGCGGTGCGAGCGCGGATGAACGCGTAGTCCAGCTTCAGTGCGTATTCCAGCAGGTATTCGCGGCCATCGATCACCCGCGTCTCTCGTCCGGCGGCAAGTTCCGTCCCCACGGCGGCAGGTGTATAAAAGGCCGGAATGCCAGCTCCAGCCGCACGCAACCGCTCCGCCAGCGTGCCCTGCGGGACGAGTTCGGCATCGACTTCGCCCGATTTGTAGTATTTCGTGAAGGGCAGCACATCCGTCGGACGCGTCGCCGCCGTAAACGCGCAGATGACCTTCGCAACCTGCCCGTTCTCCACCAGCATGCCGATATCGGGCATCCTCGGCTGTTGCGCTCCACCTGTTGTGTTGGCGACCAGGGTCAGACCCTTGGCACCTTGCTCCATCAATGCCTTGATCAGGTTGAACGGCGTTCCCGGCATGGCGAAACCGCCAAACGCGATGACACTGCCATCGGGAATGTCGGCCACCGCGTCCCTGAAACTGCTTCGCAGCTTGGTCTTCTGGGTCATCGCTCCCCGCGTTTCGTGGTGCAATGATGAACGTGCAGGCAGAGCACAGAGTCTAAGGGAAGCGCCCGGGACCGGGCCCCGCTTCGACATCGGTGGGGGCGGTGCGTCATATCGATTTCGCGGCGACATGAAAGGGTCCCTCAATTGGCCGCCAATTCCGCCACCGAACCGGTGTTGAACGCTGGCATGACTTCCTTCGCGAACCGCTCGACTTGCTCCAGCCACACCGACAGCGGCGTCCCGAGCGGCAGCGTAACGGTGACCCGCGACAAACCGGGGTAGGCGGTCTCGATCTTCTTCAAGCTCTCGATGATGTCGGACGGGGTCCCGGTCAGGAAGCCGCCGGCGCGGACCGCGTCTTCGATCCGCGGTAACTTGGTGTTCACCGCCAGTTTCGGATCGCGCATCGCGGCAATCTGCTCATCCGTCAGTGCCCTCACAAGTCGCAACTCGCCAAACATCTTCATGTTTTCTTCATAGTATTTAGCTGCTTCCCGCATACCGCGTTCGATGCTGTCGGCGATGAAAAACTGGAACCCAATCGCGAGGCGTTCGCCCAATTCGACCTGCTGTCCAAGTCGAGCATGAGCGGCCTGGAAGTCGACCATGACTTTGTGGACGATGCCGCCTTCCGCCGAACCACCGCCGATGACGCCCTGAATGCCGTATTTAGCCATGAAATCCAGCGCCCGTGCCGAACCGCTTTGGATCGGCTGCCAGCATTCCACCGGCAGGCGCGCAGGTCGCGGCACCAGCGTCAAGTCCTTCAGCGTATAGCCGCGATACGGCACTTCTGGGGGAAGAGTGTAGTGCTTGCCGTGGTGGCTGAAGGACTTATTGTTGAACGCTTTGAAAATGATTTCGACCTGTTCCTCGAACAGTTCGCGGTTGGCCTCCTGGTTCAGCAACGGCGCACCGAAGGTCTCGACCTCCCGCGTGTGATAGCCGCGCCCGACGCCGAAGATTACCCGGCCGTACGACAGAATGTCGGCCATCGCGTAGTCCTCGGCCAGGCGTAGTGGGTGCCACATCGGAGTGATGTTGAAACCGCAGCCCAGCTTGATGTTTTTCGTCAGATGGGTCAGGTGCAGTGCCATCATCAGCACATTGGGTATGCACTCGGTCCCTTCGGGCTGGAAGTGGTGCTCAGCCATCCAGAACGCGCCGTAACCGAGCCGATCCAGTGTCTGAGCGGTTATTTCCGCTTTGTGCAGGGCTGTCGCGAGTTGTTCGTTCGAGTAGCGGCGGTCGTTCACCGGCGTCCCGGCGTAACCGACGTTCTCCAGGTCGATGTGGCCCGCATAGGTGCTGTCGAATTGTCTGATCATGCGTTCGCTCCCTTAGGATCTTCGGGAGGCTAGACCCGAACCATGCAGAGGCCAAACTCGGGGAGTCCCCACTGATCCGGGTGTGCGAGCTACGTACCCGCTGCGATCGCTGCTGTCATGATAACGGTGCTACCGGAGCCGGCATGCCGTCGTCGTCCAATCAGTGCTTGCGCAAACTCATGATGTACAGGGCAATCTCGTTTGCTTCAGCCGCGGGCCGCTCAGTGTTCAGCATCTTCATGTGTGGCTTCTCTATCGTCGCGTCGAGCGATGCGATCGTGGTGTTGGGACGGTTGGCGATCGCGTCGAAGTCTGGGGCGTCGGTCCAACTCTTCTTGTTGCTTGGCACCACCTGATGACACTCGACACAATATTGCTGGGCGAGTTTCAAGCCGGCGGCGGCTTTTGGCGACGGGTCCGCGAAGACGCAGCGGGGCACGATCGCCAGGCAGGCCGCGGCTATCACAGCCGGAATGATCCAGGCGTTTGCTGTTCCTGACATAAGTGCTCCCCCGAAATCCAGGACCGTCTCGACAACTGTACCTGATGCTTCGCAAGCCGACAATAACCGGGATCGAGGATCGGCAACTTCGGACGGCCAGGAACAAGTTGACCGAGACGATCTGTTGTCTCCATCACCAACGGCTTTCACAGGTACCGCAGCACAGGCCATTACGGTTCCGCCGACGGATTGATCCGTGCGAGCACGCTCGTGGCGAACCGTAACCATCTGAGCACTCCTATCAACCACTCAGACCGACGTGTCGAATTCCTCTCCAGTGAAAACGATTGCGACCGCTGCTGCCCTATTCGGATTTCGCGGCAGGCTACCCACTACACGCCCAATGGTCGCGCTGTTACGGTCAACCACCTCCTCCCGCCTGAAAGGAGACTGAGCTTGGCCATCGTCGACCACCGGGACGCGCGGATGTTCCCGAAGCTCGCGCCCGAAGAGATCGACCGGATCCGCCATTTTGGCGAAGTTCGGCGCCATGCTCGGGGCGCGCCGCTCTTTGTGACCGGCGACATCGCACCCGGCCTGTTCGCCCTGCTCCGCGGCAGCGCAAGTGTCGTTCGCCACGATGCCCTGGGTCATCTCGCGCCGATCGCCGAAATGGGGTGCGGCGACTTTATCGCCGAAATCGGACAGCTCTCTGGCCGTCCCTCCCTAGTTGACGCCCATGCGACCGAGGATGTCGAGGCGCTGCTCATCTCACCCGATCACCTCCGCCAACTGATGCGGGCCGAACCTGAACTCGGCGACAGGATCATGCGAGCGCTGATCCTGCGTCGCACGGTCCTGATAGAGGCCGGCACCGGTGGTCCTGTGCTGATCGGGCCCGAGACTGCATCCGACGTGTTGCGATTGCAAAGCTTTTTGGCGCGCAATTCCTACCCGTATCAGGTGCTCGACCCCTTGACAGATCACGACGCGGCGGACCTCATCGCGCATTACGCTCCCAACCCGACCGACCTTCCGCTGGCTGTCTGCCCCAAGGGCGTGGTCCTGAAGAATCCAACGGAGCCAGAGTTGGCGCATGCATTGGGCATGGTGTGCGTCGACCCGCCGGAGCGGACCTACGACGTCGCCATCGTGGGGGCAGGGCCGGCCGGTTTGGCCGCCGCCGTCTATGGGGCGTCGGAGGGCCTGTCGGTCATCGTCCTCGATACCAGAGCCTTCGGCGGCCAGGCCGGGGCGAGTTCGCGCATCGAGAACTATTTCGGCTTTCCCCTGGCCATCACGGGTCTGGATCTCACCGGGCGCGGTTTCGTGCAGGCGCAGAAATTCGGGGCCGAGATGGCGATACCCGTGGAGGCGGTGAAGCTCGACTGCGCCACGACCCCGTTCGAAATTGCTCTGTCGGACGGCGGCACCGTCCGCGCCGCGATGGTCCTTGTGGCGTCAGGCGCCCGTTACCGGCGTCCCAATGTTCCACATTTGGCGGAGTTCGAAGGGAAGGGCGTCTGGTACTGGGCCTCGCCGATCGAGGCACGCCGGTGCCGGCAGGAGGAGATCGTTCTGATCGGCGGCGGCAACTCCGCGGGACAGGCCGCGGTATTCCTGCGTCAGTTCGCGGCCAAGATCTGGATGCTGGTGCGCGGACCCAGCCTTGCCGAAAACATGTCACAGTATCTGGTTGACCGGATCGAAGCCGCCAAAAACATCGAGGTGCTCACGCGAACCGAACTCGTTGCTGTCTCTGGGATCGCGCGAGGGCCAGCTTGAGCGTGTACGCTGGCGTCATAACTCCGACCGCGGCAGAAACCGAAAAGCGGATCCGGAGCCTGTTCCTGTTCACCGGCGCCGACCCGGCGACCGGGTGGCTGGAGAGTTGCGGACTTGAACGGGACGATAAGGGGTTTGTCCGCACTGGCGCGCCCGTCGGCTCGGGCACGACAGGGTCAAGCGGACAGGTCGGGCGGCCCTTGCCGCTTGAGACCAGCATCCAAGGGGTGTTCGCGATCGGCGATGTCCGGTCGGGTTCGGTGAAACGCGTCGGAGCCGCAGTCGGTGAGGGGGCGGCCGTCATTCAACAAGTGCACGCGGCCCGGGCCAGGCCAGCGGAAACGGTGGGCCATTAGGCCAACGGTGGCGCCTGGACAGAAGCTTGCCCGGCCTCGCTAACCAGAAATGCAGCCCCACACTGAATTGACTTCCGGTCCATCTCGTCCGTGCTCATCGCACCGTTACCGCGCTCGCGCAATGGACGACGAGCCGAGTCCCTCTTCCCTCCTTGGGTCCCCACCGCCCCAAACAGGTTCAAGACGTCTTGCCAAGTAGCGGTACCCTTCTTGCCGACCCTTCGCACGATCGGCAGCAGAAGTTTGTTCCTCGATAGTGCGGACTTGCCGCCGGAGCTCCATTCCAGTGACCCAGGCAACGGCCATTCCTTTGTCGGCGGGGCGACCATGCCGGTTCGCTTGTGGCCCGCTACCAAAAGCGGGTCGTCCCGCTGCATATGCGGAGTAATGGCGCGAAACAGGTCCAATACGGAGTAGGGTTTCGGCAGCAGAATGGTGGCCCCCGCCGTCTCCGCCGCGGCCTTGGTGCGCGGTGAGACCTCCCGGTCGGTTAGCACGATGGGACGGGCGGCATAGCCCCGGCGTCGGCGGATGCGCGCGCAGGCCTCATAGGCGCTCAGATGAGAGGTGGTTGCGTCCAATACGACCAGGCTGGCGATGGTCTGGCTGGCGTAGGCCTCGGCTTCCTCGCTGTTGTCGGCAAGCAGGACAGCGAAATTCCAACTGCTGAACTCCACGCGGAGAACGCTGCTGATCATGGCGTCGGGTTCGGAGATGATGATGATCGGCGGCGTGGTCATGCCGTTGCATGATACCCTGCAAAAGGTTGATGAAACATTAAGAACGTGGTACCGGTCACGGCGATCCACAAGCAAGCGATGCGCTGAACCTTTTCAGGTATCAAAGAGCACTGGTGGAACCGATTTTGGGCAAGTTTGAGCTGGGCCCGGTTCGTGAACCCCAACGCGATTCCTCGGCAGGCCGCGGCGACTTAATGCGACATCGGGTGCGGCCCCACCGAAAAAAGGGGCTCCGCCGGGTGCGGAACTAGCCGCTTTGAGCGACCAGCAGGCGCATCCCCTCGATGAGTTCGTGGATACTGTATTGATGCCGAGCGAGATAGGCTGCGAAGTCGCTGCCCTGTGTCAGGCGCAGGCTGGTACCCCCTGCGAGGAGGTCGATGATCTTGGGGCCACCTGTCGCGGTGCTGACCACCCAGTCTACTTGATAAGTCGGGTTGTTCGGGCGTTCGACCATGGTGACGACGACGTCGGTGTCTTCGACCGCCCGCGCCAGGCCCATCGTGATCCGTACACCCTGATACTCGCCGAGATGGCCGGCGATGCTCGTGATCAGCAGCTCGTTGAACAAAGTAAGATAGTCTCGCTGTTGTTCTGGTGTGGCAAGGTGCCCGAATCGGCCGAGGCAATAACGAGCAATCTCGTCCGCATCCACCGTTGCATCGATGACCTGCTGCAACCGGCGACGCTTTTCCGTCGGCGGGGCTGCACTGTTTGCGATCGCCACCAACTGGTCGGCAGTGTCTTTGACGAACACCACGGCGTGCTCTCCGCGCTGCGCCCGGGCCGGGCGAGCCAGCGGCGGTACCGCGACCAGGGCTCCCACGACAGCGAGTAGGGTGGTCACTGAGCGGCGTTTCAGCATACAGCGGGATTCCTTCCGATCACCTCGGCCCTCATCGACCGGGTGTATGCCTCGACAGCGGTCTAGATCGGCACGGAAGGTCGTTAGTCCTAATGGTGACGTCCAAACAACAAAAACCGCAGGAATATCAGAGGATCCTGGCTGAGCGGGCCGCCGTGGCGATGTGCCGGGCGTGCACGATAGTTGTGTACACGGTTTGATATCAACGGCGGCTGAAATCTGCTCCCCGGCACCCGGGTCGTGAGGACAAGCGCGGCGGCGTCCAGCCGGGAAGCGCTGGGATTGCGAGACCTGAGAAGCGCGATCGTGCTTCTGCCCCCAACCTTGGGTTCGGCAGCGACCTTCCGGGGCCGGACGCTAACGTGCGGCGCCCATCACCCAGGCAAGGACGCCCTTTTGCGCGTGCAAGCGGTTCTCCGCTTCGTCGAACACCACCGAATGCGGGCCGTCGATCACATCGGCATCCACTTCCTCGCCGCGGTGCGCGGGCAGGCAATGCATGAACAGTGCATCCGATGCAGCCTTCGCCATCAGGCGATTGGTCACCCGATACGGCGCCAGCAGGTTGTGCCGGCTGTTGTTTGGATCGTCCGACATTGACACCCAAGTATCGGTTACAACGCATCGGGCCCCTGTGACTGCTGCCTCCGGGTCGTCGGTCAGCTCGACAATGCCACCTTGCGCGCGTGCCCACGCGACCAGTTCGAGGGGGGGACGCAATCCTTCGGGTGTGGCCAGACGAAGGGTGAAACCAAATCGAACCGCCGCCTCGATCCAGCTGCGCGCGACGTTGTTACCATCACCGCACCAAGCCACCACCCGGCCGGCGATCAGGCCTCGATGTTCCTCGAACGTCAGCACGTCGGCCATGAGCTGACAGGGATGCGACGCCTCGGTGAGTCCATTGATCACCGGCACGGTGGCGTATTCGGCCATTTCCTGAAGTTTTGACACGCTATCAGTGCGCAGCATGATTGCATCGACGTAGCGCGACAGAACTTGAGCGGTGTCGGCGATGGTCTCGCCGCGCCCGAGCTGCGTCTCCTTGCCGGATAGAACGATGACGTCGCCGCCAAGTTGACGCATCCCCACTTCGAACGATACGCGGGTGCGGGTCGAGGGTTTTTCGAATATCAGCGCTAGCGTCTTGCCGGCGAGGGGGCGCGACGACACGCCCCCCGCTCGCTTGAAGCCCGACGCGATGTCCAGCATTTGCCGCAGTGTCAGCGTGTCGAAGTCGCGCAAATCGAGGAAGTGCCGGGGCGAGGCGCCCTTTTCGGAGGACTGGCCCGGCATGTCGGCCTTCCTCAGGGCGGCACCGCTCATTGCGCCGCCGCCTTATCGACGACCGCCGCTACTTTGGTGGCCGCGGAGCGTAGCATAACGAGCGCCTGGTCGATGTCGCTGTCGGTCGCCACGAGCGGGGGTGCGAGACGCAGCACGTTTTCGCCGGCCGTGATTGCCATCAGGCCCTCGGCTACGCACGCTGCCTGGATCTGGCCAACGGGTATGGCGGCTTTCAAGCCAAGCAGCAGCCCGAGGCCGCGGGCGTCGACGAACACCGTAGGAAATTCGCGCGCGACCTTGTCGAGCTCGGAGCGGAGCTTGCGGCCTTTGCGCTCGACCTCTTCCATGAAACCGGAAGTCAGCATCACGTCCAGCACGGCATTGCCGGCGGCACAGGCCAACGGGTTGCCGCCGTAAGTCGTGCCGTGTGTGCCGGGCTTCAGGGCCTTGGCATATCTCTCCTTGGCAAGAACGGCACCCAGCGGGAACCCGCCGGCGATGCCTTTGGCCGCGGACATGACGTCGGGCGTAATGCTGGACCATTCATGTGCGAACAGCTTGCCGGTGCGGCCCATGCCGGACTGCACCTCATCCATGCCGAGGATGATGTCGTACTCGTCGCACACTGCCCGAAGATCGCGCAGGAACTGCATGTGGGCCGGACGTACGCCGCCCTCGCCCTGGATCGGTTCGACAATGATGCCACAGGTCGCCGGCCCGATCGCGTCACGCACCGCGTTCATATTGTTGAACGGGACGTGGTCGAAACCTTCCACCACCGGGCCGAAACCCTCCAGGTAGTGCGGATTGCCGGTGGCGGCGAGGGTAGCCAGCGTGCGGCCGTGGAAAGCTCCCTCGAAGCAGATGAGGCGGAAGCGTTCGGGCTTGCCGGCATCGGACATGGCGCGGCGCATCATCTTGATCATGCCCTCGTTCGCCTCGGCGCCCGAGTTACAGAAAAACACGCTGTCCGCAAACGTCGCATCGACCAGGCGTTGTGCCAGCCGCTCGGCTTGCGGGATGCGATACAGGTTGGACGTGTGCATCACCTTGGCGGCCTGTTCGGCGATCGCCTGCACGAGGTGCGGATGCGCATGTCCCAGACTGGCCGTGGCGATGCCCGACCCGAAATCGAGGAATCGTCGGCCGTCCACCGTCCACAGCCAGGCGCCCTCGCCCCGCTCGAAGGCGAGGTCGGCACGTGCGTAGTTCGGTAGCAGCGCGGATATCATCCGGATTAACCTTGGTTTGCGTATTCCCAACGGATCACCCGCCCGCGACCTTTCGGGGCGGGTCCGGGGGAAGATCCGATCATTGGCGATCGAGTAGTCAGTGTCAAACGACCGTTTCGCTTGCGGCAGTCTCGGACCGACGTTGAAACGCCTTGCATTGTGGCCCGCGTCGGGCATCGTTGCGCGATGTCGACCGACGTCTTCCCCGATGCTAGCAGTCTGCACCAGGCGGCCCTGGACTACCTCGCCCGGTACGCCGCGACCGAGGCTGGGTTACGGCGCGTCCTGGAGCGGCGGATCGACCGCTGGGCCCGCGCGCAGCCCGACCCGGAGGCCGCCGCACCGGCACTGCAAGAGGCGCGAGCGGCGATCGACGCGGTGATCAGGCGGCTAGCGGAAGCCGGCGCGCTCAGCGACACCACGTTCGCGGAAAATCGGGCCAGAAATCTCGTTCGGAGCGGGCAATCCAACCGGTCCATCCAGATGCGGCTGGTCGCCAAGGGGGTGGCGCCAGACGTCGCTCGCCGCGTGTCGGCTGCAGACCCCGAGACAGAACTGGCAGCGGCCCTGGTGCTGGCGCGCAAGCGACGGATCGGACCCTACCGTCTGGCCGAGGACGCGGACACTGGGATGCGGATGAAGGAGATGGGCGTGCTGGCTCGGGCGGGTTTCTCTCGCGATGTGGCAACCGGGCGCTCGATATCTCGCGGGAGGACGCGGACGCGCGGATTTTCGAATTGCGGCGGTAGAGAGATCAGCGGGCTGGGCGCGTCAACCTCTTCCGGGGCGCGGCGCGTCATCCTCCGGCGCGGACGGCCATCGCCGTGCCGCTTTGTCCCGCAAGACCCCGGTAGGTGATAGCGCCTGCGCTTGCTCCGATGAGCCAGCCCCAATCGCCGACGTTGAAAATCGCGCCATAGGCACCGAGCAGCGCCAGCCCGATCGAGAGGGCTCCAGCCACGGCCAGGGAAATCAGCGCCTTGAGGTTCCAGCCGCCATCGTAGTGGTATGTTCCGTTCGGCAACATGGTGTAGAGGTCATTCACGTCGACCGACTGCCGCTTCACGAGGTAGTAGTCCGCGACGATGATCCCGAACATCGGGCCGAGCACTGAGCCGAAGATGCTCACGAACAAGGTTATCGCATGCGGACTCGCAACGAACAACCAGGGACATACAAGGACGGACAGGATTGAGGTTATCAGGCCGCCTAGTCTGAAATTTATGCGCTCCGGGTAGAGATTGGCGATGTCGTAGGCAGGTGAGACGAAATTCGCCACGATGTTGATGCCCATCGTCGCGACGATGAACGTGATTGAGCCGACAATCACCACGACCGGATTGCCGATCCGCTCGACGATCCGAACCGGGTCCATGATTGCCTGCCCGAACACCTTGAGCGTGCCCGCTGTCACGATCACGGTGATGATCGAGAACACGAGAAAATTGACGGGCAGTCCAAGGAAGTTGCCTATTTTCATGGCAGCCTCGTCTTTCCCGAAACGGGCGAAATCGCCGAAATTGAGCAGCAGTGCGGCGAAGTAGGCCACGATCAGCATCGCTGCATTCGCCATGACACCCAGCGTTGCTCCGGTGGATGCGGCCGGCGGGCTAAGTTGCAGATTGAGGCTGGAGAATCCGGTCTGCCAAAGGATCCAGATCGCCAATGCGAACATGACCACGTAAACGACCGGTCCGCAGAAATCGATGAAGCGGCGAATGCGCTCCATCCCGCTGAGGAAGATCAACAACTGAAATAACCACATAAACAAAAAACTGAACCAACCAAGCGTAGACAGGCCGAAGATATTGTTCTGAGTCAGGCCCTCCGCCGCCGGCAGCAAAGTAATGACCAGCACCTGGACCGCCTTCGAGGCGAAATAGGTTTGCACCCCGTACCAAACGATGCCGACGACACCGCGCACCATCGCAGCGAGGTTTGCACCCATCACGCCAAAGGAGATGCGTGCGATCACCGGGTAAGGGATGCCGAGGCGCAGCGACGGGCGCCCGATCAGGTTCATCAGGAAGTAGACTGCCATAATGCCGACCAGCATGGAGATCAGTACCTGCCATCCGGTCAGGCCGAGAAAGAACAGGCTCGCGGCGAAAGTGTAGCCACCGACCGAGTGGACATCGGACATCCACATCGCGAAGAGGCTGAACACGCCCCAGGTCCGGCCCTCCGGCGCGGTCGGCGCGAGGTCGTGATTGTAAAGTGTGGAGTCCGCCCCTGGAACTTCGAGAGTCGGCACGCCTTGGCTGTTCGACGACATCGTGTGTCCCTTTCGTTGCTGGTGCCGACGCATGACCAGCCAGCGGCTTTCGGCGCCGTGTGCATTAGCCAGTGCAATAATTGTGCCGATCAAGTTTCTAGCGGGAACAACTCATCGAGCCGGTCAGGGTTCTTAATGCTTGCATCGAAGACTATTCACACCAAGTCGGCGTCAAAGGTGCAACGGTCGGAGCCGCCCTTAATCCTCTGGCTGTCCTGTTTCCAACTTGCAAGTCGGGGTGCTTGGCCGATCCTCCCGGCTTGTGCCGGCGAGGCCCGCGTCTGCTCAGCGCGTACCAGAGATTCCGAGCGCACGAATTATTTCGCGGGCGTGAACCCCGCCGGAATCACGAACAATGCCGCCGGTTGTTTGTCGAACGCAATATGTGTCATAAATTCCAGATGGTGCAGGCTGTGACCAAACACCCCGTCGTCGTATTCTCGCCGCACCATCACTCCGGTTCGGGTCAACCAATAGAATCCTGCGGCGTCCAACTCGCCATCGTCGCCAAAGGCATATTTCGTGGTCTCGAGGCCCTCGATGCGTTGCGTCCCCTTTTTCCGCGCACCGCTGATGTCGGCGGTCCGAGCGAAGTACCGACGAAATAACTCGTCGTCCATCGGCATGACGAGGTAGGTGTGGTTGGCCATCAGCAGGCATTCGGTCTGCGTCGTCAGGTCCAGGATCGTCGAACTGAAACCGTTGCCACGGTCGATCCGCAACTTGCCATTCGCATAATGAATCGTCTCCGAGGTTCTCGTGGCGCCCGCCTCATGCACCGCGATCGCGGTGAATTCGACGCTTGGCAGCACCAAGTCGTCGTAGCCGAAGGCCGGGGAGCAGATCGGAGCCCAGAGACAAATACAGAGGAACACGAATAAGCGCCGCATCGCGATGCCCGCACTGTTTGTGACAGGATACTCCAACCGTGATTTCGTTGCCATAATCATATCGTCACGCCTCGTCCGCGCTTTAGGCCACGCCTCGATCGATCGACAGCCGAACGAGGTCAGCGGTCCGCGCAACGCCCAGCTTTGCCTTGATCTGGCTGCATGTATTGGCGACCGTCTTGTAGCTGACGCCGAGAGCAGCCGCGATATTCGAAAGCCCCTGGCCGTCACCGAGCAGACGCATGATCTCCAGGTCGCGCTCGGACAGCCGCTCCATCAGTTGGCCATCCGCGGCTTCGTGGAGCGCCAGCCCTTGGGCGATCTCGGCCTCGACGTAGCGCCCGCCGTCGGCGACACGCCTGACCGCCTCCAGCAATTCTTCGGGCGAGGCGTTCTTGCTGAGATATCCGGCGGCTCCGGCGCGCAAGGCGCGCGTCGCGTACAGCGCCTCCGCGTGCATGCTCAGCACCACCACCCGGGCCTCCGGATGCTCGGCCATTATGCGTCGCAGCAACTCCAGCCCACCCAGGCCGGGGAGGTTAAGGTCGAGCACGACGAGCGCTGGCCGTTCGGCCCGCACGATCGCGAGCGCCTCGCGCCCGGTCGCCGCCTCGCTGATCCGAACCCCGGGAAGTGCCGCGAGCAGCCGGCCAAGCCCCGAGCGAACGATCGCATGGTCGTCAACGAGTAAAACTTTCACGCCGCCTCCATTGCTACCGCGCAGGGTAACCGCGCCATCACGACAAGCCCTGTTCCCCCCTCCCCCGGGACCCACAAGCAGTGTCCCGCCAAGTCCCTCGACACGCTCTCGCATGCCCCTAAGGCCGAGGCCGGGCACGTCTGACGCCGCGAACCCTGTCCCGTCGTCGGACACGCGTACGCAGATTTCGCCACGTTCCGCGAGCTGCACAACGACTTCGATCCGACGCGGTCGGCCATGGCGAACGGCATTGTTCAGCGCTTCCTGCACGAGGCGGTAGATTGTTGCCATGGTCGGATCGCCGATGGCGTCCTCATCGAAGGAGACGTCGAGTGCATAGTCTATGGTCGGCTGCCTGGCGCGCCAAAAGGCAACGAGATTGCCCAGCGCCGGAGCCAGGCCGCCCTCAACCGGGCTTACCTGTCGCAATCGGTGCAGCATGGCGCGGACATGGCGCTGCATGTGACCAACCGCCTCGCGGATCGCGTGCGCCCGTTCCGATACATCGGCGACCCGGCCAGACGCGACCGCCTGCTCGATTGACGCGGCGTCGAGATGGACGGCGAACAAGAACGGACCCACCTCGTCGTGCAGGTCTCGGGCGAGGTCGGTCCGTTCCTCCTCCTGCAGGGTCAGGAGTTGTTCGGTAAGCCGAAGGTTGCGGGCCTGTGCGGTATTCAGCCGCTCGGCCATTGTGTTGAACCCCTGGGCCAGGCGCGCGAGTTCGGGCGGACCGGCTTGCTCGACGCGAACGGCGAATTCGCCGGAGCCGACCGAAACAAGCGCGCCCGAAAGCCGGTCGAGCGGACGCAGGGCGCGTCCCACGACCAGGCTGACCAGAACAATACTCAGTCCGCAGGACAATCCGACTGCGACCAGATCGTCCTGAACCTGTGTCCACACCTCGGCGACCTCGTTGCGCGGATCGGCCTCGATTGTTATCGCACCCCCGGCACCTGCATCCAGGTGCACGGGCTCGAGGGATGGCGAAAGCAACGTGACGAACCACGCCGGTACCTTCGGCGCCAAATCCCGAAGCGTCGAGGCCATTTGCAGTCGACCCGTGGTATCGCGCAGCACGGCCCGAACGTGACGATCCCCATCGAAAATTCGCACCAGTCGTCCAAGTTCGTCTCGCGGATCGCTCACTTCCGGCAAATCGTCGATCCCATTGCGAAGCGTCTGCGCACCCACCGCGAGCGCCGCCTGCATCTCGGTTCGCACCGATCGGACGGCATGCCAGCCCGCTGCAACGCCGCCGATGCAAAGGCTCACGAGCAGAACCAAAATGATGGATGCCATCAATCTAAGGCGGAGCGACATTCCTGATACGGTTCCCTCACGTGGAGATGTTACCTGAAATGTGGCAGGACGCGAAGATCGGGAAGTTTTCCCGGCATATCCGGGAACTTATGCCATAGGCGGACTGCGCGCGATTGGCCGACAATCCCGCCAACGAAAAGCGGACGGGGAAATACAGCTATGATGACACGCTCAGGGCGCGACGCGCTGCGCGCCGTTGGGTTGCCGGCCGGGATTGCCGCTCTCCTGCCGCTGGCCTGGGTGGCTGCCCACGCGCAACCAATGCCCTCCGACCCGGCGGAACCATTGTCGGTTGCGTTGCCGCCGGTGGACATCATCGCACCCTCCCCGCTGCTCGGCTCCGGTGTCGACCGCGACACCGTACCGGCTGAGACGAACGTGCTGAAGGGCAATGACCTTACGCGCGGCGGCACTTTAATTGCGCCGGACGCGGTGCGCGCGCTGAATGAGGAAGTCGGCGGCGTCAATCTCAATTCTGCATCGGGTAATCCCTATCAGCCGAGCATGTTCTATCACGGGTTCGAAGCCTCGGCGCTGCAGGGGACGCCGCAAGGGCTCGCCGTCTATGTCAATGGCGTCCGGTTCAACTCGGCTTTCGGTGACACGGTCAATTTCGACTTGCTGCCGAATTTGGCGATCGACCAGATGAACCTGGAAGGGTCGAACCCGGTGTTCGGCTTGAACGCGCTGGGTGGCGCGCTGAATGTTCAGCTCAAGAACGGCTTCACCTATCAGGGCGGCGAGATCAGCTTTCACGGCGGATCGTTCGATACTTATGGGGCCGACTTCCAATACGGCAAGCAGAGCGGCAATACCGCTATGTACGTGGCGGCGAGCGGCGTACACCAAGCCGGATGGCGCGATGTGCAGTCGTCCGACCTCGAGAATTTCTACGGCGATATTGGCTGGCGTGGCAGCAGCGGACAACTGCATTTCAATGCCCTGCTGGCCAACTCGGTGCTGAACGGACCGGGAACATCACCCGTGGAGTTGCTTGCGGTCGATCCGGCCGCTCAGTTCACCGGACCAAACCAAATCAGCAACCGCTTCTTCCAGGTGAGCCTGTCGGGAGACGTAGCTATCAGCGATACGGTGTCGCTGCAGGGCGTCACCTACTACAACAACTTTCTTCAGCGCGTGAGCAACGGCAACGCCTCAAACGACACGCCGTGCACCGACGGGTCGGGTCTGCTGTGCTTTGATGGGGGCCACACCACGACGCTCGGTGGCGCAGCGATCCCGGCCTTTCTCGGACCGAGCCCGTTTGCCTATTCAGAGTTGGACCAGCCAGACGACCAATACCAACGGCTACGGCGCGTCGATCCAGGCGACCGACACGCAGACCGTTTTTGGCTTTAACAATCATTTGGTCGGCGGCTTCAGCTTTGACGGCGCACAGACCGAGTTTACCGGCGTCTCCGACATCGGCGGCATTGATCCTTATCGCAATTTCGTGGGCCCCGGCGTGGTGATTGACGAACCTGGCACGAATACGCCGGTCAGGGTGGGGATCAGCGATGCCTATTATGGGGCGTTCATCGCTGATACCCTCAACCTGACCGACAGGCTGGCAGTAACTGCATCGGGCCGGTTCAACGCTGCCGAAATCGACCTCAACGATCAGAACGGTGGTGGTCTCACCGGCAACCACGCCTACAACCACTTCAATCCCGCGGCGGGGCTGACCTACAAGGTTACGCCTTGGCTAACGGCCTATGCCGGCTACGCGGAGGCAAACCGTGCGCCGACACCGGCCGAACTGTCTTGTGCTGGCCCCACGGATTCCTGCAGCCTGGCCAATTTTTTTGTTGGTGATCCGAACCTCAAGCAGGTGGTCGCGCACACTATCGAGGCGGGCTTGCGGGGCACGGTGGCAATCGGAGAGGATGACCGCCTAAACTACAACCTCGGGCTTTACCGCAGCAACCTCGACGACGACATCATCTTCGTCAACAGCGTGGCGCTGAACCGGGCGTTCTTCACCAATGTCGACCAGACGCGCCGGCAGGGGGTTGATGCGAGCGTCCAGTATAAGACGCTGCGCTGGTCGGCGTTCCTCGCCTACACCTATACCGATGCGACATATCAAAGCGGCTTCGTGGAGTCCGCGGGCAACAACCCCGCGGCCGACGCGAATGGCAACATCACCATCAACTCCGGCGACCGGCTGCCAGGGATCCCGGCGCATCAGGGCAAGCTGGGGCTAACCTACCATGTTACCGATCAATGGACGGTGGGGGTCGCCGGCATAGCGCAGAGCGGCCAATACCTGTTCGGCGACGCGGCCAACCTGACGCCCAAGCTTCCGGCATTCGTCACGCTGAACCTGAGCACCAGCTACCAGGTCGCGCCGCATATTCAATTATTCGCCTCTGTCGATAACGTCACCAACGAGAAATATTATACCTATGGCACGTTCTCGCCGACGTCGGCGGTGTTTCTCGCCCAGGCACCGAACGCGACGAATCCACGAGCTTACAGCCCCGCGGCGCCAATCGGAGGATTTGGTGGGGTGCGCATCACTTTCTGACGATACTACACCCTGACCATTTTCAGCTCCCGACCATGCCGGCCCGGATGGTCCTTGTTGGATTGCATGATTCGATATCCAGGCCTGCCCCACGCGTCACAGCCTCGGGTCTTGCCGTTTCGCGGGATTTGCGATGTCGGCAGGTCCGAATGGGTCGACGTCGCCATCCCGATGCGCGAGACTATGTCCCGAACCATGTATCTCAGCGGGAGTCGAGGATTGAAGGTGGGGATCGTTTCTGATTTGCATTGTAATGCGCAGGGCCTGGACCTGGCTCTCCAGGCGATGGGGGATGTCGATGAATTGCTGTGCCTCGGCGACAGTATCTTCGAGTATCGGTTTTCCAATGACGTGGTCGCGCGGCTGAGAGAGCGTGGCGCGTATTTGATCCAAGGCAACCATGAGGAGGTCTTTATGGGTTCGGCCGGCGTGCGGGCGCGAGAGCGCGAGGGGATCGATCCCGCATTGCTGGACTTTCTCGCCGAGCAGCCGCATCGACGGTATCTCGAGATGGCCGGCAAGCGGCTGTTGCTCATTCATTCCACACCGTGGGAGCCTCGCGGGGAGTACGTGCATCCGCACAGCGCCAAGCTGGATCGGTTCGGCGAGGTCGACGCTGACATTGTGCTGTATGGGCATACGCATTGCCAGGTGGTGAAGCGGATCGGTGGGGTGCTTGTGATCAACCCGGGATCGGCTGGAGATGCCCGCGACAGCCGGAACGATCGACAGTTGAGTTGCGCAATACTCGACGTGGTGTCGGAGGAAGTGCAGGTGATTGACTATCCGGATCCCCGGTATCGCTGACCTTAAGGGGCTGGTGTTCTGACCCAGGTGTTGCGTTGGCCCCAGGTGCTGTAAAAGCACGGTCATGTGCCAGGACTCGCAAGCCAATCGGTATTGCAACAGCGGAGCGACATTCGACGATCACGACGGACGGTTCAACGATTGCTGCTGAAGGAACGTGCGCAATGAATGGTTTGGGTGGGCTCAACAAATCCCCGAATGGCGTTGTCATCGCTCTGGTGCAGTTATCTCTGCCGGAGATCGCTACCCGAAGCGACATCGCGGCACAGACCGAGAAGATCGTCGCGATGGTCGGCAAGGCCAAACGCGGACTTGGTACGATCGACCTTGTGGTGTTCCCCGAGTACGCACTCCATGGCCTGTCCATGGACGTACGCGATGAAATCCTGTGCGACCTCGACGGACCGGAGGTCGCGGCGTTCAGGGCCGCATGTATCGAACACCAGGTCTGGGGCTGCTTTTCGATCATGGAGCGGAATCCCGGCGGCATGCCGTACAATTCCGGGCTGATCATCGACGAGGCTGGCAACCTGGCGCTGTATTACCGGAAGCTGCATCCCTGGGTGCCGGTCGAACCGTGGGAACCCGGCAACCTCGGGATTCCCGTGATTACCGGTCCGAAGGGGTGCAAGCTCGCGCTTATCATCTGCCACGACGGCATGTTCCCTGAAATGGCTCGCGAGGCTGCTTACAAAGGCGCCGAGATCATGCTTCGCACGGCTGGTTATACGCCGCCGGTTCGGGCCGCTTGGCAGTTCACCAACCAGTCCAACGCGTTCTGCAACCTGATGGTGACGGCGAGCGTCTGCATGTGCGGGTCGGACGGCACATTCGACTCCATGGGCGAGGCGATGATCTGTAACTTTGATGGTACGATCATTGGGCATGGCGCCCAGGGACGGGCGGACGAAATCATCACCGCCGAGGTCCGCCCAGACCTCGTTCGCGAAGCTCGGGCGATCTGGGGGGTCGAGAACAACATCTATCAGCTCGGCCACCGGGGCTTCTCGGCCGTGAAGGGCGGGGCCGGCGATTGTCCCTACACCTACATGCACGATCTCGCCGCAGGCCGGTACCGGCTGCCATGGGAGCATACTGTGCAGGTGACAGATGGTACCGGCTTCGGGATCGTCGCGCCGACACGGGTATATGGCGAAGCCGCGCCGAAGGCGGCGGAGTGACGCATCCTACAGGCGGCGATAACCCAATCGCGTGGCACGGTGTGTGCAACGCCCCGGCTTACGGTCGTTCCGCAGGAGACTAAATCATGGAGCTAGGCGTCTTTATTCCGATTGCCAACAATGGCTGGCTGATTTCGAAAGCCTCGCCGCAATACGCCCCCAGCTTCGCCCTGAACCGGGACGTCACCCTGTTGGCCGAGAAGTACGGGTTTGAGTTCGCCCTGTCGATGATCAAGCTGCGCGGCTTTGGCGGCGAAACTGAGTTTTGGGATCACGCGTTCGAGAGCTTCACACTGATGGCTGGCCTCGCAGCGGTGACCCAGCGGATCAAGCTTTATGCGTCCTCGGCCGTATTGACCCTGCCGCCGGCGATTGCCGCGCGCATGGCTTCCACAATCGACAGCATTGCGCCGGGGCGGTTCGGCATCAACATCGTCTCCGGCTGGGCCGAAGCGGAATACTCCCAGATGGGCCTTTGGCCAGGCAAGGAGCACTATGAGCGGCGCTATGAATACAGTGCCGAATACGTGACGGTGATGCGCGAGCTGTGGGAAAAAGGCACTTGTGATCTCAAAGGCGCTTATTTCCAGATGGTGGACTGCAAGTTAAGTCCGCGCCCCTCGGTGACGCCCTCGATCGTTTCTGCCGGCCAAAGCGACGTCGGCATGGCGTTCGCGGCGGAACATGCAGATTTCAACTTCTGTCTGGGCGAGGGCGTCAACACGCCGACGAAATGCGCCGCCACGATCGGACGGCTTATGCAGGCGGTGGCGAAGACAGGCCGGAACGTCGGCGCGTACGCGTTGTTCATGGTGATCGCGGACGAAACCGATGCGGCGGCGCAGGCGAAATGGGAAGCCTACAAAGCCGGCAAGGACCTTGACGCGCTGAGCTGGATGGGCGCGCAGGCCATGGCGGATGACAAGGCTGACCTCGGCGGCACAGCCGCGAGTATCAGCAACCCGGCGTCTGCGGTAAATTTCAATATGGGCACAGTCGTTGGGTCCTATGCCACCGTGGCCAGGATGCTCGATGAATTGGATACGATCGAAGGGATTGCCGGGGTTATGCTCACGTTCGATGATTTCATTGTTGGGATGGAGGCGTTCGGGGAGCATATTCAACCGCTGATGGTCAGCCGCAAATCTGTGCTGGCGGCCAGATAGATTTGGCCGAGCTTCCGGCTTGGGGTTTGGCGCCTTGCCACCGCTGTTCTCGGCCGAACTACTCCGCGGCTAGCTTTCGGACTCCGGAGCGCTCCCCGTGACCGGCCGGCAAGTCGAACTGGCCTGGCGGAAGCGTGCCGAAATAAGCCAAGACCTCGCCCACCTTCATGACGTCTGCATATTTCGCGTGCATGTCGCACAGACTGATGGCATGGCTGGCTTCGCTCCGATCGAAGCACGCCTCTTCGGCCACGACCACGCGGTAGTTCAGGCTGAACGCGTCCACCACGGTGGCCCGCACGCAGCCCGAGGTCGTCGTGCCGGTGATCACCACGCTGTCGCATCCCAATAGCGTCAGGTAGGACGCCAGGTCGGTGCCGAAAAATCCCGAGGGCTTTTTCTTTCGCACCACGATGTCTCGCGGCCCCGGCGCAATCGCCGACACGATCTCATTCCCGTCCAGCTCGGTTTTTGGCCGGTCAATGTCCTCGTCCTGGCGGCGGTTCTTCCAGCGCCAGCTCCCGGCGTCCCAGTTGTCGTCACGGTATTCCGCGGTGGTGTAGATCACCGGTAGGCCCTGATTATGAGCCTTCTCGATCAGCGCTTTTATGTGGTCGACCGCGATCCAGCTCTCAGCCCCGCAGGATGTGCGCCACCGCTTGATGCTCTCAAGGATCGGTTCCGGCTTGTCACCGCAGAAAGCCCAACTAACGTCGATCACCAAAAGCGTGGGGCGCCTGCCCAGATCGGCCGTGGCGCCAAATCCGCCCGCCCCAAACACCGCCTTGTCCCGTTCGGTCAGAAATTTGTCCCAAACGTGTTCGGTCATAGCGTTCTCCTGACGAAAGTGAGCGGTCCATTATGCAAGGCAAATGCCGCTCCACTCGGCCTCGCGTTTTGGCTTCTTGGCTTCGAAACCGCAACGCCGGTCGGCGCGACCATGCCCTATCCTGCCATCAGCCGGTTGCTCGTCCGGTCGCCGAAGAAGATATCCGTCGAGATTTCATCTACCCGGTTGCAGCCGGTGTAGGCCATGGTCTTGTCCATCTCGGTCTGGATAAACCCGACAGCCTTGGATGCGCCGGTTTCGCCCCCGACGGCTGTTCCATATAATGTCGCACGACCGGTCAGGACGCATTTTGCCCCGAGCGCCAGGGCCTTGACGATGTCGGAGCCGCGGCGGACGCCGGAATCCAAGATGACCGTCGCCCTGTCGCCGACCGCCTCGGCGATCTCCGGCAGCATGTCCAGCGTGGCCGCCGCGCTGTCCATGTTGCGGCCACCGTGGTTAGACACGATCAGTCCATCAACACCATAGCCGATCGCCTTCAGCGCATCGTCCACTCGATTGATGCCCTTCAGCATCAAAATCCCGGGCCATTTGTCGCGAAAAATCCTGATGTCGTCCCAGTTCAAAGAGTCCTGCCGCATGACTTCGCGGGTGCCGGGATCGGTGCCGACGGGACGGCGATACGGGTCCGGATAGTTCTCGTTTCGCGGCATGCCAATGCTAGTGAAGTATTTCATCAGCACGGTACTGAACCAGACAGGGTGTTGCATGATATCCCAGGTGAACCGCCAGGTCGGGTGGAACGGGAGCAAAAACCCATTCTTCGCATTATACTCGCGGTTAGGCGAAACGATTGTGTCGGTGGTAACGATCAGTGCCTCGAAGCCGTTGTTCCTGGCACGCTCGATCAACTGATAGGATAGTTCCCGCTGCTTCCAGACATAAAGCTGGAACCACAAACGAAAGCTTGCCTCCTTGGCGATTTTCTCCATCGAGGTCATGGCTGAGGTCGCCAAGGTGAACGGGATTTTAGCCCGCGCGGCCGCCTTGGCCAGCTCCAGCTCTCCCTCATGCCAGCACAGTCCAGCCGCACCCGTCGGCGCGATCGCCATAGGGAGAGAAATCTCCTTGCCAAACAGGGTCGTCTTGGTTGACCGGCCGGACACATCTACCAGCGCGCGATGCTTCAGTTTGATTTGCTCGAATGCCGCCCGGTTGTTGCGCAGAGCCAACTCGTCCTCGGTCGCAGCGATCGACGAACTCGAACACCGCCTTCGGCAAGCGCCGCTTGGCAGCTTCGCGCAGATCGAAAACGTTGTAGCAATTGTCGAGCCTGGACATGCCCACTCCCTTGCGTTGGCACGGATGATGAAGCGGGACAGGGCGGTGTCAAGCTGATGCGGCTGCAATCCGCCTCGGCAACTCCTATCTATGGCCCGGAAAGCAAACGCTCTATGAACGCTGCGCAAGCCTGCGGCGGAGGAACCGACTTTATGACTGATTCTCTTTCCCTGGTATCCGATCTCGTGCGGCAGGCGCGCGCCGCCGGTGCAGATGTCGCGGATGCGGTGCTGGTGAACGGCACCTCGCTGTCCGTGGCGTCACGCCAAGGCAAGATCGAGCACCTGGAGCGGTCCGAAGGGCGCGATCTTGGTCTGCGCGTGTTCGTCGGCAAGCGGTCTGCGATTGTTTCGTCCACTTCGCACGACCCCGCCGGCTTCCCCGCGCTGGTCGAACGCGCGGTGGCGATGGCGAAAGTGGTCCCGGAGGACCCGTTCGCGGGATTGGCCGAGACCTGGGCGCCGCCGGATCCCGTCGATCTGGACATGGTCGACCCGGCCGAACCCGCGCCCGATGTTCTCGCGGCCCGAGCTGCGGCTGCCGAAGATGCCGCTTACTCGGTTTCCGGCGTGACCAATTCGGAAGGTGCGGAGGCAGGGTATGGCCGCAGTGAGATCGTTCTGATGACCTCCGCGGGGTTTGCCGGGCGGCGGATCGGCACCAGCCATTCCATCTCCGCCACCGCGCTGGCCGGCGCCGGCACCGACATGCAGCGCGACTACGACTACCACAGCACGGTCTATTTCGCCGACCTCGATGAGCCTGTGAAGATCGGCAAGAGCGCTGGCGAACGGGCCGTCACGCGGCTCAACCCGATCCGCCCAAAGACCGCCAAGATCCCGGTCGTCTACGATCCTCGCGTCGCGGGAGGTCTGCTCGGGCACCTGACCGGCGCGATCAACGGCGCCGGCGTCGCACGCGGCACCAGCTTCCTGAAGGACAAGCTGGGACATCGAATTTTTGCACGCGGCATCAACATCTATGACGATCCCCGGCGGGTGCGGGGCCTGCGATCCCGCACGTTTGATGGCGAGGGCACGCCCACTCAGGCGCGCGCGCTCATCGAAGACGGGGTGCTGACGACATGGTTGCTGGAGAGCCGGTCCGCCCGGCAACTCGGTATGACCCCGACCGGGCATGCCACGCGCGGCACGAGCGGACCGCCCTCGGCGGCGGCCACCAATCTGTATTTGGCCGCAGGGGAGGTTACGGCCGCCGAACTGATGGCCGACATCAGGGAGGGTCTCTACGTCACCGAGATGATCGGCATGGGGGTGAACGGCGTCACCGGCGACTATAGCCGAGGCGCCGCCGGCTTCATGATCCGCGACGGCGCGCTGGCCGAACCGGTGGCGGAGGTTACGGTCGCGGGCAACCTGTTAGAGATGTTCGCGGCCATGGTTGCCGCCTCCGATCTGGTGTTCCGGCGTGGCACCGATTTGCCGACGGTTCGGATCGATGGGATGACGATGGCGGGCGCTTAGATTGACATGGGCTATTCCCCACTCGACGGTTCAGCTCGCGTCGCCGTGCGCTGCCTGGGCCCTACTCGTTTGGTTCGGCAAGTGCCCGCCTGATCTCGAGTGTGGTTACGGTTCCGGCGTCCACCTCCCCCGGCTTGTTGGCCAGGACACAGAACCCAGTATCGATCACCGAAAGCTGTGCGTTAGCGAAGCCAGCCGCCAGCAGCGTTTCAGCCAAACCCTCGGGATTTTGGCCCGGATATGATGTGAAGCCGAACGCAAATCGGCCGCCCGGCTTGAGGACGCGCAGGATCTCGCGCAGTCCGGCACACAGATCCGGCCAAACCTGCGCCGAGTTGATCGTCAATCCCCGGTCAAAGACGTTTTCGTCAAACGGCAGGTTGACCACCGACGCTCGCAGCAACTCCACCTGCCCTCGCTTGATAGAAGCGGCGTTTTGGGAGCATGCCCTGGCGACCATGATGGCTGACGGGTCGACCCCGGCTACAAGCCCCCTCGCCGCCAGCCGCGTCAGACATTCGATCACCACGCCCGGTCCAAACCCGACCTCCAGGTACATAGTCCGTGGGGCGGATTTGCAGTGTTTTTGCCACCTCGCAGCCGAGCCCGGTGTTGGAGCGGGCCATGATCATGCCGCCAAGGCGGCCCAACATCCCTCGTGGCCGGCCGAACATGCGCATCGCGATGAACTGTCCGACTCCCATCTCTGCCTCCGCCGTTACCGACTATAACGCCGGTTCAGGCGCCGGGTTGGGCAGGCCCTGCGCGCGCTGCTCACGTCGTCCCTTGACCCCTCGGAAAGCGCGGTCTACCGGCTGGTATTCGACTGCCGAGGACCCGCCGGTGAACGCCTTCAGCTTCCCGTCCCCGCCGCCTTCACCCGAGGCCGAAGCGCTCCGTCTAGAGGTGCGCGACTTCCTGCGCACTGAACTGGCGGATCGCAAGCCGGTGGAGAAGGCTGAATCCTGGACCGGTATGGACGCAGAGTTCAGCCGCAAGATGGGCCAGCGCGGCTGGATTGGCATGACTTGGCCGAAGCAGTATGGCGGGCACGAGCGCTCCTCTCTAGAGCGATATGTGGTGCTGGAGGAAATGCTCGCCGCCGGAGCCCCCGTCGCGCTGCACTGGATCGCCGATCGCCAGTCCGGCCCGCTGATCCTGCGTGTCGGTACCGACGAACAAAAGCAAATACTGCCGAAAATCGCCGCCGGGGAGGCGTTCTTCTGCATCGGCATGAGCGAGCCCGATGTCGGCTCCGACCTCGCCTCGGTCCGTACCCGGGCGGCACAGGTCCAGGGCGGCTACCTGGTCAGCGGTACAAAAGTCTGGACCAGCTTCGCCCACAAATCGCACTACATGATCCTGTTCTGCCGCACCGGCGCGGCTGAAGACCGGGCAGGTGATCGCCACGGCGGCGTCAGTCAGTTCCTGGTGGATCTGCACAACACACCCGGCCTCACGATTCGCCCGATCATCGCCCTGACCGGCGAGCATCATTTCAACGAAGTCGTCTTCACCGACGCCTTCCTTCCCGAGACCGCCCTGCTCGGAAAAGAGGGTGACGGCTGGAACCAGGTTACCCGCGAACTCGCGCTCGAACGCAGCGGGCCGGAGCGGTTCCTGTCGTCGTTCGTGCTATTCACCGAGTTGGTCCGCGCCCTTGGCCCCGATCCGTCCGATGCGGGCGCAGTCGCGATCGGGCGCCTGACCGCCCATTTTATGATTCTGCGGCGGATGTCCTGGTCCGTCGCCGGCATGTTGCAGGCGGGCCAGAACCCGGCGCTGCAGGCGACACTGGTGAAGGATCTCGGCGCCCTGGTGGAGCAGGAGATCCCGGAAATTGCCCGCCAGTTGGTGGACCAGGAACCCGACGCGACCTCCACCCAGGCGTTCGCCGCCGTGCTCGCGCACACCATGATGCACGCTCCCTCATTCTCCCTGCGCGGTGGCGCTCGGGAAATCCTACGCGGGATCATCGCCCGCGGCCTTGGCCTGCGATAGCGAGAGCTACGACCACCCCACGTCGGAAGCGAACCGCCCTTGCAAACGACGCTCCGACATCCATATACCATCCACCCGGATGGTGCGTGGATGGTGATGGCGAGCGTGCAGGAATTGCGCCCAAAGGGCGCCGACAGCGAGAAGATTACGATCAACCTCGGTTTCGTGGACCTCGGCCACATCGATCTCATGGTCCGGGATGGGTTTTATGCCAACCGGACGGATTTCATTCGAACAGCGATCCGCAACCAGTTGGACCGCCACGCAGATGTGGTTCGGCAGTCGGTTGCGAGGAAGACCTTGGCGCTCGGTCTCTGCCACTACACACGTATGGACCTTGAAGCGGCACAGAAGCGTGGTGAGATGCTTCATATCAATGTACTCGGTTTGGCAACGATTGCCTCGGATGTGAGCGCGGAACTCGCCCGAGCGGCGATCAGTTCGGTGACGGTGCTGGGTGCGCTGCATGCGAGTGCCGAGGTCCGTGCTGCTTTGGCCGACCGCGTGCACTGACCGTTTTCATAGAGAAAGTGTTATAATGAAATATTCCCTGCCGGATGTGATGCGGCACATCACGCGCCTGACGCAAGGGGAAGGGCCGATTGATCTGAGTACGATTAAGCAACGTCTGCTCGATGGCACAAAATCAATGACCGGGCCGAAGCTGGCGCGGCTATTCGAGACCGGGGATCATCCGCTGGCTGGCTTTTCGAAGCCGGGCGCCGGCGCCGCAGCTCGGCGTTCCGGCGAGGGATCGGAGGGGGCGCGGTTCTTGGCGAAGGCGTTCAGCAACCAAACTGGCAGTCGCCCCTATAAATTGTATATACCCAGCGACTATCGCGGGCGGCCGGTTCCACTGATCGTCATGCTGCATGGTTGCACTCAGTCGCCTGATGATTTCGCTGCGGGCACGCGAATGAATGTCGCAGCCGAGAGGCACAACTGCCTGGTAGCCTATCCCGGCCAGACGAGTGCGGCCAACATTCAGAAGTGCTGGAACTGGTTCAATCATGCCGACCAGCAGCGGAACGGCGGAGAGCCGTCGCTGATCGCCGGGATCACGCAGGAAATCATGCGGGACTACGCGATCGACCCGCGCCGGGTCTATGTCGCCGGATTGTCGGCCGGTGGAGCGGCCGCCGCGATCATGGGCGACGCGTATTCAGAGCTCTATGCCGCAATCGGTGTACATTCGGGGCTGGCGTGCGGTGCGGCGCGCGATATGCAATCGGCGTTCACTGCGATGCAGCGCGGGGCCGATGGCCGCGCTCGAGCGGACCGGAAACGCGTCGTGCCGGCCATTGTTTTTCATGGCGAACGGGATACCACGGTGCACCCCCGGAACGGCGACGCCGTCATCGCGCAATTCGTTAGCGACGAACCATTGCGGACGCGGGTTGAAGTCGGGAAGGTGCCGGGCGGTCACGCTTACAGCCGAACGCTGCATTCGAATCGCGATGGCACCACGGTGGTGGAAAAATGGGTCGTGCATGGTGCGGGCCATGCGTGGTTTGGCGGGAGTCCCGATGGTTCCTACACCGACCCGCTCGGACCAGATGCGACCGGCGAGATGATGCGGTTCTTCTTGGCGCGCATGTTGGAAGATGGCACGGGGTAGATACTCGCAAAGCCCGAGTTATTGTTGAGGATCTAGAGCATTTTCACTCTGAGCGGAGATGTTTTTGTTCCGTGATCAATTTAATCATCCTGAAGTGGCTTCGCGATTCGAGTCGTAAAACGCCGAGCCCACCTCCCCGCCTTTGGGATATATTCGAAGCGGCAGACGATGGTTCCAAGCGGCTCCGCGGCCGTCGATCCACAAGTCATCGTGTCAATTCGGCGGCGGTTCAAAATGCTAGCCAGGCAAAGAGAAACAGGGTGTTGTTGCCGCTCGCGTTGTCGCCAAAGCCATCGTAGTTTTTCGTGCCGCCATTGAACTCCGTGTAGATCGTATACTGTATTCCCAGCTTGAGGTTCGCCAAAGGTCTGCCCCAGGAGTTCTCCTTGCCGAACGGCACCCAGTCAGCCTCGATGACGAAGCTGTTGCTGTTCGGCTTGCCGTTGGCGCTGCCGCTGATCGGTTGGGGGGCGAACAGGGCAGGGTTTGCGTTGCCCCAGGTGTCCTGCCATCCAAGATTGAGACCGTAGGTGTTCTGATAGAAGTAAGCGAGGTTCAGCCGGATCTGGTTCAGGTGGTTGTTGGGGGAAGTGGAGGTCCCTAGCGCAGTGGAGGCCTGCAGGTTCTGGTCCTCATGTGTGAGGATGGCATCGGCGGTGGCGATGTGCGTGCCGTCGCCAAGGAATTGATAGCCACCGTCGATGGCGACGTCCGTGTAACTGTCGTGGCCGAACAAGGTGTTGACGCTGCGCTCGCCATTGGCCGGACTGATGTTGGAGTAGAGCGCCACCGCGCCGATATGCGCCGACTGAGCGTCCCAGTTCCATTCGTAGGCGATCCGGCCATAGGGAGCCGGATTGGCGGTGGCGCCCGGACCCAGCGTGCTGCCGGTCAGACTGAGAAGCGTGGGTCCATACGTGTTGTAGAGGCCACCCTCGATGTAGAGTTTGCGGTCGTGCCCAAGCGTAGACCGTGGAGCCGATCGAATTGCCGATCAGGCCCCCTGCCAGCAGCGGCTGCGCCGCTGGCGTCGGCGCGAGAGCCGAGGAGGCAAATGGAAAGATCCAGGCGAACGTTGAATTATATGGGTCCTGAACGGTGGGTCCGTTGTTCACGGAAAGCCCGACACGCAGATCCTGGCCGTTGGCGTCCAGAACGGTTGTCATTCGCAAGTCGGTATTGTCGAGAAGGAAGGCGTGGCCAACTCCATCGTAGGTGCCTTGTACAAAGGCTCCGATGTAGTCGTTGATTCGTCCAGCGAAAAACAGGCTGATCTGGTCGAGAGATGGATTGTTGTTGCGACCGAAGTCCGGCGCCGCCGGCTGCGGTTGTGGTGCGCTCGTGTGGGTGAAGGAGTTAAGCACGAAGCCGGCCAACGGGATCGTCGCCAGCGGGCCTTGGCCGCCGTCCTGGGTATAGCCACCGATCTTGAACGCCCGGCCGAGCGGTGTGAGCTGTGGTCCGAAGGCGCCGATATGACAGGCGATGCACGGCTGGCCGGTCTGTGCGGCGAAGGAGGGTACTGCCCCTGATGGCCGAGCGGCTGCTGCCAGCATGAGGGTCGCGAGAACGGCGAGGCCGCCGAACCTCGCAAAAAGACCCGACACGACCACGATCTACCGCAGGCTGGCCAGATAAGCGATCAGGTCGTCGCGCTGATGCTCGTCTTTCAGTCCCGGATAGGTCATCAGCGTGCCCGGTACGACTTCACGCGGGGCGCTCAGATAGCGATCGAGGGTGGGGGGATTCCAGACAAGGCCGGACGCCCGATTAGCGGCGGAATAACGAAAATCCGGTATCATTCCGGAATGGCGGCCAACGACGCCGAAGAGACTTGGACCGATAATATTTCGGCCAGGTTGGGGCGAGTGACAGATGCTGCACTGGGACCTGAAGACTCGCGCGCCCGCCGCGGCATCCTGTGCATGTGCGGTTCCAAGGAACCCGAAACTCCAGGCAAGAACGATCCTGGTCAGAAATGAGAGTCGCATGCGTAAATATCCCTCACTGCGGTTTGTTCCAGGTTCCGCTGATGCGGATGCCGGCTGCTGTCAGGGCAGTTGACGCAACTGAGGGGACCTTATTCCGTCGCTCGAAAATTTTTCCGGCGATGGACGGCCGGCGCCTGCGGGTGTAGTCGGTTCGTCCGTGAGTGCGCATGCTCCGCCCGACAGCGAGCTTGCCGCGACGTAGATTGATCCAATAACAGGAGGGACCGCCGAGATGCCGATGACCGTTAAGGATCTGCTGTCTGCCGCCCGAGCTGCTGTGCCGGCGATCTCGCCGGCGGAAGTGGCTTCCATGGTGAAGACTGCCGACGCAGTGGTCGTTGACGTGCGAGACGGGACAGAGGTGGCGGCCAGCGGCAAAATCAAAGGCGCGCTGGCGATTTCTCGTGGGTTGCTCGAATTCAAGGCCGATCCTGAGTTGCCGACGCACGATCCGGCGCTTCGGAAGGATCGTCCAGTGATTCTCTATTGCGGATCAGGTGGACGGGCCGCGCTCGCCGGGAAGACACTGCTCGACCTGGGCTTCTCGGACGTGCGGAATGCAGGAGGATTCAAAGAGTTGGCCGCGGCCGGTCTGCCGACGGAGCCCGCCTGACTCTGACTACTGCGACGAGGAGGGGGTAGTCAGACCGGTTCGACGTCAGCTCGGGTGCCCGACCGGGTAGCCGTACAGAATGATGTCCACGGCGCCAAGAATGGAATCACGGCCGGGTCTGCTGACATCACAAGCTCGCCGAGAAGACCGACAGGATTAGCGGTCATGTCAAGAAGCCGAGCGCGATACACGATGCCCTCGATGAGCAAGGGCGGGACCAGCAGGTCGACGTCACTTGGCAGCGAAGGCGAAACCGGCGCGACTAAACGCGTTGGCGCGGGAAATGCGGTGGTGCTGCACAACGAGTAGGAACGGTGCGCGGAAGCCACGTACGCGATGACGTACAATGACCAGCCGACGCGGACTACTCAGTGGCATCGGAAGCGGTCCGGACTGCTTCGCCAAGGCTTCCGTATTCAGCCAGGTACTGTTCGTAAGCACGACAGGTCTTCGCGACCTCCGTGTTGAACCTTTCGCGGGGGATTCGGATCAATGCCCCGGCAAGAGCTTCCTCGGTCGGATCAACCTCAAAGTCTCCCTTTGCGCCTCCGCCACCCGCTCGGTGCAGGTGCCGCCCCCAAGCGCGGACCGGCATGCGCTGGCGCGACCGCGTTTTTTCGTCACGCCTTGGCCAGCACCGCGTTGATCAGACGGGTGCGTCCGTCGACCATTGAGCGCTGGGCATTCCGTAGTTTTTCTTGAATACTCGGTCCCACGATCAGGTGGATTCCCAGGATCGGTGGAGCAGCGGGACCGCGGGCACGTTCGGCCTCCACCTCGGCGAGCGCCGTTTCAGTGTTGTCGATCCATTGTAGAACGCGAAAGCCGGCCGCTTCCAGCAATACGCGCGTTTCTTTTGGTGTACGGAGGAAGCTGATTTCCGGCCGATCGGCCCACATCACTGGGAAATCGAGAGCGGCCCCGTTTCCCGCCGCCACCTCCTGGATTGCCAAGCGGCCACCCGGGCGCAGGACGCGGTGGATCTCGGCGTAGTAGCGCGGACGGTCCTCGATGTTCATCGCCACATTCTGTGACCAGGCGCACGCGAAGGTGGCATTTGGAAACGGCAGGTCCAGGGCGGAACCGAAGCGGAAATCCACACGATCCGATAGGCCGATGCGGGCGGTCAGGACCACGGCGGTTTCAACGAACTCTGGTGTTAGGTCGACCCCGCTGACGCGACAACCGTATGTCGTCGCCAGGTACCGCGATGGGCCGCCAAGCCCCGACCCGATATCGATTACGTTGTCGGTGGCCGTGGGCGCCAGCATGGACGCCAACTCCTGCGTGGCAAGCCGCCGGCGCGAATGGAATTCATCCACCGGCGCAAGGTCGTCGATCGTCAGGTGGTCTATGTCCTTCCCTGCCTCGACGAGCGCGCCGAGTATTCGGTCGAGCAAGCCGCCCTTGCCATAATGCTGCGCAACCTGTTCGGTCATTCTGTTTTCCTCCGCCGGACCGGGACACATAGGAACGATGCGGGTGGGCTGTCGAGGGAGGTTGTCAGAGGGGGTGCCATGGCGAAGGGATCCGACCAGAAAAATGCCGAGTTCCAGCGTGGATGGGAGGCTGCGTTGCAGGCCGCCCGAGCGTGGCACGAGGGAAAGGCCAAGCAGGCGATGGTGCAGTCCACTCGCACCCGGTTTCCCAAGAACCTGGAGCGCGAGGCCGAGGTTCACAGGCGGTGTGCCGACCTGATCGTCACCTTGTCACCGGACGACGTGTGACCTCGGGTGCCCACACGCCGGCTTGCCAGGGTTACAGCAGCGGCGCCGAAGTGGCCGCGACGCGTCAGGCTGCCTTGGCCGCGTCTGCCTTGCCGGCGCGATTGGCCAAAACGTCCATCGCCGCTGCGACCCCGCCCTGACGGTGCGGCACGCCGGCATCGTGCAGGCCCATCTCGACGCCCGACAAGGTGCCCATCAGCGTCAAGGTCGTTGAAATCGCCGAGATGGCCGATGCGGAAGACACTTCCTTTCAATTGCGCCAGCCCGGTTCCCAAGGACATGTTGTAGCGGTCAAGGATCGTTTTCCGAAGGGCGTCGGCGTCGTGCCCGTCCGGCATCACCACTGCGGTGAGTGACGTTAGAGTATTCGCGCGGATCCTGGCACAGGATATCCAGGTCCCAGGCACGCACCGCCGCCCGCGTTGCCGCGGCGTGCCTGGCGTGGCGGGCGAATACGTTGTCCAGTCCTTCCTCCTGCAGCATCGCCAAGGCCTCACGCAGGCCGTACAGCAGGTTGGTGGCGGGGGTGTAGGGGAAAAATCCCGACGCGTTGTTCGCCATCATCTCCTGCCAATCCCAGTAGGAGCGCGGCATGGCGGCGGTCTTGTTCGCCGCCAGTGCCTTTTCCGACACCGCGTTGAAGCTCAGCCCAGGGCGGCAGCATCAGCCCCTTCTGCGATCCGGCGACGGTCACGTCCACGCCCCAGGCGTCGTGCCGGTATTCCATCGAAGCGAGCGAACTGATCGTGTCCACCATGAACAGCGCGGGATGCCCGGCGCGGTCGATCGCCGCGCGGATCTCCGGTATCCGGCTGGTCACGCCGGTCGAGGTTTCGTTGTGCACCACCATTACGGCGCGGATGGTGTGCTGCTTATCGGTGAGGAGGCGCGATTCGACGTCCACTGGATCGACGCCATGGCGCCAGTCGCCTGGGATGATCTCGACCAGCAACCGCAGTCGCGTGGCCATCGCGGACCACAACGAGGCGAAGTGTCCAGTCTCGACCATCAGGACCCGGTCGCCTGGCGAGAGCGTGTTGACGATGGCGGCCTCCCAGGCGCCGGTGCCCGAGGCAGGGTAGATCACCACCGGACCGGTCGTCTGGAAGATAGCCTGCAAGCCTGACAACACGGTCTTCCCCAGGGTCGAGAACTCGGGCCCACGATGGTCCATGGTCGGCATGTCGATGGCGCGCAGGATGCGATCCGGCACGTTGGTCGGCCCAGGGATTTGCAGAAAATGACGGCCGCTCCTGAATGCCATTGGCATGCTCCCAGGTTTAAATCCAGATTTAAGTCACAGGCTGCCACCATATCGGCAATCGGTCACGCGCCTTTCCACCACCAGATGGTGAGCGCGTGTCGATCTTAGCCGGGTGGTTGCTCGCACGCCATATCGATCGTGATTTAAAGCATCCCAACGCGGTCCGGTTCCGCGCGTTACGCACTCGCACTGCAAATGGAGCCGGCATGGCCGAAGCCGGGGAGTCTTCCCCTCATCTGGATCAGAAAGAGCAGCGCCAGGCCGCGGCGGGGGCGCCCATGGGCGCACTGGTCATCCACGAGATCGTCCGCGACCAGGGCGAGGAGGAACTGGAACGCTCGTTCGGCGGGCTGGCGTGGTCCGGGATCGCCGCCGGTCTGTCAATCGGATTTTCGTTCCTGACCCAGGCGACGTTGCAGGCTCGGTTGCCGGATCTCCCCTGGCGTCCGCTGGTTGCAGGGTTCGGCTATTCGGTCGGCTTTCTGATCGTAATCCTCGGTCGGCAACAGCTGTTCACCGAGACCACTCTGACAGCGGTCATTCCAGTGCTGACGCGGCGGGACTCACGCACGTTCCTGCGCGCGGTGCGGGTCTGGCTGGTCGTGCTGAGTGCCAATCTTGGCGCCACCTGGGTGTTTGCCGCGATTGTCTCGATCCCGGATGTGTTTCCGCCAGCGACAATGCAAGCGATGGTGGAGATTTCGATGCATACCATGGAGGAACCGTTCTGGCGTACGGTTCTAACAGGCGGATCGGCAGGCTGGCTGATCGGCTTGATGGTTTGGCTGCTGCCGTCCGTCCACACGGGCCGGACCCCGATCATCATTCTGCTGACCTACGTGATCGCAATCTGCCAGTTCCCGCATATCATCGCCGGGTCGGTGGAAGCGGCGTTCCGCGTGTTCACCGGCTACGCCACGGTCAGCGATTACGCTTTTCGCTTTCTGGTGCCGGTGTTTCTTGGCAATGCCGCCGGGGGGACCATCCTCGCCGCGCTATTGAATCACGCGCCTCTGGCCGGCGAGTTGAGTGAAACAGACTAGGGCCGGGCTGTCGAGGCAGGCCGTTTCCTTTGAGCGGGTATCGCCCAGTCCCATCGAATTTATGCAGCAATCAAGTTCCATACGTAACTTTCTGGATGAAAAATGCTCGAATTGCGCGATAGGCCATTGACCACATAACGCCGGCGATAGTGCGCGCCGCTCACACACGCGAAGCCATAGCCGGAGAGGGTGCAGAGAGCGGCTTAGTTTACTTGCGATACCAGGATGAACCACACTCCACGTGTGGTATTTCAGGCAGACTTGATTCCCTATATCGGTTGTGTAGGCTCTGCATTGCACAACGTAAAGCGTAACTCCAGGTATCAATGCGAGTATCGCAGGTGGCAAGTGGGAGCCCAGACCAGCGGTTGAGGGATGTGGTGCCTGGAGCAGTAACATTCAGATTCGAACTGGATTGGGCGGCTGCATGCCGGTATGCCCTTGACGACCGTCGAACCGTTACATGCCTTAGAGAAACGCAGTTGGAGCGGTGGGTCAGCAAACCGCAGGTCGACGCTGGAAGTACGCGTGTGTGCCGGAGGCTGAGCCCTACATCGACGAGAATGAGGCTGCCCGGCGAAACTGTTGATTGGAGTGGGGTCGTCCCGTGGATCGGATGATCACAGAAAACGTCGCCGGCGAGATGGATTTCCTCGCTGGCGACAGCGAGATGGCCAGGCTTATCCGCTCGAAAGATTGGTCGGCCACCCCGCTTGGCCCGATCCGGGAATGGCCGCAAAGCCTGCGTACAACTGTCAGTCTTTGTCTAGCGTCAAATTTCCCGATCGACATCATATGGGGGCCGCACCATACCCAGATTTATAACGATGGCTACAAGGTGGTATGCGGCGAAGGGCACCCGGCTTTTCTGGGCATGGACTACTCGGTCTCCTGGGCCTCGGCCTGGCCCGCCATTGGCGAGCCGTTTTCGGTCGCCTTGGCGGGGCGAACGTCCTACCTTGAAAACCAACGTATGTTCCTTCACAGGAACGGATATCTCGAGGAGACTTTCTTCACCTTCTCCCTGAGCCCAATTCGTGACGAGTCGGGCGGCATCGCGGGACTGTTCCATCCGGTAACAGAAACAACCGCCACCATGCTGGGAGAACGGCGGACCCGCTCCGTGCGCGACCTGACCGCGCGGCTCGGCGAGGCGAGAACAACGGACGCCGTCTTCAGTCTTACTTCCGAAGTCTTGGCAGCACTGCAGTTCGACCTTCCGTTTGTAATTTTGTATCGCCTGACACACACGCGCGACTCCGATCCGTCATATAGTCTCGCCTCGTGCATTGGTCTCCCCGCCGGTACAGCCGTCGCGCCCGAGGTGCTGGCAGCCGACACCGCCGCACCGTGGCCCATTGCTCGTCTCATTCAGTCTGGCGGCACCGAGATCATCAGGGGGCTCGGCCATGTCTTTAAGTCGATACAGTGCGGTCCCTACGAGGAGCCTCCCGACGCGGCTGTTGCTTTAACGATCTGCCTGCCCGGATCGGACGCACCTGTGGCTGTGATGATTGCCGGAGCCAGTCCCCGCCTGCCGTTCGATGATCTCTACCGCGGATACTATGATCTGGTGGTCGCTGCTATCGCCGCCGCCCTTGCGCGTGCACAGACATTCGAGGAAGAGCGCCGGCGCGCCGAAGCTCTTGCGGCAATCGACCAGGCGAAGATCGCGTTTTTTTCGAACGTCTCACATGAGTTCCGAACGCCACTGACGCTCATGCTCGGACCGCTTGAGGACGCTTTGGCGGAGGCGGATGCTCTGACGCGGCCACAGCGCGAGCGTTTGGAGATGGTCCGCCGCAACGCGCTTCGCCTGCTCAAACTTGTTAATTCCCTGCTCGATTTTTCCCGTATTGAATCCGGCCCGGCTTCAGGCGCGTTTCGAGCCGGTCGATCTCGCCGCCCTCACCGGCGATTTGGCGAGCAGCTTTCGCTCCGCCTGCGAACGCGCCGGAGTGGACCTGATCGTGGACTGTAAGCCGGTCGACCAGCCTACTTACGTCGACCGGGACATGTGGGAGAAGATTGTCCTCAATCTGGTCTCCAATGCTTTCAAGTTTACCCTGAAAGGCAGCATTACCGTTGCATTTGGTCCCACGGAAGACGGCGTGGATCTGGTGGTCCGCGACACTGGCGTGGGCATCGCAGCGAGCGAGCTGCCGCGGGTTTTTGAGCGATTTTACCGGATTGAAGGGCAGCGCGGGCGCACGCACGAGGGCAGCGGATCGGGCTCGCCCTGGTCGAGGAGCTGGTAAAGCGGCATGGCGGAACGATCCGGGTCAGCAGCGGTCTCGGGGCGGGCACGCAATTCGTTGTCTCGGTCCCTCATGGAATCGCTCACCTGCCACCTGAGCACATCCACGACGGGGGCCTGGCATCAACTGCCATCGGAGCCAGCGCCTTCCTTGAGGAGGCGCTTCGCTGGCTTCCGAGCGAGGCCGATTCGCCTGGAGAGGGGCCTCCCAAGCAGGAAGACCTGGCTCCGGTTCCAAGGGGGAAGCACGCATCCTCCTGGCTGACGACAATTCGGACATGCTCGCTTATGTCGCACGGATTCTGCGGCAAGAGGGCTATGCGGTACAGGCTGTTCAGGATGGCAAAGGCGCGCTGGAAGTTGTCCGCCAGGGGCCACTACCCGATCTGGTTCTGACCGACGTCATGATGCCTCTCCTGGACGGCTTCGAATTGCTCCGCGAATTGCGCGCCGACCCAGCGTTGGAGGGACTTGTTGTCATCCTGCTATCGGCCCGCGCGGGAAGAGGCGCGTGCGAGGGACTGGCAGCCGGGGCGGACGATTATCTGGTCAAGCCGTTCAGCGCCCGCGAATTAAGTGGCGGCGTCGCCGCTGCGATCCATTTGGGGCGGCAACGGCGTGAAGCGGCGGTGCGCGAACGCGATCTACATGCCGCGCTTGCAAAACAGGAGAGCGAGCGCTTGTTGCGGTCGATCGTCGAGGCGGCGCCAGGGCTGATCTACGCCAAGGACCGGCAGGGGCGGATGATGCTCGCCAATCCCCCGGTCATGGCGCTGATCGGCAAGCCGTGGTCTGGGGTCCAGGGATGCACTGACGCTGAGTTCCTCGACGACCAGGAGCAGGCTGCAAAGGTGATGGCCGCGGATCGGCGCGTCATGGAGACGAACCAAATCGTCGAGGAGCTGGAGGAACTGGTCGGGACCGATGGGGGGCAGGTACGGGTATGGCTCTCAACCAAATCACCGCTGCACGATGCCGACGGACAAGTGACCGGCTTGGTGGGTGTGTCAGTCGAGATCACCGAGCGAAAGCGCAACGAAGATCGCCTGCGGCGGCTGGTTCATGAGCTCAACCATCGGGTGAAAAATACGCTCGCAATCGTGCATGCGACGGCAGCTCAGACTCTGCGTGGGGTCGAACCGGAATTGCGGCGCGCATTTGAGGGCCGCCTGGATGCCCTGTCCGCTGTTCATGACGTGCTCACCCATGAGTATTGGGCCGGAGCGCGTCTGGACGACGTTGTAGCCGCGGTGCTGGCTCCCTATGGCAGGTCAGACGGAAGCCGCTTCCAGATCTCTGGACCGCGCGTGCGTTTACTGCCCCGTGTCGCCGTTGGATTGTCAATGGGGCTGAATGAGCTTGCCACGAACGCGTTGAAGTATGGCGCGCTATCCAGCGATGAAGGCATGGTCGAAATACAATGGGGCATTGTGGATGGACATTTCCGTCTGGTCTGGACCGAACGCGGCGGTCCGGCGGTGATCACCCCCATGCGCCGCGGTTTCGGAACGCGTCTGATCGAGCGCAGTCTCGCGCAAGACCTTGGCGGACCCACACGGCTCTCGTTTGCGCCGGATGGTGTAATCTGCGCTTTTGAGATGGATGTTGCCGAGATTGCGGCAGCGCCCGAAGCCCTTCCTGATGTCGGCAGCCCATGACAAATCAACAGCAGATGACTTTGACGGGCCTGCGTGTGCTGGTCGTTGAGGACGAGCCTATTATTGCCATGATGCTCGAGGACTGCCTGGGAGACCTCGGCTGCAGCGTGGCCGCTGTCGCATCACGGTTGAACGACGCCCTGAAGCAAGCGCGTGCGCTTGACCTGGATGCGGGCGTGTTGGATGTAAATTTGGCTGGGGAGTTGAGCTACCCAGTTGCGGAAGTGCTGAAGGAGCGCGCGGTGCCCTTCGTATTTGCGACCGGCTATGGCACCGACGCCACACCGGTTAATTTGAAGAGCGCGCCCGTGCTGTCCAAGCCATATCGGGTGGAGCAACTGGCGAAGATATTGCTGAAAATTTGCCACAGATAGAAGCCTGTACCATTTGTTGTGCGCGGCCTTATCTCCGTCCTCGCGGGGCGAACGCTTCGTCATCAGGCATCGGCAGCATCGCGGTCCCCTCCAGTGCAGGCAGGCCGGCGGCCGGATAAAGGCCCTCGGCTTCGACCGCCGATGCCAGAAGATCAGGCCGATAGACCTGCGCCGCCAGAGCTTCCGAGATCGGCCTGCTCATCGAGCCATCCCCAGCGCCGCATCTGTCCAAGGAACCACACCGCGTGAGCGCGCGCCGGAAACCAGGCTTCCCTGGTGTGGAACCGGATCAACTCCGCCCCCGACCCGCCCGGCAGCGCCGCTCGGCAAGCTTCCTCCGGCAATCCGCAATCCATTCGGATCGGCCAACAGCGCCGCGATCCCCGCCGCTTCCTCCGGCTGGTCGCAGCGGACCTGGGCCTGCAGCACGGCGCGCAGCAGGTGGTGCAGCAAGTCCGGATTGGCCTCCGCCCAGGCTTCCCCGACGCACAGGCATTTCTCCGGATGGAACGGCCAGATCACCGACGTCCCGATCAGGATCCGTCCGGCGCCGCTGCGCTTCCGCGACATCGCCCCACGGCGCGCCGGCGCAGAACCCCGCGATGCTGCCCGCGGCCAGCGCCTCCACCACGTTCTCCGGCGGAATCACGACGGTTTCGATATCCCGGTCGGGGTCCGCGCCGCCGGACGCCAGCCAGTAGCGCAGCAGCAGATTATGGGTGGAAAACGCGTGCACCACCGCGAACCGCGGCCTGGCCTGCTGAGTCGCGCAGCCACTCCAGCAGCCGCAGCCGCGGCGTCCGTCGCCGTCTTCGGTCAGGCTGGCCGCCGCCCGATTGCTGGCCACGATCGCGTTGCCGCCCTGGCTGAGCGACATCGGCACCACGCAGGCGCGCTTTCGGCCCGCGCAACCCAGCACAGGCCGCGAGCGCCAGTGGCGGCAGCATCACCGCGGCATCCAGCACGCCATAGGTCAGTTTGTCGGCGATGTTGGACCAGGACGGCTCGATGCTGATCTGCACGTCGATGCCCTGGTCGCGGAACAAGCCGCTCGGCCTCGGCGAGAATGACGGGGGCGCTGTCGACCAGCCGCAACAGACCGACGCGGATCGGCTTGCTCATCGCGCGTTCCCTTCCATGGTTTTTATCAGTTCGCTCGCCACATCGACGATCCGCCGAGCGCTGCTCATGGCGCTGCGGCGGAGCCATTTATAGGCGTCCGGTTCGCTCAGCCGGCGTTGCTTGATCAGCATGTGCCTTGGCCTTGTCGATAACCGCCCGCTCCTGCAAGCGAGCTTCTGCCTCCTTCAGATCGTCTGCGAGCCTGCTGATGCCGGCGAAACAGTGCCGCCGCGGCCCGCAGGATCGGCTTGACGTCCGGCGGCGGCATGCCGATCGCGTTGTACGAGGAAACGCCGGCATTGATCGCTTCCTCCATGAATGCCGGGTCGTCCTCATCCACGAACAGCACCACCGGCCGAGGGATTACCGCGGCCATCAGGCGTATGCCATCCAGCGCATCGCGGTCCGGACGCGCCATATCCACCAGCACGACGTCCGGGGCGATGCGACGCAACCGCCTCGGCCAGGGATTCGCCGGGTCTCAGCCGCACCACGGTCAGTCCGGGATCCGCGGCAAGCACCCGCGCGACCGCGCCGGCCCGTTCCGCATCGTCGTCCGCCAGCAGGACTTTCACGTGCGTGCATCGCTGCTACGCATATGCGCAACTCTGACGCAAAGCTCTATGCCGCACCGCAGCACGGCCATTTCGGCCGAGCGGGCAAGCAGGGCCCGGTTCGAACGCCTAAATAAGCGTCAACACGTGCGTATATGGATTTGCACATCCGGCATCCGCCCAGCGCGTCGGCCTGCGGATTGCCGCGACACCGGGTCGGCGGTAGCGTGCGGCCAACTGAAGGAGACCGGTCCATGACCCTGAAGCTCGGATACAAGGCGTCGGCGGAGCAGTTCGCGCCCAGGCCGCTGCTGGATTTCTCGGTCGAGGCCGAGCGGGCTGGTTTCGATTCCGTCTTCGTCAGCGACCACTTCCAGCCCTGGAGGCACACCGACGGCCACGCGCCGTCCGCGCTGGCGTGGCTGGGCGCGCTGGGCGCCAGCACGCAGCGCATCGTCATGGGCACCAGCGTGCTGACGCCGACCTTCCGCTATCACCCGTCGGTGGTCGCCCAGGTATTCGGCACGCTTGGGCTCGATGTTTCCCGGCCGGGTGATCCTGGGCGTCGGCACCGGCGAGGGGCTGAACGAGGTCCCGTCCACCGGCATGGAATGGCCGGAAACGAAGGAGCGGTTCGCCCGGCTGCGGGAGGCGATCACCCTGATCCGCAAGCTGTGGGCCGAGGACCACGTCAGTTTCGAGGGCGAATACTACAAGACCCAGAACGCCACGATCTACGACAAGCCGGGCGCGTTCCTGCCGATCTATGTCGCCGGCGCCGGCCCTCAGGTCGCCAAATACGCCGGCCGCATGGCGGACGGGTTCATCTGCACCAGCGGCAAGAACTGGGACCTCTACACCGAGACGCTGCTGCCGAATGTCGCGGAGGGGCTGACGCTGTCGTCAAGCCGAAGCCCGATTACGACCGGATGATCGAGATGAAGGTCTCGTTCGACACCGACAAGCAGCGGGCGCTGGAAGACACGCGGATCTGGGCGGCGCTGGCGCTGACGCCGGAAGAGAAAGATGTCGGTCCACGACCCGGAGGAGATGGAGCGCCTCGCCGACGCGCTGCCGATCGAGCGCGCCGCCAGCCGCTGGATCGTGTCCTCCGATCCGGACGAGCACATCGAGAAGATCAAGCCGTATATCGACATGGGTTTCCGCCATCTGGTGTTCCACGCGCCTGGCCCGGACCAGGTGCGGTTCCTGAAACTCTATGGCGAGCAGGTGCTGCCGAAGCTGCGCCAGCGCTTCGGATAACATGACCGCGCGCGTACTCGAACTCTTCGCGATCCCTGGCCTGCCGATGGTGCGGGCCGGGGACGATCTCCCGGCGCTGATCCTGGCCGGCCTGGATCGCGCCGGGCAGGCGCTGCGCGATGGCGACGTCGTCGTGGTCGCGCAGAAGATCGTCTCCAAAGCCGAAGGACGCACGGTCGATCTCGGCGACGTGGTGCCGTCGGCGCGAGGCGATCGCGCTGGCGGCGAGGTCGGCAAGGATCCGCGCATCGTCCAGGTCGTGCTGTCGGAATCGGCGAAGGTCGTGCGCAGCCGGCCGAACCTGATGATCATGCAGCACCGGCTGGGCTTCGTGATGGCGAACGCCGGCGTCGATCAGTCGAATGTCGCGCAGCCCGACGGGCGTCAGCGCGCGTTGCTGCTGCCGGTCGATCCGGATGGCTCGGCCGAAGCGATCCGCGCCGCGCTGGCGGCGCAGGCGGATGTCGGCGTCGTCATCAGCGACAGCTTCGGCCGCCCCTGGCGCCGCGGCACCGCCGGCGTCGCGATCGGTTGCGCCGGCCTGCCCGTCGTTGATCGACCTGCGCGGCCAGCCCGATCTGTTCGGCCGCATCCTTGAAGTCAGCATCATCGGTTTCGCCGATGAGATCGCCGCCGCCGCCTCATTGCTGCAGGGCCAGGCGGCCGAGGCCCAACCTGTCGTCGTCGTGCGCGGCCTGACGTGGACCGCGCCCGACGCGCCGGTCGCGGAACTGGTACGGCCGCCCGAAGAGGATCTGTTCCAGTGATCATCGCCCGTGATCCCTTCCGGCGGCGTCGGCGGCGCCAAGCTCGCTCTGGGCCTGGCGCGCATCATGCCGCCCGAGGACCTGCTGGTCGTCGTCAACACCGGCGACGATTTCGAGCATCTCGGCCTGTCGATTTCGCCCGATATCGATACCGTCACCTATACGCTGGCCGGGCTGGCCAATCGCGAACTTGGCTGGGGCCGGCACGACGAAACCTGGTCGTTCATGGAAACGATGGAGGCGCTCGGCGGCGAGACCTGGTTCCGCCTCGGCGATCGCGATGTCGCTTTGCATGTGGAACGAACGCGGCGGCTGAAGGCGGGCGAAAGCCTGTCCGCCGTCACCGCCGATCTGTGCCGGCGGATGGGCGTTGGCCCCGCGGTCGTGCCGATGAGCGACGATCCGGTGCGGACGCGGTTGCTCACCGATGTGGGCTGGCTCGATTTCCAGGAGTATTTCGTGCATCGCCGGTGCGAGCCGGTGGTGAGCCAGTTGCAGTTCCAGGGTGCCGGCGCGGCGCAAGCCGCATCCGCGTTTCATCGCTGCTCTGGCCGATCCGTCGCTGGAGGCGATCGTGATCTGCCCGTCCAATCCGTTCATCAGCGTCGAGCCGATCCTGGCGATCCCCGGCGTGCGCGAGGCGATGATCGCCTGCACGGCGCCGATCATCGCGGTTTCGCCGATCATCGCCGGGCGGGCGGTGAAAGGTCCGACCGCCAAGATGATGAAGGAACTGGGTCTGGATCCCTCGGCCGGAACGGTCGCGCATCGTTATGCCGATCTGCTGGATGGTTACGTGATCGATCACGCCGACATGTCCGAGGTCGTTTCGATCGATGCGCGGGTAACGCTGGCGCAGACGCTGATGACGACGATCGAGGACCGCGAGGCGTTGGCAAAAATCGTCATGGACGCGGCCGCGGTTCTGCGCCGGCGCGAACTGCGTGGATTGCGGCATAGCAACAGGTGATCGACGTCCGATGATCGATGTCTGGGCGGGCGTTCCGGTGAAGGAGTTCACCGGCGCCAAGCAGCGGACCGGCTCGTTGCTGACCCCGGCGCAGCGGGAGGTGCTGGCGGCGACGATGCTGGAGGACGTGCTGTCGGCTCTGGCCGGCGCAACGCGCCTGGCCGGCATCCTGGTCAACACGGTCGATCCTGCGGCCGCGAACTGGCCGAACGTTACGGCGCGCGCGTGGTGACCGAGGGCGCGCTCGACGGCCATACCGGCGCGGTGAACGGCATGGCGCGGGTGCTGGCGGCGGAAGGGAAGGGGGCGCTGCTGACGATGCCGGGCGATATTCCGCGCGTGACCTCGGCCGAGGTCGACGCGGTGGTTTCATCGCTGCCTGGCGGCGCCGTCGTTCACCATCGTGCCGGCGCATGATGAACTGGGATCGAACGCGGTGCTGTGCGCGCCGCCGTTCGCGGTTCCGTTGCGGTTTGGCGACGACAGCTACTTTCCGCATCTGATGGCCGCGCGGAAGCAGGGGATCGAGCCGACGATCGTGCGGCTGCCGGGGATTGGGCTGGATATCGACCATCCCGGCGATCTGCGGGCGTTCATGGCGGCGCAAGCCGCGGATGCCGACGCGGACTCTGGCGTTGCTGGAGCAGTTTGGATTGTAAAGGCGACGAAAAGGATTTGATGCCGAGCGTTGGCAGCGAACCAGCAAAGAGCATCTTCGTCTGACAACTGATATTGGAATCGGATCGCTGGTGCCCGGCGTTCGGCACCTTAACGGAAAATTCTTAGACGCCCGGATCCTCAGACGAACGTCCAAAAGGTGGCGGTTCAGGGCCGCAGTATCATCGTGTGAGGTCTATCGACGGCGTGAGGTGGGTGCGTTAGGCTTGCCCCAGCCACGTTGCAGTTCGACGTGGTCCAAGAAAGTCCTCGTGTAGTCGTGACTGTCCGGCCGCTGCAAGCGGCCCTCGATCGCTCAAGGGGGGAAGGCATGAGTGCTGGGGCGCGGGTCGGACACGCCAGTTTTTCCCGCGTTGTGCTTTTGCTTATCCTGCTGATGACGCATCCCTTCGTAGCGATCCACGCGCAGCCGACAGAGCGTGCGCCGGATACGATGGAGGCGCGGCTGCTTGCCTGCGCTGCTTGTCACGGCAAGCAAGGCCAAGGGACCGAAAACGACTATTTCCCGCGTCTTGCCGGAAAGCCGGCGGGATATCTGATGAACCAGCTGATCGCGTTTCGCGAGGGCCGCAGGCGCTATCCGCCGATGAACTATCTGCTGGAATACATCCCCGACGCGTATCTGCAGAAAATGGCTGACCATTTTGCCGCTCTGCGCCCACCGCCGGTGGCGCCCCCAGTGGCAGACGTAAGCCAGGCGCTGCTTGAGCGGGGCCACGGCATTGTTACCGAAGGCGACTCGCAGCACGGCGTGCCAGCCTGTCAGCGCTGCCATGGTCCGACACTGACCGGCATGGAACCAGGCATCCCCGGCCTTGCCGGACTGCATGCAAGCTACATCAGCGCGCAGCTCGGCGCCTTTCGTTACGGCACCCGCTCTGCCAAGGCGCCGGACTGCATGCAATTAATCGCCGCGGGCCTGACCGAACAAGATGTCGCCGCCGTGGCGGCTTGGCTGGCGTCGCAGCCAGTTCCGTCCGATCCCTCGCCGGTGCCGAAGGGCTCTTTGCCAATGCCGCTCACGTGCGGCAGCGAACCGCCGTGAAGGAGGGTGTGATGCGGCTCCTGGCGCTCCTGCTGCTGATATTGGCGCCGGTCACGGCTTGGGCGGACGATGCGGCGCTGATCGCGCGCGGAGAATATCTGGCGCGCGCCGGCGACTGCATCGCATGCCACACCAATCCGGGCGGCGCGCTGTTCGCTGGCGGGCTGGCGATGCCGACGCCGTTCGGCACGATCTATTCGTCCAACATCACGCCCGATCGCGCGACTGGAATTGGCACATGGAGTGCTGACGATTTTTACGGCGCTGTCCATTTCGGCCATTTTCCCGACGGCGGACTGATCTATCCGGCAATGCCTTTCGGGTCCTACACAAAGGTGACGCGGGCCGATTCCGACGCGATGTTCGCTTATCTGCGGTCCGTGCCCGCCGTGCATCAGGCGGACCGGCAGCACGACTTGCGATTCCCATACAACAACCGAGCGCTGATTTTGGGTTGGCGCACGTTGTTCTTCACCGAGGGCGAGTACAAGCCAGATCCGGCAAAATCAGATGAATGGAACCGCGGCGCTTACCTTGTGCAGGGACTTGGCCACTGCGCGATGTGTCATACGCCGATCAACATGCTCGGCGGCAGCTCTGCATCCCAGGCATTCGAGGGCGGATTGATTCCCATGCAGAACTGGTACGCCCCCTCCCTGACGTCGAACAAGGAGGCGGGGCTCGGCGAATGGAGCATCGAGGAAATAACTCAGCTTTTGCGCACAGGCGTATCGCACCGTGGGGCGGTCTATGGGCCGATGGCGGAAGTCACCTTCGATAGCCTGCAATACCTGAACGATGCCGACGTGAAAGCGATGGCGGTTTACCTGAAAGGGCTCGCCCAGGGCTCGCCGCCGGCGCAAGAATTGTCTGGTGTGCCGTCGACGGAGAGCAGCCTGCTGCTGGCATTTGGTCAGACCGTCTACTCAACCCACTGCGCCGTCTGCCACGCCGTCGATGGACGCGGCATGCCGCCGGATTATCCGCCGCTCGCAGGCAATCCCTCGATCCAAATGGAGTTAGCCGTGAACCCGACTAGGATGGTGCTGAACGGTGGCTTCCCACCCGGGACCGAGGAAAACCCTATGCCCTATGGCATGCCGCCGTTCGCCCAGAGCCTGTCGGACGACGAAGTAGCCGCGGTGGTGACCTATATCCGAGCGGCGTGGGGCAATCGGGGCTCGGCGGTGTCTGCGCGTCAGGCCAACGCATTGCGTCTGGCACCGGTGGAGTGATGCGGCGATGATCAATACCGACCCTGTCGCCGCCGATGCCGAGACCGGCGGCCCGTCTGACGCGACGGTGGCACCCATTCTGCGCACCGGTGCCCCTGGCGCCGTTGTGCTGGCAGGTCTCTCGACCGCGGTCCTTGTAGTGATCTGGTTCGCGTTCTACCTGCTGGTTTTCGTGCCTCGGGCAGCAATGCCATGAGTGAGCCGGCGTCTTCGCCACATGACGATACCCCTGACGGCGTCGAACGGATCGAGCGCCGCTGGGCATCGGTCGCCGTTGTCGTCGTCCTGGTTTTCGTGGTGGTAGCGACGCTTGCCGGAGTGCACCAGTGGTCACTGCCACAGGCCCGCGTTGAGACCGCCGACCCACGCACGCTGCATCTGACTGGGGAATTCATCGAGAGCAATCTCGGTAGCGCGCTCGAGGCGGACGGATCGGTCACCGTGCGGGCGGTCGGCCAGCAATACTCGTTCACCCCTCCCTGTATCGTCGTGCCGGCCGGTATCCCGGTCACCTTCCGAGCCACCAGCGCCGATGTCGTGCATGGCTTTCTGATCGAACAGACGAACGTCAATCTCATGCTGGTGCCGGGTTACATCTCGGTTTTCACCGCCCGCTTCGATGCGCCCGGTGAGCGGCATATGCCCTGCCACGAATTCTGCGGCACCGGCCACGAGGGGATGTGGGGCCATATCAAGATCGTCGACAAAGCGGCGTTCACGAGGATGGCGGCTGACCAGCGGAGGTTGACCTGTGTCGAGTAATCCGCGGCTGATCCTGGCTCATTTCTGGCTGGCCTTTGTCGGTTTTGGCGCGGCGCTGTTGCTTGGCGCATGGCAAATGTTCATCCGCAGCCCGCTTGCGGGCTGGATCAGCAATCCGGAATGGTACTACCGGTCCGTCACCGCTCACGGCACCACGATGGCCTATGTGATGCCGACGCTGGTCGCGATGGGGTTCGGCTATTTTGTCACCGAGACGGCTCTGAAGCGCCCACTGATCGGGCAGCATTGGGCGTGGCTGGGGTTTGCCCTCGTCGCGATCGGCGCGGTCATGGCGGTTATCCCGGTCGCGATGGGGCGTGCTTCGGTGCTCTACACGTTCTATCCGCCGCTGGTCGGCGACCCGTTCTACTATCTGGGCGTGGTGCTGGTCGTTGTTGGGTCGTGGATCTGGGTCGCGCTGATGTCGGTGAACCTGTACCGCTGGAAGCACGACAATCCCGGCGCGCCGGTGCCGCTGGCAATGTTTGCAACGGTCGCTGGCTCCTATTTGTGGGGTTGGACGGCGGTCGGTGCGGCCCTGGAATTGCTGTTTCAGATTTTGCCGGTGGCGTTCGGTCTGCGGACGACGATTGATGCGGGACTTGCGCGCGTGTTTTTTTCGTGGACGTTGCACGCGATCGTCTATTTCTGGCTGGTTCCCTCCTACATCGCGTACTACACGATCGTTCCGCGCGCGATCGGCGGGCGATTGTTCAGTGACACGATGGGACGCATTGCGTTCATCCTGTTCTTGGTCGTGGCGATGCCGATCGGGGTGCATCATCTGTTCGAGGATCCGCAGGTCGGTTCCGGCTTCAAGTTTCTCCATTCGGTGTTTACGGCACTCGTCACCGTGCCCACGCTGCTGACAGTATTCACCATTTGCGCGTCGGTCGAAATCGCCGGACGGCTGCGCGGCGGCAAGGGCCCGCTCGGCTGGCTCGCCGTGCTCCCGTGGCACAATCCGGTCATGCTCGGCGCGGCTCTGTCGTTCGTCATGCTGGGCTTCGGCGGGGCCGGCGGCGTGATCAACATGAGCTATCAGCTCAACAGCACGATCCACAATACGCAGTGGGTGACTGGGCATTTCCACCTGATCTTCGGCGGCGCCATCGTCATCATGTATTTCGTGATTGCCTACGATGTCTGGCCGCATCTGACCGGGCGGGCAATGGATGATTTCCGGCTGATGCGATGGCAGTTATGGACCTGGTTTATCGGCATGATCGTGCTGTCCTTCCCATGGCACTATGTCGGCATCCTGGGCATGCCCCGCCGTATGGCATTCTATGATTACACCGACCCGGCGATCGCGGCACAGGCAGCCCCTGTGGTGATGTCGGTGATTGGCGCCGTGATCCTGGTGGTTTCCGGGGCGCTGTTCCTGCTGGTCCTGGCGCGTGGTCAGTGGGCGCCTCGGACTCAGCCCGGTGTCTATCGCTTCAGCGTGGCGGCGCATCCGCCGCGCACATTGCCTGCCGCGCTGAACGGTCTCGGGCTGTGGGTCGGACTGATGCTGGCAGTGACGATCGTGAATTATGGCTTCCCGATCGCCCACGTGTTGGCGACCCCGGGCACTGCGGTGCCCGCGGTCCTGGTTGGCTCAGGGCGATGAGCGGCAAGCGGGATGACATGTGGTTTGCCGGCAGCATCGGGATTACCGCGGCGGTTGCCGTTGTTGGTCTCGCTGTCGGCTTTATCTGGCTGCCGCTGGCGGACGCCACCACTCGGTTTCCTGGCGTCTGGAACGCGATCTGCGCCGCCGCTGGGCTGGTGCAGACGGCCCCCGAGCAGCAGCCGGTGGAGAAGGCCAGCTATCCTGTAACGCAGGTTGAGGTCATGCCTCAGATGCTGCGCGGGGCGAGTGCGGACTCGATTGGGAGTGGCGCGACGCTCGCGTTGCGCTGCACGATGTGCCACGGCCCTCGCGGTCTGAGCCAGGCTGAGGCGCCAAACCTCGCAGGGCAATACGGAGTTGCGATTTACAAGGAGCTGCTGGATTTCAAAACGGGCGCGCGGGCGAGTTCGGTAATGGAGCCGCTGGTGGCAAATCTCACAGATGCCGATATGCGCGATCTGGCCGCCTACTACGCCTACCTGCCGCGGCCATCGGGCTCGGATTTGAACGCACCGCCGGCGATTGTCGCCAGTGGCGCGCCGATGCGCGGTATTGCCCCGTGCGGCGCGTGCCACGGAACGATCGGAACAAAAGCGGGTGCAACCTGGCTCGGCGGACAGCCTGCGGCGTACCTGCACGCCCAGCTGGTGGATTTTGCCAGCGGCACGCGGCGGAACGATGTCGACGCGGTCATGCGCAACATCGCCCGCCGGATGACCCCGCCGGAAATCGAGGCGGCAAGCCGATTTTATGAGGGAGAGCCGTAACGGCTCAGGTCAGCAGCGAGGCTGTCGGGGGAAGAGGCCGTCCGGCCGAAAACCGAACGGCGTTCGACACCTTACGCCGGGGACAGAACGTGGATGACGCGGTTGGCGATGAGGTCTTTTGTTTTCGCTGCATAGGCGGCCATGTGAGGGGAAGCGCCATGCGCCTTCAAATGGTCCGGGCTCTCCCACTTCTCGATCACCAGGAACGTCTCGGGACCGAATTTGGTCTGGAACGAGCCGAAGCCTTCCGCGTCGACCGCCGGTCCATATTCGATGCAGCCAGCCTCGGCATGGACTGCCGGCACGTTGGCCCGGAAGGCCTCCAGGATGGCATCGCGCTTGCCCGGCTTGGCGGTGATGATGGCGACGACGTGGATCATGTACTACTGCTCCTTGGTGTTTCAGGCCGCGCAAGGGCGACCCTTCGTCATGATGCTCCAAGTCGGCGCCGGCGCGAAGCCCGCCGGGTCGCATGGCTGACGAAATGCTAAGTAGCAGAGTATTATTCGTTCTTCGTAAGAAAGAAATGTTCCGCACGATGCAGCCTCGCTCGGTCACGGCACCTCGATCGCCTATTGCAGGGCCCCAGTCAGATCTCCCAGCTTCGGTTGATGATGAGCCTCGAGTGCCGCATCGCGCTCGGTGAGCCCAGGCAGCGCCGGCAAATTCCATCTGTTTGAGATGAACCGCAGGATCGAAGTCGTGTCGTACTGCGTATGGTCCACCACCCCGTTTTTTGCGTAGGGTGAGATAATCAACGCAGGAATCCGCGTCCCTGGTCCCCACCGGTCGGCTTTGGGTGGCGCGACGTGATCCCACCAGCCTCCGAACTCGTCGTAGGTCACCACAATCAACATGTGGTCCCATTGGGGGCTGGCCTTCAGCGCTGTCAACAGCGTGGCGATATGCCGTTCGCCGTCGGTGATGTTGGCGTAGGAGGCATGCTGGTCCATCGACCCATGAGGCTTGTAGAACGTCACTGACGGTAAGGCGCCGGACCGGATGTCATTCAGAAACCGTGCATCCGGTAATACCGTCGGGTCAGTCACCACCCCGGCGTCGAGCAGATGCGATGCCCGGTTCGCCCGGCCGTCCGGCGTCGAGGGATCAAACGCCGCGAAATAGTTGAACGGTTGATGATTGTACAGGAAGTTCGGACTGGCCTGGGACGCACCCGCGGCGAATGGCGGATGTGACAGCGCGAAATCCCAGGCGCCGGCATAATACGCCCACCCGACACCGGCCTTGCTCAGAAGATCGCCGATCGTCGTCTCCGTCTGCGGCACCAGCGTGGTCGCGGACGTCAGATCCACGGAATGCTGCCCTGCGTCGGCGTTGCCGCTGGGCGGATAGGGGGGCATCATTGTGTTTACTGCGTAGAAATCCGGCGTCAGGTTGCCCGAGGCCGCGAACACAGGTGGCCCGCCGAGTGCCGAGACAGGCGAATTCGGCGCGGTGACCAACGTGATCCCATCAGCCGCGACGATGGTCTTGCTGGGGTCCTTGCCGCCGTTCGGATTGTGGCCGTCATGACCGTAATACGGGGCGCAAGCGCAGATCAGGAAAATATGGTTCAGGAAAGATCCGCCGAACGCACCCTGGAAAAAGTTATCCGCCAAAACATATTGACGCGCCCAGGCCCAAAGCGGCGCGTCGGTTTCAGGCTGAGGCGTGAAATAGCCCATGGTCATGCCGCCGGAGTTCGCCCATGCGGCAAACTTGTTGTTGGCGCCGTTATTGATCTGCATCTGGTGCTCGAAGAAGCGATGCCACAGGTCTCGGTTAGTGTAGCGCAACGCGTCGGAGTCCGTGGCGTCGCCCGTTCGATACAAAGCGGCGACGTCGTATGGGTGGTTGAAGCTGTTCAGGAACGTCGCCGTTTGGCCCTCGGTCAGGGGGACTGGGGCGAGCGGGGCGCCCTGCAAGACCTTGTTCCCGATACCTCCCCATATCGCCGGCAGCCCACGCATTGGCTTGCCGTCGCGATCCAGTTGGGTGATGGACTCCGGGGAGGCCTCGGCCAAACCATTGGCGCCGGGAAACGTGCCGTACAGGTTGTCGAAGCTGCGGTTCTCGGAATAGATCACGACGAGGGTCTGGATATCGGTGAGCGCCGCGGCCCACGCACGTGTCGCCGCCAGCAGAGTAATCATCGCAATAAGGGCCGTGGTCGCCCGGGTCGTCAATCTCGGCATTTTGGATCCTCGTGCAACCGCCCCAGGCCGGATATAGAGCGGTACGGCTGTTCGTTGATTGCAGTTTGATGAAATACCGTCTGTCGCTGATAGGCAACATGGTCCGCAAGTTGAGACTGACCCCATGATGCGACAACTGTCGATCGTGCTGAACATCGTGCTGTGGAACGCACAATCAATTGCGTTCGAGGCACCGCCGTTGCCGTGGGGTCCGACACCCTTCCCTGCCGCCGCCTATGCTCGGGCTGAGGCCATCGCCGCATTGGGGCGGACGCTGTTCTTCGATCCGGCGCTGTCGGCATCCGGACGATTGGCGTGCGCCACGTGTCACGATCCGGCGCACGGATTTTCGGCGCCCAACGCGCGGGCCGTGCAGTTGGGTGGACCGAACCTGGATCGGCCGGGGATCAGGGCGATTCCGAGCCTCATGTACGGACAGGACACGCCTTCGTTCACTGAACATTACTTCGAGTCCGAAGACGAGGGCGACGAAAGCGTCGACCAGGGACCGACCGGCGGCCGGGACTGGGACGGTCGCGTCGATCGGGCGCGAGATCAGGCAGCGCTTCCATTGTTGGATAAGAATGAGATGGCGAACACCGGCCCTGACACTGTCGTCGCCACGGTGGCACGTGCGGCCTATGCCGGCGAGATCCGGCGTCTCTACGGGCAGGATATTTTTGCCGACACGGTGCTGGCGTTCGGCGCCATCACCGAGGCCTTGGAATTCTATCAACAGACTCCCGCGGTATTCAGCCCGTTCAATACTAAATACGACGCCTTCCTGCGGGGCACCGCGCGTTTGACGCCGCAAGAGACACGGGGTCTGGAGCTGTTCAACGACAAGGCGAAAGGCAACTGTGCCCTGTGCCACAAGAGCGCCGTCACGGCGGATGGGCGGCCGCCGTTGTTCACGGATTTCGGGTTCGCTGCTCTTGGGGTCCCGCGTAACCCGGCGATTTCGGCTAACAACGATCCAGCCTATTTCGATTTGGGTTTGTGCGGTCCGGAACGGCGTGATCTGGAGGGACGGGCGGAGTATTGCGGCATGTTCAAAACGCCGACATTACGTAATGTTGCGTTGAAGCAAGTATTTTACCACAACGGCGTTTTTCATACGTTGCGTGATGCCGTGGCATTCTACGCGCAACGCGATACGGACCCGGGACAGTGGTATCCATCGGCACCGGATGGGACGGTGCAGAAGTTCAATGATTTGCCCATGGCGTATGTGGAAAATGTATCGAAGGAGCCGCCATTCGGGCCTCAGCGACTGCTTTCAGATGCGGACGTGGACGATCTGGTGGCGTTCCTGCGCACACTGACGGACGGGTATCGACCCGAGCCGTAATGGCGCGTGAGGGAGGGTCCACGCAAACGGTGCGTGAGGCGTTTGGTCACTCGGCACGGCGCGCGATCATATCGATTTCAATTCGAGCGTTGTAGGCGAGGCCGGTGGTGCCGATACAGGTTCGTGCGGGACGGCGTCCCTCGGGAAAAAACGTGCTGTACACGCCGTTCATCGGCGCGTAGTCGGTTGCGAAGTGGGTCAGATATATCCGCACCATGACCCCGTGTTGCAGTCCGAGGCCGATCCCGTTGAGGACGGTGGTGAGGTTTGCCGCCTTCATGGATGAGGCGGAAGCCGATGTCCTGGCGTATATGGACTTCCCGGCCGCACACCGGACCAATCTCCACTCAACCAACCCGCTCGAACGGCTGAACGGAGAGGTCAAGCGCCGCACCGACGTGATCGGCATCTTCCCCAACGAAGAGGCGGTCGTCCGCCTGGTCGGTGCCATCCTGCTCGAGCAGAACGACGAGTGGTCGGTGCAGAGGGGACGCTACATGACACTTGAAACCATCGCGCCGCTGAGTAATGATCCCACCATCAGCCTGCCCGCCGCGGCAGTCTGAAACGCCCGGCCAAGCCGCCACAGACCGTGATGGAGCCACACCTCTTACACCACGACCGGGGACACGATCAGCCTCAGTTTGCCCAGATGCCGTCTTGATCACGTGTGACTAGGGCGCGGCACCTTTCAGAATTCAGGGTTTAGAGGACGTAGGCTCTGCCTTGAGAGCTAACTACAAGCGCTTTCTCATAGGTATAGCGATGTACCGAGAACGCGCCGCGACCCGCCGGCGCAGGGCAAGAACAGCGGCAGTGGGCAATACCCGGGGGTTTGGGTGTTCATCTTGCTCAAGAGGCGCCACCTGACTTTGGGTCGCGCCCAGCGCACAACTCGGCCCCTCACGGTGCGTTTGCGACGGCTCTCATGTCGTCCAGCAATGCCTTCGCTTCGGCAAGATCGGGCGTGTCGAAGCCCTCAGAGAACCCATCGTAGACCGGGACGAGCGCCGCCAACGCCTCCGCGATCTTACCCTGGCTACGCCGGAAGCGGGCGAGACTGACGGCTGCGCGGAGCTCCCAAAATCGCGCGGACTGTCCTCGAGCAACCGAAAGCGCTCGCTCATAGCCGGCTTCTATGAGTGTGTCGGGTGCCCCTTGGCTGAGCAGCGCTGTCGCACGAAGGCGGTGTATTTCCGCCTCCAATACAGGATGCTCTTGAGCCACAATCAACTCTTCCGCTTCATCGAGCAGCCGTAGCGCCTCGTCATGCCCGCGTTCGCGGCTTTCGACTTCGGCTAGGAGGACAAGGTAGCAGGGCAGCCAAGCGTTTACCCTCTTGGCTCTTAGCCCTTCTATGCCCTGACGCATCTGTTGCAGCCCGTCCTCCAGGGACCCCTGCTGGGCTTCCTGCCAGCCCATCAAAAAATCGCCCACGAGCTCCCAGTCTGGTGATCCGTGTTGACGCGACAGCGCAATTAGCTCCGATGCTGCCTTCTGGACCAACTGGCTTTGTCGCCGGAAGGCGCGCAGACGAGCATTTAAGTGCAGGGCCACGCCTCGCGTGTTGAATTGACCGAGCCGGGTAGCCTCCTCCACCGCTTGGTCGGCGGTCTGAGATGCCAAATCCAAATGGCCAAGATACTGTAGAGCCAGCGACAGGTTCGCGAGCGCCGAGATTCGTGGATGGATGCCAAAAGCGGCTTCGAGGCCGTGCCTTTCGGGACCGTACAGTGCAACTGCACGCTCGAGGTGATCGCGACCGGCGGCAAACTGTCCAAGGGAGACTAACATCACCCCCACAAGCCGGTGCCCGACCGTTTCAAGGCCAACATTTTCCTGCTGTTGTGCCAACAGCAGGAAGCGAGCAGCCATCTCGTGGGCCTCGCTCATACCCGTTTCGGCCCGATTGACCGCCGTCACATACAGCCCCCAGAGTACTGGAAATATCTGCTGCGTCGTCCCTGCAAATTCGCACAATGCCCAGGCGCGAGCGTAATTTTCCTCAAGCTCCGGCGCTCCATAACCTGCGGTACCGATCAACGGTCCGCCGAGCTCGACCCGCACGTCGAGTTCAAGCAAATCGCGCTCTTGCCCCGCCGGCCCGGAATTAATCAGTTCGAGTGCTCGCTTCAGGTGAGCCACCGCCTCGACGTTGGCCGAAAGGCGAATTGCCTGTGCCCCAGCGGCGCGCCACCAATGCACGGCGCGACGCCCAAGCCCCCCTTGCGTGTAGTGATGAGCAATGAGATCCGGTTGTGCCTCTGCCGTCTCCGGAAAAGCCTTTTCAATGATGCCGGCGATATGGCCGTGGAGCTTCTGCCGCCTTCCCCGCAGCAGGTTGGCGTAGGCCGTATCCTGCACCAACGCGTGCTTGAAGCTGTATAGAGCGTCGGGCGGGACGCCTATTTGGGACACAAGTTCCGCGCTCACCAGCCGCTCCAACGCCTCGCGTAGCTGTTGCTCAGGCTGCGGACGGGCTACGGCGAGCAGGACGTCATAGGAGAACACCCGGCCCAGGACCCCGCTCCAATCTGAGCGATTCCCTTCGCCGCCGGCCCTAGCCGATCCAGTCGCGCCATCAGTGAAGCATGCAGTGTGGCGGGGATTGAAACCGCCAGTTGCAACGGAGACGGCTGCGTCTCTCCTTGCGGGGCGGCCTCAAGGACCGCCTTGGTGAGCTCCTCGATAAACAGCGGAACCCCGTCAGGACGTTCCACGATCTCCTGAACGGTTTCGGGCGACAGCTCGTCGTGGCCAGCGATTTGTTCCACGAGTTTCGCGGTCTCGATGCGGCCAAGACGTCCGAGGGCTAACATCGTCACTTGCGGCTGCCCCGTCCAAGGCGGCTGGAACTCCGGCCGGAACGTCGCAATCAGAAGCACCGCGCAGTTTCCGATGCGTTCAACCACTCGGTCAAGAAACTCGCGCGAGCTGAAATCGATCCAATGGACGTCCTCGAACTCCACCAGGACCGGCTGTTCTGTCGAAAGGCGCTCGACCTGCCGCAGCAGCGCTTCGAAAGTCTTTTGCCTTCGGCGTTGCGGCGTGACATCGGGCAGAGGTGCAAGATCAGCCGAGCGCAATGAGTGCAATTCCGCGATCAACGCCAAGTCTTCGCTGGGTGTCGTGGTGGATGCAAACAGCATTCGTAGTTTGCTAAGCTTGGCTTCCGATGTGTCGTCGCGCGCGAAGCCCGCTGCGCGTTCCATCTGTGCTATCACCGGATAGAGCGCGCTGTCCTGATGGTGCGGTGAGCAGAAATAGCGCAGGCGAATATGCGCCTCGCGGGCAGTCCGCTCCGCCAAGGCATCCGCGAGGCGGGATTTTCCGACGCCCGGTTCACCCGAGATCATTACCACGCGCCCGCTGCCGGCTTTAGCCTGTGCCCAGCGGCGCAACAGCAGGTCCATTTCCTCATCTCGGCCAACCAGTGGCGTGACCCCGGATCGCAGCGCCTCGAAGTGGCCGAGCGTGCGGTTCTCAGACAAGACTTGCCACACTGGTGCCGCTATCGGCAGACCTTTGAGTTCACGGATGCCGAGGTCCTGGCACTCGAACAGGCCGCCGATCTGCCGGCGGGTAGCACCGTCGATTAGCACCTGACCAGGTCCAGCAAGGCCCTGGAGACGGGCAGCCAGGTTCGGCGTCTCGCCAACCGCCGTCTGCTGGCGCGAGTCACCGGAGCCAATCGGCTCGCCTATAATTACAAGACCCGTTGCGATGCCCACACGCACCGTTGCAAGTTCGCCACCAAGCGGCGCAGCGCCCACCGCAGCCACAACGGCGAGGGCGGCACGTACAGCGCGTTCAGCATCCGTCTCGCGGGCAACCGGCCAGCCGAAATAGATTAGTACCCCATCGCCCACGTAGCGGGCAATGAAGCCGTCAAATTGCCGGATCGTGGTGGCGACGCAGGCCTGATAGGATCGGATGACCTCGCGCAGATCCTCGGGATCGAGTTGCGAGGAAAGTGCGGTGGAGCCGACGAGATCGCAGAACATTACGCTGAGAGGGCGGCGCTCGGCCATGGTCTCTGATGTGCCGTGCTTCTCACTGAGATCGCTATGCGGAACGGGCGAACTATCGACGGCAGTCTCAGCCTCCGTGGCTTTTGAGCGTAGTAAGGCAATCGCTTGCAGCAAACGTCGACGATGGCGAATTGAACCGACGCCTATGTCCTTAAGCTCGTCAGCGGTCAGCGTCGGCAACACCTCCGCGTCGACGTCATTCTCGCGAAATGCCGCCACGTATTCTTCGAGACCGAGCGCTCTTAGCCAGTCCGCGACGTTCATTGCCGCTCCCCGTCGGGCCGTTGACGGAAGCATGGCTCTGTGAACCTCGACCTGTCCAGGAGGAAACAGCCACGGCTCGCGGGGACAGAGGATGACCTTCGGCGGGGGCAACCTTCCTAGTCGCAGCCCCTCACAACCCATGTTGCAGGCGATCTGAGAATGGGCCGATCTCACTGAGTGCAGTTTGGACGCGTTGCATGCTCGGCGCGCCGCTCATATCCTTCCCCTGACATGTCAGAGGACATCACATGCCTGGGCCGTTGGATGGATATCGAATAGTCGACCTGACTTCGATGATTTCGGGGCCGCTGGCAACCATGATCCTTGCGGACCAGGGCGCCGACGTCATCAAGGTGGAAAATCCCGATGGCGGCGACCACACAAGGGCGGCTCACAACCGTCGTAATGGTTTTTCCGCCTCGTTCCTCAATAACAATCGCAACAAGCGCTCGGTCGCCCTGGATCTGAAGGATCCCGCTGCACGTCGGGCTGTGCTCCGTCTGCTCAATACAGCCGACGTCTTTGTGCAGAATTTTCGGCCTGGCGTAGCGGAGCGGATAGGTCTGGGCGAGGACGCGGTCCGAGAGGTCGCACCGTCGATCATCTACGTCTCGATCAGTGGCTTTGGTGAAATCGGTCCTTACGCGCAGAAGCCGGTCTATGACCCGCTTATTCAGGCTGTTTCCGGGCTTGCCTCCATTCAGGCTGGGTCCGACGCCGAACGCCCCCGACTGGTGCGCACGATCATCCCGGACAAATTAACCGCCTATAATGCCGCGCAGGCGATTACCGCCGCGCTGCTCTCCCGCGAACGGACGGGTAAGGGGCAGCACATCCGGCTATCCATGCTGGATGCCATCATTGCCTTCCTGTGGGCCTCCGATATGGGCAGCCAAACCTTTGTTGACGAGGACATCCCTCAGCAGGAGGCCGCAAGCTTCATCGACCTGATCTATGAGACCGCCACTTGCCCGATCAGCGCCGCGGTGCAGACCAATCGCGAATGGGTCGCGCTAACCCGGGCACTGGAAAGGCCGGACTGGTTGGACGACCATCGGTTCAAGACGCCGGCGCTGCGTCAGCGCCATATCAACGAACGCCTGACCATGACCCAGGAGGTGTTTCGGACGCGTCCTGGGGAGGAATGGCTGGACCGCCTGACCGGGGAAGGGGTCCCCTGTGCGCCGGTCCTGACCCGGACGCAGATGTTGTCCAACCCGCAGGTTGTCGCCAACGGGATTATCGTCGAAGCCGAGCATCCTCGGGCCGGCCGAATCCGCCAGGCTCGCTCGGCGGCGCGGTTCTCCGGGACGCCCGCCACGATCCGTCACGGTGGCGCGGCGTTGGGCGAACAGACCGTCCAGGTGCTCGCCGAACTCGGCTATTCCCCGGCGGAGATTGAGGCTCTGGCGCCGCAGAAGGCCATGTCATCCAAGGAGCACGCGGCGTGATCGACTTCTATTACTGGCCGACGCCGAACGGCTGGAAAGTCTCGATCATGCTGGAGGAGACGGGGCTGCCCTATACGCTGAAACCGGTCAATATTGGCGCCGGTGACCAGTTCTCGCCCGCCTTCATGGCGATCAGCCCGAACGCCCGGATGCCCGCGATCGTTGATCACGACGCGCCGGACCGTCCGCTGCCGGTGTTCGAGTCGGGCGCGATCCTGATTCATCTGGCGGAGAAATCCGGCCGGTTCATGCCGACGACGACGCGGGGCAGGAAGGAGTGCCTGGAATGGTTGTTTTGGCAGGTCGGCAACCTCGGCCCGATGGCTGGTCAACTCAGCCACTTCGTCAACTACGCCAAGAGCGTCCAGGAGGGCGACCATCTGTACGCGCACACACGTTATGCCGGCGAATACAACCGCTGTCTCGGGGTGCTGGAACGCCGGTTGGAGGGTCGGGACTATATCCTCGACGACTACTCCATCGCCGACATGATTTCCTGGCCGTGGGTGCTGATCGCCAAGCCGCTTGGTCAATCGCTGGAGGCGTTTCCTAACGTTTCCAGCTGGCGAGACCGGATCAAGTCACGCTCGGCGGTGCAACGCGGAGTGGATTTGGGCAAGGATATGCGGCGGACCGGCGAACATACCGAAGAAGCTCGGAAGATCCTGTTTGGCCAGACGGCGCAGTCTTTGGGTGCGTAACTGGCTTCCGGTATAGCATGGGCCCGCACGGCGAACGGGCGTGCCCCTTTGGACACGCCCGTTCATAGCATAACGACAAGCGAAGAAGAAGGTTACACGTATTCCCCGGCCTGCGTTCCCTGCCGGTTGCCGGCGTTCAGCCGGCGTTCGGCGATCTGAGCCTTCATCGCCTTCTGCAGTTTCTCGAAGGCCCGCACCTCGATCTGGCGGACGCGCTCGCGGGAGATGTTGTACTGCTGGGACAGATCCTCCAGCGTGGTCGGATTGTCCTTCAGGCGCCGCTCGATCAGGATGTGACGCTCGCGTTCGTTCAGCGACTTCAAGGCGCCGGTCAGCAAGGCCTTGCGGCCGGTCAGTTCCTCGCGGTCGGCGATCGCGGTTTCCTGGGTTTCCGACTCGTCCACCAGCCAGTCCTGCCACTCACCTTCGCTGTCCTGGCGCACCGGGGCATTCAGGCTGTGGTCGGGCGCGGCGAGGCGGCGGTTCATGCTGACGACGTCCTGCTCCGGCACGTCCAGCACCCGGGCGATCTTGGCGACCTGTTCGGGTTGCAGGTCGCCATCGTCGATTGCCTGCATCTGCCCCTTCAGTCGGCGCAGATTGAAGAACAGCTTCTTCTGCGCGGCCGTGGTGCCCATTTTCACCAGCGACCAGGAGTGCAGGATGTATTCCTGGATCGCGGCACGGATCCACCACATCGCGTAGGTCGCCAAGCGGAAGCCGCGGTCGGGGTCGAAGCGCTTGACCGCCTGCATCATCCCGACATTGCCTTCGCTGATCAGTTCACCGACCGGCAGCCCATAGCCGCGATAGCCCATGGCAATTTTTGCAACGAGTCGCAGATGGGAGGTGACAAGCTTGTGTGCCGCCTCCATATCCTGCGTGTCACGCCACTGATGGGCGAGTGACAGCTCTTCCTCTGGTGTGAGCATTGGAAATTTGCGGATCTCCTGGAGATACCGCGACAGGTTGCCCTCTGGGGCGATGTTCAGGACGGCAGAGGCCACGAGGTAGACTCCTTTCGTCAGACCGCTTGGTGCTTGCCCAACCGTGGCGCAAGATCGCGGTATGAATGTGACTGAGGCCAGTCTGGATGCAAGCAGGGACTTCAAGTCCCGGTTACCCACCCACAATGGCGGCGGCATAAACGGACGTCCCCATCGGAAGGGCATCCCCCCGCTTCGATGGCGCGTGTATACAGGACCAAAATAGTCCTGTCAAGATTAACGTATGGTTAACAGCCTGACAGAAGCGTTTCGACGTCCTGCAAAAGGGCCTGCATATCGGCGGGCAAGGCGGCTTCGAAGGATAAAGGGCGACCGGTCCTCGGGTGGCTGAATGCCAAACTGGCGGCGTGCAGCGCTTGCCTCGGGAAGTCAAGAAGTTGGCCGCGAAGTGGCTGATTTATGGCTTTAGCGACGGTGGGAACACGGCGCAGGTAAAGGGGATCACCGACGATCGGATGTCCCTTGGCGGCGAAGTGCACGCGTATTTGATGGGTGCGCCCCGTTGCAAGCCGGCATTCCACCAGCGCGAGGCTGGTCTGCCAGGCTCGCATTGTCCGATACCGGGTCAGGGCGAACTTGCCACCGCGGTCCACCATCGCCATGCGTTTGCGGTCGCGCTTGTCGCGACCGATGGCACCCTCGATCTCGCCAGTTAACGGCTGTGGCAGGCCCCAGACCAGGGCGAGATAGGCTCGATCCAGGTCGCGGGCTGCGAAAGCGGCGGTCAGCAAGTCGTTGGCCAACTGGGTCTTGGCCACGACCATGACGCCCGAGGTATCCTTGTCCAACCGGTGCACGATGCCCGGCCGCCGTTCGGCACCAATGCCGGTAAACCCCTGCCCGCAATGCGCGAGCAGCGCGTTTACCAACGTGCCGTCGAGGTTGCCGGGCGCCGGGTGCACGACCAGTCCGGCCGGTTTGTCGAGGACGATCAGGTCCGCGTCCTCGTAAATGATAGGGAAGGGGATCGCCTGCGGCTGCGGGGTTGGGGCGGCCGGCGCCGGCAGGTCCAGGGTGTAAGTGACGCCCGCCCGCACAGGTTCGGCCGGCTGCGTGATTGTCCGCGCTTCCGCGCGAAGGCGGCCCTCATCGATCAGCGCTTTGACTCGCGATCGAGACAGCGTGCCGAGCGCGTCGGCCAGGAAGCGATCGATCCGCTCGCCGGCATGCTCCAAGCTGGCGGTGAGGTGAATCGGCTCGAAGCGTTCGCTGTTGGCTGGCATGTGGGTGTGGGATAACGCGGATTGGATTTGAATGGGAGACGGCATGCGGGCGTTGAAGATCCTGGTGATTGTCATGGCCGTATTGATTGTGCTCGGAACGACGGGCCTGGTGGTGGGGATCGCGCGGCGGTGGTCGGCGCCGGTCGTGTCCGTCGCGACGCCGCCCGTTCCTGTTTCAGCTGTCCTCGATGAACCGGAGGGGACCCGTATCGCCGGCATCGTTGCGGTGCGTGATCGCCTGGCAGTTCAACTGCAGGGCGGAGGGGTGGACAGGGTGGTCTTAATTGATCTCGCAACCGGGGGAGTGGCGGGACGGATTTCACTCGGCCGGTAGCGGCGACACGAGAATCCGGTCCTTGAGGTTCGGGAGGTTCCGGGTTAGAAGGCCGGCCTTGGCCGATGTCCCGTTCGTCTAGAGGCCCAGGACAGTGCCCTCTCACGGCACCAACAGGGGTTCGAATCCCCTACGGGACGCCAATCGAATTGCAACGAAGAATAATCATTGAAATCAATTACTTGCGACGGCTACGGCTGAAACGACCCGGCTTAATTAGCAGTACATACAGCTTTAATATCAGTAGTAGAGCTTGACCGACTGGGCGGCGGCCCGGAAGATGACCGCATGGCTCGTACCCCTGATCATCCCTACATGTTCCGCCAGGGCGCCGTGTGGCATGCACGGGTGCAAATCCCCGCCGACCTCCGCGCCGCATTTGATGGCAAACGCGTGTTCATGCGCACCACGAAGCGGTCTGATCCGACCGCCGCTTACGAGCGGGCCGCACCTTGGATCGCGGAGTGGCTGGCCGAGATCGACGCCGCCCGGTATGCGCCGCGCGTGCGTCCCGCGTCCGAGGTCGCGGCTGAGTTCATGCGCTCGACCGGCACCAAGATGGACATCGCGCTGCTCCGCGATGTCACACGGTATGTTGCAGCGCAACTGGGACTCAAAGAGCCGAAATGGCAAAGCGCGCGCCTTGAACGGGGCTGAACTCGGTATCAGCGATTACTGAGGGGCCGGTCGGGGTTGACATGTTTACGAGCCCACACGCAACCCACCACTGGCTCCTGAATGGCGATGACGATCGCCGATTGGCAGGCCCGGCTGCTGACCAGGCAGGACACCAAAAAGAGCGCCTATCAATATGAGCGCAATGTGATCGCGTTCAACACGTGGCGGCCGATGACCATCGAGACGATCCGACCTGCTGACCTCGCCGAGTATGTGAAGCGCGCGGAAGGCCGGGTTGGCGGCTGCGACGATCAAGCGCGATCTGACCGGCGTTAAAAGCTACCTCGCCTTCCTGGCGGAAACCCGGCCGCGCATCAAAGGGCTCTGGCCGGAGTTCGAGGCCGTAAAGGCACCACCGAAATCGCGATACAAAAAGCTCGATCCGACCGTCAAAGGGTTTGTGGTGCCGATTCATGGCAAGGATCGGTTACGGGACGCACAGGTGCCGATCCTATGGGCTGAGGCACACGAGACCGGCCAGATCGATGCCCGCGATTGCATCATCGTCCAGGCTTATACTGGTGCCAGAAGGGAATCCGTTTTTGACTTCCATCGCAACACGGTGTTTCTGGATGATCCCGTCCCTTGGATATTCTTCAACGACAAGACCGAGTCCGGCGTACGGGGCGTGCCGATCCACCCGGACATCATGCCGTTGATCCGGCATCGGTTCAACAACCCACAGCCCGATGGCTATCTGTTCCGGGGCGGCGAGAACAAAATTGACAGCCGAAGTGCGCGCATTAACAACCCGATGCGGGACATCTTTAACGCCTGCGGGATCACGCAGCGCAGCTTGCTGACCCATGGTTTCCGGCGCCTGTATATCGACATGATCGAAAAAGCGCGATGGCCGGAAACGCTAACTGCCAAGCTGGTGGGTCACAAGATCAAGACCATGACCTATGGCCTTTACGCGTCTGATGAAGTACCGCTGGCGGACGCGCTCGATATGATGCTCCAGGTGATAAAGTTCCCCAGCCAGCCGGTGTTCTAGGCGGCCTCGAACAGCCTGGGCCGCGTCTCGGCTGCCTGGATAATCTGGATCGCATCCATCATGACCATCACGTCGGCACAGGCTTTGAACGGCGCGTAATGCCCTTGCACGCGCACCCGTGATCCTGGTGGCAATCGCGCGGCAACGCACGCATAGCCTTCTGGTCGCAGATCGTCGGCACCGTGGTCGCATACAGGTCGAGCACCCATTGACCGTCGAGGTGATCATAGAGCGGGATTTTTGCCCGGCGTCCATCGATCCGCCCGTAGGCTGCGATCAGGAACGCGCGCATGTCGGTGCACATTATCTCAGCGGCAACGCTATCCAGCATCAGGATGGCCGCATAGACCGAGGTGCCAGGGACGCAGGAATCCAGGCGCGATCCGGCCAGCACGCAGACTGGTGTGATGAAATTCTGCAATGGTATGTCTGAAAAGGCAGGAATGAAAAGGGCACGTAACCGGCTAATGTCCGGCGCGGTATACCTATGCATGCGGTCTCGCCGCAGCAAGTCGCGTTCGACAGTATTCTTGATTAATGTATATACCGCTCATGAACGTTTCTTTACCGAACATACTATGAACTGTGCAAAATCCGCAGTTCATAATGTCAGCACCGGTAGCCAGCACTGGTTGGCTCCAGACCGTCCCGCTGCGAAGCCAGTCAGTGAGCCGATCCGAACTGTCGGGGATCGATCGGCTCAGCGTTCAGCCCCATGATTTGAAACCTTGCCATAAGAACAGAAATAGAACAAGATGCGGGCCATGGCCCGTCATCCACAGCCAGGGACGATCCCCGCCACCGCCGACAATATCCTCAAGGCGCAAGCCGTGCTTTGGTTGATGTGTGCCAACTGTGACCGTGAGGCCGGCCGTGTCCCCGGTCGTGGTGTAGGAGCTGTGGGTAAGTGGCCTGCCGGAGCGACCGTCCAGAGTCTGGCGCAGGCAGGCCACTTATCCACAGCTGGGCCCCCCATGCAGGGTGGTCACCGCCGGTCTTCGGCTAAGGTTCGAGTTGCGGACTTGAACCCTTTGGACGGAGACGACGATGACCGACGACAGAATGGTGCTGATCGAGCTGATCGAGAAGAGCGCCGACACCGACCTTGTGCGTGAGATGCTGTCCTTCGCCGCCGAACGGCTGATGGAAGCCGAGGTGGAGGCGCGCACGGGCGCGGCGCACGGTGTGCGCGACCCGGCGCGGCAGGTGCAGCGCAACGGCTATCGCGAGCGGGTCTGGGACACCCGCGCCGGGCGGATCGAGCTTGAGATCCCCAGGCTGCGCAAAGGCAGTTACTTTCCCTCCTTCCTGGAGCCGCGGCGCACCGCGGAGAAGGCGCTGACGGCGGTGATCCAGGAAGCCTACGTGCATGGCGTCTCGACCCGCTCGGTCGATGATCTGGTCAAGGCGATGGGGGCATCCGGCGTCTCCAAGAGTCAGGTCAGCCGCCTGGTCGAGGAGATCGACGAGCGGGTGAACGCATTCCTGACCCGGCCGCTGGAAGGCGAATGGCCCTATCGTCTGGATCGACGCGACCTATGTGAAGGCGCGTGAGGCCGGCCGCATCGTCTCGACGGCGACGATAATCGCTGTCGGCGTCAATACCGATGGCCGGCGCGAGGTGCTGGGCGTCGCCACCGGCCCCTCCGAGGCGGAGACGTTCTGGAAGAGCTTCCTGCGCTCGCTGGCCGATCGCGGCCTGCGCGGCGTCAAGCTGGTCATCGCCGACGACCACAAAGGCCTGCGCGCGGCGGCATCGAAGGTGTTCCACGCCAGCCTGCAGCGCTGCCGGGTGCACTGGATGCGCAACGCCATGGCGCATGTCCCAGCGAAGCAGCGTCCGGCGGTGATGGCGATGATCAAGACCATCTTCGCGCAGGAGACCGCAGCGGACGCGCATGCCCAATGGAAGACCGTCGCCGATGCGTTGCGTGAGCGCGCACCCAGGCTGGCCGAACTGATGGACGAAGCCCGCGAGGATGTCCTGGCCTACACCGCCTTCCCCAAGGAGCACTGGCCGCAGATCGCCAGCACCAATCCGCTCGAACGTCTCAACGGCGAAGTCAAACGCCGCTCCGATGTCGTTGGCATCTTTCCCAACGACCGCGCCGTCGTCCGCCTCGTCGGCGCGTTGATGCTCGAGCAGAACGATGAATGGGCGGTCAGCCGACGCTACATGAGCCTTGAAAGCCTCGCCCCGCGTCAGCAACACTCCCGTCGTCAGATTGCCGGGCGTGGCAGCCTGATCAACCTCGGACCGAAACGAGGATCGGCGATCCTACACCACGCCGCGGGGCACGATCGTGAGGCCAAGGCCGATGTCGCCGCAATCATACGGAACGGGCTCGGCCATAAACCGATCACCGATTTGAAATTCAAATGCTCAAGGTGTGGATCGCGGAAGGTCTATCCACACCTGTCGTCAGCATCGGCGGATCGATTTCGGCCAATCAAAGGAAAACCCCCCGAGTAGGCCATGGCATGTTAGCGAAAGTTTTGTTGCCCGCACGGCACTCCCGGCACGGGCACGTTGCTTGTCCAGGTTGGATGAGTTGATCCAGGTTCGTTGACGCCGAGCGTGGTTCGCTCGCGTTGAGCGCTCCATCCCTGACAAGCGCCTGGGGTTGCACAGAGCGCCCTCTCTCTTCGAGGCGAAGTCCTCCTAAACGGGTTCTTCGCTGTTTAGTATGGGTAGAAACGTCTTATGCGGGCAGCCGGAGATCGAGTTTTCCAGCAAGTAAGTAGACCATGGCCTTGAGGTTTCGGATTGAGCGGTAGCCTCGAGCCTTCGCCTTGGCGGCCTGAACCAGGCTGTTGATGCCCTCGATCAGGCCATTGGCGATCTTGCTGTCGAACCACCGCAGAATGCCGTCCCAGTGGCGCTTGACGGTTTGCGCGGCGTCGATGATCGGCGGCAGACGGCTATGCGTGGCCCAGAAATACCAGCGCTTCAAGAACGAGGCTGCCTGTTCCGGCATCCTGCTCATAGAGGTCTTGAAAGGCGAGCCGTATCTGGTAGGCTCGTGCGGTCTTCAGATGACGCGTTGGAAGATTTTCCAGTGTCTTGCGTTGCCGGTCGGACAGGTTGGCTGGGTTGCGCAACCAGATATATCGAGTGCCGCGCAACAGGCTTTGCCCCTTCTGTTCGGCGCGGCGCACCTGATCAACGGCGTCGTTGATGAGTTTGACAGCATGGAACTTGTCGAAGGTGATGGCGGCGTTGGGCAGGCTCCCGGCGACGCCTCTGATGAAGGCCGGGCTCATGTCGATGCAGATGTCAACGGCGGCGAGAAATTCCCCAAAATCGTCGGGCAGAAATTCCCCACTTTATTCTGATTCAGTCACGGCCAAATCCCCTCGGCGGTCTGATATCGGCGAGGGTATCGAGGTCGAGATCGATGATCTCCTGAAGCGCCTCGGCGGTGGCGCTGTCGCGCAGGCTTTCCGGCAAGGCGTTGGACCAGGCGGCATACTCGGCCTGTAAAGCAAGCAGCTCGGCGACGGCGTCTCGCCAGCGCTGTGGACGGCTGCGGCGATCCACTGCCGGCCGGCGACGGATCGCGGCCTGCGGTTGTTGTGCCTGCCGACGAGCGCGGTATCGCGCCTGTCGTTCGGCATTGCTGAGGGCCTGCTCGGCTTCGGGTTTACGGCCTCTTGGCATGGTCCTGTTCACCGTTACGTAACGCTGTTCAATGGGAGAGGCGAGGCTGTGCTCGGGGTGGTGTCCGCGGCCTTGCGCGGTCGGCCGCGACGCTTCTGCGGCAAGATCACCGGTGCCGATGGCGGATGGATCAGCGCCTTGGAGCGAATGTGGTCCGGGACCAGGTCGGCGTGTTGTCGCAGCCGGTAGCTGGCGCCTTCGATCTGGACCACCACGGCATGGTGGAGCAGGCGATCGAGCAGCGCGGTGGCGACCACGGGACCGCCGAAAACCTCGCCCCACTCGGCGAAGCCGCGATTGGAGGTTAGGATCATCGCGCCGCGCTCGTAGCGCGCGTTAACCAGTTGGAAGAACAGGTTGCCGCCGCCGGGGACGACCGGCTGGTAGCCGATCTCGTCAACGATGAGCAGCGCAAACCGGGCGTAGAAGCGGATCTTCTGCCGCAGCGACCCTTCCCGCTCGGCGCGCGCAAGGGCGTCGATAAGATCGGCCAAGGTGATAAAGTGGACGCTGCGTCCGGCCCTCACCGCCTCGACGCCGAGCGCGACACCCAGGTGCGACTTGCCGGTGCCGGGCGGGCCGACGAAGTGAACCGCTTCGCTGCGGTCGATGAACTTCAATTCGGCCAACGCCATGATGCGGCCACGGTCGAGCGATGGTTGGAAGGAGAAGTCGAAGCCGGCGAGGGTCTTCAGCGTCGACAATCTGGCCATGACCAGGGCGGTTTTGACCCGGCGGGTTTCGCGCAGCGTCAGCTCCTCCATGAGCAGACTGTCGATCGCCTCGAGTGCGGTTGTCTCGCCACGTTCGAGTTGGCGGACGATGACGTCGACGATCTCCAGCGCGCGCGGCATGCGCAGCCCGACCAGCGTGGTCTTGATGCGATCGACGAGGGAGGGCGCGGAGAGAGCGTGCACGGTCATTACGCGTTCCCCTTCACCGCCATGACGCGCCCGAGCGCGTCGTAGAATTCGAGCGAGCGGCGCGCGACCACGTCACCGGCGCCACGCACCACTACGGCGCTGTCGTTGATGACGATCCGCGAGCGCTGCAACGGCTTGCGGTGTGTTGGATCGATGCAGCTATGGCCACGGCCAGGCAGTAGCGCATGGCGCGCGATCAGCACGCCGTCCTCGAAGATCTGCACCTCGTCGATCAGGCAGTGCACGTCGAGCACCCGGCGGCGCGCGGTGTCGGGCACGCTGTAGGCATTGCCACCGACACTGATCATGCCATCGTGCGAAACCCGCCGCTCCAGCTTCAGCACCGCGCGGTAGGGTACCGGCGGCAGTTGGCGCAGCGCCGTCTGCTCTTCCGCAAACGCTTCGCTCACCACGCGTTTGGTGGTGGCGTGGGTGCGCGGATTGGCCACGGTGTCGAGCCAGTGCTGCAACTGAGCGTTGAGGTCATCGAGATTCCGGAAGCTGCCCGCCAAGTAGAAATCCTGACGGATGTAGCGAAACGGGCGCTCGACTTTGCCCTTCGTTTTGGCCCGGTACGGACGGCAGGCTTTGGGATGGAAGCCGAAATGACGCGCCAGGTCGATCAGGCTGCGGTTGTAGACGACCAGGCCGTCGGCATCCTCGCCGATCACCGCGGTCTTCATGCGGTCGTAGAGGATCTCCCGCGGCGCGCCACCGATCGCGGCGAAGGCGGCGACGTGGCAACGCAGGACCGATTGCAGGTCCTGGTGGATGACGAAGCGGGCCCAGATCAGTCGCGAGAAGCCGAGCACCATGGAGAACAGCCAGACGATGCGCCTGGTGCCGGGCTCATCTGCGAACACCACTTCGAAGCGGGCAAAGTCGACCTGCGCCTGTTCGCCCGGCGGCGTCTCGAACCGCACCTCGAAGCGGCGCTCGGGTTCCGGCGGGATCTCCTGCACGGCGCGCTTAACCGCGGTATAGCCGCCGCCAAAGCCGCGCTCGCGCAACTCCCGCAGGAGCCGGATAGCGCTCAAACCCGGATAGGCTGCCAGACGTTCACGCAGATACGGCAGGAATTCGTCGGTGCGCCGTGGTCGGCGGGGCTGTGCGCGATAGTTTGGCGGATCCATCCCGCGGGCGATGTATTTACGCACCGTCTTACGGTCGATACCGAGTTGACGCGCGATGGCGGTGGGGCTGAGCCCCTGCCGGTGCAGGTCCAAGATCATCATGAGCTCCCCCAGTCGAACCACAGATTTGCTCCCTCTAAGCAGGGGAGCAGCTTCGGCGATCGCGCTGGGTGTTCGCTCCTGAGCTAGTTCAGACGCGAACACCCAGCGCAACGAAGTGGGGAATTTCCAACCGCCACTTTTGGGGAATATTCAGCCGGCGCTGACAGCAGACATCGTCGATCGCATCGGGGTCACCGCCGTGCGCGGCGAGATCGTCGGCAAACGCGGCGATAGTGTTGGCATCCCTGCCTTCGGCGGCGAACAGCACCCGCGCCTGATCGATATCGACAAACAGCGTGATGTAGTCGTGACCGCGCCGTGCGGCGGTCTCGTCGATGGCAATCTGGGTGACATCCGAAGCGTCGATCCGTGCTCGCCCTTGAGCAACGTAGTGGTGAACCACCCGCCACAGCCTGGTGTCGTGCTCGCCCACCATCCGGGCCACGGCCTTGACCGGCATGGCGGAGATCATGCTCATCAGCAGCGCCTCGAACAGAAGCGTGAAGCCACTGTCTGGCCGCGCCCATGGCACGCTGACCGTCTTGACGCCGCACCCATCGCAGCGGACGCGTGGCACGCGGGCGTTGAGATAAGCCTGATGCTGGAAGAAGTTGAGATGGCGCCAGGTCTTCCGCTCGGTGTCGTAGGCCGGGCAGTCCGCCGCGCCGCAGGTCGGACAGGCAAATCGGCTGCCTGGTGCAAAGTCGATCTCGATGTCCAGCCGCTGTGCCGCGGGATCGAAGTCGGCGCGGGTCACCGTCCAAGGCGGATTCAGTCCTAACGCTAGTTGCAGCAAATTCGTGTCACGCAAGGCTATCGCTCCGCTGTGTGATGCCCGAGCGGTTCGAGCCTGGCGCCGTGCTCGCCGCTGTCAAGGACGCTACGCGCCGCGCAAGCGCGGTGGCCAAGCCATCCTTGACCGCAGCTGTGCGCGACGTCCTGGGGACGTCAGGCCGGGACGAAGAAACGGCCCCCTGGCAGCCGAACCAAGAAACACCAACGAGGTGGGCGGAGCAGTCTGGTGAAGCAAGAGGTGGTCGTAACCACCCACCCCAAACAGCGAGGAAGCCCTAAACGCCATCGAAGTCACCGCACCGCTCAATCGCGGCAGCGGAAATCCGGAGCCAGCAACTTATCATCTGTGTGGTTGTCCGGCCATGGCACAACGCGGTGGAAATCCCTGGAGCCAAGGCCACGGAGACAGGCATCGGTGTCGCTAGCAATGGTGTCCTAGTGAACCGGAATTTTCTTAATCTTCGACGTCATGGTCAGGTCCGCGCGCCGCCTCTAGTATCTCCTGCACCCGCACAAAGGCCGCCATCGCTTCGGCATCGGTTAGCTCCCGCAGCCGTTCGGCGAGGTCATTCAGCCTATAAGGTTCCTCGGCGATCTCGCCCAAAAACGTCCGGTCATCCGGACTTTTGGCGATCATACCCCGGTCGTACATGGAGATGATTAGCTTCCGATCTTCCTCGTTTTCGGATGCGGCGGCGAGAACTTCACAGGCGAGATAATCGCCCGTCACGCTGATGCCCGGATCGTGCAGGATGCCGTTGAAAACGGCAGCAAGTGCGGCAAGATCGACGTCAGAAAGAGTCATTGTGCATCTCCTGCTTTAAAGAGACCGTAAGTAACAACAGACCTCACGATACGTCCGCCCGGCTAGCCTGTCAAGTCAATCCGTCACCATCCTTTGAATTTTACTTGCGTTTTATTTCGATTTGTCACCACATTCACTTGACAATATCACATTTCAGGTGTACTAAAAGAATATAATTAGTGTGTTATCTCGCTTACTCGTTGGATAGCAAACTTTTGTCTCCATCGGTACGACCGACCTGTCTGAGCCCTTTGTGTTTGTCACCGCTCAGTATGGCCTGGACTGGTGGTCTCGGGGAGCGCTGGCCGGTTGGTCTCCTCTACCGAGAACGCGTTAAATGAGATTAGGCCATGGCGCATGACGCGAACCCCGCGTGGCAGAGTGCGGGTCACCGCCGAACTCAGGCCGGCAAATCAGATTATGTGCTTTATCAGTGGGAAGTGTCGTCACGCCCGAGCTTTGGCCGCTCCACGCGCACCGGGCACGGCCATTAAACTGATTTAGGGAGTTGCTGGCGCCCTCGCCGTCGTCTCACCTAGTGGATATAATCTGACGTTTGAAATCCGATTTAGGATTCCCCTGGATACTTGCGCATGCAAGTCTGGCGGATGCGCAAAGCGATCACAATCGACATTGACGACACCGACCGCCAGGCCCTGATGGCCATCGTGACGGATCGGAATAGCCCGCAGAAACATGTCTGGCAGCCCGAGATGAAACACCGGGGTAGGAAGCCTTCGTATACTCGCACACAGTTCGATATCGTGCGGACGATGCTCGATCAGCACCACGGTGTCAGCGCCATCGCGAAAATGACCAATCTCAGCAGGCAGACGATTTATCGGATCAAGCAAGACCCGGCGGCGGCGGAAGCGGTGCTGACGACTTGGCGACCTTGATCAGATTAATGAGATTTTGGCGCGAGCGGTTGCGAAGAACAAATGCTCGTGACGCCGTGAGCAGAATGTATTCCTGAGGGGGCGATCGCGAGAAATTCGAGTTGCCAAGAGCCTGATAGGTCGGGATATCTGAAGTGGGTCATCCGGATGGTAGTAGCGATCCCTCGACAGTGTGGACGAAGCCCACGATGCAGGCGACGGCAATGAATGCGAAGACGCCAAGCTCCCGGTTAACGCGGAACAACGCCCAGGCGGCGCAGTAAGCGAGGAAAAACAACATCTCCGTCCATTCGGCAAGGCCTTCGGCCAACCCTTGTAGGTCAATGTCGGCATATAGTGCGATTGCCAATAGGACGAGGGTCACCTGCCAGCGGAGGATTACGAAGCGCCCCACCACGAAGATGCAATGACCGATTACAGTAACAAGGAGGTATACGAGAACTCCGATTTTGAAATCCGCGCAGGAAGCTTTCCATTGCAGCCTTCCTTCAGGTAGCGATGGTCCAGGCAATCGCTGTGATGGCTGTGCAACCACCCGGCAGTTGCCGATACAAATTACCAGACCCGTATCCGAGTTGCTGGGAGACCTCGATCGAAATCCGCGCTTTCCCAAGCAACACTGAAGTTCTCCCGATACTCATCAACGCATCCGCAATTGGATGACAGTTTTAGGATAGGCTTTCGAGACAAATTATTCCACTCTTCTTCAGTGGTATGCGAAGACCATTTGAGAATTGAAAAATCACTGTGTTTGAACTGGGTCGGCCTGAGGCGATAGTTCCCGATGCATTCCCTGATCGCCAACGCCTGCTCCAGCTCATTCGGAGCGTGTCGGGCGAAAGTGTCTCTTCGTATCGCCAACCATGGGACGCGGCCAGGTGCTTCCCGCACCATTCGAAGATGCGGAACGGCGACAGTTCCGTCGCGTCGATGGAGGCGATAAGCGCCCGTTCCTCGCCTGGGGCGGCTATCGCCTCGGCCTGCGACAATCCTGCAAGGTCGGGTGGATCGAAGAAATCCGACTGCGCCGCAGACACTTTTGGTCCTCGCCTCTTGGCTCCGGTTCATCCGCGGACCGTCGCCCGATAAAGCGGAAAACGCCTCGCCGACCCGGCGGGTGAACGCACCTGGGTTCTTTCTGTTTCCAGCCTGATATGGTCTGGGCAGGCCGATGCGCAAGATCATCCACGTCGACATGGCTGCGTTCTATGCGTCGGTGGAACAGCGCGACAATCGGGCGCTTCGGGGACGCCCGGTTGCGGTCGGCCACGGCGCTGCGCGGGGTGTGGTTGCGGCGGCGGGCTATGAGGCCCGCGTCTTCGGCGTGCGTTCGGCGATGCCGTCGACCACGGCACTGCGGCAATGCGCCGAACTGGTGTCGTGCCGCCGCGCTTCGACGTTTATCGCGCCGTCTCCCGCCAGATCCACGCCATTTTTGCAGGCTACACAGCGCTGATCGAGCCACTGTCGCTGGACGAGGCTTACCTTGATGTCACGGAAAACCTCCGTGGCCTGCCGACGGCTTCGGCAACCGCGGAGGAGATTCGCGCCCGCATCTTCGAGGAGACGGCTCTGACGGCCTCGGCGGGTCTTTCCTACAACAAGTTTCTTGCCAAGCTCGCGTCCGGCCAACGCAAGCTGAATGGTCGGTTCGTCATCACGCCCGAAATGGGCGTGGATTTCATTGCGTCCCTGCCGGTTGCCAAATTCCACGGTGTCGGACCGTCGCCGCGGCCAGGATGCAGCGGCTTGGGATCGAAACGGGCGCCGATCTGAGGACGAAATCACTCAGCTTCTTGGCTTTTTGCAGCAGCATTTCGGCAAATCAGCTGCGTGGTATTTCGGCATCGCGAACGGCCAGGAGGACCGGCTCGTCGTCGCCGATCGTCCGCGCAAATCGTCCGGCTCGGAGACCACTTTTGGTCCTGCGTCTCGCCTACACGGAGCTTCTGCTCAAGCTCCATCGACGCCGACGCTCCCGACCGGTGATGACCTCGACCACCGCATCCATCGCCACTCCTTAACCGACACCTCAACCAGCGCCTTAAGGTGTCAGGCCGATCGGGACTAGGCGGTCGTCCCCGGAGGGATACACCTGCGGCGCTCGCCTTCTGGAGATAGATGGCTAAGCGATGCAGCGATGCGCAGGGCTGGCCACCTGAAGCCGGAGGTGGAATGCAAGGACCGCATCCCTATCCGCCCCCCCGGAAGTATAAAACTCAACAGTCGATCGTCGATCTGACAAACCAGCTTCAGTTATATGTAGATAATAATACGTACAATGTTCACGAATTCAGACCTCGGCTCTCGATCGCTTGAGCTCGTAGTTGTTGAAACTCACAAGGCTCCCCGCCGGGCGCGCGGATGACCATAGACCTTGAACGCTAGCCAAGACGCATCCCCAAACGCTCTGGCCGTCGCGCGCGCCTCGCCCGCGGCTTCCGCTAAGGTTTTGCCGTTCCACAGCGCCTCGTAGAATGCTGTTGAGAACGCCGCAGCCGGCTTATCGCGGACCGCCCGAGCGGTCCCCACAAATGCGCCGGCGCCGGCGCGGATGAAGATGTTGGGCCAGCCCCCCAGGCAGTCAGCACGGCACCGACGCGTCCGGTCTCACAGGCATTGAGGAAGACGAGTGGTCGACGCCGCCATGAGCTTGGCCTCTCCGGCAACCGTCGCGCTGCTCACTTGGATCAAGGTCGGCTTGCTTGCCCCAGGGAGTGACGTGTCGCCGATGACGAGTGTGGAGTTCCTCTATCGAGACATCGGACAATTCGGCGTGACAGGAGATGTGCAGGACGTCGAACTCACCCTCTGCCAGCGCGTCGTATACCGCATCTCGCGCTGGATCGATGTGATCCGCCTTAATTCCGTGCTCCTGCAATGATGGTGTCATTTCACGAGTGAAGTATTCGAGTTCGGCTCCGACCGCCGGCAGTGAGCCCAGCGGGAACGTTGCCGCCAGACAGCTCCACTTTGCCATCGGAAGGCGTCGCGGTGGCACGCGATCGGTGAGGGTTCGTACCAAGTTGTATTCGGCCAGAAACCGGTCGTCCGTGTCCTGCGTGTCGGGATCGTGTAGCCGCACTAGCTCCCATGGAATATAGGGCTCCCAGGAGCGGATCGGATCGAGCTTGATGTGCTCGCGTAGCGGCCACAGCCGTCGCGCCACGTCAGGGTCGAAAAGCTCCCGGGAGAGGCCTGCGCCAAGGGCACGAGCTTCACGTTGTAGCTGCTGGATATCGTCGAAACTTTTCAGCTCCTGCGTAACACGAGCATAGATGCGCTCGACGAAAGCAAGCGCAGTTGCGGCCGGTCCACCGCCGCGGTCGAGAAGCGGCCTCGAATTGAAAGCCTCATATTGGAGGTTCAGCTCCTCCGAATGCAGGATGTACCGGTAGAACACCTCTCCGCCCTTTATACATTGCTCAATGATCAAGGCGAGTTTGTTGTCGTCGGCCGGATCAGGCGGCATCGCGTTCGCGCTGCCTTTCGTTGATGCTCCGTTCGAGCTGTTAGCCACGACCTGGACCGCAAGCGCAATGACGCCGAGTTCGCTGCCACCCTGACGAAACGTCACAGTCAGCCGCAATACGCCGGCTTTGATGCCCTTCACGACGAAATTCCCAGCGAACGGCCGTCCGCTAGCGGGGGGTGGCCCGACTATTTCTCGCGTGCTGATGACCTCAAGCACATCGTTTTCGAGCGACAGCAGGACGGCGATCGGCCGATCGGGCCGAACCACGGCTTCGCGTGACACCGCGAGTGGCACAGCCTCGGACGAATTTCGACGCGGAAATCTACGCGTTGGTGGACGCCGATTTCGAGTTCGGACTTTGTCTCAGCCGAGATTGTCACCCCAATCCCGGTCGATGCAGCTGCGTCACCACCGACCCGCTCGTCTGGAGCGGAAGCGGGTTCGTTCCGAAGGGACCGAGAACGTCCCGAAAAGGTCATCGAGCATGAAATCGGTAGTAGCGTGGTATTCGCCGATAGCTGCAACGCAGCCTGCGGCGTCGAGATCGATTACACGGCTCGTCGCGGGGTGCCCTGCCGGCTGTCCCATGCAACGGGTGGCCGGCGGCCCCGGGTATAGGAGCTGGGTGTCCACCCGCGTAGATCGAGGGCGTCCTGCAACTGCGCATCGAGCGAGCCTAGGAGGTCGGCCGCCAACTGCTCTAGTTCGCCGCAACGGTAAGCGGTAGTGTCAAGGCCTCCTACACGGCTGCGGACTACTACTACCCAATCGGCGGAGACAGATTGCTTCACGCGATGCAAAACTGAGCGGACGCTTCGATCGGCTGCCACGACTAATACAGCGCCTGTGTCCCAGCGGATGGAAGAGGCGGTTTTCTCCACCGCTACGGCATGCAAATGCGGTTCGGGCTGACCGGTGCTATTCATGATGTCACCCTGGCCTCGACCACCGCAAAGGCATCTTCGGCTTCTTCCACGTCGCCGCCGCTCACCGAGACCCTATAAGCACCGCTCACGGATGGGTTGAAAGTTGCCTCGTACCAGTCATCCTCGGCCACCGTCTGGCGCTGCTTTGAGCGATGCGCGCTTGCCGCCGCGCCACAGTGTGGCGACCAGCTCGGTCTCTCTCTGGGCTGGGCACGCACCTTGACAGACTCGCCGATAAAGTAGAGGTCCGCTACCTCGAGGGCTACGGCGATCTTCGGTTTCTTAAATGCACCGAGGTCAATGTTTGTGCCGGATATAACGCCGGTTAGTTGCACGATACCGCGTCGGCATTCTGCAGCGATCCGTGTTGCGTGGCGGCGTAGGTGGCAGAGGGATTGTCGCTCAGTTCGAGCGGAACCGCTGATACGCGCGGGACGGTGCCGTCACCGTCGAGTGGCCGGCCTTCATAGGTCTTTACCATCGTCACCTTGTCGCCATCGAGCCGCGCCGACAAATTGGTCAGTTGCGCGATGCCCACCACCGGGTAGATGCGATAGCCCGCTGTCTGATAGCGCGGCACCTTCAGGTTCGAGGCGGCGGCGTTCTCAATCTCCCGATGGAAGGCGAGCGCCGCGGCGGCCTTGTCGGTGTCAACGTTCGGAATACCCGGCGTTTCCCCAACGCGCGTAAGCTTACCCTTTCCGCCGTCGTAACATTTGAAGATCGGCAGGAGCTGATAGATCGAGGTGAATTCGCGCGCCACCTTTGATAGATCGAACGGTCCCTTCTGGAGACCATTGGCCAGTGTATTGAGGGCGTTCACGGAGCCGCGATAGGGCGTGCCGAAGGTGATCAAGGCTCGGGTGTCCTTCCACCCCTCGAGGCATTCAAGGAAGTAACGGCATACGAGTCCTCCCATGGAGTGTGCTATGAGAATGAGCTTTGCGTCCGCGTTGCCGCTCGACCCCCGCCACGCGGTCAGCCAAGCCTTCGTCGCTCTTGCAAGCTTGCGTGCCGCAACGCGATTGTCGCGGCGCCAGTCATAGGGAAACGAGAAGAAGTTCTCGCCGTCGCGCAGCTCGAAAGCGACAGTGAGCGCTTCCGCAACCCTGGTATAACCATCGATCTTCCAAAAGCCGGGGATCAGATGCAGGTCGGGGATGAGGGCGTCTGCCACGATGCCGTCGTCGAGATCGTCTCTGGTCGGGTCGTCGTCGGGCAGGGCGAGCGCGCGCTCCATGCTCGTCCCAAGCGTCAAAAGGGCCTTGCCGATGGTGCCGGCCGAGTACCCCCAGACCACTTCCCCCCGCCGTTTGGGTCCGCTTCCCGTGATCCCTGGAAGGAGGATCACGACATCCCGCATTTGCTGACGAAGCAAGGTGAAGTTCTCCTCTGTTTTCCCGGGACACATCTTTACAACTGGTTCGACCCCATGCTGCCCGCTCCCGACCCGTTGCACCATGTTGTGAAGCATTAGCCACGCCAAGCTGGGGGCATAATCGTAAGATTGGAAGCGCCGTCTGGTCCAGTACCTAATCTCCAGTTGCGGCTCGGCGCCGCTGGTGCGAGATAGAGCCTCGCACGCAAGTGTTAGAAAAATGACGAGGCCCTTTATCGCGTCCATGCACGACTATTAGATCGACACGAGACGGAATTCGGCCGTCATACCGAGCAATATAAGCATAACCACGCCGTTTCCATTTCGTGGCCGAGTCCTTTATCACTGTTGGATGACGTCGTAGGCGGGTCTTCCATCTGCACATCCCCTGCCTGGAGAAACAGCGACCGTTGTTGCTAGACCGCTCCGGTGACGAAAAACGGCGCCCAAAAAAAGGGTGCTCGAAAGGGCAGATCTCAGCCGCGCAATCACCCAAATAAGCGATCAGCGCCCCAAATTCGCCATTAACCGAAAGCCGCTGTAAACGGGATCGCAAAGCGCGTGCGGTTGCGCTGCGCAGACCAAGCTGCGCCTTTGCTAAAGCCTGAGCGGCGGGCAAGCCATCGTCCACCCCAGCGTAGAAATCCTGCATCATTAGCATCGTCGACACGTCGTTCACGTCCCAGAGGCTGAGAACAAGCTGCCTCACTCCAGCATACAGGAATCCGCGTGTAAGCCCCGAGAGATTGTTACCGCCTGTGATGTAACTCCTCCCCGTGCTGCAGGCGCTTAACACCAGACGTTGAAGCTCTAAGCGATTTTCCATCGCAAACGTGCCGTCAAATTTGCGCCGCCCGCAAGCTTTATCCCAGACCCGAGCGGGTCGATCGGGTTGAACCACGCGTGAGCAGCGACGTGTGCAGCGTCCGCTGCTGCAAGCAAAGTTGTAACTTGCTCGAGGCGGCCTCGGCTCGCAACAGCGGCGAGGATAAAAATTTTTGCGCTACCCAACGCGCCTCAATATCCGCAAACTTCAAATCCTCAGTAGGATTGCCCACCACAGCGACCTGCGTCGATGCTGGCCGCTCTAGGGCAGCTCCACGACTAAGCAAAATACCGATGCTGGCAGTATACTGGACGGCGCACTGCTCAAGGAGCATTTTCCCCATCGCTGATGAGAGAGCCTGGAGCGGGAGGAAATGAAGGATTCCGTGTGGTGCGACACAAAGGACATCACACGGCAGCGCGGTTTCGATGGGTTCGACTAGAGTTCTAAAAAGAACGGCAGACGAATGTCTACAGTCCTTTCGGCCCTCTAGGTCATGGAGAAACTGCGACACGGCTTGCTGAAGTTCACCGTCGCTCATGGAAAGTTCAGTCACGATCGGCCTCTGCCAGCCCTTCCGAAGTGTAAGTACGACCCAACGCTCCGGCAGCTGGAAGTAAACCGCGACGGCAAGCGAACACGTCTGGACTGCGAGCCATTCCTGCACCTCGTCCCAGCTTAATGCGCCACCACGGCGTAACCGCACGTAGGCCTTCGCTTCTTGCACGTCTTCCATCAAGAGCCAGATACGCTCAAGTTCGATTCGCGCAGAATTGATTTCTGTACTGGCGCGTCGACGCTCTTCGACATCGGATAAGCGTCGGATCAGCAAATCCAGCTGCCGCACTTGTTGCAGCGCCTCCCTCTCATCCTTGAGCAGATTGGCCGACACGCCGGGTGCTGGGAGCTGAAGCTGTAGAACCTCGTCGCTGAGGACGCTTCCACTTGCGCGCTCAACCAACAGGAGTGCTTCGCGTAAGCGGTCTGTTCGGATGCTGCTTTCGACCAATGCCTGGTAGACAAGAGCGTTCCTTTCTGCGACGCCCTCTTTGCCTTCGGTGGTGTACACGCCAGCGAAGGGCTCTTCCAGCTGCTCAATAACCGAGCTAAGTTCCCAGTAACATTCCTCCCACTGTCCCAGCTTTGCTTTGATGGCGTACAATCGCAGTGCGCTCCTTCGAATCACCTTATAATTGCCGGCTTCACGAGCATACAATATCGATTTCGAGAAAAATTCGATCGCCTGAGCATTGTTGTGTAAAGCGTCTCCTGTCTCCGAGCTTGCCAGGTCCGTAGCCAGATTGCACAGGATCGATGCCCACAGATGGCGCGGCACCTCCGGAGACAAGTCGGCGGCCATGCGCATCAGCTGAGCTTGCAAGAGACCTCGTTCGTCTCCAAAGCCGCCGCTCCGCCGGTAAGCGTCTGCGAGATTGTTTGCCGTAGCTAACCAGTCTGCCTTGGACGACTGCGGATCGCGAACGGCGAGAGCCTCCCGGTATGCGGATATTGCATTGGAGAGGTCTCCGGAATGGTCGATATACGCAAGTTCGGCGTAGGCATTCCCAAGATTCTGATTGAGGCGTCCCCAATCAGGGCCGTGAACCTCCCGTTCGAGAGCCGCCGAAGCCGCCCTGCCGGCCTCAATAGCCGCACCTAAGTTCGTGCGCCTGTCGCCACGCAACCTCGCCATGTAAGCGTTGCAAAGGTTCGATTGCAAACGGGCCCAGCTGTGAAGCTGGCCAATACGGCGGGCGAAATCAGCAGCTATCGAGTAGGTTTGAATTGCTTGCTCGACGTTCTCAAGGATGTCCCCCTCCATCATGGCAAGCCAGGCATTGCCCAGATCCATCTGGGTGAGGACCCATTTTTCCGGGGCCGCACTCTGAGTGCGGGCGAGTAGGGCGCGTTCATAAGCCTGGATCGCGATCCGGAGGTTCTCCCCGCGTATTCCCTGTTGCCTCTCGTAACGGAAGACGCCCAGCTGCTGATTGAGGTCGCCCCAAAGGCGGGGGTCATCGGCTGGCGTTAGGATCGCGATTGCCTCCTCGAGCGCCGAAATTGCCAGCTCGCGCTCCTGAATTTGAAGGTCCGGCGGCGCCTTATAGCACTCGATCGAGATATTGAAGCAGCAGATGCCTAACTCACGGGGGAAAGATCGAGCCCCGAACAGCAACCGAGCTTCTTCCAGCAGCCGAAGAGCACGAAAGTGCAGATCGTGATCGTGAGGTTCCGGGGAACGTCCCAGCATCATTGCCAGGTTCTGCTTTGCGAGCGCTAGCCGATAGGGTTCGTCGTGGGTAACAAGCTCCTCAACGATATCAGTGCACATGCGCGCTGCTGCTTCGCGAGCAGAGGCATCATGCGGATGGGCCCAGTAGACCGCTTCCGCCAGGCGACCCAGCAGCGTCGCCCATAGCATCGGCACCTCATTTGCGGGCAGAAGCGACAAGCTTCGCGACAACATCAAACTCTGATCACGCGGGTCGGGTACCTGCCCTGATGGCGAACTTGCCGCATAGGTGATCCTGACAAGCTCTACGAGCGAAGGGCTATGGATCGATAATGCTAGGAACTCACGCGCAACGAATTCCAGCGAACGCTTGAGTCTCTTGCGAAGATGGGGAGCCCTCGCTGCGAGAATCCCAGCAACTTCGGAGAGTTGCTGTTCGACCTCTGCGGAGCGCGACATGCCCTTGGCGGGAGAGAAGAGCGACCTTCCGTCAGAAAGAAGGACAATCAGTGGCGCCGTGACCAGACGCGGGTGACCCGCCGGGCATTTGAAGCAGTGAATAGTATCCTGGGCGACCCGGCGGAAGAGGATTGGGTCGTCCCCGCCGATGATCATCCAAACAGGCGCTGTAAAGGGCGATCCGCATTCGAGGCATATAAGTTCCTGCGGGTCGGCATATGAAAAAGCCATATCTGTCTCCACTGCGGTAAATTCGCAACGTCCGCCCACGCCTTTTAAGAACACCAGTGGCGGGCAAATGTTGACCTAACCTCCTGCCATCGGTGCGGAAGCGGCAATTCACCAGGACGCGCAGGGCGATATTATCGCCTGTCCAGATGGTAAGTCCTGCGCACCCGGACCGGCGCGCGTAAAGAACCATCGACAAGCCACGCCGCCAAATGAACTGTAGACAACAATTTTCGGAGACGGAAGGCCGTGGGCAGCTAATTTCGATTGCGCGCTTTAAGGATAGCATCTTATATGGGCTGGCGAATTCCAAACGTGGCGACACGATGGCAATTGCCTGACTTGGCCGTCCCCGGTTTGGTGTGTAGCTTCCTAGGCCGGGTTTCGTTCCAACTTCCTTTTCAGCCACCGGCAGTGGCCGTCCAGAGAGTAGTAATGAACCAATCAGAAGCATCTCAATTGGAATATCTAGGAAGGCTGGTGGAGAAACTTCAGTCGGAGGGCAAGATCGAAGAGGCCATTAATCAGTCGATCCGCGCCAACGGGCTCGCTGCCGAATGGCTAGGACCAGATCATCGAGCCGTTGCGGGCGGCAAATCAAGTCTTGCGCTCATGCACCTTCGGCTCGGAGAATTCGACGAGGCGGTGGCTGTATTACAAGACCTAATTTTGACACTCCGCGAGAGTTCTGAGCCCGTTGGGCCTTTGATACAGGCTGCTCTATCGAAAATTCAGTATGTGCACCGAGCAAAACTTCTTAGTGCTGATAGACATGTCGAAAATTACTCAAGCCTGTGGACGGCTGCTGCAGACCTCCATCACGTTATCGAGCCGGGGCACGCGCGGGAACTTGGAAACGCTCTTCGAGACCGCTACGGACGAACAAATGATCTTCGTGACCTCGAATTAGCGATAAGAGCAGCCAATCGGGCGTTGGATTTAACTGTCTCTGATCCGGTCAGGCACAGTCAGGACATAAACAACTTAGGCGGACGACTCTTGGACCGATTTCAGCGCATTTCGGATCTATCCGATCTTGATCGTGCGATCGAATTGCTCGATCGAGGGCTGCTCTCCGTACCGTTCGCTAACCTGCGAGGTATTATGCTTCACAACCTGTCGACCGCATTGGCGTATCGCTTCGAACGCAAGCTGATAAAATCCGATTTACATCGTGCGATAAAAATCGCACAAGAAACGGTAACGATCGACCAACGAGCCTTGTCCCACCTCCTGCACCTTCTAGTCCAATTGCTAGATCGGCAGAAAAACGGCTTCGCTAGCGAGGATCTTCGTCTCGCGTTCGAGGTGATTCGTGATAACGAATTTGAGGCGGTTCTCGCGGTTAATTTGTTGTACACTTTATCGTTCCTCTGGCTAAGCGTTACGACGGGAACTAAGTCCTTCAACCGGGCCGATCTAGAGACCGCGCTGGAGGCTGCATTACTAGCGGTAAAAAAATCAGAAACGCTTGGGCTCCCAACGTCGGCTTCCAAAAGTCTCGTCGCTCTCCTTCTGCTCCGAAGACAAGGCCCAGAAGATCGAAGATCAGCGATCGATCTGTGCAGTAAAGCAATGACAGAGGGGGTTGGAGAGGGCTCCTGGGATGACTCCATTTCCGGCGTTTGGCACGAACTAGGTCAGCGACTGTATTCCTTGTCTGGCCGCGGCGCCCAAAGTCTCGACATCCTCAGTGTCGCTATTGACTTGCTGACCCGGTCTAAAGAACTCTCAAAAGGTCAACGCAAAGCGAATGTCCTGGGGGATCTCAGTCTCGCCCTGAGAACTCGCTTCACCTTGAGCAACAACTTCGAGCACATTAAATTGTCTGTTAACTCGGCTGAGGAGGCATTCCAACTTACGTCCCAAAGCGGAGTGGCGACCACGGAAATCCGAAACGCCCTTGGCTCGGCCCTATGGTACCGGTATAATGAAAGCCGTAACCGCGCCGATCTTGATCGCGGCCTTGAAGTATCTCAGCTAGAGAATGAGATGGCTAGAGACCATTCAGACCCAATTCTACTGAATGGTCGGGCAATTTGGCTGTCTGAGCGCTTTTTCGCCCGGGGAGACCTTTCAGATTTAGACGAAGCAATTCGGCTCTGGTTAGAGGCTGTTCAATTAAACTCTCTCGAGGCCGAACAGAAAGTGAGATACCGCCGCAACGTGGTCGTATCGCTGATCTCTCGCTTTCGGAGGTCTGGGGAGAATGCCGATCTAAAGCGCGCTTTTGACCTAATTAAGGAAGTCGAGCAGGAGAGTTGGCTCAATTCGACTGGACGAGCAGATCTCCTCCATCTGCGGAGTCAGATTTTCTGGACCGCGACAAACCATTTATCAACTTGAAGGACTTATATGACGCGTCAGACCTGCTACGCAACGCGCAGGCTCTTCAGCCCGAGCCCAGGACGCTGATCAATATTGAAATCACTCTGGGGCATGTGCTTCGAGACATCGGCAAGCTCCAGAGAGATACTGAATATTTACATCAGTCGGTGTCAATTCAACGCAGACTGCTCGCTTCTCTCGAACCAGATGCGGCTGGTGGTATAAAAGTCAGCGCGAATCTAGGGGCTGCACTAAGAGACCTGTATGATATCACAGGCGATCTCGAGGACGGCCTCGCCGCGTCGGAGGTATCGGAACGAGCCATCAAGTTGGCGCTTGACACGCTTCCCGAGATTGCGGTGGTCGGCGCGCGGGATTGGGGTGATTGGGCCTTTCGGCGAGGGCAATGGGATCTGGCTGCCAAGGCTTACGGATATGTTCGCGGGGCGATAGAAAAAGTCATGATGGCTCGAATCTTATCGCGCCGGCAGTGAATTTTGGCTTCGCGAAACCCAAGGCGTCTTCGCGCGTGCTGCCTTTGCAGACGCCAAACTGGGTGACGCGGAAGGCGCGGTGAGTTTCCTCGAGTTTGGTAGCGCTCGGCTACTTGCTCAGCAGTTACAGCTATTTGGCGAACATGTTGATAGATTGAGGGACGCTGGCCACAGTGAACTTGCAAAAGCGCTTCTTGAGACGGCTGAACTCTCCTATCGCTTTCCGCGACCGCGAACTTAGATGAGGTTGGCGCCGTTCAGGCAAGAATTCCCTCCAACTCGCTTCAGCGCTTGAGAGACGCGCGGTCACGACTTCAAGGGCTGCTTGACACAGTTCAGAAGATGCCGGGCTTTGAGAATGCCCTAAGCCTGCCGAAGCTGAAGGAAATCCGCTGCGCCCTCAAAGACCAAACGCTGATTTACGTCGCAGCGACGAATGCGGGCGGACTCGCGTCAATCATCCGCGCTGGGGACGAGGGTCCTCCCGAGGTGCTCTGGCTTCCAGAATTGCAGGAGGCGAAGCTCCGCCAAGTTGCCGAGGACTATTGGCAGAAGTATGAACAGTGGCGAGGGAAAACCGACGATCCGGCCTTATATGATGTCTGGTTAAAGCAGTTGGACCAGACCACGCATGTTACCGTGGCCAACCTTTATGGAAAAGATAGCTTGCCACACGCCTCAGGGAGCAAGCATTTGCCTCGTCCCGTCGGGAGTGTTGGCCATCTTGCCCCTGCACGCTGCATGGTTTGTTGAGCCTGGCGCGGCATCAGGGCGATGCTATTCAATTGATCTGAATAGATTTAGTTATACACCCAATGCGCGGGCACTTATTGCCGCAAACGCCCGAGATCCAGATAACGCTAGAACGGCTGTCCTTGCGGTTGCCGACCCCCAATCAGTTTCGGGGGTGCCATTGATCTATGCCTCTGTCGAAGCTGAGGTTACCGCGCTCGTGGCTGAAGAAAATCGTCGCGTTCTTGCGGGCGCCGATGCTACACGAGAAGCGCTTCTCACGGCGATCAAGGATGCTAGGCTAGTTCACATGGCCTGCCATGCTTACGCCGATACACAACGACCGCTGAGCAGCGGACTTCGTTTGGCCGGGCATGACATTCTGACGCTGCAAGATGTGCTGCGGTTGCGACTAGACAATGTGCGGCTTGCAGTACCTGTCCGCGTGTGAGACTGCGGTCCCAGGCGAAAAGCTTGCCGATGAGATAATAAATCTCCCGGTTGGCTTTCTGTACGCTGGAGCGTCAGGAGTGATAGGTTCTTTGTGGTCGGTCTCGGATATCGGTACCTTCTTCGTTATGACCCGTTTTTATTGGTTGCTTTCTCAACCCAGTGCGGACCCGCGTGAGGCAATGGTCTTGTCGCAGTTGTGGATCCGGGACGCTAAGAGCTCAGAGCTACTGACGTTTCTGCGCCAAGTGCTTGAAAGGTTAGAGATTGAACATTTGAGCGAAAGATGGAAATCGGTGTTTACGTTCCTTCGTCGTATTCCTTTGGAGGCCCGACCCTTTTGGCATCCAATATACTGGGCAGGATTTCATCTACGTCGGTCGCTAACTCCTCCAAACGGAGCATTCAAGGCTCGACGCAGTCTGCGGGCCGTTAGCGGCCATTGTTTTTGTCGCGAAGCCATGTCACGTGATCGAAGCCTGCTTCTGAAGCAGCCGAAATCGGCTATGCAGTGCACGGGCCGGAGGTAATCGCCACTCGAGGCCGATTGTAAACGCCACTTGAGGCCGGTCGAAACCGCCACCTGAGGCCGGTAAATTCGCCAGTCTGCTGGTGTAGGCAGCCGCCGCTGACATCGAAGTAATCGCGACTACTGTCCGGCCTTTTTTGGCGGGGTAGCAGTAGTGCCGAGACCGAGGGCGGAGATGCGGCGGATCAGGGAAGTGAGGTGGTCCCCGAAAACTGGACAGGTGGCTAAGAGAGAGTCTCCCTTTGGAACGGCTGGTGGCCGGAGGTGAGACATGGCAGATACACGGAAGAAGCATAGTCCTGAGTTCAAGGCGAACGTGGCTCTTGCGGCGGTCCGGGAGGAAGGCACCGTAGCCGAGCTTTCGAGCCGGTTTGGGGTTCACTCCAGCCAGATCCACGCCTGGAAGAAGACGCTGCTGGATGGAACGGCTGGTTTGTTCGCGCAAACCAAGGGGGCGCCTGAAGGCGGTGGCGCCACCGTCGAGGCGCAGATGGCGCCATTATATGAGAAGATCGGCCAACTGACGGTGGAGCGGGATTTTTTTCGCAAAAGGTCTGGGCCATGAGCGCACCAGACCGGCGGGCACTGGTCGATCGTGATGACCCGGTTCTGCCGGTCGCGGCACAGTGCCGGCTGCTGAAGATCGCACGCTCGACGTTGTATTACCGGCCGGCAGCGGTTGAGCCGGACGATCTGGCGCTGATGCGGCGGATGGACGAGCTGTATCTGACCTCGCCGTTCTACGGATCACGCCGCATGGTTGCGGTGCTGCGGCGCGAGGGTCTGATTGTGAATCGCAAACGAGTGCGGCGGCTGATGCGGCTCATGGGATTGGAGGCGATCTATCAAAAACCGAATACCAGTCAGGGCCATCCGGATCACAAGGTGTATCCCTACCTGCTACGGGGTCTGAGCATCGAGCAGCCGAACCAAGTGTGGTGCGCCGACATCAGTGTGCCGCGGCAAGCGGCGTGAGAGATGGGGGACGGCCCCCCGCAATCGGCTTGCAGGGGCAGGTTGCAAACCACCGTAAGCGGCGCGGGTCAAAAGCCCGGGTCGTGAGCGTTACGGAAAAGGCGCCGCGAGGCGTCAGGTGGGAGACAGGAAGGCGAACAACCGTGAACTGCCGTTCAAGTGTCGAAAGTGCTCAGACGACGTCGAAACCGGTGAGTGATGTTGCGCCGGGATCAGTCTGGCCGATACCTGCTTACGGGCCAGGTGGCGTCCGGCATAGAGGCAGCGCGATCCTGTTTCAGGCTCTTACGTTGAACCGCGGGAACCTTCGGCGGCGATGCGAAGCGAAAGGCACAAGTCGACAAGGCGAGGCCGATAGTAGCGATGCGCCGTCAAGGGACGGAGCCGCTCGTAGTAGCGATGAAGCCGCTGTAACGGCGGTGGAGCGAAGGGGCGGCGTCATCCAGCAGGCATGGGGGATCAACCGGGCAACTGGGAGGAATCCGCCATGACCTGCAAGCCTTACGACATTCCCAAGACCTTGATATGGGAGGCATGGTTACATGTGAAAGCCAATCAGGGCGCCGCGGGGATCGATGCCGAGACGATCGAGCGGTTCGAGGAGAAGCTGGGCGACAACCTGTACCAGGATTTGGAATCGGATGAGTTCCGGCAGTTACTTTCCGCCGCCGGTGAAGGCTGTTCCGATTCCGAAGAAGGCAGGGGGCGTCCGGATATTGGGCATTCCGACGGTGGCCGATAGAATTGCGCAGGCGGCGGTGAAGATGTGGCTTGAGCCACGGCTGGATCCGATCTTCCGCACTGATTCCTATGGCTATCGGCCGGGGAAGTCGGCGCTGGCGGCAATCGCCGTGACCAGACGCCGCTGCTGGGACTACGACTGGGTCGTCGAGTTCGACATTAGGGGCCTGTTCGACAATCTCGATCACGGCCTGCTGATGAAGGCTCTGCGCAAGCACTGTCAGGAGCCATGGATCCTGCTCTACGTGGAACGCTGGCTGAAAGCGTCAATGCAGACCACGGACGGGCAGACCTTGGAACGCGATAAAGGCACGCCGCAGGGCGGTGTCGTGTCGCCGCTCCTGGCCAATCTGTTTCTGCACTACGCGTTTGATCTTTGGGTGACGCGGCATCTGCCCGGCGTTCGGTATGCCCGATACGCCGACGACGCGGTGCTTCACTGCAAGAGCCGACGCCAGGCAGAATACGTGCTTGATCGCATCCGGGAACGGTTCCAGGCCTGCAAACTCGAACTACATCCTGGTAAGACACGGATTGTGTATTGCAAGGACATCAATCGCACTGGGGATCACCCCGAAATTCAGTTCACGTTTCTTGGTTATACGTTCAGGCCTCGCAAGGCAGTGGACAAGTATGACCAGGTTTATGTGAACTTCTCCCCGGCGGTCAGTCGCGACGCCCTCAAGGCCATGCGGCAGACGATCAGGGGATGGCACCTGCAACTGAAGAGCGACAAAAACTTGGCCGATCTGTCGACCATGTTCAATCCGGTCCTGAGGGGATGGCAGCAATACTATGGCCATTTCTATGGATCGGCGCTCAAGCCGGTGTGGCGAAGCATGAACCTGTTCTTGGTCCGATGGCTGATGCGCAAGCATAAGCCTCTGGCAGGCCACAAAACACGGGCTGCCGAGATGCTTAGGCGGATGGCGGACGGCCAGCCGGGTGCCTTCATACACTGGTCGCTGGGTTTTGTGTCGTAGGCCGGATGATGGGAGCCGGATGAGCCGAGAGGTTCACGTCCGGTTCTGCGAGGGGCTGGAGGTGAAATTCCTCCGGCCTACTCACCCGTATATTCCGATGGCGCGGGGATTTGTCTACCTGGTTGCGGTGATGGATTGGTTCAGCCGGCGGGTTCTGTCGTGGCGCCTGTCGATCACGATGGAGGCGGAGTTCTGCGTCGAGGCGGTTCAGGAAGCGCTAGCCAAACATGGCCGGCCGGAGATTTTCAACACGATCGCGGCACGATGCACCTCCGTTTAAGTTATTGAAGTTCCATAGCAGTCTGTCGAATATCTGCCGATACTGGGGCTTTGGGCGAGACCGAGCGAACATCTGGCAGCTCCAGATCCTTGCGCAGTATAATGTAGGGCGCGCCCGGACAGACCTGGCGGGCGGGAAGCGTCTTGGTGTGGATCAAGCGGATGACCGTCATCTTGCTGACCCCGAGTTCCCGGACCACTTCGTCGAGCATCAACTCCCCTCGGTCTGCGCGCTCCCCCTCACGATACGCCAAAAGATGGTGATCGTTACGGAACAGTTGCACCCGACCAGCGGTCCAGCTCAATCCGCCGATGGTTCGCTTGCCGAGCCGGTTGAGGATAGCGGCGATACTGGAATCAGGCATCATCCGGACCAAGGTGATGATCAGCGACGCGGTTTCGGTTTCTGTCTGGGCCTCCTCGGTATTCCGCCAGCGGCCTCGCACCCTGGTGGCGACGTCCAGCGCGGTATGGTCACCGCCATGCCAATGGATCATGGCATGAAGACGGTCGTCTTCGACCCGCACCACGATCTCGCGGATCACGGTGCGGATGATGCGCTTCTTGATCTCGATCGACGCGGCTTCGTCGTCCCAGGCGGCCGATAAGTCTCGTCCGAGATTCATAAGTCTTTCCCGCTCGGCTGCGCTCAACTGACCGGATTTATCGTCGACCAGCGCCGTCAGTTGCGCCTCCAGGCGTTGAACTGTCACCAATCGTTCGTTCCAGCGCCGCTCCAGTTCCCCCGCCAGCAGCCGGTTGCCGGGATCGACGGCATCGTACTGTCGGTGCGCCAGCCCCGCCTCATAACGAGCTGCTTCGACCGCCAGCTCGGCTTGTCGTCGTAGATCCTGGTTGCGATCCTGTCCGCTTTCGATCGCAGCCAAGGCCGCCTCGACCCCGAGTGGCGCCAGGATCCGCAAAATCTCCTCGCTGATGGCGCGGTCAAGGCGTTTGCCGCCGATGGTTCTGCAGACTTTGCCGGCGTTGTCCTCCTCGATCGGCCGTCTGCAATAGTGTCTGCAATAGTATTGTGTCCTTGGTTGATCGCCGCCGTAACGGACCTTGAGCTTGCGTCCACAATGACCGCATCGCAGCAGGCCTGGTAGTAGTGCCGCCCCGTCACGGACGGCACCCTGGGCGGCCTGCCCCCTCCGGTTGGTGTTGTCGGCGATCACCCGCTGATTGCGCTCGAATTCAGCCCAGTCAATATAGCCTTCGTGCCGATCATGCAGCAGAACACGCCATTTCTCGCGTGGCAGACGCACGCCATTGCGAACACGCCGGCGGGCGTCCTCCAGTTTGATCTCCCGGCCATTGCGGCCATAGGCATACGTGCCTGCATAGACCGGGTTCGCCAGCATGTTGAGAAGCCCGCTGTAAGTCGGCAGCATCCATTCGACCGATCGACGCGGGCCACCGGTCGTCAGTTTGGGTAAGCAAACATTTTCCCGCCGTAGCCACAGCGCCACTTGCCGGACACTGCCCAGTTCGCGGAACTTGCTGAACACAAGGCCGACCGCCTCACGGGTCCGCTCGTTTGGGTCCTTCACCAAACGATCGTCCATGTCCAGCACGTAACCAACTGCGATAAGGCCGAATAATTCGCCCCGTGCGGCCTTTTCCAATTTGGCTTGGAAGGCACGCTGGCGAATGGCAAAGGATTCCATCACACTGAACGTCCCCTTCAGGCCAAGCACCATTTGGTCATTGCTGGATCGCGGATCGTAAATCCCATCCTCATCGATGATCAAGGTCCCCACGATGGCGCAGAACTCGAGCAACGTATGCCAATCCCGGCCGTTGCGTGCCAGCCGAGACGCCTCGATCGCAAACACCGCACCCACCTCGCCCCGGCCGACTGCTGTCAACAAGCGGTCAAAGCCGGGTCGCGCCACGCCGCTGCCAGAACGGCCGAGATCATCATCCACGACCGTCACATCTTGCCACCCAAGCAGTCGCGCCCGCTCGCGCAGGCTATACTTGCGACGCTGACTTTCATGATTGTGTTGGACTTGAGCCATAGTTGACTGCCGGACATAGACATAAGCAACCCGGCCCAAATGATCGGCGCTAATCTTGTTCATGACTTCACCTCATCCTTTCGGGCTGGGAAGTGCCGCCGCTTCTCTTTGTGCGGCGATGAGGTCGGTGAGCAGGGCCTGCACCAACGGCTTGAGCGGCGCGGTCCGGACGTTCTGGGGCACCTTCGTCTCGGCTTTTGTCGTCGGCGCATTGAATAAGTTCTGCTGGAGCGTTGGCGTCTGTTTCATCGTCGTCTCTCCGGTCGGTCGAAAACCGAGCGTCGGAAGCGGCAAGTCGCGTCCAACAAGCGTCGAAGGGTGCGCAGCGCCCCGAGATCAACACGCGGCGTCTCCCGCACCGTCATTGCCGCAGCCCCAGGGTCCGTCATCCAGACCGGAACCTGGAACTGTGAAGCGTTCGGCCGGGCGATGACGAGATAAATCTCGTCACCAAACCGGTTCCACCCAATTACCGTGGCGCATTTGCCCGTGTAGGGGTGATGCGGATAGTGAATGGTGATTTCAGTGCCCTGGTAGTGGGCAGTATTCCGTGGTTGTGAACACCGATCAGGGTGTGCAGTTCACCAGCTCCGGGTTCGTGGATGAACTGGAGGCCGCGGGGGTGCGGATCAGCATGGACGGTAAGGGGCGGTTTCTGGACAACATCTTCATCGAGCGGCTGTGGCGGAGCCTCAAATATGAAGAAGTGTTTACCAAGGCGTATGGCTCGGTGATCGAGGCGCGGCGGGGCATTGGCGGCTGGCTCTCGTTCTACAACGACGAGCGGCCGCATCAGGCGCTGGGTTATCAGACGCCGCGCGTGGCTTTCGCCGGCGAAGCCTGTGAGCATGTGGATAACACCTGCGCACCGCTCCGCGCTGCTGCGGCGTTACCCACATGCTCACAGGCACAACATCAAGAGGAGAAAGAAGTATTAATGTATTGACTTAGGTAGAATGGGGTCTATACTTGACCCCAGACGATCCCTCGGATCGGGAGGGACACTGGAAACACGGCGGGATTCTCCCTTAAGTCACCCCGGTTTCTGTCCAGCCGACGGGGTCCACCTCAAAGTGCGCACCTGGCATCGGCTGTATGAGGACGAGGGCATCGAAGGCTTGGTGAGTTTCGACCATGATGGCAGCACGTGCCGCTTGAGCGATGCGCAGCAGGCCAAGCTGAAGACCTGGATCGCCGAGACGCTGCCTCGGACAACCCGCGAGGTTGGTGCCTGGATCGAGACCGAGTGCGGTATCTCCTATGAGAGCCGGTCGGGGCTGATCGCGCTGCTGCACCGGCTGGGCATGGAGCATCGCAAGCCGAAAGCGGTGTCGTCCAAGCTGGACCCCGACAAGCAGGCGGCCTTTATCAAGAGTTACGAGAATCTGCTGAACCACATTGGTGATGATGAAGCGGTGCTGTTTGGCGATGCGGTGCATCCGACGCACGCGGTGCGGCCGGTCGGATGCTGGGCGCCGAAAGACACGCCGGTTGCCGTGGAACAGACCAGCGGGCGGCAGCGCCTGAACATTCACGGTGCGATTGATCTCGAGACCGGCAGAACCCGTATGATCGAGGCGGCAACGGTGAATGCGATCAGCATGATCATGTTGCTGCGGGCGATCGAGGCGATGTATCCCGGCAAGCGGTTGATCCATCTGTTCGTGGACAATGCTCGCTACCACCACGCCAAGCTGGTGCAGGCTTGGTTGTCGCGATCGGGGTGCCGGATCAAGCTCCACTTCATCCCCGCCTATTGCCCACATCTGGATCCCGCCGAGCGGCTATGGGGCCTGATGCACAAGCATGTCACCCACAATCGATGTCATGCGACATTCGTCGACTTCAAAGCGGCGATCCTGACGTTCTTGCGCGAGGAGGTGCCCAGAAAATGGGACATCTATTGTGATCAGGTAACGGATAACTTCCGTATTATCTCGGCCAAGGATTTTCGGGTTCTGACCTGAGCGGGGTATATCTCCGCATGGCGGACATCGGGCAGCATCTCAGGCGGCACGAGCTCCCGCGTCTCATAATAATTGTTCGTATCGCTGGGCTGCAGCACGCGGAGCCGATCCTTGATTGTGATGCCGGGGGTGACAATCAGAAAGGCGCGAGAAAAATCCTTCGAACTCCTTGCGGGCGGCGTTCACCGCCTGCCAGGCGACCAGCATGGCCATGACGGTCGTCTTGCCGCTGCCCGTCGCCATTTTCAAGGCGATGCGGGAAAGGGCCGGGTTCGCCTCTTCGTTGGCCTTCGCGATCTGATCCAGAAGTCCCCTTGATGCCGCACGCTTCGACGCAACCTCCGTCAGCCAAATGGTCGTCTCGACGGCTTCCAGTTGGCAAAAGAAGGGGGTGGGACCCGGCGAACTGGTGATTGCGCCAATGGTCAAGCAACCGTTGCGATACGCCAGTCACGCCCCAATCGGCGGGATTGCGCAGGGCTCGCCACCGATCGACGTAGCCGCGGATTTCGTTGATCAGCGCATGTTCGGTGTATGTTTCCAGCTCGTGCGCCGCCAACGCCTTTTTCCGTGAAGCTGGAACAGGCACGATGAGGCGGGACGGGCGGCGACCCTTTGTCGGCTCCCCCTCAAGCGGCTGACCGTGCTTGTCGAGCGGATGGTGCAATTTCGGCACGCGATACGGCGAGTTCAGAATCGGCCGCTCGTAAAAACTGCTCAACCGCTGCCCCACGTTGTCGGCTTCAACCATTCACGCTCTGCAATCAATGGCCATCCCGTTGGCTATGGCCGTCTTTATGGATCGTGTAATCCCAACACCGAACGGCTCAGATGGTTTGAACGGCAGCTTCCCGGTCCAGCTTGCTCCAGAGCTGCCTTTCCGCTTTCGTGAAGAGTTTCGGACGCCGCTTGGCGTACGAAAGTCCGCGAGGAACGAACTCGCAGTGTGTGGCCCGAGGCTCATGGGGATTTGAGGAGTTGCGTGTGGTGAGGGTTACCGGCGTGGTGTTCACCCGGCTGCCCAGGACCCTCGCCGCGGCAGTTTTGCCGGCCAAACAGGGCACTGCTCCAATGCGGCGTGTCGGCCAAACCGGTGATGACGTGTGGGATCGGCGTGATTGACGGCGCGAGCGCATCATCGGCCGCATGGGGTGTCGATGGCCGATGCGATAAGGCAGCGACCCAGTGTAGGTTGGAGCCGTGCCGGGTCACGGTGTCATCATCCCGGTTGATGCGGGGGAAGCTGGCGGCCCGCGCGGCTGCATCCAGCGTTGGAAGGTTTCGGTGATGATCATGTGCCCGCCGCAGCACGGACAGTGCGGCCGCGGCTCCGTCAGTTCGATCGGTTCATCTGGCTCTGCTGCCGGCGGCACCGCAAGCAGTTCGTCTGGCGCGGGCGACATTGGCCTTGCGGGTGGCGCTGGCGAGTAAGCCATAGTGCCGGATGCGGTGAAAACCGTTCGGCAGGACATGGAGCAGGAAGCGCCGGATGAACTCGTCGGTGGCGAGCGTCATTGTGCGATAGCGTTCGGCACCGTCGCGGCGATAGTCCTTGTAGCGGAAGGTCACGCCGGTCTCGTCGAGCGAGATCAGCCGGCGGTTTGAGATGGCGACGCGATGCGTGTAGCGCGACAGATAGGCGAGCACCGCCTCTGGGCCCGCGCAAATGGCGGCTTGGCGTAGACCACCCTTGCGACAGGAGAAGTCCTGGAAAGGAGAATGGGATGTAACCTGAAACCTTTCGAAGCGATCCAGAGGGTTCGACCCCCTCCCGGTAGAGGCGCAGCCCGCCAGCCGGAAGCGAGTCTTGCATGGGCGGCGGCGACGCCGTTCGTGAAGCGTAGACAGCGGATGCTAAAGCCCTGTGTTAGCCTCGAGATTATGTACCCGTTGAGGCCTTCGGCCTGGGTGGCCCGAGGGCAGCATCGGCAAGATCGCCAAGGCGAGATCTTGCCGGCTCGGCCGGGGTCTTGGAGCAGGGCAAAGGCATAGGATGGTTCGCCAGGAAACCTGTGAGATCCCGCACGCGCCCACGTGTGCAACATGCCGGGCAGGGAACGCCGGCTGATCAAGTGTTCCAGGCCTGATGGGCTTCCTCCGAACCCATCGGGAGCGCTTCGGCGACCACGAACACAGGAGGCGCACTTGGGGCCTGTGACCGAAACCATAAGGGACCGGGTCACGCGCGTGTGCGGGAAGTCGTAGCACCTTCATCGTACCCGTTGAAGACGGGGAACCGGGCTGGCCGGGACCCGGCAGAGGGAAGGGGGGTGCCACGAGCAGAGAACCGTTGACCCGACACATGGGAGGGGACACTGGACCCCACAAACCTGTCCACGAACCGACAACGGATAGCCGACTTGGCGAGGACGAAACCGGGGACGGCACTGTGCTCGCTCCACCACGTCATCGACCTGGATTGGATGTTGGAGGCCTACCGGCTGACCCGCAAGGACGGTGCTCCCGGCATCGACGGCGTGACGGCGGCGGACTACGAAGTGAACCTGGAGGCCAATCTCTTGAACCTCCTGGAGCGCATCAAGTCCGGCCGTTACCGCGCGCCGCCGGTCCGTCGAGCATACATTCCCAAAGCGGATGGCTCGCAGAGGATGCTCGGCATTCCAACCTTCGAAGACAAGCTGGCACAGCGCGCCGTGACTATGGTGCTGGAGGCAATCTATGAACAGGACTTCCTCCCCTGCTCATACGGCTTCCGGCCCGGACGATCGGCTCACCAGGCGCTCCGCACTCTGCAGAACGTGCTGTGGGCCAAGCGTCTTTACTGGGTGCTCGACATCGACATACGCAAGTATTTCGATTCGATTCCGCACTCTCACCTGCGAGCGTTCCTTGACCAACGAGTCACGGACGGTGTCATCCGAAGGATGATCGATAAATGGCTAAAGGCGGGAGCCGTTGAGGACGGTCTCCTGCACCACGCGACAGAGGGCACCCCGCAAGGGGGTGTGATCTCGCCTTGCCTCTCGAACGTCTTCCTGCACCACGTGCTGGACGAATGGTTCGAGATCGAGGTGAAACCGCGTCTCAGAGGGGAGTGCGCCCTTGCCCGGTTCGCCGACGATGCACTGATGGCGTTCGACAACATCGTCGACGCCAAACGAGTGCTGGCGGTCCTGGGCAAGCGTCTCGCACGGTATGGACTTACCCTCCACCCCGACAAGACGCGCCTCGTCGACTTCCGCCCAAAGAGGTTACAGGGTGCGTGCCATCCGGAAACGGATGGGACCAACTTCGACTTCCTGGGCCTGACCCACGTTTGGGGACGGTCCCGGAACGGCAAGAACATGGTCCGGCAAGTGACGGCCAAGGGCCGGTTTGCCCGTGCAGTGGCCGCGGTCAATGACTGGTGCCGGGAACACCGCCACTGGTCGATCCGCGACCAGCATCGCCACCTGTCTTCGATGATGCGGGGCCACTTCGCCTACTACGGCGTTGGCGGCAACAGTCGGCGCCTGCGTTGGTTCGCCAATCAGGTGGTGCGCGTTTGGCGCAAGTGGTTGTCTCGCCGTGATCGTCAGGGCGTGGTCACGTGGACCCGCTTCAACGAGCTGCTGGCCCGGCACCCACTGCCTCCAGTCAGGATCTTCCATGGCTACGCCGCCGCGAGCAAATCTCTCTCGTGAAGAACCGGATGCGGGAAATCTGCACGTCCGGGTCTGTGAGGGGTGGGGATGGCAACATCCCCACCTACTCGGCAGTTGCTTCTTCCTGCAGCCGTGCGAGAGGCGCGGAAGGCGCGTTGCTCGCGCAACCCGGCGTGGTCGCCGAAGAAGGCGAGCCGGCCGGCGTTTGAAGTTCGAGCAGCCGGGTCAGGAACAGGCGGCGGAACAGTCTGCGACAGCACACGCACCGGCAGCAGAAAGGCCGGCCGGGACGACACCCAGCGCTCTCCCGTCGAGCGAGATGCCGCCGCCGGGCACGATCATGTGGATGTGCGGATGGTGCGTCATCGCCGATCCCCAGGTGTGGAGCACGGCGGTGATGCCGATGCGCGCGCCGAGATGGCGTCGGTCGGCGGCGATGGTGAGCATCGTCTCCGAGGCCGCCCGGAACAGCAGGTCGTAGATGACCGCCTTGTTGTGGAAGGCGATGTCGGCGACCTCGGCGGGAATGCGTGAAAACGACGTGGAAGTAGCCGACCGGCAGCAGGTCGGCCTCGCGCTCGGCCAGCCACGTGCGTGCGGCGGCGCCCTGGCACTTGGGGCAGTGCCGGTTGCGGCAGCTGTTGTAGGCGATGCGCTGATGGCCGCAGTCCTCGCAGGCCTCGACGTGACCGCCCATCGCCGCCGTACGGCAATTCTCGATCGCCGACATGACCTTGAGCTGATGAAGACTCAGGTGCCCGGCATGGGTGGCCCGATAAGTGGGGCCGGCAGCACGGAAGATGTCGGCGACCTCGAGCGAGGCGCGCACCGCCTCAGCCGGTGGTCTGATCTTCTCCGGCCCGGAACATGCCGAGCTTGTCGAGCGGCTGGTCACGGTGCGCACCGTTCGGGTCGCGACCTTGGTGTAGAAGGCGGTGTTGTCCAGCTTCGCGTGCCCGAGCAGGACCTAGATGACGCGGATACGACACCGTCAACCAGGAGATGGGTGGCGAAACTGTGCCGCAGCGTGTGCGGTCCGACCCGCTTGGTGATCTCCGCGGCCTGTGCCGCCTCGACGACGATGCAATGGAGTTGCCGGGTGCTGATTGGCTTCATGGCGTGCTGTCCCGGAAACAGCCAACCGTCGCGATGCATCACGCCCTGTCGGTGCTCGACCTTCCACCACTCGCGCAGCAGGGTGAGCAGATCTGCCGGGAGCATGGCATTGCGATACCGGCCACCCTTGCCACGCTTGACCCTGAGCAACATGCGTTCGCTGTCAACGTCGGTCACCTTGAGCGCCGCCACCTCGGCAACGCGCAAGCCAGCGCCATAGGCGACCGAGAGGGCCGCCTGGTGCTTGAGGCAGGTGGTCGCGTTGAGCAGTCGTGCGACCTCGTCCGGGCTCAGCACCACGGGCAGGTTGCGCGGATGCACTGCCCGGATCAGCTCGCGTGCTAGGTCAGGCCGGTCGATTGTGTGCGTGAAGAAGAACCGCAACGCCGAGACGATGCTGTTCATGGTCGGTGTCGGCACGCCGGCGTCACGCTGTTCGACCTGGAAGCGGCGCACGTCATCCGCCGTAGCAGTATCAGGCGAGCGCCGCAGGAAGGTTGCGAAGCGCCCGACGTCGCGAATGTAGTTCGCTGCGTCTCGCGCGAGACCCGGCGCACGTTCATATCGTCGATCAAACGTTGGCGCAGTGGGCTGATCGCGGTTGCAGAACTCGGGTGGTTCATCGGTTGGCTCCTCTCGGTTGAAAGAAGCCGAAATGCTCAGTCCGCCTTGGATCGCGCTCAATCGAGACGCAACAGTTGGGCCACTACTCAGTCATCAAAATCCGCACCAATCCCGCTAATCGGGTTCGTCCTCGGCCGCCTGCTGCCATTCGATTTACCCGCTGGACCCAGCCGCCCGATCACTAAAATCCACCTCCGGCGTTGCCCCCAATGTATGCGCCAGCCTGGTAGCGCTATGGCTGCTCCGAACGCTCATCTGAGCCGCTATAATCGGCGAGTGCGATTACGCAGAGGGCGGCTACAAGGGTGAGTATGCACATGAACGTCCCCCGGCGAGGCGGCGGACATTTTTCGGCCTATTTAGCTGATGCCCCGGAAATCTAATGAATGATTTCGACAATCCAATTGGTTAGTGGTGCCGGCGCACAGAATCGAACTGTGGACCTACTGATTACGAATCAGTTGCTCTACCCCTGAGCTACGCCGGCCGATGGCGCGGCACGCTATACAATCCCCCCGCCTCGTAAGCAACCGACTATAACACCCCCAATGGCCGCCGAAGCGATGCAGCAAGCCCTTGACGAAGCCCGAGCCGCCGCCACGCGCGGGGAAGTCCCCGTGGGCGCCGTCGTTGTAGGCCCGGGTGGCGCCGTGCTCGCCCGAGCCGGCAACCGCACGGAGCAACGTAACGATCCCACCGCCCACGCCGAAATCCTCGCCCTCCGCGCTGCAGCCGCCCTCCGAGCCAGCCCGCGCCTGCCCGATTGCGATCTGGTCGTGACCCTGGAACCCTGCCCGATGTGCGCCCAGGCGATCAGCCTGTTCCGTATTCGCCGCCTGATTTTCGGCGCCTACGACCCCAAGGGCGGCGGCGTGGATCACGGCGCCCGCGTGTTTGACGCCTCCTCCTGCCACCACCGACCTGAGGTCGTCGGTGGAGTGCAAGAAACCGCGTCGAGAACATTGTTGCACGACTTTTTTCAGCGGAAGCGGCAATAAGCCCTTATGCCGCCTGCCTTCATGTCCTGAGCGCCGGATCTCACGCGGCTGCCAATCGTGAGGGCGTCCTTGCCGTCGAAGCGACCGGCGGTATACCCGTGGAAGTCGAAGGAACTCGTCAGGCAGCCGGGCGATCCGGGCCTTTGTTACGTTCACCTCCACCCCAAGCCCCGTCATCAATGCCGTCATTCGTGTCATCGCCGCCCCGGCGTTGCGCGGTCGGCAGCAGATGACGAAATCGTCGGCACAGTTGACGACGTGTGCCCTGATGGCCATGCTTGCGCCAAGCCAGCAGGAAGCGCCAGAAGTAGCCGTTCCCAGCAAGGGCGAAATCACTCCGCCCAGCGGGGTTCCCGGCTTCGTCCGGCGTGCTTCGGTGGTCTACACCGGCCGTCCTTCGATGACTTCCACCACCGGCGCCGTAAGCCAACCCTTGATGATGTGAAGCATACGCCCATCGGAGATGCGCCGAGACATACACCGCCTCAGGGGCGAGTGCGGTATTGAGGTGAAGTAGTCGCGCAAGTCCGCGTTCACCACGTCTCGTCGCCCATGCGGCGTCACGTGCCAATAGACCCACCGGAGAGCCAAGGCCTGCTCGATGTTTACTCACGTTGCGGCCCGGACGGTCCGCTGGCCCGCTATAGGGTCGTTTCTCGAAGTGCTTCACGCCATTCGTCGCCTCCTAAAGCAACGCAACGCGAGCGAGACGACCATCGCCAGCTCGCGACGGGCTGCACCTGCTGATCCTGTTCGCCGCCAAGCGTAGGCAGCGCGAACCCTGCGCGCTGACGGTCGCCGATCTCGACCGCGATCTTCTCCTCGCCTTCCTGGACAACCTCCAGACGAAACGGCAGAACGGCGCACAAACCCGAAACGTACGACTTGCACCCATCCGGTCGTTCTTCCGTCATCTCGCAGAGAACGATCCTACCTCGCTCGGCATCGCGCAGCGCTCCTCGCAATCCGCTGAAGAAGACGCATACCGAGGGGACGCCTCATCTGACCCGAAGGGAACCGACGCCCTCGTCGACGCGCCGGGGCAGCAAACGCCACGCGGACGACGTGATCGGAGCTTGCTGCTTTTCTCGGGCGAACCAACCACCATATCTCTACGCCGCTCAGGGTCAACCTGTGCGATCTTCACCTCGATCAGGCACGACCGCAGGTGCTCTTGTGCGGCAAAGGCCGTAAGGAGCGAATGGTCCCATCCCCAACGACTTAGCCAAAAGCGCCGAAAATGTTGATCCGCGAGTGCGACATCGATCCACGTGACCTCTAGTCAAGTCCCCACCACGCATTGCTACGCGGCTGACTGGTGTCGAAATGATGCGCCGGGGCCTCGATGAGGCTGGAGTTGCACAAGCGAAATTGTATGCCTCTTAAGTCAACGCCGTTGGTCACATTCACCCGCTAGAACCACGCGACCGGTGGATCATGGTGATCACCGCGTTGCAACAGCAAGCGCTTGAGCCGATCGTCCCGTCCACCGTCTCGCTCACCAGCAACCCGAACTGGCCACGACCGTCAGTATGTCCGAAATATCTCCATAATCGCCTCGGGGTCGGTCGTGTCGGTCAGCGCAAGCGCCAGCAGGATGCGTGCTTTCTGGGGGTTCAGGTTATCGGCGATCAGAAAACCCGCTTGCTGCAGCTTCACGCTACGATAGGTCCGGCCTGAGCCCGCCCGGGTGGATTGCACGACCACGATCCCTTGCCGCGCCGCCTCGGTCAGAGCGTCTATTTCGTCGGGCGGGCAGAAACCCGGCGCGAACCCCGCGGCGACGATGCCACGAGCGCCGGCTGCGACGAAGGCGCGCACCGCGACGCCGTCACCACCGGCGTAGGAATACGAGATATCGACCCGCGGGAGGTCCTTGATTGCGGAAATATCGAACTCGGTATCTGGCGCGTGGCGGCGGATGGGACGCCGATAGAAAACGACCGCGTCTCCATCGGCATGGCCCAGCACGCCGAAATCAGGCGTGCGAAATGTCTGCAAGCGCAACGTGGAGGTTTTCGTTACCTCCCGCGCCGCATGGATCTCGTCGTTCAGGACGACCAGCACCCCCATGCCACGTGCCTCGGGGCTCGCGGCGACCCGGATGGCGTTGACCAAGTTCATGCCGGCGTCGCTGGACAGGGCGCTCGAGGGGCGCTGCGACCCGACCACCACGACCGGAACCGAAACCTTCAGCGTCAGATCGAGGAAATAAGCCGTTTCCTCCAGCGTCGCCGTGCCGTGACCAATGACGATGCCGGCCAGATCAGGATGATCCGCGACAAGCTGGCAACATAGCGCGGCGAGCGCCTTCCAGTCGGGGAAGCCGATCGACGGGCTCGGGATAGCGCGGTAGCGCACCGGGATCACGTCCGCCACAAGGGCCGTCTCCGGCCAGCGCTCGAGGATCTCGTCGGCCGCCAGCATTGTGCCGGCTGTGGCATACTCTTGCAGGTCCAAGGGCCCACTCCCCAACGAGGAGATTGTGCCACCTGTGCCGATGAACGCGACTTTGGGCTTGCTCATGCGGTCGCTCCGACGGTTTCAAGGATCGCCGGCCGATCCCGATGCCAGCTTGTGTCCAACTGATAGGCGCCAGCGACGTTCAGGATGCGGCCCTCGGCGAAGGGGCGTCCGGCGATCTGCAGGCCGATCGGGCAACCATTTTGATCGAATCCGCACGGCACGCTGATTGCCGGCAGCCCAAGGTAATTGAACGGCCGCGTATTCGCCGATACCGCCATAAATCTGTGCTCTGTGCCGGGTGGTCCGTGATCGATATCGGTTTCCTCCAATGTCGGCAGGCAAGTGCGGATGGTGGGCGTTACCAGGACATCGACCCGCGAGAATACCTCCGCCGCGAACGCTTTGAGGATCGGGCCGCGCCGGCTGAGCGCCTCGATGTAATAGGCCGCCGGGATGGCGTAGCCGGGATACATCCGGCCGCTGATGTGCTGGGCGTAGACCTGTGGATCCGAGCGCATCCATTCCGCGTGGATTGGCGCGGCCTCGGCGCGGGAGACGATGCCTCCGTAGGCGGCAACGGCGTCCAGCAGCGGGAGGGCGAACCGGCTGACGGTCGCACCGCGCTCGCTCAGGACCGCAAGTGCGGCCTCCATTGCCGCGAGGACCGGCGCATCCGCGTCGTCGAGAAAGTAGTTTGTCGGCACGCCGATCCGCAGCCCGCGCAGGTTGCCATTCATCGCGGCTTCGTATTGCGGCACCGGCTCGGTTGCGCTGGTGGGGTCGAGTGGATCGTGTCCGGCGATCACCGTCAGCACCCGAGCGCAATCGCGGGCGGAGCGAGCGAGGGGGCCGACGTTATCGTGGGAGAACGATAGCGGCATAACGCCGTAGCGCGACACCCGGGTCTGCGTCGGCTTCAGCCCCGTCACGCCGCAGGCCGAGGCAGGAAGCCGGATCGATCCGCCGGTATCGGACCCCAGAGCCATGTAGTTGAAACGCGCCGCGACGGACGCTCCCGACCCGGACGAGGAGCCACCGGTGATGTAGGGCAGATTCCACGGGTTATGGCAGTCGCCGAAGGTCTTGTTGTGGCCGGTGGGGTTTTGCGCGAACTCGGCCATGTTCAAGCCAGCGAAAGTGTAGGCGCCGGCAGCCGCCATGCGGGCGACGACGGTGGCGGTGACGGTGGGGCGGAAATCGCGGCGCAGCGCGGACCCGCACGTGCTGAGCTTGCCTTGCCTGGTAGTACATATCCTTGTGCGCCATCGGCACGCCGTGCAGCAGACCAAGTTTTTGCCGGTTGCGAACGGCCTGGTCGGCGGCTCTGGCGAGCGGTCTCGGCGGCCTCGCGTTCCTGCCAAATGATGGCGTTCACCTGCGGATTGACCGCGTCCAGGTTGGCCCAGCAGGCCCGCAGGAGGTCGAGCGAGGTTACCTCGCCGGTGGCGACCCGGTCAGCGGCTTCGACCAGCGTGAGGTCGGCCAGTCCGCTCATCAGAGGCCCTCCTTGGTCGCTTGCAGGGCGGCCTCGAAGCTGGATGGTTCGTCCTCGAACGCGATGGTGCCGCGGAGCGCCTCGAATGCCTCGATGGTGGCGGCGAGTTCCGCGGCCATCCGCTGGGCCGGCGCATTCGGCGCCTTGATTCCGAACCATCGCGCGATCGTTGCTTCAACCGAGGTCTCGAATGCACCCATCTGTCGGTTTCTCCGGGTTGGACTGCCCGTGAGTAGGCAACAGAAAGGCGAGGCGGGCAATGCCGGAACGGGGGAACGTCTATGAAACCAACGTGCCGAATTGGCTGGATCGGCTGCCCTGGAGCGGCTTTCACTGGTTGGTCATAGTCGCCCTCGGGATCGCTTGGATCCTGGATGGGCTGGAAGTGACGGTCGTGGGCTCGCTGGCCGGCGCGTTGTCGGAAAGTCCGGCGTTGCACCTGACCGGCAGCCAGGTCGGAGCCGCGGCGAGCGCCTATCTGGTCGGCGCGGTGGCCGGTTCGCTGTTCTTCGGCTGGCTCACAGACCGGCTGGGCCGCAAGAAGCTATTTACCCTGACGGTGCTGGTCTATCTGATCGCCACGATCGCCTGTGGGCTGTCGTGGAATTTCTGGTCGTTCGCCGTATTCCGCATGCTGACCGGGGCCGGCATCGGCGGGGAATATGCCGCGGTGAATGCCACGATCCAGGAACTGATCCCAGCCCGGCGGCGCGGCTTCACCGACCTCGTGGTGAACGGCAGCTTCTGGATCGGCGCGGCGATCGGTGCCCTCGGCGCCTATGTCGTGCTCGACCCGGCGATCATGCCGCCGGAGATCGGCTGGCGGGCGGCCTTTATCATCGGCGGCGTGCTGGGGTTCATCGTCCTGCTGCTGCGCCGCTTCCTGCCGGAAAGTCCGCGCTGGCTGATGACGCACGGGCAGCCGCAGGAAGCGGAGCGCATCGTCGGGGACATCGAGGCGCGGGTGCAACGCGAAACCGGCCGGCCGTTGCCGCCCGTTCCGCCGGGGTTCCTAACGTTGCGGACCGACGTCCATTCCTGGTTCCGGGCTGGAGCGGAGGCGCTGGTCACGACGTATCGGCGACAGGCCTGGCTGGGGGTGACCCTGATGGCGGCCCAGGCGTTTTGTTACAACGCGGTGTTCTTTACTTATGCGCTGGTGCTGACCCGTTTCTATGGGATTGCCTCCGGCAACGTCGGGCTGTTCATGTTGCCGTTCGCGATCGGCAACTTTCTTGGGCCGCTGGTGCTCGGACGATTGTTCGACACGGTGGGAAGGCGGATCATGATCACCGCGACTTACGGCCTGTCCGGCGTGCTGATGGCGCTAACCGGCTGGATGTTCGCGATGGGTTGGCTGGACGCGGTGCAGCAAACGTTGGCCTGGACGGTGATTTTCTTCTTCGCTTCGGCCGCCGCCAGTTCGGCGTATCTGACCGTGGGCGAAAGCTTTCCGCTGGAGGTGCGGGCCATCGCTATCGCGTTGTTCTATGCATTTGGCACCGGCGTTGGCGGGGTCGTTGGTCCACTGCTGTTCGGGGCGCTGATCGACACGGGGTCGCGGGTGTCGATCTTCTATGGTTATCTAGTAGGGGGTGTATTGATGATTGTAGCGGCGATTGTCGCTGGATTTCTCGCTGCGAACGCAGAGCGTCGGTCGCTGGAGGACGTGGCGCCGCCGCTTTCGGCGGTTTCGGCTTAGTCGGCCATTTCGTCGTCGATCCCCTGGACATCCCCTGCGGGTATTGGTTCAACGGGGTGAGATGGGCTTCGGCTCGAGGGATCTGGTTGTCCTGGGCGACCGCGCCGGGGATCTGAACGGAACTTGACCGCTGATCAGACGGCTTGAGCCGTCGCACGATGGTCTGAGAGGGCGGTGAGCGCCGCCACGTTGGCTTGCGCTGCGACCCGGGCTTCGGCTCGCTTCAGGCTGGCGGCGATTTGATGGTCGCGCTGGCGCTGCTCGTAGGCTTGGGTCCAGGTCTGGCCCTGGGCCTTGGCGGCGACGGCTATTGTGCGGGTGTCCTCGATCAGGTCGATGGCTCGTTCGATTTTTGGTTCGGGTTGGGCGGGTTCGGGCTGGGTTTCGGCGGGTTGGGCGGGGATGCCCTCGCGGCGGGCTTGCTGAAGTTGGTCGAGACGGCGCTGGGCTTTGTGGGATTCCCGGCTGAGGCTGACGGCACTGCCGCGGAGGCGGAGGATTTTTGTCAGCGGCGTGTCCGGGGTGGCGGCTTGGCCGAGGCTTCGAGCGCTTGGAAGCTGAAGGCGATGGTGTTGGCGGCGACGCGGAGTTCGTCCTCGGTCTGGGGATGGTAGGCAGCGAGCATTTGGGCCGCAGCCTGGCGCGCGGCGGTCATGTCGCCCGCGGCGCCGGTGAGGAAGAGTGTGGCGAGGCGGGTGAGGATGGTCTCCAGGATGGCGCCGGGGAGGGCGTTGGCGAGAGACATGCGGTTGGTGGCCTCGGGCTGTAGTTCAGTGTTTGTTCCGGAGACATAAGCGAATATTCCTTGGAATGCAAGAATAATTACTCTGGAATCGCCTTCGTGGTGGCCGGACAAGTTTCAGGGGTAGAAAGGGCGCCGAGCGACAACTCACCTGAGTGCGATAAGGAGGACTATGAAGATTTAAAAAACGAGCTCGGATCGGTGGTCCGCCTATGGCGGTAGAAACGGGTCGCGCTATCCTGACCCGGAGGGGAGCGGCCGAAGGATTTTTGGTGGATTTGACCCCGTAAAAAAACGTGGCCCATGGGCTGTTGCGGACTTGCGAGTGGTGACGCCTGTGGGCGATCCCGATTAGGAAATTGATCTTTCTCCGTGGCCCAGCCCCTGCTTTTTTTCAGGAGGGCATCTGACATGAGCCAAACGAAGCGATCCCGCAAATCGCGGGATTTCTCCACCGTCAATCCAGCTGCGGCGGCGATCGATATCGGCGCCACGATCCATGTCGCGGCCGTCGGTCCCAACCGGGACAAGGAGCCGGTTCACACGTTCCGCACGTTTACCGATGATCTTTACCGGCTGGCCGATTGGTTCGCGGGGTGTGGGATCAGGACCGTGGTCATGGAGTCAACCGGCGTTTACTGGATTCCGGTGTTCGAGATCCTGGAACAGCGCGGCTTCGAGGTGATGGTGGTCAACGCTCGAGACGCCAAGCACGTGCCTGGGCGGAAGACCGATGTGAGCGACGCGCAATGGCTGCAACGCCTGCACGAATACGGCTTGTTGCGTGCCAGCTTCCGGCCTCAGGCCGAAATAGCCGGGCTGCGTGCCTATCTGCGGCAGCGGGAGCGGCTGCTGGACTATGCGGCGGCGCACATCCAGCACATGCAAAAGGCGATGATGCAGATGAACCTGCAACTGCATCATGTCGTCACCGACGTCACTGGCCTGACCGGCATGGCCATCATTCGCGCGATCGTGGCGGGCGAGCGAGACCCGAACGTCCTGGCTACCCACCGTGACCGGCGGTGCCATGCCTCCGTCGAGACGGTGTGTCAGGCGCTGGTTGGCAACTACCGCGAGGAGCACGTCTTCGCTTTGACCCAGGCGCTCGAACTGTACGATGTCTATCAGACCAAGGTGACCGCCTGCGACAAACAGATCGAGGCAATCCTGAAGCGGCTGAAGAAGAACGCCGCGCCGCCCGCCGCCAAGTTGCTTCCCGTCAGGCGGCGGACACGCCAGCCCAATGCCCCCGCGTTCGATGCCCGTGCCGCCCTGCACGCCATTCTCGGGGTGGACCTGACCCAGATTGCCGGTATCGGGCCGTCCGTCGCGCTGAAGCTGGTAGGGGAGTGCGGGACCAATCTGGCGGCTTGGCCCAGCGCAAAGCACTTCACGTCATGGCTGGCGCTTGCGCCGCACAACAAAATTTCCGGCGGGAAGGTGCTGTCGTCGAAGACGCGGCGCACCAGCAACCGCGCCGCGTCCTTGTTACGGCTCGCCGCCGGCACGGTCGGCCGAACCGACACCGCCCTGGGTGCGTTCTACCGCCGCCTGTCGGCGCGCGTCGGGAAAGCGAAGGCAATCACCGCCACTGCACGCAAAATCGCCGTCCTGTTCTACAACACGCTTCGGCACGGGATGTCCTATGCCGATCCCGGGGCAACATACTACGAAGACCGCTACCGGCAGCGGGTGCTGCACAATCTGCAACGACGGGCAAAGTCGCTCGGGTTCGCCCTGACCGCAGTGCCGCCTGACCCCATCCAAGCGGTTGTTTCTTAGGAAATAACAAAATCGAGGCTAACCCAACCGAGCATGCTCGTGAGAGGCACGACGCGTATTTGGCATGGCGAAACGAGCCCCGCCGGGACCCGTTTGACCGCCTAACCGATTTTATGGTCAGCCGGTGGCTACGCCGGCAGCCAGCCGGTATCCTCAGCCGTGTGATGCCTGATCGTGCCATCGGCCTGAATGATATCGATGCGGCGTAGGCGGATCATATCGAACTCGGTGGACATGCCCTGCTTTTTCTCCCCTGTCGGCCCCGCCGCGATTAGCGCGACAGCAAACCACCTATGGAGACCATTCCGGGTGCCATGTGCAAGAACCGGCCCGCCACTACAGCCACTCATATTGAAACCGATTGGGGGAAGGTTTGGAGCCCACGTTGAAGGTTTCGCGATTGTCGGGCCGTAGGTGATCAGGATCTCGTCTGGCGTGACGTATTCGACAACAGCAAGCGAACCCCACGCAAGAAATTCTCCGGCGCGGTCGGGCTTCGCTATCCGCATCGATTCCGCTTCGGGAAACCCACACGCACTGAGCGGCCATAGCTTCTTTGGCTCCGGGGGAGGCCAGCTTCCCCGACAATCCAATGGGATCGCATCAATTTGCGACACTAGCGCGTCCGACACCGCAAAAGTCGCAATATCTCGCGCCGCATCCCTTCCAATGATAGTTGCTGAAAGATCGAAGGTTGGAGAATTTCGCAACTGGCAAACTGTATTCGGATTTGACGCGACCGCACTCTCATAAGAACTGATGACATGATTGGCCGTAACTCCAACCATTCCTTGCTCGAACCGCAGGAAAAAGCAGGTCGCTCCGTGCAGCCGCTTCGGCCACCGCTCGGTTCTATCATGCCAAATCAGGGGCCGCGCAACTCGGAGGGTCAGTGCCGCAACCTCGTCCTTCAACGCTTGATCGTCAAACCCTGCTGTCAGGTTCACCACGCAAGCCTCAAAATCTGTTCGTCAAGGCCGCATAACGTGGCCTTTGTTTCCGCCGGTCAGCCAGTTGGGAGCAGGCGATCCATGTTGGCAGCAGCCACGCCGCACTTCTCTAGAATTTTTGCAAAGAACGGCCGAAGGGCTGCGGCCCCGCTATCGCCCTCCGAATACATACCCTCTTCGGTGATGAGGTCGGCCACACAATGACCAGTTACAAAGCCCACTAAGGTTTGCCCGGCTACCAGCGGCCGGCCATTAACACCTTCTATCCCAGCGATCCACCGATAGGGGCGGGGGATTTTGAGCTGATCTCGAAGGAAGGATGCAAGTTGGTCAAGGTATGTTACAAAATCAACTGGTCGATACGGGACTTCTCTCACACATTGAATAATCATCGAATTTACCGACCAGATTTCGCCATTCTCAAACGCAAAAACAACGGCTGGGGTCCTATTTCTCCTTTCGTTATCTCCTATAGCAAACATCCCGTATCCGTCATCAGCGCGCAGATAGCCATATCCGCTTGAGGCGCCGAGAAATGGTAACAGTGTTTGCCGCTGCATACATTCCCTCAATTCCGGGGCTGGATGTGTTACGCCAGAGTGATACTGGGGCATCAGCCTTAGCCACATCGCCGGGCCATCGATCAAAGTAACTGGTGCTCCGCCGCCGACAGCCCCATCAGTGAATCCAATCGGCTGGCCATCCGCGCGAAATCGGGAGGGCCGTTGACGCGATACGGCAGCTCGGAATGGTTCAGGAATACGCGGCTGCGGTAACAGCGCCTTTACAGCACTCAGAGAAAGTATAGGGCGCAGAGCACTTGCTATGTCGGTGACGAGTTTTTCCCGCACACCACGGCGAGTCTCTTCGCTAGCCGATTCATCGAGGTCATATTGAATTGGATGTCGTAAATGGCGCATATTGAAAGGCAAAGCATCGCCGTTTGGGGAGCCAAAGCGAACGTTCATGATCGGAAAAATCCGCTCGTAGGTGAGAGACTTTAAGGCCCAGCCACATTCCACTAATACGTTTGGGTTGGGAGCCGGTCTTTGTCCGTCGAGCCTCGTCGCAACAAATGTCAAGTCGGGAACAAATACTGCCGCGTCGTCGATTTTCTTGAAAATGGTGTCCACAATTGGAGCCCATCCCGCCGTATCGAGGGTATCACGATCGATCCCGATCCCCACTTCACGAACAGCACTCTCTACCTCGATAGAGGTGACCACCCTGACCAATGCTTGTTTCAACGCCTTCTCGATAAAATTCCGACAGACGCCGGTCGGTGCGTCAGCCTGCCAAGAGAAGAAGAGCTTCAACGGTGTGGTCTGACTCACGCGATATCCCCCCGTGCACTGAGCCTCGAAATCGTCTGTGCGCTGACATTGTAGCTGCGGCCTATCGAGCGCAGCGCTTCCCCGTCCACGTCCCGCCGCTTGATCGCCTCGCGCTGTTGATGCGGGGTGGCGGGCGGCCCTTTTCTGCCCGCGTGCCGGGCCCGCGCTCTGCCCTTCGCCCGTGCGACTGCGAATAAGGTCGCATTCAAACTCCGCAAGCCCACCGAGCACGGTCAACATTAGCCGCCCGTGTGATGTCGTGGTGTCCGCCCATGCGTCGCCGAGGGAACCGGAATCCAACCTTTCTGCCGGTGATCGCCGCGAGCGCGTCCAACAAGTCGCGGGTGGATCGGGCCAGTCGGTCGGGACGCGTTACCGTCAGCACGTCGCCTTCGGCGAGCGGACCGAGCAGCCGCCGGAGCTGCGCGCGGTCAGTCTTAGCCCCGCTCGCCACCTCGCGGAACATCTACTTGCATTAGTAAGCTCGCGCACTTGAGCGTCAACGCTTTGGCCGCCTGTGGATACCTGTGCATACCCGTATTTCACGGATCGCCCAGCATCGCCAATTCCTGCTCGATCGCCACGCGCAACGGCGGCAGGTGATGCCTCAACGTATCCCACACCCCACGCACTGCCACATCTTCATATTCGTGGCGATAGATATTCCCTGCCGCCGCCATGTCACGCCATTGAATAGACGGATGCCGCGCTTTCAACTCATCCGGCAATCGGCGCGAAGCCTCCTGGTCGGGCGTCGCCGCGCGCGCGAACCGAACAGCGCAGCATGGGCTGCGCCACGCGGCCGCAATGTCGCCTCATTCTCCCGCAACCGCGCGATGATGTCCTGTCGATCCATGGCCCATCTTATAGCACAAAACAGCGGCAGATGCAGATACCATTAAGCAGTAGACTTACGCAGCGAAAGACTTACGCAGCGAAAGACTTACGCAGCGAAAGACTTACAGAAAAAATGCAACCTTATCAAGGCTGTTTTTTATGCGAATATCTCAACTTCTGCAATGCGCATCACAGCTTGATCGGACGCTGGACCACCCGAAGTCTCAATGCCTGGCATCACGGAGCCTGAAGCCGGCCAGACTGACGGCCGAGCGAGGGTGCGATGATGAGGCCGTTTATTCAGCCCACCTCGACGGCGGGGTAGGCTTCGACACACTCCTCACCATGAGCGCCGAAGTAGCACACCGTCCGCGCGGCGAAATCCCCATCGTAACGGACGACGCCGGCCCGCCACGACGCGGCGAGGAATTCCGGGAACGTGGCCTTGCCGGCCTGATCGGCCCGGAGGGCGGCGACGAGCGCATCACGATCGAATGGCGGCACATCGATCATGCCGCTCAGCGATGACGCGTGTCCTCGATCGGGCACACGATGCGGGACCTGGAGTAGGGAGCGCTGGAGTAGGCGATGCCGTCAGCATCGGCCCTGTCATCTAACTGTCATAAAATTGCAATATACCTATCACCGTCTCGGCCTAGGGTGCGCCCGAGCTAAGGCGGGGAGACTTGCCGCAGGAGGAGCATTGATGAAGATTGCCTTAACGGCCGTGGCCTTTGGCCTGGCCGGCTTCGCTGTCGCCGCACAGGCCCAGCAAATCACCGGCGCCGGGGCCACCTTTCCGGCGCCCGTCTACGCAAAATGGGGCGAGTTAGCCAAGGCGGCCACTGGTATGGAACTGAACTACCAGGCCATCGGCTCAGGCGGCGGGCAGAACCAGATCCTGCAGCGTACGGTCGACTTTGGCGCCTCGGACGCCCCAATGGACCCCGCCAAGCTGGCATCAGGCAAGCTGCTGCAGTTCCCGACGGTGATGGGTTCGGTGGTCGTGATCGTCAACATCCCCGGGGTCGAGATCAACCAGCTCAAGTTGACGGGTGAACTCCTGGCCGACATCTATGAAGGCAAAATCTACAAGTGGAACGATCCGAAGCTGGCCGAGGCCAATCCCGGGGTGACTTTGCCGAACATCGCGATCGCGCCGGTTTATCGCGCAGATGGATCCGGCACTAGCTTCGTCTACACGTCCTACCTCTCGGCGGTCAGTCCGAGCTGGAAGGCGAAGGTCGGGGCCAATACCAGCGTGAGGTGGCCGGCAGGCGCGGGCGCCAAGGGCAATGACGGCGTTGCCGCGACGGTCCACAACACGCGGGGTGGCATCGGGTATGTTGAATACGCCTATGCTAGTCAGAACCATCTGATCACCGTTCAGCTCCGGAACAAGTCCGGGGCCTACGTTGCGCCGACTACGGAGGCGTTCCAGGCGGCGGCGTCGAGTGGCGACTGGGCAGGTGCAAAGAACTTCGCGGTCGACCTGATCGACCAGCCAGGTGAAAAGAGCTGGCCGATCGAGTCAGCCACGTTCATCGAGCTGCCGAAGGATCCGGCCGATCCGACCCGCTCCGCCACCGTGATGAAGTTTTTTGACTGGGCCTTTAAGAATGGCGACGGTGCGGCTACCAGCCTGCAATACATTCCGCTGCCGGATACGGTGAAGGACGCGGTGCGCACCGCGTGGCATGCCGACATCGTGGGGCCCGGCGGCAAGCCGATCTACTAATGAGCCAGGGGCCGGTGGCGACGGCGGCCCCGGCTTCTTACTTTGGTGTCTAGGAACCTATCGTGCAGCAGGCGGTTACCGCGGACGCAAGACCTTCCAAACCGAGCAGCAGCATTGGCGATATCGTCTTCGCGCTGGTGGCCCGATGTTCCGGCCTGTTCGTGCTGGTCTTGCTGGGCGCCATCATCGTGGTGCTGTTCCTGGGGGGGATGAAGGCATTCCGGACCTTCGGGTTCGGATTCCTGGTCTCGGACGACTGGGACCCGGTGCAGGACGTTTACGGCGCGGCCGTACCCATCTTCGGCACCGTGGTGACCGCGCTGCTGGCCCTGATCGTTGCGGTGCCGCTGGCTTTTGGCATTGCCTTCTATCTGACCGAACTGGCGCCGGTATGGTTCCGCCGTCCGGTCAGCACCGCCATCGAACTGTTGGCCGCGGTGCCGTCCATCATCTACGGCATGTGGGGCTTTTTCGTGATCGTCCCGATCATGGCGCAATACATTCAGCCGCCTTTGATTGATAACCTGGGCGACCTGCCGGGGATCGGTGACCTGTTCGCCGGCCCACCGTTCGGCACGGGTATTCTCACCGCTGCGCTGATCCTTGCCGTGATGGTGATCCCATTCATCGCCGCCACCATGCGCGACGTGTTCGAGACGGTGCCGGCGGTTTTCAAGGAATCGGCCTACGGCATTGGCTGCACGACGTGGGAGGTGATGCGCTCGATTGTCATACCCTATACCCGCGTCTCGGTGGTCGGCGGCATTATGCTGGGGCTTGGCCGCGCGCTAGGCGAAACTATGGCGGTAACGTTCGTGATCGGCAACACGAACCGCATTAGCTCGTCGCTGTTCGGGCCGGGCAATACGATCGCCTCCCTGGTTGCGCTGGAGTTTCCGGAAAGCCAGTCCGGCTCCCTGAAACTGTCCTCGCTTTTGGCGCTCGGTTTCATACTGTTTGTCATTTCGTTTATCGTGTTGGCGACCTCGCGTCTGCTGCTGCGGCCGAGGTTGAAGACGTGAGCGCAACGACCCTCTCTCCGGGGCCGCCTCGCGAGACGGCGGGCTCGCGCCGCCTCGGCCGCCGCCGGCGCAGGACCAACACAATTGTTAAAGTCTGTTGCGTCGTAGCAACCGTTATTGGTCTGGCGCTGCTCGCTTCAATCCTGTTCACCTTGCTGTATCGCGGCCTGGGCGGGCTGACGCTATCGGTGTTCACGACCTCAACCCTGCCTCCGGGATCGCACGGCGGACTGTTGAATGCGATTATCGGCAGTATCATTCAGACCCTGCTGGGAGCCGCGATCGGCACGCCGATTGGCCTGATGGTGGGCACCTATTTGGCCGAGTATGCGCAAGGGTCGATCATCGGCAACGCGGTACGGTTCGTCTCCGACGTGCTGCTGTCAGCACCATCGATCCTGATCGGACTGTTCATCTATCAGCTTGCTGTTTCACCGTTCGGCGGCTTCAGCGGATTCGCCGGCTGTCTCGCGCTCGCGGTGATCGTCATTCCGATCGTCGTACGCACGACCGAGGACATGCTGCAGTTGATCCCCTCGACGCTTCGGGAGGCGGTCTTCGCTCTGGGCGCGCCGAAATGGAAGATGATCGTCCTGATCTGCTATCGCGCCGCGAAACAGGGCATCGCGACCGGTATCCTGCTGGCCGTTGCGCGCATCGCCGGCGAGACCGCGCCGCTGCTGTTCACGAGCCTGGGCAACCTCAACTGGTCTCTCGATCTGGGGAAGCCAATGGCGAGCCTGCCGGTGACCATCTATCAGTATGCCGGCTCGGCATTCGAGGATTGGGTGCAACTGGCCTGGGTCGGCGCTTTGCTCATCACCTTCGGCGTGCTGGCTATCAACATCGCGGCTCGCGTGCTGCTGCAGCGGGCGAAGTGAGGTCATCGTGAGTGCAACAGCAACTTCTGGTCAGAGCCAGAGCGGCAGTTTCAGTGGCGCGCGGGGGCAGGCCACGTCGACAATGAACGCGACGCGGATCGCGATCCGTAATCTGAATTTCTTCTACGGCAACCTTCGCGCGTTGAAGGGGATCAACCTGGATCTGCCTGATCGGCAGGTGACCGGCATGATCGGCCCCTCGGGGTGCGGCAAGTCGACCCTGCTGCGCGTCCTGAACCGGATGTATGACCTGTACCCCAATCAGCGCGCGACCGGCGAGGTGATGATGGACGAGGAGAACATCATCGACCCGAAGGTGGAGGTGAACGCGCTGCGGGCCCGCATCGGCATGGTGTTCCAGAAGCCGACGCCATTTCCGATGACGGTTTATGAAAACATCGCATTCGGCGTGAAGTTGCACGAACGGCTGTCCAGATCGGCGATGGAAGAGCGTGTGGAATGGTCGCTGACCCGAGCGGCGTTGTGGGGCGAGGTCAAGGACCGGCTGCAGACCTCAGCTATGGGCCTGTCCGGCGGCCAGCAGCAGCGTCTGTGCATCGCCCGTACCATCGCAGTGCGGCCGGAAGTGATTCTGCTGGACGAGCCGACCAGTGCGCTCGATCCCATCAGCACGTTGAAGATCGAGGAACTGATCGACGAGTTGAAGCACGACTTCACGATTGCAATTATCACTCACAATATGCAACAAGCGGCGCGCTGTGCAGATCAGGTGGCGTTCTTCTACCTCGGCGAGATGGTTGAATGTGCGCCGGCGGCACAGATTTTTACCTCGCCCAAGCAGAAACGCACCCAGGAATACGTCACCGGCCGGTTCGGCTGAGTAAGAAAGGCCCACCACGATGTCCGACTCGGCTGAGCACTTGGTCAAAAGCTTCGATAACGACCTGAAGCGGCTGCGCGACATGCTGACCGAGATGGGTGGGATCGTGGAGAGCCAGGTCGCCATGGCGGCCGAGGCGATCATGGACCGCGACAGCTCCATCGCAATGAAGGTGGTGGAGGAAGACCCCAAGGTCGATGCGCTGGAACGCGAGGTCGAGCAGTTCGTCATCCGCATGCTGGCACTCCGCCAGCCGATGGCGAGCGATCTGCGGCGGGTCGTCGCGGCCCTGAAGATCACCGGCGACCTGGAGCGGATCGGCGATTATGCGGCCAATGTCGCCAAACGCAGTATTGTTCTAGGGCAGTATAACCTGCCCTATTCGCTCGCTGGCCTGGCGCACATGGCGACAATGGTGCAGGATCAACTGAAGTCGATCATCGACGCACTGGGTACGAATGACACGGCCAAGGCGATTGAGGTATGGCGGTCGGATCGGGTCGTGGATGATATCTACAACGCGCTGTTCCGCGAACTCATTACTTACATGATGGAAGATCCGCGCAACATCACGCCCTGCACCCATCTGTTGTTCATCGCCAAGAACCTGGAGCGGATTGGCGACCACGCAACGAATATCGCCGAGACGGTCTATTACGCCGTCGAGGGCGAGGTAATTCCGGATGTTCGGCCCAAAGGCGACACATCCGCCTATACTGTTGTTCGGCCCAAGGAATAAGCGGGGAATACGACAATGCTCGATGCTGTATCCAGCTTGCCCAAGCCGCTCGTGCTGCTGGTGGAGGACGAGGCGGCCCTCGCCACGATGCTGCGCTACAACCTGGAGAAGCAGGGTTTCCGCGTTGAGGAAGCGGGCGACGGACAGGAGGCGCTGACCCGAATCGCGGAGACGCAACCTGACCTTGTGCTGCTTGACTGGATGCTGCCGGTGATGTCGGGGATCGAGGTCTGCCGTCAGATCCGCCGCAAGGCTTCGACTCGCGATTTGCCTGTGATCATGGTAACAGCGCGAACCGAAGATCAGGACGTTGTGCGCGGGCTGAATACCGGTGCCGATGATTACATCACCAAACCGTTCAATGTCGAGGCCTTACTGGCACGAATCCGCGCGCTACTGCGCCGGTCGAACGCTGTTCCGATGAAGGGGCAGTTGGTTTTCCACGATATCAAGATGGACCTTGCGTCGCATCGTGTCAGCCGCAACGACCGCCGCGTGCATCTGGGGCCGACCGAGTTTCGGCTGCTGGAATTCTTCATGGAGCATCCTCGGCGGGTCTTCTCCCGCGAAGAGTTGCTCGACGCTGTATGGGGGCCGGACATTCATGTCGAACCCCGCACGGTCGATGTGCATATCCGCCGGCTGCGCAAGTCGATCAATGGCCCGGATGAACTGGACGTGGTGCGGACGGTTCGGACGGCGGGGTACGCGCTGGATACCGAACCGTTGTAATGCCGCCAGCAAGACCGCGGCAGCTGAAACCACGACACTTTCCTCCCGACCTGGATCCGCTCTAACATCCCCCTCGGCACCAATAGGGGGAACCAATGGACGCCGAGGCCAAGAAAATTGCGCTCCGCACGATCCCTTATGGGATCTATGTGCTTACTGCCGATGATAGCAAAGGCAATGTTGGCGCGGCCACCGTGAACTGGGTCACCCAAGGGTCCTTCTCGCCACCCTTGTGGTGGTCGGCGTCAAAGCCGATTCTGGCGCGCATACCGTCGTCAAGGGCACGGGTAGGTTTGCTCTCAGCATGCTTGGCAAGGATCAAAAGAGTCTCGCCTTCACCTTCTTCAAGCCGGCGAAGGTGGAGAACGGGTTGCTGTCCGGCCAAGCGTTCCATCTCGGAGCCAACCGCACGCCGATCCTCGATGACGCCATCGCAGCGGTGGGATGTGCGGTGCGACAGATGGTGGAACTGGGCGATCACCACATCTTCGTCGCCGAGGTGACCGAGGCCGTCGTGATGAAACCGCCGACCGGAGGGGCGGATGCCGCGATCCTGGAAATGAAGGACCTCGGCGATACTGTCTATTACGGCGGATAGTGAGCGAAATCACTGGCATATGCAGAGCCTGGACGAAATTGGAGGGACACGTCGATGATCACCCAATTCTCCACAGTCTATCCGGGTCACATCGACCTTCCGGATCACGGGCAGAATGCCACACCTGCGAACGAACGCCGGTTCTCCAACGAAGCCTTGGCCAGCGTTTTCGACAAGACCGAACATGTCGCCGCCGTGATGGACGATCTTGGATGGGATACGCTGTGGCTGGCTGAACACCATTTTCAGTATGAGGGATACGAGGTGATCCCGAACCTGCTGATGGTGGCGGTTCACCTGGCGCATTTGACGAAGAGCCTCAAGATTGGCTGCGGCTTCAACATCGCGCCGATGTGGCACCCGTTGCGCCTCGCCGAGGACTACGCGGTGGCCGACATCCTGACGAAAGGGCGCACCGTGTTCGGCGTCGGCCGTGGGTATCACACGCGGGAGGTGGAAACCTTCGGTGCGCCGATGATGAACCAGGACGCCAACCGCGAACTGTTCGAGGAACAGGTCGACATCATCTTCAAGGCCTTCAACAACGAGTCTTTCTCGCACAAGGGCAAATACTACACGCTGCCGCCCGAGGTGCCGTATCGCGGCTATCAGTTGAAGGAACTGACGCTGGTGCCGAGGCCGGTCAACCGGCCGGTGGAGTGCTGGCAGCCGGTGGTCAGCGCCAGCCCGCGTGGGTTGGACTTCATGGTCAAGCACGGCATCAAGGGTGCCGTCGGCGGTGGAGCGGCGACGCTGCAGCAGGGGCCGATCACCGCCTACCGCGACGCGGCCGCGCGTGCGGGTCAGGACCTGAAGCTTGGGCAGAACCTGATGCTGGGGATCTTTTTTCACCTCGCCGACAGCAAGGAGAAGGCGGTGGCGGCGTTGCGCCCGCTGTACGAGGAGCACGCCAAGATGTTCGCGCCGCTGGGCTTTCTGCCGGGGGCGACGCCGGCTCAGGTGGAGGCGATCGGCAAGCGCGGAGGCTGGTATGAGGCGGGCGCGCCTCGGCTCGAGGACTACATGAAGACCGGCGCCTGGTTCGCCGGGCCACCAGAGGACCTCGTTGCCTACCTGAAGGAGCTGGAGGCGCGGTATCCGGGGATGGAAGATATCAACCTCAGCACACCGATGGGGACGCCCGAGGCGGTGATGCTGGATCAGTTCAAATGGGCCTCGGAAGCGGTGCTGCCGGCGTTCAGGCGGGTTTGACCGAGACCAGGTGGAGGCTTTGACCTGTCGGCCGCGACCTGTCGGCTTCACGTCGTCGCTGGTGCGTCCTTCCGCCGGAATACCGTGGCGAGCGTGGCAGCCGCGGCCGAAATGGAAAAGGCTTCGGGGTCGAAGTCTCCGCCGATCCATTCGCGTTGTTCTTCGTGGCTCGGATGGTCGGGATTCTTGAGAATTTCAAGCAGGTCGAAGTAGCCCCAGGGTCCGCCGCAGTCCCCCGGCGGGCAGTTGCGCTTGCCCGCGACGCAAGCGGGAAACGCCGTCGCATCGGTACGCGGAGGTGCTTTCTCGATCAGAATGTCATGTTCCCAATCGTCACCGAAATCATAGGTGTAGGTGAAACGGTTGACGCCTGATTTTATCACGCCGTTTAACGTCAGGCGCTCTTCATTGCCGCCATCCTCAAGGCTGCCCGGCTCGCCATATTGCTGGCCACCGACATCGAAAGCATGCATGTGACCCGCTTGCCACCCCATGGCCACCTAAATCGCCACATGCAGATCGCCGAATGTCATGCCACCTCTTACAAGTATGCGCCGCCAGATCGGCGGCCTCACATTTCGCAGCGTCACTTTCAGGCTGAAAACGCCTGTCGCGGTGCGCTTGGCTGGAGCGGCGGCTTTGCCCATTTTTCCTAAGAATCGGTTCGGCGTCGATCGCGGGTTGATTTTTTGCGGCATGGCCGGGGCGGCCGCAAGCCCGGATTCGACCATTCTGCGTTGTCGGCGGGTCCTGGCTTGCCATTTAGCGATAAACGGGCGTGTCGCGAGGGGTCACCGATTTGGCTAGCGTGCTGGAATAGTCGTGACGGGCGCCTGCCCGAGTGATCCACGATGTCACTCGGACACCGTGGGCTAAGGCTGTGTTGCTAGGAGGGGAGATGTCAATGCCGCCAATTCCGCCTCATGCTCGTAATTCGGCATCAGCCGGTCCAGCACAGAGTCCCGCCGGACGGCAGGATGGAAGTAGATTTCGCTGTCTCCTGCCGGAAGGTTGGCAAGCAAACGACGGATTTTTTCTCCGGTCATATGGCCGCTCCACGCCAGGCCGAAACAGTAATCGTTGGTAGCGATCCCGGCGGCTTGTGCCTGACGGCGCAGGAGACCGGTCCAGTGATAAAGCATTCTGTCGCTCCATCCGACCGAAGTCCCACACCGTTGCATGACCGCGGGTGGTTCGGCGGGAATACGGATGCGGCGCAGGCCGAACTCTTGCCCGATGGTCAACGCCATCCTGCCGACCGTCGGATGCAGGTGCATATGCTTGTGGGCGTTGGCATGGTCCAGCGTGAGCCCGGTCGCGGCGAAGGCTGCGTACTGGGCACGGATCTCCGCCCGCAGCTGCCGGCGGATGCTCGGGTGGAAAAAATAGTTCAGGCCGAGCTGCAACTGGCTGGAAGGAAACTGACCGGCGGCATCGACAAGGTCCGGAATATCAGCCGGTGGCAATACGGCGGGTCCTTCGATGACCACGAGGTGAAGGCCGACCCGCAGCGACGGATTTGCACGCGCGACGCGGACGGCGTCCGCTGCGGCGGGGGCGCCGACCATCAGACTGGCGGCTTGCAGGACGCCATGACGATGGGCGCGCTCGATGGCCTCGTTGACCGACTCCGTCAGGCCGAAGTCGTCGGCTGAAAAGGTGACGGTCTTGCCGATCTGATCGACGAACATGGCGGCGGGCGACATCAGCGCAGGCTACGAGGTGGGGATGGATTGGGGAAGGCGGAGGCGCTGGCTTGTGCTGGCTTCCGACATAGCGCCCGGGGAGTTGTAGACGTTACGGCAGATCCAGCATCGGCGCGGCGAGGATGTCGGGCCATCGCCCATGGCTGGGGTCAGGAAAAACTATTTTTATCCGAACCAGACCGGGCGGAGCCGCATCATGCCAGACCGACGTCCAGCCACCCTGTGGTGCGGGCCAGTAGGACAGCTCGAGCCGGTCGACACCGTCAAGGATTTCGGTGGCTACGGCGGGCGGTGGGCGGCCGATATTGATCGCATGAAAATGTGGTGTCCACAGCAAGAGCAGGCGATGCGACGCGTCAACGACGAGTTCGACGTCGGCGCGCTGCGGCGGGAATCCGGCTGCAGGCAGCGGCACGATGCTGGTGAACTTCGCCGAATGAGCAGTACCGGCGAAGACCAGCGGCTCCCACTCCGAGCCCGGCGCCGCTTGCACTATCAAACGCCGCAAGGTCCGATCGACGGCGTCAAGATCTTCAGTCCGTGCGGCCAAGCCAGCCTGCCGGTCCCATCCGAGTAGAACGAAGTGGCTGCCTTGCACAAGGCCGAAGAACAGCAGGCCCAGTACTGTCAGCGCAACGAGCACCTCCAGTAACGTGAAACCAACCGTCGAGGCTCGTTGCGGCGACTGTAAAGGCGCCGCAAGCACGGAATCGGCTATGGCGTGATGTCAGTGGTGCCGCAGTGGGGTTGTTCGAAACCGGTGGGAGTCGTGCCCATAGGCGCATACATGATATTATCGGAATTTGGCGTGCCGTCGAGGGCGGCAAGGCGACGCATCCTATACGAAATTGCATGGTCGGCGCACGACGTGTCGCCACTGACGCCGAGACCGCCGATCACCTGGCCGCCGGAATAGAGTGCGACACCGCCGCCAAAGGTGATGTCCCCACCCGGAACGAAGCCAATGCCGGAGCCTTGCGGAAGGAACCGCGGGTTGAACGGATTTGAATCGTTCAGGCCGTACAGCGAGCCGCCCGGTTGGGTTGGCGCATAGAGATTCGCGGTTGAGAGTGCCAATTTGCTGTTGCTAAATCCATTTGCTGTACTGGCTTTGGCAATCGCGATCGCTCTGCTGCCTGGCCAAGCATCGCCAGTAACAATAACCGAGCAGAGCGTGCCCACCCGATCGACTACTGCCGACCACATGCGGTTGGGCGAAAACAAGCCACCATTCTGGTCCGGCTCGTTCACTACGGTTGCGAGCTGCGCTTGAACATTGGCGACGGTCTCGTCCGGTATCTGGCAATTTGCTGGTTGCATGTGGTCATCCTGGTACGACTGGGCCAGGGCGCTCCCCGAGATAAGTATAGTAATGGTCATGCTTGTTGCCACGATACATTCGCGCATTGTCGCCTCCCTGAAGTCGATGTGGTATTGACATCTATTTTTGTTTACGCTGGCTATCTTTACGGCAGATGTCCAGATTCAATTGACGAGCTCACATAATGCTTACCTCCGCCTCGCCTCTCGATATCGGGCATAGTGGACGAAGAAGTACACGCTAGCGTGGGGACGGGACGTGCCGAAAGGACGAAATGGATTTTTGTCACCGCTTCTGTCAGTTCCGGCACGCAGCGAAGCGCGAGCCGACAAGGGCTTAGTACTCCTGATCGTACTTTGGTGGCTCGCACTGTTGATGTTTCTTGCCGCGCAGATCACCACTGCCACACACTCATCGGTTTTAATCGCCGCCAATATTCGTAGTAGCGCAGAGGCGGAGGCTCAAGCTGACGGCGCCGTGAACGAGGCAGTATTCCGGGTCCTCGCGCAAGAGTGGAAGGCCGACGGGGCAATACACGTGTTGCGGGGAGCGCGGGTGATGACCGAGGTCCGGATTGACGATGAAGGCGGGAGAATCGATCCGAACGTGGCACCGGTCGTTCTGATGCAAGCGCTGCTGGGGCAATGCGGAGTCCCACCGAAGACAGCGGCAGAATTGGCCGAAGCGATCGCGGAATGGCGGAGCCTGGATTTGCTGCAAACGACTGGAGCTATGAAGGGGTCGCGCTATCGGCTTTCCGGGCGCAGCTATTTGCCCCCGAACACGCGCTTTGTTAGTGTAGACGAACTGGGCCTTGTACTGGGAATGACACCCCGGCTTCTCGCCTGCCTGGAGCCACATGTTTCGGTGTATTCGCTTTCCGTGCCATCGCTGCAAACAGCAACCGACCCGGCGGTGCGTCGGGCGCTTAGGGACGCTTATCCCTATGACACAGCACAAACCGTAGCGGCGGTGGTTCACCAGGTGGCGGTGATCCGGGTGACGGCCGTTGCCAGACAAGCCGGTGGCAGTGCATTCCGCCGCACCGCAGTGGTCCGTGTCGTTCCGGCGGAACCGGATGAACATTTTGTCTATAAGATTCTTATGTGGGATGGATTCGCCGGCTGAGGCCTGTTCATGATAGCGGGCATGCACAGTCCAGAAGCTGGCCGACTGGAGGCGGATGTCCGCGCTCTATGTGCCGCCGATGATTTGCGGTGGCTCCGGGCCGACCTCGCAGATGGCGAAATCTACATCGGACTGGCGATGCAGCGGTGACGCACGCTCCCAACACGTGTGCCAAATGTCCTCAGTTGCCGTTACGCCTAGGCCGGAACCCAAGCGACGAGATCTGCTTTCGTTGGTCACTGCGGCGGGGCCGCGATCGGCGCAGAAGTGATCGTCTGGCCGCTGCTCCGCCGACGTGATCGTTTACATCCCATGAAGCGTCTCCACGTTCACGTTTCGGTCGATGATTTCGATCAGTCGATCCAGCTCTATCGGGACTTTCTGTCCGACCCGAACGTCAGCAAACCGGATTGCGTGAAATGGATGGGACGATCCGCGCGGAAACTGCGTCATTTCAAAGCGTGGCGCTCCGACCGGTGAGAGCACGATCTGCGGCGACATAGCGTCGAGCTTGGCACGATCCGGACTCCGTCATGGCGTGCTGTTCGACGGGAGGGGGAAACCGTGACGGCCTTTTGTTTTTTGAAAGAAGTAATGTGGAAGGCATGCCGCGTCCGGGGACGCAACGTCGAAAAGACATCCTTCAGGACTGACCGATCTGGATACGATCGAGGCCGGGTGGATCGCCCGGGATGGATATGCGGTTCAGGCGTTAGGCGTTCTCGGCGGCCGGCGGCCAGGTCCTACATAGATTAGGCCCCCTCCAACTCCTCGCGTAGCATCTCCAGCGCCAACCACTGTTCTTCCGCCGCGGCAAGAGCGGCTTGTGCGGCATCCAGCGCTTTGGTCGTATCGGCGAATTTCGTAGGCTGACTCCTGTACAAATCGGCATCCGCAAGCGCTGCGTTCAACCGGGCGATGTCGGTCTCCAAGGTGGCGATGCGGCTCGGCAGCGTCTCCAGCGCGTGCTTGTCCTTGAAACTCATTTTCCGGGAAGCAGCCTTCACTACCGATACCGCCGTGCGCGGTCGGGCGGGGGTCGAGGTGACCCGGGCTGGCCTCCGCTGCGCCAGCATGTCGGTGTAGCCGCCGGCATACTCGATCCATCGACCGTCGCCTTCGGTCGCGATCACCGACGTTACGACACGATCCAGGAAGTCACGGTCATGACTGACCAGAAGCACTGTACCGCTGTAATCAGCCAGCCGCTCCTGCAGCAGTTCAAGCGTTTCCAGATCCAGATCGTTCGTCGGTTCGTCCAGCACCATCAGGTTGGATGGCGTGGCGAAGGCGCGCGCCAGAGTCAGCCGTCCGCGCTCGCCGCCTGACAGCACGCCGACCGGGGTGTTCGCCTGCTCGGGACCAAACAGGAAGTCCTTCATGTAGCCGATCACGTGGCGGTTCTGACCGCCGACGGTCACCGTATCGCCGGCCCCGCCGGTCAGAGCCTGCGATAGAGTTTGCAGCGGGTCCAGCGAATTGCGGCGCTGGTCCAGTTCGACCTCGGCGAGGTTGCGTGCCAAGCTTCACCTCACCGATGTCAGGCGCCAATTTTCCGGTCAGCATCTTGAGCAACGTCGTCTTGCCGGCGCCATTCTGTCCGACAATACCGACCCGCGCCCCTCGGATGATGCGCGTCGAGAAATCCCGCACCACTGTGCGGCCGCTGTAAGACTTGCTGATCCCGTCGGCCACCATGACCAAGCGACCGGAAAGGTCCGCCTCGGCGGCCTCCAACTTCACCTTGCCCAGGGCACCGCGTTGCTCCTTATGCTTCTTGCGCAGGGCGTGGAGGTCACCGAGCCGTTTTTGGTTGCGCTTGCGTCTCGCCGTGACGCCATAGCGGAGCCAGTCCTCCTCCATGACGATCTTGCGGCCGAGCTTGTGGCGCTCACTTTCCTCCTGCTCGAGAACCTGATCGCGCCAGGCCTCGAACTGCGCAAACCCCTCGTCCAGCACGCGGGTGGTCCCGCGATCCAGCCAGACTGTAGCGCGCGATATCCGCTCCAACAGGCGCCGGTCATGGCTGATCAGGACGATACCGGAGCGCATCCCGGACAGTTCCTGTTCCAGCCACTCGATTCCAGGGAGGTCCAGGTGGTTGGTGGGTTCGTCGAGCAGCAGGATATCGGGTTCGGGAGCCAGCACGCGTGCCAAGGCAGTGCGCCGAGCCTCACCGCCCGACAATTTCTGTGGGTCTTCGCTGCCGGTCAGGCCGAGTTGTTCCAACAGGTAAGACGCCCGGTAATGGTCGGTCGGGGCGTCATGGGCCAGGCCGGCTTCGACATATTCAAGCGTGGTAGCGAAGCCGGCGAAATCCGGTTCCTGCGCAAGATAGCGGATCGTGGCGCCGGGTTGCGCGAAACGCCGACCGGAATTGGCCTGCACCAGCCCAGCGGCAATTCGCAGGAGGGTGGATTTGCCGGAGCCGTTGCGGCCGACCAGGCAAACCCGGTCACCCGCCGAGACGGATAGGTCGGCGCCCGCCAGAAGCGGCACGGTGCCGAATGTGAGTGCGGTATCTTGCAGCGTAAGAAGTGGTGGGGCCATGGCGAGGCTCTATAGCGCCGTGCGGCGGTATATTCGAATTTTGGCGTCGCGTGACGGAGGCCCGTCGTGACGGGATAAGCCGGCTTGAACCTTGGGAGGAAGCTCGGATGAAACTCTTATTCGCAAATCCAAACACCAGGGATGCCGTGACGGACCGGATCGCAGCGGTGGCGCGTGCGGCGGCCAGTCCAGGGACCGAGATCGTGGCTGTGACCGGGCGGACCGGGGTGCCGTATATCGCGACGCGGGCCGACGCGGTCATCGGCGCGCGCGTGGCACTGGAACTCCTGGCGGAGCACGCCAGCGGATGCCATGCAGCGGTAGTCGCGGCTTTCGCAGATCCGGGGGTCGGCGGGGCGCGAGAGTTGCTGTCAATCCCGGTGCTCGGCCTGGCAGAGGCAGCAATGCTGACCGCGTGCATGCTGGGACGCCAGTTCTCGATCGTTACATTCGCAACGGCGATGGGGCCGTGGTATCGCGAATGCGTCGACTACAATGGGCTGTCCGGACGGCTGGCCAGCATCCGCTGTGTCAGCGGCGGATTCCGGGACATCAATTCCGTGCAAGAGGAAAAGGCGGAAGCCTTGGTGGAGGCCTGTTGCCTGGCGGTGGAGCAGGACGAAGCCGATGTAGTCATTCTTGGAGGAGCGCCCCTGGCCGGGTTGGCCGGGAAGGTTGCGGACCGTGTGCCGGTGCCGCTCGTCGATGGGGTCGCAGCTGCGGTGCGGCAGGCGGAGGTGGTTGCTTCGTTGCGTGTGCGCAAGTCGACGGCGGGAACGTTCCGGCGGCCGGACGCGAAGGCGATCACCGGCGCCTCGGAGGCGTTGGAGGCGCTGTTTTCCCAGCGGTAATTAGCGATGAACCTGAATTGGACGTGTACCGCGACAAACAGCGCTGGGAGACGCAAGCATTCAAGCAGGGTTATCTCGGGGCCTGGCGCTTGGATAGACTTGGGTTTTTTGCGCAAAGTTTTTCCGAGGTAATGAGATCGCAGAGGATTATTGGGTCGGGGTTGACCCCTGGGGCGCCGCTTTTTGCGGGGCTCGCGCGGGCTTGAATGTGTGCACGGCGGGCGCGGGTCACGACGCACCGAAGGCGATCTTCTCTGCGATCTCAAAAACTCAGCGATCTCTGCGCATAATGCCGTTGTCGGACCCGCACGGACGGCGCCTGATCAGCCGAGATTGATGCCAACCTGCAAGGGAGCAAGGATGGGCGACGTGGCGCAAGGTGCCGACCACTAACGTCTCCTGGGCGGCCATGCCTGGAGACCGGTTCACTCGGCGGCGATGGGCACCGGCACGGGCCGTGACAGCGCCTCCAGCAACTGCCCCCGAACAATCCCCGCCTTCTCCCGATTGGCATCCTTGACCGGGCCAAAGCCCCTGATCTGGTCGGGGAGTTCGGCCAGCGCCACCGCCGTTGTCAGGTTGTCGCGGGTCAGCGCCGCCAGTACCGTACGTAGATCGGCTATATACTGCTGGATCAAAGCCCTCTCCTGTCGCCGTTCGGTCTGATAGCCGAACGGATCAAGCGCCGTGCCTCGTATCACCTTACCGTGGCGTAGCACGCGGAACAGCGGCAGCGCGACCGATCCTGGGATAGCAATCTTGCGGCGGCGGCCGGTGTTCGGATCGATCCGGGCGACCAGCGGCGGAGACATGTGGAATTCTGGTTTTTCCCCATAGGTCGCGGCGGTGTGCAAGCGGGCAACCTCGTACTCGTCCTTGTAGGCCATGACGCGATACAGGCCGTCGGCGGCGGCGCGAGACAGCGGTCCGGGAGCGCCGGTGACATCAGTTTCCCGGGCGACAACCTCGCTCAGTAGCTTCCGGTAACGGGCGGAATAGCGGCTGGATTGGTACGCACGCAGTCCCTGGGCGCGCAGCGCGATCAGCGCATCCAGATCGGCCGGGGGGCCGTCGGTGACCCCTTCGAGGATCTGCTTCATCAGGCCGGGCTGTTCAGCCAGGATTCGGCCCCACAGGAAGGCGCGCTTGTTCAGCTTCACCGCGGCACCGTTCAGTTCAACGGCGCGCAGGATCGCGGGCTCGCCGACGGGGACAAGGCCGCGCTGCCAGGCCATCCCGAGCAGCATCGTATTCATGGCCTGCGCGTTGCCGAACAGCCGCTCGGCCAGGCGGACGCCGTGCAGCCAGATGGAGCGGCTGCTGTCGGTCACTTTCTCGATCGTGCGGCGGTGGAGGGCGGCGTCGATCGACAACGCGGCGTTGCGCTTGAACTCGGCCGTGGCCGCGAGGTCCGTGTTCCCAATGACCACCGCGGTGCGCGCGTTACGCTCCAGCACGCCGGGCTGGCAGCCGACGGCAAGGTCCGCGGCCAGCATCAGGTCAGCGGTGCCAACTGGAATGCGGACGACGTCGAGGACTGATTCGTCGTCGGCGATCTGGACGTGGGCGACGACGGCGCCGTTCTTTTGCGCCAGCCCGGTGAAGTCCAGGGTCTTCACCGCCTTTCCCTCCAGGTGGGCGGCCATCGCCAGAATGGCCCCTGAGGTGACGATGCCGCCGCCGCCGATGCCGGCGAACAGGCCGCGCCAGATGGCGCCGGACGGCAGGGTCGGCTGCGGCAGCGCCGCTGCCAGATCGGTTTCCCGTGCCTGCCACTGTGGGTCGGCATCAGGCGCCGCGGGCGCCCCGGCCTGCGTTACGAAGCTCGGACAAAAACCCTTTAGGCAGGATAGGTCGACATTGCAGCTTGTCGGGTTGATCCGCCGTTTGCGCCCGAGTTCCGTCTCCACCGGCTCGATGGCGATGCACCCCGACTGGGTGGAGCAGTCGCCGCAGTTCTCGCAGACCGCCTCGTTAATGACGACGTGGCGCGTCGGCTGTGCCATCGACCCCCGCTTCCGGCGGCGGCGCTTTTCCGTGGCGCAGACCTGGTCGTAGATCAGGACGGACGGGCCGTCGAAGTCGCGCAGCGATTTCTGAACGGAGTCAAGTTCCTCACGGGTGTGGAGGGTGACGCCTGGGGGCAACTGGGACCCTTTGGGCAGGCGATCAGCTTCGTCTGCCACAACAGCAATGCGCTTGACACCCTCAGCAGCGAGTTGTGCCGCGATATTAGGAACGGTGGGCTGGCCCTCGGTGGGCTGGCCGCCGGTCATGGCCACGGCGTCATTGAACAGCAGCTTGTAGGTCATCCGGGTTTTCGCCGCGACCGCTTGACGGATCGCAAGGCTGCCGGAGTGCTGGTAGGTGCCGTCACCGAGATTAGCGAACATGTGCTTGACGTCGGTGAAGCTGGACAGGCCGATGAACGGGGCGCCCTCGCCGCCCATCTGGGCGAAGGTCCGGGTGTTTGGGCCGTCGTCCATCGACATGAAATGGCAGCCGATCCCCGCACTGGCAAAACTGCCGTCGGGTAGCTTGGTCGACGTGGCGTGCGGGCAACCGGCGCAGAATGCCGGGATGCGGCGGAGCAGGCCGGCGGGTCGATCGACAGCGATTGGGGCTGATGGAGCCGGCAGGTTCAGACCCGCGTGCCCCAGGAACTTGGCCATCCCCGCGGCGACGCTCTCGGGCGACAATTCCATCAGCGGGGATAGCAGCGGAGCGCCGTTCGGACCGGTCTTGCCGCTCACCTCGGGGCGTTCCTCGGCGGCAAGGTGGTACAGGGCGTCGCGGACCTGGGACTCCACAAAACCGCGCTTCTCCTCGACAACCAGGATGGAGCGCTTGCCGCGGGCGAAATCCTTGAGGCCCTCGGTTTCCAGGGGCCAGGTCATACCGACTTTGTAGACGGCGAGTTGCGGGTGGTCGTCCAGGCGCAGGCGGCGGAGCGCGTGCAACGTGTCCTCGTGCGCCTTGCCGACGGTAATCAGGCCGATCGTGGCGTCCGGACCGCCGCTGGTAAGTCGGTCGACGCGATTGGCGCGGGCCCAGGCGAGGAGCGCGGGCATGCGTTCCTCGATCATCCGGCGCTCGAGTTCGGCCCGATCGGCGGGGAAATGCATGGTGTGGTCGAAATTCAGGCCGTGCGGCGGCAGCGCGATGTCGGGGGTGATGAAGCGGCGGGCGGAGGGGACGATGGCGGTCGAGGCCTGTTCCATGGTCTCGGCGGTGGTCTTCATGGCGACCCAGACGCCGGCGAAGCGGGACATCGCCCAGCCGGCGAGGCCGAGGTCGATCACGTCCTGGACCGAGGCCGGGTTCAGCACCGGGATGAAGCAGTTCTGGAAAATGTATTCGGTCTGGTGCGGGTAGGTGGAGGAGTGGGCGCCGTGGTCGTCGCCGGCGATGGCCAGGATGCCGCCATGCTTGTGGGTGCCGGCCATGTTGGCGCAGTGCAACGCATCGCCGGAGCGGTCGACGCCGGGTCCCTTGCCGTACCACATGCCGTAGACGCCATCGACCCGCTTGCCGGGGAAGGCGTCGAGTTCCTGGGTGCCGTACAGCATCGTGGCGGCGAGGTCTTCGTTGATGCCGGGTTCGAAGCGGATGTCGTTCTCCGCCATCAGCTTTTTCTGGACCCAGAGTTCGCGGTCGAGCCCACCGAGCGGGGAGCCTCGGTAGCCGGAGACGAGGGCGGCGGTGCTGAGGCCGGCTTCCTGGTCGAGGCGGCGTTGTTCGAGTAGGAGGCGGAGCAGGGCCTGGATGCCGGTCAGCAGCACCGGGCGGTCCAGATCGGTGAAACGCGAGTCCAAGGTTATGGCCGTGGGCGCGATGCCGATGTCCATGGGCGTTCTGTCCCTTCCAGGGTTCTGAGTACTACATAGTAGCTCTGGCGCCGCGGGAAAGGTTGCCATAGTGCGGACCCGTTGTGGCCTGTTTTAGCAGAAACCGCCAAACTGCCGGACGAACCGCAATTTTGCGTGGCAAGCTTGTCCCCGTGTCGCCGGGTGGTGTGGCGGACATAGGGTAGGACCTGCAAGGAAGTGTGATGGAGTTGGATCGGCTGGACCTTGCGATTCTCGACCATCTGCAGGCGAACGGCCGCGCGACCGCACAGGACCTGGGCGAGGCGGCGCATCTGTCGGCTTCCCCGTCCCACCGGCGGCAGAAGTTGCTGGAGGAGGCCGGGGTCATCCAGCGGTATGTCGCTCTGCTTGACCAGGACAAGGTCGGCCTGCCGGTGAACGTCTTCGTCACGGTGAAGCTGGCGAACCATCACGACAAGACCCTGCGGGGCTTCGAACACGCGGTGGAGGCCTGTCCCGAGGTGATGGAGATGTACGAGATGACCGGCGCGAGCGACTATCTGCTCCGGGTGGTGGCGCCCGACGTCGCGTCATACGAAGCATTCTTGCGCGGACGCCTCGTGCACATCCCGGGAGTCCAGTCCGTCGAGTTGGCCCTGGCCCTGAAGCGGGTAGTGTACCCGGACCAATTTGCCGCTGCGCCAAGGGCGTCCAGGCCGGGGCTGAGGGCGCCTCGCTCGCCGTAGTCGCCTGTCGGTGGCCTGCAGGGCCGAGTTTGCCGCGACTCGCCATGGTCACAACTCCGCGAGCGATCACAATAGTACTGCATGAGAACGGTTTGTTTACGTTCTATTAACATTTATGTATTAAGCCGGCATCGTAACGCAGGGTCTGGGGTTACCAACATGGTTTCAACCACTGTCGAAACTCTTTCTGGTTTCACAGGAAACTTCGCTCGTATCGTCCTCGTTGTCGAAGACGAAGAGGGGATTCGAACCTGTGTTACAGAATTTCTAAGGGATTGTGGATACCATGTGGTCGAGGCAGGCACTGTAGCGGAAGCCAAGGAAATACTCCTTCGGAGACCCGTGGATTTGGTATTCAGTGATATCAATATGCCGAATCGCGAGACAGGCTTTGCTTTAGAGAAATGGATTCGCGGGCACTTCCCCGATATCAAGGTCCTTCTGACCTCCGGAGTTCCACAGGCAGCGGAGGATACCAGGGGGTTGATCGAACCATTGATCCCCAAGCCCTATAAACTGTCCTTGCTGCAACATCGTATCGAGCGGGTGCTAAGCGGCAGCCGCACCTTGGTTGGATAGCCTCGCGCTGGATTCACGCTTCCGCAGGATCTTCGTGGCCGCGGCGTCACTAGCGGCCTGCCTCCCGAGCCGCTTAGCCCAGTACGGCCATCACCGCAGGCAGCAGCGCGGTATCACCGACCGCGATCACGCGCCCGTCCCCATCTGACCGGGGGGGATTGCCTTGCCAGTCCGTCAGGCGGCCGCCCGCCCCGTGGATCACCGGCGACAGCGCGGCCCAGTCCCAGGGTTTGAGGTCGCACTCCACGATCACGTCGATCTGCCCAAGCGCAAGCAGGCCGTAGGCGTAACAATCGCCACCCCAAGAGGTGCGGCGGACTTGGGCGGCCAGGTTCTCAAACCGGGGCATATCTGCACCAAACATTCCGGGACTGGTCGCCGATAGTTCGGCATGCCCCAGGTGCGAGCAAGCGCGGGTGCCGATCCGTCCGCCAAGTTTGCCGGCGAACGCGGTAGCGCGATCCGCCGCGCCGATCCAGCGTTCGCCAGTCACCGGCTGGTCGATGATGCCCACGACGGGAGTGTCGTCCTCCAACAGAGCGACCAGCGTGCCAAAAGTCGGGCGCCCGGTGATAAAGGCGCGAGTCCCGTCGATCGGGTCGAGCACCCAGCGCAATCGGGCCTCGGGGCGCTCGAGGCCGAATTCCTCGCCAAGGATTCCGCACTCGGGGCACCGGTGGTTCAATTCCGACCGCATCGCCAGTTCCGCATTGCGGTCGGCGATGGTCACCGGCGTTTGGTCGGATTTCAGGTCAGCGGCAACGGCACCGCGAAACAACGGCCGTATCACCGCGCCGGCCGCGTCCGCAGCGGCAGTCGCCGCGGCGACGTAGCGGTCGAGGTCGGGGCGGTTGAGGGCGGTCTTCAGGGCGAAGGCAGCGGGACGGGGTTCGCGGACAGGGTGTGCAAATAGTCGATGACGTCCGCCCGCTCCTGGTCGTTGTTGATGCCGGGGAAGGCCATGCGGGTGCCTGGAACGTAGGACGAAGGCTTGTGCAACCACTCGTTCAGCTCGTCGAAGGTCCATGGACCGGTCTTTGCCTTCATTCCGGCCGAGTAGTCGAAGCCTTGCATGTGAGCATGCGGACCGCCGACCACGCCATACAGGTTAGGACCAACCCCGGCTTTGCCGCCTTCGTTAAAGGTGTGGCAAGAAGTGCACAGCTTCTTAGCGGTAGACTTGCCCGTGGCCACGTCGGCCTTGGCCAGCAGCGGCGCGATCGGCGGCAACGCTTCCTGCTTTGGCGCGCCGGCCGCGGCCTCGGCTGGGGCACCGGCAATGGCGATCGCGGGCTTTTCCGGACGTTTCTCCGCCACAAGTTGCATGCCGATCAGGCCGGTCAGAAAAAACACGATGCCTGCCACAAGGACCGCCGCCACAACCTTGTTGATTTCCATGCTGTCCATGCAGCGAAGCTTCCCGATTGTATGAGGCGCCGAAGCCCCGGGTTAAATGGACGCGGACGCACACTCGTGCCGTTGCACGCGGACGGGCGCATCCGTAAGCTGGCCGCACCATAGGGAAACGAAATCGCCTCTTCAACCCACCTCCCGACCGCCTTTGCCGCATCCAGGCACGCCGCGACGATGCTCGGAAGGATAGTGTCAGGAAGACCCGTTCGTTGAACCGCCGCCTCGCTGAACCATCCCTTTCGTGAACCCGCTCCCTTCCGTGAATCCGCTCCCTTCCGTGGACCAACCGCTCCTGTGAACCCAATCGTCGTGATCCCCGCCCGCATGGCTTCCACGCGCTTGCCCGGCAAGCCGCTGGCGGATATCGCGGGCAAGCCCATGATCATCCACATGTTGGAGCGGGGATGGGAAGCCGGAATTGGTCCTGTCGCGGTGGCATGCGGCGACCCCGAGATCGCGGCGGCGGTCCGAGCGGCCGGTGGCCGAGCGGTGCTGACCGATCCAGCCCTGCCGTCGGGGTCCGACCGGGTTCACGCCGCTTTGGCGGAACTGGACCCGGACAGGGCGCACGATATCGTCGTCAATCTTCAGGGTGATTTCCCGACCCTGGATCCCGACGGTCTCCGCCTCGTCATCACGCCGCTGGCCGATCCGGATGTTGATATCGGCACGCTGGTGGTTCCGATCCAAGATGAGATCGAGGCCACGACGGTTTCATTCGTCAAAGCCGCCTGCGCCTTCCGGCCTGGGCAGACCATCGCGCCCGCGCTGTATTTCTCGCGTCAGGCGATTCCCTGGGGCCTGGGCCCCCGCTGGCATCATGTCGGGATCTACGCCTACAGACGCGCCGCGCTCGACCGCTACGTCGCGCTGCCACCTAGCCCGCTGGAAGAGCGCGAGAGTCTGGAACAATTGCGGGCGCTGGAGAATGGAATGCGGATCGCTTGCGTACGCATGGAACACGGCCCGTTCGGGGTGGATACGGCGGAAGACCTGGAACGCGCCCGCAGCTTGTTGATGCAGCGCCCAGCTCGGCCGCGGGTGTCAGGCCGATGACGATCGCTTTCCAGGGCTTGCCGGGAGCCTATTCCGACCTGGCATGCCGCAATGCCTATCCGGCGATGCAGACCCTGCCTTGCCTGTCGTTTGAAGCCGCGATTGACGCGGTGCGCGAAGGGACCGCGTCGCTGGGCATGCTGCCGTGTGAAAATAGCCTCGCCGGGCGGGTTTCCGACATCCACTCGCTGCTGCCGGAGTCCGGATTATTCATTATCGGCGAGCAGTTCCAGCGCGTGGAGCACTGTCTGCTTGGCGTGAAGGGCGCCGAAATCGCGGACCTCAAGCGGGCACACTCGCACAGCGTTGCGCTCGGGCAGGTGCGGCGGATTTTGGCCGACCTGCGGTTGCAGCCAGTGGTCGAAGCCGATACCGCGGGGGCGGCTCACCTTGTCGCCGAATGGGGGCGTAAGGAGGAGGCTGCGATCGCGTCGTCTCTTGCGGCAGAGATCTACGGCTTGGATGTGCTGCGCCGGAACGTGGAAGACGCCGCACACAACACCACTCGGTTCTACGTCGTGGCGCCGCGTCCGGCTGAGGTCGATCCGGCAACAGCGAACCTGATGACCACGTTCATTTTCCGCGTTCGCAACGTGCCGGCGGCGCTGTACAAGGCGCTGGGTGGGTTCGCGACCAACGGGGTCAATATGACCAAGTTGGAAAGCTACATGATAAACGGCGAGTTCACGGCGACCCAGTTCCTGTGCGACGTTGAAGGCCACCCCGAACAGCCGGCGCTTCGCCGGGCGCTGGAAGAGCTTTCGTTCTTTTCGACCGAGGCACGGGTGCTGGGCGTCTATCCGATGGCGGCGTTCCGGTTAGCCCAGGGGGCAGGAAATTGATGGTTGGCAACTTGGTCCAGGTTGAGCGGCGAGAGGGTTGGCATCGGCTGATACTGAACCGGCCCGAGAAGCTGAATGCGTTGACCACGCAGATGATCATCGAACTATTGGCGGCAATCGGCGCGGCCGAGGCGGATGCAGGCTGCCGGGCCGTAGTGCTGACAGGGGAAGGACGCGGGTTTTGTGCGGGTCAGGAGGTGGGCGCCGAGTTCATGCCGGGTCCAGATGGACCGCCCGATCTGCAAGCCTTGGCGGATCGCTATCATCATCAGGTGGTGCGGCGAATCCGCGAATCTCGGTTGCCGTTCATCTGCGCGGTGAATGGCGTGGCCGCCGGGGCCGGGGCGAGCTTCGCTCTGGCGGGCGACATCGTCCTGGCCGGACGGTCGGCGATGTTCGTGCAGGCGTTCATCCGGATCGGCTTGGTGCCGGACAGCGGGGCCTCGTTCTTTTTGCCGCAGCTGGTCGGCGACGCGAGGGCGCGGGCGCTGGCGATGCTGGGGGACACCATCGACGCGGAAACGGCCGAACGCTGGGGCATGATTTGGAAAGCCGTGGACGACGCGGCGCTGGCGAGAGAGGCTGAAGCGCTGGCACAGCGGTTGGCTGGGTCTCCAGCCGGCGCGCTGGCCGGGATCAAGCAGTTGTTCGCGCGCAGCGGCGGTGTCATTGCACGCCCAGCTCGACCTGGAAGCCAGGCTGCAAGGCGAAGCCGGCCGGTCGGCCGATTTCGCCGAAGGCGTGCGGGCCTTCCAGGAAAAGCGGCCGCCGCGCTACTCATAGGGCGCGTCATAAGGCGGATAGGCGGGCGCGTAACCCGGCTCACGCGTGTAATCCTGGGGTGGTTGGCGGGTGTAGATCCGGGATGGGCCAGCGGCCGAGGTTCGCGACGGCGGTGGTGCCGAAAGCGAATCAAAAAACTGGTCCATCTGCCGAATCGGAAAAGTCTGGTTCACCGGCGCGTTGGGGTCCGAAGTGCACGCCGCCAGCGACAATCCGCCAATTAGGGCGAGGATCTGATACCCACCCATGATCGTCTCTCCTGTTGAGGGTCATCGTAGACTGTAACCTTCGACCAGACGACGCGTTTCATCCGTCAACGGCGATAGGAGTTCCCATGGCCAGTCCTGACGATACCACCAATCCCTCCGGCAAGCTGATCGCAGCCCACAAGGTGCAAGGCACAAGTGTATACAACACCGCCCTTGAAAAGCTTGGAAGGGTCGAGGACCTCATGATCGACAAGGCCAGCGGTCGCATCGCCTACGCGGTGTTGAGTTTCGGGGGCTTCCTGGGCATCGGCGACCGGTACTATCCGCTGCCCTGGGAGAAATTGGACTACAACAGCGAACTGGACGGCTACGTCGTCGATATCGACCGCGAGACGCTTGAAGGCGCCCCATCCTACTCCGACACCAAGACGGCGGCTTGGGACGACGAGACCTGGGGCCACGACGTCTACGCGCATTACGGGTTACGCCATTTTGGTCATGATGCGCTGAACCTTGCCCCTGATGACTGGGCGTGCTTGGAATGCCCCGGACGTGATAACGCGATCATCATGCCCGGGAGGAAACCATGAAGATCACGCAAATCGAAACGCTTCAGGCCGATGCCGGCTGGCGGATGTTTTCATTCCTGAAAGTCACCACCAGCGACGGCATCGTCGGATGGTCCGAGTTCAATGAGAGTTTCGGCAGCACTGGCCTGTCCGACGTGATCAACGGGCTGGCACCGCTGCTGATCGGGCGTGATCCGAGGCGGTTCGAGGCCGTCACTCAGAATTTGCATGTGTTGACCCGGCAGTCCCGGGGCGGGTTGAACCAGCAGGCGATCGCGGCGATCGAGAATGCGCTACTGGACGTGGCCGGAAAAGCGTACGGGGTGCCGGTGGCGGCGCTGTTCGGCGGCCCCATCCGCGAGCGGATCCCGGTCTATTGGTCGCATTTCGGAACGTATCGTGTGCGCAACGCGACCTGATGGGTGTGCCGGACCTGCGTTCGTACGACGATCTGGCACGGCATGCGGTCGAGGTGCGCGAGCGCGGATTTCGCGCTCTGAAGACGAATATTTTACCCATGGCCGATGGACGGCTGTGGTCATTCACGCCCGGGTTCGGGCGAACGCCGGGATGGCCGGAGCTGAACTGGGACAACCGAATGCTGCGCGGGGTCGCGGACCAGCTTGGGGCCATTCGGGACGCCGTGGGGCCGGATATGGGGATCCACCTCGACATCAACTTCCACTTCAAGACCGAAGGGTTCAAGCGGATCGCAGACGCCGTCGGTCCGGCAGCGCTGACCTGGCTGGAAATCGATACGCATGATGCACCGGCATTGGCGGAGATCAAGCGTGATGCTCCTTGCCCGATCGCGTCCTGCGAGACGCTGCATGGCCGGCGGGAGTTCAGGCCGTTCTTTGAGAATTACTCTACCGATGTAGCGATTGTCGACGTGATCTGGAACGGACTGCTCGAGTTGGCGAAGATCGCGGCTATGGCGGATGTGTATGAGATCAACGTCGCGCCGCACAACTTCTATGGGCATCTGTGCAGCGCGATCAGTGCGACATTCAGTGCGATTGTGCCGAATTTCCGCGTAATGGAGATCGACATCGACAGCGCTCCGTGGCGCGATGAATTCTATACGGTTGTCCCTACAATTGAGCATGGGGAATTTGTCCTGCCCACCGGCCCCGGGTGGGGGATCGATGTGAACGAGAAGGCGGTGCGGGCACGACCGCCACAGAAATGAGCTTTTGCGAAGGAGAGTGACGTGGCGAAATTCAAGATCGCGACCCCGGCTGGGGCCAGCTTTACCACAGCCGGTGGCGGTTACGAGTTCGAGATGGAACCGCTGGACGGGATCGATGCGGAAATCGTCGAGGGGCCGACAGATGAAGATGGCTTCATTGCTTTCGCCCAGGACGCGGACGCGGTTTATGGCAAGGGCATGCGGTTCACGCGCAAAGTCGTCCAGGGGCTGCCGGAACGCTGTCGCGCCATCGTGCTCGGCAGCGTCGGCGTGGACAGTGTGGATGTGAAGGCGGCGACGGCACGCGGGCTTCCGGTGACGAATTGCCCGCACACCTTCATCGAGGAAGTCGCCGACCACGCCATGATGCTGCTGCTCTCGGCGCATCGGCGTACCATCGAGCAGGATCGGATGGTGCGCGAGAATCGCTGGCGCGAGGGACGCCCGCAGCTATTACAGATCCCCCGATTGATGGGTTCGACGCTCGGACTGATCGCGTTCGGACATGTGGCCAGGGCAGTGGCGAAACGGGCCAAACCGTTCGGGTTGCGCGTCATCGCCTATGATCCGTTTATCGAGGAACTGGTCATGGTCGAGCACGGGGTGCTTCCGTGCACCTTGGAGGAAGTGCTGTCGCAATCGGATTTTGTATCGATGCATGCTCCGGCGACCCCCGAGGCAGAAGGGATGCTGAAGGAGAAGCATTTCCGGCAGATGAAAAAGACGGCCGTGTTCATCAATACAGGTCGCGGGCCGACGGTGCAGGAATTCAGCGTTGATCAAGGCGCTGTCGGAAGGTTGGATTGCCCATGCGGGGCTCGACGTCCTGGAGATCGAGCCGCCAGGCAACAACAATCCCCTGTTGGGGATGCCAAATGTGACGCTGAGCGCGCATACCGCGTCGGCGTCCTCTCGATTTGACCCCGCAAGGAAGCTGCATGTGGGACGGGAGTTGGCGCTGATTCTGAACGGCCGGTGGCCGATGAGCTGCGTCAATCCGGAGGTGCTGATGAACACCAAGCTTCACCGGTGGCAGCCTGTTTCAATGGAGCGGGGGCCGAACAGCTAGCTGGTGGAAGGTGACGGAGGCCGGTCTCGCTGATCGGGCCTCCGCCACCCGGCTTGGCGCCCGCCTAAAAGAATTGCGACTTGACGCGGGACGTGGTGGTACTCGGATTGTTTCCGAGCGGGCGAGATTTCAGCGAGCGCGGCAGGAAACCGGAACGTCCATCGCAGCGACGGTGCCCGCATGCGTCCGCCTTGCTGGGATCACTTTCTATCGTCCGAAACGACCTGAAACTCCGCCTTGCCGTAAGCTAGAGTCGCATCGCTCCCTGCCCGCCTCACTGTGATGGCGACGGTATGAGTACCAAACGGCGGCTTCTCTGTATCGGCCAATCGGGCCGGAATGGTCATTTGCAATTCAACCGTCTGGTCCTGCCCGACATAGAGGTGATATCCTCTCAGATCTTTTGTCGTGCCTATAGCATTTCCCTGTATATCAACGATGAGCTGTTTGTTCAGCTGTGCGCCATATTTGCCTTCTTCCGTGGCCTGGAGCTGGATAGACAATATTATATCACCTCCTGGTCTGACTTTCGCGGAATAACTTGGATTCGTATCTATCTCCGAAGAAACTCGGACGGAGCCGATAGTTGCCTTGTAGTCCCCAATCTGGTTGGACAAAATCAGAATTTCGTTATATTTATCCCTAAGACTGCCGACACTTATAGATAGTGTTTTAACGTGATCGTCCAACTCCGCTACTTTAGGAACTACCTGATCGAGTTGCCCTTGCAGCTCGTTCTTGAGATCAAGTTTCACCTGGTCAATGGCCCGCGTTCTGATGTCCTTTTCAAGATCATCAATCTTAAGTCGATTCATTGTTTCATTTATGATTTTGTCTTTAACTTCGCCTAGCTGCTTTTCGACTGACCTCTGCGCCCCATCAGTCAATTCCTTGATGTTTGTTCTCGCCTGTTCCGCGGTCTTCGACACATTCTCGTTAAGAGCCGAGAAGGAAAGCGCCCCACCGGCGAATGCCAAAGTCGCCAGAAAGCCGACTACCATCATGCCTCTGTTAAAGAGTTGCTCAATTCGAGCAACTTCACGATCCAGTTCCTTATGAGATGCGTCAGGTTCAACTGCCATGCTGCTTCCCTTGCGGTCACGATGAACGCGGGGGCTCTGGCTCTGGTCGTCCACGTCTCGCTGTTGCCACCCGCGCCGATCGACACGCCGCCGACCGACGTTAAGTCCAATTCAACTCAAACTTGAAGCCCATCGCTAAGCGCATCCAAGTTCGAACGGGCTCCCGCCGTCAAGACGCACAGCCCGCTACGAACACGTTGGCCCAACAGCACCACGCAGCAGCATGGCTGCCTCGTCACCTTACCGGATAGCTAACCTGCCGAGGACAGAGCGCGGTCCGCTGCGCAAGTCTTGTCGAAAGCTAAATGGCGCCCCAAGTTTGCGGGCAACAGATAAGGATATCCCCCGATGATCCAGCTTCGACCCTTCGACTCGCTTGGTGCGTTCCGCAATGAGTGGCTGAATGCACATCACCACTTCAGCTTCGGCGGGTACCACGACCCGCAGCGCATGGGCCTCGGCCATTTGCGTGTGTGGAACGACGACGAGGTTGCTCCCGGTACTGGCTTCGATCCGCATCCCCACCGCGACATGGAGATCGTGACCTACATCCGCGAGGGCGCGATCACCCATCGCGACAACCTCGGCAACGAGGGTCGCACCGAGGCCGGCGACGTCCAGGTCATGCATGCCGGCACCGGGATCACCCACGCTGAATACAATCTGGAAAAAGTCCCGACGCGTCTGTTCCAGATCTGGATCCTGCCGGACCGGCGCGGTGTCGCCCCCGGTTGGAGCACGCGCACCTTCCCGCGCGGCAACAACGGACTTTCCGTGCTCGCGAGTGGCCGCCAATCCGACGCATCGTCCGATGCACTGAAGCTGAACGCCGACGCCGCTGTACTGGCCGGCACGCTGGCAGAGGGGCAGACAACGGAGTTTTCGCTTGCGCCAGGCCGCGCGGCTTATCTCGTGCCGGTCAATGGGGCGGTCACCGTGAACGGCGTCGTTGCCGAAGCCCGTGACGGCGTCGCGATCTCAGAGGAGCGCTCGGTAACGGTCACCGCGACGACCCCGACCGAACTCGTGGTGGTGGAAGTTGCGGCATAGCCGATCGCGGCCCGCCTGACACAACGCCACCCTCCCTAGTTAAGTTAGGGCGGAAGTCCTGTAAACTCGGCCGGCTTGGCGTGGGTGGCGTTGTGTCACTCTTCCAGCCCCCACTCGTCCACCAGAGCCTGACGCCGGGCGATCAGGAGGGCACCGCGCAGCCGCAAACGATAATCATCAAGCAACTTCAGGCCGAGCGGCAGAACCTGCGACAGCGTCCAGGCCGCCGCCGCCGCCAGCCAGGCCGCCAGCACGGACTGCCAGTCCGCCAGGTAGCTCATGCACCCGTCGATCCCCGAGCAGCTATACCACGCCCTCAGCGCCGGGTGCACGCACGCTGCCCCTTGGAACAGCAGCATGGCCCGCGCCACACCGCAGCCCGGCGACCGATCGAGCGTCAATGCGACCAGCCCCGGCAGCAGCAGCACCGCCAAAGGCAGCGCGATGTCGGGTGATAACGCGATCAACCCGCCACCGGCCAGCGCCAGCAGCAGCACCATCAGGCCGCCCAGTCCCCGTCCGAGCCTGGTGGTATCGCTCACCGCAACAACACCGACATTACCATCAGTATCAACGCCGAGAGGCCAATCCCGCCGGTAATGGCGTGGCCGAAGCGCTCGGCATCCGCCAAGCGCTGCCTGTCGTCGCTGTTGATGGCCGCGACTTCCGCGTTGATTGCCTTCAACTCATTGGCCGCACGTATTGCCCCAGCAACGTCCTGCGCTCGGGCTCCGGGGTCGCTGGTCAGTTCCAGTAATCGCGCCAGGAAACCCGCCTGGGCTAATGTATCGAGGCGGCTTTCCATCGCCAGCCGCCGGGGTTTGTTGCGCCATAGCGCCAGATCCGGCCGCAATCGGGCGGCTGCCCACTTCGCCAGGGCAGGCAATGGTTCGGGATGATAGCTGACTTGCAAATCCCGCAGCAGAGCGAGTTCACCTCGGCGAAAGCCGTCCGCGGTGGTGACGGCGGCCAGACTTTCCGCCCGCACCTCACTCTTACGATCGGCGCGGGCGGCGATAAACGCCAGCAAGTGGGGGCCTATAAGCGCGCCCGCAGCGCTTCCCGCTGTCTGCTCGAGGGCCCGCATCAAGGCCGGCATGTCCGCGATCCAAGCCGTTCCCATGCCTGGCGCCCGACACGGCAGCAGTGGATTCAACTCATAGAACAAACGCGCCATTCCGGTCGGACCGGCGGCTTGGGTGACAAGAGCCGAGATATCGGGTGGTCCGGGGCGATCCGTGCGGCCATCGGACCGCATCCATGCCGTCGCGACGTCGTGGACCAGCAATTCCTCGGCCGCAACCAACAAATCGGGCTGCCCGGCGATCCCCTGTGCCAGCAGGCCGCTCAGACCGTCTGGCCAAAGTGCGATGCCGCGCCAGCATAGCGGCATTCGCGCGCTGATCGCGCTGATCGTGTGCATCACCAGAAGCGGATCGCTGAGCGGTCCCGACCTGGTATCGGTCGACCGTCCCCTGACCAGATCCTCAATCTGGGTTGCCAGGCTGGCGTCGCCCAGACCTCGGCGCAGCCACTGGGTCACCAGTCCATTGGCCAGGAACTGCACGGCCTTTTTTTGATCAAGGAGCAATGCGTACGCCAGCATGCGTGCGTCGAGAACGGCGATATCGTTCAGCACCAAGGCGTGTTGGCTGCGGCGTGGCGGACGTGCCGTTGCGCGGCGGCCACGCAGGCTCGCCGGGTCGAGCAACTGAATTGGCAATGGCCGATGGTCCGGGTCGTCCGCGAGCATGCTGTGTAGGAGGTCGGCAAAGAACCCGGATACGGGGTGGTCACGGGTCAGCGCGGCGAAGCTGCCCAGTTCGATCTTCCAGCGGATGATTGTCGCGTCGTCCATGTTCGCCATCGGGACCACCCCGGCTGACAGAGTCAGCATCAGGACGCCGAGAGCGTAGACATCATCGGCGATGGTGCCCGGGCCCCGGCCGGCCGGGTGGCACATGGCGGTGTAGGGCGACTCGAACACCGCGGGCTGGTGCATGGCGGGCGGCGCAGCCCAGGCCGCGCCCAGCGTCACCGGCTGTCCCGGTGCCGACTGGAACACGTTATTCGGACGGATCGACCGATGGGTCAGTTTGCGAGGGTGCAATCCATCGAGCACCCGCGCGATGGGCCGCAACACAAGGTCCATCAACGCTCTGTCCGGCCATGGATTGAGCGAAGCGGTGATGGCTGGCCCGGGCGGCGGCGTACAGACGACGAAGTAACCCTCGCCCTTTCCGCCGGCCAGCGGCGCTGCGCCATGACCCAGCGGGGTCATCAGGTTGTCGATCGGTTCGGTAAGCGTGCGCAATGCCCTGTAGGAAGGCGACGCGTCCCGCGAAACCGCCAGGGCGATGCGCTTACTGTCGGAGGCCATACGGTCGCGAGCGAGATACGCGGGTATCCCGCCACCTCCATCCGGCAAGACCTGAGAGACGTCGACGGCGTAGCGGCCAGCGATCAGCGCGTTGGTCAGGGCGAGCGGTGCGTCTTCGGCCATGCGGGCGAACCATTTTGGTCGGGCCGGCGAAAATTAGGGCAGAAAGGTTGATGGATGGTTAACAAGAAGCGCGCCAGGGGTGAGGTGCCGGCGAGGCTCGATCGCAGGCCAGGCCGGCGCATCACACCCACGCCTGAAATTATCATCGGCCGCGTCACCCCAGATCCGCCGCGTAACCGCCCACTTGCCGGCGGTCGACGTCAGTGGTCGCGGTGCGCACCACCCGGATCACCGCATGCTGCAACTCACTCACCTCGGAATTCAACGCTATCGTGTTGTCTCGCACCCGCGCAGTGTCCCGGCCGGTAGACTGGGCCTCCATCGACACTTCGTTGATGCGCCTGGTCATCTCGCGTGCCGCCTCCGCTGTCTCGGTCACGTTGCGGGCGATTTCGGCGGTCGCTACGCCCTGCTCCTCCACCGCGGCGGCGATCGAAGTCGCAATGGCGTTGATCTCGTCAATGGTTTGCTGGATGCGACCCATCGCGGCGACCGAAGCGCCCGTTGCCTCACGCACCTCCCCGATGTGACGGGTGATCTCGTATGTGGATTGAGTGGTCTGCGTAGCGAGTTGTTTCACCTCGCCGGCCACCACGGCGAAACCCTTTCCGGCCTCGCCGGCGCGCGCCGCCTCGATCGTCGCATTGAGCGCTAGAAGATTGGTCTTGGCGGCGATCTCGCCGATCATGTCGGCAACCGCGACGTTGCGGCCTACCTGCTCGTTCAGTTTCTCCATGGTGGCACGCGTCTCGCCACCGGCCGCCACCGCGCGCCCAACCACCACGGTAGACTGGCTCACCTGGCTGCCGATCTCGCGGATCGCGGCGCCGAGCAACCGTCTGAGCGTTGGACAGGGTCTGCGTCGCCGCGCTGGCCGCGCTCTCGGCTGGGTGCCGGTCCGACTGGCCGAGGCACTCATTTCTTCCGCCGCTTGCATCATTGTGGGGTGCGGCCGCCGATCGATTTCAAGGTCGTGCCCATCTCCGTCTCGACCTTGTCCGCCATCGCTACCAGCGCCGGCTGCTTCGCCCGGGCCGCTTGCTCGGCCTGCGCCTTTTGCCCCGCCTCGAGACGGGCACGCTCAACGGCATTCTGCTTGAACACCTCCAGGGCCGCCGCCATGGCACCCATCTCGTGCCCGGTGCCGCGCGAGGAGATGTTCACCTCGGTCTCTCCGGCCGCGAGCTCGGCCATCGCTGCCGTCATGCCCCGCACCGGGCGAACGATCCCGCGACCAACGAAGGTGGCTATCAGCACGCCCAACCGCCAGTTGTTGGCCTGAATCAACAGTGCCGTCGCTTCCACATCCCCTGCAGCCGCGGCAATGTCAGCGTGGCCAAAGCGATGTGCGGCGGCGTCTAGCTTCGCGGCCGCCGCCGCCATTTGATCGCCGGCGCTGAACAGCTTGCCGCGGTTGTCCTCAACCTGTTTGCTCAGAGCCCCCAGGTCGGCGGCCAGGCTGTGGCAGGACGTGCACCCGCCTAGCATCGACTGGTAGCTCTGGCGTTGGTGCTCCGACCGAGCCGTCTTGCTCGCCTCCTGCAGCATTTCCTCCATCTTCAGCGAATCAGTGGCATCGTCCGGATCCAACACCGACTGAGTGGTGGAAAACTTGAGGACGAGCGACGCCGCGCGCATTGTCTCCATCAGGCGTTCGATCTTAGTACGCGCGTATTGTTGTCGGACAGCGCACTCAAGCGGGTGAGCTGGTTGTCAATCCTCGCTAAGTCCCACACGCCGCGCCCGGCGAGAGCCACGCCCAGCAGCACAAGAATGCCCATGCCGCCAAAGATACGAGCGCGGATGGATAAGCGAAATATGGCCATGATGCTATTCCATAGGCTTCCCTCGGGAAACGCTGCGACGTGCCATCCTGAAGGCTTGTTCTTAACGAACCGTAAACAACTGTGATCCCGTCGATATTGCTGCTGACTGCGGCTCGGCCGGTCCGACGCGCAAACCGCCGCAAACGTCGGCAAGAATTCAGCGCCTACCTCCGGTGACCGCGGGCCAACCCATCGCTATGCTCACCAAATGCCATGGCACCATATCCGTATCGCCCGGTTTGGCGGTCCAGAAGTCCTGGAACTGGCGGAACAGCCGACCATTCCAGAACCCGGTCCCGGCGAGGTGCGGGTCAAAGTGCTCGCCGCCGGCACCGGGTTCACAGATACGTTCATCCGGCGCGGACGTTACCCGGACTTCAAGGGACCGCTGCCGTTCACACCTGGTTACGATATCGTGGGCATCGTCGAAAAGGCTGGCCCCGGCGTGACCGAACCGCCTGAGGGCCAGTTGGTGGCTGATCTCTGCGTCACCGGCGGCTACGCCCAATACGCAATTCGGCCCGCGCGTTTCCTTGTGCCTATTCCCGACGGCGTCGATCCGGCCGAGGCGGTGTGCATCCCGCTGGCCTACCTGACAGCCTATCAGATGCTCACCTTGGAAAGTCCCCTGCCAAAGGGCGCCACGATCCTCGTTATCGGCGCCTCGGGCACGGTCGGCACAGCGCTGCTCGATCTGGCGCGCCACCTTGGCCTTAAGGCGATCGGCACTTGTTCGGCCGCAAACCTGCCAGCCGTCGAGCATTTTGGGGCAACGGCGATCGACTATCGCGCTGGCGATTTCGTGGCGACGGTGCGCAGGCTTGCGGTCGGGCGCAAGGGCGATGCCGGCGTCGATGCCGCGTTCGATGCAATTGGCGGCGCCCATTTCGCCCGTTCATTCGCCTGCCTCGCGTCCGGCGGGCTGCTCGTCGGCTACGGGTCGCAGACCCTGGCGGTTGGAGGCGAGGGGTTGCTCGCCGCGGGCCTCGGCTTGGCCCGGCTCAAACTGTGGGGCGCTTTGAGCATTCTGTTCGGAGGCCGTCACGCGGCGTGGTACAGCATCACCGATCGCCAACTGACGCATCCGGAGGCGTTCAAGGCCGACATGGCGACGCTGTTCGGCCTGCTGCGCGACGGCGCCATCCATCCCGTTGTGGTCGATCGATTGCCTCTCGCGACGGCCCGAGAGGTGCACACTCGCATTGATGCCGGCGGCTTCGGCGGTAAGACTGTACTGCTGCCTTGGGCTGCCGCGTGACGCGATCGCGCCTCCAGCCTCCTGCGCGCTTGCCGGGCTGTCCATCGCTGCCCCTACTGCCGCGCCTCGAGGCCTTGGCCGTCCTTTGCGCTAAACGTTCACGGCTGCCAGTCTTCCCTGGGGATCATCATGCCGATCCTCTGGCCTGACCGGTACGCTCCCGATCGCGTGGCCGCGCGCGTGAGTAATGACATCGCAATTGCGGCACCATCGTCTGCTGTTTGGGCTTGGCTCATCAGGGCCGTCGCGTGGCCGGATTGGTATCCCAACAGCAGCGCGGTGCGGATCGAAAGCGGCCGCCCGACGCTATCGCTTGGGGAACGTTTCACTTGGCGTACCTTCGGGGTTTCGGTCCGTTCCACGGTCAGGGAGTTCATCCCCGGGGAACGCATTGCCTGGGATGGCACTGGCTTCTTTCTCGATGTTTACCACGCCTGGCTGATCGAGGGACGTCCCGACGGCTGCTGGGTGCTGACCGAGGAAAATCAAAATGGTCTTGCAGCGAGCGTTCAGGCATTCCTGATGTCCCAACGCATGCATCGTGGGCACGAACTTTGGCTCACGCGTCTGAAAGCACAGGCCGAAGGGAAGCCGCCGCCGCCACCCCTGACCCCTTGTAGCGGAGCGTAAAGTCGTAATTGCTCACCCCGGGTTTAATCCACGCGATCTGCCGGTTGCGGGGCCGTGACGCGCATTGGCCCAGATCCCGAGCTCAGAAAGATTGTAATTCAGGGGTGCCAAGGCTCCCGTCCGCAGCCACCTAAGCCAGGCCCGGCCCACCCGTGTCCGCTTGATTTATTAGCCGACCCCGAACGCGCTCGGCACGATCATAGGCTGAGAAAGGACACGCTGATCGCGGCGCCCGCCCGCAACGGCCTAACTGCCGCCTGCTGCATCAAGCGCTGCCTGCAGCATCCACGCGGCGGCGGCGCGATCGACTACCTCGGCACGCTTGGCGCGTGAGAGGTCGGCCTCGTTGATCAGGAACCGGTTCACCGCTGCGCTGGACAGGCGTTCGTCCCATAGCACCGCCGGCAATCCGGTCGCGGCTGTCAGCGCGTGGGTCCAATCCCTGGCCGCCTGGGCCGCGCGGCCGGCGGTGCCGTCCATGGAAAGCGGCAGACCGACAATCAGGCCGTATGCGCCCTCGTTCAGCGCGATCGTAGCGATTTCGGTCGCATTGGCCGTCAGCTTGCCTCGCTTCAAACTGCCGTACGGGGAGGCGAGCCTCCGGCGCACATCGGACAGGGCGACGCCGATCGTCTTCGAGCCCGGGTCGAGCCCGAGCACCCGTTGGTCGCCGCTCAGCGAGGCCAGCAAATCCCTCAGGTTGAACAGAGCCATGGGCGCCGTTATGGTCCGGCCCCTTCGCCAAGCCAAGGAATTCTGTCCCTATGTCGCTCGATCACGCGACGGTTCGCCGCATCGCCTCGCTGGCCCGCATCCGCGTGGAAGAGCACGAGGTGGAAAATCTGTGCCACGAGTTGAACGGCATCCTCGGCTGGATCGAGCAACTGAATGAGGTCGATGTCACCGGAATCGCGCCGTTGACCGGAGCCGTTAACATGGCGATGGCAATGCGTCCGGACGTTGTGACGGATGGTGGCTATCCGGACCAGGTGCTGGCCAACGCGCCCGAGCGGATCGGCGATTTCTTCGCTGTGCCGAAGGTCGTTGAGTGATGCTTACGGACCTGACGATCGCGCAGGCCCGCGACGCGCTGCGGGCGAAAGAATTTTCGGCCGTTGACCTGACAATGGCGCATTTGCATGCGATCGAGGCCCTGAACCGTCGGCTGAATGCGTTCATCACCGTCAGTCATGCCCAGGCGGTGGATCAGGCCCGAGCGGCGGACGTGGCGCTGGCAGCGGGGAAACATCGGGCGCTGACGGGGATTCCACTGGGGATCAAGGACCTGTTCTGCACGGTCGGCGTGCGCACGACGGCCGGCAGCAAGATCCTCGGGCCGTTCGTGCCACCCTATGAGAGCACGGTGACCGAGAATCTGCTGCGGGATGGGGCGGTGTTCCTCGGCAAGACGAACATGGACGAGTTCGCCATGGGATCGTCGAACATGACCTCGGCGTACGGGCCGGTGGAGAACCCGTGGAAGCGCAAGCAGGATGCAGCCGCCGTGCTGGTGCCAGGCGGGTCGTCGGGTGGGTCTGCGTCTGCGGTTGCGGCCAGGCTGGCGATGGGGGCGACAGGGACGGATACCGGAGGGTCGATCCGCCAGCCCGCGTCGTTCTGCGGGTTGGTGGGGGTCAAGCCGACCTATGGGCGGTGTTCCCGATGGGGGGTCGTGGCGTTCGCTTCGTCGCTCGATCATCCCGGGCCATTGACGCGCACCGTGCGGGACGCGGCGATCCTGCTGGGGTCGATGGCGGGGCACGATCCGAAGGATTTCGACAAGTGCTGCCGTGCCGGTGCCGGATTTCGAGGTGGCCTGCGGTCGCGGCGTGAAGGGCCTGCGGATCGGGGTGCCGCGCGAGTATCGCTCCGACGGTATGCCGGCGGAGATCGACGCACTCTGGCAGCGGGGGCTGGCCTGGTTGCGGGAAGCGGGAGCCGAGGTCATCGACGTTTCGCTGCCGTACACGAAGTATGGGCTTGCCACTTACTATATCGTCGCGCCGGCGGAGGCATCATCGAACCTCGCCCGCTACGACGGCGTGCGCTTCGGGGCGCGAGAGAACGGCGCGGATCTGCGGGATTTGTATGAACGCACCCGTGCCGAGGGATTTGGGCCGGAGGTCCGTCGTCGCGTTCTGATCGGGACGTATGTCCTGTCGGCCGGCTATTACGACGCGTATTACCTCCGCGCGCAGAAAATCCGAGCCCTGATCCTGAAGGATTTTACCGATGCGTTTACGCGGGTGGACGCACTGCTGACGCCCACCGCGCCGTCGACGGCATTCGCTCAGGGCGAAAAAATGGATGATCCGATCCAGATGTATCTAAACGACCTGTTCACTGTCCCCGCAGATTTGGCAGGCGTGCCCGCAAGCTCTGTGCCGGTCGGTTTGGACGCGAACGGGTTGCCGCTCGGGCTGCAGGTGATCGGCAAACCGTTCGACGAGGAGACTGTATTCGCGGTGTCCGCGGCGCTGGAACAGGCAGCGGGATTCTCCGCGCTGCCGGCGATACGGGCGGGGGCCTAGACGCTAGCCGAGCCTGATAATCCTGCGAGTCTCTGCGATCTGGCGCGAACCAGATCACGCGCAGCCCAAAGCAAGAAGGAGAACCGACCATGGCGCGACTCCCACTGATCACAAGCAAGGACCAGCTTGCACCCGAACACCATCCGATCGCCGACGCCATCATCGCAAGTCGCGGATCGCTGCAGGGTCCGTTCTCGATCGTCCTGCACAGCCCGGAACTGGCAGAGCGGATGGCGCACCTGGGGGCCTACGTGCGGTTTGAGGGTTCGTTGGACATGCGGGCGCGTGTGCTCGCGGCGATGACGGTCGCGCGGGAGTTCGAGGCGGCATATGTCTGGGGCGCACAGACCGGCGCAGCGCGGCAGCGGGGCGTCGCGGAGACTACGATCGCGGCGATTCGGGAAGACCGCTCAGATGGCGTGCCGCCCATGGATCTGGCCGTGATCGAATTCACTCGTACCCTGCTGCGCCAGCATCGGGTCAGTGAAGCGGCGGCGGCAGCGATGCGCGAGCGGCTGGGGGACGACGAATTCATTCAACTCATCGGCGCGATCGGCTACTATAGCATGTTGGCTATGACGGTGAACGCCGCCGAGATGGCACCCGCGCCAGGCGCCGACGTGTTGTGATGCCCGGCACGCCCGGATTCGAGGGTTCCTGGGGGCATTGCCGGGGCCGAGCCATGATTCTGTTCAGCAAGGTCGATGCACCGCCGCTCAGCGGGGTCACCGAAACCGAAGCGATCGGAAAGTTCCTCGACGAATACACCGTCTAAACTTCGCCAACTACCTCGTCAACTTCGGTTATACTCGTCCTCAGAGTTCGAACTCGAATCGCTGTTGCAACACCATGGCATTGGGAAACAAAAGGGGATTGTGCCCCTCAGGTGCCTCAAACGGCTGCCAGACGGCGCGACGTCAGCTTGACGCTGGCGGTGTAGAGCCAAGTCACCGAGCTCTCGATGGTTGCCTCTACATCCTTTGCCAGGCGGCGATTGCGGTTGAGCCAGGCAAGGTGCGCTCTCCCACCCAACGGCGCGGCAGCAGAATGAAGCCCTTGGCCGCGTCGGAGCGCTTGACGATCTCGATGGTCCAGTTGCCGAGGCCTTCGAGCGCCCCCTTCAGCTCGAGGCCGTCATTCCGGCGACGGGCTCTATGTTCTCTTGGTTACGTTGTTCCCATTCCCGTTATTCGATACCAGCCTGTTGTTCCTGCTTCTTCTGGGGTTCCTCCCCGAAGCCCGAATTCTCCATTTCACCCTCTTCTAGATCGATCCTACCAATCTTCGTGATCCGGCAGCATGGTTTACTCGCTTGCGTCCCTGGGGTGTAGGATGGGCATCTTCAAGCGATCCATTCTCGGCTCATGAGGAAGAGAAGGCTAAAGGTCGTGAGCGCGAGGCTGATATAAGACCGATACGACACCGTAGCGGCGTCAACGCCGCATGACGCGGAACCGGGACGTCAAGCGAAACCGGCTCCATTGGTTGCCTGCCAACGGCGTTGCGATACGCTCTGGACCAACAGGAGGACCGCCAATGTCCATCGAGATCATGCCGACCGGGACCGCGCTGGGTGCTGAGATCGGCGGTGTCGATTTGTCCCGCCCGCTCGACGACGCGACATTCGCCGCGATCGAGCAGGCTTACAACGATCACGGCGTCATCTTCTTCCGCAATCAACAGATCACCCCGCCCCAACAGGTCGCTTTCACCCGCCGATTTGGCGAAATCGAATTCAACATCTTTGGTGAGCGATGGAGCGTTCCGGGCAGTCCCGAAATTGTCGTGGTCTCCAACATCACTGAGGATGGTCGGCCGATCGGCATCCGTCGCGCTGGCGAGAACTGGCATAGCGATATGTGCTATGCTGCCCGCCCGCCTCGCGGGACCATGCTCTACGCATTGGCGATTTCCCGACCTGCACGGCCTGCCCCTGGGCGACACCGAATTTGCCAGCGCCGCTGTGGCCTGGGACGCGTTGCCGGCGGCGCTCAAGGCTCGGATCGACGGCCGCTACGCAATCTTCGACTTCAGTGCCCGAAAACGTGCCTTCCCGCTCACACAGGCGGAGATCGATCGCTATCCGCCGATCCGTCATCCGATCGTTCGAATTCACCCCTACACCGGCCGGAGCTGCTTGTACGTCATGCGCGACGATTGCGTTGGCATCGATGGCGTGGATCCAGAAGAAGCCGAAGCGCTGATCGCCGCACTCGCCGATCACATCGTCAAGCCGGCCTTCCTCTATCGCCACCAATGGCGTCGCGGAGACCTGCTGATGTGGGACAACTGCACGGTGCAGCACCGTGCCATCCAGGACTACGACATGCCACAGCGGCGACTGATGCATCGGACGACGATGAGCGGCGCGATTCCGATATAGCGAGGGGCGGCACGATCAGGTCTGAACCGAACAATGGGCTGCGGGCCATCCCTCGAGACCTATTCCATTCCACTGCCGACCTCCTCAGGCTCGCCGTCCCGGCCCAATGCCCTGCGCAACGTCTGCCGCCTCAATATCTCGGGAGCCCGAGCCCCCATGGTGGTGTTGATAAGGCCGCGCGCAACGGCGGTGACGCGGATATCGTTGTTTGCCCAGGCGGCGGCCGAGGCTTTTGGTCCTGTTGATGATGGCGGCTTTGGACGCGCCGTACTCGACAGGTTGCTTCCGTTCACGACGGCCATCGACGGCGTCGTCGTCGCGATTGATCCGCCCTGACCGGCCGCGACTAGGCGTTTTGCCCCCCGTGCGCCGCGCATGGCCACGGATCTCCTCACCGCCCGGCGGCCGCCCGGGCGCAACAAAATCACCACCGGACGGGCGTTGGCGGCGTCATGGACGGATTGGCAGAGAGCATCGCTCATTGTAATGGGTATGAAACAACGCCAGTTGCTGATTGCCATGCACAACGTCGCAGGTGTCATCCATGTCGAAGGTAACCGCGGCCGGCGGGCGGTCATAGCTGCGGCAATACAGGTCGATCATCGCGTAGCTCATCCGCACCACCTCACGCAGGCGTGGTGCGTTCCCCAACGCGACACTGTCGGCTGCAAGCACCGATCAGGCAGGCGGCCGAAGCCACTTTAAACCCGGGATCGGTGCGCAGAATATCGAGGTCGTCGCGATCTTCGTAGCCGCGCGATCGCCAGTATCCGCGCTCGCAGGATGTCGTTGTGCGTCACGAGAGTGGGTTACGCGGGTCTGAGATCAGCGGCGCAAGCGTATCGGCGATATCGAGTTGTACCGGCGATTGGATGTTGCCCGTCTCGAGACTCAGCTTGGTTTTGGAATTATCGGAGCTGCGAATTTTCCGCCGCCAACAACCAGGATCAAATGGCACATTCATCAGGACAAAACTCTCGCAATCAGTGCACCGTCATATCCAACAGGATACAGCACCGGAACGCAAGCTAATGTCCCGCGATCTCGATGCAGGTAGACTTGATCAGCGCCAGCACGGGAGAGCCGGCCGACAACCCCAGCCGAGCGATAGCATCGGGCGTGACCCGTGATAGGATGACCCCGTTTGGTAGCCCAACCTCCACCAGAACCGACCGCCGGACAGCGTCATCGAAGATCCGGCGCACGGTTCCAGGCACGATGTTATGCAGGCTGATGGCCTCGGGTGATTTGCCTGCCAGGATCACCTCGCGGGCCGGAATGCGAATGCGGCATTCGGCATTCAGCGGAAGATCCACTAAAGGAACCCAGAACGTCGCGCCGCCGCCCTGGAGCCGGCTGAGCCCCCGCTCGGTCTCGTGCCGCTCCACGCGGCACAACAGCAGCGAGCCTCCATCGTCACGCTGTGCCAACGGCAGGTCCGCCCGTGACGTAACCTCGGCCACCGAGCCGTAGCCCAGGACGTGTCCAGCCTCGATCAACACCAGGGAGTCCGCGAGCCTGACGATTTCGTCAAGCGCATGTGTGACGTAGAGAACCGGCAGTTTCAACGCCGTCTTCAGCCGCAGCAGATAGGGAAGAATTTCCGCTTTTCGGGCGCTGTCCAGGCTCGCAAGCGGTTCATCCATCAATAGCAGATGCGGCTGGGCCAGCAGCGCCCGTCCGATTGCGACCCGCTGCCGCTCCCCCCCGGACAGGGTGTGCGGCCGGCGGTTCAGCAGTGCCTCGATCCCCAGCAGCTCGATGACTTCATCGAAACCAACCACCCCCGGCGCGACGCGCCGCATGCCGAAACGCAAGTTCGTGACGACCGACATATGCGGGAAAAGCCGTGAATCCTGAAACACCAGACCCGACCCGCCGACGCTCGGGCGGCAACCAAACCCCGGTGCGCGTGTCAGCAAAGACCCGGCCATCCACTTCGATCCGGCAAGTGTCGGGACGAAGCAGTCCGGCCGCCGCGCTGATTACCGTCGACTTCCCGGATCCCGACGGCCCAAACAGAACGGTTACGCTCGGCGACGGGACCTCGAACGCGATGTCCATCTCGATCGATGGAAATCGGTGACACAGCGCGACAGAAAAGCTCATCGGCCCAGCATGACGTTCAATCGCTTGCCGATCCATTCGGATAGCAGCAACCCCACCAGCGCAAGCGTCAGCGAAACAAGCGACAGCTCCGCGGCCTTCGCCTCCCCACCCGGCACTTGCAGCGCAGCGTAGATCGCCAACGGCAAGGTCTGGGTCTGCCCAGAGATGTTGCCGGCGAACGTTATCACCGCGCCGAACTCACCCAGACACGTCGCATAGGCAACGATCCCGCCGACCAAAATTCCAGGTGAGGCAAGGGGCAGGGTGACGTTGAACAACCTGTCCAACCACCCCGCGCCCAACGTGCGGGCAGCCTGCTCCAGACCAGCATCGACCGCGTCGAGCGACAAGCGAACCGACCGTACCATGATGGGGAATGTCATAGTCGCACAGGCCAGACTCGCACCCGCCGTCGTAAACGCCAGGCGGATGCCGAACCATTGGTCCAGGATCAAGCCAATCGGCCCACGGACGCCAAGCACGATCAGCAGCAGCCAACCAGTGACCACTGGCGGCAGCACCATCGGCAGATGGACCAGCGCATTCAGTATCGGCCGCCCCGGAAAGCGCCACCGGGTCAAGACCCACGCCGCCAGAACCGCCAGCGGCAACCCGAACCCGACCGCCCGCGCCGCGACCCCCAGTGTCAGCCGGACGGCTTCCCATTCTTCTGCGGAGAGCATCATCCCATTCAACCTCGAAGCCGCCCAGCATCACTACCTCGAAATGGGTCATAACTCCCACAAGCGAAACCCGGGCCCTATGCATGAAACGCCATAGCGGCCTGCATCGGGGCTCCCACCTGTGACCGAGCACGCCGACGGATGCCGCCATGATCGCCCGCTTGTCGCAGCGCCGAAGGAGAGCGATGTTGTAGGGTATCGCCAAAGGAGACAAACAGATGCTGGATAAGACCTATCCTGTCACCCGCACGGACGCAGAGTGGCGCCGGATCCTGTCGCCGGAGCAATTCTATATAATGCGCCGCCATGGCACCGAGGCGCCCGGCAGTTGCGCCTTGCTCGCAGAGAAGCGTCCCGGGCGGTTCACCTGTGCCGGATGCGACCAACCGCTGTTCGAGGCAAAACTGAAATTCGAAAGTGGCACCGGCTGGCCCAGCTTCAACGATCCGATCGAAGGATCGGTGGAAACCTCAACCGACCGCAGCCTCGGCATGGTCCGCACCGAGGTGCATTGTGCAACCTGCGGTAGCCATCTCGGACACGTGTTCCCCGACGGCCCGCCGCCGACCCATCTGCGATACTGCATCAACGGTATCGCCTTGAACTTTGTGCCGGCCTGAGACAATCCCATGACCCAGCATCCCGCCCTGAACGCCGGTCGCGTCGCCGTCATCACCGGCGCGGCCAGCGGCATCGGCCTCGCCGCCGCCACGCGGTTCGCCTCGATGGGCCTCAAGGTCTGCCTCGCCGACCTATCGCCCGAGGCCCTGGAGCGGGCCGCGGGAGCCGTCGGCGCAGCGTCTCCGGCGGGGCGGGACGCGGTGCTGACCGTGCCCACGGATGTCAGCCGCCTGGAATCGGTCCAGGCCCTGCGCGACGCCGCCTACAAAAAGTTCGGCGAGGTCGGCGTGCTGATGAACAACGCCGGCACCGCACCCGGCGGCGGCCCCTGGGAGCACATCGACCGCTGGCGCCGCGTGCTGGAGGTTAACCTCTGGGGCGTCATCAATGGCGTGCAGACGTTCACCCCAACGATGCTGGCGCAAAAGACCGAATGTGCCATTGTCAACACCGGGTCGAAACAGGGCATCACCTGCCCGCCGGGCGACACCGCCTACAACGTCAGCAAGGCCGGGGTGAAAGTGCTGACCGAGGCGCTCGCGCATAGTCTCCGAAATGAGGAAGGCGCGCGCATCACAGCGCATTTGCTGGTCCCAGGCTCCACCTTCACCGCCATGACAAGCCGCGGACGCACCGAGAAGCCAGCCGGCGCCTGGACGCCCGATCAGGTCGTGGACATGCTGATCGACGGAATGAACCAGCGCGATTTCTACATCATCTGCCCAGACAACGATGTGACGCGGCGGGTCGACAATCGAAGGATACTCTGGGCCGCCCAGGACATTACCCAGAACCGCCCGCCGTTGTCACGCTGGCACCCCGACTATAAGGATGCATTCGAGGCGTTTCTGAAAGAAACGTAAGTAGTGCCGAAACCGCACCGGTTGTATAGTTTATTTCTGGCGCTGTTTGCTTTCTGGAGATCCCATCATGAACCCGTTTTCACTTCTCTCACGTGCCTCGCTGGGCTCGGCACTCCTGGCGACTCTGACCCTCGCTATCCCGCTCGCGTCATCCAAGGCCGATAGTGCGGCGCAGGCACTCCCTCCGCCCGCGCAGGACCTCGGGCCAAGCGGGCCCGGTCCGCAGACCGCGGTCTTTTCCGGCGGCTGCTTCTGGGGTGTGCAAGGTGTGTTCGAGCATGTCCGAGGGGTAACCCGCGCCGTCTCCGGCTACGCCGGCGGCCGTGTCGTCAACCCGGGCTACGAGCAGGTCAGTTCCGGCACGACAGGACATGCGGAGTTGGTCAGCGTAACCTTCGATCCGGCAAAAGTCAGCTATGGGACGCTGCTGAGGATCTTTTTTTCGGTCGCCCTCGATCCGACCCAAAAGGACCGGCAGGGCCCGGATTGGGGCACCCAGTATCGGTCCGAATTGTTCGTGAACGGGCCAGACCAGGAGCGTGTCGCCAAGGCGTATATCGCTCAGCTCGAAGCCACTCACGCCTTCAGTCGCCCGATCGTCACCCGTATTGATCCCGCCGGACCGTTCTATCCAGCCGAGGCGTATCATCAGGATTATCTCGACCTGCATCCGGATGCGCCCTACATCGCGATCAACGATATGCCGAAGGTTCGCGCCTTGCAGAAGCTGTTTCCGGAGAACTGGCAACCAACTACCATCAAAGTCGGCAAACTGGAATCGGAGGATTGACATCGGTCGACCATGGCGTTGACAGGTATGCACACTGCGATAACGCGCGGCGCGCGAAGGAATTGTCCCGCGCGCTGAGCGCCGCCCTCCTCCGTGGCCCTTCGTGGTCCTCCGCGCCCTCTGTGGTAAATCCTGCTGCCCGCGCCTCCCCCTAACCAAGGCCATGAGGATAGGCAGGAACTGTGTGGCTATAGGGGACTGAGCGCGTGGAACGCGAGTGATTGCATCGCGTAGGCAGATCAACCCGACCAGGAGAATGATATGGCCCTCAAGATCGAACGTTTTCAGCCTGACGGCATGAATATAAGAATGTCCGAGGGGCAGCCTTCCTATTCGCATGTCGTGACGGTGGGCGGCACCGGGAAGATCGTCTACATCGCCGGCCAGTTGGCCCGCGACATCGACGGCAACTGCGTCGGCAAAGGCGACATGCGCGCCCAGATGGAACAGACCTTTCAGAATCTCGACCGATGCCTGAAGGCGGCCGGCGCGACCTGGGCCGATGTCGTCAAGACCAACACGTTTGTTACTGACTTCGACGAATTCCAGAAATGTGGCGATGTGCGGATGCGCTATTTCGGCGTTGCGACCCCGACAAGCACGACCGTCGGCGTCACACGCCTTGCCGGCCCTGATTTCATGATCGAGATCGAGGCTGTCGCTGTCGTCAATTCGTGAAATACCTCGGCCTCAGCGTGTGTCCGTCTGCGGCGGATAGACGGCAAAATTCCAGGCGGCCCATTTTGACCCTCAGCCAAAATACAGTATCCCCTGTATCGCTGTCAGGGGGGCAACAAAATGGAAACCCAGACGTTCGACTACATCGTGGTGGGCGCCGGATCGGCTGGATCCGTCCTCGCCAACCGCCTGAGCGCCAACCCAAAGCACAAAGTCCTCGTCCTGGAAGCCGGACGCGAGTCTCACCCCTGGTCCCGCATCCCGGTCGGCTTCGCCAGATTAATAGAAAACCCTGCCGCCAACTGGCTCTATTCCTCCGAACCCGACGCCGCTACCGGCAATCGCCGCCTTCCCGTCCCGCGCGGCAAGCTCCTGGGCGGCTCGTCTTCAATCAACGGCATGGTCTTCGTGCGCGGCCAATCGCAGGACTACGACACCTGGGCGCAACTCGGTAATCGCGGCTGGAGCTACCGAGAAGTACTGCCGATCTTTCGCGACATGGAAAGCTACCAGGGCGACGCCGACGATGAGTACCGCGGCCGCGGCGGCCCGCTGAAGGTCACCGAAAGTTTCGAGACCGGGCCTCTCTACGACGCCCTGATCAAGGCCGCCTCCGAGGTCGGCATCGGCTACACCAAGGACTACAACGGCGCCCAGCAGGACGGCATCGGCATGACCCAGGCCACCATCCGCAACGGCCGCCGGATGAGTACCGCCTTCTGCTATCTCGACCCCGCCCGAGGCCGCCCCAACCTCAAGATCCAGGCCAATGCGCTGACCGAATGCCTGCTGATTGAGGGCAAACGCTGTGTTGGCGTCCGCTACACCGCCAACGGCCAGCAGCACGAAGCCCGGGCGGGCAGAGAAATCATTGTCAGTGCCGGCTCGATCAATTCACCCCAGCTTCTGGAGTTGTCCGGTATCGGCCAGCCCGAACGGCTGCAAAGTCTCGGCGTCGAGGTCCATCACGCGCTCAAAGGTGTCGGTGAGAACCTGCGCGATCATTACTCGCCACGCATGAAATGGACGGTGCCGTCCGCGCTCGGTATCACCTACAACGACAAGGGACGCGGTCTCGGCCTCGTCTGGCAGGCACTGAAATACGCCCTCACCAACAAGGGCCTGCTCGGCCTGCCCGCGGCGCCAATCCGAGCGTATGTTCGAACTCGGGCCGGGCTCGACGCACCGGATGCCGCCATCTCCTGGATACCTTTCCTGGCAGGAACGAACTTCAAGCTCGCGAAGAACTCCGGCATCACCGCGATCATGAATATCCTCCGCTCGGAAAGCACCGGCAGCGTCCATGTGTCATCGAAAGTGCCGAACCGGCCACCGTCGATCCGCTTCAATTTCCTAAGTGCCCAACTCGATCGCGACGTAACCCTGGAAGCGATGCGCATGACCCGGCGCATCATGACGGCACCCGCAATGCAGGGCATAGCCACCGACGAAATCGCGCCCGGCGTGAATATCCACGCCGACGACGAATTACTCGAGTGGATCAAGAACAACGCCGAGACCACCTATCATCCGGTCGGCACCTGCAAGATGGGCTCCGACCCGATGGCAGTGGTGGACGATGAACTGCGGGTGCATGGCATGGAGGGGCTGCGCGTCGCCGACGCCTCGATCATGCCGACACTTACCTCCGGCAATACCAACGCGCCGTCGATAATGATCGGCGAGAAGGCGTCTCGCATGGTGCTGGCGGCCGCTTAACGCCTTCGCGGGTCAGCCCGGGCCGCCAACGCACCTCAACCCCTCGAGGGCGGGCGGCGTTCGTCGCGGGCACGGAAGACCGCATCCGCGTTTTTCTTCTGGTCATCCGACATGGACCCGTACAGCGCTTGGAACGCCGTCGCAAGTTTCTGCGTATCCTCAGCATTCTGTTGGGCGATCTGAGCGTAGGACTGCATGTTGTCAACCGCGTTCATCGAGCCGAAACTCGACGCTCGCTGCTCGAACGCCTGGTACATGGATTTCGCGTTATCGCGCATGATCTGGGCGAACTGGTCCCATTGCGCCTGCTGCGCGGGCGTGATGCGCAACTGCGCGTGAAGCCGCGTGATGTACCGTTCGACCTGGTCGGGCTGGGCCATGCCGCTTCGCATCGGGGCGGGCGGTCTGGTCGTCGCGGACGGGCGGCCATCCGGGGACTGGGATTGCGCGAGCGCGCCGGCCGGCAGCGCGACGGCCAACAGCAGCAGGTTAGCCAGCACCAAGCCAGCGTGGGAAGTCGACTTGAGGGTCATGTTTGGTCTCCGTGGAAAGTTCGCCGCCACTGCCAGCGGGATCGCTAACGCCGGCGTTCAATCCAGATTGTGGCGCGCGGCTTTTACCCCAGTCGGCTTCTGATGCGAAGTTGCCGCTCCGGCTCTTGATCGCCAGGCAACAAGCCGTGGTGGAAAGCAGAATTCCGCCCCTCGCCTAACACCGGTGAGGTTGAGGCGAGAACTCCTTCAGTTTCGCGTTCATGACAAAATCGCCGAAATTCATCTTCATGTCGTCTGCCACGCCGTTTTCCCAATAACGCATCGCGACGTCATAGGTCGGTGTAACAGCGGATGCCGTATGATCGAAGAAGGCGATATTGACCCGTGTGCTCGGCAGCGGAACCAGTGCCGCCCATTTGGATTGCATGGGCGGCTTCCAGTCGAGCACCACGATGAAGCTGTCCTCCACGCCGTTCTCATCCGTGCCGTCAAACAGCGGCAGCGACAGGAAATGCTTCTTGTCGCGGGCCGCGGCGATGATCGCGGCGGTGTGCGCCATCGGGAATACCGTGCCGGCGGGCAGCGCGCTGGTGGCGTCGTGAGGCGACGAGTAGTGCGCCTCCCCTGGACTCCCCGACTTTTGCAGGAACGCTTCGCCATCGGTCTGGCTGGTGACCGCGGTGTCGGTGGTTTGCCGCATGTGGTAGCGGAACTTCAGGCCGTCCTTGGATTCCCATGTTGCGTAATCCGACGCCATTTCGATGTCCTGGCCCTCCGAATTGGTGATCGTCATGCGCAGCCGCTGGCGAACCGCCCAGCCGTCGCAGGCGTCCGTTACCTCATAACCCATGGTGCCCCGGGCGGCGATCACGTCGTTGCCGTTCGCGGTATCGAGCGTGAGCGTGTAGAGTGCCTTGTGGGCCAGCAGCGCGCCTGGCGCAGGCGCAGCAGGCGCGGGGGCGTTGGCAGCGGCGGCCGGCTCGGTCGCGAACGCAACGGTCAGGCATAACGCGCCGAGAACGGCAGAAAGGCGCATGAACAACTCCGATGTAAGGTTCGCCGCGTCGTCAGGGGATGATAGGCATGTGTGCATTTGCGCGCCAATGCCAACCGGATGGCGCGGTGTGGATCAGCTACCCGCTACCTTCGGCCTGGCCGGCGGCAGTTCGATCTTCAACGAGAGTTCCTTCAACCGGGCAGGGGGGATTTCCGCGGGGGCGCCCATCATGAGGTCTTCGCCTTGCTGGTTCAGCGGGAACAGGATCACCTCGCGGATATTGGGTTCGTCCGCCAGCAGCATGACCATGCGGTCGATGCCGGGCGCCGATCCGCCATGTGGGGGCGCGCCGTAGCGGAACGCGTTGAGCATGCCGCCGAAGCGGGTTTCCACGTCGGCTGCGGTGTAGCCTGCGATCTCGAACGCCTTGATCATGATGTCCGGACGGTGGTTCCGGATGGCGCCCGAGGACAGCTCGATGCCGTTGCAGACGATGTCGTACTGGTAAGCCTTGATCGTCAGCGGGTCCTGAGTTGTCAACGCCTCCAGCTCGCCTTGCGGCATGCTGAACGGATTGTGGCTGAAATCGATCAGGCCGGTTTCCTCGTTCAGTTCGAACATCGGGAAGTCGGTGACCCAGCAGAAACGGAAAGAACCTTTTTCCAGCAAGCCGAGTTCGTCGCATAGGCGGGTGCGCACGGTGCCGGCGAATTTTGGCGCGGTGTCTCTCTTGCCACCGACGAAAAACACGGCGTCGCCGGGGTTCAGGCCACACGTGACGCGGATCGCCTCTGCTCGGTCGGCTTCCAGGTTGCGGGCGATCGGTCCCTTCGGGCCATCGGTGTCATAGGTGATGTACCCAAGACCCCCCTGACCCTCGGCCTTGGCCCAGTCGTTGAGCTTGTCGAAGAAGCTGCGCGGCTGCGATCCGGCACCAGGGGCAGGGATAGCCCGGACGACGCCGCCGGAGGCCGCGATACGCGCGAACAGGCCGAACCCAGAGCCGGCATAATGCCCAGTGACGTCGGCGATGCGGATCGGATTGCGCAGATCGGGCTTGTCGGAGCCGAATTCCAGCATCGCCTGGTCATAGGGGATGCGAGGGAAGGGTGGTTCGGTCACGCGCCGGCCGGCCGCGAATTCCTCGAACACGCCGGCAATGACTGGTTCGATCGTGTTGAACACGTCATCCTGAGTGACGTAGCTCATCTCGAAGTCGAGTTGGTAGAATTCGCCGGGGGATCGGTCGGCGCGGGAGGCCTCATCGCGGAAGCAGGGGGCGATCTGGAAGTAGCGGTCGAAGCCCGCGACCATCAGCAACTGCTTGAACTGCTGCGGCGCCTGGGGCAGGGCATAGAACTTACCTGGGTGAATACGCGACGGCACCAGGAAGTCGCGTGCGCCCTCGGGGGAGGAGGCGGTCAGGATCGGCGTCTGATACTCCAGAAACCCCGCCGCGATCATGCGCTGGCGCAGCGAGGTGATAACCTGGCTGCGCAGGATCATGTTCCTGTGCAGCTTGTCCCGCCGCAGATCGACGAAGCGGTACTTGAGCCGGATCTCCTCGGGGAAACGTTCCTCGCCCGCGACCTGCATGGGCAAGACCTCGGCGGCGGATTGCACCACCAGGTCGGCGACACGGAGTTCGATCTCACCGGTTGGCAGCCGGGGATTGATGGTTCCGGCCTCACGCATCACGACCGTGCCGGTGACGGTGATCACGCTTTCCGGCCGCACCGCGTCGGCCGCAGCAAAGGCGGGAGAACCTGCCGCGAACACGCACTGGGTGACGCCGTAATGGTCTCGCAGGTCGATGAACAGCAGGCCGCCGTGGTCACGCTTGGCATGCACCCAGCCCGAGAGTCTGACCTCCTTGCCGGCGTCGGCGGCACGCAAGGCGCCGCTGGTATGGGTGCGATAGGCGTGCATCGTCTTGTATCCTGGTGCGCGTAGGCCGCGTTCGGTCGGCATCCTGAACGAGGCGGCACACAAGCCCCGCTCAGCTTCGTCAAGTCAAGCGGCTGGTAGGTTCAGCCCCCGGAACCGCCGAGGCGGGCGACGGTGCATCATACGTCGAAGGCGTGAACCTCGGCCACTGCCTCTTGCCGTCGATTGTTGTCCGACTTCGCGGACTCTCGATTTGGCTAAAAAAACGCCATATACTTAAATATTCCGCAGTTTTGACCTAAAAAGCGCCGATTGGCGAATCTTGTTGCATAACAGCTTGCAAATTTGCATAAACAACGTGCTAAATTGCATCAATCGGGGATCGGCCGCATGTCCACCTCCATCCATCCTGTCGATGAGGTGTTGCCGGCGCCGCGCATGGTCGCCCTGGGCCTGCAGCACGTCCTCGTCATGTATGCCAACGCCGTCGCCGTGCCGCTGATCCTGGGGGGTGCGTTGCATCTTCCGAAAGATCAGCTCGCCCTGCTGATCAACGCCGACCTGTTCGCCTGCGGTATCGCCACCTTGGTGCAAACCATCGGCTTCGGACCGTTCGGTATCCGACTGCCTGTCATCATGGGCGTCACCGCCGTCGCCATCTCCCCAATGCTTGCCATGGCGGCCATGCCGGGGCTTGGTCTCACCGGTATTTATGGCGCGGTCATCGTTGGCGGACTGTTCGGCCTCCTGGTGGCCCCGGTCATGCAGCATGCTCTGCGCTTCTTCCCGTCGGTCGTGACCGGAACGATCATCACGATGATCGGCATTTCGTTGATGCGGGTTGGTATTGCCTGGGCCGGCGGGGGCGCCGCGGCGGCGGATTTCGGAGCCGGCGGCTACCTGGCCATTGCCGTCCTCGTTCTCGGAGTGATCCTGCTGATCATCAAGTTCGGCCGTGGCTTCCTGCAGAATATGTCGGTGCTGGCCGGCATTGTGGTTGGGTATCTGACGACGATCGCCCTCGGCTGGACAGATTTCTCCGGCATCCAGCAGGAGCCGTGGATCCGCATCGTGTTGCCCTTGCAGTTCGGCCTGCCGACGTTCTCCCTCATTCCATGCCTGATTATGTGCCTGGTCGTGACCATCGTGTTCATCGAGGCCACGGGCATGTTCCTGGCCCTAGGCACGATGACCGGGCGCAAGATCGCCCCATCGGACGTGACCCGTGGTCTGCGCGCCGATTCCCTGGGCACGCTGATCGGCGGCATTTTCAACACCTTCCCCTACGTATCCTACTCCCAGAACATCGGCCTCGTCGGCGTGACTGGCGTCTACAGTCGCTGGGTCTGCGCGACCGGTGGGGTGATTATGCTGGCCTTGGGTCTGGTGCCCAAGCTTGCATTCATCGTTGCGTCGGTGCCTCAGTGTGTGTTGGGCGGCGCCGGGTTCATCATGTTCGGCATGGTCGCCGCAACCGGAATCAAGATCCTGTCCACCGTGGATTACAGCGCGCAACGTAACAATGTACTGATCGTCGCGATCTCGATCGGCTTCGGCATGATCCCGATTGTCTCGCCGAACTTCTTCCGCATCATGCCTACCGAACTGAAGCCGATTTTCGGCGATGCCATCATCATGACCTCGCTCGCCGCTGTTTTGCTCAATGCTTACTTCAACCGCACCTCGACCGAGGAAGCGCGGCAGGGTGCCATGCTGGCGGCCGAGGCGGCGGAGCACCTGTAGAAGTTAAGACCGGGGCTCCGCCCCGCACCTCAAGTGGGGACCGCCCTTGGAACCCCGGTATTGGGCGGATGGCCAGGAGGGGGCGACCGAGGTGGTGCTGGGCCCGTGTTCTCCCTCCTGTCCGCCCACCCCTTAATGGGATCAAAGGGGCCGTCGGCCCCTTTGCGGGTCCGGGCAGAGCCCGGCCTTACTTCAACGCTTGCATTCCGCGGCGCGGCATCCAAACATTGGTTCCATGCTGCGCTCCGACTCCGGTTTCGCCGCTCGCGTCAAGGCCGTCCTCGGCCCGACGAACACGGGCAAGACTCATCTGGCGATCGATCGGATGCTAGCCCATGCCTCCGGCATCATCGGCTTCCCGCTGCGTCTGCTGGCTCGGGAAAATTACGATCGCATGGTGGCAATCAAAGGCGCCCGCTATGTCGCGCTGATCACCGGAGAGGAGAAGATCATCCCGCCTGACGCGCGGTGGTTCTCCTGCACCGTGGAGGCGATGCCGCTCGACCGGCACGCCGAATTTGTCGCAGTCGACGAAATCCAGCTTTGTGCTGACGCCGACCGTGGGCACGTTTTCACCGACCGCTTGCTGCACGCGCGCGGCATGGTAGAGACCATGTTCCTGGGCGCCGAGACGATCGCGCCGCTGATCCGCCGGCTGGTGCCCTCTGCGCAGATCGAGACCCGGCCACGCCTGTCGCAACTTTCCTATGCGGGACCGGCCAAGCTGGTTCGGCTGCCGCCACGCACGGCGGTTGTCGCGTTCAGCGCGGCCGAAATTTACGCGCTGGCGGAGCTCATTCGGCGCCGGAAAGGCGGCTGCGCGGTCGTGATGGGGCGCCTGTCGCCCTGTACCCGCAACGCCCAAGTGGCACTTTACCAAGACCGGGAAGTCGATTTCCTCGTCGCTACCGATGCGATCGGTATGGGCCTGAACATGAACGTCGATCATGTTGCCTTCGCCGGCCTGGGCAAATTTGACGGCCACCGCCCGCGCCGGCTAACGGCGCCGGAAGTCGCGCAGATCGCCGGGCGGGCTGGGCGTGGCATGAAAGACGGCACATTTGGCACGACGACAGAGTGCCCGCCGATACCCGAGGACGTCGTTGCCGCGGTCGAAGCGCACAATTTCGACTCGCTGGAGATGTTGTGCTGGCGGAACAGCGACCTCGATTTTTCCTCGTTGGAGCTACTGATCGACAGCCTGAACGCGCCGCCGCCGCGTCCCGGCCTGGTTCGCGGCAACGAGGCGTCCGACCTTGAGACGCTGACCGCGCTGGCCCGCGACCCCGAGACACGCAAGCTGGCGAGCGGAAGGCGGCGTATTCGGCTTTTGTGGGACGCTTGCCAGATCCCCGATTTCCGCAAGCTGGCGGACGACACCCATGCAAAGTTGTGCGCACGCGTGTTCGGTCACGTTGCAACCGACACGACGTTACCGACCGACTGGCTCGCGGCGCAGTTCGCCGGACTGGATCGAGCGGACGGGGACATCGACACGCTGATGCAGCGGCTGTCAGGGGTTCGCGTCTGGTCTTACATCGCTGCCCGCCCAGACTGGGTCAAGGACACGCTCCATTGGCAGGCGAGGGCTCGGGACGTCGAGGATAAGCTGTCCGACGCCCTGCATGAGAGCCTCACGAGCCGCTTCGTCGATCGCCGCTCCGCCCACCTGGTGCGTCGGCTGGAGGAAGCTGATGGCCAGGAACTGCTGTCCGCCGTTACCCGCCGAGGCGAGGTCGTCGTGGAGGGCCACGACGTCGGCCATATCGAGGGATTCGGCTTCGTGCCTGATCCGATGGCCGTGGGTGACGAAAAGAAGCTGGTGCTGCGCGCGGCTCGGCGCGCCCTGCGGGCGGAAATGCCACGCCGGGTCGCTGCGCTTGAGGCGGCGCCAGACGAGGCTTTCGGCTTGACCGAAGATCACCGGCTGACTTGGGATCGTGTTCCGGTCGCTAAGCTGGTGCGGGGCGTCATGCCGTTGCGGCCACGCGGCCAGGTGCTCGACAGCGAATTTCTCGACGGGGCGGAACGGGAGCGGGTTCGCGCAAGGCTGCAATCCTGGCTGGATTCCCAAATCCGCGCTAACCTCGCCCCTCTTTTCACCGCCGAGGCTCTGGCGCGGAGCCATCCGGAGCTGCGCGGGCCGGTACACCGGTTGACCGAGTCGCTGGGTTTGATTCCTGGCGTGGATGAGGAAACACTGTCGGCTGATCTGCGGCCCAGGCTGCGGGCGATTGGCGTGCGGTCCGGCCGGTTCGCATTGTTCATTCCGGGGCTGCTAAAACCCCGTCCAGCGGCGATGCGGATGCGGCTTTGGGCCGTGCACAACGGCGTCCCGATGCCGGCCCTGCCGAATGTGGCAGTGGTTTCCGTGCCAGCCGACCAGCCCGACTGGCCTCCTGGTTTCGCCGCCATAGCGGGCTGGGTGGAAGCTGGGCCGGTGCTGTTGCGGCTGGATATCGCCGAGAAGGTGACTGGCGAACTGGCTTATCGCGCGCGCCGAGGCCCGGCCTCGCTGCCGTCGGGTCTCGCGTCCCGCTTCGGGGTCAAGCCGGACATGTTGCCGGCGGTGTTGCGCCACCTCGGCTTTCGCCTCTTGCCGGCCGCCGGTCTGGTCGGTGACCAGCAGGGACCGCCGGCACCGGCGATGGTAATACCGCTACGGCGGAGGCGGCCAGTCCTACCGGATACCCCCGTGCCGGTGGGGGCCGCCGGACCGTTCGCGGCACTAGCGGCGCTCAAAAGTGGAGGTGCCCGATAGCAGACGTAGAGGACAAGGACTGGCAGCGCCTCGACAAGTGGCTGTGGTGCGCGCGGGTCATGCGAGCGCGCGCGGACTGCGCGGTTCTGGCAACGCAAGGCTCGATCCGGATTAATCGGCAGCCCACGAGCAAGCCGCATGCGAAGTTGAGGGTGGGTGATGTACTGACCATTCCGCTGCACGGCACGGTGCGAGTTTACGGGTCGCCTGTCTCGCGACCCGCCGAGGACCGGCTTCGGAGGCGCGGCTGCTGTATGTCGATGTCAGCGATGTGCCATCAACATCTTGCGTTTCGGGGGATTCGTCGGCATATCGCGCCTCATGATTGTCGGCCGCGCGCCGCATTTTTCCCACATCCAGGGGTTCGCTAATGACCTACGTGGTCACCGAGAGCTGCATTCGCTGCAAATATATGGACTGCGTCGAGGTCTGCCCGGTCGATTGCTTCTATGTCGGTGCGAACATGCTGGTGATTCATCCTGATGAGTGCATCGATTGCGGGGTATGTGAGCCCGAGTGCCCGGCGGAAGCGATCCTGCCGGACAGCGACGACAGGGCGACCGCATGGCTGGAGCAAAACCTTCAGTACGCGAAGACATGGCCGAACATTACCCGGAAGGGCATCCCGCCCGATGATGCGGACGAGTGGAAGGACAAACCGGGCAAGGCCGACCTCTTCTCACCAGATCCTGGCAAGCCCTGAGACTCTTGAAGGTGTGGGTTTTGCCAACAGGATTGTGCTATTCTCTTTCGTTGTTCCACCGGTTGCAGCGGTCTTGGGGAATATCGATATAGCATCGGTTATCGGTCGTCCGCGATTACCGGGGCAAGGGACCAATATATCAGGAGGATGGTCCTTCGCCGGAGATGATACCATGCGGACGCCGCAAACGATCTGAAGCCGCCCAGCGAAGAAGACGGCCAGGTGAGCGAGACGACAGGCAATTATCAGGGATGAGCATCAGGCAGTGGAAGAAATCTCGAATCAAGCGGCGGAACCGGCGGCGGTGGGTGTGAGCCCCGCGTCGGCAGCGAACTCCCGTCCAAACATCCGGCCCCCGCATAACGGCCCCAACCTGACGCCGCGGGCGATCGCGAAGGCGGAGATTTTCGTTGAGGGCGATCATGTCGTTTACCCCACCCACGGTGTCGGCAAGGTCGAGCGAATAGCGGTCGAGGAGATAGCCGGTCACAAACTGGAACTGATTCACATCACGTTCGAGGAAAACCGGATGACCCTGCGGGTGCCGGTTGCCAAGGCCCGTACGGCGGGCCTGCGCAAACTGGCAAACCGCAAATTGTTCGATGAGGCGCTGAACGTGCTGCGCGGCAAAGCGCGGGTCAAGCGTACCATGTGGTCGCGCCGTGCCCAGGAATACGAGGCGAAAATAAACTCGGGCGATCCGCTGGCGATCGCGGAGGTGGTGCGCGACCTGCATCGGAACTCTGGTCAGCCCGACCAGAGCTTCTCAGAACGGCAGATCTATGAGGCGGCGATGGACCGCTTGGCGGCCGAGCTCGGGGCACTGGACAAGACCGACAAACAGACCGCTATCACCAAATTGACGGACTTTCTGAAGACTGTTTGAGCGCAACGCGCCTGCCGGTGGAGGAGGCGCGGGCATGCCGCCGGTTATCTCAAACGGCAGCGGCGACCCGGTGTGGCGTGGTCGCAGAGGCCGGCGCAACTACGCCATATACGCCGCGCTCGTTCGCCGTTGGCGCAAAGCGCGACGTGATCCCCAGCACGGTTTCCGCCCCGCCCAGGTACAACAACCCGTCTGACGGCATCAGACCGGCAATCGCATCCAGCACACGGGCTTTAGTTGCTTGATCAAAATATATCAGCACGTTGCGACAGAATACGATGTCGAATTTGCCCAACGAACGGAGGTCGGACAACAGATTGTGTTCACGGAATTGAGCCATGCCGCGGATTGATTTGGCGATCCGCCAGTTCGCGTCTTCCTTTTTGAAATATCGCATCAGCATTTGCACCGGCAGCCCGCGTTGTACCTCGAACTGTGAGTAAAGCCCCTCGCGGGCCCGTGCGAGTTGCTCGCGGGCGATGTCGGTACCGACAATCTCCACCTTGCGGCCACTCAATACGGCGGTGGATTCAGCGACGATCATTGCCAGCGAATAGGCTTCCTGGCCCGATGATGAGGCGGCTGACCAGACGCGAAGCGCAGTGCCCGGGGCACGCGCGGCGACCAGCCTGGCGAGAGCCTGAGTGCGGAAATGATGGAATGGCTTGTCGTCGCGAAAAAAGAAGCTTTCGTTGGTGGTCATGGCCTCGACCACCTCGCGGGCCAAGGCGTCGGTGCCAGGGCGCCGCAGACGCTCCGCCAACCCGTTCAGATCGCCCAGCTTTTCCCGTTTGACCAGGGCGCCTAGCCTGGTTTCCAGCAAATACAATTTATCCATGCCGATGATCAGGCCGGATCTCGTCTTCAGGAGGGTGGCCAAGGTCTCGAAGGCAGTTGGCGACAGAGGCGTCGTCATGCCTATGCTCCTTTCAGCATTTCTAGGAGCCGGGGTGCGATTTTCGGCAGCGGCAGCACCGCGTTGCAAAGTCCGGCCTGAGCGATCGCCCCGGGCATGCCCCAGACGACGCTGCTGGCTTCGTCCTGGCCGATCGCGGCCCCGCCAGCTTCGATGACCTTCTTTGTGCCGGCCAGCCCATCCTGGCCCATGCCCGTTAATATCGCCACCAAGACCCTGCCTTCGCACGCGACGCTCGCGGAACGCAGCATCGGATCAACGGAAGGCCGGCAAAAATTCTCCGGTGGATCGGTGGTCACCCTTGCTCGCAGGCCGTGTCGACTGCCCTCCACCAGCAAATGCCGGTCGCCGGGGGCAAGGTAGATCCGGCCCGCGACCAGGGACTCGCCATCGCGAGCTTCGGTGCACGGCATCAGGCCCAGGCGGTTGAGGTGATCTGCCAGGATGGGGGTGAAGGTTGCCGGCATGTGTTGGGTGATCACCACGGGCACGCCGACCGAGCGTCCCAGGCCCTGAACCAGGGTGAACAATGCCTGTGGGCCGCCCGTCGAACTGCCGACTGCGAGCAGGCGAGCCGGGAAGTGGGGTGCGCTCCGCAATGCTATCCGCGACCGCGGGCGCGCCGGGAGCGTAGCGCGGTGGCGCATGCGGGCGAGGCCTTTGACCTTTTCCAGGAGTTCCCGCTTGAAACCTTCATCGTTGACGGTGCCGATGCTGGATGGCTTCGGCACATAATCGGACGCGCCCAGACGCAGGGCCCGCAGGGCGATCTCGGCGCCCCGCGTTGTCAGGGTGGAGGCCATGATCACACGGATGCCGGGATCGGCGCGTAGAAGTTGGGGCAGTGCAGTCAAACCGTCCATGACCGGCATCTCGATATCCAGGACGACCACATCCACCTGCGCCGCCCGGACCTGGTCTACCGCGAGCTTGCCATTCTCCACCTTTGCCACGACTGAGACCGCAGGATCGGACTCCAGGATTCGAGCAAGCGCCCCGCGGATGACCGCTGAGTTGTCGCAGATCATCACCCGTGCCGTTTCCGAGGTCCGCGAAGCGGCAGGTGCGCGAGGGAAAGCGATCGCCGGAGGCCCTTTTACGGAAGCCCCGGTCACAGAAGCCCCACTTGGGCAAATTTGCCAGTCAGGATGTCCTCGTCGAACGGCTTCATTATGTATTCCTGAGCGCCGTTCGATATGGCGACCTCGATGTGGCCGATGTCGTTTTCGGTCGTGCAGAAGACCACTGGCGGATTATCTGGGCCGAACTCCTTCCGCAGTGCCTGGAGGAAGGAGAGGCCATCCATAACCGGCATGTTCCAGTCCAGCAGAATGACGTCTGGCAGGTGCTCCCGGCAGGCGTACAGGGCGATTTGCCCGTCGGCAGCCTCGGCCACCTCGAACCCGTTGGATTCGAGGATGCGTCGGGCGACTTTCCGGACAACCCGGCTGTCGTCGACGACAAGGCAAGTGCGGGCCATGACGGTTACCCTTCACCGGACAGAGCCAGCAATCTGGACACGTCCAGCACGACCAGCAGCCGCCCGTCGAGGCGGAAGATGCCGGTGCTAAAGTCAGCCCAGCATTTCTCCAGCGTCGGCGGGTTCCGTTCGAACATCGACGCATCCAGGCTGAGCACTTCCGAAACCTGATCCACGAGCAGGGCGTACAGCTCGCCGCCCTGCTCGGCGACGACGGACATGCGGGACTGCCCCGGCGGTGCGGGCGGCAGGCGCAGCCGTTTGCGCAAATCGATCGCGGTGACGATACGGCCGCGCAGGTTCAGACTGCCGGCTATTTCCCCGCGGTGCGAGCGGGATGCGGGTGATCGTTTGTTCGCCCAGAATATCGCGCACCGCAAGGACCGGCACGCCGCAAAGCTGCTCGCCCACAGTCAGCGTGACCAGAACCTGATTGTCTTCCTTGGTGACGGCGGCATCGGGCCGCTCCAGAATGTCGGTGGCCATGGCTGGTCCCTTTCAATCGATCAAGCGTGAACCGCTGTCGCCAGATTGGCGCGAAGGCTAGCGATCAGCGCTTCCCGTTCGAACTTGGCGACGTAGTCGGTGAAGCCGGCCTCGCGGCCGATGCGAGCGTTTTCCATGTCGGCATGAGCGGTCATGGCGATCAGAGGCAGCCCGGCCCAAGGCCCATCGGCGCGTATGGCCCGAGCGAACTGCACGCCGTCCATTTCCGGCATCTCGATATCTGAGACGATGGCATCGAACATGGTGCCGGCGTCGCGCAGACGCAGTGCCTCAGGCGCACTGGCCAGCGCGGTGACGCGGAAGCCGGCGGCACCAAGCATCGGGATGGTCAACTGGCGGAAGAACTCGCTGTCATCGACCAGAAGGATGTGTTTCTGACCGGCCGCGCTGCCCTGACGGGGCACGCCGCGGAACCAGTCCTCCCAGGCCTGCATCAGCCAATATCCCGTATCCAGAACGTCGGTGGCCCGGCCACCGATCACGGCCGACCCCAGAAGGCCAGGCCGGGCGCCGGCAAGTTCGATTTCCAGGCTGTCTTCCACCACGTCGATGATTTCATCCACCATCAGCCCCATGGTGCGCTCGCCCTCGGCGAAGACCAGCAACGGCTGCGTGGGCTTCTGCTGATCCACGCTGCCGTCGATGGCGATCAACGGCATCAGCTTGCCCCGATACTGGGTAACAGTGGATCCGCAGGACAGTTCGATCTTGTCACGCGGGATGTCTTCCAGGCGGGCAACAAGGCCCAGCGGTACCGCCATGCGCTGGTTCTCACCGGCCTTAAAGAGCAGCATCGCGGTTTTGTCGGCGGAGCTTTGAGTTTCCGCCAGGCTCGAGCGCAATACTTTGCTCTCCGATCCGGCGCCGACGCCGCTGGCCCGCGCGATGCCATTCGGATCCAGGATCATGATGACGGATCCATCACCCAGGATCGTATTGCCACTGAACATCGTGACGTGGCGCAGGATGGGTGCGACGGGCTTGACGACGATTTCCTCGGTGTCGAACACCCGGTCGACAATGATCCCCATCATATGGGCGCCGACCTGCGCCACAACGACGTGGGCAGCGGTTCCCTCCCGGTCATCTTTGCCCAGGGCGAGCAGTTCGGTCAGGCTGACCAGCGGCAGGAGGCGGTTACGCAGGCGCAGGACCGGCGTATCGTTGATCCGTTCGATGACGCTGTTTCCAGTTCCTTCGCGGCCGGTGGTGGCGGAGCCGCGCTGTGCCCGCACCAACTCGACCACGCTGAGCTGCGGAATGGCAAAACGCTCCTTGCCGGCTTCGACGATGAGCGCCGAGACGATCGCCAGGGTCAGGGGAATCTTGACCGTGAAGGTCGTGCCTTGGCCCGGGGTGCTTTTCAGCTCGATGGTGCCCCCTATTTTCTCGATATTTGTTCTGACGACGTCCATGCCGACGCCTCGGCCGGACACGGCGGACACTTTTTCGGCGGTGGAGAAGCCGGCGCGGAAGATGAAGCGCTGGATCTGGCCGTCGGTCATGCTGGCGAGTTCAGTCTCGGTCGCCAGCCCCTGGGACAGGACCTTGGCGCGGATGCGATCCACCGCCAACCCGCGGCCGTCGTCGGAAATTTCCAGAATGATGTAACCGCCTTCGTGGAAGGCATTCAGAATAATGTTGCCGGCGTCCGGTTTGCCCGCCGCGCGCCGCTCCGCCGGGGTCTCAAGACCGTGATCGCCGCTGTTGCGGATCATGTGCGTCAGCGGATCCTTGATCAGTTCCAACACCTGGCGGTCGAGTTCGGTCTCGGCACCGAGCATGGTGAGCTCGATCTTCTTGCCCATATCGTGGGAGAGATCGCGCACCAGACGGGGCAGCTTGTTCCAGGCAATGCCGATGGGCTGCATTCGGGTCTTCATGACACCTTCCTGCAGGTCGGACGTGATGTGCGACAGCCGCTGCAGCGGGACGGTGAAGGCACTGTTTTCGTGCGTGCGCGCCAGTTGGAGAAGCTGATTGCGGGTCAGCACAAGCTCACTGACCAGGGTCATCAGGTCTTCCAGCACATCGACGGTCACACGAATTGTCTGGGCGGCGGCTGGCGCACTGGTGGCCGCGGCGGCCGCGCCGCCGAACTCGGCCGTCGCTTCAGCAGGAGGTTCGACGCGCGCGACAGCAGGTGCGCTCGCCTGAGCTGGTGCCGGGTCGGCGGCTGCCGGCCGATTGGGAGTGTGTGGCGTCGGTTTTCCGGGCGCCGGCGTGGGGGCGGCCGGCTCGGGCCTGGATGCGGCGGGAGCGGGCGCGGCTACCGGCTCAGAAGCAGGGGTGGCGGCGGAAGGGGGCGTGGGCGCCACTGGTGGTGTGGCTGCAGTCGGAGCGGACGCATGTTTCGGCGCCTCGTTCGCCGCGGTTGCATTCAGTGCCGCAATCAATTCCGCATCGTCGCCAACGGGCTCGGCGCCGGTTTGGCTTAGGGTCGTGACGATCGCCTTGATCGTGTCAATCGCTGCCAGGACCTGGGTGACGATATCGGGCGTAACGGTCAATGTGTGGTCGCGCAGCTTGCCCAGTACATTTTCACCGGCGTGAGCAACCCGTTCCAGCCTCGGCAGTCCCAAAAAGCCACAGGTGCCTTTAATGGTGTGCACCAAGCGGAAAATGAACCCAAGCGTCTCGGCGTCGTCGGGCGTGCGTTCCAGGGTCACGAGGGCAACGTCAAGTTCGGCGAGGCTCTCGTTTGTCTCGGTCAGGAAGTCGGAGAGAAGATCGTCCACGGCAGCCCCCTTGGCAGCCCGATGCTCGGGCGGGAGCCAATCCATGGCAGGACTTTGCAAACAAATGGTAAATGCCGAGCAATATTTTTGGCTTCAGCGGCCGAGGCGCAGGATTGCCGGCTCGGTTCGCATGTCGGGTGGGAGCAGCGCAGACAATCGTATGTTAGCTGCGTGAGCGAGCGATATCGTCAGCGCCATTTGCAGGTCCCGGCCGTCGGTCAGCGCGCATTGCGCCTCCGCCTCGCTGGCCAGGCACAGAATTGTGCCGCTGGGCCAGGCGGCCCCGGACCCGATTATTCTGATGAACAGATCCTCCGGGCTGCCGGCCAGGATGATTCCGCCACCTTGGGGTAAGCTGTCAGCAGCCAGAAGCAAGAGATTCAGCACTATGCGACCCGAGGAAGGGGAAAATACGGCGGCTGGGGGCAGGGCGGAGAGATCGACCGCGACATTCCCTGGCAGGCCGAGCGCCAGAGTGGCTATCCGATCCAGCGAGACCGGCCGGTCGGGGGGACCCCACGCCGCTTGCAACAGCTTCACCCGGCAGGTCAACGCTTTGGCGGCGCCGGCCGCGGCCGTGTCGTCTTTCGCCTGTGCCGGCAGCGCGTGATCCAACCCGACCACTGCTCCGTTGAGAGCGTCGCACAAGTGTGCTGCCGTTCGTTCGATCAGGCGCAGGGCACCCAGCGTGCCGGACATAGGCTCTCCGCTGCGAGGGTCCTTTCCGCTTACACGATGATCGTGTTGTCGGTAGGAGTCGAGCCTCGTGACAGGTTTCCGTAAAATGCCCAAGCCACGCTCGGTCAGCCTCGCGAAACCATACGATTGGGGGGGGTCGCGCGCTATCGCAGGGCTGGGGGCTTGAACAGGCAGCCATGGTGGCGCAAGTCAGGTGGGACGCAATATAATGACAGGCAAGCGGCGGAAGCCCGGTCTGGAAGGAGACAGCCTCTCATCATGATCGATCCGTTCGGCAGAGCGATCACCTACCTTCGGGTGTCGGTGACGGACCGTTGTGATCTGCGCTGCGTATATTGCATGGCCGAGGATATGACCTTCCTCCCGAAGCGTGACCTGCTGACGCTGGAGGAACTGGATCGGCTGTGCGCCGCGTTCATCCGGCTGGGCACGAACAAAATCCGTATCACCGGCGGGGAGCCGCTGGTGCGACGCGATGTGATGCGGTTGTTCGGCACGCTCGGCGAGCGAATTGGGCATGGTCTCAGGGAATTGACCGTGACGACCAATGGCTCCCAACTGACCAAGCACGCGGCAACGCTGGCGGCGTCGGGGGTCAGGCGGATCAACGTGTCGCTGGATACGCTCGACCCGGTGCGGTTCACGCAGATCACCCGGTGGGGAAAGATCGAGCAGACGCTGGACGGGATCTTCGCAGCGAAGGCCGCAGGACTGGCGGTGAAGATAAACGCTGTCGCGATGAAGGGCGTTAACGAGGCGGAATTCGACGGGATGCTCTCGTGGTGCGGGGAGCATGGGTTCGATCTGTGCTTGATCGAGACGATGCCGATGGGTGATATCACCGGGGACAGGACGGAGCAGTATCTGCCGTTGTCGGTGGTGCGGGCGCGGCTGCGGAATACCTGGACGCTGGAGGATACCGACTACAAGACTGGCGGTCCCGCACGTTACTATAGTGTGAAGGAAACCGGACGGCGGATCGGGTTCATCACGCCGATGACGCACAATTTCTGTGAAAGCTGCAACCGGGTGCGGCTAACGTGCACGGGCACACTTTATATGTGCCTGGGGCAGGAGGATTCGGCGGATTTCCGGCCGCTGTTGCGTGCGGGCGTCTCGGACGACGTATTGGACGATGCGATCCGGGAGGCGATTTCCCGCAAGCCGAAGGGCCACGATTTCATCATTGACCGGCGGCATGACAAGCCGGCCGTGGCTCGGCATATGAGCGTGACGGGCGGGTAGGACACAGTCGCGACGCGTTTCGGGTAGGTATCGGCTTCAGCCCGCGAAAACCGGCGGGTTGGCGGCAAATCCGCGAGACCGGCTTAGCCAGCGGGGACGGGTTGGACCGGGATGCCCATCTGTTTCAGTGTGTCGATCATCGCACCGGCCCAGAGTCGCTTGTTCCGCTCCTCCTGCGTCCTGAGATGCGCGCCGTTGGCGGGTTGGGCGCGGTCGCGGCAGGCGTCGATCTTGGCCTGAGCTTGCTCGATGGCCGTTTCTACCTCGGCCTCCCGGAGGTCGTTGACCGGCTCCAGCATTGGGTCGGCGGCGATTGGCACGTCGCCGCCGAGGCGCAGGTCAAGCGCCTTTTCGGTCTGGAGGGTCGACCGATTGAGCCCGTTGGCACAGCTTCTGTAGCGGATACGCGTGGAGGGTGACAGCTCGGCGGTCCTGGCCTCCGCGAGGACATCGAGGGTGGTCATGCCGAAGGCGATGATCTGAGCCGCCTGCAGCATTTCCGCTCTTGTGCGGGTGGCGTACGAGGCGAGGGTGTCGAGGATTTCGTTCCTCGCTTCATGCATATCCGCCGCAGCATCGGCGAAGTACGGCAACAAGAAAGCGCTGACGGTTTCAAGAAACGCACCCGGTCGCGAAGCCATAGTCGAGGTCCAGTGTAGAATTGTTGACGTGTTGTATCCATAGCTGTAACGAAAGTCAAGAACATTACGTGAACTAATGGGTATGGCCGGGCATTCCACGGGCGAGGCGGGCAACGACGGGGGCGAAGGTGTCCATATAGGGCTCATGGACAACGTAGTAAGAGATGCCCCAACGATCGCGGTACCCTGGAGCTCTTCCACAATCTGGTCGACGGTTCCGATCAGAACGTAAGGGCTCTGGAGGATTTCGCCTGGTGTGAGTTGCGTCCAGCGACCTGCCAGATCTTCGGCCGCCTGACGACTCGTCGACGGCAGACGCCCGCCATCCGGAAATGTCCGGCGGCGCAGCGCCGCCCTTGCGAAAAGTCAGTCCTGAGAAACTCACGATGTCGGCTTCCCGCGCTGCGAGAGCCAGGAGGAGGCGATCGTTGCCGCCGATCAGAATTGGCGGGTGGGGCTTCTGTGCCGGAGGGGGTGAAATTGTGTGGCCGTCACGTGATAGTGCCGGCCAGCGAAGGTGAGCGGTCTCCAATTCAGTAGACTCTTGATGATTTTGCCTGACTCCGCCAGGCGCTCGACCCGAGTGCGTCCCGGATCGAAGGAGAACCCCGCTTCGTCATATTCGGATTTTATACTGCCGGCGCCCAAGCCGAGCTCGAGCCGCCCGTCGGTGGGGAGATCGACGGTCGCAACTTCGCGTGCCACCAGCACGGGATGGCGAGATCGTTGTTGATTACGTTTGGTGCCGATTCGAAGGGTTCTTGCCGCCTCCGCGGCGCTGATCAGTGCTAGCAACGGCGCGACGAGGTCGGTGAGGTGATCGGGGACAGTCAGAGTGGCGTAGCAGTGTGCCTCAACCGTCCGCGCCTTCTCCACCAATTCGGCCCGCGATTGCGCGTGCCTGACACTCACGCCGAACCGGAACGGGGTCATCTCCGCACTGCCTTTCCCGGACTGTGTGAGCGCAATTACTTCGCAACAAGTGCCCCGCAGGTGATGCTTTGCCGGGCACTATGCGATTCGTCGCATTGTGCCGCTATGCTGCTCAACCGCCGAGGTCGGCGGGCGGATGGTCGCAAACGCTTGCGGCGTGGACTGAAAAATTACGGTCCGACAGGAGGCGTTTAGTCTGGCGCGATCAGCCGGGCATCTTAGGAAACTGTATGCGCTCGCCGCCGCCGGCGTGAACCCATGGCTGAGCGCTGCTCCAATACACGTCCATTGTCGGTTTGAACGGGCCTGGGTCGTCAAGCGTGCCGGCCAGCACGATCGCCATGCCCGGCAGAGCGTCCGCCTCGGCAATCACCCCCGACCCGCAGTTCGGACAGAAGCGCCGGTGAACGAACTGGCCAGAGTCGCCCGTATCATCGTAGGTCTTCAGCTCGCCCTGCACGCTGACTGACGCGGTCGGAAAGGCAATTACCGTCTCGAAAGCCGAGCCGGTGTAGCGTTGACAATTGCGGCAGTGGCAGAGGCCACTGAATGCAGGCTCGCCTGTCGCGGTGTAACGAACGCGTCCGCACAGGCAGGCACCGGTGATGTTAGCCATTGCGTTCTCCCCAGGTCTATCGCCGTTTATGTTGAAGCAGATTTATCGCTACGGTCGAGGCTGTATTATCACAGACTGGCACGCGGTGGTCAAAGGGGGTGGGGTGAGCCCACAGGTCAAGAAGTACGAAGCAACGCAAATTACCGCTCAATTCGCGCCCCCTTACAGAGTGTGGTCAAGTATCACCTCGCGCAAAATACGGGTTGGCGGAATCCCTTGATTTTCCTTGCCGTAATTCCCGAAAGCTCGCTGTCGCCCTTTATCAACCTTCGTTGGCAATGAATTGCTCAGCCGCAACCGGATCGGCGAACCAAGGGAAAAGGCTTCGCGGGTCGTTGAAGCCGTTGGCGAACGCACGCCCTATCCTAGCCGACGTCTGCGCGGCACCCAGAATGTTGATGACATGAGGCGGCGGTGGCATCAGAAAGCCATTCGTGAAGCCGGTCGACCATTGAGCATAGTCCCAAAAACGATCGAACGTCTGTTGCATCCAAGTCCGGTCAAAGGGTTTGTCGGCATTTTCCAGTATACAACTGAGGTACGTTCGAGCACTTTTCGCCGCGTTGTTTGATCCCTGACCGGCGATAGGGTCATTCAGAACAACGGCATCCGCCATCCCGAGCAGCAACGCGCCCGATGGAAGTTGCCCCACCGGTTTACGCACCGTGGGTGTAAGCTGACCAGCCAAGACCCCGTTCGGGTCGGTGAGCGCCATCTTGCGACAGCGCTCGGCCTCCCACGGTACGAATTGCCGTAGGACGTCCTTGGCGCGAGCAAGGTAATCGTCAGGGGTATGAACATCGCGCCAGCAATCCATTGGGCCACCGGGGAGGCCCGCAAAGGCCAAGATGTAACAGGCACCTCCGACGGTCAGCGCCGGAATGACAAAGCATTCGCCAATTCCGGGAATTAGATTGGCGGTGAAACGGGAAAACCCCTCCACCGGCTCAACGCCCGCGACATAGATCATACCCCAGGCCCGCGCGGGCTTGTCGAAAGGTGATCGAGCGGCATCGCGTTCGAAGAGGCCGCCAATATCGGCCTTACCGGACGCCACGACAACGAGATCGCTGTGCCCGCTATATCGTTCGAGATCTTCAATCCCGGCCTCGTGAATGACCAGTTCGCCACCAATCTCTTGGAAATGCTTCATCCAGCTAGGGTATTTGATTCGCTGATCGACTGACTGCGCTGGTTTGTCGAATTGATATGCCCAATGCAATCCCAGACCCGCACCGTCATGGGCTGGGACATTCAGGCCAACGCCGTCCATATTCGGACACTCGGGTTCCCAAAAATTGATACCAAGGTCGCGTTCGGCCTGAAGGGCATTGTCAAACATGCCCTGGCTTGATGTGACCTTGCCATTGCGAATGTCGTCAGGAGTGCGATTGGAAACGACGCTGACGTCGAAGTTTCTCTGACGCAAGCCGATCCCCAGCTGCAAGCCGGCCTGACCGCCGCCGACAATTGTGATCCGCATTTTCCGCTCCGCGGTGACAGAAAATCCTAGCCGAGGACAGGCTTGCAACGAATTGCTGAGGTCAGGCCACGACAAACGCCATCGCTACGCCTGAGGAGCGAATTCTCGCAGACCAGACCAGTGGTAAAAATCTGACAGAAGAATTCCGCTCGAATGGCGGACCAGCGGGCCGCTTCGAGCTAACACAAGGGTACTTTTTGTCAGATCCCAACCACTAGCTCTTGAAACGCCTCAGTTGGTGGCAGGCGGCAGAAAACCCAGCTGACGCATATTCGTCGCCATATCCCAATAATCTGCGGTATGCGTGATCTTGCCGCCCTCGCATTCAATTAGAGTCACGCCGGGGAGGTTGACGGATTTGTTTGACGCGGGCATCCCCGGCATGTCGCCTTTTGCGTTCCTGTTACCTGCCACGCGACCGCGGCTCGATTTCCAGAAATGATCGTGGACGTAAGGGCGAAGCTTATGTCTGGGAACGCTTTGAACCAACCTGCAGCGAAACTTCGCAGTTCATCCTTGCCGTGCAAGACTGTATGAACGGTCGTGTCTTCATAGACGACGTTGTCCGCAAAAAGCGACACAAGCTTCGGCAAGTCATGCGACCAGCCGGCCAGGAAGTCCTGAGCCAACTGCTCCGAGCATCCTTGAGCGAGTGCAGAGGTATTAGGCGTCGTCATAAACGCAGCCGCTGACAGAAGCGGCACTATTAATCCGTATCCAATTCGCTTTCTCATCGTTTTCTCCTCTGAGTTCAGCGGGGATTTAGACAATATGACCCAAGGGCAGCCACAGCGCTTCGTTCAAGACAGCAAACCATCTCGAAACCCTGCCTCAAATCCCATGACAAAACCTGACATTATCGCGGGAGGCGCGCGCAACTGGCGTGAACGAGTTGTATACTACACAGCAACAGAGAAATAGTCACTCACAAGTCCGTGACCGCAAATCACTTGGCCCGAAATACTGTGGCGAAGCACTGTCGTCATCCGCCGACACGCTGACAAAGGTTCTGTGAAGGCCGGCCGGCTTTTTATCGAGGTCGCGGCTTTGCACGTGATGCTGCGGCAAAAGCTCTGCCTCGGAGCGGGGTGGTGCGCCGGAAACCCAATCAAAGGGTCGATGTTCGATGTTTACCCGTCCTTGCCATCCTGCCACCCAATGGCGCGGCGCAGAAACGTCATGCCGAGGGCGGCAAAGCTCGCGAACTCCGCATTGTTCTTGCCGTAGCCGTGGCCGCCGGCGGCTGGTTCGTAGAATGAGGCGTCGTAGCCCATGGCCTGCAATTTGGCCGCCATCTTGCGGGCATGGCCCGGATGCACACGGTCGTCGCGGCGTGCCGTGGCGAGCAGGATCGGTGGATACGGCTGCCCGGGCTTCGCGGTGTGATAGGCGGAAAGCTCGCTGCAGGAACGCCCAATCCTCCGGCTTGTCCGGATCGCCGTATTCGGCGATCCAGCTCGCCCCGGCCAGCAATCGGCTGTAGCGGCGCATGTCGATCAGCGGGATGGTGCAGAACAGCGCGCCAAACCGCTCGGGATACCGGGTCAGCATGTTGGCGATCAGCAGCCCGCCATTGGAACCGCCTTCCGCAGCGATCCGGCCTGGCCGGGTCACGCCGCGCCGCACCAGGTCAGCGGCGACGGCGGCAAAATCGTCGTGGCTGAGCCGCTTGCCCGCGAGGCGGCCGGCTTCGTGCCAGCGATGTGCCGAACTCGCCGCCGCCGCGGATGTTCGCCACGACGGTGGTGCCGCCCCGCTCCAGCCACAGCTTGCCGGTGGTGATGCTGTAGGTGGGCAATGACGAGACGGCGAAGCCGCCATATGCTGTCAGATGCACCGGCGCCTCACCCGTCTGACCCGGCGGCCCGGACATCACGTAGGGAATGCTCTCGCCGTCGCGGGAAACGGCCTCGTGGCGCGTCACCGTCACCCCGGCCGCATCGAACGCGGGCGGCAGGCATTTGAGGATCTCCGGAGCGGAAAGCGTGCGCCGGTCAGCAACAGGCTGGGCGGCGTCACCGGATCCTGCGTTACCGCCAAGAGGCTACCGTCGCTCTCATCCTTCTCGACATCGAGGCGCCATGCGTTGACGGTGCCGATAGCCGGCAGTCCAGGGAGCGGGATTGGCTGCCACTCGCCGGGTGTCAGGGCCAGATAGACCGGCCGCAGATCGTCCAGCACGCTCAGGATCAGCCGCCCGGCGGCCCAGAAAAATCCCTGCACGGCGAGACGCGGGCCGGGCTCGAACACCTTGGTGAAGCCGCGGTCGCCGGCGAGGAAAGTCGTCTAGCCGGATCACCACCACCTCATCCGGCTGAAAACACGTGGTTCCCGCCGTCCAAGCGGTGCGGCCGCGGACCGCCAGCCAGTCGGCTTCCCATGCGAACCATGCGTCTGTCGGCAGGTCGACCCGCTGCTTTGGCCCGTCTGCGGTCACCGAACCAGACCGTTGGCGTCGAAGAAGCCGGTTCTCTCGCCGAAGATCAGCCGGTTGGCGGGGCGATCGAACCAACCCCAGGCGTTCATGTTCGCGCGGTCGGTCTGGAACAGGATCGGCCCTTCGGACCACGCAGTGCCGCGGCACCACAGCCGCACGGTGCTTGGATAGCCGGACGATGTGGCACCGCCCAAAGCCGTGGAGAGCAACACGGTGTCCTGGTCCAGCCACGCCACGCCCCCTTGGCCTCCGGCAACACAAAGCCATCGGTCACGAAATCACGCGCGGCGAGATCGAATTCGCGCAACACGGCCGCATCACTTCCGCCGCGCGACAGCCGGAGGAGCGCGCGGCTGTGCTCCGGCGGCAGGGTTGCGGCACCCTGCCAGATCCAGTCCTCGCCCTCCGCGGCAGCCAAGAGCGTCCAGGTCCAGCAGGACATCCCAGTCCGGCGATGATGTCCGATAGGAGTTGAGGCGTCGTCCGCCGCCAAACGCCCCGCGGATGACCTGCATCTTTCCAGAAATTGTAGAGAAGACCGCCGCGGCGGAGCCGGCACCGGCAGATTGTCGGGCCGGTCCAGCAGCCGACACAGCTCGTCCCGGTCGGCGGCGAAGCGTGCATCGCCAAATCGTTGCATCGTGGTCATGCTCTGGGCATCCGCCCAGGCGGTCGCGCGGGCGCCCTCCACCTCTTCGAGCCAGAGGAACGGATCGTCGTCGGGATCTTTCAAAGTCGGGCGCCAGTCTGTCATGGTCGTGGGTTGCCAGAACAATTTAAGACTTGAAGCGTTTGCGTCGCATCCCGACACGATTTGTGATCCCGTTCGGCAAAAACAATGACGAGACAGATAGGCCGTGGTTCCAATTTCGTTGTCGTAGACCGAGCGTTTTTCAATAGGTCCGAGTTTCGTCGCCTGCCCGTGGGATGGGCCCTCAGGCCGCCGGCGCCCAACCAGTCAACACCGCCATGGCCAAAGTCGCCACCACCCTTTCGCCATCTGCCGGTAACCGCGCCAACGCCGCCGGAAACAACGCGTGCGGTGGAGTGACACGGGTGCGCTGGCGGATGGCATTGGTTTCGCCTGCCGCTCGCAGATCCCTCAGCAGTGCGAAGGGGTCGGCGTAGAGCAGCCTGATAGTCTCCACATCGGCGACCGGCAGCGTGAAACCCGCCCGTTGGAGGAGATGCGCGCAATCCCGTAGCTCCGGGAAAGGAGACACCCGGGGCGATGCGCCCCCGGCGATCTCGGCTTCAGCTTCGGTCAGGGCCGAACGCAGTTCCGACAATGTGCCGAGCGTGGGCAGGCTGGCGAGGAACAAGCCGTCGGGACGTAGCGCCTGACGCAGTTGCAGCAGCGCACCGGGCAGGTCATTGATCCAGTGCAGCGACAGGTTGGCAACGATCAGGTCGAAACCGGCGGGGGCGAACGGCAGATATTCCTCATCCGCCGCCACGCACAATTCGCCGTTCAGAGCGGCCATCGACGGGGACAGATCGCAACTGATCACTTGCATTCCGCGCGCGCGAAGCAGCGGCGCGACGACCCCTCGGCCGCCGACGTCCAAAGCACGCGTGAATCGGTGGCTGGTGTCGTCCAGGCGATCCAGCAGCCGCTCGGCGGCGTCGCGTAATACATCAGCCACCTGATCCACGGTTCGGGCCGCGCGATCGCGGTGGCGGCGAACCGCGAGCCGATCAAATACCAGCATAGAATCCATGGACCGTCCTGTGCACCGGCACGGCGGCGTTGCCAAGGCGTCCGCCTCGGCACTACGGTCCGGCTTGACCGGAGGCTTCCCCGACATGAACCGCATCAGCGCCGAGACACTGCACCGCTGGATCACCGACGGACAGGAACTAGCCCTGCTGGATGCCCGGGAGGACGGAGAATTTGGCATTTCTCATTTGTTCTGGGCGGTGCCGTGTGGGTTGGCCCGGAAGGAGATTCGGGCGCGGGCACTGTTGCCTCGGCTGACTGTGCGGGTGTGCTGCGTTGATGACGGCAGCGGGGTGGCGGAGACGCTGGGGACCTGGTTGGAATCGATCGGCTGCACGGATGTCTCGATCCTGGAGGGCGGCACCAAGGCGTGGGAAGCGGCGGGGTATGTGCTGTTCAGCGGGGTCAACGTCCCCTCCAAGGCGTTCGGCGAATGGGTGGAGCACCATTACGGCACGGAAAGCGTCGATGCGCGCGAACTGAAGGCGTGGATTGATGCCAGGCGCGACATGGTGGTGCTGGACAGCCGGACGCTCGAGGAATTTACCCGCATGTCGATCCCGACCGGGGTTAGCGTGCCGGGCGGGGAACTGGCGTATCGCATCGGCGATATCGCGCCGGATCCGAAGACGCTCGTCGTGGTGAACTGCGCCGGCCGCACGCGCAGCATCATGGGGGCGGAAAGTCTTCGACGCGCCGGCATCCCGAACAAAGTAATGGCGCTGCGCAACGGCACCATGGGGTGGGAACTCGCCGGTCTGCGCTGCGATCGCGGACGAACGGCGAAATTCCAGCCTGGGACGCCGAAGACCGCGGCGGTGGCGTTACAGCGGGCGAGGGCGTTCGCGGAGCAGTGCGGCGTTGGTGTCATCGGGCCACTGGACCTGACCCGTTTCGAGGACGATCCCGATCGCTCGTTGTATGTGCTTGATGTCCGCGATCCGGTGGAGTTCCGTGCCGGTCACCGGCCCGGCAGCCGCAGCGCGCCCGGCGGGCAACTGGTGCAGGGAACCGATAACTGGGTTGGGGTACGCAACGCGCGGATCGTGCTCGTTGACGATACCGGCGTGCGTGCGCGGATGACGGCTGCGTGGCTGCGGCAAATGGGGCACCGGGACGTATTTGTCGTCGAAGGCGGGTTGGAGGCTGTGAAGGCTACCGGCGCTGCCCCGGTTGCGGTGCCGGAACTGGCCACGCCGGTCGATCGGGTCGACGTCTCCCGCCTCGTACAGTTGCTGGATAGCGGTGCCGGCACGCTGGTGCTGGATGTGGGCCGCAGCATCGACTTCCGTGATGGTCATATCCCTGGCGCCATCTGGGGTGTGCGGGCGCGACTGGCCGAGGTGCAGCCGCAGCTTGCCGGGGCCCGCCATGTCGTCATCACCTCGCCGGACGGCATGTTGGCCCGTCTGGCGGCGCCTGAGGTCGAGGGACTGACGGACGCGGCGGTGCATGTGCTGGACGGCGGCACCGACGCCTGGCACGCGTTCGGCAGGCCGTTGGTGAGGGACAAGACCACACCGCCCGACGAGGCGTGCATCGATTTCTACCTGCGTCCATACGACCGGAACTCAGGCTTGGAGGAGGCGATGAACGCCTATCTGTCCTGGGAGATCGACCTGGTACACGAGATCGAGCGCGACGGGACGGTCGCTTTCGGCCTCCCGGGGAAAACTTACGCTGCGGCCTGAACTGGCCATTTGGCGGGCGGCGCGCCGGGTGCTCGATCTGGTGCTGCCGCCGCAGTGTGCGACGTGCGACAATCCGGTCGATGCGCAGGGGCAGCTATGCGCTACGTGTTTTGGCCGGACCGATTTCATTAGTGTGCCGTTCTGCGCACGCTGCGGGGTGCCGTTTGCATCGCTCGAGCAGGGTGGGACGGACGGGACATGCCCCAGTTGTCGCGCACATCCGCCGGTGTTTCGTGAGGCACGAGCGGCGCTCCGGTACGACGACCAGGCTCGGCGGCTGATCTTGCCGCTGAAGCACGGCGACCGCCTCGAACTGGCCGCGGTGCTGGCGCCGATGATGGCGCGAGCGGGTGTGGCGCTGCTACAGCGCGCAGACGTTTTGGTGCCTGTGCCGCTGCATCGCCGACGGCTGTTTCGACGCAAATACAACCAGGCGGCCGTATTGGCAATCGCGGTTGGCCGGCTGGCGGCTCGCCCTGCGCTGCCGGACGCGCTGATCCGGACGCGGCATACCGCTCCATTGGACGAGAAATCGCCGGAGGAGCGGGCGTGCGAGGTCGCCGGATCACTGCAGGTGCGACCGTCGCGGCGGACCAGGGTCCTCGGGCGGACAGTGTTGCTGATCGATGACGTAATGACCTCGGGGGCGACTGCCAATGCCTGCACCGCCGCGTTGCTGGATGCCGGGGCCAGGGCGGTGGACGTGCTGGCGGCGGCGCGCGTGCCTGACCCGCGGTTGAACTAGCCTCCTGCCCTTCGCTGCATCTCGCGATAAGCGGGGGCGATCAGCAGGCCGATGAAAACGAAGTGCTGGCGTTCAGGATTTGGAGGCCGCGCCTTCATACGGCGACATCAGATCCGAAAAACGGGGATCGCAGGGGCGGGCCGTTCCGCTGTGAGGGAGCGGCCGCACAACGTCGTGTGCCGCGAGAGGTCGAAATCAGCGTGAGGAGGAAATATCGATGGCCACCGCCTCCCCTCGTTCGAACGTTAAGGCCTTGTCGTCGCGGTGCGCGGCGCACGCACGGAGGAATGTGATGTTGAACAAGACTTGGGCTTTTGGCTTTGCGCTCGCCCTGGCAGCGGCGCCGGTTTCTGTTTCTCTGGCAGCCGGCGGAGGCGGGAACGGAAGTGCCGCCAGCGGGGCAGCCGGCACCGGCATGAGCACCGGGCCATCGTCCGCAAGTGGGGCTACCGGTTCGGCCGCTTCGTCAACCAGTCCTGGGAGTTCACAGACAACTCAGATGAATGCCACAGGCTCTACGATGGGAAGCCCCGGCTCCAGCGGAATGGGAACCTCGGGAACAGGGGGCGGCGTAGGCTCGCAGAGTAGCAACATGAGCACTGCCCCCTCCACCCCGAGCTACCAGGGCAGCAACACAACCGCCAGCAATGACAACGGGGCCGCGGCGGGGACAAGCACGGGCCCGGCGTCAGCCAGCAAGTGAGCCGAAACGGGCCGGGGATGGTCGCCCCGGCCCGACTTCGCAACGGCCACGGGGTAGCGAAAGGTTCGGGCCGGCGTCCTGGATTGGCAGGGTCAGTGTTTCGCCGTCCCACCGGTTTCCGGTCCTGCACGTGTCAGTCTGTCGCCATCTCGGCAAATAGCGTGCGGGCTTTCAGCATGTCGTCGAGTGAACCGAAAGCGTTCATGTAATGGCCCGCGTAGCCTTTCTTCTCCATCACCTTGAACAGCGACGAAAAATCAAAGTCGCCTTGGCCAGGGTTCAGGTGTTCTTCACGGCCGTTGCGAAAACAGTCAGCGAGGCGGACTTCGCGGATACGGGGCAGGGGCATAGCGTCGATGAAGCCCTGAACGCCCTCGGGAACCAGATGCGCATGATTGGCGGTGAACGACAGTTGCAATGCAGGTGAGTCGAGTTTCTCGTAGAACCAGCGCCACTCCTCGATCGTGTGCGCGAGGTAATGAACCTCGGCGTCCTGCGGTTCCTTGTTCAGGTTTTCCAACAACAGCAGAATCGATCTGCGGTCGGCATAGTCGGCGGCGCGGCGCAGGCGGTCCAGGCCGGCCTGCATGCGTTGTTGTATGTCGGCTGAGAAATGAAATCCGGCGTGGACAACGATCCATTCCGCGCCCAGCAGAACGGCGGCGTCGACGTAGGCTTTGAGGTAGGCGTCGACAGCGTCCGAGACCAGCGGAGCATATTCCGCGACGTTGACCGCGGATAGCGTGTGCAGGCCAAGGCGGATTTCCTGGTGATCGCAAGATCGGCGGATCGCGTGTGCTCGCGGTTGGTCGAAGCTCGTGACGACATTCGCACCCGTGTCGAGCTGGATGTCGATGATACCCACGTAGTTCTGCGCGGCCCAGTCAATCGCCTCCTCGAGGGGAAGCTTGCGGCCGACGTCGATGCCGATGCGATCGGGTGAAATTGTGGTCATGGCGGTTTCCCTTAACGGTTCCCTGGACGCTCCGTTTTGGGATGAGTTTGCGCGGGAAATGGGGAGGCGTGCAAACTATCCCAGCGTCAAGGCCGAGAAGTTTGGAACTGGCCGGTGGCCAATGCGGCAAGGCCGCCGGGGTCCCGCGGCGGTCCATCCCCGCGCCACACGATATGAAGATCAGGCCGCAACAAAAATGCCGAAGCGCCGTAAACCTTGCGGACGCGCTCCTCATCCAAATGGAGAATTTCGAGCGGTGCACCGCGTGCCCGGAACGCGTCCGCAAGCGGGGTCGCATCGCAGTCGCCGCGCAGATCGAGCAGCGTGTAGTCATTCCCCAGCAGGTCCTGCATCGCGCGCCCGTCGTTCAGCCACATGTGGGGAATGCGTACGCCGGGGCGCGCGTGCGGCGTGTAGCTGCTGGTCTCCCACTTCGCGACGTTACCTGGCTCGTCCACGATCAGCGGCGAGCCGGCGTAGGAGTAGGCAGCTTCCACCCCAACCATCCCATGCATCCGGCGATGATTGACCTCGAAGGATGCGGCCAGTTCCCGCCGATTCGCTTCGCCTTCGGGCGTATCGTCGTACGCCGCCGGGGTGACCAGCGCACGCCAGATCGGCACGCCCGCAGCGGCCCAGCCCGCAGCGGCGACGTTGCGGACGCCGATCGGCCGGCGCTCCTGCTCGTATCCGGCGAGCAGCCCAGGACCGCCCCAACCTTTGATCACGCCCGCGAGTTTCCATGACAGGTCGAAGGCGTCACCGACACCGGTGTTCATACCGAGGCCACCGGTCGGAATGACCAGATGGACCGCGTCGCCGGCTAGAAAGACTCGGCGATCGCGGTAGCGTTCGGCGATCAGCAGATGATGGCGCCATGGGACGATATGGAGGATCTCAAAGTCGCAGGGGAAGCCGATCAGGTCACGAATGACCGGCACGAAATCGGTTTGGTATGGCAACGTGGAATGCAGGGTAAATTCCTTGCGGTCGCCTTGCGCGATTATGCTCGACCCGGCGGCGTCGGGGAACTGATAGTGGCGTCCCTTTCCGGTTACGATGCGCTCGTACAGGTCATCCGATCGGAAGATGACCTGAACGAGATCGCGAACGCCACCTTTGCCTTCGAGTTTGATACCGAGCTTCTTGCGGACGGTGCTGGTTCCGCCGTCGCAGCCGGCCAAGTAGCGGCATCGCAGCGTTTCGTCGCTTCCGTCCGTGGTGCGGGCGAAAATCGTTACGCCACCGTCGTCTTGAGTCAGGTCGACGAGTTCGCAACCGTAGCGCACGGTGACGTTCGGCGTCGCCTCCGCCACTTCCTTGAGCAGCGGCTCGAGCTTGTTCTGCGAAACGAGCTGATAGGGTTCGAGCAGCCACGCGCCGTTTGATGACTTCGGCGATCTGCTTGCGGCGTTCCGCCACGGACGGATATTTCAGGACCGCTATCGGCGGATCGCTGAGGCGCGTGGTCAGGAAAACGTCCATGGGATTGTCGGGCGGGTAGCCCAGGGCTCGCACGCGATCGACGATTCCGATGCGGCGATAAAATTCCATGGTGCGCGCATTCGAGCGGTCCATCTTCGGCCACGGCAGGGTGGTCGGATGGCGTTCGATGATCAGGCATCGCACGCCGCGTCGCCCAAGATCGATCGCCAGTGTCAGACCGACCGGACCGGCACCGGCGACGATCACGTCGTGGGATTCTATTTCACTATCCATCGTTTCCGTCCCAATCGAATTATGCACTCAAATTGCCGGAGCAATCAGGAACGCTTGCGACGAATTGAAACCCGCCGGGGCGTGGGTGCCGGCGGGTTCAATGTCATGGACGGATCGTGCGATATGCCGGGCACCAGAGTTTCGGCCATTGGTTCCTCGTTCGTGATCGTGTCCACCTGGTTGGAGGCGGCGTGAAACTATACCGCCGCGAAGTCTGGCCTTTGGCAAGGCGCCGCTGTTGGTATCCGGGATTGGGAATCGCTCGATCTTTGCGGACGGCACCCCCGAGACCGCCCAGCTGCGATCCTGGGGGAGGGGCGGAACTCCATACGGGACATCACGGCGCAGGGGAGCGGACGGCGCGGCATGTGGCTGCCCGCCTCGGCATCGATTTTGGCGGAAAGCGAGGGGCTATTGGCGTGTCAGCCAAATCTGGTCCCGCCAGATAGGTTACAGCGATGCCGGATCGGCGGATGCGACCGCTGCGACAATCCGGTTTGTCGTGAACTTGTTGAATTCCCTCGATCTGCAGAAGGTCAACGCAAATGACAAACTTCTTCCCAGTCAATACGATCGCCTCCGCACCTGAACGTTCAAGACCGGCACTGCAACAGTTGCAGTCAGCCTTCGGTATGCTCCCGAACATTGCCGGTGCCATGTCGACATCTCCCGGTCCTGATCAACAGCCTCGTCGGCCTGTTCCAGACTGTCCACGGCGGCAGTTTCACGGAAGCACAGATCCAGATCCTGCTGCTTACCAATGCGGTGACCAACGCATGCTCCTGGGCGGTCGCGTTCCACACAGTTTTGGCGCTCAAGGAAGGGCTCGAACCAGAGGACGTTCAGGCCATTCGTGAGCGTCGCTTGCCGAAGGACAGCAAGCTCGCCGCCCTGTCGACTCTGGCAAAAACATTGATCGAAAAGCGCGGCCGTCTCGACGATCAGGATGTCGATCGATTTATCGCGGCCGGTATCGGCAAAGACCTTGCGCTCGAAGTCATCGCTGTCATTGCCGCGTCCACGATTACGAACTACACTGGCAGCGTCACAAAAACGCCTCTCGAGGCAGCGTTCCAGGCTCACGCCTGGTCTCCCTGAAGGAAACTTCATCATTCCGCAGGGCAGCTTATTAGCGAGCGCTCGCTTAGCCCTGCGGATAGAACTGATAGTCGGTTGCGAGCCTGGCGGGGTTATCCAATCTGACGCCCGCCGGGGCGGCCCCGGGGTGTGGTCAGTTTCCGCTGGGCGCGCGCTGGACGATTTTACCGGAACCCGAGACCAGATTGGTGGCTCCCCCGCTACGCGATCCGCTGCCCGGCAAGGTCGCGACCTGCTGCTGGGCGGTCGGGCCCGAACCGGTCGCTGATTGTTGCTGGACGAGATTGTTGTTGCCGACGGTGACTGCGAGCGGCCCGGTGTTGTCGATGATGATCGGTCGCCGGCCCCGGCCTTGCCCTTGGCCTTGGCTCAGCCCCAACCCCTGGACCTGGCCCAACCCCTGGACCTGGCCTTGACCCAGCCCCTGGGCCTGCGCCTGGCCCTGATCCTGGCCTTGTCCTTGCCCCTGATGGTGGTGGTGCCAATGCCAGCCACCACCGCCACCACCACCACCGCCACTACCACCATCAGTCAGTACCGGTTGACGACTGAGAGCCAACGGTTGGCCCTGCAAGAAGCCTGACAGGAAGCCCGGATCGCCCCGCAACTGAGTGATCGCGTTCTGGTCCGCCGCCTGATGATCGGCGGCGGTCATGCCGTTTTGCATGCTTTGCGCAGTGAAGAACGGTTGCCGGACGAACGGCAGCGGCCGAGCGATGTTGATGGCCCCGCTGGGGACGTTGGATTTAAGCGGCACACCGCCGGAATCCTGTGCCATCGCCGGCGCGCCCATGGCGATCAGAGCGAGGATGGGAAGCAATGCTTGTTTGATCATCTTGACTTCCTTTCTTTCTTACGGGCCCTGGGACTAGTTGCGGTCAATCGATAGGGAGTCGGTTTGGATGTGCAGTTTCGTGCCGTCCCGCTCCAGCAGCAGCGTGTGGCCGCCTGGGCCGTGCTGTTCGAGGCGTTGGTGAATCACCGGATGGGACGGCGCGCCATCCAAGCCGTCCTCATCGTTGTCGGCATCGTCGCTGAAAGACTTGCCATTGCCAAACGACTGAACGACGTCGCCATGGCCGCTGACGCAAACCTTCTTTCCATCCACGGTTTGGCAACTGACACCACCCGAACCGGCGCAGTTGAGATTACCATTCACCGACTGGCAGCGCAGTGTCTCAGCGGATGCCGACACGCCGCACCAAAGGATCGATAAAGCAGCGAAAGTCGCGGTGCGCGAGCAGCGGGACATGGAAACCTCCCTATCGGCTGGTCTGGTTCAGGAGACGCTGATTAGCGGTGGAGCCGGCACCGACGCCGATGTTGACGCCGCGGGTGAAAGTTGTCGTTGCCAGAGCGCCCCGCTGGCCTTGCACAGCAATAGACTGGCCGGCGGACGAGCGGTTACCCAAGCCCAAATTGACCCCGGCGACAACCTGAGTGCTCACCAGTGGACGGCAACCAGACGATCCCGAGCCGCCAAACGTCCCGAGTTGCTGCTGGGCAGACGATCCTGTCCCGGTCGCCTTGTTGACGCCGACGGTCACGCTGGTCGCCGACAGGGGACAGCCGCGATTGGCGTCGATCGTATCCACCTCGCTGACCGGATTGCGGAGCGCCAAGCCACCCCGCTCTTGCGCCGCGGCTGGGAGAGCGGCGAGCAGCGCAAGGATGACCAATGATGCTCGTTGCATTGTCTCACTCCTTTGATAGTTGGTTTCAAGGACGAACCGGCCCCACGTTTCCCCGTGGGACCGGGTCGGGATGGAAGTTTTGACGTCGCCGATCGCGTATTACTGGGCGCCGGTGAATACCTGCTGAGAAGCCGAGGAGCCGAAGCCAAGAGCAGCGTTCTTGTTGGCGCCACCGTCCACGACGTTCAGGCCCTTACGTCCGGCGGTGCCGCCGAGGGTGACGACCTGCTGATCAGCCGAAGAGAACTTGCCGGCTGCCAGGTTGGTGTTGAGCCCGCCATTGGTGATTGAGGTGCCGCGGCCGAAAGCCGTTCCGCCGATGGTCGTGGTGGACTGTGTCGCCGTGCTGCCGAAGCCGCGGGCCAGGTTGGTGTTGGCGCCGCCGTTGGTGATGACGCGGCCGCGTCCCAGGGCCGTCCCGCCGACCGTGGTGGTGTCCTGCCCGGCAAAGCTGAACTTGCCGGAAGCGATGTTGCGGTTGTTGCCGCCGTTGGTGATGGCCACGCCATGACGGCCGGCGACGCCGCCGAGCGTCGTTGCGGACTGGTCGGCCTCGCTGAACTTGCCGGAAGCGACGTTCACGTTGCCACCACCGTGAGTGATGGAGATGCCGCCGGTCGTCTGAGCGCTGGCGGGGGAGATCGAGGACGCGGCGATTGCAGCGAGGACAGCGAAGCCGGAGAGAAGAACTGAGCGCATGGTTTGGTTCCCTTCAATGTTTGTCCGGAGCTTCCTGCTACCGGGCGTCGGTGATCGACGAGCGGAAACCTACGGGTCGGGGGTCGACCCCGCTGTGGAGCAGTCCACAGCCGCCAATCATTTTGCGAGAGCGCGGTAAACGAAGCGTGATTGACCCTGGGCGTGATCGCGGCCGCCTGGAAAATGTCGTAGCGCAGGCCCTGGGCGCAAACCTTGGCCTGCTCGATTTGCCTGAAATGGAAGGAGCGTGCGATGAGCGGCGTATCGCGACGGTTGCTGGCGGGTCCTGCCGTGCTCGCGGGGGTGGGTTGCGGATTATTCGTTGCGGTGCCGTTGCTCAGCGGGTGGCTGCGTTTGTCGCCGGACGGCGCGGGCGCCATGCTTCTGCATCACGCGATCGGCATCTGGATGTGGCTGGCGCTGGCCTGGCTGGCGGCGCGGTGCCTGGATGTGCTGCTGCGCCGGGTCGCGCTGGTGTCGCGCAATGGCGTCCCGTATCCGCGGCTGCTCACGGATCTAATGAGCGCGATCCTGTTCGCCGCCGCGGCGATGACGATCCTGCTGTTTGTGTTCGATCAGCCGGCCACCGGACTGGTCACCGTTTCGAGCGTCGTGATCGCGGTGATAGGGTTCGCCCTGAGAAACGTTATCAGCGACCTGTTTTCCGGCATCGCCCTCAGTGTTGACCATCCTTACCGGATCGGTGACTGGATGAAACGACTCAAAGTGCGGGCAGAGTATCGGAGATCACCTGGCGGACCACGCGGCTGATCGACCGAAATGGATTCGCAATTATCGTGCCGAACGGGCTCATCGCAGGACAGCGGCTGATCAATTATGGCGACGGCGAACGCGACTATCGCACTGCGCTGCGCGTGCCGCTGGATGCGACGCTGCCCGTTGGAAGGGCGAAGCGGATCCTGTTGTCGGGCGCGCTGGATGCGGGCCGGGAAATTTCCGGTCTGGCTCCGGACGTGCTGCTGGCCGAGTAAATGATGGTGCGGCTGTGTATGTTGTCCGGTTTCGCGTCCCGGATTTTGGGCGGGAAGCGGCATGTCGCGACACTGTGGCGTCGCGCGTGCTGAACGCGCTGCATTGTGCCGGCCATACTATCAACCGCGTCGGCCTGAGTGGACCAATCCCGGTTCCGTGGCAGTCATCGCGGGAAGCGCTGCTGGGTCAGGTCAATCTTTTCCGTGGCTTCGATGCAGCGGAACGCGCGGAGCTGGCGACAAAGATGCGATCGCGAGAGGCGGAAGCGGGCCAGATGGTTGTGCGACAAGGTGACAGCGGCGACTTCCTATATGTTCTCGGGGAGGGACTGCTGGACGTCGAAATCACGCGCGACGGAGCGGCACAAATTCGGGACCGCATCGCGCCCGGGGAGGTGTTTGGGGAGATTTCGCTGCTGACCGGCCAGAAACGGACTGCCAGCGTGATCGCTGCACTCGAACTCGGTTGTTTACGAAATCCATCGCGAGGATCTGAATCCGATCGTGAAGCGGCGGCCGGAGATCGCGGAGGGCCTTGCCGCCGCTATGGCCAAGCATCAGGCGCGCAATGACAGCCATTTCGAGGCGCCCGTGCAGACACTGGTCCCGACACGCGACGATCTCCTGGCGCGGTTGCGGCTGCTGTTCGGTCTTTGACATCACCTTCATGTGAACGGGTCAATTTCTCCAAGAAGTGGAGTGAACTGCTCAACAGCCATCAGGTCAGATTAGGCTCAGTTTGTTGGCAGCGGCGCCATTCGGGCGTCCAACCGCAAGGGAGCTTTGTTATGGGCCAGCTTCAACGTCGTCATCTCTGCCGGATAGCCATCGCTGCCTCGGGTCTTGCGTTAATGCTGGGTGGTTCGGCATTGGCGCAGACGGTGCAGATGTTTGAAGACGCGCCGTCAGTCGAACAGCTTCGCAGCATCATGGTTCCGGAATCGCAGCCGAGTGCCAGCCGGTCGATCGTGATCCAACGGCCTGACACCGGAGCGGCATCCGTCAATGTGCAGCACGTGGCCACACAGCCGTTGCCAGCCGCGCGGACGCCTGCCGCCACAGGGGAAACGCCCGCATCATCGGTGAAGCAAGTTGCCGCAAGCGCATCCGAAGTTCGCCTCAGACGACGGCCGCGAAACCAAGTGCCGGCGCCAAGCCCACCGCGGCCGGTTTCCGGATCAACTTCGCTTTCAATTCGGCAGTTCTGCCAGACTCGGCCCATGCGATGATCGACGTCGTTGCGCAGGTGATGAAGGAAACCCCTGAGATCAAGGTCCGCGTGGAAGGCCACACGGATGCGGCAGGGGGGGCGGATTACAACCGGACGCTGTCCGAGCGCCGGGCGCTATCGGTGGGTGAATACCTGGTCAAGGTGGGCATTGAACCTTCCCGCCTCATTCTGATCGGCAAGGGCATGGCCGAACCCTTGACTTCCAACCGGTATGACCCTGCCAATCGGCGCGTCCAGTTCGTGCGGGTCGGGTGAGCCATGCGCCCGACCATCCCACTCATCATCGCCGCCGCGTTGGTTTTTATTCTTGGTCAGGGGATGGATAGTCAGGCGAAGGTGGTTCACACCGGCAAGGCCGCCCCCGCAAACCCGGCGGTCGAGGTGGGCGGCTACCGGGTGCGGCCTGGAGTGGTGCCACCAATCCAATACAGCATGATCCTTGCTCCTGCAGGCCAGTGGGTCACGCCAGGATTTACCCCTTGGAGTGCCACCCAGGGTTCCTGGCTCGCCTCCCAGAGCCGGTGGTTCAGGCAATGCCGCACTTGGCCGTGGGGCTTCTTCGGTTCACCGGCTTTCCGTCCCCCCGGATCGTTTGGACCGGCTTTCCGTCCCCCCGGGTCGTTTGGAAGGGTACCCGTGGGACCCCGGATCAACTGGCTGCTCCCATCCTTGCGGTAAATTGGCCAAAACGCTGCCGCGTCTGTTGAACCGCCGGCGGTCAAACATGGCTTGCAGTGTCTGGGCCGCCGTCAGACAGTGCTGACGCGGTTAGAGCCTTTCCGCTTCGAGTGGAAATGCTTTAGTATTTGATTTCCGAGCAATTTCATCTGTCTGAGGTCGCTTTGCGATTTGGGTCAGGCTGATATTGCTCTAGGGTTGACGAACGTCATGCTTATGAAGCGCCTCAGGGTGGCGGCTTGGATCGGGCTGATTCTGATCGCTTCCATTGCCGTCGCGCTGCTTTCAACACGGCCGCCATCACCGCTTGCCGCGACACAGCGCCTGGTGGAAGCGGTTGCGTTCCATTTCCTCGGGCCGCAGCGTCCGACGACTGCGAATGTCGTTGTGGCGGGAATATCAGAGGACACGTTGTCGGCGTTTCCGTACCGGTCACCCATCGATCGCGCTTTCCTGGCGTCGGTTATCAATGCGCTGGCACGAAGCGGGGTCGTGGCGATCGGGCTGGACGTTGTGCTCGACCGGGCGACCGAACCGGAGAAGGATGAGGCGCTTGCGGCGGGCGCTGACCCACACGGAAATTCCGGTGGTGGCAATTTCCGTCGCGCCAGACACAACCATGTCGGTGGCTCAGCGGCGCTTCCTGGCCGGCTTCCTGGCGGGGTACAAACGGGCGATGCGAACCTCGCGCGCGACCGATTCGACGATACGGTTCGGGAGCATGTGCCGGTGCATCCGTCCACTGGGCAACCGAGTTTCCCCGCTGCCATCGCGGTGTCGCTGGGTGTGCCGGTGCCTGGGCGTCCTTTTCCGATAGAATGGCAGCGGGGCCGTGGGGGGGATGCCGGCGCGGGCGTGCCCACGTATCCGGCGGAATCGATCGCGTTGCTGCCGGCAGGCTGGTTGAAGGGGAAAGTTGCCCTGATCGGGAGTCTGATCGCGGGCAGCGACGAGCACCGAACGCTTGCCTCGGCGTTTGGGAAACCAAGCTTCGGGGTGGATATCCATGCGCGGGTCGTCTCGCAGTTGCTCGATCGGCGCGCGGTACCGTCGCCGCCCGTACCTTGGCCGGAAATTCTGACAACCAGCGCGCTGGCCTGTATCGGCGTAGCCTTGGGGTGGACGCTCGCGGGCTCTGTCGCCGTCGCCGCGATGGCGGTCGTTGGCCTCGGGTTCATTGCTGTCGTACTGGTGACTTACGCGCTTACCGGGATCCTGGTCCCGATCGTTGCGCCGGTCCTGGCGTTGACGATTGCGGGCGGAGGCGCGCGCGCCTGGCGTGGACTGGCCGACCGGCGTGATCGGCGTGCGCTGCGTGCGCTGTTCTCCCGCTTCGTCAGCGAGCCGGTCGTCGAGCAGATCATGAAGGAACGCGACCTCTTCATGTCTGGCGGGCGTCCTCGGCCGCAGGAGTTGACCGCGACCGTACTGTATGCCGACGTGGCCGGGTTTACGACGATTTGCGAAGGATTGGCCCCTGAACCACTGATTGCGTGGCTGGACCGTTATATCGATGCGATGTCGAGCCTTATCATGGCGCATGATGGTGTGCTGCTGAGGTTTATTGGCGATGGCATCCTGGCGGTGTTCGGCGTGCCGGTCCCTCGGCGGGATGAGGCAGGCATCGCCATCGATGCCAACAACGCGGCGCGGTGTGCCCTGGCGATGGAACAGGCCATGGAGACGCTCAACGACGGTTGGGCCGCGGCGAGCCTGCCGGTCGGCGGGCTGCGGGTGGGCCTGCACACCGGTCCAATGGTTGCCGGCAGCCTGGGAACCGGCGCGCGGATGGAATTCTGTCTGTTGGGAGATACGGCCAATATTGGCGCCAGGCTGGAACAACTTGGCAAGGACTATGCCGAACCCAGCCCCCGCTATTGCACAATCGTGGTGGGCGAACCGACGTGGGTGCGGCTTGCGGGTGCGTTCCCGGGCCTGCGTCTCGGTGATCTGCTGCTACGCGGCAGACACACGACGATGGCGGCCTACCGGATCGATGCCGCCGCCGCCAGGCAGGCAAACCGCCAGGAAGAAGCTAAAGATCCGCTTCCGACAGGTCCTCAAGCGTCTCCCGGTCGGCTATCGTTATAAACCCGTTGTTGACGGACAGGATGCCGCTTCGGCTCCATTCCACGATATACTTGTTGGTGCTTTCACGCGAAATGCCGATCAGGTTGCCAAGCTGTTGTTGCGAAAGCTTGATATCGAGCCGTAGACCGGCAGGTTCCTGCTTGCCGAACGTTGCGGCCAGCCGCAACAGTCCCCGCGCGACGCGTGAGGGCGCATCGCGCAGCAACGCGTCCTCCAGTGCCTCACTTGTCGAGCGGACGCGCTGACAGAGGACGCCAATCAGCCTGGTGGCGATTTCCGGATTGGCGTTCAGGAACGGCATCAGACGGTTGCGGTCCAGTACCAGTAGCTCGGTATCCTCGATCGCCACCGCATCGGCGGATCGTGGCTGACCATCAAGTAACGCGATCTCGCCGAACAGGCCGCCACGGTCGATGATATTAAGCACCAGTTCCCTACCGTCAGGCGAATAGGTACAGATCTTCACCCGTCCGCGCACCACCGCCATCATGCTGCCGCCTGGATCACCTTTTTGAAAAATCGTGGCCTGAGGACGATGACGAACCAGTGAAGCACTGGCGGCGACGCGCGAAAGCTCCTCGGGCCGGAGGTGCCGCAGCAGGAAATGGCCTGCAAGTATCTCTTCCCGGTTCAACGGAGCATTCGCCATGACATCAACTCGTTGTCGTGCAGCTTTAACGGTGACCTGAAGCGTCGGGGGAGGATAGTGACATCGTAGCGAATTGGCCGCGAACAAGTAAATGTGAAGGGGAATCCCTGAAGCCCGGGGCAAAGGGCGGGGAGGTGTTAACTGGATCACGGTATAATGACGGACCTTGCGGCAAGCTCCTGGCATCGGACTTACTGTGGCAGGAGGGTGATGATGGCGAAACTGTTTCTGAGCGTTTTCGGTGGTGTTGTATCCGTGAGCGGAACACATGCCGGCGACATCACCACAATAAATCCACAGTTGCTGCCACCGAAGGTGTATGGCGATGGCCGGATGTTGCGTAGCTAATACCGTTGCTTCGATCGGCCGATCGTGTCCTTTATACCGGCGCAATTGAGCCGTCCTGTGCGTTCTCGTTGCGGGATTGTGTAATATGATCTTCCTAGCCAAAATTCCTGTCAGGCGGATAGCGTTGACGACGGCTGCGCTCACGTTGCTCGCGGCCTGTCAGCCGCGGCCGGAAACCGCCTATGATGAGCAACAGCCGCGCACGGCCGCGGTTCGTAACATCGGTAACTTCAATGAAGCACTGCGCTGCATGGACGACATGTTCCTCGCGCAGGGGAAGCAGGACATCTTCATTACAACCGCAGGTATTCCGGATGCTACCGGACTGATCGCAACCGGTACGAAGGAGATGTTCATCACCGCCGTGTCGCGCATGTCAGCGAAAAGCAACGCGTTCCGGTTTGTTGACTATGACCCTACGCAAACCGACGTGCAGGTGTTGTCTGAACTGGTCGGCTTGCACGAGGATTTCGTGGCGCCAAACTACTATGTCCGGGGCGCGATCACTCAGCTCGACAGCAATGTCCTGCAGTCCCAGGCGAGCGCCGGTGTATCGATCCCAGGCCTGGACCTGGCGATCAACGGCAACCAGGTGGTTTCGGTGGTATCGATCGACCTGAACGTGGGCAAGCTGATCACCCGCCAAATACTGCCGGGAATCTCCTCCAGCAACTCGATCGCGGTGGTGCAGTCCGGCAAAGGTGCTGACGTAGGCGGATTTATCGGCAAGGCCGGCTTGTCGCTGAGCGTGTCGCTCGACAAGTCGGAGGGGTTCCATCAGGCGGTTCGGAATCTCATCGAGCTGTCCACGATCGAAGTCCTCGGCAAACTGACGCGGGTGCCGTACTGGCAGTGCCTGACCATTGAGTCGACCAATCCCAATTACCGCACCGAAGCGCGCGGCTGGTTCGATACCATGGGGGTGACGGAGCGGGAGCGCTTTGTCAGTTCTGCGTTAGCCCGAGCGGGATATCTCCGCAGTGAGGGCGACGGGGCGAGCTCCGGCCTTTCTGAGGCCATCGCACGATACCAGGCCGAGAACGACCTGGTGCCGAACGGCCGGGTAGATTTCGACCTGTATTACCGGATGCTCGCCAGTGATGCTCGCCACCCGGGGGCCAAACCGGTGGTCGCTACCGGCGTGAACGCGGTGGCCACTCCCACCCTGCCGCCGCCGGAGGCACCTCGTTTGGTTGTTAGCACTCCCCGTGGCCCGAGGCCCACCTATCACGTCGGCGATACGATGGTGGTCTCGGTGCAGCCGAGCCAGGACGCCTACGTGTATTGCTACTACCAAGACTCTAGCGGTGCAGTCGCCCGCATCTTCCCCAATCGCTTCCAGGCCGATCCGTTCGTACACGCCGGCGTGCAGATCGAGATTCCTCCCGCAGGAACAAAATCCTTCGCGTTGCGTTTCGATAATCCTGGCGGAAGCGAGGCGGTGGCCTGCCTTGGTTCCGATCGCGAAGTTGGGCTAAGACTGCCGGACAAGCTGAAGGCTCAGGACCTCGAACCATTGCCGGTCAGCGGGTTGGATGAGGTCGCATCACAATTTCGTGGAATCCAAGGCGCTCGCGTCGATGATGCAAGACTGGCCGTGGAGGTGATGAAATGATCTTCGGACGCATGTCGAAGATTGCTGTCCGATTGATTTCTGTGTTGCTGGCGGCGGTGTTTGCGCTGCTGTCCCCGGCTGCCAAGGCCGCGCCGGACAATGAGCGGCGCATCGCCCTGGTCATTGGTGTCGGCGCATACCAGAATGCACCGCACCTAGCTAACCCGACCAATGACGCGCGGGCAATCGGCGATAGCCTGCGCCGCCTGAACTTCGACGTCACTGAGTTGTATGATGCCGACTTCCGCCAACTGAACATCGGCGTGCGGGAATTCGGCATCAAAGCCGCGAATGCGGATGTGGCGGTGGTTTACTATGCTGGCCATGGCGTGCAGGTCGACCGGGAGAACTACCTGATACCGGCCGACGCGAAACTCGAACGCGAGCGGGACCTGCTCTACGAGGCTATGCCGCTCGATCGGTTGCTGGGTGAGGTTTCGCAAGCGGCGCATATTGGCATCGTGTTACTGGACAGTTGCCGCAATAATCCGTTCATTGAGCGTGTCGCACGATCGATGACGATTGCCGGTCGCGCGGTAGCCACAACGCCTGGCCTGGCACGGGTCGACAACGTACCGCGCAATACCATGGTCGTCATGGCAGCCAAAGCGGACCAAATCGCCGAGGACGGGTCGGAGCATAGCCCGTTCGCAGCGGCACTTCTGGCACATTTCCAGATTCCGGGTCTGGAGCTCAGCCTGTTCTTCCGCAGCGTGCGGGACACGGTTCTGCGTGCCACCAATAACCGCCAGGAACCCTACGTGTTCAGCTCTCTGGGCGCCGATCCGTTCTATTTTTACCCGCGCCCGCCCAACAGGCCGCCGGAGATCGTCGCCATCACCCCGCTTGATGTCACGGACGTCGCCGGCCCTACGCCCCTCGGCATGCCTCAGCCCACCGATCCAGACCAGGACCCGCTGAGCATTCGGATCATCGGTCTGCCTCGGTTTGGTGAAGTGCGCATCGATGGGCACCCTGCCGCCATGAACGCCGTGGTTTCCGCCGACCGCCTGAAGACCGCGACGTTCAAGCCGGACGGCAAGAGCATCGGACCGGCCGGAACATTTGATATTCTGGTGGAAGACGGTCGGGGCGGCAGCGTTGCCGCAAGCCTGCCCATTACCGTCCGCTCATCCCATCATGCGCCCGTCCTGGGCGCCCCGGGGCGGGTTGAGGTCGCCCAGCAAGTCCTGGGCATTCCCGCACCGGTCAGTCCAGATGGTGATACGCTGACGGTCACGATCAACGGCCTACCCCGCGGAACCGTGCGCAGTGGTCCCACAATTCTGCATCCCGGCGATCATGTTACGCCAGAGGAGTTGTCGAAGCTGACGTTCTGGCCGGAGGCGGGATTTATGGGTCCGGCTGGCAGCTTGCGCTATAGCGTAGACAACGGACACGGCGGGATCGCGGAAGGGGCTACCGACGTTGTGGTTGGTGCGTCGGCGGCGAATGATGCGTCGGCTGAATTGATGTTGTGGGATAGTGTGCACGAGAGCACCGATCCTCGGGATTACAGCGCGTTCCTTCGGCTCTTCCCCACGTCGCCGCACAGCGATGATGCGAAACGGCGGCGCAAGGAACTCGAGATGGCGGCAAACTCGCCCGCCGCTGGGAAGCCCGAGCCGGCCAAATCGCCGGCGGAGCCGGCGGCGAAACCCGTCGTCGAACCACCGCCGGCAAAAGCGCCGGACAAGCCAGCGCCGGACAAGCCAGCGATGGTGGCCTCGCTGCCACCGCAGATTACACCTCCGGACGAGCCGCGGCCGGCGCCCTCGGTGATGACCGCCGCGAATGGCCCGATGATTTCAGTGCCATCCACGCCGCCGCGCGGCAAGATCAGCGATGCGAACCGGTTCCAGGATTGTCCCACGTGTCCTCGGATGGTCCGTATTCCCGCAGGTAATTTCATGATGGGCCTCGGGGCGCACGAGACTGAGTCGATGCCGGCGCATCGCGTGGATATTCACGCTTTCGCGATCGGCCTGACACCTGTCACCGTTATGGAATGGAAGGCCTGTATGGCCGCCAAAGGCTGCAATTTCCTGCCGCGCATGCGTGTGGCCGAGGACCGGACACCCGTCCATAACCTCAGCTGGGAGGACATCGGTCAATATATGCAGTGGCTGTCTGCGACGGGCGGGCATCCCTACCGGCTGCCGAGCGAGGCGGAGTGGGAATATGCGGCGCGAGGCGGTACCACGACACGCTACTGGTGGGGTGATTCGGTCGGAATGTCGCTGGCGAACTGCAGTGATTGCGGTGGCACGCAGGACGCGTACGGTCCGATGCTGGTCGACGCTTTGTCGCCCAATCCATTTGGGCTGCTGGACATGCTGGGGGGTGTCGCGGAGTGGACGGCGGATTGTTGGTTCCCTAACTATCGCGGCGCCCCCGCCGACGCTACGCCGCGCGAAGCCAAATCGTGTGAAAAACGTGTGCTCCGCGGCGGATCGTTCCGGGCTCCCCATGACGAGATCACCGCCACGTACCGGAGCAACTACGATGCTTCGGTACGGTATCTCGTCAATGGCTTCCGAGTGGCACGCGACCTGGAATAACGTCGGCTTCAGTGCGCTTCCGCCACCGGGGTCTCCGTCGCACGAACATGGATGGTGATCTTCTTCGACATGAGCGGCGGATCGTGCGGAACATGATCGGCGTCACCCATCAGGATTTGCAGGGTATGGGTGCCTGGCGGCAGGTCGACGTAGGTTTCGGTCTGTCCCAGCCCGAAATGCAGGTGGTTCTTGTCGTGCGGGATGGGCTGATCGAGCGGCGGCAGCGCGGTGTCGATCAGTAAGTGATGGTGGCCCGTGTTCGGCTTGTTGGTTCCCGCGGGCGCCACGCCGAAGTTGCGTGTGCCGAACCAGACATGGACGTGGGTGGTGTGTATGACCTCACCATCGTTCGGCCAGCCGATATAGACGTACGCATCCGCGGGCGCGGGTGTGCGTTTGAACCCGGAATCGGTCGTGTCCTGCGCCGGAGCGGGAGCCGCTTTGTCCGGCGGGGTCTGACCGTACGCCGGTGCCGCGACCACCGCGACCGCAGCTGCACTTGCCAGGACGATCAGGCGATGTAGTTGACGCATTATGTCTCATCCTTCGCAGCGGTTCACGGCGGTACGATTATAGTGATCTTCTTCGAGTACAGCGGCGGGTTGTGTGGAACGTGGCTGTCGTCGGCGAACAGCATTTGCAGCGTATGCTTGCCGGGTGGCAGTTCGAGGTGCGCCTCGGTCTGACCTTTGCCGTAATGAAGGTGATTCTTGTCGTTTGGGATTTCCTGGTCGAGGGGCGGAAGATCAGTGTCTACCAAAAGATGATGATGCCCGGTATTCGCCTTCTCGATACCAGCCGGGGCGACCCCCGCGTTTCCGCTCAGGCCCATACGAACCCAGAACTTGCCCCCCGGTATGACCTGTCCATCCGGGGGCCAGATAATATAAACTTTCGCGTCCGCTGGCATCGGCTTCGGATCGGCGAGCGCCGTGCCGCCGATCAATGCCCAAACGATTGCCAATGGTACCAGCAGGCTAATCTGCTTCACTTCGGTTTCCCCCTGGATTGCCGTGGATGGGCGTGGCTTTTTCTCATCATCGCGGCTCCTTTTGCATTGCGCGTGTTGTGAGGAGGCAGATCAAGGAAAAAATACGTTATCGCCTTCGTGAACGGGGGAGTGTGAACTGTTCCACACTCGCGACACAACGGGGTGGATAGATTAGGCGGTGACCGAAAAGGACCTGCGAACATGTCACGTCGTTCAAACTGGATGAGTTGCGTCGCATTACTTGCAGCCACGGCCGCTGTGTCACTCGTATGGGGCCACGCGTTCGCCGATGATGCTGTACTACTCGCCTCGACCGTGCCGGGCTATGTGCCTGGAATGGTAGTGTCTTCCACCGATCGGTTGAGTGTTCCGGAGGGTGCGAGCGCCACGTTGTTGTTCCAGTCGGGCGAGATGATGCGCCTGGGCGGCCCGTTCGAGGGTACCCTGGGCGAACAGCAGACGAAGGCGGGTAGCAACAGCGTTGCGATGCTCGCGGATCTGTTCCGGTTGCATGGGGTGGACGCGACGATGATTGGCGGCACACGCTCGACGAACGTCGCCCGATCCGGGGCCTCCATCGACGACGTTCAGGTCGATGCGGGGCACTCTGGCACCTATTGTATCCAGCCGTCGACATCGGTCTGGATTGCACGTCCGTCGGGCGATCCACGAGTTTACGCGGTTCGCCGCAAAGGCAGCACCAGGACGCTCGGCTGGCCGCAGGAAGCAGCGCGCGTGGAGTGGCCGGCAGATGTTTCGATCGAAGACGGCAGTCAGTTCGAAATCGCCACCGATGGCACCGCGCGCGCGACGGTGACTTTCCGCGCAATGCCGTCCGTGGGCACCGGCCCGGCGACGGTTGCGACGGGGATCCTGCTCGGGTGCCACGATCAATTCGATGACGAACTGCGCCGGGTCAGCCGATCCGCTGCGCGCCCCGAGCTGTGGGTGACGAGTGACCACGGGCGGCGGCCGAGCTATCATCAGGGTGAACCGGTCATGCTCACTGTCATGGCCGACACTGACGGCTATCTCTATTGCGTCGCCGCGAGCGAGGACGGCACCACGACGCCGATCTTTCCGGCTGGCGCCGTCGATGGAGCACAGGTACGCGGGTCCGTTGCGTTGTCGATTCCGGGGCGCCGGCAGCCGGTCGGCCTGACAGCCACATCGGGGCTTGGGCAAATTCGCTGCTGGCTCGCGGATCGCGACATCGCGCCGGAATTGCCGCATGCGCTGCTGGGTGCACCGACGGGGCACATCCCGGATCAGCTTGCGGGCGATCTCGATAGTCTGTTTTCTCGTATCGGGGGAACGCGGATCGAAGCGGACGTGCTGACCCTCAAGACCGAATAGGGACGCGCTGGAATCGGGGCCGGTCGGCGCCAACCGACCCGCCGGTGGGTTATGACTTTCTCAAGCCGCGAGCTGCAGAATTTCTCGCACCTTCCGAGGGCCGTCGATGGGCCGCGGATTGCGTGGGACCCAGGGTGTCGCCATCGCCTGTTCAGCGATCCGGTCGAAGTTCTCGGGACCAATGTTCACCGCGGAAAGGCTGCGCGGCATACCCAGGCCGCCGATGAAGGTGTCCAGCAGATCGCCGGCATCTTCGCTTGGGTGACCCATTGCAGTCGCAACCATTGCCTGCCGGTCTACATTGGCAGCCTTGTTCCAACGCATCACTGCGGGCAGCATGATGCAGGACGTATGGCCATGAGGGATGTCGAACACAGCGCCGAGAACGTAGCCGATGCCGTGGCTTGCCCCCATCGGTACGCCGCTGGCCAAGGGGCCCATCGAAAGCCACGAACCGATCTGGCAATCGAGGCGAGCCTGGAGATCACATGGATCTGCTTTAGCGCGCGGCAGGCCACTTACCAATAAGCTAAGACCCCGAAGTGCCTGTGCATCGGCGTAGGGATGCGCCTCCCGCGAGCAGATGCCCTCAACGCAATGGTCGACGGCACGAATACCGGTGGAGAGGAAGAGCCACTCCGGTGTGTGTACGGTGATTGCTGGGTCGAGAATGACAGCGCTTGGGATGACGCGTGGATGGCGAAACAATTCTTTCACCCTCGTGCGCTCATCCGTGACGCCAGCGATTGCGCTGAACTCGCCGGCGGATAAGGTCGTGGGGACGGTGATCTGCCGCACCGTCGGCGCATTGCATGGCGGCGGGCCCATCGAGCCATCAGGCGCTTTGATCGCCCGCAAAGCGTCGAGTGCGTCTGGCGAACGAATGTCGTTCGCCAAGCACAACTGAACCGCCTTGGCTGCGTCAGTGATTGAGCCGCCGCCGACGGTCACGATCAGATCGGTGCCGGCGTCGCGGGCCGTTTCGGTCGCCTCGATCACCGCTTTGCGGGGCGTATGGGGCGGCATGCGGTCGAACACCGCGGCACAGGTGTTTCCCAGCGCCGACCGGATGCGCGCAATTTCCTCGGTCTCGCGATTGAGGGTGCCACTGACCATCAGAAACACGCGCTCCGCCCCCGCGCGACTGGCCAGATCGGCAACGGCCTGGTGTGCCGGTGTGCCAAATATTACTTCGTCCATCTTGCTGAAGACGACGCGGCCGGTCGTTGTCATGGCGCCCTCCTAGGCTCGGTTGCGATCAGGAGTATAGAAGTTCGGCTTGCACCCCCCAAATCCGGTGGTGAGCCGAGCTGCCGCGACGCGCATCGATCCGCTATCCTCGAACCATGCCCTTAGACAACCCAACCTCCCTCACGCTCACGAAGTCCGATGCTCGATACATCTGGCTTCGGGCTCAGCGACTGGATCGCCCGACGCCGTTCGGGAATGGACCCGAGGCGGTGTCCAAAGCGGTGGAGCATCTCGGCTACGTGCAAATCGACACGATCAATGTGATAGAGCGCTGCCATCACCACATTCTTTGGATCTCGCATTCCGGAATATCTCCGCCAGCACCTGCACCAGGCTTTGACAGTCGATAAGACAGTCTTCGAGTATTGGACGCATGCCCTGTCTTATGTCCCGACCAAGGACATCCACTTTTTTCTCCCCGCCATGAAACGCCATCGTCAGTCGCCAAAAAGCTGGTTCAGCTCGGTGAAGAAGGAAGAGTTGCGACGGGTTCTCAACCTTATCCGGGACGGCGGCGCCCTTTCCATACGCGACATCGACGACGAGGTGCTGGTCGAAAAGGACCACCCCTGGGCCAGCCGCAAGCCGTCGAAGCGGGCGCTGCAACTGGCATTTCATAACGGAGATCTGACCGTCAGCGCGCGCCTTGGCATGATCAAAACCTATGAGCTCATGGAGCGTCATTTCGGCTGGGGCAATCCGCCAAAGGCCGCATCAGAGCCGCAGATTCTGGTCTATCTGCTTGATCGAGCCTTGCGGTCGCAAGGATTGATCAGCCTGGATTCGGTTTGTCATCTCGATCCTGGGCGAAAAGCCGGCATCCGGCGACTGATTGAAGCGAGGGTCCGCCGCAAGCAACTCCTGCCGGTGGCGATAGCGGGCGCGAGGGCCGTCGAACACTGGGTGCAGCCGGAGGTGCTGGGCGTAGCCCCACCCGGACATGAGATGGTTCATATGCTGTCACCGTTTGATCCGCTGATCATCCAGCGGAAACGGCTAGGGCTGTTCTTTGATTATGAACATCGTTTCGAGGCCTATGTTCCGAAAGAGAAGCGGTTGCACGGCTATTTTGCGCTGCCCGTGCTGGTCGGCGATGAGATTGTCGCCGCCATCGATCTCAAAGCAGATCGCGTGGAGCAAAAGCTTCTCGTGCAGCGGTGGACCTGGGTCGGACGCGGTTCGGCGCAATCACATAAGCTGCGGGTTGAAGAGGAACTGGATCGTTTCACCCGATTCCAGTTTGAACGGCAATTGTAGGAAATGGACAAGCGGGTGCGGGTTTCTGGTCGCGGCCGGCTGGTGGCGGTAGCAAGCGCTCTCCGGCCGACCTGATGTTCAACCGATCGCGCCAGCCCCGATCCGGACGCCTTCGCGCATCGATCAGGCTTGCGGTGCTGATCTTGCTGGTTGGTCCTTTGGCTCTCGTCCTTACGTTCCGATTCCTGCCGCCGCCGGTGACGCCATTGATGTTGATCCGCCTCGTCGAGGGCCACCCGCGACACCAGCAATGGGTTGCCTATGAGAAGATCTCGCCGGCGCTCGCGGAGTCCGTAATTGCATCGGAGGACAATTTCTTCTGCGAAGAAACGCTGGGGTTTGACTTCAATGCATTGCGCAGTCAGTTCGAGGCGTGGGCCGATGGCGAACGGCCGCGCGGTGCCAGCACAATCACGACGCAGACCGCGAAAAACCTGCTGCTCTGGCCGGGTCGCGATCCGGTTCGGAAGCTTGTCGAAGCATGGCTCACACCGCAGTTCGCGCTGCTCTGGCCGAAGCATCGCGTCCTGGAGATGTATCTCAACATCGTGGAATTCGGGCCTGGGATCTACGGCGCTGAGGCCGCAGCGCGTTCGTTCTTTGGCAAGCACGCATCGGAACTTTCCCCCCAGCAGGCGGCACTGCTTGCCAGCGTCCTGCCGCTTCCGCTTGAGTGGTCGGCCGCTTCACCCACCGCCTATATTCGCCACCGGGCGTTGGTTATTGAACAGCGGGTTGCGGAGACCCGGCCGCTGCTGTCCTGTGCCCGGTGATGTACGATCGGCGCACGCTTGATGCGCGCGATTTCCCGTGTTTTGACGCGACTACGACGCGCGGCTGGGTCCTACGAGGGTGGCGCCACCGTCCACAACCAGGGTCTGACCGGTGATGTAACGGGCCTGGTCGGACAGCAGAAACCGCGCGGCACTGCCGATGTCCCAGCCGGTGCCCTCGCGCTTCAGCACGGAGGCGCGGCGGCGTTTGTCGCGGGCATCCTCCGTCATCCCACGGGCGTAGACCATCGGCGTGTAGACCGGTCCGGGGGCAATGCAGTTGACGCGGATGCCCTCGGGGCCATGATCGACCGCGACCGCCTTGGTCAACGCGATCACCGCACCCTTGGACACTGTATAGACCGTGAGCCCGCGTGGGCGCAGCGCAGAGATCGAGGAGATATTGACAATCGATCCTCCGCCAGCAGTGCGGATCATCGCGGGAATTGCGTGCTTGCACGTGAGAAACATGCTGTCCACGTTGACATGCATCACGCGAGCCCAGTTCTCCTCGGTTTCATCGACGACACTGCCCTGGCTGCCGATGCCAACATTGTTGTCGAGACAGTCGAGACGACCCCAGCGGGATACCGCGTCCTCGACCATGGCGGAACATTGTGTTGACTGAGTAACGTCGTAAGAAGCGGCAACGGCACTCCCGCCTTCGCCTGTGATCATTGCGACGGTGCGTTCGGCGAGCGCCAGATCGCGATCGACAACCAGAACATTGGCTCCGGCACGGGCGAGCAAGATCGCCGCCGCGCGGCCGTTGCCGATGCCGTCATCTTTCGCCCCACCGCCGGTGACGATTGCCACCTTTCCGGCCAAGCCCCATTCCTCGTTCGGTGTCATCGCGTTCGGCCCCCAATCCGTCGCTGTTCAGGCGGCCGCTTTCCCGGCAGTAACCGGCTGCCACGACTTCAGCACCGGCAGGACCTCCTTCGCGAACAGCTTGAAGTCCTCGCTCGGAGACCTCAAGGGGCGTGCCACCGAAGCGGAAGGCGACGTTGAGTTCGTAGTGGCCGAGCAGGGCTCGGCGTGCCTCGAGGCCGCGCAGGATCTTGTCGGGAGTGCCCCAGCTTGCCGCTTGCATGAAGCCGTTCACCGCGCCCTCGATGCCGCCCTTGCGAGCGATTTCGGCTTTTTGCTGGTAGGCGTCGTATCCCTTCACTGTCTTGAAGTGTTCGCCGAGGAACTCGTAATGATAGAAATTACTTTCGACGAACTTGCCCTGGTAGTGGCGAGCTTCGCGTTCGGTTTCGGCTAGGTTGGTGCCGCAGATGCAGAACTCGGTCAGCATGATGTGCGGCTGTTCCGTGCCGTGAAACTCCCGATGGAGCTTGCGCCCGTTCTCGATCACAGGCAGCCGCATCTCCCATGGCCGGTCGGCGAACATCACCATGTGGGCGCCCAGTTTGGCGGCGGACAGGACGGAGTCCTCGCTGGACGCAACGGCGTAAATGCGCCCGTCGAAAGAGTGCTGCGGGCGAGGACGGATCTCGATGCGTGGCTGTTTGTAATGCGGCCCGTCGCCTTCGATGAAGCCGGTCTTCAGTGCGTTGACGATCATCGGCGCCGCCTCATCGAAGCGAGCGCGAGATTCGTCCATGCTGAGACGGAAAGCGGCGAATTCGCGACGGGCGAGGCCGCGACCCATGCCGAAGCGGAACCGGCCCTTGGACAAATTGTCCAGCACCGCGGCCTGTTCGGCGACTCTCAGCGGATCATGCCAGGGCAGGATCACCGCGGCCGTGCCAATATCGATATTCGGGCAGAGGGCGGTCATGTAGGACATCAGCTGGATGTTGTCGGGTACGAACGAATAGTCGTTGAAGTGGTGTTCGGCCGACCAGAGGCAGTCGAAGCCAAGATCGGCGGCGGTTCGGGCCAGCCGGATCTCCTCGTCCCACACGCGGCCGTCGGAGCAGTTCTCCCAGCCGTAGCTCGCGAAGACCATCATCATGCCGACGTCCATGGGGCTCTCCTTTCCCGGTCGCGTTCTCCGTGGCGGAAATGCTTTCACGGTCCGGCGGGTGACGCAAGTTTCGGGGTCCGCGAGGCAGTGCGCGAACGTTCGGCGGAATGATCGCTGACGCCGGCACATTGATAACGAGGACCGCACGGTCTAACCACGAACCGCTGCCCGATGGGACAAGGAATGCCAAGATGAAGATCGGTGTCTTCTCGACGTTCATGTCGCCTCTGGCGACGCCGCAGATGATCCGCGATTTCGGCCGGCGTGCCGAGGACATGGGGCTCGACTCGATCTGGATGGGCGAGCATGTCGCGTTGTTCGACAAGAACACGTTTGGCTATCCCGGTGCGAAGGACGGACGGATCCCGGTGCCGGAGGGTGGCGGAATGCTGGATGTGACAGCGACTTTCGGGTTCCTGGCAGCCGTTACGACGCAAGCTGCGCTTTGGCACCGGCGTCGCTCTGGTGCCGCAACGTAACCCAATCTACACCGCCAAGGAAATGTGCACGCTGGACTGGCTGACGGACGGACGGGTCGATTTCGGCATCGGTGTCGGCTGGAACAAAGAGGAGGTCGAGGCCTGTGGCTACCGCTGGGAAGATCGTGGCGCGCGTTGCGACGAGTTCCTGGACGTCATGCGCCGGTTATGGACCGAGCCGGTAGTGGATTACGCGGGCAAGTGGATCAAGTTCGAGACCATGCGGATGGACCCTAAGCCCATCCAGAAGCCGCACGTGCCGATTATCGTCGGGGGTTATGCCGACGCAGCCCTTCGCCGTGCGGTGCAGTTCGGTGCCGGATGGTATGGGTTCAATCGTGACGCCGCCGGCACGCGGGAGATGCTGAACCGCCTTGACGCCGCATTCGCGAAAGCCGGGCGGAAGCGCGGCAATGACTTCGAGATCATCATGACGCCGCCTTTGGGGATGCCGGTCGACGCGATGCGAGAATACGCGGAGATTGGGGTGCATCGCCTGATCGTGAATCTCGGCAGCCAACGGCCCGAACGGGTTGACGCCCGCATGGCGGAGATCGAGACGCTGGTGAAGATGGCTGCCTGAAACGAACCGCCTTGTCACAAGCGCGACCGAGCGCTGGTCGTTGCCTCACGGAGATCTGGGGCTAGGGTGGCCAGCGATCTCGGGCTTCGCGTGGCCAGGTCGGCACAAGATCCGATCCGTGAATGATCTCTCGTAAGGCTGTGGCAACTTCGGCGACCACGCTGGACCAGTCGCCCGGTGACGGTTGGCGAAAAATGCGCATGGAAGGATACCAGGGCAAATCGTTGCGACGTTCCAGCCAGCGCCAACACCCATCAAAGCGTGACAGTAGCCACACCGGCATGCCAAGGCCGCCGGCCAGATGCACCATCGATGTATCGACACTGATCAGCAGGTCGACCCCGGCGAGCCGCGCCGCGGTATCGGCGAAATCTGCCACGCCCTCCATCGCGTCAACGATTGGCCAGTTCGAGGCGGCAAGTTGCCTGCGCGCCTCGCCGAACTGAAAACTCAGGAAGCGAACCCCGTCGATATCGAGTAGCGGGGCAAGGACTTCGAGGGTTGTCGATCGGCGACGGTCGACCAGATTCAGGCTCGGCTCAGACTGACGCGGATCACCGGCCCAAACCAGCGCAACGACAAGTCCCGGCCGTTCAATCGATCGCATTAAGCAATGGCAGGGCACAGCGGCTTCCGGAGGTATGTGCAAATATGGCGATGTGGGTATAGTCTCGAGGCGCAATTGGAAGACAAGCGGCAGGCTTGCCATCGGGCAGTGCAAGTCGATCGGCGGTATTGGATCGCCATGGGCAATAACGTCCGAGATCCCATCGACGCCCCGCAGCAATCGGACGAGCGATGCCGGCGCTTCCAGCACGACGCGGCCTCCACGCGACGCGACGAGCGGTGCGAACCGCACGAATTGCAGTGTATCTCCCAATCCCTGTTCGGCGTGCAGCAGGATCGTCCGTCCGCGCAGGTTTTCGCCGCGCCAGACTGGGACGTCGAGATCGAGACGTGACGTCTGACCGTCCGGCCAGCGCCATTCGTATTGGCGCCAGCCGCGTTCGAAGTCGCCGCATTTCAGCAGGGCCAACGCATGTCCTAACCTTGCTTTCGTGTAGGTGTCACACGCTCCGATCGCCTTTTCGTAGGCTATCACGGCTTGAGAGCTTCGGTTGAGGCTCTGCAGCGCGTGGCCAAGATTGTTAAGCCCCACGACGCAGGCAGGATCGAGTTCTACCGCGGTCTTGGCGGCGGTGCAGGCGTCCTCGAAACGACCAAGATCAGATAACGCTCCACTCAAATCGGCGTAGTAATCGGCCCTGGTGCAACAGGTTCGGATTGCCTCCGTGTAGGCGTCGACGGCTGAACCGGTGTTATTGGACGCATGAAGGGCCCTGGCATAGCGATGATGGGCGTCCGCTCGGCTGGCGTCGAGTGCGATGCAGTTCGCGTAAAAGCGGGCGGCTTCCTCGTATTTGCCAAGGGCGTAAAATACCATGCCCACCGCGAAGTGGGCGTTGGCCGTTGGGGGCATGGTCTTGATACCGGCGCTGATTATGTGCACCGCATCTGCAGGGCAACCGAGCTTGGCGAGACAGAGCGCAAGCCAGACCCGATGTTCCAGTCGGGGATCGAGCGCGACCGCCCGTTGCAGCGGGGAGAGGCCGATGCAAGGCTTATTCGCGACTAGCGCGATCTGACCAAGCATACCGAGGGTTCGGGGATGCTCGGGATTTTCCGCGAGCAGAATTCTGATACGGTCGACCGCTTCCCGCACGCGACCTGCCGCAAGGTCGGCAGCGGCGCGATCAACCTCCGCGGAAATCGCCACCAGCCTGGCAGCGTCCGTGGGTTCGTCGGAGCACGTTGGGCTGAGCGACGGCGAACCGACCGGGACCAGACTGGCGTTCCTGAACGGCACATCGGGCGAGATGATCATGGAGGCCCTAAGCGATGCCGACCCGCTTTACAGGCGGGCACTTCAACCGAGCATCTGTTGTTCAGGGGGTTACTCCGGCTTCAGAATTAATGGTGACTTTGGGCTTTTGTCGCTTTTGAACGAGGGGACCCTAAAGACCGGATGTTAACAGAAAGTTAACGAATGATAATGATCTGTAAACACAATTAGATCGATCACGCACGGCGCAGCGCTCGCCGCAACAGTGAATCCGGGTGGTGGGCACGACCGCACGGGCGCTCCCCCCGCCGTCGCGAAGCGAGGTCCAACGGTCACCAACCCGGCTCGGTCGGCCGCAACCCGAGGAGTACTTTTCCCGCGACTTCAAAATAACCCGGCAGTCCCGCGGCATGTTGTGCCGCGACGTGGGCGTCGCGGAAGGCTCGTTCCAGGGGCAGGCGGTTGTAGATCGCGTTGGTGCCCGCCGCGTGAAACACCTTGTCCACCGCGCGGACGGATTCATGCATCGCATGCACGAGCGCCAGGCGGCCTTGCGCGACCTCCTGATCCGACGGCGTCCTCCCGGCAGATAAGGTTGTCCACAGCCGGCCGACAGCGTCGAAAACGTAGGCACGGGCGGCGCTGACAATCGCGTCTGCTTCGCCGATGCGGGCCTGGACCATCGGCCGGTCGCGCAACAGATTGCTCGACATGGTGGAGGCTTCGGTAGCGGCGATCTCGGCCAGGCTGTCGATTGCGCCCCGTGCGATGCCGAGAGCGTTCGCTGCCGAGGGGGTCCACAGGTGCACGTACCAGGCCCGCTCGTTGTACAACGGGCCTGTCTCGATCGGAGGCGCGTCCGACGAGCGGCTCCGCCTCTCCGGAACGAAGACATCGTCGACCGTGAAATCCTGGCTGCCGGTGCCGCGCATACCCATCACCGACCAAGTGTCGACGATGGTCACGGAGTCCCTGGGCACCCACAGGGCGCGCAGGACCGGCCCGCCAGAGGCCGCGCGACGGGGTGTGTCGCCGTCCATCATGATACAGGTGCAGTACAGCCAACGAGCGTTCTGGATGCCGCTGGCGAAATTCCAGCGCCCCTTGACGCGATAGCCGCCCGGGACCTCCCACGCTCCGCCACCTGGCCGCGCCGACCCGGCGGCCCGATAGTCGGCCGGGGTGCCGGCGAGTTCGCGACCGACCTCAACCGGCAGACGGCCGAGAAGCTGTGAAAGGCCCGCTGCGATCGAGACGCACCAACCCACCGATCCGTCGGCCTTCGACAGTTCCTCGATGACGCGAAACACTGTCAAAGGCGGCGTTTCGGGCCCACCCATCGAGCGCGGCAGGTATAGCTGATAGATGCCCGCGCTGGTGATCTCGGCCGCGAGCCAAGGCGGGGTCTGGCGCATTTGCTCCGCCTCGTCGCTGGCGGCGCGTACAGCGGGCACCAGCCGCAAGGCGGTCGTGACAATGTCCGGAACGGGCGGGTCGTGGTCCTGTGTCATGGTGCGATCTCCTCCGAGCGCCACTACCCTGACCAATGATGGGCTCGGCAGCCAGAGAGGCACATTTTGGTCGAGATTAACATGACGGCAGCGAACGCGTGGCATGAACCGGTTGGGTGCGACGGCGAAGCAAAACGTTGTCGCCCGCGCACCTCATTATTCGCCCAGTGCGTGGCGCAGACCGGCGTCGATGAACGCTCTGTCGTCCTGGTTCCACAGCGTCATGTGGCCCCAGATCGACGGGATTGTGCGGCACACCGCGTTGGGGATCCTGCTGGCCTCATATTCGCTGTCGACCGGCGGGAAGTACGTGTCGTACTGCCCCGGCATGATCACAGTGCGCGCCTTGATGGCCCGTAATGCTGCGTCGAAGTCGCCACCGTAGGCGGCGCCATCGGCGATGTTTCCGTCGTACCAGGTCTGCAGCAGGGTCAGCAGGTCGTTGGCATCGTGGTGGATAAAGGCGCCCTCCCAGAAGTTGGTCACGAATTCCTCGCAGGTCGCTGCCCCGAACTGGCGGAAACCTTCGGTGCGATAGAACGGTTCGGAGAAGCCCCAGCCGGCATAGATGGCCGCAAACGCCTTCAATCCGGCCAGCGGAGGGCGCGTGTAGAAGCCCTCGGCGAACGCCGGGTCGAGCGTCATCGCGCGCCGCAATGAAAGCAGAAACACTTTGTTGAAGTTCGCCGTGCGCGCGGAACCACACAGCGGCGCAATTGCCTGCATCATGTCGGGATACTGTGCGCCCCATTGGAATGACTGGCACCCGCCCATCGACCAGCCAGCGACGAGTTTGATGCGCTCGACACCCAGGTGCTCGGTCAGAAGCATATGCTGAAGACGAACGTTGTCGTACAGCGTCACCCTGGGAAAACGCGTGGCCTCAAACGGGGCTGGAGTGTTGCTCGGGGAAGACGACACGCCGCCCGAGAGCAGATTGACGAAAACGATGAAGTGCTTTTCCGGCGTGATGGCCCGATCCGGCCCGACCATGCAGAACTCGGCCTCCCTGTGGGTGCCGGAATACCATGACGGGATCAGCACCACGTTGTCGCCGGCCGCTGACAGCTTGCCGAGCGTCTTGTACGCCAAGCGCGCGGCGGGCAGCGCGCCACCCTTCTGCAGGGCAAAGCCGGTGGCTTCAAACACCTCGAAATCGCTCATGGTCCCCCTCCTTGTGATCAACGCAGGCTAGGCATTTTCCGGGCCAGGGGCACTGGGCGACAAGCCACGTGGGCCGGCCGGGTCCCGCCCAAACGCGATGCAATTGACCGCGATCCATGCCCGGTTTCCCGTCAGTGGATACCGTTGGGTCGCGGCCGGCGGGACAGCCCTCGAGCGTGTGGATTGGCGCGCTACGTGCGTAAGGTGGCCTTACGCAGGAGGGAGTGGCAAGCGTGCGCGACAAGACGAACGACCCCGGGCCGCCGCGCGATTTCCGCGGGTATGGCGCCACGCCGCCACACGCGGGCTGGTCGAACAACGCGCGCATCGCGATCAACATCAATCTGAATTTCGAGGCTGGCGGCGAGCGCTCGATGCTGGAGGGCGATGGGACGTCGGAGAATATGCTGACCGACACCGGGTTTCCCGCCTATCCCGGGATGCGGAGCCAGATTGTGGAAACCGCATTCGAATACGGGCCGCGCGTGGGCAACTGGCGTATTCTGCGGATCCTGAAACGGTTCGGCGTCAGGGTCAGTGTGCTCGGCGTGGTGTGGGCTCTGGAGCAGAGCCCCGACGCGGTTGCGGCATTCCTCGCCGACGGGCATGAAATCGTCAGCCACGGCTATCGCTCCATCGACTATCAGACGGTTGATGAGGCAACCGAGCGGACGCACATCCGACTCGCGTTCGAGGGCATCACGCGGCTGACCGGCGGCGCGCCGGTTGGGTGGATGACCGGGCGTCCTGGTCCGAACACGCGGCACCTGCTCGTTGAACATGGCGGTCTACTCTACGACCGTGACAGCCTGAACGACGAGTTGCCGTACTGGGTCAGCGTTGCTGGGCAGTCGCATCTGGTAATTCCATATTCTTACGAGACCAATGACAATCGTTTCGACCATAAGGGTTCGGTACCGCCGCAGACTTCGAGCGCTACATGATCGACTGTTTCGACATGCTGTACGCCGAAGGCGCCGAATGTCCGAAAATCATGAGCATTGGCCTGCATGACCGCCTCACCGGCCGGCCGGCGCGCGCGGTGGGACTTGTGCGGTTCCTCGAATACGTTGCTCGACACGACCGGGTTTGGTTCTGCACCGGACGCGAGATCGCCGAGCATTGGCGGAGCGTGCATCCGCCTCCTTGAAGCGCCTGCCGCGCCGGTTGCCCTGGCACGTTGCTTGCGTTCGGTGTTGCGAAGCAAGTGCCTCTCAGAGCAGAAACATCCACGTAAGGACGCCACGCATGAAGCGACTTTTTCCCCCGCTCGCTGGCCTGGCCGCCGCGCTGGCGGTGTGCCTGGTAGCTGCGCCGGCGCTAGCGGGCGAATTAAAATGTGAGCCCGACAAGGTGGCGACGAAATATCCCAGCCTGGCCGGCAAGACCATTGAGATTGGCCAGGACGGCGAGAGCCCACCCTACAGCTTCCGCGCCCCGAAGAGCTTCGAGCATCTCATCGGTCTCGATGCCGACATGGCGCGCTGGACATTCGCCTGCGCCGGCGTACCGGTCGAGTTCTTCACCGGCGGCTGGTCGGGTCTGTTGCCGGCAGTCGTCGCGGGGCAAGCCGATGTGATGTGGGACACGCTGTATTACACGCCGGAGCGCGCCAAGCAGATCGACTACGTCATCTACATGACCGCGGCGACCGGAGGGCTCGTGGCGAAGGGCAACCCAAAGAAGATCACGTCGCTTGACGAGGTCTGTGGCTTGCGTGCCACTGCCGGACTGGGTACGGTCGAGGAAGCGGCGTTCCGCAACATCAGTGCCAAGTGCACCGGTGCAGGGAAAGGGGCGGTCGATATCGTCACCTATCCGGACATGCCCGGCGGCACGCGGTTGATCCAAACGGGCCGCGCCGACATCCTGATGTCGGACCTGGGCATGGTGAACCGACTGGTGGAACTCAACCCGGCGGCCTTCGAACGCGGCTTCATGATCGTCACCGACTACAAGGTCGATGTCGGCCTTACCAAAGGCAACAAAGACCTCGCCCAGGCTATTCTGGACGGGCTTCTGACCATGAAGGCCGATGGTCCGGACAAGGCGATGTTCGCGAAGTATGAGGTCGACTATTCTCTGGCACGCAGCAACGAAATCCTGACGAAATAGTGCAACTTCGTCGCTGGCGTTCGCGGGGTATCGGTCGATCTGCCGCGGGAAACTCGCGCGGTATGGACTGCGTGGCCCTCACCTTCGCGCTGCTGTTGCTGCCGCCGACAAATG